>CAZBVJ010000001.1:0-223305 GCA_964495485.1 uncultured Sulfuricurvum sp.
CTTGTGACATCTACCTTGTAAGGGTAGCGCTCTACCAACTGAGCTAAACTCCCGAAAAATCAAAAAAACTCGAACAAGTGGCGACCCCTAAAGGATTTGAACCTCTGTTCCTACCATGAAGTGATAGTGTCCTTGGCCACTAGACGAAAGGGTCAATGACGTTACACTGGTGTCCCGTGATGGATTCGAACCATCGACCCCCTCATTAAAAGTGAGATGCTCTACCGGCTGAGCTAACGAGACCTCTGCAACCAACCGAATCGGCGATTGTGAGGGCGAAATTATAGGGGAAAGAACTGATTTTGTCAAGGAAAAATCATTAATTAGCTAAAAAAAAGTTCTCGGTCGATGTTGAGAAGCATTTTAACCGCCATGAGGACGCTCTGATCCTGGATGTAATTGCGATCCCCTTCGAAGTGGTAGCGTTCGGTATGAACCGCCGTTTTGCTTCGTGCACTGATGTATACGGTCCCCACCGGTTTGGCTTCCGATCCGCCTGTGGGACCGGCTACGCCGCTGATCGAGAGGGAGTAATCAGCGAAACTGACGTTCATTGCCCCCTCCGACATTTCAACTACTACTTCGGCACTGACGGCACCAAAGGCTTCGATAGCGTCGTCGTCTACGGCAAGCCAGTTGGCTTTGAGAGTATTGGAGTAGGTGATAAGAGAACCCTCAAAGATCGAGGAGGCTCCGCTTTGGGAAGTGAAAAAATGGGCAAGTAGCCCGCCGCTGCAACTTTCGGCAAAGGAGAGTTTTTTCTGGTGGGTAGTAAGCCGTTCGATAATAAATGCCGCGATATTGCTCGCCGCAATCACTTTGTGGTGCATTAATCCTCGTGTCGAAGCGATGAATTGGGATAAATTTCCGTGTTTACGGGTATGGATACGGATTTTTAACCACCCCTCTACCAGCTCGCTGAATTCGAGTTTGACATCAAAATTTTGGGCTAACGGCTCAAGAAGCGTTTGGGCATTGATCAACTCTTCGTTGAAAAGATGGATAGTCGCTATTCTTGTTTCATCGTCTATGAGAATGGGAGGGAGCTTTTTCCCCTCGGTTGCCAAAAGAACATTCACTTCGGAGTTGTTGTGGGTGAGCAGGTAGCTTCCGTTTTCCAAAACGCTGGCACGGGAGGGGATAAGCATCTGCTCTTTTAAAACCTGATTATCGGCCGTAACGGTACTGAGAAGTTTCCCAACGATCGTAAAGGTGTTTTTGGTGGTGACGATGATAAGTTTTGAGTCGTTTTTAAGGAGGGCTTCCAGATGTAAGAATAACCCTTTGTCCGATTCTTCAAAATAGCTGATGGAGTCGATCGAAGTGAGATGATTTTTGATACTTCGGAGGATATACCGCTCATACGCTTCATTTAAAATCAGCCGATTCCCTACGAAAATAACATCACGTTTCATGGTTTTCCCAAGTAAAAATTTGGGATAGTATAGCACAGCTACCCCTCGTGACAGCAAAATTTAAACCCCTTGAAGCTATAATGCACCACTTTTTATATAAGGTAACAGATGGATTATAAAGAGACCCTCCTTCTACCTCAAACCGAATTTCCGATGCGCGGAAATTTGGTTCAAAACGAACCGACACGCTATGCGTCATGGATTGCCAAAGATGTCTATGGCCGTATGAAAGCCAATCGGAGCGGAGCGCAAAGTTTTACATTGCATGACGGCCCTCCGTATGCCAACGGGCATACCCACATCGGACATGCACTCAATAAAATTCTCAAAGATATTGTGGTCAAATACCACTATTTCAACGGGAAATCGGTCCGTTTTACCCCAGGATGGGATTGTCACGGGTTGCCGATTGAGCAGCAGGTTGAGAAAAAATTGGGCGGCAAACAGAAAAAAGAGGAACTCTCTACCGCTGAAGTACGCCGCCTCTGTCGCGCTCATGCGGATGAGTTCGTCAACATTCAGCGTGATGAGTTTAAAAAACTGGGCGTCGTCGCTGATTGGGATAACCCGTACTTGACGATGGACTCAAAATTTGAAGCGAACATCTATCGTACTCTCTGTTCGGTAGCGAAAAAAGGGCTATTGATCGAGCGTTCCAAACCGGTCTATTGGAGCTGGGCGGAACGTACGGCATTGGCTGAAGCCGAAGTCGAATATGAAGACAAAGAGGACTACTCGATTTATGTGGCGTTTGAACTGAGCAATGAAGCCAAAGTGCGTGCCGGAATCGAAGGGAATGCTGCGGTAGTCATCTGGACGACCACTCCGTGGACCTTGCCGGCCAATACGGGGATTTCACTGAACCCTGATGAGGTGTATGTCCGCACTAGCGATGGGTATATTGTTGCCGAAAAACGGTACAACGCCCTTATCGAAGAGGGTGTATTCAGCGGAACCGTCGTTCAAAAAATCGAAGCGAAAAAGTTTGAGAATCTTTATGCGATCAACCCGCTAAACGGACGCTCTTCGCATCTGGTTTTGGGTGAACATGTTTTGATGGAGAACGGTTCAGGGTGTGTCCATACCGCTCCGGGGCATGGGGAAGACGACTACCGTATCGGTCTTCGCTATAACCTCGATGTTGTTATGCCGGTGGATGAGACAGGGTGTTATGACAACACGGTTATCCGTGAAAATCTTCTCCCTGATGCCGAAGCATTTGTCGGGATGCATATTTTCAAAGCCAACGAGCCGATTATCTCGTTGTTGGGGGATAAAGCGCTCAAAGTTTCTAAATTCCGACACTCCTATCCACACTGCTGGAGAAGCCATACTCCGCTCATTTTCCGTGCGACGAAACAGTGGTTTATCAGTGTTGACGGAACGCCGGACGGTGAGATGAAAACATTGCGTGAAATTGCCAAAGACGAAGTGGCGAAAACGGCATTTTACCCTGAAACCGGACGTAACCGTTTGGGATCGATGGTTGAAAACCGCCCTGACTGGTGTATTTCCCGTCAGCGTGATTGGGGGGTTCCGATCGCATTTTTCCGTGTGAAAGCGACCGGCGAAGTGATCCTCGATGAGAAAGTATTGAACTACATCGCGATGATTTTTGAGATGCACAGTTCGGATGCATGGTACTCGATGTCCATCGAAGAACTCCTCTATCCGGGATCGGGATACAAAGCGGACGAACTCGAAAAAGTCTCCGATATTCTCGACGTATGGTTTGACAGCGGTTCAACATGGAATGCGGTTCTCAAATCACGCAATTACGATGCCGGGCAATATCCTGCCGATTTGTACATCGAAGGGTCTGATCAACACCGAGGATGGTTCCAAAGCTCCCTCTTTTTGAGTACGGCGGTGGAACATGTTGCTCCGTACAAAGCGCTCCTTACCCACGGCTTTACGGTCGATGAGAAGGGTGAGAAGATGTCCAAATCCAAAGGGAACGTCGTCGCACCGGAAAAAGTACTCAGCCAGTACGGTAGTGAAATCCTCCGTCTGTGGGTCGCGATGAGCGATTATCAGGGGGATTTGAAAATTTCGGACAATATCCTCAAACAGATTGCCGAACAGTACCGCAAATTGCGCAATACGTTCCGTATCATGCTCGCCAACCTCGATGGGTTGGAGGAGATCGTACCGTACAGCGAAATGGGTGAAATCGATAAATGGATCGTTGCCAAAGCCAAAGAGGTATTTGATGAGACCCATCGTTTGTTCGGTGAGTACAATTTCGTCCACGGGATGAGCGGTTTGAACTATTTTATCGTTAATGAACTCAGCGGTATCTATATCGATATTACGAAAGATCGGATGTACTGTGATGCGGCTGCATCAGCAGAACGCCGCTCGACGCAAAGTGCGATGGCGATTATCGCAAAATCGATGTTGGGTCTTATCGCGCCGATTTTGACCTACACCGCCGATGAGATTTTCGAAAATGCCCCTGCGGTAATCAAAGGATCTGCAAGCGATATTTTTGATATGACCTATACTTCTATTGAACCGGTAGAAACTCTTTGGGCTGAAGAGCGTGCGAAAGCGATTCGTATCGCATTTAACGAAATTGTGGACGGACTCAAAAAAGAGAAAGTGATTAAAAATACTCTCGAATTGGTTATCTCGACAAACATGCCGCATACGTTTGAGAAAAAAGATATTGAAGAGTATCTGGTCATCTCAAAATGGTGTGCATGCGAACTCAAAGATGTTTTGGGAACGTTTGAACTGGATGGATGGAAATATAATATTGCCCTCGCGTCGAAAGCAAAATGTCCCCGTTGTTGGAAATATCACAGCGAAAACGAAGAGACACTCTGTCCGCGTTGTGCATCGGTTGTTGAGCAATGATCGATGTGACACAGTCCGTACCGCTTAGCTTTGTAGCCGAAACGGTTGGAGTTATTTTTATCGTTATCGCCTTGGGCATGATGATGGTTAAACAAGCAAAACGTAGAAAGGAGAGTGTATGATCACACTCAAAGAGGCTCTCAAACTCTCAAAAGAAGAACTTGTTGCCCTTAAAGAGGAGTTGAAAGCCAAGATTGCCGCCAATCCTGAACTCAACGCCTACATCGATGTCCTCAACGTCGGTGAGGGGATTCCGATTGCGATCAAAGACAACATCCAAGTTACCGGATGGTCGGTCACCTCGGGTTCAAATATCCTCAAAGGTTACATTGCCCCTTATAATGCAACGGTTATTGAAAAACTTCTTGCCGCGAATATGTCACCGTTTGGGCGTACCAACATGGATGAATTCGCGATGGGCTCGACGACCGAGAGCAGCTGTTATGGTAAAACTCTAAACCCATGCAATCCTAACTGTGTTCCGGGTGGAAGCTCGGGAGGATCGGCTGCGGCAGTGGCGGCAGGACTAGCGGTAGCGGCGCTGGGCAGTGATACCGGTGGATCGATTCGCCAGCCGGCGGCATTTTGCGGAATCGTCGGGATGAAACCGACATACGGCCGTGTCAGCCGTTATGGTTTGGGGGCGTATGCCAGCTCACTCGATCAGATCGGACCGATGACCCAAAACGTCGAAGATGCGGCGATTTTGTACGATATCATCCAAGGGTACGATCCCAAAGACTCTACGAGTGCTGAGCGTAATGATGGAGCCGTGAGTGACAAACTCGATGCGAATGTGAAACTCACCATTGCTATCGTCCCCGATTACGTCAAAGACGCTTCCGAAGATGTCCGCAACGCGTACACCAAAGCGATCGAAGCGCTTAAAAGTGCTGGACACACCATCGTCGAAAAGGCTCTGATGGATCCGAAATACGACATTTCGGCGTACTACATCACGGCAACGGCGGAAGCGACAACAAACCTTGCCCGATACGATGGTATCCGCTACGGTAACCGTGTAGATGGTGAAAATCTCAAAGATACGTTTTTGCAAACACGTTCCAAAGGATTCGGTGCGGAAGTGCAGCGCCGTATTATGCTGGGGAACTTCGTCCTTTCATCGGGGTACTACGATGCCTATTATGTCAAAGCTCAAAAAGTACGTCGATTGATCCAAGAGGAGTATAATAAGATTTTTGAAGAGGTTGATCTTATTTTGAGCCCTGTTGCACCTCGTACAGCCTACGAATTTGGTGCTCTGAGCGATCCGTTAGAGATGTATTTGAGTGATATTTATACCATTTCGGTCAATCTCGCGGGTCTTCCGGCGATTTCGCTTCCGGTGGATACCGCATCGAACGGTATGCCGGTCGGACTTCAACTTATAGCCGCTCCTTATGCGGAGCAAACTTTATTTAACGGGGCATTGAGCCTTGAAACCAAACTAAAAGGATAAAAAATGAATATTCGTAAACGTGCTTTGACATTTGAAGATGTATTGCTCATCCCTAAATACTCTGAAGTGCTCCCGAAAGAGGTGAGTTTAAAAACAATGTTGACCCGTAATATCCCACTTAATATCCCGATGGTTTCAGCGGCGATGGATACGGTTACCGAATACCGTGCGGCAATCGCGATGGCACATTTGGGGGGAATCGGGATTATCCATAAAAATATGGATATTGAAACTCAGGTAAAACAGGTTAAAAAAGTCAAAAAATCAGAAAGCGGTATCATCATCGATCCGATTTACGTTCAACCGGATGCTACGCTCGCGGATGCAGAGCAGTTGATGAGTGAATTCAAAATTTCCGGTGTACCGGTGGTTGACGGTCACAATAAACTTTTGGGGATTTTGACCAATCGTGATATGCGTTTTGAAAAAGATTTGAAAAAACTGGCCAAAGATGTGATGACACCGATGCCACTTGTAACGGCTAAAGCGGGGATTACCCTCGAAGAAGCAGAGCAGGTGATGCACAAAAACAAAATCGAAAAGCTGCCGATTATCGATGAAAACGGCTTTTTGAAAGGGCTCATCACGATCAAAGATATTAAAAAACGGATTGAATATCCTCATGCGAATAAAGACGATTTCGGTCGTCTCCGCGTCGGTGCTGCGATCGGTGTAGGACAGCTTGATCGCGCTAAAGCTCTCGTCGATGCCGGTGTAGACGTGTTGGTTTTGGATTCGGCTCATGGTCATTCCAAAGGGATTATCGATACCGTCAAAGCAATTAAAAAAGAGATGGTGGTTGATATTATTGCCGGAAACGTGGCAACGGGCGAAGCGACACAAGCATTGATTGATGCAGGTGCAGATGGGGTCAAAGTGGGTATCGGGCCGGGATCTATTTGTACTACTCGTATTGTAGCCGGTGTCGGGGTTCCCCAAATTTCGGCGATTGATGAGTGCGCGGCAGTAGGACGTAAACATGGAGTACCTATTATTGCTGATGGTGGAATCCGTTATTCGGGTGATATTGCTAAAGCGTTAGCCGTCGGTGCAAGCGTTATCATGGCGGGATCGCTCCTTGCCGGAACGGAAGAATCTCCGGGTGATACGATCATGTACCAAGGGCGTCAGTACAAATCATACCGCGGTATGGGCTCTATCGGTGCGATGACCAAAGGTTCTACCGATCGTTATTTCCAAGAGGGGACAGCAGCAGATAAATTGGTTCCGGAAGGGATCGAGGGGCGTGTACCGTATCGTGGAAGTATTGCGGCGGTAGTGCACCAAATGATGGGGGGACTACGCTCTTCTATGGGGTATTGCGGAAGTGAAAGCATCGAAGTGTTTTGGGATAAAGCAGAATTCGTTGAGATCACGAGTGCAGGTCTTAAAGAGTCTCATGTTCATGATGTTATCATCACCCAAGAGGCTCCGAATTATCACGTCTAATAGTATGATTCCTTATTAAGTTAATGGACATTATACTGTTGGGAAAACTAGGATCAAAATGAGTTTTCTCGATACAATAGCGCAAAAACCGAAAGGATAACATATGCAACTTCAAACAGAAGCATTACACGCTGGCTACGATAAAGATACCCAAAGTACGATGGCAGTCCCCATCTATCAAACGACGGCATACGAATTTCGAGATGTCGAACATGCGGCGAATCTTTTTGCCCTCAAAGAACTCGGGAACATCTATACCCGTCTGAATAATCCGACGACGGATGTTTTTGAAAAACGTTTTGCCACCCTCGAGGGGGGTGCTGCCGGTTTGGCGACATCGAGCGGCATGGCGGCTATCTTTTATGCGATCGCTAATGCGGCGGAAGCGGGAGATAACATCATTTGTGCGCGTCAACTCTACGGCGGGACATTGACCCAAGCGTCGTACACACTCAAACGGTTTGGAATTGAAGCCCGTTATTTCGATGTCCAAAATCCTAGCGAGATTGAAGCACTGGTGGATGGCAAAACCAAAGCGATTTTTTTCGAGACGTTGACCAATCCGAGTATTGATGTAGCCGATATTGCCGCGATTACAACCATTGCCAAAAAACACGGTATTCTCACGATCGTCGATAACACGGTAGCGACACCGGTATTGTGCCGACCGTTAGAACACGGTGTGGATGTCGTTGTTCACAGTGCGAGTAAATACACGACGGGGCAGGGGCTTGCCATCGGCGGGATCATGGTAGAACGCGAGGGATTAGTCGATTTTATAAAAGGTAACGCTCGCTATCCTCAGTTTAACGAAGCGGATGAAAGTTATCACGGTTTGGTCTATGTGGATGTGCCGTTGCCGTTGTTTACCCTCCGTGCACGTCTCTCACTGTTGCGTGATTTGGGAGCGGTCGTATCGCCGTTTAACTCATGGCTCTTTATCCAAGGGATCGAAACGCTCTCGCTTCGTATGCGAGAACACTCACGCAATGCCCAAGCGGTTGCGGAGTTTTTGGAGTCTCATCCGAAAGTCAAAAAAGTAAACTATCCCGGGCTAAAAAGCAACAGTAACTATGCGAATGCACAACGCTATTTTCAAAACGGGATGTCAAGCGGATTGCTCAGTTTTGAGGTGGAGAGTTTTGAGCGTGCAAAACGAATTGTGGATGCGACAAAACTTTTCTCTCTTGTCGTGAATATCGGCGATTCCAAATCGATTATTACCCATCCGGCATCGACCACCCATCAACAACTCTCCCCTGAAGAGCTGGTAGCGTGCGGTGTACCATCAGGGCTTATCCGTCTCAGTATCGGTCTGGAAGCATCCGAAGATCTGATCAATGATCTAAAAGCAGCGTTAAACGCATAAAAAGGGCTTTATGTTAAACCTTCAAACCGCCAGTGAACATTTTACCAACCCGCTCTATTTGGAGAGCGGGCGTATCTTGGAACCCTACGACATTATCTATGAGACATACGGAGAGCTCAATGAAGCCAAAGACAATGTCATCGTAATTTGTCATGCCCTCACCGGATCGCATCATGCGGCGGGGACGTATGAGGGGGATAACAAAGCCGGCTGGTGGGATGGCTTGATAGGTCAGGGAAAAGCGGTCGATACCGACAAATTTTTCGTGATCTGTACCAACGTCATAGGAAGTTGCTTCGGCAGTACTGGACCGATGTCTCCACGTTATCCGTATACGGATGAGTATCGTTATAAATTTCCAGTCGTCACCATTTTGGATATGGTTAAAGCGCAGCGGATATTGTTTGACCGTTTAGGGATTCATCAGGTCCATGCTATCATTGGCGGATCGATGGGGGGGATGCAGGCATTAGCTTTCGGTGTCTTTTTCCCCAATTTTGCCAAAAAAATCATTGCGATGGCGACAACGGCGGCAACACAGCCGTGGGCAATCGCGTTTAACAAAGTAGCGCAAGAGGCGATCCTCAAAGATCCCGAATTTAAAAACGGTTATTACGATCCGGCTGTTGTTCGTGAAAACGGCCTCAGCGGTATGGCGATAGGGCGTATGGCAGGGCATATCAGCTTTCTCTCTCCCGATTCAATGGAACGGAAATTCGGACGCGAATACAAACGCAATGACGGGCTGTATGAGTTGTTCGGGAAATTTCAGATTGAATCGTATCTGGAATATAACGGATACAATTTTACCAAATGGTTTGATCCTCTTTCGTACCTTTACATTACCAAAGCGATCAATATTTACGATCTCTCACGCGGGTTTGATTCGATGGAAGAGGCGTTTTCGAAAATCAATGCGGAGCTTTATTTAATCAGTTTCGAAAAAGATCTTCTTTTTCTTCCGAGTGAGATGAGATCGATTCATGATACCTTGGTGCAACTTGGAAAAACCAACAGTGACTATTTTAATGTTGACAGTGACTACGGGCATGATGCTTTTTTGGTAGAAATTGATAAAATTGAGAATTATGTTCGGAGTGCACTATGAAAAATGAAGAGAGTTTTGAGAACAAAATTTCCAATGCCAAAGTGATTTTGGAGAAATTAATGGATCCCGCATTGGCGATGAACGAAAGTGTCAAAGCGTATGAAGAGGGGATGAAAGAGCTTCGTATGGCGGAAACGATGCTCCAAAATGCCGAACTTCAGATACAAATCATTAAAAATCAGGAGCACTAATGCGTGTAGCGATTCTTCAACTCCCATCCATCGGGATGGGGAATAACAAACTTGAAAATTATGCCCGTGTTGCTCATCAAAAAGGGGTAAAGCTCGTTTTGATGGGAGAATATCTCCTTAACCCCTTTTTTAAAGAACTTGTACAAACGCCGGTATCGATGATTCGGGAACAGAGTACTCATCAGATTGAAGCGTTAAAATCGTTGGCGTTAAAATACGATTTGACGTTTGTCGCTCCGATCGTGACGGTGAAAAAGAACGAGTGCACGAAAATGATTGCCAAGGTGAATGCCCGTAGCGTCACCTACTATCCACAGCAATTTTTGATCAATTATCCCCACTGGAATGAAGAGAAATTTTTCAACAATCCGATTGAAGCGGTGAAGCCACCGATGATTTTTGGATGCGGCGGATTTAAATTTGCCGTCATGGGAGGTTTTGAGACCCATTTCGACCCAATGTGGGAAGCGGTTAGCTCCAAAGTAGTTGATGTGGTATTGGTTCCGAGTGCTTCGACGTTTGAGTCCCATAATCGTTGGAGAGAGTTGCTTAAAATGCGGGCTTTTACCCACAATTGCTATATCCTCCGTGCCAATAGGGTCGGTGAATATTTCGATGAAAAACATGCTTGGAAATTTTACGGCGATTCGATGGTTCTTACCCCTGATGGGGAAATAGAAGCCGATCTTGGAAATACCGAAGAGCTCCTTATTGTCGATTTGGATCGAAAAAGTCTCACCGAATCACGCAAAGGGTGGGGGTTCAAAGAGGCGTTGCGTAAACGAAAATAGAGTGAAAACACTTTTTTTATTTTGTTTTCTCTTTTTTTCTCTACTTCAGGGGGCTCCTCTAGGGGTTCAAGACGAACAATTTCACTCGATTAAGGGGAAAATCTCTTATTTGGAGGATCGTGAGGGGAACCGTTCGCTTCAAGACGTTCAAATATCACCCTTTACCCCTTATGAGAAAGAGCGAACTGCAAACTTCGGATTTACGAAATCGGTTTATTGGTTCAAAGTCGATCTCGCTGATCTCCATCCGAGCCCAACGCGAAAATGGTGGATGAAGATCGATTATCCCCTTTTGGAGACGGTTGATCTCTATTTGATCGACGTATCCGGTACGATAGTGAAATATGAGCGATTAGGGACATCTCAACCTTTTGAGGACCGAGAGGTACTATCGCACCATTTTATCTCTGAGCTACCGTTAAACACACTCAATGATGCTACCCTTTTATTGAGGGTCAAAACCCAAAGTTCAATGCAACTTCCCCTCTCTATCCTCAGCTCTGAAGATCTTTTTTCAGAAATTGAGCAAAACAATTTTTTTGTCGGAATCTATTACGGAATTTTTATCATCATTCTCCTCTACAACATTGTCTTATTTATCTACACACATGATCTGAACTACCTCCGGTATCTTCTCTTTTTGGTTTCTTTTATCTTGTGGCAGCTCTCGTTTGACGGATTGGGGATTAAGTACCTTTGGGGAGACAATCGGTGGATGATAGAGTATGGATCGAGCGTCTTTATTGTTCTTAGTTCATTTTTCGCACTCTATTTCAGTCGGCACTTTCTCAACACTTCTCGGTACACTCCAAGAATGGATAAAGTGATTCTTTTCATGATGGGTGTGACATCGGTTATGAGTGTCGTCTCCGCACTTTTCCCTTATGGAACGGTAATACCGATTAATGCAGCTTTGGCCTCAATAATGCCATTTGTGTTGTTACTTGCGGGTTTAGGGGTGATGCGGCATGAATATCGGGCCGCCCGTTTTTATGTTGCCGGTTGGAGTTCGTTTTTGATCGCTACGATCATTTTTGCCTTTAATAAATTTGATTTAGTTCCCACATTTTATGGGGTCAATCACGTGCAGCAAATCGGCTCGGCGATAGAGATGATTTTTCTCTCTTTGGCACTGGCACACCGTGTCTATCTGCTACAGCGTGAATACATCGAAAAACTGAACCATCTCAATGATATGCTGAGTGATAAAGTAACCGTCGCTCTGAGTGAAGCGCGTCTCAAAGATAGATTGTTTGTACAGCAATCCAGACTCGCGGCAATGGGGGAGATGATTGAACAGATCGCCCATCAATGGCGGCAGCCGCTTCATACATTGGCACTTATCAACCAAGATATGTATGTTAAACAAAAATTGGGAACCTGTGATGAAGCGTATTTCGATAACAGCCATGAGCGGATAGATGAACATCTTCAATACCTCTCGAAAACGATCGACGATTTTAGAAACTTTTATAAAACCGATAAATCCAAATCGCTCGAAGATGTAGGGACATTGGTTATAGACGCACTCAATCTGAGCGATGTTTTCCTCAAATACGCCAAAATAAAAACCGAATTGAACGTTACGACAAATCGAAAAGTGCATATTGCCAAAAATGAGATGATTCAGGTGTTATTGAATCTGTTAAAAAACGCCCATGATGCTATTGTGGAACAAAAAATTGCTCACGGTAAAATCATTGTCACTGTCGAGGATCACGATGAAGGTGGCCTACGGGTGAGCGTAGAAGACAATGCGGGGGGAATCTCCGATAGTGTGATGGAGAAGATTTTCGATATCTATTTTACGACTAAAGATCCTGAACATGGGACAGGATTGGGATTGCATATGTCCAAATACATTATCGAAGAGAGTTTCGGGGGCAAAATCTGGGTTGAAAATACCCGAAGAGGGGCACGTTTTGTCATTGTTCTCCCGTATGAACACGAGGAAACCTTAGTAACAGAGTCGGTTTAGTCGTTGTGTTTACCAAAACGATGATACCCTTATTGAAACTATCCTCAGGAGTCATGAAATGATGCACTATTTCCATCGACAGGTGCAATTGTGGGGTGAAGAGACTCAGCGTTCGCTTCAGTCAAAGAAGATTGCTATAATCGGCAGCGGAGGATTGGGAAGCTCATTAGCGTTCGCTCTGGGCGCATCGGGGATCGGCGAAATTCATATGATCGATTTTGATACGGTGAGCCTCCATAATATCCATCGCCAAATTGCTTTTAAATCGGGGGATGAGGAGAAATACAAAGCAGAGGTATGCGCCACACTCATAGAAGAGCGTTGCCCGTATGTCAAAGCGACGGCGCATGTATGCAATTTTGACGAGTTCACCCAAAAAAATATCGATGTCGATCTCATCATCGATGCAACCGATAATCTCCCCTCGCGCGGTGCGATCAATACCTATGCCAAGTCTAAAGGATTACCATGGGTGTATGGCTCCGTAGAGGCGTTTAACGGTCAGGTCTGTTTTTTTGAAGAGGCATCGTTTAACGAAGTGTTTAAAATCACCTCCAAAACCCCTGCCGGGATTGCCGCACCGATTGTGATGCATATCGCTTCATTGCAGGCGAATTTGGCATTGCGCTATCTTGCAGGGTTGAGCGTAAAAAAAGATAAACTCTACTATCTCTTTTTTAACGAAGAAGGGGAGTTGGTAACGCAGAAATTTGCGTTACCGAAAAGCGAGCATTAAAGGGTCGAGACGTGTTTAGCCAACGCATCGACTTGCGCGTCATCAAGAGCTTTGGCTTGTCCTTGCATGAGCGCTTTCATCTCTTTACCGTAGGTTCCTGCTTGATACCCTTTTAGAGCCTCTTTCACTTGAGACTCACTGAAGTTAGCAATAATTTGTGATTTATTCAACGCTGCTTTCTCCGCTTTTGCTCCATGGCATGAAGCACATTTTTGAGCGTAGAGAGCTGCTCCGTCAACGGATGTCGTAGGCGCGGCTATTGGAGCAGCAGGAGCAGCTGTAGGTTGAGTTTCAGAAGGAGCCAGTAATGGAGCGGCTGATGACTCAGCGGGGGCTTCTGTAACGTTTTTTTCTACGGTAACGGGAGACGGTGTTGCTTCTTGGGTTGTTTCACTGTTTTGCGGCTCACTACTGCATCCTAATAGCAAAAGGGCACAGGCGATGCTTATAAACGATTTCATTGAGAATTCTCCTAAACTAATTTTAGGATATTTTAACAGAATTTCTATTGAGTAGGATTAAAAGAGGAAAGAAAGAAAAAAGAAGTTTCACACCGAAGTGTGAAACGAGCCAATAAGTTAAACTTATTTAGCTGGAGTTGCAGCAGGTGCAGCAGCGTCAGCAGCAGGTGCAGCTTCAGCAGCAGGTGCAGCAGCGTCAGCAGCAGCAGCGTCAGCAGCAGGTGCAGCTTCTTCAGCAGCAGGTGCAGCAGCTTCTTCAGCTACTGGTGCAGCTTCTTCAGTAGCAGCAGGTGCTTCTGTAGTAGCAGACTCGCTGCATCCGATGAACATAGCTGCAAGCAACAAAGCAGAGATAACTTTCAACATGGTAAGGCTCCTTAAAAAAATATGGCGGAAGTATACCACTACTCACCCTATAGTTGTCAAGGATTTTCGGCAATTTTTTTTGAAAAGTAGTTAAAGTGCCTAAAATAGGGATTTATACCGTATCAAAAATTTATAAAATTTCTAAAAAATAAGGGTAGAAGAGTGACATATTCAAATAATTTTTTCAAATTTTTTCAAATTTCACGTTTAGTTTACTGATGGTTATCCGAAAAAAGGCATTTAAAGAGGAAATTTATCCCCCGATTTTGGAGGATGAAATTCAGGTTTAGCGTCCTGATGGGAGGAGATTTAGGTCGGGAAGTGATGATTGTTCTCTCCAGCCCCCCCCTAAAGATTTATAGAGATTGACCGTAGTGATCAATCGGTTTTGTTTGCTAATCTGCAAACTTTGTCCGGCAGCGAGCCACTGCTGTTGTACCAAGAGGAGATCGGAATAGTTGATAACACCGATTTGATAACGTAGTTTTGCTTGCTGATAGGCTTTATCGATCGCTTTAAACCGTTCGTTTTGATACGTGAATTGATCTTTGGAGACTCTCTCCTGTCCGATAGCGTTATCAACATCGTTGAATGCGCTTATAATGGTTTTTTGATAGGCGGCTAACGTTTTGTTATGATCCGCTTCGGCACTTTTGATCTCTCCCGCGATTCTTCCGGCGGTAAAGATAGGGAGGGTTACCGAAGGGGAAAGTTCCCAAATTTTTGCGGGATTGGAGAGAAAATCGGTGAGCTCCAAACTCTGAACCCCTAACATACCTGTTAGTTTTATACTTGGGTAATAGGCGGCACGGGCAACACCGATCGCGGCGTTTGATGCGATAAGGTTTTGTTCGGCGGCGGCAATATCAGGTCTATGGAGTAGAATCGATGATGGCAACAACGATGGGATATCCGGTGATTGAATCGAATCGATCGGTGAAGTGGCAACCGATTGTGGGTTTTGTCCCAAAAGGAGGTTAAAGGTTGCTTCTTCGCTTATTTTGAGCGATTGCAGTTGCGATAAAGTTGCTTTGGCACTCTCAAGTTCTGAACGTGATTGAAGATATACGCTTTCATTAATAACGCCATGCTGATATTTCAAAGCGCTGAGTTGTTCGATTTCACCGGAGGCTTTGAGATTCTCTTGGGCTAAAGCGATTTGACTCTGTATTGAAGAAAGTTTGAGATAACTGGCGGCGACATTGGAAGCAATCGAGAGTTTAAGGGTTTGGCGGGCATATTCGCTGGAGAGAAGATACGCGCGCGCCGATTCGTTAGCACGGCGTACTTTTCCGAAGAGGTCGATTTCGTAGCTGGTTAAACTGAGCGAACCTGCATAGGTGGAGGTGATCCCCTCATTAAGCTGGCGCCCCCCGCTTGAAGCGTTATCGACACTTTTACGGTTTAAAGAAGCCGAAGTGTTGATTTGGGGGTAGAGATACGATTTCGCCTGATCGAATTTTCCCAATAAGGCATCAACCGACGCTTGGGCGCTTAAAAGATCGTGGTTATGTCTGAGTGCTTTTTCAATACTCTCGGTGAGTTTCGGATCGTTGAAGTTTTTCCACCATTGTTCATCGATAGCGTATTGTGCCGAGGCATTGGTATCCGTATGTCGGAAATTTTCCGGTACAGCTGATGAGGGTTTTACGTAATCGGGTCCGATCGCACATCCCCCTAGGAGGAATAGTGCAAGAAGGGAGCTTGTAATAATGGGTTTATTCATGAGATTCCCCTTTGTGTGATCCGGCAAATTTTTCTTGGGTCGTTGCGACCCAATAGTAGAGATAAGGGATGAAGTAACGTTCGATGAACGTCGCGGCAAGCATCCCTCCAAACATGGCGACCCCGATTGAGAACCGTCCCGCCGCTCCGGCACCGGAGCTGAAGATGAGCGGCAACATTCCCGCGAGGAAAGCAAAAGAGGTCATCATCATCGGGCGGTAACGCAGACGTGCCGCTTCCATCGTTGCGTCATAGATACTTTTACCCATAAGCCGCTGCTCTTCGGCGAACTCGACGACCAAAATGGCGTTTTTCGCCGAGAGGGCGATAAGGGTGAGCAATCCGATCTGGAAGAAAACGTTGTTGTTGAGCCATGGGATGACCCACACGACCGCATAAGCCCCCATAATTCCATACGGAACCGCTAGCATGATCGAAATCGGCAACGTCCATCGCTCATAGAGGGCGGCAAGAATCAGATAGACCATGATGAGGGCAAATCCGAGGATGAAAAACGCTTTTCCCCCCACCATTTTTTCTTGGAGGTACAGCCCTTCCCAATCATAGGTAGCATTTGCAGGGAGCAACGTGTCGGCGGTACTTTCGATCGTTTTAATGATGTCTCCCGAACTGTATCCCGGTGCAGGGGAACCCATAATCGTCGTACTTAGAACACCGTTAAAATGCTCAATCGAAGAAGGTGCGCTCGACATTTTGACAGTGACGACCGACGATAGCGGGACCAGCATTCCGGTGTTGGAACGGACCCATGCGCGTCCGATGTCTTCGGGGGTAGAGCGATACGGGCTGTCCGATTGCATCTGAACCCAGTAGGTTTTGCCGTTTTTGTCAAATTGGTTGACGTACATTGTACCGATAGTCGATTGGAGGGTCTGATAGACGTCGCTGATAGCGAGTCCCATTGATTTAGCTTTTTCACGATCCACTTCGACCGATAGTGTCGGAGTATTGACGTTCATGGTGGTGAACGGATTTTTGATCCCCGCTTCGTTACGCAGAGCCCCTACAAATTCATTGGTCGTTTGGGCGTGGCGGATGACGTTATTGTCACCCGGTTGCAACAGACGGACGCTGAACATATCGGATGGCCCCATACCCCGAATCGGCGGCGGAGGCATAGCAAATACTTTTGCATCTTTGATGGCACCGTATTTCGGGTTTAAAGAGTCGAGGATACCGAAGATTTTGAGTTCTTTGGAGGTTCGCTCATCCCACGGTTTGAGACGGGTAAAGACGGCGGCAGAATTAGGTTCTTGGGAGAATGTGAGGATATTAAGCCCCGTGATGGCCGTATATTTATAAACCCCCTCTTGTTTGGCCAAGATGGCTTCTACCTCTTTTACCACCTCCAACGTTCGGTTGGCGGTAGCCCCTTCGGGGAGGGTAATGCTGGTGATGAAATACCCCTGATCCTCCATCGGCAAAAAGGCGGTAGGGAGGGTTTTATGGAAAAAAGCGATAAAACCGTAGGTGGAGAGGTAGATAATTCCAAAAATGAGCGCTTTACGGATCATAAATCCGGAGCGGCGGACGTAGTTATCGGTCATTTTGGCAAATTTAGCATTGAACCAACGGAAAAAACGGGCCGGTTCTTTGTCATGGTGTTTGAGAATCATCGCACCGATGGCAGGGGCAAAGGTAAGGGCCATGAAACCGGAGAATACGACCGAGATGGCGATGGTGGCGGCAAACTGTTTATAGAGCTGTCCGGTCATCCCCCCCATAAACGTGGCGGGGATAAAGACGGCACACATAACGAGTACGATGGCGACGACGGGGCCGGAGATCTGCATCATCGCTTTGATAGCCGCTTCACGAGGAGGAAGCTTTTCGGTTTGTAAAATCCGCTCCATATTCTCGACAACAACAATGGCATCATCGACAACGATACCAATGGCGAGGACGAGCCCGAAGAGGGTGAGGGTATTGATCGAATATCCGAGCAGATACATCCCGATAAAGGCACCCGTCAGCGAGATAGGGATGGAGAGGATCGGGATCATCGCGGCACGGGTGCTTTGTAAAAAGAGGAAGATGACCAGACTCACCAGAATAATCGCTTCAATCAGAGTCTTAACGACTTCATCGATCGAGATTTTGACAAAATCGGTAGTGTTGTAGGGGATGTTGTATTGAATCCCTTTTGGAAATTTTTTGGCCAGTTTCTCCATTTTGGCTTCGACTGCGGCAGAGGTATCGAGTGCATTGGCGTTGGTGTCGGCAAAAATCCCGATCATGGCCGCCGGTTTACCGTTGACCCGACCAAAGAATTCATAGTTCGAGCTTCCCAACTCTACCCGGGCAACATCGCGCAGCCGGATCATCGAACCGTCGTTTTTGGAACGGATTATGATGTTTTGGAACTCCTCAGCCGTTGAAAAACGCCCTTTGGAGGTGAGCTGCATCGTCCACATTTGTGCATCGTTGGTCGGTGCTTGACCTAAGCGTCCCGGAGAGACTTGGATATTTTGATCTTTGATAGCGGCCGCAATCTCAGATGAGCTGACGCCAAGTGATGCCATTTTGTTAGGATTGAGCCATATTCGCATTGCGTAATCGCGTTGACCGAAGATTTGGCTTCGTCCCGCTCCGGGGATCTTTTTGATCTCATCGAGGAGATTGGAGGAGATATAGTTGCTGATTTGGGTTGCATCGTAGCTCCCATCGGGAGAGGTAATCGCTACGATGAGGAGGATATCTGAGGTTTTTTTCTCGACCGTAACTCCTAAATCACGAGTGGTTTGCGGCAGTTGGGAAAGAACCGAGTTGATACGGTTTTGAATATCGACCGCCGCCATGTCCTGATTGACACCGATATTAAACGTACACGTGATGCTCGCAGATCCGGGCAAAGCGGCTGCTTTGGAGGACATGTACATGAGCCCGTCAGCACCTGCGATTTGCGATTCGAGCGGGGTGAGGATGTTATTGGCGATTGTTTCGGCATCCGCTCCGGGGTATTTGGCTGTGACCACAACGGTCGGCGGAGTGAGGTTCGGGAGCTGCGAAATCGGGAGCGTTTTGATTGCCGCGAATCCCAGCAGCATGATGATGATACCGATTACGATCGAGAGGACGGGACGGTTGATGAAATATTTACTGAACATGATTATTGTCCGTTCAGGGTAACGGAAGCACCCGGTTTGAGTTTAGGCAATGCATCGGCGGCGATTTTTTCATCGCCGGTGAGTCCGCTTTCGATCACGATGTTTTCACCCACCCATGCACCGACGGTAACAGGACGTGGAGAAACGGTATTGTTGGCTTCGACAACATAGACGAATCTCCCTTTGTCTCCGCTCAATACCGTTTTTTGTGGGAGATAGTGGGTGTTTTTCCACTCCATCCCTTTAACCCGTACTTTGACGAATTGCCCCGGCAGGAGTTTGTGATCACTGTTATTCAAAACGGCACGGTAGGTGATGTTTCCGGTCGTAGAGTCGACAAACGGGGCGATAAAATCGATGCTTCCTTTACGGCTTAGGGTTGAACCGTCGGCAAGGATGAGTTCAATGTCGTATTTTCCATCTTTCGGTGTCACAAGTTTTCCCGATGCGATAGCGTTTTGACGTGCTATACGCTCGTTTTCGCTAAAGGTGAAGTTGACGTAAATCGGATCGTTTTGGTACATCGTTGTGAGAAGTCCGTTAGCTCCGGCAACGATATAGGTTCCGACATCAACTTTGCTCTGATCGACGTATCCGCTCATGGGTGCTTTGATCGTGGTATAGCTGAGGTTGAGTTTGGCTTGCTCCAACGTCGCTTTCGCTCCGGCGAGTGCAGCCGCGCTGTTTCGCTCAGCGGCGGTTGCACTGTCAAGTTCTTGCTGACTTGCGGCATTGGCCTGTGCTAGCGGTTTGACACGGTTTAGGGAGGCTTTGGCATTGGTGTAGTTTGCCGATGCCAAATCATAAGCCGCTTGTGCGGTTGCTAGAGAGTTTTTCAAATCGCTCGGATCGATGGTAAAGAGGGTAGAACCTTTGGTCACAAAAGAGCCTTCGCTATAGTGACGTTTGGACAGGTATCCGTTGACACGGGCGTAAATCTGAACCGTATTATAGGCTTGTGTTTGTCCGGTCGCTTCTAGAACAGCTGGAAAATCCCCCGTTTTTACGTGAGTAACAGTGACCGGTACCGGACCTTCGGGCGGTTTTTCCATTCCTGCGGCTTTTGGCCGTTCGCATCCGCTGATTGCTAGGATGAGAACAGTAGATAGGGCTATAGTGCTTAGGGAGTTCATTCAGATTCCTTTGTTGAAGTGTTATGGAGATTAAGGCACATGTGTTTGAGGACCCGCAACGTTATGGCGAGTTCTTCGGGGTTGATACTCTGATGCAAAGCGTCGTTGGCTTTGTTTAAAACCTCCATGGTTGGTTTTTCCAATGCCGATCCCTGAGGGGTGAGGGTGACAAGATTGCACCGTTTATCCGTTTCATCGGTGACACGCTCGATTAACGAGCGCTTTTCCAACCCTGCGATCAAGCGGGTAATCGACGTTTTATCTTTGCCGACGAAATCGGCGATGTTTTGTTGGGTTGAACGTTTCTCTTTCCATAACACGACCATCACTTTGAATTGTTCGATCGTCATATCGATTCCATTCAGAGCGAGCTGACGGGTTAGAAAAGTGCGAGCGGTGTGTGCCGCATGGTTCGTCAAACATCCCAATGATTCGTCTACGGGGCATTCGCATCGGTTCATAGTTTCTCCTGAATAGTTGACTATGCAACTAATTAAGCGAATTCTAGTTTAAAGAGGAGTGTAAAGTCAAGCTCT
Source organism: uncultured Sulfuricurvum sp. (assembly GCA_964495485.1). Classification (GTDB taxonomy): domain Bacteria; phylum Campylobacterota; class Campylobacteria; order Campylobacterales; family Sulfurimonadaceae; genus Sulfuricurvum. The sequence goes on from CAZBVJ010000001.1 coordinate 20,708, forward strand.
CTATGTTAATAATGTTAATCATTAAGGAGATTATATGCGTTATAATCCGCCCAATTTTTTTAGGGTGGTATGGATGGTCCGTTTTTTCGCGATTTTGGGAGTATGGATAAGTTTGGCATGGGGGGCGGCAATCGATAAAAAAGTCCCCGTTTTATGTTATCACCGTTTTAGCAATGGTGAGCTTGATTCGATGAGTATCAAAACCTCCTCATTTGAAGAGCAAATAGGGTGGCTGAAAACGCACGGTTACACCGTGATCCCGCTCGATACGGCGGCTCAATATCTACAGGGGAAAATCAAATCGATCCCCGCTAAATCGGTCGTTATTACCGTCGATGACGGGCATAAAAGCGTTTACAGCGATATGGCTCCAATTGTTAAAAAATACAAAATTCCTGTGACCCTTTTCATCTATCCGAGTGCGATTTCCAATGCCAAATATGCGATGACATGGGAACAGCTCCGTGAATTGGAAAGTACGAAATTTTTCCGTGTCGAGTCCCACACCTATTGGCACCCGAATTTCAAAAAAGAGAAGAAAATGCTCTCGGCTGAGGAGTATGCTAAATCGGTCGATAAACAGCTGAACGGATCGAAGAAAAAACTCGAAGAAAGAATGGGGCATGAGATCAAATACCTCGCATGGGTATTCGGTATTTACGATGATGCGCTCCTTGTCGATGCGAAGAAGGCGGGATACGGGGCGGCATTTACAATCGATCGTAAACATGCTTCTTCAGCAGATAATCCGATGGCGTTGGGACGCTATATGGTAGTGAGCAAACATGATCTAAAAGCATTTGAGAGAATGGTGGATGGAACGGAAGATCGAATGCCTCCAGCGAAAAAAGAGATTGTGAAATACTAAATTACAGTATCAAAGCGCTATAATATACCTACTTAAATTCCATTACAAAGACCGTCCTTTGCATTTTGAACCGTACCCATTTGAAAAACTGATCGCTCTTTTGGCGGATATTACCCCAAATCCTGCGTATTCTCCGATTGCCCTTACCATCGGTGAGCCGCAGTTCGAGACTCCCGCATTTATCCAAAAATCGCTTGCCAAACACTCCGAAGAGTTGCGCCGTTATCCGAAAACGGCGGGAGAGAGTTATCTGAATGATTCGATGAGAGGGTTTGTGGAAAGCCGTTTCGGAGTGAAGCTCAAAGCCAATGAATTGGTAAGTTCGTTCGGGACACGCGAAGTACTCTTTAACTTCCCGCAATACTATCTCTTTGACAAACAAAGCCCCGTGATGGCGTACACCAATCCGTTCTATCAAATTTACGAGGGTGCGGCGATTGCGTCGCGTGCTCGGGTGATCCATCTCAACTTGACCGAGCAAAACAGCTTCAAACCTCGCATCAACGAAGCGGAACTCGCCGAATGCGATCTGGTTATTTTGAACTTCCCGAACAACCCCACCGCATCGGTTTTGAGCCTCGAAGAGTTGGGCGAATGGGTCAAATTGGCACTTAAACACGATTTTTGCCTTATTAATGACGAGTGTTACAGCGAGATTTATACTGACCAAAAAGTCCCCTCACTCCTCGAAGCGTCGGTGTATGTGGGGAATACGTCGTTCAAAAACGTCCTCGTGATCAACTCGATCTCCAAGCGCTCTTCCGCACCGGGGTTACGGAGCGGATTTATCGCGGGAGACGCGGAGATACTCAAAGGATATGCGCAATATCGTACCTACGTCGGATGCGCTTCACCTCTTCCGCTTCAAGCGGCGGCGGCGATGGCGTGGGCGGATGAGTATCATGTAGCCCAAGCGCGCGCGGTATATGCGGAAAATTTCAAAGCGGCGCAGGAGATTTTAGGAATTAATACTTCCGATGCGACGTTTTATGTTTGGCTCAAAGTAGGAGATGCGCTCGAATTTACACAGCGTCTTTATCGTGACTATAACGTCAAAGTGTTACCGGGGGAATTTTTAGCTCGTACCGATGCCGCAGGGGAAAACCCGGGTGTCGGCTATATCCGCATCGCTCTCGTCGAAGAGACCGTGCGTACTATCCAAGCACTCAACCGCCTGAAGGAGGCATTATCATGACCGAAGCACTCAAAGAGAAGATCTATCAGGCGCAAAGCGAGGGGGATATCGCTTCATTGTACGTTCTCGAAGCGCAGGCGCATGAACATTTTGACGAAGATACCCTCATGGCGTTTTACGCTAATATTCTCGATTTGGCGTTGGAGAGAATGACGAATGCGCTGGAAAATATGGAGCGTCTCGATATGAACGAGGTGCAGGATTTCGCAACTCTTCGCGCATTGTACGAATACGCGATCGAGCATTACAGTGCGGGAAGCGCACACGATGCCAGTGCACTGTTCGAAGTACTCGGCGGGATCAGCAACGATGAAGCGTTTAGTGCGGCGATGAGTGTTCACCGTGCGGCATGTGATGCACAAATACCGTTTGATGATTTTATCGATGAGTACGTCGATATGCAAGCGACGCAGAACGGCGGAAAATTTTATATCAGTTTTTTCAAAAAGGAGATCGCACAATGAAAATTCACTTTATCGGGATCGGCGGAATCGGTATTTCCGGATTGGCAAAATATACCCGTTTTAGCGGTCATGAGGTGAGCGGATCGGATATGAAAGCGACCCATATTACTCAGCGCCTTATCGATCGGGGGATCAAAGTCTCTATCGGACACGATGCGTCGAATATCCCTGAGGGGTGCGATCTTGTGATCCACTCGGCGATTATCCGCGATACCAACGTTGAAGTGATTGAAGCGAAGCGCAGAGGGATTGAGGTGCTCCACCGACGTGATGCGCTGCTCCGTATTCTCAAAGAGAAGAAAGTTTATGCCGTCTGCGGCGCCCACGGCAAGAGTACGACGACGGCGATTCTAGCCTCCATCATGAGCGGAAGCGCGATCATCGGTGCGGAGTCCAAAGATTTTGGCTCCAACGTCCGATATGATGGGAGTACCGACGTGATGCTTTTTGAAGCGGATGAATCAGATGGGAGCTTTTTAAACTCCAATCCCTACTGCTCGATCGTCACCAACGCCGAGCCGGAACACATGGAGTATTACCACTATAACATCGATGAGTTTCACAACGCTTATCGCCGTTTCGTCGAGATGGCACCGGTACGGGTGATCAACGCCGAAGATCCGTTTATGGCGACACTGGAGTGTGATGCGATCCGCCTCTATCCGAGTAAAGACATCACGAACATCAACTACATCCTCCTCGATGATGAGCCCTACACCCGGTTTACCCTCAAAAATATGGGTGAGTTCGAAGTGTGGGGATTCGGCGAACACATCGCGATGGATGCGAGCTTAGCGATTTTGGCGGCGGCGCAGACGATGAGCGTGGCCGCGATCCGTGCGAATCTGCTCCATTTCAAAGGGATCAAAAAACGGTTCGATGTGATTTTCAAAGGCTCGGATCGCGTCATCATCGACGATTATGCTCACCATCCGACCGAGATTAAAGCGACGATGGAGTCGCTCACCACCTATGCCAAGCTCAAAGGATTCGATCGTATCATCGCCATCTGGCAGCCGCACAAATACTCCCGTACCATCGATAATCTCGATGCGTTTGTGGCGTGTTTCGAGGGGTGTGACGAACTCGTTATCCTCCCTGTATGGGCGGCGAGCGAAGAGCCTCGTGAGATTGATTTCGAGGGGCGTTTCGGACGCTATAACTTAGCGATGTGCGACAAACTTCACCGTGTGGGAGATACGATCGAAACGCTCTGCGGCGATGCCGTGGTCAAAACGTATGATCGTGATCTGATCGTCGGATTCGGAGCAGGGGATTTGACCTATCAGCTCAGAGGGACGAAATAAGTCATGGGCTATCTACTCTGGTTCGGAATAGTCGTACTCCTGTTTGCGTGGATGCACTATTTTACCGAATTGGATGGGAAGAAAAAGGGGATCATCTCTCTTGTCGTGACACTCATCATCGGCGGTGCAATTGCCTACAATATCGCGGCGGATCGTGATCGTGAAAAGGTGATGGGTGTCGAGCAGCGATACCGTAGCGGTGAAACGCTGAGTTGTCGAGGGATCGATGTTAACGCCTCTACGTTCGATTACAGTGTCGGAACTCAGAGCTTTGTCGGGCTCAAAGGGACAAAGTATTATCAGCAAATCATCAATGCCCGTGAGTGCGAATGAGCCGACTCTCCGCTAACCTCGCCGAGCTTTTCGGCAAGCTCGATCTTCTCCCTCATATCGCTTCGTTAGAGCACTTTTTTGCCCGTGAACAAAACATCGCGATGCAGGGGGATCAGGAACGGCACTACCGCTACATCGAGGCTCTCGATGCGTTGGAGTTTAAAGCACCGCCCAAAAGCGTAGGGTTTGAGGCCATCATCAACCACCTCAAAAAGCAGGGGGTATTGCGCTTTGAAGAGATTCACGAACTCCTCAAAGTGGTTCGCTATTTCAGACTGATGCGCAATCATGAGTATCCCGGCATTATCGGCGAGTGGATGGGGACGATTCAAATCCCCGAACCGTTCAGCGAGATCGAAGAGTATTTCGATCATGAGGGGAATTTCATCGAGTCGCGCGATGAGGAACTTCATAAAATCGCACAGCGGATAAAAGCGATCAAGCATGAGATCAACGACGCGATCAAGCGCCTTTTTCATACCCAAAAACTCACTCCTTACCTCGTCGATACCCAGATTCACTACATCAACGACGAAGAGTGTCTCTTGGTGCGCGGCGGGTTCAACCATGTCCTCAAAGGTTCCGTCGTCGGACGGACGGGGGCGGGATTTTTCTACGTCGCCCCCGATGCGGTACTTCGCTCCAAAGAGCAGCTCCGCTACGTGATGCAGGAACGTGAAACCAAGCTCTATGAATACGCCAAACGTTTTAGCGCGAAACTCTCCAACCTCGTCCCGTTTATCGGATTTATCGACCGCGAGTTCGACCGCTATGATCATTATCAGGCACGGGTATTGTTCGCACGTGCACGCGATTTCGCGATCCTCAAACCCCAAAACAACGACGATGTGATTCTCGAAGAGTTTTCCCACCCCGCCATCCACAAACCCAAACCGATCAGCGTCGATTTCCGCTCCAATCTCCTGATGATTACGGGGGTCAACGCGGGGGGTAAAACGATGCTCCTCAAATCGCTTCTTTCGGCGGCATTGATGGCGAAATATCTCATTCCGATGAAGATCAACCCCCACAAATCACGGATCGGGAGTTTTAAACGGATCGAGGCGGTGATCGACGATCCCCAAAGCGTCAGTAACGACATCTCCACCTTTGCGGGGCGGATGGTGCAGTTTAGCCATCTGTTTGAGCACAAAAGCGCCCTTGTCGGGGTCGATGAGATCGAGCTGGGAACCGACAGTGACGAGGCGGCGGCACTTTTTGCCATCGTTCTCGATGAACTGATCAAACGGGGTCAAAAGATCATTGTTACGACCCACCACAAACGGCTCGCCGCATTGATGGCGGATCGCGACGATGTGGAGCTGATGGCGGCACTGTACGACGAAGAGCGCCGTTTGCCGACCTATGAGTTTTTGCAAGGGGTGATCGGGAAGAGCTATGCGTTTGAGACGGCGTCACGCTATGGGATCAATCCCGCTATCATCACCCGCGCCAAATCGCTTTATGGTGAAAATCACGAGCGCCTTAGCGTCCTCATTGAACGGGGAAGTGAGCTGGAGCGTGAATTGAAGCGCAAAAATAAAGCGGCGGATGAGAAACTCGAATCATTAGCCGCACAGGAACGTGATCTCAAAGAGGCGCGCGAAACCTTGCGAGCCGAACTTGATCGTGAGAAAAACCGCCTCAGAGCCGAATACGACATTGCGATCCGCGAAGCCAAAGAGGCGGCGCGGGGGCATGATATGGCGGCAATCCACCGACAACTTAACAAGGCGCAGGCGAAACTGCCGAAAGTCGAAGTTCCGAAAATCGCTGAACCCGAACCGATGGTCTACGAAGTAGGGCAGGCGGTCAAATACCGAACCCAGCGTGGAACGGTCGTGAGTGTCGGGGCGAAAGATGCGATGATCGAGGTGGAGGGGATGCGGTTGCGGGTCAAGCTTACCGACCTGAAGCCGAGCGGCAATATCCCCAAAAAGCCCAAAGTCACTGTCACGTCACAGGTGGAGCAAAAGAGCGGTCTCAAACTCGACCTTCACGGAATGCGGGGCGAGGAGGCGTGCGAACGGATGGATAAATTTCTCTCCGATGCGCTGCTTCAAGGGTTTGATGAGGTGTTGATCTATCACGGGATCGGGACGGGGAAACTCTCCTACGCCGTCAAAGAGTTTCTCAAAGCCCATCCGAGTGTCAAAAGTTTCGCTGATGCACCTGCCCATATGGGGGGATTTGGGGCGAAACTGGTGAGGCTGTAAATGGCAAATAATTGGAATATCCCCGCTTGGCTCGAAAAAGAGGTAAGAGAACGAGATAAAAAATGTGTTTATTGCGGTGTGGAATTTACACCTGCAAAAGTGTCTAAAAAAACAGCTGCCAGTTGGGAACATATCATCAATGACGCCAAAATCATAACCAGAGAAAATATCGCTTTATGCTGTTGCGGATGCAATGCTAGTAAAGGGCAAAAACAACTCTCAATTTGGTTACAAACACCATACTGTCAAGAACGTGGCATTAATCCAGAAACGGTTGCTCCAATCATCAAAGAAGCGATTGCAAACGGTTTATAAAATTTTTTTAAAATCCTGTATAATATTCCGTAAGATTACACGGGAGATTACGATGGTCGCCTACAAACCCAACGAATTGATGAGTTCGACCGATGTCGCCAAAAACTTCGGAGCGGTTCTCTCCAAACTTGCTAATCACGAAGTAGAAAAAATCGGTGTCCTCAAAAACAATAAACTCGATTTTGTTTTACTACGCAACGATGAACTTGAAAACCTGATCGAACAAGAGATTCAGCAAAGACAGTTTGAAGCCGATAAACGAATGGTAGCGCGTCAAGTCGAAGCATTGCGAAGCGGAAAAGTAAAAACGTACTCACTCGATGATGCAGAAAAAATGTTAGACGAAGCGTTAGCGCGTTATGAAGATTGAATTTGATCCTGAATTTATGGCTGCTTTGATCGAGCAGATCAGAATAATAGCTGAAGATAAACCAAGTGCCGCGCGAGAATTTAGACAAGCGTTGATAACGCAATGTAAATCATTGGTCGACATGCCGTATCGATGCCGAAAATCGATCTATTACGATGATGAACAGGTACGTGATTTGATTTTTCGAGGTTACGTTATCGTGTACATGATTCAAGAAGAGAGTATTGTCATCACCTCTTTGATTAATCAACAAAATTTCAAACCTAAAAAAGCATGAATTTTTTCATTGTCAAATAGTATAGATACTCCCATTCAAGAGATTGAGAGCGAAAAATGCATCTTGTAACTCAGAATTTTCACGCTACAATGTGACTAATGTATCCACACATACGAGGCTTTCTATGTTTTCGGGTTTGATCCGTCCCTTACTCAATTCATACAATTTTAATAAAATGGTCAAACTTGCCGAAGAAGGTGATGCTGAAACCCAATACAAATTGGGACAAATGTACGCTTTGGGCTCCTACGTCAACCAAGATGACAGAAAAGCAGCACACTGGTATTTCAAGGCGGCAGAGAAAGGGAATGTCAAAGCTCAGAGCCGTTTAGGCGAGGTGTATGAGTATGGTCGTGGGCTTCCAAAAGATATTGAAAAAGCACTCTATTGGTATCAAAAAGCGGCATTGCAAGGGGAGATGGATGCCCAAAACGCTTTGGGATGGCTCTATGAAAAAGGGTTGGGCGTTGACCGAGACTATGTCGAAGCGGCTCATTGGTATCTAAAAGCGGCTGAACAAGGGGATCCGGACGCACAGTATAATCTAGCGGTCATGTACGATTTTGGGCGAGGGGTGAACCAAGATTATCGTGAGGCGCTAAAGTGGTATCACCGATCTGCCGACCAAGATTATGCTCCCGCTCAGGCAGCCATCGGGTTGATGTACTCCGAAGGGTACGGCGTAGAACGCGATAATAATCAAGCATTGGTCTGGTATAAAAAATCGGCAGATCAGGGGTACGCTCCGGCACAAACGTGGCTCGGAGAACTCTATGAAACGAAAAAAAATCCTCGTGTTGCGATCGAATGGTACGTTAAAGCGGCAAAACAGAACGAACCGGGGGCGCTCAGCAATTTAGGGTTGATGTTTGCCATCGGGGAGATAATCTCCAAAGATGCGTTAATCGCTTATGTTTTGACCCAAATGGCGATTGATAGAGGCAGTGAGAGTGCGGGAGAGATCCGCGATACAATTGCCAAAGAGCTTAACCAGTTTCAGATCAATGAAGCTCAACTGTTCCTCAAAGATTTGGAAATGCTATGGCATCAGATTGACCGTTTGATGGATGTTTTACCAAAAGAATAATATGATTTGCTGAACAAAATTTTAAATCTAAAAGTATCCAATAATGACCCACACCGAATACCAAAACGCCGTAGAACAACTCAAAAAATATGCTTACCACTACTATGTTCTCGATGATCCGATCACAACGGACGAGGAATACGACATTCTCTATCACAAAGTCGTAGCCTACGAAGCACAAAATCCCGACCATATTCTTGCCGATTCTCCGACACAGCGGGTAGGGGACGTACCGCAGGATAAATTTGACAAAGCGCACCATCTGAGCCGTATGTGGAGCTTGGAAGATCTTTTCAACCGTGATGAGTTGGAGACGTGGGTTAACCGGATCACCAAAGTCTACGGTGATGTCCGCTTTTACTGCGAACCCAAATTTGACGGGGCGAGTTTGAACCTGATCTACGATAATGGCGCATTGGTGCAGGCGATCACCCGTGGGGACGGTGTCGAAGGTGAGGATGTCACCCAAAACGCCAAAACGATCCAATCGATTCCTCTCACTATCGATTATGCGGGGCGGATCGAGATACGGGGCGAGGTGGTTATTTTCAAAGAGGATTTTGAAAAGATCAATGAAGAGCGGCTCAGGGCTGGTGAATCACTTTTTGCTAACCCGCGCAACGCGGCGGCGGGGAGCCTCCGTCAACTCGATACCCGCATCACCGCATCGCGCCGTCTGGTGTTTATGCCCTATGGGATCGGAGCCAATACGCTGGAGATCAAGAACCTCTCTGAGCGGATGGAGTGGGTCTACGCTTTGGGATTTCGAAACCCTCATATGACCCACTTGTGTCAAAGTGCGGAGGAGATCGAGACGTTTTATCATGAGATGCGCATTGAGCGGGATAATTTTGCGATGCTGTTGGACGGGATGGTGATCAAGGTCGACTCTATCGCGGTGCAGGATGAACTGGGCTACACGGTCAAAAATCCCCGCTGGGCGGCGGCGTACAAATTCCCCGCTATCGAGAAACTCACGACATTGCGCGAAGTGATTATGCAGGTGGGGCGGAGCGGTGTCGTCACCCCCGTCGCTATCGTCGAACCCGTTGATATCGAGGGGGTTACGGTCGAGCGCTCGACACTCCATAATTTTGATGAGATAGAGCGCAAAGATATCCGTATCGGGGATAAGGTGATCATACTGCGAAGCGGTGACGTTATCCCTAAAATCGTCAAGGTGATCGCGAGTGAGCGTACCGGAACCGAGCAAATCATCCCTCGTCCAACCCGTTGTCCCGTATGTGACAGCGAACTTCTTGATGAGGGGGCGTTGATCAAATGCCAAAACATGGGATGTGAAGCGCGGGTCGTCAACTCGATCATCTATTTTGCCTCCAAACAGTGTCTCAATATTGACGGTTTGGGGGACAAGATCGTCGAAGCGCTTCACAGTGCGGGAATGGTGCATGAGGTGAGCGATCTCTTCAGCCTCACGATGGATCAGTTGTTATCATTGGAGGGATTCAAAGAGAAAAAGAGTCGTAATCTCCTCGATGCGATAACGGCGACCAAAGGGTGTGATTGCTGGCGTTTTATCAACGCGCTGGGGATTGAGCATATCGGCGAAGTAGCTTCCAAAACACTCTGCGGTGCATTTGGTACGTCGTTCGATATGGCAAGTCGTGAGGAGATTTTGGCATTAGAGGGATTCGGGGGGGAGATGGTCGAATCGATTCTCGAATTTGTCCGTGTCAATCAGGATAAAATCGAAAAACTCCGCACCATCTTAGAACCTGTTGCTCCGGTCAAAGTGGAAGCCTCTGAGAACCCGTTCAAAGGCAAAAGCGTCGTCATCACCGGGTCGATGTCGGTGCCACGCGATAGCATCAAGGCAATCCTCGAATCGTTGGGGGCAAAAGTGGCCTCATCCGTCTCCAAAAAGACCGATTATGTCGTATACGGGGAAGACGCGGGGAGTAAATACGACAAAGCGGTCGAACTCGGCGTGCCGCTACTCACTGAAGGCGAATTTAGAGCAATGTGCGATGAGGATGATTCAGCGCCGCTTGCCGATAGTGCTGCGGTGTCTGAGGGGGCTGCTGTAAAGCCAAAATATAGCCTTTTTGATTAGGTAGGCGAGGTACCCTTTGACCTTGATCCCTCCGGGGAGCAATCCTGCACCGTATTCTCCCCCCAGTGCGATCATCACCCCCTGATTTTTGTATCGAAACGGCAGTTTTGTTTTACCTGTGAGGGTGCGGAGGATATTTTTAGCCACGAGTTCGCCTCCCCGTTCCGCGAGTTGTGCCGTCGGCGGGATAAATTTGCCGTTATCATCGAGGGCGTTGGTGATGTCGCCGATGGCGTAGATATTCGGATGATTCGGGATATTGAGGTAGCGATCGACCATCACGTGCCCTTTGGGGTTCGTCTCAAACCCGAGATGTTGGGTAATGGTTGATGCGCATACCCCTCCGGTAAAAATCATGAACTCAAAACTGAGTGTTTTCCCATTATCAAGGATAATTTCATTGGCTTTGACTTCGCTGATGCGGTTGTTATGCCAGACATGAACCCCGAGTTTAACCAGTCTCTCATAGGCGCTTTCAATCAAAAACGGATCCATTCCGAAAAGGATGCTCTCATAAGCATCGATGAGGTAGACATCGACACCGCGACATCCGAAGTTACCGTTTTGGTAAAAACGGTTGGCGTACGCTGCCATCTCAGCCGCTATCTCTACCCCCGAAAGTCCGGCTCCGCCGATAACGATATTGAAAGGTTCTATGTCGCATCCGAGTTTCTGCGCTTCGATACGGTTGAGGAGGGAACGTTCAAACTGCTGTTTGAAATCGAGTGCGCTGGGGATACTTTTGACCCCGTGAGTATGTTCGCGCAGTCCTGTGATGAAATGGGGAAAATAGGTACGGCTTCCGGTGGCAATGATGAGGTGATTATACGGGATGGTTTGGGTTGCTGTGCTAACCGCTCCGGCAGAAGGATCGATCCCAATCACCTCTTCGCAGATAAATTCGACCAAACCGAAACTTTTGCATAGGGAGGGGAGATCGATCATGACGGAGGACATATCGACTTTGTTGGCGATGAAATCGTATACTTCAGCTTGCATGTAATGGTAGGGATTTTGGTCAATCAGAGTGATCGCAATATGGCTATTATGGGCGAGATGCTCCATAGCACGGATACCGCCGTACCCCCCTCCGATGATGACAACATGGCTCTTATTCATAAAAATCCCTAAAATATTTGTGCAATGGTAGCGGAAATCGAGCCGTTTCTCAACTCTTATTGTGGGGTAAATGGATATAATATTCCATTTTTAATAGATAAATTTTGGGTACGTTTGAAAATTAGGTGAAATAAATATGGGTCATGAAGATCAGTTACGGATGGATGAGCTAACCGAGCATTCGGTTGGCACTATTGACACCTTTGCCGCATCGAAGTATATGGAGATATTGACGCTACAAAATAAGATTCTCAATTTGATCGCAACCGAAAACAATGAATCTGAAATTGTCTACCGTTTGCAAAAACTCGAAGAAAAATTGTCCCATATGGCGTTTCATGATTCGTTAACCGGTTTGGCGAATAAGACCAAGCTTTTCGATGGGATCGATCAGTTTATCAAACGTTCACGAAGATCCCAGACGATGGGGGCGCTCCTTTATTTACAGTTGGATCAGCTCAATGAGACATATGGCGAAGCACTCGGTAACCAGATGCTGATCGACGTTGCGGAACGTTTGAACTCGCGTGTCCGGTCTCACGATCTTTTGGCTCGAATCGGGGAAAATGAATTCGTATTGTGGCTAGAGGATATGCAAAATGTCGGTGAAGCTCAGATTGTAGCTGAAAAATTTCTCAGTGTATTTTATGAGCCTTTTGTGATCCATTCCAAAGAGCAGCTCCTCCAAGGTAACATCGGCATCGCCCTCTATCCGCAGGATTCACGCGAGAGGGACTCTCTCATGAGCAATGCGTACGAAGCGATGCTTCGCTCAAAAGAGGATCCGAAACGGCGTATTGCATTTCATCGGGTACAGATGACCCAGCAGGCGAAAACATCGCTGAAATTGGAGACGGAACTCTATCAGGCGTTAAAACACCGTGAATTCGAACTCTATTATCAGCCGAAAATCGATGCACTCACCGGAAAACTCCGAGGTGCCGAAGCGTTGATTCGATGGAACCATCCGACGCGCGGTATGGTGATGCCTAATGATTTTATCCCTTATGCCGAACAAACCTCTTTGATCTCCGAACTTGGAGAGTATGTTTTGGAGAGGGCATTGGAGCAGCTCCGTATTTGGCGGAAAAATTCTTCGGTAGAGATCTCCATTTCGGTGAACCTCTCGGGGCGTCAGCTCAACGATGACGATATCAACTCCATTCTTCGGATATTGGGGATTCATATCGACCTTGCTCCGCTGATTGTGATCGAATTGACCGAAACGTTTTTGATGCATCATGCCCACAGTGCCGTGGGGATGTTGGAGAGGCTGAAAAAATCGGGGGTAAAACTCTCAATCGATGATTTCGGAACCGGATATTCATCATTAGGGTATCTGAAACGGTTTAGAGTGGACGAACTTAAAATCGATCGGTTATTGATCAACGATATCGTGACCGATCCGAATGATCGAGTTATTTCGAGTGCTGTGATTGCGATGGCACACACTTTGGGGTTGTCGGTTGTGGCAGAGGGGGTTGAGAATGCTGAGCAGATCGCAATTTTACGTGAGAGCGGGTGCGATTTGTTTCAAGGGTTTTATTTTGACAAGCCGCTCGATGCGGAGACATTTTATGAGCGATATTTACAGGGAGAGTGATGCGATTAGATAGTTATTTAGTAGAAAATGGATTTGTAGAGAGCCGTACCAAAGCGCAGACGTTGATCAAAGAGCACGCGGTAAGCGTGGAAGGTAAAATCATCGATAAAGTGTCGTTTGACGTTGTCGAGGGGATGGTTGTCGAGGTTGCCGATACGCAGATTTACGTCAGCCGTGCCGCGATCAAGCTCAAAGGGTTCCTCCCCCATACCGAGTGGGATTTGAGCGGACTCAGTGCGCTTGATATCGGCTCTTCTACGGGGGGGTTTACTCAGATTCTTCTCGAAAACGGAGTGAAAAGCGTCACCTGTGTCGATGTGGGGAGCGATCAGCTTCACGGCTCATTGCGAAACGATGAGCGTGTAACGGTACGTGAAAACACCGATATCCGGACGTTTGAGTCAAGTACCCCTTTTGAGATTGTGACGTGCGATGTGGCGTTTATCGCACTGGAACATATCCTCGATGCGATCGACCGCCTCTCCTCACGCTACATCGTCGTTTTGTTCAAACCGCAGTTCGAAGTGGGGCGCGAAGTGAAACGGGATAAAAACGGTGTCGTCAAAGATGACAAAGCGGTGGGTAAAGCGATGATCCGATTTGAGGATATGTGTACTCTAAAAGGGTGGAAACTTATCGCCAAAGAGATTGCCCACATTGCGGGAAAAGAGGGAAATCAGGAGATTTGTTATGGCTATGTCAAAGGTTGATGCGATCGCTATCGGCGGGTTTGACGGGATGCACGTCGGACATCAAAAACTTTTTGACGAGTTAGGAGAACACGGGACGATCGTCGTCATCGAGACGGGTTACGCCAATCTTACCCCCGGAGGTGAGCGCGAACACTATAGCCACTATCCGATCGTCTATTATCCGTTGGACGATATCCGGCATTTGGATGGTGAAGCGTTCGTTGCGATGTTACGAGAACGGTTCCCCCGTTTGAAAAAGATTGTTGTCGGTTATGATTTTCATTTCGGGAAAAACCGTCGTTACTCGTTTGATGATTTGGGACGGCTATTTGATGGGGAAGTGGTAGTGGTCGAGCAGGTGTGCATCGAGGGAGATTCGGTCCATTCCCACAAAATCCGCTCCAAAATCCAAATCGGCGATCTCAGCGGTGCGAATCGGTTTTTGGGACATAATTACACCATCAAAGGCTCAGTCATCAAAGGGCAGGGGATTGGAAAAACAGACCTTGTCCCGACGATCAATCTGGAGTGTCCGGGATATCTCCTCCCTTATGAGGGGGTGTACGCCGCGTTGACCCGAATTGATGGAGAGGAGCATTTTCACCCCTCCGTCGTGTTTGTGGGGCACCGTGTCACCACCGATGGCAGTTACGCGGTAGAGAGCCATATTTTGGGTGATAACATCGGAGCATGTGAAAAAGCGACGATCAGCTTTGTCAAATTTTTACGCAAAAATCAAAAGTTTGAGAGTCTTGAAACGCTGAAAAAAGCGATCGGTGATGATATTTTAAACGCCAGACGTGAACTGATACACCTCAGTTTATAGGAATTTAATCTCTTCTCGGGTAAAATCCCGTCAATTTTCTATGCAAAGGACGCTACCTATGGGTGAGTTGTTTACCTTCTTCGGCCTTATCAGCCACGAACATAGCTTTATTTTCCTTACACACATGTTGCTTACTGCGGCAATCGTGCTTGTAATCGCGAAAATGGCAACCTCGAATCTCCGTCTTGTTCCGACAGGGACACAAAACGTTATGGAAGCGTATCTTAGCGGTGTACTCGCAATGGGTGCAGACGTTATGGGTAAAGCGGAAGCTCGCCGTTATCTTCCACTTGTTGCGACCATAGGTCTTTTCGTCGGTATCGCGAACATCATCGGGGTTATCCCTGGTTTTGAAGCACCGAGTGCGTTCTTGGATTTCACCCTCGCTTTAGCGTTGGTTGTTTTCGTATACTATAACTTCGAAGGTATCCGCCGCAACGGTATCATCAGCTACTTCAAACACTTTATGGGTCCTGTATGGTGGTTGGCATGGTTGATGTTCCCGATCGAAATCGTGTCACACATCTCTCGTATTATCTCTTTGAGCTTCCGATTGTTCGGTAACGTCAAAGGGGATGACATGTTCTTGATGGTTCTTTTGATGTTGGCTCCATGGTTGTTGCCGATGATCCCATTTGCGTTGTTGACGTTCATGGCGTTCTTGCAAGCGTTCATTTTCATGATGCTCACCTACGTTTACCTCGGTGGTGCGGTTCTTCTTCACGACGACCACTAAGATCCCCTCATGAAGCGAAGTACGTTTGACGCACTGTTAAGCTTCCTCGGAGGTGTCTCCTGGGCTTTCGTTATTATCGGAGCCTGGGTTACCTTTCAATCTTTCGTTTTCCTCGGTATTGTTCCGGCTCTCATGTTTACGTTTATCTTCATTTTCTTGGCGGTATTTTTACTGTTGGTGTTAGAGACAATGTCGATGGCACGTGACCGTAACGATTTGATCGCGAAACAAAACGAGATGCTCGAAGAGATTCGGGAATCACTCAAAACTCCTATCGAAAACGCTCCCCAAGAATAAGCCATTTTTCGGCTTTCTTCGCAACATAATCTTCTGTTTCTTTCTGATATAATATATTGATAAATTCGAATAATGAATTGTACTTATAAACACTAAAGGTCAATACTATCAAATAATTAAAAAAGTTATTAGTGTTCTGCATGTAGCTTACCTAAAAGCCGCCGCAAATGACATCTTTGGAATGCTCAATGTGGGGTGTCAATGTGTATTTGAAATACAGATTGTTATTATGTATATACAACAAACATATTTGAGAAGTATCCTTTTTATCTTTGCAATGGGTACAGTAGAAAAATCACTAGGAATTTCTAATGAAAAAAAAATATTTTGTATTTGTGATGATAATGTTTAGTTTTGTTGCAGAAGCAAAGTGGTCTTGCTTTTCTAAATACGATAAAATGGATGATGTACATATTAACGGTTGTAGTACGGATGACATAAGTGGTTATCGTACTTTTAGAGGCATTCCTACTTTATATGTGCGAACAACAAATAATGAATTAGAAATATATTTAAGTGCTGGTGAATATGTTGGAAATATTGAGGACATTGAAGTTAGATTTGATAATACTCCCAAAGAAACTATCGGCGTAAGTTCATCTACAGATAACGTTGCAATGTTTGTTGATGAAAGTCAAACATTAGCCTTTACTCGAAAAATAATGAAGCATAAGAAATTGTTAGTGCGCTTTACCCCTTTAAATGAAAATCCTCGTACTTTGGAATTTAACCTAATTGGGTTTAATTCTAAAAATAGTACAAAACTTATTGGAATTGTGAATCGATTAATAGATAATGAAAATAAAAAAATTGAGGAAGAAAAAAAAGAGGCTGCGCTTTTGTTGATGATGGAAGAAAAAGATAAAGCCATGAAAGAAGAAAAACTTAATCAAATGATTGAATCTCTAAAAAATAAAGGGGTATCAATTGAAGATTTAATTGTCATCAAAAAACATGGTGCAGTAACTGGAGAGATATGTGAAAAATATGCTGGAACATGGAACTGGAATGGTAGCTTTAATGAATGTGTTATAAATGACAATGAAAATCGATGAAATGGTGTATGTGTTGTATGGAGAGTTAGTTGTTGGGTAGGGGATATTATGTTTGATGATATTCTAAAATATACGCAAAAGCAATTAGAACAAATAAATGAGCCATATGAGTATGAAGAAGTTATAAAAAGAAGTTCAAAATATATTTATGAACAAATGTGCATTTCAGAAAAAGAAAATTTTCAAAAAATAGATTGTGAAACTGAACAATTTAAGCATCGAAACTTTCAAAGATGGGAGTTAGGATTTCAAAAATTAGAAATGCTTCGTCAAATTTCAATTGAAGCTGGAGTGGAATTTCAAAAACAATTTTTGACTATCCCTGAATATGTAAACGATCCATTGCTTGGTGTATTAATGCGTCAACACGCAAATGCTTGTCGTATTACTGGTGAAATTATTCTACTTTTAAGAGGTGGCTATGCTGATGGTGCATTAGCAAGATGGAGAACTTTATTTGAAATTTCAGTGACTTGTTTGGTGTTACACAAGCATGGCAATGAAGCGGCTAATGATTATATTCTTCATGGAAAAAGAGAAGCGTTTAGAGGCATGGAAGAGTATCAAAAAACAGCTCAAGAGATGAATAGGGAATCTTATAGCGAAGATCAAATATTAAAGATGTTCCAGTTGAAAGATCAATTAGACCAAGAAAAAAGCTATCATTGGGCGCAAAAGTATACAGGATATGGGAAGCTTGAAAAACTGCGAGAATATGTTGGTTTAGGTAAATGGTCTCATGATTATATGTGGGCAAGCCGCAATGTTCATGCTTATTACAGTGAAATGCTATCTTTGCAAGCAATGTCGGAAGCAAAACAAGATTTTTTACTTGTGGGTCAATCAAACTCTGGTATGGTAGAGCCTGCATCCATGACCGCAATAACGCTTATGCAGATTACTACTACATTTATCGCTGCCCATATCAACGAAGAAAATAATTTGGATTATACTAATTCAACGCTATTTATGATGATTATGCAACAGTATGCTGATGCTGTAGGAGAAAGTTTTTTAGAGTGTTCAAAGATAGAAAATGAGGACAACTAATTAATGCCGTGGCGACATAAACCCATAGAGATATACAAAATCCCTGATGTTGATTACTTTCTCTTTATGGACGAAAGCGGTGAACATAACCTCAATAACTTCGATAACACTAAACCCATATTTACTCTTAATGGGGTTATGGTCGATGCAAATCAATACACAGCTTTCAAACGACGTATCAATACGTTCAAAGATACCTACTGGGAGAATGGATGCTTTTTAGACAAAGGGAAAATTCCTAAAAAAGTGTGTTTTCATAGCCGTAAGATTCGACGGCGCAGTGGTGCGTTTTCAAAACACTACTTCGATGATGTACGATACACTCAGTTTATGGACGAATTGACTGCGATGATGAAAGAGTTGCCGTTTGAACTTATCGCCGCTTGTATCGATAAACAAACGCTTGTTTCACGCTATATTCATCCACAAGAGCCGTATGAATTGGCACTAGAGTTTATTATCGAACGGTTTGCCAAATTTTTAAATACCCACAACAAAACAGGGATTATAATTTTGGAATCACGAGGGACAAAAGAAGATGCAAAATTATTGGAGCTGTTTTTGGAACTGTTCAATGGTGGTACAAACTTTGTAAGTCATCGTGTGTTGCAAAGAACGATTACGGCAGGGCTGTATTTTAATCCGAAGTGGAACAAAGAAAAAGAGAATCTTGATACGTTTGTTGGGCTAGAGATTGCCGATTTGTGCGCACATCCGATAGGGCATTTTGCGTTTAAAAACGAAAAAACGAAGCCGTTTTTAACAATCGAGTCAAAGTTTCTAGGATTTCCATATTATCAGGGGAAGGGTTTGAAGTTGTTTCCATAATAAGCTTACGGGACGGATCCCGTACGCCGACCGACTTTAGCCGATCCACTTGTGAGAATTATATCCCAATTTTACTAAAAGTGACAAAAAATATGACATTAAAACACTACCTTATCACCGATCCTTCATTTTATGGAAACACATCTGCTGATCTCGAATCGGCGCTCGATGTCGTCTATTCCCATATTCTCCCCGATTTTGCCCTTTTCCGAGACAAACAAACGACTGATTATGCAGCACTAGCCCAAACGTTTGTAACGATCTCACGAGAGTATAAAATTCCTCGAATTTTGCTTCACGGTGATTATGCGCTTGCTCAGGAACTAAAAGCTGATGGGGTGCATCTCACCTCGATACAGTTTGATGCAATCTCAGAAGCCAAGAAACGGGGTCTTTATGTGATCATTAGTACCCATACCCATGAAGAAGCGTATAAAGCACAAGCACTCGGTGCCGACGCGATCACCTACAGCCCGATTTTCCCCTCTCCGGGCAAGGGAGAACCCAAGGGTTTAGAGGATTTAAAAGAAATAGTGGCTAAAATAGAGATACCTATTTTTGCGCTTGGCGGAATTACGACCGAGGAGCAGATAAATGCCGTATCCACTACCGGTGCATACGGATTTGCATCGATAAGATATTTTATCTCTTAAGGATTTTTACCCATGTTTGAAACCATTATCGGTTTGGAAGTTCACGTCCAACTCAATACAGAATCTAAACTTTTTTGCTCATGCCCTACAAGCTTTAACCATACCCAAAACACCAATACCTGCCCGACCTGTTTGGCACTTCCGGGAGCATTGCCGGTATTGAATAAAGAGGCGCTTCGCAAAGCGGGAATGTTCGGTACGGCGGTCGGTGCGACGATCAACCGTAAGAGTTTTTTCGACCGTAAAAGCTATTTTTATCCCGACAGTCCAAGCGCGTACCAAGTCACGCAGCTCTACACCCCTATCGTCGAGCACGGTCATCTCGTGATCGATTTCGAAGACGGAAGCAACAAAACGATCCGCATCAACCGCGCCCATATCGAAGCCGATGCAGGTAAAAATATCCATGACGGCGCTATTTCAAAAGTAGACTTGAACCGTGCGGGGACACCTTTGCTCGAAATCGTATCTGAACCCGATATGCGTTCCGCTGAAGAGGCGATTTTATACCTCAAAAAGCTCCATTCGATCGTCCGCTATATCGATATCAGCGATGCCAATATGCAAGAGGGATCATTCCGCGTTGACGTTAACGTCTCTATCCGACCGAAGGGGGATGAAAAACTCTATACCCGTGTCGAGATCAAAAACATCAACAGCTTCCGCTTTATCCAACGGGCGATCGAAATCGAAGTAGCGCGCCAGAAAGAAGCATGGGAAGACGGTGTTTATGAGGAAGAGATCGTACAAGAGACGCGATTGTTTGACCAAGTGAAACAAGAGACTAGATCGATGCGCGGTAAAGAGGAAGCAGCCGATTATCGCTATTTCCCTGAACCCGATTTGCTCAAAGTGGTTGTCGATGATGCGATGTACGCCGATATGTGCAGTATTCCTGAACTCCCCGATGCCAAAAAAGAGCGTTTTGTGAATGATTTTGGGATCAGCGAGTACCATGCGTCGCTCATCACGGCGGATCTTGGAAATGCACACTATTTTGAAGCGATGTTGGAGCAGGGAATTTCTCCCAAAAACGCCGTTACATGGCTCATCGTTGAGCTGCAAAGTCGTCTCAGTGGCGGTGTCACTCCATCTGCCTCACCGATCAGTGCGGAAACTCTCGGAACGTTGGTTAAACGTATCGAAGAGAGCGTTATCAGCGGTAAAGCGGCAAAAGAGGTTCTCGATTACCTCCTCGAAAACGGCGGTGATATTGACGAGGTGATCGAAAAACTCGGACTCAAACAAGTAAGCGATACGGGAGCACTCGAAGCTTTGATCGATGAGATTCTGAACGCCAATGCCGACAAAGTGGTGGAGTATAAATCGGGTAAAGATAAACTCTTCGGATTTTTCGTCGGTCAGGCGATGAAAGCCTCTAAAGGGTCGGCGAATCCAAATACCCTGAACGAAATTCTCCAAGCCAAATTGTCGCAGTAAAGTAAATCGATGGGGGGAAAATGGATCGTTGACGCATCGTATTTCCTCCAATCCAATCACCCCTACCGAAATGTCAAAAACAGTGTTTACAATCTTTTAGAGAACAACCACTACCGCTACAAAAAACTCTTCGATATGTTTATGATCGGATTGATTTTTTTGAGCGTCTATATTTTGATACGTCAGGTCAAACATGAGCTCTCGGATGGGTGGATATTTTTCAATAACTACGCCATCTCTTTGATTTTCTTGGTTGAATATTTGTTGCGGTTGTGGGTTCATGGTGACACTTCTAAAATCATTATTGAGCGGTATGAACACGATCTGTTTCTCCATCGTCCTTTCTCTGTGTGGAAAGCGTTTAAAGCAGTTGCAATCAAAAAATTCGAATTTATCCGCTCCCCTTCCGCTATTATCGATTTACTGGCGATTTTGCCGTTTTTCCACGAATTACGGATGCTTCGGATCTTTATTTTGTTCCGTGTCGTCAAGCTGTTTCGTTATGCCAAAAGTTTGCGCCGTTTGGTCTCAATTCTCTCGTCTAAAAAGTTTGAGTTTATTACACTTATCATCTTTACGCTGATCGTTATTTTCATCGCATCGGTTTTGATCTATGTGATGGAGGCAAACAATCCTAAATCTCCAGTCAATACGTTGTTTGATGCAGTCTATTGGTCGGTTGTGACGATTTTTACTGTTGGGTATGGAGATATTATCCCTGTCACCTCCGAGGGGCGTATCGTTGCAATGGTGATTATCATGCTGGGGATAGCGGTTATTTCGTTTGCAACATCGATTGTCGTTTCAGCATTTACCGAAAAACTCGATGAAATTAAAAAGGAAAAATGGGTTGATGACGTTACCCGTTTGAAACGTTTTTATCTGATTTGCGGATTTTCACCGCTCAGTCTGGAGGTGATCCGCCGCCTCTCTAAAGGGTCAATCCCCATCGTCATTCTCGAAAATGATCCGATCTTGTATGCGCAGGCAAAAGGGCATGGATTTATGGCGCTTGAGTACAATCCTTCGTCAATGGAGACCTATACCCACCTCAAAATCAATTTTTCCCACCAAATCGAAGCGATTTTACTCCTCCAAGAGAGCGACGTTGAGAATGTTTTTACCGCGTTGACGATACGAGAGATGACTAAACATGTTCCCCTCTACTCGATTTTACATCACTTGGAACATCGCCGGAAACTTCAAATGGCGGGGATCGATGTGATTATCAATACGCACGAATTGGTGGGGTTGATGGGAAAAATTCTCTCCTCACAGCCGGTTGCTTTTGAAGCCATCCACACCTTGAGATCAGAACACACGCCTATTATTATTGATGAAATCGTTCTAACCCAAGAATCGGAGTCGATTTTTTATTCTCTTTTGAAAGAGAAACTCTTTGCACGGCGGTTGAGTGTTCTGGGGCTTTACCATCATAAAACCGGAGAGTTCCGTTTTAATCCTAACAATGATGAAATGTTTAAAGAGGGTGATGTTGCGATTATCTTGGGGGATCGGATTTTGATCAACGAGTTTAAATCTATCCTTTTACGAAGGGGTATAGGATGAGACGCACCCATGCTTTAATTTTCGGATATAATGAATATTCCAAACAGATTCTTGCCCAAATCGGGAGTAATTATCGAGAGATAACCTTGTTTGTCTCCAATCACGAGGAGAAAACCCTAGCAACCAAAGAGGGGTGGGCGGCGGAGCTGTTCGATTTGAGTGAAGATTGGAGTGTTATCGAAGAACGTTTCGATATTCGTCTACTCACCGCATTTTGCGCATTGGCCAATGATGCCGAGAATGTTTTTTTGACCATATCACTCCGTTCGACATTCGAATCGATATTGATTATTGCGCTGGCGCAAAATCACGAGAGTACCCTCAAAATGAAAAGTGCCGGTGCTGATAAAGTGATGCCGGTTTTGCAGATTGCGGCAAACATGATCGGCGATATGATTACAAAGCCCAATGTCACCCATGTGATTCACGATTTGCTGTATGAGGATGAAGGGTTAGGGGTAATGGAGGTCAAAATTGAGCAATATTCACCGTTGATCGGGAAATACTTACACGATATTGATTTTAGCGAAGAGTTTGATTTGATCCTTTTGGCGATCGTCGATCAGGAGAGGGAAAACAGTTTTAGTTTTGCGGTTGAAGGGTACAATCATCATATCGATAATGATGATGTTTTGGTTCTTATGGGTGATAAGAAAAAATTAGCGTTATTTAAACAGTTTGCAAGAGGTTAGAATGAAAATCGGAGTCATCGGTGCGGGTAAATGGGGTGAAGCGCTGGCATTTGCGATGTCCGAAAAGAATGAGGTGATTATTACCTCTCGGACGAAACGCAATTGGCCAAATTTTAAATCTCTCTCCGAAGTATTGGAATGCGAATACCTCATTATCACGGTTCCCGCCCAACAAGTATCGCAATGGTTGAGTGAGCATTTTGTTTTCAAAGGGCAAAAAGTTTTGGTGGCGGCAAAGGGGATCGAAGCTTCATCTGGACGTTTTCTGAACGAAATTTACGCAAAGCATATTCCGGAAGAAAATCTCGCTTTTTTATCAGGTCCCTCGTTTGCCGCAGAGGTGATGAAATCACTCCCTACCGCTTTGGTGATCAACTCCGTATCTGAGACAACTGCCAAAGAGATCGCTTCGCTTTTCCCCCGATTTATCCGTACCTATATCAGCGACGATGTGATCGGTGCCGAGATTACGGGGGCGTACAAAAACGTTATCGCGATAGCGGCAGGGATTTGCGAAGGGCTCGGTTTAGGGCATAATGCTGCGGCGAGTTTGATCGCGCGCGGGTTGGTCGAGATGCAGCGTTTCGGCAAGGCTTATGGAGCAAAAGATGAGAGTTTTTTAGGGCTTAGCGGAGCCGGAGATCTCTTTTTGACGGCGAGTTCATCGATGTCGCGTAACTACCGTGTCGGGCTTGGTCTAGCGGCCGGAAAAACCAAAGAGGCGGTATGTGAAGAGATCGGAGAGGTGAGCGAGGGGATAGGGACGGCGTACGCACTCCATGAGATTGCGATGGTACGCCAGATTTATCTTCCGATCGCCGCAGAGGTGTATGCGATTTTGGAGGGGAAATCTCCTCGTCAGAGTTTGAAAGATTTAATAGAAAGGTAGAGTTATGTTAGTTCATATAGTGATGTTTCAGTTCAAAGAAGAGAATAAACAAGAGAATTTAGAGAAGGTCAAAGCGATGCTCGAAGCATTGCCTTCAAAAATAAATACGCTCCATTCGATGGAAGTGGGGATTGACATCAGCCGAAGCGAACGTTCGTTTGATTTGGTTTTGGTTTCACAGTTTGAAGAGCAGGCGGCATTGGATGTCTATGCGACTCATCCCGCGCATTTGGAAGTGGTAAGTGTGATCAAAGAGGTGACAGTGCTATCTAAAGTGGTCGACTACCTCAAGTAGGGGTTTTTGATGGGTGGATGGACGTGTCAGCACGATGAAAAGGGATTTTGCAAATTGTTGAAAGTTCCCTGTCAACCCGGCATCAAAGGGTGTACGATCAACAAAGGGGCTGAAGTGCTTTTTTCTTCAGGCAATTACGAAAAAGACAAAGAGATCGCGGAAGATAAAAACGGAGAGATCGATTTTGCCGCATTGGCTCGAAGCCATTAACAATATTTTAATCAAGGACTAGCGTGAACGAACCATTACCGCTCGAAGAGAATCTCAATCAAGAACAACAGCCACAAGATCATATTAATGAACCATTTTACAAAAAATATAAAATTCATCTCTCGGTAGCCGGCGCACTGCTGATCGTCGGAATGAGTGCTTTTTCCCATTATAAAAATGAGCGGGTGAAAGAGGAATTGATTAAATCTCTCGATCAGTATGCCCAGAACCTCACATTGATGGGGGGAGAGTTAAAATATGATGCCGTTGATTGCAGCGGAATCTTCAGCAGTGATTGTGAAATTGAAAAAATCTCATTATCGATGCTCGGGCAAGAACAGCTCTCGCTTCAATCGCTCCGTTTGGGAGATGTCGAATCGTTGGCAAAATTTAAAACGTTCGGAGAGGGGGAGAATGTGGATGCATCGATCGATATCGAAGCTAAAGGATTGGCTCTGCCCAAACCGATAATCGCTCAACTCATCGCATCCAACGTCAGCAATGCGTTTCAACAAAATACGATCACGAAGCTCTCTACGATTGATTTGAGTCTCAAAGGAGAAGTTGAAGGAAACACGATGCATCTCAAACATCTCACGATTGACTCTTTGCGTCTTGATAACGCGATAATGCCGATCGAGTTCTCGATGAAAGCCAAAGAGGTGTCGAGTCAAGCTCCCGATTCAATGGTGTTGGAAGAGTTTGCTTTACGAACGGAGAACCGTTCGATTTCTGATGTTACCTATGAATCGGTGAAAAGTTTTGTCTCTACCCTGTCTGCCGGTGATCAAGCGGTATTTTTAAAAGAGTTTTCTTTGAGCCCTGCGGACATGAACGATCGTGCTAAAGCGACCAAAGCGATTAATGATGCGATGGCGAAACGATTTGAAGCCGATTTGCCCTCTACACCCGGAGTTGTTGAAAAAGAGCTGATTCGTGCTATGGCTAAAATGCTCAAAGGGGAAGCGGAATCGATTACGTTGGAGGGGAAAAATCAAAATAATTTGACGATGGTGCAGATCCAAAATGCGTTACAGCAATCCTCCACGATGAGCGAAGAAGAGGCGAAAAAGTTTATGGATGATAAATTTAGAATCGAAGTGGAGACACATTAAGATTTGTAAGAGCTATAGACTGCTTTTAGTGTATAGCTTTGATTAGGGTTGATAGTGATGATATCATCTCCCGCATTTGCTGTCTCGATGCAGAGCATTTTTTTGTAATCCTCTGACGCTAAATCAGCTTTTTGTTCACATACCCGTATCCAAGGGCTCCAGACAACAGCGGTGCGGCTCCCCTCGGATTCGATGTGGATGCGACGCTGTAACGCTTCATCGTGGATAATAATCTCTCCACCTTTATGAGAGTAGATACGATCGGTTTCCCTCTCTATGAGAATCGTGGTACTGTCCCTTTTTTCACGACTTTCATCCATTTTGTCGCTATAGGTACACCCTTCTAATCCTGTGATTTGCGTTTGGGTGATATCTCCGATCGTAAAATAGGTGTGAAGTGCCTGTGTTAGCTCAAAAGGGGCTTCACCTCTGTTTTGGGTAGTGAGTTCCATGGTGAGTTTTTTACCTACCGTTACTTTGAGGATGAGGCGAAAGCGGTGAGGCCAGAGTGCATAGGTTTCGGGTGTATCGGTGAGTTCGAAGGTAATGCTGCACTCTTGCTCTTTGAGTAGATAGGAAGATACGACACTCCACATACGGGTTCGTGCCAGTCCATGGTCACTCCGTCGTTTGGCTTCTGGATCGGGACCAAACCACGGCCAACAGATAGGGACACCACCACGGATGGGAGTGCCCTCTTTGAAAATCGCTTTACTGCTTAGAAAAAGCAAATCATTCTCATCGGAAGCAAAGGTATAAGAGAGAAGTTGTGCCCCATAGGGAGTAATGGCAGCAGTGGCATGAGGGGTAGTGATGAGGGCGATGGGAATACCCTCCGATCCCTCTTTGAACGTCACGTATCCGGCATGCGAATATCGGGAATTAAGAGTTTCGATATCCATTAGGATTCCTTAGCTGTTTTTGAGTGCTTCGATCTCTTCGACTTTCTCTTCTATGGTGAGTAGTTCGTCAACCTTTGCTTCGTAGAGAGCTTTGGTCTTTTCCAACTCCTCGGCAAGGACACTGATCCCGATTTTTTCATATTTTTTGGGATCGGCAAGGGAAGCGTTTAACTCATCAATTTTAGTTTCCAGAGCTTCAATTTCAATCGGGAGTGTTGAGAGCGCTTTTTGTTCATTAAAGGTGAGTTTGAGAGCTTTTGGTTTTTCGGCTTGTACGGTTACAGCAGCCGATGTAGATTTTGAAAACTCTGCTTCCATCGCGTCCATCTCTAAAAACTCTTTTTCGTCTTCGAGGTATTCGCTGTAGGGCTTGTAACTCTCCTCGATGGTCCCGTCCCCTTTGAAAATAAAGAGTTTCTTGGCAATCTTGTCGACGAAATAGCGGTCGTGGCTGACGAGAATGACCGCTCCGGGGAAGTTTTGGAGTTTTTCTTCGAGGATGTTGATGGTGGGGATATCAAGGTCATTCGTCGGTTCATCGAGGATCAGACAATCAACCTTTTTGGTAAAGAGGAGGGCCAGGGCAACACGGTTTTTCTCCCCGCCGCTGAGTACCCCCACCTTTTTATCGAGAAACTCTCTGGGGAAGAGGAAGTTTTTCAGATATCCGTAAACGTGATAGTCTTGCCCCATCACATCGACGCGGTCTCCGCCGTGAGGGCAGAACGTTTCGATGAGGTTGAGATTATCATCGAGCATCTCGCGGTGCTGGTCAAAATAGCCGATGGTGAGTTCCCCCATTTTGATGATTCCATTGGTCGGTTTGAGCCGCCCAAGGAGTGCTTTGAGGAGTGTCGATTTACCGCTTCCATTGGGACCGACGACGGCGATAACGTCTTTTTGCAGGATACGGGTTGAAAAATCACGGATGAGCGTTTTTTCGCCCAGCTTCAGCCCTAGATGTTCGATCTCAAAAAGCATCTTTTGGCGGTTGATCCCCTCGCCACGGTTGAAGTGTTTCGCTTCGCGCTCCAGTTCCAACTTCATCTTGCGAATTTTGGAGGGGTTATTTTTGGCATCTTCGCGCAGTTGCAATACCCGTTGCTTACGCCCTTCGTTCCGTTTGAGTCGCGCTTTGACCCCGCGACGGAGCCATTCGTTTTCGGTTTTGAGGAGTTTGAGGAGGTTTTCGTGCTGTTGAGCCATGGTACGGAGCAACTCTTGCTTTTGCTCCAAATAGTTGCTGTATCCGCCGTTGAACTCGCGCAGGGAGCAATCTTCGACCTCGATCGTTTTGGTGGCGACCTGATCGATAAAGTAACGGTCATGCGAAATAAAGAGGAGGGTAAAACGCTCTTTGAGGATCAGCTCTTCGAGAAACTCCACCATGTAGACGTCGAGGTGGTTGGTCGGCTCATCGAGGAGCAGTATATCGGGTTTGAGGAGGAGCAGTGAGGCGAGGGCGACGCGGCGCTGTTCCCCTCCGCTGAGGAGCGTGACATTTTTCGTCTCGTACTCTTTGAGCATGAAATGGTGCATCACCCGCTCGATCTTATCGTCGAGGTTCCATGCGTTGTGGTGATCGAGGAAGGTGGTGAGGCGTGATTGCTCTAAGAGGAGGGCTTCGTTATCGAATTGTTCGGCGAGGAGGATTGAAATCTCATCAAAACGGACTTTTGCTGTCCGTAGCTCCCCTAACCCAGCTTCGATCGCTTCACGGACGGTGTGGGAGGGATCAAACGCGGGGACTTGGGAGAGCATTTTGATCTCGATTCCCTGCCGATTGATTCGTTCCCCCTCATCGGCATCCAATGAACCGTGGACGATTTTCATCAGGGTCGATTTGCCGCTGCCGTTTTTGCCGACGATAACGACTCTCTCCCCCTCGTCGATATGGAAGTTGATATTCTCTAAAATTTTTTGGGCTTCGTAGTGTTTGGATACACCCAGCAGATCGACTAATGCCATAAACGTTATTCCTTAGGGAGGGTAATACAATGATTTCGAGAGAGGTACCATGTCGCGATGGCGTAATCGGTATAGGTTATTTCACGCTGTGCTATCGGAATAGAGTCGTTGCGCAGTTTTGAACGGATGATTCCAAAAACGATGAAACCGAGCAGTAGGCTTCCGATAGCGATAAACCAGTCACTTTGCCACCATACCAACGATGCAACAAGATAATTTCCATAGCTCAGAGCATACCCCATCAATCGTGCATACATACGGCATTGACGTGTCGGTAGTGTCGGTGTCGGATCGATATAAAAAGTTGGATGCTCATTATTCATGGGCGAATTATAGCGGAAGGGAGTTTAATGGATAGGATATTTGTTCCGAACCTATACGTTATCCCAATACTCAATAACCGGAAGTAAAAAGACTTGCTCAAAAATTTGTTGTGCAGTGGCCCAACGGTTTACTCTTGAATTGAGCATGACGATGAGGCAATCGTTCCCCTCTTTTTTTGCCCGTGCGATGAGACAGGGACCTGCTTTGGATGTATAGCCGGTTTTGACGCCAACGGCGTATTCATAGCGATTGAGAAGGTAATTATGGGTTTTCGCCACAAATTTACGATTGGTATTGAGAGAATAGTAGATATGTTGGTTTTGTTTTGTAATCTCGTTAAACAGAGGATTTTGAATGGCGTATTCGGCAAGTTTTAACAGATCGATCGGGGTAGAGTGATGATTGCCGATATCAAACCCGCAAGGGTTGGTAAATAGGGTATTGCTCATTCCGATTTGTGATGCTTTGAGATTCATCATTTGTATAAACGTTTCGAGATCTCCTCCCACTCCGATGGCGATTGCCATCGCCGCATCGTTATCCGATTTGATCATTGCGGCTTTTATCAAATCTTCCAACCGTATCACATCTCCCTCTTTGTAACCGGCTTTGGTCGGTTCCACTCCGATCATTTCAGCGGTAATCGTTATCGGGCGATCCAAATTTCCCTGTTCGAGTGCTAGCATTGCCGTCATAATTTTCGTGAGACTGGCAGGGCGTACCTCTTTGAGTGCCTCTTTGGAGTAGATGATCTCTCCACTTGAAAGTTCTTTAACCAAAAGCGCTTCGACGTTGAGTTTATCCAACCCCTCTTTGTCAAATTCGGCATGTCCTAAAAACGTAAACAAGAAGATGAAAAGTAAAAAATATCGGTAAATCATATTGGTATCATTCCAAAAAGAGGTTAATAACGGAAATATCGGCAAAAGCGAGAATGATTTTAGGCTCCAAGATGTAGAAAAACGGAACATAGTGGGGGTATGAAACACATTGTACTCACATTTGTGTGATACAATCGTTTGCATAGAATAAACAGAAAAGGGGTTTCAGCGATGCTCTCAGAATTCAAAAAATTTCTCATTACAGGTAATGTGGTCGATATGGCGGTTGGGTTTATCTTCGGTGCGGCGTTTGCTACCGTGGTCAAATCGCTGGTAGCCAATATTATTATGCCTCCGATCGGATTACTGATGGGCGGGGTTGATTTTTCATCGTTGTTTATCGCGTTAGATGGGAAAGAATATGCTTCACTCTCCGCTCTCGACGCGGCAGGTGCTCCGGCGATTAAACTCGGTGTTTTCGTCAATGATGTGATTTCGTTTACGATTTTGGGATTTGTGATGTTTATGATGGTAAAAGCCTACAATAAACTCAAAGCCGAAGAGC
Source organism: uncultured Sulfuricurvum sp. (assembly GCA_964495485.1). Classification (GTDB taxonomy): domain Bacteria; phylum Campylobacterota; class Campylobacteria; order Campylobacterales; family Sulfurimonadaceae; genus Sulfuricurvum. The sequence goes on from CAZBVJ010000001.1 coordinate 50,863, forward strand.
CCTCTGCCGAACCTGCTGCTCCGACAACGAAAGTATGTCCCGAATGTGCGATGGATATCCCCCTCGCGGCAAAAACCTGCCCCCACTGCCGAAGCGCGCAATAACTTATTTAGGCGGTGGTGTCGAGCACACTTCCTCCTAATGCACTGATTTTCTCATCGATTTTAGCGAGTGCTTTATCGAGAGTTTCATAGGAGATATCGGGAAGTTTCTCTCCCCATATCTCTTCGGCTTCTTTAAATCCCCGAATAATACCTTCACGCCCTGCTTTTAGCCGTTCAAGATCATCTCCTCCACCCATCAAGACAAAATCGGCTAACCGCTCAGAGGTCTGTTTTACACCGAAGTAGCCATCTTCGCTGACCAGTTCTTTGGCCTCATCGGGGCTCATATCGGCGATCGGTTTGCCGGTATAGCCGATCGCTTCAAAATCGATGGAGCTGAGGATGTCTTTGACCTTATTGAGATCAAATGGAGCACTTTGAGCTTGCAGATTGTTGGATGAATAGCTCTCGATTTTTAGAGAATATTCGACGAGGTACGCTTGAGAGAGGGTTTTACCCGAAATCTCTCCGCTTTTGATTTTCTCTTTAAAATCTTGAGTCTCTTTCTCGTTTAAACCCAAAGCGCTTTGAGAATACGGGTTGATCGATGTTGCACTTGAAATTTGCATGGTTGATCCTTTGCAGCTAGATAAAGCAATATCGGATAAAAAATAATCTTTTCAAGGATCTTTGATTGTAATGCCACGATAACGCAACACTGTTTCGAAATAATATGTTTTGTATTGTACCCGAGTACAATAGACAAACTTTTTGCTGTCGTTATAATGGCTGCAAACAAGATCGATATTCTGAGAAGATGGATCGTTTTTTGCTTTTTTATAAAAAATATTTTCTTATACGTCATTCGTGTTAAAGATTAGAGTACAGATTGCCGATATACGTTACACACGTATTTCAATGTTATCGGTATTGAACATTTGAAAAAAATAAAGGATCCCCCATGGCAGTAACCATTGCAGATAAAGCCCATACCCTTGGAACAGCAGACGATTTAATCGATAGTAGTGCAGCGATAGCTGCCGCAACAACATTGGCGACCGGTGACACACTGACCATCAGCGGTTTGACGCAATACGATACTATCGGAATTAAAACGGGAAGCGGTGCATCTCAAGTACGTCTTGATACCGCAACCAATACGATTCAGTACAGTTCCGATACCGGATCAACATGGAGTGATATCGGTACATGGGACGGGGGTGATGGCCGAACATTACAGATCACATTTCTGACAACGCAAATCAGTGTGAATACCACAGTTGTAAACACACTTTTGCAATCACTGACGATTAAAGCAGATACAACTGGAACAGTTGCAGATTCGCGTACGTTGACATATACGTTTGGGGGAACGTATACGGAAAGCGATACATCAACTTATACACTTGTCGGTAGTGCCAATGCCGATACGATCATCTATTCAACTGGCGCAATCGCATTTGATCCATTGGGTGGTGATGATGTGCTGTTGGTAAAATCGGGTATGGGTGCTTTGAGTCTCGATATGAAATCAACGGGTGCTTTGGAACTGTTCGAGGTGTTAAACGCCACAGACGCCAATAGCGCTATTTCTTTAACATTGGGTAGTGATGTCAAAACCGTAACTCTCGGTTCTGCCGCCGATACTATTACAATTGCCGATGAGAACGATATCGGTACGGTAACAGTCAATGGAGGGGCAGGGCGTGATACATTAATTGCTACGGCCACAGCAACTTTGACTGATACGGAACTCAGTAAATTCAGCAGCGTCGAGATTTTAACCCTTTCAAATAACGCAAACAGTGTCACTTTGGGAGCAACAAACAGTATCGATACTATCAATGGCGGTAGTGACGTCGACACGATCGATGCGTCTGCTCGGACTGTGAACGCGGCGGCTTCGGGATTTTACGATTTGGTGATTAATGCCGGAGCCGGTGCGGATGTCGTAACCGCGAGTTTAGGAAATGACAAAATTTTACTGGGTAATGATGATGATACATTAACGATAACGAGCACCAATTTAGACAGTGACGATTATGTCGACGGTGGTGCCGGTACCGGTGATAAAATTATCCTTAACGGTGTCAGCATCACTGATACGGCATTCACCAAAGTGTCGAATGTTGAAGTATTGGAAGGGATTGCTACTACGACAACGATCACCCTTGGTGACAAAGCTAAGGCTGCCGGAATTGCGACAATCGATTTGGTAACAACGGCAGCTACCGGTGCGGCAACGGTAGATATGTCGTCAATGACTACCAATGGAGCATTTACCGTTTTGGCGGGAACCGGCGGGACGACGGTCAAAATGACAGCCGCTAATGCAGCGGCGGGGGATGATACACTAACGGGAGATGGAACGGCAACCGATGTTTTAGAATTGACAACAGCCGGCACGGTAACATTGGCAGCAACTATTACTGAATTCGATACCCTCAAACTCTCCTCCGCTACCGGAAATTACGACATTACTTTAGATGATGCCAACAATTTTGCTACGATCAATGCTACGAGTGCAACCGGAAATGTCACGGTTAATGCATCGGCAGAAACCGATGTCGCGACTCAGGCGATCAATACCGGAAGCGGTGCAGATACCATCACAGCCGGTGATATCGATACGACGATTGCTTCTGGAGATGGAAATGATACCATCACAGCCGGAACAGGGACAAATACGATCGAAACGGGTGCAGGAGACGATACCGTCAATTTGGTAGCTGGAACCGATACCGTTGATGTTGGAGCCGGAACTGATACGGTGAATGTTGACTATGCTGATTTTACCAGTGCAGATACTGTGACCGGATCAGGTGAAGTTACTCTTCAATTTACCGATGCGGTAGACGATGGTACGGCAACGGTTGAATCGAAAATGGCTGCCAGTGGCAATAGTATCGATACGATTAAATTAGGTGCCGACGCAACACAAACAGTGACTTTGGGAACAAATGCCGCTGCTGCCGGGATTACGACAATCGATGCAACTGCTCTGACCTCAGGTCAAACATTAACAGCTGATTTAACGGCATTCGCAACAGCGGCTGTAACTGTAAAGGGGGGGGCAGACAATGATACTGTACAGATGATTTCAGCTGATTTGACAGCAGCAACCTCGATTCAAGGGGGATTAGGTGACGACATCCTTGAAATTACCGATGAAGCTACGATTCTTGATGCCGATTTCACCCTTTCAACCGGTCTGGAAACGCTTTTACTTTCGAAAACAGACGGAGCGAACACGATCACAATCGGTGATTACGCCAGAGCTGCAGGGCTAACGACAGTCGATGCGAGTGCGGTAACCGATGCCACAAAAGCACAAACTATTACGGTGAGTATGACAAATGACGCCGATTTGACTATCAAAACAGGTGCTGGTGCCGACACGATTAAAATGAAAGGCTCTCAACTCACATCGGGTGATACTATCGATGGCGACAGTGCGACCGATACAATAGAATTTACCGATATAGTTAATGTTATCGACAGTGCGTTTACTGATGTAACGAATGTCGAAAAAATCAAACTCTCCGCCGGTGACGGGCAAAAATTGACACTTGCTGCTCAGGCGAAAGAAGCCGGTATTTTAGAGGTTGATGCAACTGCTGCTGGAAGTGTTACGATTGATGCAGGAGGAATGAGCGTATTGCCGCTCAAAATCACGACTGCTGCCGGGGCTGATACTATCACGTTGGGAAGTGGTGTCGCAACGGTTTCAACGGCTGCCGGAAACGATACGGTTAAAATCAATACTGCCAATCTAACCAGTGCCGATACCATCGACGGTGGTGCTGATACCGATACGTTGGAGATTATGAACGCTGCGGCGTTGGTTGATAGCAATTTTACAAAGGTTTCAAATTTTGAAGCCCTAAAACTCTCCGATTATGATGCACAGAGTGTTTCATTGGGAACAGCAGCAGAGGCAAAAGAGATTAAAAATATTGATGCTTCGGCATTGACCGGAAGCAACAAAGTAACCGTAACGTTGGACAGCAGTTATGAAGCCCAAACGGTAAAAGTGACCGGAGGTGCGGGTGCTGATACCCTCAAAGTGACAAACGGTGTTGTTACCAATACGATGACATTTATCGGAGGAAGCGGTATCGATACCCTTGAACTCACCAATGCAGCTGATATTGTGGATGGTGATTTGTCCAAAGTTCAAGAGGTGGAAACGATCAAATTAGCCGATGACTCTACAGCGCAAACGATCACATTAGGAACCAATGCATCTTCAGCCGGTATTAACAAAGTTGACGGCTCTGCGATGTTGGCAAACGGAAGTGTTACCGTCAATGCCGCCGATATGACCAATAACATGACCATTACTACTGTCGGCGGTAACGATACGATTACCTCCGGTCATGGAAACGACACCATTTCTACCGGTGCGGGCGATGACACAATCAAAATTGCCAGTGAGTATTTCAACAGCTCTGATAGTATCAACGGAGGAGCAAATACGACAAACGGCAAAGATATCCTTGAGGTCACTTCGACCAATGCCGCTATTGCGGATACCGCATTTACGAATGTGAGCAATATCGAGTTACTCCGATTGAGTGCAAATAGTGAGTACAATTTAACTTTAAGTACCCAAGCAGCTGCAAAAGATATCAAAAATATCGAAGTGACCGGAACGGGCGGCGCAAAAATTGACGCTTCGGCATTGGGTGAAGCGGTCACCATCAAAGGGGGCAGCGGTGTTGAGACCGTAACTCTAGGAGCAACCGACGATGTGATCGATTTAGCTGGCGGCAACGATGTGATTAAATTAGCCGCAGCGAGCTTGACCACTGCCGATTCGATCGATTTGGGGAGTGGTACCGATATTATCGAAATAACCACGGCAACAAGCGGTGCGTTGGTTGATGATGATTTTAACGGTGTACGCAATGCGGAAACGCTCAAGCTTACGATCGATAACAACCAAGATGTTACGCTCGGAGACAAAGCACTCAATGCCGGAATTCGAACCGTTGATGCCTCGGCGATGAAAACGGCAGGTAAAACATTAACCGTCGATATGAGTAGTATGACATCCAATGCAGCGATGAGCGTTACCGGCGGATATGGTAATGATACGGTTAAAATGAAAGCGGGTCATTTGACCAGTGCTGATACAGTAACAGGAGATTTGGGAAGCGATATCATTGAGTTTGTCGGTGCGGTAACGTTGAGTGATACAGATTTTACCAATGTGACCGGTGTTGAAACAATCAAACTGAGTGATGCTGATAATCAAACTGTGACTCTGGGTGAAGAAGCACGTAACGGCGGACAAGGGGTTACAACGGTCAATGCGTCAGCACTCACCGGAGCAAATAAGGTGACGGTTGATCTCTCAGGGATGACAACGGATCAAAATATGAGTGTCACGACCGGAGCGGGAGCCGACACAATTAAAACTAAAGCTGCACAGCTTACGGCGAGTGATACATTAAATGGGGGTGCTGGAACCGATACCCTCGAATTTGTCGATCAAGTCAATTTCTCTTCATCGACTATGTTTGGTGGTGTGAGCAATATTGAAACGATTAAACTCTCCGATGCAACGGCAAGTAATGCCCAGACGTTAACGCTAGCAAATAGTACACTCCTTAATACAGTCGATGCTTCGACAATTACAGGTGTCGTAACGATCGATGGAAGTGCATTTACGAATGCGTTAACTATCACAACCGGTACGGGTGCTGATGTTGTCACGGTTGGATCTGGTGTGAATACCGTTACAGCGGGAGATGGTAACGATAAGGTGATCATTACCAGTGCCGCATTGGCGGATGGAAATGCCGATACTTTGAATGGTGGTGTAGGGAGCGATACGCTCGAAGTGACGGGTACGACGGCAATTACCGATGCAAAACTTAGCGCAATTACCGGATTTGAAACCATTGCTTTGACCGGTTCTGGCGATAAATCTATTGCCGTCGGTACCAACGCAAAAGCGGGGGGTGTCACGACAGTCGATGCATCGACGACAAGCGGAGCCAATACGATTAACGCTTCAGCGTTTAACGGCACGATTACCCTCAAAGGGGGAAGCGGTGTTGATACGATTACCGCAGGTACGGGCTCCAATACGATTCAAGCCGGAGGGGGAGATGATATCATTACGATTGATGCGACAACCCTTGACCTCAATGATACGATTGGCGGTGGAGACGGTACCGATACTCTTGTTCTAACTGGAATTGCGAATCTCTCTGATGCTAATTTCACCAATGTGACCGGAATTGAAAAATTGGTTTTTGCAAATGAAACCGGACAAGTTGTGGTATTGGGGACAGAAGCGAAACAAGCAGGGATCGTCACCATTGATACCTCTGCGGTAGCCACGACAAAAACCGTTAGTTTGGATATTGCGGGGATGACCTCTACGAACGTAACGATTACGGGAGGTGCGGCAGATGAGACGGTCAAAATGGCGAGCGCCGATTTGACCACCGCTGATACGATTACTGCTGGTGCGGGCACTGACACTCTCGAATTGACAACCGCATCCGAATTGGTTGCGGCAGATATGGCAAACATAAGCGGTTTCGAAAAATTGAAATTGGCAAATGTGGATGCAACACAATCGTTGACCCTTGCGAACGGAAAATTCAGCGAAATCGACGGATCGGCAATTACCTATACGCAAGCTATTACAATCGATGCCTCGGCTCAAAGTTCAGCTTTGAGCATTACGACCAAAGGGGGCGCGGATACGATTACATTAGGTACGGGTGCCAATACACTCGACTCTGGGAGTGGAAACGACACAATCAGAGTCACTGCATCTACGTTTGATAGCAGCGATACACTCAATACCGGTAACGGTACCGATACATTGGAAATTTCAGGGACAGCAGTAGTTGTTGATGCGATGTTTGATAACGTCAGCGGGCTAGAAACGGTCAAATTGGTCACCGATACAACCGGACAATCGGTTACTTTGGCGTCAACTCATGCGGGCAATGCCGGAATTAACAAAGTAGATACTACATCGGTCACTTCTAGTGTCAGTGTCGATATTTCTGGAATGGGAACCGGGGTTACTGTTAATACGGGGGGCGGTGCCGATACGATCACGATGGGGCAGGGGATCGATACTATCAATGCAGGCGGCGGAAACGATACGATCAAAGTTGCAAGTGCGTATTTAACCAGTGCCGATGTAATTAACGGTGCTGCGGGAACCAATACGCTTCATATCACCGATAAAGCGGTCATTACCGATGATAAGGTTGTGGGGGTAACCAATATCGATACACTCAAATTGAGTGATGATGCCAATGCCCAAACGGTAACATTAGGAACCAATGCAAAAAATAATAATCTTCTGAAGGTCGATAGCTCATTAATCGCTGCAAACCATGCACTGACTCTCGATATTTCGGGATTGAGTTCCAAAGATGTTACGGTAACCGGTGGTGCCGGGAATGAGACGGTCAAAATGGCATCCGCAGATTTGACGGCGGCTGATACGATCGCATTGGGTCTTGGAACCGATGTTTTAGAGTTTACTGACGCTGTCAATATGACCAATACCGCATTGCAAACAGGACTAAGCGGTATTGATAAAATTACGTTGGGTGATTTTGCGACAACTCTAACGCTTAAAGACGGAATCGGAACATCGCTTGAGGTAAATGCGCAAGCTGCAACCGGTGTAAAAGCGGCTGTAATCGATATTAGTGCACTGGGTGCAACGACAACTACCGCTATCGTCAAAACATCGGGCGGTGATGATACGATTACGTTGGGTGGATCGGTCAATACTGTTGATGCAGGGTCTGGAAATGACACTATCAATATGTCTAATGCGAATTTGATTAATAGTTCGGCAGATACAATTAACGGTGGTTCGGGAACCGATAAACTTCGTTTGACAACTGCCGGAACACTTACGGATACTTCGCTTGCATCAATTACAAATGTCGAAGAACTTGTTGTAACTGCTGATAGTGATCAAACAGTAACGTTGGGGAGTAATTTCGCCAATAACGGTTTTACCACAGTAGATGCATCCGGATTAACAACCGGGAAACTCTCGCTAGATATCACTTCGGCGGTCAAAACCGGAGATGTTGATATTGATATTACACTAAAAGGTGGCGGTGCAAACGATACGATTACTGTAAATAGTACAAAACTAACCGCGACCGACACCATTGACGGTAATGGCGGAACCGATATCTTGCTCATTAAAAACGGTGCCGGATCTACAATTACAGATGCACAATTTACTAAAATCAGTGAAATCGAAACTATCAAATACGCCGAAAGCTACGATCATTCTTTGACTATTGGTGATTCGGCCAAAACGGCCGGTATCGCAACAGTCGATGCATCGGCATTGATTGGATCGGCTAAACTGACATTGGATGCGTCGTCTATGGGTACTGATACCGCATTGACCATCAAAAGTGGAGCAGGTAATGATGAAGTGACAATGTTAGCAACGCATCTTACTTCATCGGATGTGTTACAGCTGGGTACGGGTACAAACACCTTAAAACTTTCAGGTGCCGATACCTTGATCGACACCGATTTTAGTGGTTCGAACAGCGGAATCAGTAAAATTCTCTATACTCAAGATCAGGCACAATCGATCACAGTCGGATCGACGATGGTTACAGCCGGATTGGGCACCATTGATGCGACAGTATTGTCTACTGCCGTTGCTACGATCAATATCAGTGCGGTCACTGCGAGTTTTATCATTAACAGTGGAGGCGGTGCCGACGTTATTACTCTAGGTAATTCAACGGTGATGATTAATTCGGGTACGGGTGATGATTTGATCAAAACCAACGGAACTTATCTTGAATTGACCGATACGATTAACGGTGGAGGGGGAACAGATACCCTAGAAATTACGACAGCCGATAATTTGATTGATGCTGATTTTACGGGTGTGACCAATATCGAAACACTTAAACTCTCTCAAAATGCGGCACAAAGTGTTGTTTTGGGAACGGAAGCGACTGATGCGGGAATCGTAACGGTAGATGCTTCAGCGGTCACGACCAATACCAATGTGGTCACGATCGATACCAAAGATATGACCTCCGATAAAGCGATGAGTATCACCGCCGGAGCAGGTAACGATACGATCAAAACGAAAGGGACCTATCTCACTTCGGCCGATACGATTAACGGTGGAGGGGGAACAGATACCCTAGAAATTACGACAGCCGATAATTTGATTGATGCTGATTTTACGGGTGTGACCAATATCGAAACACTTAAACTCTCTCAAAATGCGGCACAAAGTGTTGTGTTGGGAACGGAAGCGACCGAAGCGGGAATCGTAACGGTAGACGCTTCGGCTGTGACTACAATTACCAATGTGGTCACGATCGATACCAAAGATATGACCTCCGATAAAACGATGAGTATTACCGCCGGAGCAGGTAACGATACGATCAAAACGAAAGGGACTTATCTCACTTCGGCTGACACGATCAATGGGGGAACCGGTACCGATACGTTGGAAATTACCGTAGCGGATAATTTGGTTGATACTGATTTTACGGGTGTAACCGCTATTGAAACACTCAAACTCTCCGAAGATGCGGCACAAAGTGTCACGTTTGGGGCCAAAGGGTATGACTCGGGGATTGTTACTATCAATGCCGCAGCAGTAACGACTTCAACGAATGTTGTCACCATTGATATCAAAGATATGACATCGGATAAAACGATGAGTATTGCGACCGGTGCGGGTGATGATGTTATCAAACTCAAAGGGGCTCATTTAACCTCGACCGATACGATCAATGGTGGAAGCGGTACCGATACACTAGAGATTACAACGGCAGATAATTTGGTTGATACCGATTTCACCGGTGTGACCAATGTCGAAACGCTCAAACTCTCTCAAGACGCGGCACAAAGTGTTGTATTAGGTGCCGAAGCAAGTCAAGCAGGTATTGTCACTGTCAATGCGGCAGGGGTTACTACTTCAACGAATGATATAACAATCGATACCGTTGCTATGTCATCGGCCGGTATGACCATTATTGCCGGTGCCGGAGATGATTTGATCCGTTTTAAAACGGGTGAATTGACCAGTGCGGATTCGGTAGACGGTGGTGATGGAGATGATACTCTCGAAATTGCAGCAGCAGCGGGTACTAATACTATCGCAGATGCGGCATTTACCAATGTAACCGATATTAAAACGTTGAAAGTAACCAATACCGGAGGCTCTAATGTCGTGACATTCGCGGCAGAAGCAAAAGAGGCGGGTATTACGGTAATCGATGCAAGCGGTAACACAAACGGCGGTTTTTCGACTACTTTTGATTTTTCAACAGCAGCAGCGGATGGAGATTACACTGTTACAGGTAGTGCCGGTGCCGATACCATTAAAATCAAATCGGAGCATTTGACATCAGCCGATACGATCAGCGGAGGAAATAATACCGATACGATTGAGTTCTCGACGGTGATTAATAGCAGCGATAGTACTATTTTTAATGGCGTGAGCAGTGTTGAAAAAATCGTTTTGGTTGCCGGTAATGATCAAAAAGTGACGTTGAACGCATTTGGGAATGCTTTGACAATCGATGCAAAAACCAATTTAACTGCGGCTAATGATAAAGTTACCGTTGATGCTGATTTGATGACAAACAATTTAACACTCAATAGTGCCGGTGGTGCAGATACTCTAAGTATGGGTACTGGAGTCGATACAATTGATTTGGGAGCCGGTGATGATGTTGTAAAAGCGAAAAATGGTCGGTTAACCTCTGCCGATACGATTAAATTCGGAACGGGAACCGATACGCTTGAAATGCTCCAAGCTGCTACGATTTCAGATACTGATTTTACCCTTGTAACGGGGCTTGAAAAAATCGTTTTGGCAAACGGAGTAAACAGCGTTACTTTGGGTGATTTGGCATATACGGCTGCCGTTCATACGGTCGATGGATCGGCATCAACATCGGCAATGACGGTGAAATGGGAAGCCCAATCGGATATCGGAAGCGGTATTACAGTTACCGGTGGAACCGGAAATGATACGATTGAGATGAAAGCGGGTCATTTGAGCGCCAATGACGTCATTGGTGGAGGAGACGGTACGGATGTTCTTTCACTTAAAGGGACAGGGATCATTTATGATGATGTTTTTGTCAACAAAACGAGCATTGAGACCCTCAAACTTGCCAATGCCGATCAAGATTACACATTGGGTACGAATGCTATCTCGGCAGGTATTACCAGTATCGATACAACCGATGTTACAACGGCCAAAATCCGGCTTGATCTCTCTGCTATGACGACCGATTTTACGGTTGCAACCAAAGGTGGAAACGATACGGTTGTGATGGGTAGCGGTGATGATGATATCAGTACCGGAGCGGGAGACGATACGATTCGTATTGCTGGAGATCGTTTGAGTGCTGCCGATAGTATCGATGGAGAGGGGGGGAATGATGTTTTGGAATTCACCTCTGCAATTTCGATCAGTGACAATGCCCTCTTAGGGGGTGTCAGTAACATTGAAACCTATAAACTTGCCAATGCTGCGGATCAGGTGTTGACGTTGAAAGCTGATGCGGTATTAACGACAATCGATGCTACCGCCTTGATCGGTACCAATAAAGTAACAGTTGATGCAACGGCGATGACGACTGATTTGATCGTTAAAACCGGAAACGGAAACGATACGATTATTGCCGGAAGCGGATCTGTTTATACCGTTGAATCGGGTTCCGGTGATGATTTGATCCAGTTTGGTGCCGCATCAGATATTGACAATACCGATTCTATTAAAGGGGGAGTCGGGAAAGATACTTTGGAATTGACCGATACAACGGCTCAAAGTATCGACAGTACCTTTTTCGGTACCCATATTACCGGAATCGAAGTTTTAAAAGTTGCTGATGTAACCGGCCACGATATAGACCTCTCAACCGCAACAACAGCGATGACAAGTGGAATTAATACGATTGATACATCGCTTGTAGGGACCACTAAAGCTGCAACAATCGATGTGTCCGGTTTTACGACAAACGTAAGTGTTCTCGGAGGAGCCGGTAATGAGACGGTTACTGCGGGTAAAGGGGTAGATACCTATACGTTAGGCGCCGGAGATGATGTTCTCAATATCAATAATACCTATTGGACTAAAGATGATACGATCTCCATGGGAGACGGTAATGATACTGTAAATATTGAGAGTGCCGCTGCGATCACCGATGAGATGTTTACCAAAGTGAGCGGTGCGGAAACAATGGTATTGCTTGACGCTACCAAAGACAAAACCGTTACGTTGGGATTATTTGCTAAAAACAGCGGTTTGAATGAAATAGACGCTTCCGCATTGAACGGAGCAAGCAGTGCGACGGCTAAAAAAGCGATCATTGATGCTTCGTTGATGACGAATGATATGACGATTACCACCGGAACAGGATACGATATCGTAACCATGGGAAAAGGGGATGATGTTATTTCAACCGGAGAAGGTAACGATACCATCAAAGTTTCAGGTGCACAATTTACACTAGATGATGAGATTGACGGTGGCGTCGGCACCGATACGTTGATGTTTACCGATTCGGTAACTTTGGCAGATGTAAGTTTTACGAATATTACTAATATCGAAGTTATTAAATTATCCGATTTCGACCGTCAAACGGTGGTATTGGGCGATATAGCGTTAGGTAAGGATATTTTAACCGTAGATGCTTCATTACTTGGTGCCGGAAATCGCTCTACCATCGATTTTTCAACGGCAACGTCTGATGAGATCGTCTCTGTTACCGGCGGTAAAGGGGATGATACGATCAAAATGAGAGCCGTAGATTTTACGGCGGCGGATACGATCCACGCCGGAACTGGTATAGACACCGTACACATTACAACCGCATCGAGTGGCGCGAATGCCGTATCGGATGATGATTTTACATTGGTCACCGGGTTGGAAACACTCAAATTGTCTGATTTTGATGCTCAGTCGATTGTTGTTGCCGCAAAAGCTAAAACCGCAGGGTTGAAAACAATCGATGCAACATCACTCTCAGGAGCCAATGCCGTAACGGTAGATGTCACTGCGATGGGCGGAGTGACAGTTAAAACAGGCTCCGGAAATGATATTATCAAAGCGGGGACAACGACTGCGGTGGATACGATCGAAGCGGGAAGCGGTGATGATACTATTGAAATCAAAACAGCTGCTTTTGCCGGTGATGTGATCGATGGAGGAAACGGAACCGATACCATTTTGATTACCGATTTAGCCACGATTATCGATGCTAAATTCTCGGCGGTGAGTAATGTTGAAGTACTCAAAGTAAGTGATATGACTGGAACATCAACGATTACGTTGGGTACCAACGCAGATGCTGCCGGTATTGTGAGTGTAGATGCTACATTGTTGAGCGGTACCAATAAAGCAGCAATCGACACTTCATTGATGAGTGGAAATGTTGAAATCAAAACATCAATCGGGGATGATGTCATCACATTAGGAAGCGGTGTTTCGACGGTAACGTCAGGTAGCGGTGCCGATACGATCAAAGTGGCATCAGCTCACTTGACATCCGCAGATACCATCAGTGGCGGATTAGGCAATGATACGTTATGGACTACAACCGCATCAAGTGGCGGTGATGCTGTCGCGGATACCGATTTTACGAATATCAGTGGTGTTGAGACGCTCAAATTATCGAATTTCGCTTCTCAAACGGTAACTCTCGGTACTAATGCACGGCTTGCCGGTATTAATACTGTCGATGCTACAGCTCTCACCACATCAACCTTTGGTGTGACGATTGATACGTCAGCAATGAGCAGTTCGGTTACCCTTAAAGGGGGTGCAGGCAATGATCTTTTCAAACTCGGTACATCGAATGACACGATTCAAGGTGGAACCGGTAACGATACGATTCAATTGAATTCATCTGATTTGACTTCGTTTGATACATTTGACGGTGGAGTAGGTATCGATATTTTGGAAATCACCGATGCGGCAACCGTTGTGGATGATGATTTTACCGGAATTAGTAATTTGGAAACACTAAAACTGGGCGACTTTGCTTCACAAACGGTGAATGTTGGTACAAAAGCGTCCGTCACAACGGTTGGTTTAAAAACCATCGATGCCTCAGCGGTCACTACGGGTTCAACGGTAAACGCTTCGGAAGCAACAATTGCTCTTACAATCTTCGGTGGAAGCGGCAATGATACACTATTAGCATCAAAAGGTGCGAATACTATTACTGCAGGAGACGGTAACGATACGATCAAAATTGCGAGCGTCGGATTTGATGCGAGTGATAAAATTGACGGCGGTAATGGAACCGATGTTCTTGAAATTACCGATGCCGCTAATCTCATCGATACGGCTTGGTCCAATATTAACGGAATTGAAACGATTAAACTCAACGATTTCGCATCGCAATCGATTGTATTAGGGGTCAGCGCACAGACAAAAGGGATAACCAATATTAATGCTACCGGATTGACCGGAACAAACAGTTTAACTGTTAATACATCGGCTATGACCGTTAATAAAGATCTTAACATTCAAACAGGAACAGGAGACGATATCTTTACTGTCCGAAAAGCATTTCTTGATAGCAATGACATCCTTAAAGCTGGATCAGGAAACGATACATTAATGTTTTCCGATAGTGTCTCCATTGATGACACATTTTTTGCAAGTTTGGATGTAAATGCTGATTTTGAAGTATTGGCTTTAAGCAATTTTGCTTCTCAATCAGTTGTTTTGGGCTCAAACGCTGAAACTCAGGGAATTACTACTGTCGATCTATCCAAAGTGATTGCAGCTACCAATAATGTGACAGTAACATCAACAATGGATAGTGCGCTTATAGTGTTAGGAGGAACAGGGATAGACACTATCACCACAAACAGTGGAGATTATGATGATACGATTTCTGCCGGTGCAGGTAATGATATTATTACGATTGGAAGCGGAGATGATACGGTAACCGGAGGAATCGGAAACGATACGGTAAAAGTTGCTGTTGCCAATCTTGACGCATCTGATACTATTGATGGTGAAGCAGGAATCGATACTTTAGAATTGACCACTGCCGGTACACTTACTGATGCACAATTGGATGGATTGACTTCAGTAGAAATTATCCGTTTGGCGAATGGTGTGAATTCAGTGACACTTGCTGATAAAGCTCTCGAAGCTGGAATAACGACAATTCACGGTCAATATTCTACCTCTGCATTAACTATGGATGCAAGTGCTTTTACCGGGAATCTTTCCGTGTATGGAGGTAATGGCAATGATATCATTACCGCAGGAAGTGGAAATGATGTATTAGTTGGTGGAAATGGTAATGATACCTATAAATTCTCAAGTTTTAACTTGACACAAAATGATAAAATTATTGATTCTGGCGGTACCGATACGCTTTTGATTACTGATGCTGCATCAATTACCGACGCTATGTTTACAGGAATTAAAGGTATTGAGGTTATCAAATTGACAGCAGATGTTGCTAATCAAACGATAGCTCTTGGAACCTATGCTAAAGCTGCAGGAATTACAACAATCGATATTAGAGGCATCGATCCTAGTAATGTAACATTCAACACTTCTGCATATGCGGGAACGTTGACCATTCTTAGTGACCTCAAAGGGGGTATTTACAAAGGGGGAACAGGAAATGATACATTCCAACTTTCTGAAATCTCTTTTGATTCCGATAATGGTACCAATTTGTCAACAATCACTGGTTCTAGCGGAATTGATACGTTGGAAATCACTACGACGGCAAATGTTGCCGATATCGATTTTGGCAAAACGACAGGAGTAGAGATATTTAAATTCTCATCCAACGGGGGCTCTGTTGTTCTAGAAACTTTGGCTAAAAAAGCAGGGATCGTAACGGTCGACGCATCAGCTGCAAACAGTGCGGTAACCGCCAACGCTACGGCAATGGCTTTGACAACATTGAGCTACATCGAAGGCGGTACTGTAGTCGATAGTGATTTTGCTAATATTTCAGGTTTTGCTTCTTTGAAATTTGCCAAAGGTGATAATACGGTTACCTTGGGTTCTACTGCGGCTGCAAAATTCAGTGTGGCAACTCTGGATGCATTGGCATCTGTTGCCGGTGATAACTCTACGTATGATTTGGATGCGTATGCTCAAGTCGAAGCAGTTGTATTCAAATCGGGTGCTGGAAATGAAACTGTAGTATTCAACGATAACCAGTTTGACGGTACGCATATTATTACTGCCGGAACCGGAACCGATACGATAGAGATTGCCGATGCGGCGACGATTTTCGATATTAACTTCGGTACAAGCAAAATCACCGGAGTCGAAGTGCTTAAACTCACTACCGGAGGTTCGGTAACGTTAGGTGCTAAAGCGCTTGCTGCAGGGATCACTACAGTTGATTTGAGTGCTACGACAGCTGCAAATACCATCGACAGTTCCGGAATGAGTAGAGGAGTAATTGCTAAACTTGGAAACACGGCCGATACGATTACGTTCGGAACCTATGCCGATATGATTCAAGTTTCACGAGCCCATTTGAGTTCTGCCGATACGATTAATTTGGGAACGGGAACAACACTCGATACGATCCAATTTACCGATGCTGGTGCTGTAGCCGATGGAGCATTCGATAACGTGTCTAATTTGGAAGTGATTAAATTCGCTGCCGGTAACAATACCGCCGTACTCGCAGGCAATGTTTCGGATGCATTGACTAGTACGCTTTTGACCAGTCGTGTCATCGATGCCACACTCTCTGTAGCCGGAAATGCATCGAGTTATGATATCTCTGCGATGACCGAAGCCGTAACGTTTAAAGGGGGAGTCGGTGCGGAAACGATTGTTATGGGGGATCAAGATCATAACATCATCGCTGGAGAGGGGGATGATACGATCTCTATGACTAATGGAAATCTAGTCTCAACCTATGCTTCGACGATTGACGGCGGACTCGGAACCGATACGTTGAGTATTTCAGATGCTGCGGCAATTACCGATGCTCAATTGACGAAAGTAAGAGGAATAGAAATACTGGAACTTACTGCCAATGATAATGCTCAAACGGTAACATTAGATGCATTTGCAAATGCCGCCGGAGTTGTCAAAGTAGATGCATCAGCCGCCGGAAGTGTGACAATTGATAATGCATTGACGACAAATAAAGCGATGACATTCATCGGCGGTGCCGGTGCCGATACGTTTAAATTCAAAAATGCGACGTTTGATCTTGCCGATACCGTTACGGGAGCCGGTGGAACTGATGTGATCGAAATTACCGATAAAGCGACCATTATTGATACGGATTTTAAAAAGACGACAGGCGTGGAGACGCTCAAAATAGGTAATTTCGCTGGACAAATAGTGACTTTAGGAACTTTCGCAACATCAGCAGGTATACGTACTGTGGATGCTTCGGTATTAACCGGGACAAACTTTATTAAAATGGATACTTCGACGATGGGTGCAGCAGATATGACATTGATCGCGGGTGCTGGTGCCGATACGTTTGTTATGAAAGGGAGTGATTTGAATGGAAGTGATACACTAACCGGTAGCGGTGGGTCTGATACTCTCCAACTAAGCGGAAATACGACGTTAATCGATACGGCATTTGCCGGAGTAACTGATGTGGAAAAACTCCTCTTGAATGTCGGTGCAACCTATAATCTGACGCTGGGTTCGGCCAATGCCGAAGATAAAGCGAAAATTGTTGCGGTTGACGGATCGAAACTGACGACTACCGCATTAACGTTGGATGCGAGTGGCTATGCAACAGCAGCATTGACCGTAACCGCGGGTGGTGGTGCGGATAGCATCAAAACGGGTGGAGGAAATGATGTTATCACCTCCGGTGCCGGTGATGACTCTATCGAATCAGGTGCCGGAAACGATACCGTTACCGCCGGAGCCGGAAATGATACCATTACCTCAGGTGCCGGAAATGACACCCTTGATGGGGGTGATGGAGACGATATCTTTAAATTTACCGACACGAATTTCAATTATACCGATGCATCGAATGCCGATACGATTGTCGGAGGTGCCGGAAGTGATACGATTTGGATTACCGACGCCGCATCGATTGTGGATACTCAATTTACCAAAGTAACCACGACGGAAGTGCTCAAATTGGCTGCAACCGATGCGGCTCAATCGGTTGTCCTAGATGCTAAAGCGACGGCTGCGGGAATTATCAAAGTAGACGCTTCCGCTGCCGGAAGTGTTACGATTGATAATGCCATGACGACGAACAAAGCGATGACGTTGATCGGGGGTGCAGGTGCCGATACATTTAAATTCAAAAATGCCACGTTCGATTTGGCGGATACCGTTACGGGTGCCGGTGGAACTGACGTAATCGAAATTACAGACAAAGCAACCATTATCGATACCGATTTCACCAAAGTGACCGGAGTTGAAACACTCAAAATCGGTAACTTTGCGGGTCAAATGGTTACTTTGGGAGTGAAAGCGAAAGTATCAGGTTTGACCAAAGTAGATGCATCAGCCGTTGAAACTGGTATTACACTTAATGCTTCAACAATGGGCTTTACTGCCGGAAGTGCTGGGATAACCCTTATCGGCGGTAAAGGTGCCGATACTGTTTACGGTTCAAGTGGAAATGATATTTTCGTATTCAGCAGTGCGGATGGAATGACAGGTGCCGATAAAGTGTACAATTTCGCTGATACCAAAGATAAAATCGCATTGAGCGGCATTGCAGGCGGAACGGCTGGAAATGCGTTGAGCGGTGGTGATTTTGCTACCTACGTTGATACGATTGTACAATCTGGAGATGATACGCTCATCACACTCAAAACTGGAACCGCGACCGATACTATTACCCTTTTGGGTGTCGAAGCGACGAACATTACCGTAGCTGATTTCATCTACGGATAACTTCTTAACCAAAAGCGGGAATTCCCGCTTTGACTTCTCTCTAGAACTCTTCTAACTATTCGTAGCGCAGTGCATCAATCGGATTGAGGCGCGCCGCTTTACGTGCCGGAAAATACCCGAACACGATCCCTACCAGTGTTGAAAATAAAAATGCGACGATGATGATAAAGGTATTGATTACCAGCGGCAGATCGAAAAAGAGGCTTACACCGATTCCGACACTTACCCCCAAAACGACGCCGATCACACCGCCGAGTGAGGAGAGGACGATCGCTTCGACCAAAAACTGCAATAACACTTCACGCTCCAGCGCCCCGATCGCAAGCCGTATCCCGATCTCGCGTGTCCGCTCAGTCACCGAGACGAGCATGATGTTCATGATCCCGATCCCCCCGACGAGGAGGCTGATGGCGGCCACCGCACCGAGCAGCACGGTGAGCATTTTGGTGGTAGAGGAGAGGGTTTGGACGATTTCGCGCATATCCCGAACGTTAAAATCACTCTCCTCTCCCGCTTGGATACGGCGGCGCTCTTGGAGTAGGGCGTTGAGAGAGGATTTGACGTTTTCGATCCGTGAAGAGGAGGTGGCCGATACCATGACGACGGAGATATCGCGGTTACCGCTGATTCGCCGCTCAAACATGCTCAGAGGGACGACGACCAGATCGTCTTGATCCATCCCGAACATGGAGGAGCCTTTGGGCTCGAGCACTCCGATGACGTGGCACGAAAAATTCTCCAGCCGTATAGAGGAATCGACGGGATCTTGATCCCCGAAGAGCTCTTGGCGAACCGTCTCACCGATGACGCAGACCGCTTTTCCTCCTTGAAGTTCGGCAGGACTGAACGCTCTACCCAAGCTCATCTCCCAATCTTTGACGACGAAATAGTCGTTATCGCTTCCCGCTACGGTGGTGGAGTAGTTTTGATTGCCGAAAACGGCGTTCATCCCCTGCGTGCTGATTGGTGCAACAGCATGGATATCGGGGATCTCCCGCCGGATCGCTTCGATATCGGCGTGGGTAAAGGGTTTGGTGTTGGCATCGGCGATGCGCGGTCCGTGGCGATCCTGCCCCGGCTGAATGACGAGCATGTTGGTGCCGAGTTTGGAGATGGTGTTGGTGACGTACGCGGTCGTCGCATCGCCCAGCATCACCATCGCGATGACCGAAGCGACTCCGATCACGATCCCCAGTGTCGTGAGGATAGAGCGCATGGCGCTGCGGCGGATTTCACGCAGCGCGAGGAGAAAAGCGTTCCAAATCATGGGTGAGCCTTATCGATCAGACCGTCACGGAAACGGATGGTACGAGAGGCGAAAGCCGCCATGTCGTCTTCGTGGGTGACCATGATGATGGTGATCCCTTTGTCTCGATTGAACGATTGGAGCAACTCCATCACCTCGATACTTTTGGCCGTGTCGAGATTTCCGGTCGGCTCATCGGCGAGGAGGATCAGCGGATCGGTGACGATGGCGCGGGCGATCGCGACACGCTGCTGCTGCCCTCCCGAGAGTTCGCCTGGGGTATGGTGGGCAACATGCTCCAATCCGACACTTCGGAGCGCTTCGAGCGCTTTGGCTCTCCGCTCAAGTGCACTCACCCCCCGATAGAGGAGGGGGAGCTCGACGTTTTCGATGGCGGAGGTTTTCCCCAGCAGGTTGAACCCCTGAAAAATAAACCCGATGTAGTTGCGGCGCAGTAGCGCGCGCTGATCACGCGAGAGGCTCCCCACATCAACCCCCTCAAAGAGGTAGGTTCCCCCCGATGGAGTATCGAGACATCCGATGATGTTCATCGCCGTCGATTTGCCCGATCCGCTGGGTCCCATGATGGCGACGAACTCTCCGCGTTCTATCTGCAAATCGACACCCCGCAGGGCATAGGCGGTCGCCTCTCCCTCTCCGTAGGATTTGGTGACCCCCTCAAAACAAATGACGGAGGGGGTCATGGGGTATTCTCGTGGATACCGATGATGACGCGATCGGCATTGGTGAGTTCTTTAGAGAGTACCGCCGTCGAGATGCCATCGGTTTTTCCCACTTTTACGTGGATTATTTTGGGTTCTTTGTTCCGTAATACCCAGAGGGTTTTGGTGTTGGCAGGGAGATCGGTTTTTGTGTCACCCTTGTTCTCCTCGCCATTTTTGGGGGGGGTGAACCGGAGTGCTGCGTTAGGGACGACGAGGGCAGAGGGGAGGATGCCGGTCACGATTTGTGCGGTTGCCGTCATCCCCGGACGGAGTTGCAGATCCTGATTTGGGACTTCGACGACGGCATCGTAAGTGACGACCCCGTTGACGATGACCGAATTGAGACGCAGCTGGGTGATTATCCCCTCGAATTTTCGGTTGGGATAGGCATCGACGCTGAAAATGACCCGCTGGTTCTCTTTGACCTCACCGATATCGGCTTCATCGACGCTGACGATCACTTTCATCGTATCGAGATTTTTGGCCATTTTAAAGAGTACGGGGGTCTGCATGGCGGCTACGACCGTTTGACCCGGCTCGATTTTTCGCTCCAAAATGATCCCCTCTGAGGGTGAGACGACGATCGCTTTACGGAGATTGTCTTGGTAGGCTTCGAGTTCCGCAGCGGCTTGTGCGGATTGGGCGATGACGGCTTCTACACTCGCTTTTGCACCAAGGAGGGCATTGTCGGTCTCATCCACCTCTTGTTTAGAGGGGTAATTGCCTCCCGTTTCTTTGAACATTTTGTGGATACGATCATAGTTGTTTTTGGCATTAGCGAGGGTCGCTTTGGCGCTTTTGATATTGGCTTCGGCGCGCATAAGAGCCGCTTTGGAACTGGTCACCTGCGATGTTAGTTTGGTGGTGTCGAGGCGTGCGAGGATTTGTCCCGCTTTGACGCGGTCGTTGTAATCGACGAGGACATCGGTAATCGTCCCTGAGACTTCGATCCCCACATCAATCGTGTTGGTCGGTTCCAGATTCCCCGTTGCCGATACGGTGGTGGTGAGCGCTTTAATCTCCACCGGTGCGGTGAGATACTCGGTTTTTGTGCCCGAAGAGGCTTTGATACCGAACACTATCGCTGCAGCTATCAAGAGAACTCCTGCTGTGATGAGGAGAACCTTTTTGAGGGGGGATTTTTTAGGGGTGTTTATCCCAAGGGTTTGTTCGATGGGTGTCATAAAGACTCCTTTGTCGGATGGAGGGAAAAATGGAGTTTGGCGAATTCGATTTGGATATTGATCTCGTTGATCTTGATCTCCAACTCTTCGATGGTTTTGGTATTTTTGAGCGTCTGTAGATCGTACCCCGTTTTTGTTCCGGCATTGACTCCGGCTTGGAGAACGTTGATCAACTCATCGTAGAGGGTGAGATTGTTAGTCGTGATGGCGATGTACTCCCGATAACTTTGAATCTTCTCTACGATCTGAGAATATTGGGCATTCAGCTCTCTTTGTTTATCGGCCGCTTTGGCTGATTCTTTGAGATAGGCGGCGCGTGATTCTTGGATCGTCGCCGAGCTGTTGTAGAGCAGCGGCATACTCAGCTGAAGACCTGCACTGTAGTAATCGCCGCTGTACTCTCCGCTGAGATTGTGAGGATCGTAGCGGCGATAACCGAGGGTGCCGTTGAGGGCGAGGGAGGGGAGATACTGCGCGGCGGTTACCTCGGAGAGCTCTTTGAGGGTATCGCTTTGGGCATGGTTGTATCGCAAATCGAATTGGTTGGAGAGGTACTCCTCTTTGGCGATCAGTTCAAATCGGGGGAGCGGAAACGTTTCGGGGGCTATATCACTGATTTTCGCGATCTCCAAACGCTGTTCACTCAGGGCAAATTTCAATGAAGTGAGGTTTTTGAGTTCGCTGCTTTTTTCCACAAACGCATTGTTGAGTTCGGTAATATCGACTTTCCCCGCATCGTAGAGATGACGTTTGATAAAAATCTCGATCTCTTTGTTTTCGAGACGTTTTTGGCTTTGTTCAACCAATATGCTGTTTTTTTGGTAGGCGAGGAGTGCGAGAAAAAGCTGTTGGTTCCATAGGGCTATTTGTTGTTGATAGGCGATATGCTCGCTCTGTTTTTTCGCATCGGCATAGGCGATTTGATAGAGGATTCCGCCGGAGCGAAAGATATCTTGGGAGATGGAGGCGGAGAGAGTGTCGGTCTCACTCTTATACCCCCCCGATGCGCTTTTGTCATAGCTGTAGGAGGCATTGAGGTTGAGCGGTGCGATCCAGTTGGTACGGAGTTTCTCATATTCGGATTCATACCTGTTTTGTTCTTGGCGTAGAATCTCTTGTTTTTGAGGGGAGAGCAAAGCATCATCGCCGCCCCACAGATTGGCTATTAGAATGATCGGGAATAAAACGGTGTATTTTGGTTTCATCTCATCATAGTATTCCATTTTCGGTAACAAAAAAGTAAAAAGTGTGAATTGAATATTA
Organism: uncultured Sulfuricurvum sp.; assembly: GCA_964495485.1. Classification (GTDB taxonomy): domain Bacteria; phylum Campylobacterota; class Campylobacteria; order Campylobacterales; family Sulfurimonadaceae; genus Sulfuricurvum. The sequence goes on from CAZBVJ010000001.1 coordinate 74,223, forward strand.
ATGTTATTTGCAATTGTTATCTAATAAAGGAAAAAAATTATCCTTTAAGTCAAACTCCATTATGATGCGACAAAATTGTTTCAAAGGAAAATCATGAAAATCTTTGCTTTATTGATCGGTGCCGCCGTGTCGCTTATGGCGATCGATCCTATCGTCACACCGCAGTGGCTCGATCAGCATAAAAACGATGCCAATCTCCGTATCGTTGAGGTTTCAGAGGGGGATTTGTATGCATTTGAGCACATCCCCAATGCGGCACATACGACAATCGGCAAATGGCGCTTTGATAACGGTACGTTTCTCTCCATCCGTCCGGTAGGAGAGATCGAAGCGGAGATTTCCCGTCTGGGGATCGATGAGAAGAGCGATGTTGTCCTCTACGCTCCGATCAATGATCCCAAAGATGTGTTAAAAACATCGTACATCTATTGGGCGCTCAATTACCACGGGATCAAAAACGTCGCATTACTCGACGGAGGATTGAAAACATGGAAAAACGCCAAACTCGAATTGACGCAGGAAGAGCCTACGATTAAACCGACGGCGTTTAAAGCCTCTATCGATAAAAACAAAATCGCCGATATCGGTTATGTCAAAAATCACCTCGGCAAACTCCCGATGATCGATGCACGCCCCTCGGATATGTATCTAGGCATCACCCCGACCCCAACGGTCAAACGTAACGGTCACATCCGTGGCGGTATGAGCTACTCATGGAACTATTCGGTGGATAAAGAGTATATCCTCAAACCCAAAACAATGTTAGAGAGTGTTTTTAAAGAGGGGTACGGGCTTGATAAAAACAAAGAGGTTTTGGTCTATTGTACGGGGGGATTGGAGACGTCGTTTAACTACTTCGTCCTCAGCGGCGTTTTGGGATATAAAAATGTTAGACTTTACGATGCGTCGATGAAAGAGTGGGGTAACCGCGAAGATACCCCGATGACGCAGTATCGCTACGAGATGTTTAAAAAATAAATTCTACTTTTTAAGAGCGGTAGGGTTGCAGAGATATTTTTTATCTTTGGCGACCCGAGCGCATTTTTCACAGATATATTTCGGTTTTTTCACAATTTTGACTATTTTTTTGATGTTTTTTGATAACTCATCTTTTTTGAGTTTGCAGAGCTCTTTCACGGTTTGCTCCTTATTCCCCATAGGGGAAAGTTAATTCAAACACTCACGTTTGAAATATTCGCGTCCCACTTTGCACAGCGGGCAGGCGATCGGCGGTTTTTTCCCTCGGTGGATATGTCCGCACACTTCGCAGACCCAAATCTCTTCCTCTTCACTCGCGAAGAATCCATCAGCGATGAGAGCCTCTTTGAGGGCGGCGTATTCGCGTTCGTGCTCCACTTCGACTTTTCCGATGGCGGTAAAGAGACGGGCTAAATCTTTGTGCCCCTCCGCAGTCGCAATCTCGGCAAAGGATGGATACATGACGGTGTGTTCGTAATTTTCTCCCGCCATCGCCGTATTGAGATTGGCGGCGGTGGAATCGAGCTCATTGCCGTAAATGAGTTTGTGATACGCTTTGTATTCGGCGCGGGCATGGTACATTTCATTATATGCCGCTTCACGAAAATGGCGCTCAACCGCATGCCACCCCTCATCACGTGCGATGTCGGCAAAGAGCTCGTATTTGTTGCGTGCCATACTCTCTCCGCCGAACGCTTTCATCAGGTTTACCGCCGTGAGGTTATCGGTAACCATCTCCATCTCATTGCCGCAGCAGACGAGGGTTCCGCCTCCAACGTTTTGGACTTCAACTTCGTTTCCGCAGGTATTACAGCGGTAGGTTTCGTATTGACGCATGGAGATCCTTTGTTTGGGTTTACCCATATGATAGCAGAAAATAGAGAGAAAGAAATAAGATTATTAATAATAACACTTATCAATATCATAAAAGTTTAAGGAGCGGATAGATATTATTTTGATATAAATTATCAATAAAGGATTTTATGATGTCCGTACTCGTTATCGGCGGAGACAAAATCACCCGACTTCAAGCATTGCTCACGACGCTCGGAGCGACCAAAACCCACCATTGGGACAGTCGACGCAACTCGACGTCACACAAACAGCTTCCCCAAAATACCGATATGATTATCATGTTGACCGATTTTTTGAAACACAACTCGATGGATCATTTCAAACGTCAGGCGAAAAAATGTGATATCCCTTTTATTTGCGTCAAGGGGATGAGCGGATGCAGCGAGTGTCAGATCACCCAAATGCTAGAGGGGATCAAACACAATAAATGCACCAATATTTCGTGCAGCGGCGGATGCAAATAGAGTCTTTTGTGCTATACAACTTTTATATAATTTAATTTTATATGTCGCTAAAAGTGGCGTGATTTCTCTTCGGGAACTCCCGAAGAGGTGATTATTTCCGAACTTTTTTAATCGCTTCTAGTAATGTTTCAAAACCTTCTTTACTCGATTTTTCGACATCTTTTAGGATTTTTATCCCCTCATCAGCCGATTTTCCGCTAGTGAAAATATCGATAACCTGAGCAAGACCTCGATGGACGTTTTCATGGTGTCTGGAAATATCATTAATTGTACGTTGATCATTACCTAGAATCTCGGTAACATGACTGCCAAACCATTTCCCGAAACGGCAACTGTGATGATCCATGACATCGTTGCTATTTCCGGAAAGGGCAGTTTTGTAGGCTTGAAGTTTTAGATGGATATGGTCAATTTTACCGTTGCTTACATTGACTTCATTTGTCACATTGACGGTTTGGTTGAGGATCTCTTGAGAGTTTTTATTGACGTATTCGATATTGGTTTGGAACTCTTCCAAAATATGCATTACATCGGACGCTAAATTATAAAACGTTTCACTCGCTTCGGTCATGGCGACGGAATTTTGTTTCAGACCGCTAATATTCACCTCTACCTCTTGGGTCGCTTTTTGCGTTCGTTCGGCGAGTTTGCGTACCTCATCGGCGACGACGGCAAATCCCCTTCCATGTTCTCCGGCGCGAGCTGCTTCGATTGCGGCATTGAGGGCAAGGAGGTTGGTTTGATCGGATATATCTTTGATGAGATTGATGATTTGGGCAATTGATGAGACACTGTTGTTGAGGGATGTGGTATCGCTTTGGATATTGCCGCTCATTTGTTGGATGTTGCTGATAGAGTCGATAACAACAACACTTTGTTCTTGCAATTTATCGCTTCGCATAACCGTTTTATCGTTGACCTCGTTGATATTGGAGAGCATTTTTAGATTCTCTTCCATCGTCCCTTGTAAAAAGCGCATTCCGTCTTCATAACTCTCCAACAATGTTTTGAGAATTTCATCCCGACTCGTATCGGCTTTAGCGGCTTTGAGTTGTGATAACTCTTCGCTTTGATGGTTTATGGTACGTTGCAGTTCATCAATCGTATTTTGAAGAGACATACTCTGTCGTTTCAATTCACTGTTCTCTTCTGTCAATTCTCTGATTTTGTGACCATTAAACATACGTAGTTCTCCTGGAGTATTTTGTCATGGTTAGATTATAGTGAGTTTTTTGAGTAATTAGATTTAAATGAGGATGAGGTGATTGTTTTTCGGAAAAGTTTCCGAAAATTCAGCTGAGCTGATCCATGGTGTGTAGAAGTTCATCCATTTTTTGATCGACACTGCCCACATAATGGGTTAATGCCATCATTTCGTCCATATTTTTATTCAACGATTCACTGTTGTCGGTGATCGCTTGAATCAATACATTGATCGTTGCTGAGGTTTCCGCCAAACTTTTTTGGGTACGTTCAGCCAGTTTTCGGACTTCATCCGCAACGACGGCGAACCCTCGACCGTGATCTCCGGCGCGTGCCGCTTCGATTGCGGCATTGAGAGCGAGAAGATTGGTTTGATCGGCAATATCGCCAATGGTGATCAAAATTTGTTTGGTCTCTTGGGCATTGCCTGCGAGTGACTGGAGATTTTCTGAAAGTTCATGCTCTTTATTGGCAACCGTTTGAATCCGATCGACTGTCGTGTTAATCATTTTATTGAGTTCGACAAACTGATTACTACGGAGAGATTCGATCGTATGTTTCAGTTGTTGAGTATTATTGTTGAGTATCTCTTTCGCTTCGTTATTCTGTGCTTCCATTGATTGTAATGCTGATGCAAGGTCGTTAATTTTTTCGAGCATTTGCGCCATTTTACCCTCTACCGTAATTTGGGCACGAGTTGAAAATTTTCCTTCACTCAGCGATTCTAAAACTTTTATCGCTTGGTCTAAATTTTGTTCGGTGGAATCGATCATCGCATTCATGGTTTTTCGGAGTAAATGGACGTGGGGTGTTTTTGAATCACTGGCCACACGGCACATGTAATGACCTCTTCGTACTTTATCTGCTAGAAGAACCATCTCTCCGGCAACTTTGGTATCTTGCTCTAAAATAGACTCATGGATTTTCGCTAAGTGGTTGAGTTTCCCCTCTGCACTGTCGGATGGGGCATCGCTTGGAATAAATTGGTTACGTTTGAATTGAATGAGTTCTTCAAAATGCTCAAGCTGATCGAGAAATGTTGAAGTGTTTGAAGATGTGGTGAACATCAAGGCTATGGCGGTGAGGGTGAGTAACAGGATAACTCCTGAATTTACCCACACCGATTCGATTGTCATCGTTAAGATTAACCCAACGATACTGACTCCTACTAAAACGGTCAATTTTACAGTGTTATTCATATTATTCCTTAGCGCATCGTTCGATAGAGTTCTTCAGCCGCTTTGATCTCAGCCGTTGAAGCTTTGCGCCGACATGACATGTAGCCGCTGTCACTCCCGCCGCAAGCGATATTGGGATAGACAGTGGCAAATACCCAGTAAAATCCCCCATTTTTGGTGGCATTTTTGACATACCCTTTCCAAATTTTACCGCTTTTGACGGTGTCCCATAAATCTTGGAAGGCAGCTTTAGGCATATCCGGATGACGGACGATACTATGCGGTTTTCCGATCAGCTCTTCGAGAGTGTAACCTGCAACTTTGCAGAAATCTTCATTGGCAAAAAGTATTTTCCCTTTTGCATCGGTTTGTGATACCAGAAAATCGGTATCTTTTAATACATGTTCCATATTATCCCCATACTGTTATGAGTAGATTGATATGCATAACGCATTCACTTATACTGTAGGGGATATAGTATCTTTTCGGAGTTATTTATCAGTTACTTTTATAAATTTTAATGATCAATCGCTATTTTATAACCGAGATTTTTAACCGTAATTACCGCATCTTCACCAATTTTATCGCGTAACTTTTTCAGCAGGGTTTTGACACTGCTCTCCGAGATAATGTCACCGTTCCATAGGGCATTTTCGATTTGCTCTTTGGAGAGGATCGCGTTGGGATTTTCGATAAGGAGTTGGAGAAGTTCAAACTCTTTTTTGGTGAGAGCGATTAACTGATCGTCTTGGTAGACAGTTTTTTGTGAGATGTTTACGATAATGTTATTTTTGAGCTGTATCGCTTCCGTAGCTTGAGATTCGAGTGATTTAAGAGAGAGTTCTAAAACCTCTTCGATTTGGATGGGTTTGATAAGATAATCGCTAACGTGTAGTGGGATCACTTTGCGCAGGGTTTCACTATCTTGAAATGCGGACATGATGATGACCGGTATTTGGGGATTGATCTCTCGAACCATTTGAATCAATGATATGCCGTCACGACTGGGCATTCGCATATCGGTTAGGATGAGGTCGATGGGGTTATCGAGGAAATACTGATACGCTTCATCCCCGTTCGAAGCGGTGAATACCGTTTTGAAATATCTTTTCAAGATATTGGACAAGGGCACAATGGCGATGGGATCATCTTCAGCAATGAGTAAAGTGGCTCTTTTGAGTATTTTAAAACATTCCAATGTCTTACTCCTTGTGATCTTCAATGAAGGTGCGAGGCAGGGTTAATAAAAATGTGGTTGTCTCTTGCGATGGATCGCTTTGTACCGAAAGACTCCCTCCCAAATGATATTCTGCAAGTGTTCGCGCGATGTAGAGCCCTAAACCCGTCCCTTGCGATTTTGTGGTGAAGTAGGGCTCAAAAATACGTTCACACATTAATGGATCGATCCCTCCGGCATGATCGCTTACCCTCATATAAAGATAAAAATCGTCATAGTCCAAATGTATCGATATGGTTGGAACAGTTGAGCTATTTTCAATAATTGCATCTTTAGCGTTGGAGATGAGGTTAAGGATAATTTGTTTGATTTCGGAGGGGTAACTGGTGAGATAATAGTGTGATGGATTGTGTTCATTGAGGGAGAGGACGATATTGTGTGTGCTTAGTTGAGCGTTATAAAGGGTGTGAATTTCATCGATAATCGTCACCAGATTGCACTCAATAGGGTGTTCTTCATTGGCAAAAAAATTGCGAAATGAATTGATGGTTTGGGACATAAAGAGGAGTTGATCCATGATTTGTTTTTGAGACGATTGAAAATAGGGCTCATCCAGTTCTCCGTGTTTGTGAGCCGTCGAGAGGTCTTGTATCAACAGCCCGATAGAGTTAAGGGGTTGTCTCCATTGATGGGCGAGTGCCGCGATCATATCTCCCATTGCTTCGAGTTTTGCTTGATGAAGATGGATTGTTTTCGTTTTGGCTTTTTCACGTTCGATTTCATTGAGACTATGACGAATGATACGCACCAGCGGTACAACGATCAAAAGTAGTGAAATAATAATGATGATTCCAAATTGTGCAAGTCTACGAACTAAAAGATCGTTTACTGAAATATTGGATTCATAAAGTGCTAAGAGCTTTGAACCACAAACATTGAGAGTGAAAGCAGCTGCATTATTAACCCATTGTTTCTCTCCACTTTGGAGTTGAACAAATTCAGAAGGGGAGAACTGAAAGTACTCCATCACTTTCTTAGGTGGAGAGTGATACCGAGACCAAGACCAAGCAGGATCAGGGTGCATTAAAAAATATCCCTCTTTGTCGATCAAATAAAAATGGGCATTATTGGACTTTTGTAATTGCGTCAACCAATCTTTCATATAATAGTTGATGACGAGTATCCCTTGTTTTTCCCCTTGATTATAAACGGTGGTTCCGATACGCAGAGTTGGATTAAAGGGTATTTCCACTTTTCCGTGCTCGATATTGAGATCAAATTCGGAAAAACCGACTGAATCTTCTGTTAAAGAGATAAATTGTTGAAAATAGGGTCGATTGGCTTTGTTTTGCAACTGATCAGAAGTGCTTTTTCTGATAAAACCGTTGGTATCCCGATCGAATCGAATACGTTCATTCCCTTGTGTATCAATAAATCGAATTTGCATAATTTTTGTATCAGCAAGTAAAAATGCATGGAGTAGGGATTCAGCTTCGGGCGATTGATGATTGAGATAGTTGGTAATAGAGTCATTTTTTGCTAGCGTACGGATTATTTGTGTTTGATTACTTTGAAACTCATCAATGTTGGATTGATTGTGATTATGTATTTGTTTGAGTTTTAGTAATGTATACGACTGAAGGTCATCTCGTATTAAGAATATTCCAATCGCCATTACGAACAAAGAGAGTATCGTTCCGATGAGTAGTTCACGGTAATTTTTAAACATCGTTCTTCTTGCGAAATTGAGGTGTGAAGATTGAAGTATAAACTATTTTTAGAGCAAAAGTTTATGTTATCGGTTTTTCGTAGAAACTATACTTGAGAAATTCGGAGTGTTACTAAAAAAGTAGCAACCATTAAAAGAGTATTATAATAATGCTTATCACTATTGACAATATCGATTTTATCTGTAATAATTGCGAATAATTATCATAAAGGAGTGTTTATGGATACTAAAGATTCTGCTACCCGTCTTTCAGATTCTTCTACTCATCGGCTTATTCGGAGCGGAAGAGCGTGTTAGAAGAGGATAAAGTAATCAAACCGTCATCAACAACGGAGTATAATAACACTATTATAGAATCCAAAACGTTGTTTAAAAACGATACTGCGATCCGTATCGTCCATGGTAATGAGACCTATACACTCCGCATTACCAAAGGCAACAAGCTGATTCTCACCAAATAATCGGTGTATTATCGCACCGAATATCTAAGGATTATTGTGTTTTATCGTCCCCTTATACTCTTTACCTGTACCCTCTCGCTTGCCTGTGCGCAGGAGATCATTCAACTCGATAAAATTTCGATCGAAGATACCTACAGTGTTATCGAAGAGCGTAAAGAGAACTCCATTGCCAAACGGATTATTCAGGGTGAAGAACTGACCCAATATGGGGATATGAACGCATTGGAGATGCTCAAACGGACTCCGGGAGTTACCATTAGCGATGGAAAAGGGAAAAAGGGTGCCCCCGGCAAGGGGTATACTAAAGTGTTGATCGACGGTGAAGAGGTCTCAGGAACCAAACGGGGCAATCCGCTCGAGCACCTTTCTCCCGACATGATCGAGCGGCTAGAGGTGATGACCAACGGTTCGGCGGAATACAGCGCCGAATCGATGGGAGGAATCGTCAATATTGTCCTCAAAAAACCCGCATCTGAAGGGAAAACAATCGCCAAAGTGACCGCCGGAGCGTATGAGGGGGAACCGATGGGATCACTCTTTGCTCAGCGAGAGGGGAAAGAGGGAAAACTCTCTTATCTCATCAATACAACATTGGCCGATAATTCCCAAGACGATGCCGCCACCACTACGACCGATAGTTACAGCGAAAACAGTGACAACGAATCGCGCTACCGATCCCTAAGTCTCAATACCAAACTCATCTACACACCATCTTCCAAAGATAAATACATGTTTGACGGTTCACTCAATCGGAGCGATTACGAAAAAGAGATGATTCAAACGCGGACAACCCCTTTGAACATCAATCAGCACGATGAGGGGGATGCCCTGATGATTTGGAGCAAATTCTCCGGCACCCATAACCTCTCAGGGACGGAGCTCATCGAGTGGAAACTCAAATATCATGAAAACGATTCGCAAGGGTATACCCGTACCGATAACGGGACGACGATCAATACCCAAGACGATGAGGGTGCCTTTCGGGTATTCGGAGCGGAGGGGAGCTATTCGATCGCGTTGGATGAGCATTTCATCAAAACGGGAGCCGAGATCAAACGGCTTCATCAGCGCGATGATGTCAGTACGACCGGGAGTGTGGTGTCGGAGGAACATCAACGGCTGCGCGAGGACAAAGGTTCCCTCTATATCCAAGACGAGATCAGTGTAGGCGAAAAGATGGTGGTTACGCCGGGAATCCGATTTGAGCGATCCGTGCGACGGTTCGATCAGAGTATCGATACCGATTATTTCGCCCCATCGCTTCATGCTTTGTATAAACTGAGCGAAAACGACAATCTTCGCGCCAGTGTCGCCAAAACGGTGAAACTTCCCCGTTTGAGCGAACTCTCCGATTCACTCGATTCATCGCTCGATGAAAACGATATCAACCACCCCGATGTGAGCGGAAATCCGAGTCTCAAAGAGGAGTCGGCGATCAGTTACGAAGTGCGGTACGAGCACTTTTTCGAAGATAAAGGGATTGTCAGCCTCGGCGGGTTTTATCGCGATATCAGCGACAAGATCGAAAAACAGACAACATTGGAATCGGGACGATACGTCGAACGTCCGTATAATTCAGGTGAAGCGAAACTGTGGAGTTTGGAGTTAGAACTCAAAAAACCGCTTGATGGTTACGTTAAAGGATTAGCCGTTTTTACCAATGCAACGGTACAAAACTCATCTTTGAGCACAAATGGGGTGAAACGAACCATCAAAGGGACCAACGATTATCTCTACAATATCGGGATTGATCACCGCCTCAGCAACTATGCGCTTACCTACGGTGCGGCGTATCGATACGTGAGCGGCTATGATGACGGAATCGATGAGAGCGGCGTCGCCGAGTCTCAAGAGGGGTATGGAACTCTCGATTTATACGCGTCAAAACGGCTGGATTCGACCTATAAACTGGGGCTGAATCTGAAAAACATCACCCAAGAATCGATCAAAACGACCACTAAACGCTACGTCGGAGGGGTGTTGAGTGAAACCCAGAGCGACAACGAACAATCCCGCTTCCATTTCCTCGTTACACTAGAGGGGCGCTGGTAATCCACCGCTCTCTCCATTTTCTTTAATCAATCTTAGTCTTTATAATTTATTTATTTAATAATGCTTATCGATATTGACAACTAAAACGGTTTAGGCTATATTTCTACAAATGAAAGTAATTATCAATTGCTTTTAGAACTATTTATAGCCAGCCAACGCTTTTTATTCTCCTTAAGCCTGTAGCCAGCCACTCATATAACTTAAGGAGTGCCTATGGCCTATCATAACCGTCTATTAAACTCGAAAACACTCCCTATCGGTGCAATGTTGCTCAGTATGAGTGCGAGTTCTTTGTTGGCAAATTCTGCCGATTCCAATGCATCGATCAAAGCGATTGATATCCAAGAGTCGATTGAAATTGAGTTGCCCCGTTATCAGCCGGGGGTTTCTAAAACCGCTAAAACCGGTCAATTGGCACATGATGTGCCGCAGGCAATAACGGTCGTTACCAAAGAGTTGCTTCACGATAAGTCGGAATTTACCCTTAAAGAGGCGTTGAGTAATGTCTCGGGTCTTACGTTCAATGCCGCCGAGGGGGGACGTATCGGGGATAATATGAACCTGCGCGGGTTTTATACATTTGGTGATTTGTATCTCGACGGTATCCGTGATGTGGCTCAGTATAACCGCGATACGTTCAACCTCGAATCGGTGGATGTATTGCGCGGCGGTGCGGCGATGTTGTTCGGTCGCGGTCAAGCGGGTGGCGTTATTAACCAAGTGAGCAAAGACGCCGAAGCGGAAAATTTTGGAAAGCTCTCCATCACGGCCGGAACGGATGAGTATAAACGTGCTTCAACCGATATCAACGTGATGTTAAACGATACAACGGCATTGAGACTCAATGCGATGGGGATGGATTCAGGAAGTACCCGTAACGATGTCTATAACGAAACGGCGGGGATCGCTCCGACGATTACGTTCGGTCTTAATACCGACAACGAGTTTAGTTTATCGCACATGTACATGAAAACTCATATCACCCCCGATTACGGTGTACCGTTTGATAGAGCGACACAGCGTCCTGCCGATGTCGGTAATGAAGCCTTTTACGGTTTTACCGACGATTATGAGGATAACCGTGTCAATATCACTACCGCGAGCTATACCCATAAGTTTTCAAAAGACACCCAGCTGCGTTCGGTGATTCGACATGCCGATTATCTGCGTGACAACTGGGCAACGGCACCGGGCGGATACGATACGACCGGTGGACCTGATAATGAAATCACCAGAGGGACCAAAGGTAACGGAGCAAAAGAGAAAACCGATACGTGGCAAAACGATTTTATCACCAAATTTGAAGCGTTCGGTTTGAAACATGAAGCATTGGTTGGTAGTGAATTTTTACGTGAAGAACAAGTACGATGGGGACATGACGGATTATCATCATATTTTCCAAACATAGCGTTAGCGGATAGTGCATCTAATGGATTGCCGACTACCCCGACCAACGGACAACGCGCTTTGGGTGCTAATGGAATTTGGTATCAGTATGCCACATCCGGAACCCGATGGGCTGCATCTATGCCAACGACGGCAGAATCAGGTTCAACCTTACCCGATGCGTATAAATCGATTTACGGAAACAAAGAGCGTAATATCAGCGGCGGGTACAAAGGGCGTACATGGGCACTCTATGCTCAAGATGTCATTGAAGTGGTCCAGAATTGGAAAGTGATGGCGGGATTTCGTAAAGACTGGTTGAGTATGGACTACTATACCGGAGCCGACATGGTGCAAAACGGAGAACTTCATTTTAATGAGATGAGTTATCGTGCGGGATTGTCGTATCAGCCGAGTAAACAGCAACACTACTATTTGGCATGGAATAACTCGTTCAATACAACGGGGGATTTGTATTCATTCTCAAACGCGTATGATCCGGAACGTTCTAAAACCTATGAGTTAGGGGCAAAATTTGAGCTGATGGACGGTGATCTTTCCCTCCGCACCGCAATATATCGTACGATCAAAGAGTGGGAACGCAACACCGACGTCGCGAGCGCATCTAGCAACCCGATCCTCTCCAAAGAGCGCCATACTGATGGTATCGAGTTTGAAGTAGCAGGGCGTATCAATGAAAATTGGGATATTTTCGGGGGACTCGCCCTCATGGATCCGGAAGTAGATGCGGTTACGCCGGGTAAAGATGATATGTATATCGGACAAAAACCGCCGAACTCGACCGACTATACGTTCAACCTTTGGACAACCTATAAACTGCCGCTTGGTTGGAAAATCGGTGCTGGATTGGAAGGAAAAGGGGACCGTGCAGTCTACAGCTATGCCAATGAAAGCCCAACCAATGTATTTAATCCGAATACCGCACCAAGCTACATCCGTTACGATGCGATGATTGCGTATGTGCAAAAGAACTATGCGATTCAATTGAACGTCAAAAATCTTTTGGATACGACCTATTACGAATCGGTCTATATCAATGGCGGCTTTGCGGTTCCGGGGATGGGACGAACGGCACAAGTTACCCTCGATTATAAATTCTTTTAAAAGAGTTTACTCCCCTCGCGGGAGTTTTGGACTGAGAAGATAGCAATCTTTTCACTTCAAAACTTAGGCAAAGGAAACCAAATGTTACTCCATATACCCAATGTTCTTACTCAGGAACAAGTAGCCGAGTGCCGTGAAATTCTAACATCCTCTACGTGGGTAGACGGTAATGTTACCAGTGGTACACAGGCGGCGAAAGCCAAAAACAATCTTCAGCTACCCGAAGATTCGGATGCGGCGATTGCGTTACAGAAAATCATTTTGGACGCACTGAGCAATAACGCCCTGTTTTTTACGGCGGCATTGCCCAAAAAGATTTTCCCACCGTTATTCAACTGTTATACGGGTGAGTTCAATACTTTCGGTAACCATGTCGATAACGCGGTGCGAACGATGCGCGGCGGGGGAAAGAGGGTACGAAGCGATCTCTCCTTTACCCTCTTTTTCTCCGATCCCGAAGAATACGATGGGGGAGAGTTGGTCATCGAAGATACGTTTGGCTCGCAAGTAGTCAAACTGCCCGCAGGGGATTTGGTTCTCTATCCCTCATCGAGTGTTCATAGGGTAGAGCCGGTAACGCGAGGAGCCCGTATTTCTTGTTTTACATGGCTTGAGAGCATGATACGCGAAACCGATAGACGGCGGCTATTGTTTGATTTGGATATGAGCATTATCGCGTTTCGTGAGCGTTTGGGAGACGATGAAGATACGGTAAAGCTTACCAGTATCTATCATAATCTCCTCCGCACGTGGGCTGATACATAAATTATTTCGTTGGTGGTGAGCCTGTCGACCATGAACTATTTCCTTCGACAAGCTCAGGATGAACGGATCAATAACATAAAGGAAAAAAAATGGAAGAGTTAAAGCTAGTAGTCGATTATGCGACATTGGGTATTTTAGGTTTAATGAGTGTGATCGCTTTTGCGTACGGTATAGAGCGTTTCTTTTATTATAAAAGTGCCGATATCGATACTTTTGACACGAAAAACAAAGCGGAAGCGGAACTAACCAAAAATCTTACAACGATTTCGGTGATTGGATCGAATGCCCCTTATGTGGGATTGCTCGGCACTGTAGCGGGGATTATCGTCGTTTTTTACGAGATCGGTCAAAACGGCGGGATGGAACCATCAGCAGTCGTTATTGGTCTATCGTTGGCACTCAAAGCGACGGCGTTAGGATTGTTAGTAGCGATCCCCTCTATGATGATCTACAGTGCGTGTCTGCGCAAAGTCGATTTGTTGATGGGGGCATGGGAAGATGCGCGCGCTTAAGAGGGTAGAGGGGATTAATGTCGTCCCCCTCATCGATGTCGTATTGGTTCTTTTGGCGATTGTACTGACGATCTCCACTTTTGTGGCTTCCGGTGCAATCAAACTCGATCTCCCGAAAGCCGCGAGTGCCAAAGAGCAACAGCCCCAAAAAATCGAAATCGCGATCAATGAAAACGGAACCATGTTTTGGAACGGCAAAGAGATGAGCCAAAATGAATTGACTCAAGCGATACTGACTCTAGGGAGTGATGCGAGTGTGAGTGTTCTTGGCGATAAAAAAGCGTTCTTCAACGATTTTATCTTCATTCTCGATCAGCTCAAACTCCAAAAGATCGAAAAAATATCGATTATTACCAAGAGGGAATCATGAAAACAAAACGCTCATTTCTCCTCTCTGCATTTGTTCATGCCGGGATTATTAGTGGTGCCGTAGCCCTTTCAACCCTTCCTACGGAAGAGAAAGAAGAGGAGATAGTTTTGGAGCTATCTCTTGCCGAACCGACTCCCTCCAAACCTCAAACGGAGGTTGTCCCTATCCCAAAAACTCAATCACCCCGACACGAGAAGGTGCAAACACCATCTTCGCTCCCGATCGTTGAAGAGGCCAAAGTGATCGAAGAGATCAAGCCTCAGATCAAAGAGGCGATTGTCGAAACAAAACCGATTGAGACTCCGCAGCGGATTACTCAGATCGAGCCTAAACTCGCACCGCAAGTCCCTTTGATTCAGCCATCATCCCCTCCGGTTAACGTGGAAGAGCAGTATTTAGACGATCATCTCTCAACGATTCGGGATATTTTGGTGAAACATCGAAAATACCCCTCTCAGGCGGTCCGTTTGAAACAGGAGGGATCGGTTAAAGTGACCTTTCGACTGAAACAGAACGGAGAAGTTGAAGATATCCGTGTCGTAGGGAGCTCAGGGTATGAGATATTGGATGAGGATGCATTAGCGCTTATCCAAAAAACGGCAGAATATTTTCCGAAACCTCCTAAATCGGTTCGGATTACCGTACCATTGAACTATGCACTCAAAGTTCGATCAATATGACGATAAAACAAATAAATAATTAAACTTAATTCGTCAAATTAGGGGTCGTTCGTTAACTGTTTCTAGGATAAGATAGCTACTATTCGTATTATCAAAACAGAGGAGTTTTTTATGAAAGACAATGAACCAACGTTGAGTTCGATTGAGGATTACAACACCCTCAAAGGGTCAAAGAAAAAAGTGGTATGGGCAGTTATCATTAGCGGTTTGATTATCGGTGGGATTTTCGTTGCCGCAAAAATGTTTTACGGCAGTACGGAAGATACCATTGTGGTGAATGAAAGTATCGGGAAAGTCCCAGTCAAATAATGGTAAAATTCTACTTTTACCATCAAGGAATTTTATGATCGCAACCATTATCGGTATCTACACTCTCTATATTCTCATTCGCCTCTATGTCAGCGTCATGCAAATCGGCTACATCAATCAGATGAAACGCAAAGGGGCTGTGTTGATGGGGGAGAGAGAATACCTCGATGCAGGTAACTATGCGGTTGCCAAAGAGAAGCTCGGTATGGTTGAAACCTTTGTCGAATATGCCCTTTTTCTGATGTGGATGGGGGGAATGATCGCGTGGATGGATGGTGTATTGATGCCTTTTTCCGCTGTATCTCAAACAATCGCGGCCGTGATGGGATTGATACTGATCAATGCATTGGTGATGCTGCCGTTTGGATGGTACGCCAAATTCAAAATCGATGCGGCGTACGGATTTAACCGCTCATCTGTTGGGCAGTTTATCAAAGATACCCTCATCAGTACCCTACTCACCATTGTACTCGGTTCACTTGTCGTGTGGGGCGTTGCGTCGATTATAACCTCCAGTGAACTATGGTGGTTGTGGAGTTTTGCCTTTATCATGTCGGTGGTGATCGCTATCAATATGTTTTTCCCGACCATCCGCGCACTCTTTTTTGACAAAGTAACTCCGCTCGAAGATGCTTCATTGCGTGAGAAGATCGAAGAGTTGATGGCAAAAACGGGATTTCAAAGCAGCGGAGTGTTTGTGAGCGATGCGAGCAAACGGGACGCGCGGCTAAATGCCTATTTCGGCGGTTTGGGCAAATCCAAAAGGGTCGTGTTGTTTGACACCCTGATCCAAAAATTGACCCCCTCAGAGTTGGTCGCGGTTTTAGGACACGAATTGGGGCACTTCGCCCACGGCGATTTGTACAAAAATATCGCGATGGTCGGGGCAATGCTCTTTGGTATGTTTGCCTTATTTGGTAACCTTCCTGAAACTTTGTACATGGAATTGGGTGTTTCACAAACTCCCCAAGTGGTGATGATGCTTTTCATTTTGCTGTTACCGGTAGTGAGCTTTTTTATCATGCCGCTCTTTGGGATGATGAGCCGTCATAACGAATACGAAGCGGATCGCACCGGATCGGAACTCGGCGGTGCGGAACATCTGGTCAATGCCCTCAAAAAGCTGGTGGCGGAAAACAAAAGCTTTCCGTTATCCCACCCGTTGTACCGTTTTTTCCATACAACTCATCCACCGGTTGTCGATCGTCTCCGTGCGTTGGGATACGATATTCGCATCAATGAGAACGAGGGATACGCCGATCCATGTCCAAACGACTAAAAGAGCTTCACGAAGAGATTACCCACGCTTTAAGCGGTGTGGTTGAATCTCCCCGCCGTGAAGCGGAACTCCTCCTTATGGCCTATTTGGGCAAAGATCAGCTCTATTTTATTACTCATCAAGACGAGATGATCGATGAAAATGATCCGAGATTACGGGAGTGGATCGATAAACGTTCCCTTAATGTCCCCCTTGAATACCTCACCAACCGTGTCAGCTTCTACAGTCGCGAATTTTACGTGGATGAAGGGGCATTGATCCCCCGACCCGAGACGGAGCTTCTGATCGATGAGGTGCTCACATGTGTTTCTGTTCATGATGAGATCACGATTGTCGAAGTGGGGGTAGGGAGCGGAATTATCTCGATACTACTGGCACTTCACCTCCCGAACGCCCGTTTTATCGGTGTCGATATCTCACCGCGAGCTTTGGCGGTAGCGCGACGGAATATCGATGCATTCGGATTAGAGGATCGGATTGAGCTGCGTGAGGGGGATTTACTCTCCTGCGTGGAGGAGTCGATCGATCTACTCGTCTCCAATCCCCCTTACATCGCCCATGATGCCACTCTTGAGGACAATCTCTCGTATGAGCCGCAAAACGCTTTGTTCGGCGGCGAAATCGGGGATGAAATTATCCGTAGACTTTTGGACGAGGTTTATGTCCGATCCATCCCTCTCTTTGCATGTGAGATGGGGTATGATCAACGTCTGAAAGTACAAGAGTATCTTAAAAATTTTGCGGTACAATCGTTGGATTTTTATACCGATTACGCCTCATTTGATCGGGGATTTATTTTAAAGGCTTTGCATGAATAAAAAAGCAGTTTTTGATGTGGCTTACCTCTTATTGATCGCCATGACCGCCGGGGCGGTACTCGTCCTCGGTCTCTTTGTGGCTGCTGTTGTTTTCCACTCGGAAGCCTATCTGACATTGCCTCTCCTTTCCCGCTACGAAGAGGGGAAAATCATGGGGGAGATATTTCGTCGTTTTACCTATTGGAGCTATTTTATGGCGGCAGTGATCGCCTTTTATGAAGTGAGCCGTTATAAAGTGATGCAGATCGATAAAGTAGCCATCCTCAGTGCATTGGGATCAATATCGACCCTCCTTTTGTTTAGTGCCGTATATACCCCGAAGATTTTAGAGTACCAAGCCAAAGGGGAAGCGGCGATTGATGAGAGCTTTGAAGCATTACACAAAGCGAGTGAGATCGATTTTAAAATACTTTTAGTGATGTTATTGATCCTCTTTTGCCGTAGAACCTATTTGTTGGCGGTGAAACGATGATCCGATTTGAGAATGTGACCAAACGGTTTGGTAAACGGGAGATTCTCAAAGGGGTCAATTTAGAGATAGAGCAGGGGAAAACAACCGTTATATTCGGCGTTTCCGGCGGGGGTAAATCGACGATCATCAAACACATTGTCGGTTTGCTGAAACCGGATGCGGGGGCCATTACCTACAAAGATATCCGTATCGATAACGCCGATGAGAGCACATTGCGCGAAGTGCGTAAAAAGATTGGATTTTTGTTTCAAAGCGGAGCGTTATTTGACAGTATGAATATCCGTGATAATGTTGCGTTTCCGATAAATGAGCACCAAAAACTCACCATCAAAGAGCTTGATTACAAGATCGATGAAAAACTCCGGATGGTTGGGTTGGACCCTACGATTGTCCGCGCTCTCTATCCCGAAGAGCTGAGCGGCGGTATGCGTAAACGGGTGGGATTGGCACGGACACTTGCGCTGGAGCCCGAAGTGATCTTGTATGATGAGCCGACATCGGGGCTTGATCCGGTCACCAGCGATTTTATTACCCAGATGATTTGCCGCTTACGCGATGAGATCGGTATGACCTCGATTTTGATCAGTCACGATATCGCCGAGAGCTTCAAAGCAGGGGATAATTATGCGATGCTCTTTGATGGGAAAATTGTCGAAGCGGGAGACAAAGAGAAATTCAGAAATTCAGTAAATCCGGTGGTTCAGCAGTTTATCCACGCCCGATCCGAAGGGCCGATCGCGTTTCATTGACCTTTTAGATGGGAAGTTCATACTTTAAGCGTGAGGTATCTTTAGTTGATAAAACACTGGAGATACGTTCCAATATCGCATTGACACGCACTAGATACTCAGACAATACCATGTGATATTTATCGGCAGCTGTGCTGTTAACTTCCAACTCCCCTAATATATCCATAAGAGAACGGATAAAATCTCGATGTTTCAAACAGTTTGTACATACGGTAGTATTTGAACACATTCCAGAGTTCATCGTAAAATAAGCCTCTTCGGTTGCAATACTCAACTTTGTAAAATAATCGCTTTTTGCTTTATCGGGAAACGTAAGGAGTATTTGAATATCTCGAAACTGCGCTTGAGCTTTTTTAATAATATTTTCCATTGTTTTTTCCTATTAATTTAAATGTGGATTATTATAACCCAAAAAATTAAAAATAAAATGAAAAATATTATATTATATACTTAAATATTTTTTTATAACGATCAAAACTACTAATTTTTGTAATAATAGGAGATTATCTTCCCCCAAACTTCTTTGTCCACCACTCCTGTGGGGTGAGTGTTTTCTCTCTCAAATGATCTTCATCAAAATTAAATTCGTATTTGGCGCAGTATTCGAGCAATACGGCATAAGCATCATTGATTTGGGTGCTCATAGCGTGAGCGGTTTCGGGATCGTCGGGGTGTTTGTCGGGATGCCATTGCTGCATCATGTTTTTATAGCGGGTTTTGATATCGGAGAGGGTAGCTTTATCGCTCAGGCCGAGGAGCGTTTTGGCCTTGATGAGCGTGTCAAAAGAGAGCATGGGTAAAGAGAGGGTTAGTCTCTTTGTTGGCGCATGAACGTCGGAACGTCGAGGAAATCTTCGGTATAGTCACCGTTGGCTACCATACGGACAGCCGGACGGGCAACAACACGCGGTTTTTCAGTACCGGCTGTTTGAACGGCTGCAGTTTTGCTTTCAAACTCTTGGTTATTGATCCCCATAGAGGCTTTTTTCTCAAATCCGGTCGCTACGAGAGTGATACGGATAAAATCTTTCGGCAACGATTCATCGGTTGTGGTTCCGAAAATTACATCCGCACCGTCATCGACACTGTTATGTACCACATCCATTGCCGCAGAGAGTTCCATGAACGGGAACTCAGGGTGCATACTGAAGTGTACCAAGACACCAAGAGCACCGTTAACCGACATGTTGTCGAGCAATGGAGATTCGATCGCATTTTTGATCGCTTCGTATGCCGCGTTTTCACCTTTGTATTCGCCCACACCCATAAGCGCCAAACCACGGTGGCTCATAACGGTTTGCAAGTCGGCGAAGTCAAGGTTGATGTCATTGTCGCCGCTGGCGAGGATAACACCAGATGTTCCGCTGACGGCGCGAGCAAGAACGCTGTCAACGATTTTGAAACTCTCTTTGATCCCCATTTTCGGATCGATGATTGAGAGGAGCTTGTCGTTCGGGATCACAACGATACAGTCTGATTCGTTTTTGAGTTCGTTGAGACCGTCTTCCGCCAATTTAAGACGTTTTTTCCCTTCAAACGAGAACGGCTTAGTCACTACAGCGATGGTTAGTGCACCCACTTCTTTAGCGATTTTCGCGATGATCGGAGCCGCACCGGTACCGGTTCCGCCGCCCAAACCTGCTGCTACGAATACGATATCAGCACCGGTAAGTGCGTTTGCCAAATCTTCATAACTCTCTATCGCCGACTCTTTACCCACTTCAGGTTTCATCCCCGCACCCAAACCTTTGGTGAGTTTAGCACCGAGTTGGATTTTGGTTGCCGCAGAGCCTTGTTCCAACACTTGAGCATCGGTGTTCGCGATGATCAATTCGATTCCCGGGATTTGCTCTTTGAGCATATAGCCGATCATGTTTCCGCCGCCGCCGCCGACACCGACCGCTACGATACGTGCTCCTGTTAGGGTTGTTGATTCTTCAATTGAAAATGGTTCCATGCTTGCTCCTTGACGTGTTTAAAATAGTTGAGTTGCCCAATTCCAAAACTTGGAAATTGGGTTTGGCTGATCACCTTGTACGGGTTTTTTCTCCGTAATATTGACCATTTTTGAAGTCTCTATCTTCTTCTCTTCCCTCACCGGTGGCGGAGTTGGTGCCGCCGATGGTGGTGGAGTAGGGATAGAAGGTGCCGCTTCATACTTTGGCGTCTCTTCTTGTACCGGGTTTTGGGATGCAATAGGTTCTTCGCTGGCATGACGCATACGTCGATTAACATCGATTTCGTATGGGGTATAGCCTCCGGCAAGATATTTGACAAGACCGACAGCACCCGAATAGGATGGGTCTCTAAGGGTATCAAATAATCCGCCGATATCGGTAGGTTTTGCCAAACGAACCGGCATATTGTCTAAGATCGCTACCGCAAGTTCACGAAGCCCTTCGATTTTGGTAAAACCACCAGTGAGGACAACACCGGCTCCCATATGCTCTTTAAGACCGCTTTTTTCAATCGATTGGGCAATAATCATCAATGTCTCTTCGACACGCGCATAGATGACGTTATGAACCACTTCGAGAGAAACCTCATGGCTTGAACTCTCATCCCCGATTACCGGGAGTTCGATCAAATCGTTACTTGGGGCGTAGAGAGAACCGTAATTGATTTTGACATTGTCTGCCGTATGGAGCGGTGTATGCAATGCCATGGAGAGGTCGTTTGTGATGTGGTTTGACCCGACACCGAGGAAATCGTTGTATCGGATCGCGTGTCCTGAATGGATAACGATGTTAGAGGTGTTACCCCCCATATCGACGACGGCGGCACCAAGCTCTTTCTCATCGGCATTGAGTACCGCGATAGCCGAAGCGTAACCGCTAAGGACAACACCCTCAACTTCGACTCCGGCTGCTTTGACCGCTTTGCGGAGATTGTTGAGATTGCTTTTTTGAGTTGTGATGATGTGGGTTTCGACTTCGAGCCGCGCCGCGTTCATCCCAAGCGGGTCTTCGATGAAATCTTGGTCGTCTACTTTGAAGTTATACGGGAGGGCGTGGAGTACTTCAAACTCGTTGGGGATATTGGCATTGTACAACGAAGTGTGCATCACCCGTTGAATCTCATTGAGGGTAATCTCTTTGTTCGGGATGTTGACGATACCGCTCGAATTTAAACTTTTGGTATAGGCACCTGAAATCGTGACGATGGCACTGCGAAGTTCGGTCCCCGCTACCCGTTTGGCATCGTTGAGGGCACTTTTAATCGATTTGCTTGCCAATTCGATATTGGTGATACTCCCTTTGCGGAGTCCTTGTGCTTTTGCGATTCCGGCTCCGATGATTTGTGCGCTGTTGTCATCATCGATCTCTGCGATGAGTGCACAAACTTTTGTTGAGCCGATATCGATGGCTAAAACAGTTCGTTTCAAATCAGATCCCCTCTACGTAGATTTCAACTGGATATTTGCTTTCAAGTGTTTTGATCAAACCTTGGTCGAGCAAGCTCCCTTTTAGCTTGGCTACGGCATTTCCATCCGCTAATGTTTTATCTTGAAGCAACTTTTGTTCCAAAACGTTATACATAATAACATTTCCGCTTTCCAAAGTGATAAAACCTTGTTTTTGTTTGGATGTGAAGAGTTTAGATAAAAATTCAGATCCCTCTTGTGGGCTTAAACCCGCTAATTTAGCGGCGTCATTATGCGTTAGGAAATCGGTAGCAGGCGCGCTGAATGTTTTATAACTGTTTTGGGCTAACTCTTGGAGTTTGGTTTTTTTCGCTTCAATGCCGTACATTGCACTAACATTGTTTTTTGCCTCTTCGTAGCTCATCACGCGTGAAGGGGTTGCTTTTTCCAATTTGATGACGATGTATTCATTTCCGACTTTGCGGGGTTTGAGGAACGGTTTTGCTGAATTTAGTTCCATCACCTCTTTAGTCAATGACGGATCAAACGGCGATACGGCTGCACTGATTGTCGTTTTTTTGATCGGTGCCGTTTCTCCAAGAGAACCTTTTTTGTAATCAATATATAAGCGAAGCGCCTCTTTTTCGGTTGCTTTATCATTTAATGCGGCGATGATAACCCCTTTGGCCTCTTCGAGTGAGAGAATTTTACCGCTAGGATCTTTGAGTGATTGACGGTTCATTTCGTAATAATCGCCGATCTCTTTTGCCGAAGGGGTTGTTGTTACCGGAGTTTGTGAAACGTAGGTAACGTCTACCGTCGGTTCACTCATAAACTCTTTTTTGTGTTTTTCCCAAAATGCTTTAAGTGATGCTTCATCCGGAGTCACTGTAACCATTGACGGAGTGAGGAGTTTGTAACTGATTTTATCGGCAACCCCTAACGCATTAGAGAGGGCTTTTTCTTCTAATGGACGATTTCCGGAAGCCAAGAGATAGAGCGTTTTTTGGATCAAGAGCTCTTTTTTGAGGAGTTTTTCGTACTCATCGATAGAGGAGTAGTTCATTGCTTTTAATTGTTCGGCGTAAAGCCCTTTATCGAATGTACCCTCTTTAGAGAAGATAGGTTGGGATTTGATCACATTCCACAGCTCTTCATCGGTAACGGTGAGACCGTAGCTTTGGGCGAGGTTGAGGATCAATGCTTGATTGACCAATTGTCGTAGTGCTTGACGTTGAAGTCCGAATTGTTTCGCCTGTTGTTCGTCGAATTTCCCTTGGAAGAGTTGATTGTATTGGTTGAACAGCGTAGAGTAGCTTCTTTGAAGCTCTGCGGAGGTGATTGAAATGTCGCCCACTTTGGCTACCGATCCGGCTTTGTCTCCGTAGCTGTATTGTCCCCATCCGACGAATCCCGCTCCGATAAAGGCAATGGTGGAGATCCAGATCGTGACGACCAAGTATTTGCGATGGCGTTGCATCCAAGTAATCATATTAAACGATCCTGTTGTAAAATTCAGATATTCTATTCAGTTTACCATTAAACTTGGATGAAAAGAGCTTTGAACTAACAAATGTTATCATATTATAACTCAAAAATAGGGGTTTTTCATGAAAAATTCGGAAATTTCCGCAAGAGATTTGAACGTTTTGTGGCATCCGTGTACGCAAATGAAAGATCACGAAACGATCCCTCTCACTCCGGTCTCAAAAGGGGAGGGGATATACCTTTACGATTTTGAAGGGAACCGTATTATTGACGCTATCAGCAGTTGGTGGGTCAATCTGTTCGGTCATTGCAATCCCTATATCAACCAAAAAATCAAAGAGCAGTTGGAACGGCTCGAACATGTTATTTTGGCGGGATTTACCCATGAGGGGATTGTTAAACTCTCTGAGCGGTTGGTTAAGCTCTCTCCCGAAGGACTAACACGCTGTTTTTATGCCGATAACGGATCGAGCGCTATCGAGGTGGCACTCAAAATGTCCTATCACTCTCACCGTAATCGGGGAGAGGAGAGAGGATTGTTTGTTTCACTCTCCGAAAGTTATCACGGCGAGACGCTCGGTGCCCTCTCCGTCGGAGATGTAGCCCTTTACAAAGAGACGTATGAGCCGTTATTGATCCGATCCATTCAGACCCCTTCGCCCGTCAATCAGAGTGTTGAAGCGGCATTGGAAGCGGTAGAAGCGTTTGAACGGCTGCTCCAAAATCGGGGCAATGAGATCGCCGCGTTGATAGTGGAGCCTTTGGTACAGGGTGCGGGGGGGATGAAAATGTATCATCCGATTTTTCTCACCGAAACCAAAAAACTGTGTGAGCGCTACGGTCTCCATTTTATCGCGGATGAGATTTTAGTCGGATTCGGTCGTACCGGGACACTATTCGCGTGTGAACAAGCTGCTGTTACCCCCGATTTTCTCGTCCTCTCCAAAGGGCTAACGGGGGGCTATCTCCCTCTCTCTGTTGTACTGACCAATGAAGAGGTGTATGGATCGTTTTACTGTGAGTACAATCCCTCACGCTCATTTTTGCACTCACACAGTTATACGGGGAACGCGTTGGCGTGTGCGGCGGCGAATGCAACGCTCGATATTTTCGAATCCGAAAACGTTATCGAAAACAATCAACAAACGATTGCGTTTATTGCTTCTGAACTTAAACGGTTTGAGACGATGAAACATGTTAAAGAGGTGCGCCAATGCGGGATGATTGCGGCAATTGAGTTGGTAGGGTTTGACCCCTCGATGCGGATTGGGCTTCAAATTCACCGAGCTTGTATGGAGCAGGGGGTGTTAATCCGTCCTTTGGGAAGCGTCATTTATGTGATGACTCCATATGTTATTACGTTTGAAGAGTTGCGAAGAGTGTTTGATGCTATTGAAGGATCGATTCGATCAATTAATATCTGATGTGACGCACTTTTTGGGCAAAGCACGAAAAGTGGCAGGGACAAATGTCCCTACAACCCCCTGAAGCTTCCCGCATCTTTCGGATGCGGGAGATTAACTGATCCGATTAGTCAATATCCAAACGTGATTGGGAGTGATCGAGCATCAAAATACGGCAGCTTCGCTCTAAAATAGAGAGTTGGCGTACCATCGTGTGAATATCGCGGCTAAACGCATAGACCCCATACCCTCGAATCACCATAATAGCGGTATTGTTTTGTTGAAAATACTGCGGTATTTCACTCACCGCCCGTTCATACCAATCTTCGAATTTTTTGGGATCGTAGATATGTATCTTTCCGAACTCTTTGAACCCGAAATAGTCTTTGGGGATGATGATCGAGTGGTTGAGGGAAAATGCCGTCGTAAAGGGGGGCATTGTAAAAGTGATAAATTTGGCATCGGAGATTTGGCGATAGATCCCCTGATGGATCGATGCATCGATACTCGCCTCTTTCCAACGGTAATCTTTGTTATAGAAAAGATCGATAAGGCTTTGTTCGTTAATCGAGTCAAAAATAGCATTTTTGGTGTTGATGGTGAAGAGATTGGTATCGAGTTTGGCCGATAACGAGCCATGATAGATACCGAAAAAATCTTTTCGGAACATCGAAAGGGCAAAAGAGGCGAGTTGATGTTTGATGTGTTGTTTATCCATATGGGGATTTTAACATATTTTAAACAATATGTTAGAGAGGGTGAGTTATCATAAGTGGATTAAAATCACAAAGGTCGTATGTGCAAGAGATTCCCCATATTCCTGTTTTGTATCGCGAAGTGGTGGATGCTTTTTCACCCTGTAAAGAGGGGATTATTGTCGATTGTACGATGGGATACGGCGGGCACTCATCGCTGCTGCTTGAACATTATCCCTCATCACATCTGATCGGAATCGATCAAGATCCCACCGCGATCGCTTTTTCGGGTGAGCGGCTCAAGCCTTACGAAGAGCGGGTGGAGATTCGTCAAGGGCGTTTTTCGGACAAAATCACCGGTATTATTGCGGACAAAGGGGATCAGCTCTGCGGGATTCTTGCCGATATAGGAGTATCATCACTGCAACTTGATCAAAGAGAAAGGGGCTTTTCGTACGAGAGCGACACTCTTGATATGCGGATGAACCCCGATGCACCGCTGAGTGCGTCGGAGGTGGTCAATGAATACTCTCAAAGCGCGCTCGAAGAGATATTGCGTGAGTATGGTGAAGTGACTAATGCCCGTCGAGTGGCAGAGACGATTGTTCAGCGTCGACCGTTTGAATCGGCCAAAGAGCTTTCAAACGCTATTTTTCATCTAATGCCGAAGGGTAAAAAGATCCACCCCTCAACCTTGGTGATGCAGGCGATCCGGATCGAAGTAAATGATGAGTTGGGGGAGTTGACACGCCTTTTGGATGCTATCGAAGCGTCGTCGATTAAACGTCTTCGGGTAGCGATCATTACGTTTCACTCCTTGGAGGATCGGATTGTTAAAAATCGATTCAACAAATGGTCGAAAAATTGTATCTGTCCCGATGATGCGATGCGCTGTACGTGCGGAAACAACCATGCCATCGGCAAAGTGATTACCAAAAAACCCCTTACGGCTCAAGAGGACGAACTCAAAGCGAACTCACGAAGCCGTAGTGCGAAACTCCGAATTTTTGAAATACGAAGAGATTGATGTATGAGTGATAAACACGATATTTTAGAAGAGACACACCATATTATCAACCCTGAAGACGGGATGGGACCGGTATTTTTACGGAACGTCTTTTTGGGGATATTTTTAGTGTTGGTTCTGGTATTCCCC
The DNA here is from genome assembly GCA_964495485.1 of uncultured Sulfuricurvum sp. GTDB lineage: Bacteria > Campylobacterota > Campylobacteria > Campylobacterales > Sulfurimonadaceae > Sulfuricurvum. The sequence goes on from CAZBVJ010000001.1 coordinate 100,891, forward strand.
AAAATTTTCATCAATACCCAAATCTATTTCAAAAGCCGTGAAATCTCCACCCTTGCACATGAACACGATGCGCTGAGAGAAGAGAACCGTCTGATCAAAGCCAAAGTAGAATCTCTAAAATACAAACATCAGGTGTTAGACACCCTTTTTTAGTAGCAATTTGGTTTACATTCTGTTACTCTACAGTGTGGTAGTGTCTTTGATCAGGGAACTATCCCGAAGTATTTGCATTTTGTATAATTTTTAGCTATTCTATTTTCTACAAAATAAAACGGGATAATGAGAAAATTGATGACGGAAGCTAAACTCATATCTGCCAGTCAACTCTCCAAAAACCTTTCGATCTCCAAACATGCTCTTGATGAACTACTTTTGAATGCAGGATTCATACAGCGAGAGAATGAAAACTTCATACTCACTAAAATCGGTGAAGATCACGGCGGACAATGGCAAACACATCCAAAATACGGCACGTATATCGTTTGGCCTGAAAACATCGCTATCCCCAATAAAACGATCACACAGGGTAAAGAATTTTTAAAAGCGACCGCTATCGGGAATCGATACAACATCTCGGCGCAAAAGCTCAATATGATGCTCTCCGAGATCGGATGGATACAACGCTATCTCAAAGGATGGACGATCACTTCTCTTGGGATCAAAAACGGCGGAGTGCAAAAAGAGAACACCCAATCGGGTGTCCCCTATGTCGAATGGCCTGAGAGTATTTTCGAGAATCCTGCATTTGTTGCGGTAGTCAAAGAGGTACAGGGTGACGCGGGAGAGGATACCCAAGCCAAAGTTGATAAATCCGAAGATAATGCCTTTCGCACCAAGTTCGAGGCAAAACACCGTTCAACGGATGGACATTTCGTGCGAAGCAAAGCGGAGATGCTGATCGATAACTGGCTCTATATGGCGGAGATCGTTCACGCGTATGAGCGACGGCTCCCGATTGAGGAAGAGGTCTATTGCGATTTTTACATCCCGACGGGTAAAGTGTATATCGAGTTTTGGGGGATGGAAAACGATCCAAAATATGCCGAGCGAAAAAAGGCGAAAAAAGCAATTTACGAGAAATACAATTTCAAACTGATAGAGTTACGGGATGAGGATGTCTATAACCTCGATGATGTCCTGCCGAAGATGCTTTTGAAGTTTGGAGTACAAACGTATTAAAAATAAGGGTAGAAAATTGGAACCTTCGATAATTAAAGATGTAATGCCAGTTATAACTGCTTTCATTGTAAGTATTTCTACATTACTAGGTATATATTTCACTAATAAATTTAATAGTAAACAAGCAAAAGTTAATCTTGAGTTGACGCGTGATCAAAAAATGATTGAATTACGACTTCAAAAGCTTGAAGAACTATATTTACTCTTTGAACAATGGACGACATATTTATCAAGTACCTATCTTATTTATTCACATGCATATACAGGGCAGTTAAATTACACTCAAGTTTTAGATATGATTAATAAAAAATCTGAGAAAGAGAATATAGATTTTCATAAAATTCAAATGTTACTTAATATATATTTTTCTGAATTACGTGAAAATTATGAAAAAGTAATGATAGCTAGGTCTTCTTTAGCTAAATACATTATTGGTGATCCTTCTTCAAATAAGCTCAAAATAAATGACTTCATTAGTGAACAAGAACAATTTGAAGAAATCTGCGAGCAATTTAAAAATAAACTAAGTGAAATTCAAAAGTTATTATAGAAAACGAAAACGTTAGAGAAAAATATGAACTCTAAAACATTAAACATTGGAATTATGAGCAAAGCCGATTACATCAAACGCACCATTGCCATAGCAAAAGGGGGATATAAACCCAAGGAGGATGAGCCGAAAGTATGGTTCGAATCGATCAAGTCATTGGTGCAGGTTCTCAGCAATAAAAAGTAACACAAGTTTAATTTTAAATCCATCTCTTATTTTTGATATATTTGGTATACTATTGGTATGAAATTTGAATATGACAGCAACAAAAGTGATGTAAATCGAGAAAAACATGGTATTGACTTCGATGAAGCACAACAGCTGTGGCACGATGAAAATTTGCTTGAAGCTCCTTTGAATTTTCCCGAGGAACAACGTTTCATCTGTATAGGGAAAATCGGAGACAAACACTGGTCTGCTGTCATTACGTATCGGTCTGAAGTGATCCGAATTATTTCTGTGAGACGATCACGAGATGTGGAGGTAAAATATTATGAAAACAATTAAAGAATTTGATGAAGCGTTCGATAACGGAGAGGATATCTCCGAGTGTGTCGATTGGTCTGCATCACGCCGTCCGAATTTAGAACAAAAACGGGTGAACCTCGATTTGCCTGTGTGGATGATTGAGCGGCTTGATTATGAAGCGAAACGTTTGGGCGTTGCACGTCAAGCGATCATGAAAATGTTTTTGGCACAGCATTTGGAAAAAGCTGGGTGAATTTTGACCCGCTTCCCCCGCACAAATTGATAGACCGCGCAAAAGACAATATAGTAATCCTCTTTTTCACTCACCTAAGAATTGTGGTGGTATAATCTCCGATTTAAATTGATCCTATGCTGAGTCGATGTATAATCGCTTTTAAAGTAAGAAGAGTGGATATGAACCGTTTTTTCGCAATACTTCTTTTGGGAATGGTGAGTATCGCGGATGCGGCAGCTTGGAGAGAGTCGAAAAACTATTCTCTCAAAAAAGACGAACTGGTCAAAATTCTTGTCAAAAGCGAAGGTCAAGAGCGGATTTTTAACTTTCGTTGGACTCTTTATACCGATAAAGTATTGGTAGTACATGAAAGCTTTGATCGGTATGTCGGACAGCATATGCTCTATTCGGGGCATGCCAACCAAAGTTTTCGCAAACAACTGCTTCCCCAAAAACGGAGTCCCAAAGACATTCCGTATATTTTGGTGGTTTTTAAAAAATTTGATGAATCTTCTTCGACGGCAAAAATGGATCTTTTTTTGGTCGATAAAGAAAACCGTGTAATGTTGGATTATTTAACTCAGAAGTGATAAATGGAATGTTGGAAACTGTAGAAACATTAATTGCAAAATTGGTTGACGAGGTTGGATATCCCCGTGCAACGGAGCTTTTTTCAAAGCTTTCAGGGGGAAAACGGCTCCGTGCCCGTCTGATTCTCACCATCGCTCCTGCAGCCTCCAGCGCACCGTTGCTCGGTGCCATCGTCGAATTGATCCATGCTGCCAGTTTGCTCCATGATGATGTGATCGACGAAGCGCAACTACGTCGCGGAGTTCCGTCGGTCAACGCGACGGAGGGATCGAAGATAGCGATTATGTTAGGGGATATCCTCTATTCCAAAGCGTTTAGTGAACTGACATCGTTTGACCCGCGTATCGCCCGTGCTGTCGCCGAGTCGGTCACCCGTCTCTCTGTCGGGGAGATGATGGACGTTGCAATGGCGGAGACGTTTAATACCGATCGCGATCTTTATCTCAAAATGCTCTATCTCAAAACGGCGACATTGATCGAAGCGTGTACCTACAGCGCGGCAATTTTGGCGGGAAAAGATGAAAATGCCCATGCCCTTTACGGCAAAAATCTGGGCTTGGCGTTTCAGATCGTGGACGATATTCTCGACATCACCAGCGATGAAGCGACATTGGGGAAACCGTCGTTAAACGATTTTGTAGAGGGGAAAGTGACCCTCCCGTATATTGATTTGTACGAGGTTTTGGAAGATGAAGAGAAAGAACGTTTGATCCGAAGTCATGCTAAAGTGCTCTGTGACGAGGAGAAAGGGTGGATTAAATCCAAAATGGATGAGTATCGTATTATCGAGAAATCGTATGCTCATGCCAGAGCATTATGTGATGAAGCCCTAAATGCCATTGGTGAAGATGTTCCTTTACGCTCCATTATCGAAACAGTGATTCAAAGAAGCCATTAATGCATTATCTCATTGTTAGCTTTTCACACAAAAACTCTACCTTGTCGATACGGGAAAAACTCGCTTTTGTCGATGAAACCGCGCAGATCAATGCGATGCGAACGCTGAATGCCCATCCGTGTATCAGTGAATCGATGGTGCTCTCAACCTGTAATCGTGTAGAAATTTTTTGCAGTTGCAGTGATACCGAAACGGCAAGCCGTGCACTCTTCACCTTACTTAGTGCTCATTCGGGATTGAGTGCCCAAGAGTTGCACGAACGGGCAGACATTTTTGACGATGAGGGGGGAATACATCACCTTTTCAGCGTTGCGAGCTCACTCGATTCGATGGTTGTGGGCGAGACCCAAATCTCCGGTCAGCTCAAAGATGCATTCAAACTCTCCCAAGACAACGGCTTCTCCGCGCATAAAATATCCCGTGCGATGAGTTATGCATTTAAATGTGCCGCTGAGGTGCGTAATGCAACCAATATCTCCTCAAAGCCGGTTTCTGTTGCCAGTGTTGCCATCGCGAAAGTGAAAGAATCGATCGGAGACGTGAGCGGTAAAAAAGCATTGGTAATCGGTTCAGGGGAGATGTCGGTCATCACCTGTAAACATTTAAGTGCACAAGGGGTTGATGTGACGGTGATGAACCGCACGTTCGAGAAAGCCGAAGCGATTGCCCTAGAGTGCAATGCCCGTGTCCGCTCATACGAAGAACTTGCTTATGCGATTAACGAAAATGAGCTTCTTTTTACGGCGACGGGTTCACTCACTCCCATCATCACCGACGAAATGATCAAGCCAACGTCGTTTGAGCGCTATTGGTTCGATATGGCGGTCCCCAGAGATATCGAGTGTGATGCGTCTCTTTGGTCGATTCAGTTGTTTTATGTCGATGATCTCAAATCGATCGTCTCGGAGAACATTGCATTACGCGAAGACGAAGCAAAACTCTCCTATGTGATTGTTCGTCGTCATGTGAGCCTCTTCTTTGAGTGGCTCAAAACCCTCTCGGTCGAGCCGTTAATCAAAAACATGTATCTCCGAGCAAATGATGCAGCTGCGATGGAAGCATCACGGGTGATCCAAAACGGCTACATCCCCAAAGAGTTTGAGCATGCGGTGCACAAAGCGACGCTTCAAGCATTGAAACGGTTTTTGCACCCGTTTGCCGAGCGGATGCGGGATGGTTCCGACCCGATGCGGATCGATACGTTGATCGAATCGATGAGCTTTTTGATGAATGAAGAAGAGGGAAGCGATCTCTCCAAAGACTCTTGTACTTATTACCCCAAAGGAAAATAATGCGTTTTAGTAAAGCCTATATCCCCACCACCAAAGAAGCACCGAAAGATGCTCAACTCCCTAGCCATATTTATCTTGCCCGTGCCGGGTTCGTTTCTCAGGTAGCCGCAGGTTTGTATAATTTTTTACCGCTTGGTAAACGGGTATTGCGTAAAATCGAAAATATCATCAATGAAGAGATGGAAGCAGCTGGAGCACAAGAGGTTGATCTAAGTTTTGTCACCCCGGCGGAGCTGTGGGAAGAGAGCGGACGGATTGAGAAATTCGGAAAAGAGCTCCTCCGTTTCCGGGACCGTAAAGAGAATTTGTTTGTCCTCGGTCCGACCCATGAGGAGATGATGGTGAACATCGTCCGTAACCGTGTGAGCAGTTACAAACAACTCCCGCTAAATCTCTATCAAATCAAAACCAAATTTCGTGATGAAGCCCGTCCGAGATTCGGTTTGATGCGAGGGCGCGAGTTTGTGATGAAAGACGGATACAGCTTTCACTCCTCTACCGAAGATTTAGATCGCGAATTTGACGCGATGGAAGCGGCATATAAACGGATTTTGGAACGTTTAGGATTGGAGTTTCGTATCGTTGAAGCCGACAGCGGTGCGATCGGCGGAACAGGATCGAAAGAGTTGATGGTACTTGCCCAAAGCGGTGAAGATACCCTCGCCGTGTGTGATACCTGCGAATACGGTGCCAATGTCGAAGCGGCGCGCCGTGCACCACGCTCTGCCATTCCCGATGCTCCAAACGCTGATTTTGCCCGTTTCAGAACGCCCAATATTAAATCGATTGAAGATCTCAGCAACTTTTTCCACGTCGATCCTTACTATACCCTCAAAGCGGTCGTTCAACGTGCCGTCTATATCGAAGGGTCTGAACTGGTTTGTTTCTTCGTTCGCGGATGTGACGAATTGCAAGAAGTGAAAGCCCGTAACAGCATCGGAGCGATCGATTTGGTCGATGCAAGCGAAGAGGAACTCAAAGAGATCGGATTAGTCCCTGGATTCATCGGACCGCTCGATCAGGATAAAATCCGCATTGTCATGGACAACGATACCCAAAACGGAACGAACATGATTTGCGGAGCGAACGAAGCAGATTACCATTTTGTCGGTGTCGATCTTTCCGTTATGAATGAAGCTCATTTTGCGGATCTCGTAAGTGTCCAAGAGGGGGACGGGTGCCCGCACTGTAACGGTAAAATTGTCCATACCAAAGGGATTGAAGTAGGGCATATCTTCAAGCTCGGCACCGTCTACTCAGCACCGCTCAAAGCGGAATATCTGGATGAAAACGGACGTTCACAACCGTTTATCATGGGAACGTACGGGATGGGGGTGAGCCGTTTGGTTGCCGCCGTCATCGAACAGCATCACGATGAAAAGGGGTGTATCTGGACCCCTGCAACAGCGCCGTATCTGATCAACGTTATGGTCTCCAACATCAAAGAGGAGGCCCATATGGCGTATGCCGAAGAACTTTATGCATCATTGCAGAAAAACGGCATCGAGACGATGTTGGATGATCGTAAAGAGCGGTTCGGATTTAAAATGTCCGATGCCGAACTCATCGGGTTTCCATTTACGGTTATTGTCGGGAAAGAGCTCGATAACGGATCGGTTCAAATTATGATTCGTAGTACCCGTGAAATCATGACGGTAGATGCATCAGACGTACTCACTAAAATCCAAGAGCTTTGCCAATGATCTATTTTTTAATCTATCTGTTTGTCGAAGTTCTCGTTACCATCGAGATTGCTTCACAAATCGGAGGATTGAATACTTTTTTTGAGATTGTCGGAAGCGCATTTCTCGGAATTTTTATTTTAATGAACTTTCGACACACCCTTGCTGAAAATCTCTATGCTCTTCGGACGCAACAAATCGATATGGACGGCTTCACGAAACGTAATCTCTTTGGGCTTTTTGGTGCCATTTTACTGATTCTGCCCGGTTTTTTTGGAGATATGTTAGGACTTTTAATGCAGTTTTCACTTGTGAGTCAATTTTTTGTTAACCGTTTTTCGGGAAAATACCGTTCACAAAATTTTCAAGAATCTTATACACCACCACGAAAGGATGACCATGTCATTGATGCCGAAATTATCGACGATACTCCTGCTCTCCGTTAGTTTGTTTGGAGCGAGCGATGCTGAAGTTGTCTCTTTTTTAAAAAAAGGGATAGGGGGAAACCCTAACGTCTCGAATCTGAATATCGAGATTAACGGTAAAAAAAATCTCGCTTCGATGAGCGGATGGCAAGCCTATTTTGTCTCTATCGAAGCCGATGTTAAACAAGGTGCCGAAACCCGCCGTATCAATCAAAACGGAACTTATTTTGTGAGCGGAAACGTTATCGCTCCCGAATTGGTTAATTTAAAAACGGGAGAGCGCTATAACGACACGGTCGCTCCCGATTTTAACGAGGCGTTTTATACCAAATTTAACCGCATCAGCGGTGAAGCAAATGCGACACACAAAGTAGCGATTTTCTCCGATCCTCTCTGTCCGTTTTGCCGACGCTATGTCCCGGAAGCGATCAGTTATATGGCAAAATATCCGAAAACATTTGCCGTCTATTACTATCATCTCCCTTTGGCGGGACTCCATCCTGCAGCGGTGACGTTGACCAAAGCGGCAATTGCGGCGGAACAAAACGGTACGGAGGATACCGTATTGCGTCTTTACAAAGTGGATATCAACGCCAATGAAAAAGATGAACAAAAAATACTGAGTGCGTTTAATAAAACATTTGGAACCAAAATCGATTTAGCCGATATCCGAAGTTCAGCGGTTGTCAAACAGTTCGAATTTGATCAAAAAGTTGCACAATCGATGATGGTGGCGGGGACGCCGACCGTCTTTTTCAACGGTCAAAAAGATCCTTCGAAAAACAAATATAAAGACGTAAAATTAAAATAATCGAAACTTAAAGTTAGGATATCCATGAAAAAACTCACCATTGCAACACGCGGAAGCAAACTCGCCCTCTGGCAGTCGAACCATATCAAATCGGTGATCGAATCGAACTTCACCGATGTTGAGGTTGAACTTAAAATTATTATCACCTCCGGAGATAAAATTTTGGATGTTCCGTTGGCGAAAATCGGAGGAAAAGGGTTATTTCTCAAAGAGATCGAGGAATCGATGCTTCGCGGTGAAGCGCAAATGGCGGTTCACTCACTCAAAGATGTTCCGACGGTAATGCCGGAGGGGTTATTACTCTCCGCCATTACGGAGCGTGAGGATGTCCGTGATGCAATGCTGAGTGAAAAATATCCCGATATTGCCTCTTTGCCGCAAGGTGCGGTTGTCGGTACTTCCTCACTCCGCCGCCGTATGCAAATCATCAAACAGCGCCCCGATTTGATCATCAAAGATTTGCGCGGTAACGTCGATACCCGTATCCGAAAACTCAAAGAGGGGGAGTTTGATGCAATTATCCTCGCAGCGGCAGGGATTAACCGCTTAGGATTTAGCTCTTTGGTTGAACATTTCTATCCGATTTCACTCGATGAGATGCTTCCGGCTATGGGGCAGGGGGCTTTAGGGATAGAGACTGTCAATGAGCCGTGGGTTTTGGAGATTGCCAAATTTTTGGATGATGAAAACAGCCGAATTGAAACAACCATTGAGCGGGGGTTTGTCGATACCCTCAACGGCGGATGTCAAGTGCCGATCGGAGTGAGTGCACGGGTACAGGAAAACGGTGAGGTCATAGTCCGATCTACGCTCGGAATGCCGGACGGTTCTGAAGTGATGGGGGATGAGATTGTAGTATCCAAATCTGCAACCCAAGGTGTCGGTGAAGGAATGGCACAGCGGCTGATTGCTCAAGGTGCGATGGAACTTTTGCACCGTGCCGAAGCAATGGCGAATGGAGCGGGTGAATGACCCTGCACAAAACGATCGAGTTTTTAAAATCCAAAGGTGAAGTGCGTGTCATCGATACCCCTTTGGATATCTATCTTGAAATTCCCCATCTTGCTTACGCCGAAGTGAAAAAAGAGGATGGCGGCAAAGCCCTTGTATTTACCCATCCGATCGATCGCCGCAGCGGCAAAACATATGAAACTCCTGTCGTTATGAATCTGTTCAGCTCGTTTCAGCGCACAGAGATGCTCTTTGGTCGTGATGTTGAAGGGATCGCCTCCGAGATCGAAAAACTCCTCCATATGAAACCGCCGCAAGGATTCAAAGAGAAGATCGGGATGCTTGGCGATCTGTTCGCCATGAAAGATATTTTCCCGAAAAAACTCAAAACACGCGGTAGTTGCCAAGAGGTTGTGAAACAGGGTGATGAAGCCAATCTTTATGATTTACCGATTCTCACAACGTGGGAAGAAGACGGTGGTCCGTTTATCACTATGGGGCAGGTTTATACCCAAAGTTTAGATGGAAATGTCGTTAATTTGGGGATGTATCGACTTCAGGTGTATGATAAAAACCATTTGGGGATGCATTGGCAGATTCACAAAGATTCGTCCCACTTTTTCGATCAATACCAGCGTGCGGGCAAAAAAATGCCGGTCTCCATTGCGATCGGCGGAGATCCTCTATACACATGGTGTGCTACCGCTCCGTTGCCGTATGGGGTCAATGAGTTATTATTGTACGGATTGATCAAAAAAGAGTCTACGAAGCTGGTTGAGTCTTTGAGCACACCGATCTTTATCCCCGAAGATGTCGATTTTGTGATCGAGGGGTGGGTTGATCCTGAAAAATTGGCGTTAGAAGGGCCTTTTGGGGATCATACCGGTTATTATACGTTGGCGGAATACTATCCGGTACTCGAAGTGAGTACGATCACTCACCGTAAAAATCCTTATTATTTGGCGACCGTTGTTGGAAAACCGCCGCTTGAGGATAAATACATGGGATGGGCAACTGAGCGTATTTTCCTCCCTCTACTCAAAACCAATGCGGCTGATTTGATCGATTATCATATGCCTGAAAACGGGGTTTTCCATAACCTCATTTTGGCGAAAATGAAACCTTTGTACAAGGGACATGCAAAACAATTCATGCATATTTTCTGGGGTTCCGGGCAGATGAGTTTTGTCAAACATGCCCTTTTCTTCGGTGAAGATGCTCCAAAACTCACCAACTATGAGGCATTGGTAACCTATGCGCTTAACCGCTTTTTACCGAAATGTCTCTTTATCTCCGAGGGGATCACCGATGCTCTCGATCACTCCAGCCCTGAATCGTTGGTCGGAGGAAAATTAGGGATCGATTTTACCGCCTCTTATTCCCCTATTGCTCCGGAGAGTGTTGAGAGTTCACAGTTGCTGGGGAAAGTTCAAGCGCTTATCCCCGAAGTGGTTGGATTGACCCAATACATGCGCCATACGGCTAATCCGATTACGGTGATCTCTGTTCGTAAAGAGAAGCGTTCTTTAAAAGAGACCTTTTCACTTTTGGAGTCGCTCAAAGAGTATTTGCGGATCGTTATTGTTGTCGACGAAGCCAAAAACGATATCCATAATCCATATATGCTCATTTGGCGTGTGACCAACAATATGGATGCGGCGCGCGATATTTATCGTTCCGAGACAATCGTAGCGATTGACGGGACGACGAAAACGGGGGTGGACGGATTTGAACGTGAATGGCCGGGCGATGTTGAGTGTACATCTTCTGTCGTCGAACGTCTTAAATCTCTTTCATTATGGGATTTGGACTCTAAATTAGAGAAAAAATACCAATTATAGCCCCCTCTCTCCCCCTATTTAGGGGAGTGTCCTTAAGCAATTTATTAGAATTAGTAATGTAAGATTGACACAATATATATTTTAAAATAGGGAATTTTAAGTCCATGCGCACTTTATATGCTACAGTAGCAATTACACTTCTTGCGGGTTCGACACTTCTTAATGCAGCCACCTATAAAGGGCAAAAAATCTACATTGATTCATGCAAAGAGTGCCATGGAGGCGGGCAAGAGCTTGCCGCATCGAAAAAACAGCGTGCATGGGAAAAATTGATGGATAACAAGGGTGAAAAACTTGCCGATATCCATCTAAGTTCTAAAAAAGCCTCTGCATCGTGGGAATATTTCAAAGACCGTAGCTATACCAAAGGGGCAAAACACCTTGAAGATTTTTTGGTTGAGTATGCTTCCGATAGCGGAAACGTTCCCGCCTGTAACTAAATCTCCCTATCTTCCCGTTACGGGATGATTTTCTTCTAAACCAAACTTCGCTAAAATACCCCACTTTTACATACTTTGGAGATGACATGGAAAAAATGTGGTCCGGACGTTTTACACAAGACGCGTCAACCCTTTTGGAAAAATTCAATGCCTCGATCATGTTTGATCAAAAACTCTATCGCGAAGATATCGAAGGCTCAATCGCCCATGCACAGATGTTAACCCACCAAGGTATTTTGAATGCCGAAGAACTCGCAGCAATCGAGTCAGGGATGGCACAAGTGCTTCAAGAGATCGAATCGGGTGCGTTTGAATGGAAAATCGGGGATGAAGATTTGCACATGGCGATCGAAAAACGGCTCACCTCTATCATCGGTGATGCAGGAAAAAAATTGCATACGGCGCGTAGCCGAAATGATCAGGTAGCGCTTGATTTCCGCCGTTTTGTCCTTCGTAAAAACCGTGAGATTGTAGGGCAGATCAAAGAATTGATGGAAGTGATCGTTGATATCGCCCGTGATCATACCAATACCCTTTTACCGGGGATGACCCATTTGCAACATGCGCAGCCGATCAATTTTGCGTTTCATCTCTTGGCGTATGTGTCAATGTTTAAACGCGATTGCGAACGGTTTGAGAGCAGCGCAGAGCGTAACAATATCTCTCCGATCGGGTGTGCCGCATTGGCGGGTACACCGCATAATATCAACCGTGAAATGACGGCCAAAACACTCGGGTTCGATTCGGTGAGCGTCAACTGTCTCGATACGGTGAGTGATCGTGATTTTGCCCTCGAAATTTTATTCAACATTTCGACGCTTATGATGCATATCTCCCGCTTAGCGGAAGAGATCATCCTCTGGTCGAGCTATGAGTTCCGATTTGTAGAGCTTTCCGATGAATACTCGACAGGCTCTTCCATCATGCCGCAAAAGAAAAATCCTGATGTGCCTGAATTGCTACGGGGTAAAACAGGACGGGTATTCGGTAACCTGATGGGGCTTTTGACCGTGATGAAAGGGTTGCCGCTGGCCTATAATAAAGATACCCAAGAGGACAAGGAAGGGGTTTTTGACAGTGTTGAAACCGCTGAAATTTCACTTGAAATTCTCCGCGAAGCGCTCAAAACAATGACGGTCAAACCTCAAAACATGGCACGTGCGTGTAAACTCGGTCACCTCTCAGCAACCGATTTGGCAGACTATCTCGTCGAGCATTGCGGCGTGCCGTTCCGCGAAGCGCACCACATCACCGGACGCGCGGTTGCCCGTGCGGAAGTGTTGGGAATCGATTTGAGTGATATCGAGTATGCTGAACTCAAAGCGATCGATGAACGTATTAAAGAGGATGTGATCGGTTTCTTGGCGATCGAACATTCGATGAACGCCCGTACCTCTCAAGGGGGTACGGCTGAAATCCGTACACTGGAGCAAATCATCTATTTTGACCATTATCTAAAGGACGTTAAATGAAAATCACCGTTGCTCACCAAAGTGAGATGAAATTTGAAGCGACAACCGAAAAAGGGAGCTTCATTATCGACTGTCCGCAAATCTCTCCGATCGAGTATTTTTTGAGCGGATTGATCGGATGTACAGCGACGGACATCGTGATGCTCCCCCAAAAGTCGGGGAACACGGTTAAAAATCTAAGCGTTTCGGGTGAAGTGGTACGCAACGAAACCCCTCCGCGAAAGTTTAATACCCTCCATCTCGAATACAGCTTTGATTCGGATGCGGATGATACTACAGCGGCTCGTTGGGTTATGGCAAGTGTCGAGACCTACTGCTCAACGATCAATACGATCCGAGATACGACCAAAATCACCTATACGATCATCCATAACGGGAATGTAATCCGCGAAAATGAGCAAATGATCAGCGGCGGCGGTAGTGACGTTGATTTCGGAACGTTGCAAGGATGCAACGCGTAATTAACATTGAAAAGGAGTAAAAATGGATGTAAATCCTGAATACATAAATAGTTTTGTTACGTTAATAGTTGGATTTGTCGCTTGGATCGTTTATTATCTTGCAAAAGTTGATGAAAAAAGAAAAGCTGCAATAATTTTAGTAATGGATATACGTCATGCAGAACAAGTACTACATTCTATTCTTGAAAAAGGTTTTGTAGATACTTTTGCTCAAAAGATTATCAGTGAAAATAACTGGGGTAAATATAAGCATTTGTTTGCTGTGGAATTTACACAAGACGATTTTGAAGTATTTAATAGATTTTTTAATTCTTGTACAGAGATAGTTGATGCTCAATATAGAATGATGGATGTGCTAAATGCGAGCTTAGTAGCAAAAGCAGAGTCTATGCAGCAAAAAATTTTATCACTTTATGATGAAAGTCCTAATGTTCGACAGCAAAAAAAAGATGATTTTATACTTTTTGCGAATCAAGAATCTTTTTCTTTTGATCCAGATGATCCAAAAAGTAGAATCTTTAAAAATATCCAGATAATGGGAAAATTATCTAATACAATTGCTTTTGAAAAACTCAAAGAAATTGCGAAAATACGATAAATTAAGTTTTTTCATCACTCTGGTTATAGAGTGACGAAAATTTAATAGAAATCCTTAGGAGCTACATCTGCAAAATGTCCCCAATTCAGTTTTGCTCCGCCGAGGATATGGAAGTGCAGGTGTCCAACCTCTTGCCGCCTTCCCACTCTCCTGAGTGTATGCATAGCCATCTTTTTTTCTTTCCCTAAAAATAAACGAATCTTGACACCACTTTCATATTTATATATAATGGTTTTAATAAATATATAAAGAGGTGTACCATGCAAAGCGTGGGAGTCGGACAAATCCAAAAAAATATCTCTATTTTGACCTCACTGACGGAAGCGATCCGCATCGTCGATAAACGTCGTAATAAAACCGTTGCGGTCGTTTATCCCGCTTCTTCAGCTTCATCTATCCTCGATTTAGCCGGAAAGTATAAAAACCGAGTCTCTGCATCTGTCGATTTGTCTGAGGCAAAAGAATCGGCGATGATGGAAGCGATGGGTGAGAAGTATGGTTTATCTCATTGATACCAATATCATTATTCGCTTTTTAGTAGGGGATCATAGCGATCATTTAGCGCAAAGCAGTGCAATTTTTGCACGTATCGAATCGTGCGAGATTGAAGCCGAGATAGTCGATTCAGTGCTGATGGAGGCGTTTTTCGTACTGACTAAGTTTTATAAACTCCCAAAAGTGGAGGTCATCAGCGATCTGAAACGTATTTTATCGCTTGAGGGGATTGTGAACGACAATAAGCTGATATTGTTTGAAACATTATCCATAATTGAAAACAAAAATATCGATTTTGTGGATGCCCTCTTGTGCGCGAAAGTACGTTTGCAAGGGATGAATGTACTGAGTTTTGATAGTGATTTAAAGCGGTGTGAGGGGTAAATAGGTTTTGTTCACCCTTCGACTGGCTCAGGGCGAACGGTTTTTTAAAAGAAATCCTTAGGATCAGCGTCGGCGAAATGTCCCCAGCTGAGCTTCGCTCCGCCGAGTATATGAAAATGTAGGTGTCCAACCTCTTGCCCACCATTTTCACCGATATTACTGATGATACGGTAACCGCTCTCATCGATTCCGCACGCTTTTGCAACCTCTTGCATAAACGTTGCCATTCTCCCCATAACATCTCCCGGTATATCGTTAAAGCTTTGATAATGAGCTTTCGGGATCGCTAAAACGTGTACTGGCGCTTTGGGATTGATGTCGTGGAATGCATAAAATTCTTCGTTTTCGGCAACGGTGTTTGATGGGATTTCTTTATTGATAATTTTGCAGAAAATGCACATTTTAAACCTCTTTTTTTATGCTATTGTAGCACATGGATCATCGCTTGAAGCTATTTATAAAAGAGATTTGACTACAATATCCTCTAAATTGAAAGCCCTTTTCTAAAATTGTAATGATCTATACTAAAGCTTTCACAAAATCACCATGGAGACTCTATTTTGCAAGAGTGGTATGACGCTATAAAATCGGCTGATTCGATCGATAAAATCGAAGAGATCCGAATCGCTATTTTCGGAAAAAAAGGGATTATGAACGCCGAGTTCGCCCGTATGAAAGATCTTCCCGATGCTGAAAAAGGGGCTTTCGCCAAAGAGTTGAACATCCACAAAGAGGGATTGAATGCTTTGTTGGTCGATCGTAAGCTCTTTTTGGCGATGGAGCATTTGCAAGCAACGATGAAGGCGGAAGCGATCGACGTCAGTCTCTACGGTACGACAACCGAGCGCGGTTCGCTTCATCCTGTGATGGAGACGATGGACCGTATTGTAGAGTATTTCACTGCGATGAATTTTTCGGTCAAAACGGGTCCGATGGTGGAAGACGATTTTCATAATTTTGAGGCGTTGAATCTCCCTGCGTACCACCCTGCGCGCGATATGCAGGACACCTTTTATTTCAAAGACTCGATGTTGTTGCGTACCCACACCTCTCCGGTGCAAATCCGTACCATGCTCAGTACACAACCTCCGATCCGTATGATTGCACCGGGTGCGGTTTTTCGTCGCGACTACGATATCACCCATACACCGATGTTCCATCAGGTAGAAGGACTGGTCGTTGAAGAGGCGGGGAAAGTCTCCTTCGCTAATCTGAAATTTATCCTCGAAGACTTTCTCAAAACGATGTTCGGTGATGTCAATGTCCGTTTCAGACCGAGCTTTTTTCCGTTTACAGAACCTTCGGCGGAAGTGGATATCAGCTGTATCTTCTGCGGCGGGGAAGGGTGCCGAGTGTGCTCTAAAACCGGATGGCTTGAAGTGCTAGGCTGCGGTATCGTTGATCCGAATGTCTTTAAAGCGGTCGGATACGAAAATGTCAGCGGATACGCGTTCGGTTTGGGTGTGGAGCGTTTTGCGATGTTGATTCACCGTATCGGTGATTTGCGCTCATTGTTTGAGGGTGATACGAGATTATTGGAGCAGTTTAGATGATCGTTACAAAAAATTGGTTAAATGAGTGGATCGATCTGGACGGTATCAGTGCGGAAGAGTTGTGTAAAACGTTCAATGCGATCGGCTTGGAAGTAGATGCCCATAATCCGGTTTGTGTTGCGGACGGTGTAGTTGTAGGGTTTGTCGAACAGTGTGAAAAACATCCCGATGCGGATAAACTCAATGTATGTCAGGTGAATGTCGGCAATGAAGTGCGACAAATCGTATGCGGCGCTTCAAATGTCCGAGCAGGGATCCATATCGCATTGGCGACAGTCGGTGCAGTACTCCCCGGCTGTCTTAAAATCAAAGAAGCAAAGCTTCGCGGTGTCGAATCGCACGGAATGATCTGCTCATCCAAAGAGATCGGACTTCCGGCTATGGGTGAGGGGATTATGATTCTCGATTCGAGTATCGGTGAGTTGGTACTCGGCAAAAATCTCAATGAATATGCAGTATTTAATGATGATATCATTGAGATTGAACTTACCGCAAATCGCGGCGATTGTCTCAGTATTCACGGCGTAGCGCGCGATTTACGTGCGGCATTGTCACGTCCCCTTCGTGAAATGAGTTACAAAGAGAAACAAGACGGGCGGCTCGGAATCGGACGGATACTGCAACTGCATCATACCGAAACCTACAGCACCGATTTACTCTTCGGAGCCGTAGATGTTAAAGAATTGAATATCCCGTTTTGTGTCGCTTTGCGTTTGGCGATGATTGATGAGAATTATTCGAATCCAGTCGATGCCATTTTGGCATACGCAACCCAAAGTACCGGCGTGGTTCTTCGCGCTTATCCGTTTGAGGCATTTAATAATGTCGAAAACAAAGGGATTATCACCCTTCAAAATGACGAAAACGGTTACGCCTCATTGTATGGCAAAGAGAAAGTCTCTGTTATCGGTGTTTCTCAGGAAAAAGAGGCACATTTCACCGCTCAAGAAGGGTTGGCGGTAATTGAGGCGAGTTATATCCCCCCTGAGATTATTGCCAAAAAGATGGGTGAGAAAAAAGTAGCGAGTTGTCCACACTACTATCGCTCTTCTCGGGGAAGTGAGCCCTCCATTGAGATGGGAATCCGCTATGTTTCTATGCTGTTTGAACGCTATTCGCCGTCTCATGTATATGGTGGTAACCTAGAGCTTTCGACATCGCATGAAGAGCGTATCATCAGTATGGCGGAGGAGGAGTTCGAATCGTTTATCGGACTCAAAATCGACAAAACCCGCATCACGCAGATTTTCAAAAATCTTGGAATGGATATTGGTAAAACCAAAGGATCAACTTTTGCGATCACCGTTCCTAAATTCCGTCACGATATTGTGAACAAACAAGATATTGTTGAAGAGGTCGTTCGTATCGTCGGGATCGATAATATCCCATCGAAACCGTTGGTATTCGCTGAAGCGAACCAAATGTCCGATGATCTGAAAGAGTATAAAAAAACACGAGAATACCGTCACCGCTCAGCACAAAGCGGATTTTACGAGTCGGTCCATTTTGTGTTTAATGAACGGGTTCAACTTGAAAAATACGGGTTCGTCTGCACTGACCCTCAAAAAGAGCTGCTTAACCCGATTACGGCAACATTCGATACTTTGCGCCCAACATTATTGATGGGTCTTTTAAACTCCGCATCCTCAAATGTCAAAGTGAATCAAAAAAAGATCGCTTTGTTTGAAGCGGGGATGGTGTTTGATACCGAGCGTCGGGAATCGAAACGGATCGGATTTATCGTTTCGGGCCCTTTGGAGAGTGAAAAAGTTTCCAATGCCGGTAAGCCCCCAGTGATTGATTTTGCCGCATTTGTCAAACTGATCGGTGACATTGCCGGAAGTTTTGAGATGGTGAGTCATACTCCGACCCATTCTTTGGCTCATCCGTATGTGTGTGGCAAAGTGATGATCGACGGCAAAGATGCGGGAGAGCTTTTCCGCCTTCATCCTCAGGTCGAAGAGGAGTTTGATCTGCCTCAAACGTTCATGTGTGAACTCAAAACCGATTGTTTGCCGTATGGTCTTGTGGAAGCGAAACCGTACTCAAAATTTCAGGCCTCTTCGAGAGATTTGAGTATTTTGATCTCTAAAGAGGTGAGTTATGAGACAATCAAAGCGGTGATTGAAAAACACCGCTCTTCACAGGTTCAACGTTTTTATCCGGTGGATCGGTATGTTTCTGAAAACTTAGGGGATCAAATGAGTCTTACGCTCCGTTTTGTCCTCCAATCCGAGGAAAAAACACTTGAGGAAGAGGATATTACCATGGCGATGGAATCGATTCTCAATGGACTTAAAGAAGAACTTGGAGTAAATTTACGATGATGTCTGCCAAGGTTTCTCCCACTCAATCGTTTGCGTTTCGTAGCGATGCCATCGCTCCGGATAAATCGATATCCCACCGATGTGCGATGTTTGCTGTTTTAGCAGAGGGAGAGAGTCGGATTGAAAACTTTCTTCGTGCGGAAGACACCCTTAATACCCTCAAAATCGTCGGTCATTTAGGGGCTGAAATAGTCGATGACGGATCAATTATTACGATCCGTTCCAACGGGATCAAAGAGAGTTCAGAAATCCTTGATTGTGGTAATTCGGGGACGGGGATGCGCCTTTTTTGCGGACTTTTGAGCTCGGCTGAGGGGCATTTTGTCCTCACAGGGGATGAATATCTCAAACGCCGTCCGATGAAACGGGTAACCCAGCCGCTTCGCTCTATCGGAGCCAAACTGGATGGACGAAATAACGGCGATCTTGCCCCACTCTCTATTCGGGGTGCGGCACTTAAATCATTTGATTACACCTCTCCGGTTGCTTCGGCACAGGTTAAAAGTGCCATGATGCTGGCTGCGCTTCGCTCGGACGGCGTCTGTACGTTTCGTGAACCGGAACTTAGCCGTGATCATACCGAACGGATGTTGCGCGGTATGGGTGCACGTGTCGAGATCAACGGACTGGAGACGAAAATCTGGCCTCTTGAAAAGCCGCTCAAACCGTTGGATATCCGTGTACCGGCCGATCCTTCTAGCGCTTTTTTCTTTGCGGTGGCAGCGGCTATTACACCGAACGCCCATGCGGTAATCGAAGGGGTGACGTTGAATCCGACCCGTATCGAAGCATTTAAAGTGCTAGAGAAAATGGGGGCCAAAATCACCTATACCCTCACCGATGAGCGGTATGAGCCGATAGGGACGATTCGTATTGAAAACGCTCCGCTTCACGCCGTTACGGTAGAAGAAAATATCGCGTGGCTTATTGATGAACTTCCCGCACTCTCCATCGCTATGGCGTGTGCCGAGGGGAAAAGTGTGATCAAAAATGCCGAAGAGCTTCGGGTCAAAGAATCGGATCGGATTAAAACGGTGGTTGACAATTTGAACCTCTGCGGTATCGAAACCGAAGAGTATCCTGACGGATACGCTGTATTCGGCGGAGAACTCAAAAGCGGACGTGTCAACAGTTACGGCGATCATCGGATTGCGATGAGTTTTTTGATTGCCGGCCTTCGTTGCGGGATGGAAGTTGAGGATGTTGAGTGTATTAATACCTCTTTTCCAAATTTCTTTGAACTTTTAAGCAGCTGCACCAAGGTTGAGCGATGAAAATCGTCCTTGCGGAGAGCTACGGGTTTTGTTTCGGTGTGAAACGGGCGATCAAAATTGCCGAAGAGAACCGGAACTCCGCAACTTATGGGCCGCTCATTCATAACGCCAATGAAATTGCCCGTCTCAAAAATGATTTTAATGTTGCTTTGAGCGAAAATCTCGATACTTTTAGAGCCGGTGATACGGCAGTGATCCGCACCCACGGTATTCCGAAACAAGAGTTGTCACTTTTGCATGAACGGCAAGTGAATGTGGTCGATGCGACATGCCCCTATGTGACCAAACCGCAGCAGATTTGCGAAGAGATGAGCTCACAGGGGTACGATATCGTGATATTCGGGGATGTAACCCATCCGGAGATCAAAGGGGTCAAAAGCTATGCCGATGATCATGTCTACGTCGTGAACAGTCCTGAAGAGATCGATGGTTTGAAACTCCGCGAAAAAGTGGCAACGGTCGCGCAGACAACCCGTAAAATCGAAGAGTACCAACAAATTGTCGGTAAATTGATGACCAAACATAAAGAAGTTCGAGTTTTCAACACGATTTGCAACGCAACATTCGATAATCAAGATGCCGTACGTGAATTGGCACAAAAAGCGGATGTTATGATTATTATCGGCGGGAAGAATTCATCCAATACCAAACAGCTCCACTCTATTGCCAAAGATTATTGTCCTGATAGCTACCATATTGAGAGCAAAGAAGACCTCCGTAGCGAGTGGTTTGCAAACAAGGAGCTCTGTGGCATCAGTGCCGGTGCCTCAACACCTGATTGGATAATCGATGAAGTCATTGCGACGATAGAAAAATTCGATACCCCTTAATTTCTCCCCTCTAATCTCAAAACAAGCATTTTTTCGCTATAATCAGCCAATTTTTAGTTACAAGGGAATAGGCATGGCTTTCGATAACGAATCGTTCGAAGAAGAAAATTTTGCTGAGATGTTAGAGGCATCTTTCAAAGAGCAAGAATCTACACGCATTACAGAGGGTGAAGTAGTAGAGATCCAAGAGGGAGACAACCGCGCGTTGGTAGGTGTCGGTGAGAAACTTGAAGGGATCCTTTCACTCGATGAAATCCGTGATGCAGAGGGCAAACTTTTGTTCAATGTCGGCGATAAAATTACGGTAATGGTTATGGGACACTACAATGAGCGTCCAAAAATTTCGTACAAAAAAGTACTTGAGCAAGAGAAAACATTGGCGTTTATCAATGCGCACAAAGACGATTTTGAATCGGTTGTAATCGAAGCATTGGTGACCAAGAAAAACAAAGGGGGATACCTTTTGGAAGCGGACGATGTCCACTTTTTCCTCCCACGTTCACTTGCAGCATTCAAAGAGACTGACCAAGTTGTCGGTAAAACCATCAAAGCTCAAGTGGTCAAAGTTGATCCTGCGGAAGCTTCGATCGTTGTATCTCGCCGCAAATTGTTTAACGATGAGCGTAAACGTAAAAAAGAGGTGATTGATGCGTTGATGGAAGGGGATAAAGTTATCCAAGGTACCGTCAAAAAAATCACCAGTTACGGTATGTTCGTTGATGTCGGCGGAATTGACGGGTTGGTACACTACAACGAAATCAGCTACAAAGGGCCGGTAAATCCGTCCAAATTGTACAAAGAGGGAGATGTTGTCAACGTAAAAGCGATTGCTTATGACAAAGACAAACGTCACCTTTCACTCTCAATCAAAGCGGTTCAATCCGATCCGTGGCAAGAAGTTGAAGAGGCGTTGGAAGAGGGTGATACCATCACCGTTACCGTCAGCAATATCGAACCGTACGGTGTATTTGTTGATCTCGGAAACGACATTGAAGGTTTCCTTCATATCTCTGAAATTACATGGGACAAAAACATCAAACATCCGAAAGATTATTTGACTGTCGGTCAAGAGATCGATGTTGAAGTGATCGAAATCAACTCTAAAACGCACAAATTGCGTGTATCGTACAAACGTCTTCAAGCAAAACCGTTTGAAGAGTTTATGAAAAAATTCAAAGAGGGTGATACAGTTAAAGGTACCGTTACCTCTTTGACCGATTTCGGCGCATTCGTCAAAGTGGGCGGAGTTGAAGGGTTATTGCATAACCAAGATCTCTCATGGGATAAGAACGTTAAATGTAAAGATACCCTCAAAGTAGGCGAAGAGATTGATGTTAAAATCGCAAAAATCAATGCTGATGATGAGAAAATCTCTCTCAACCGCAAATCGCTTGAAGAGTCTCCGATTGATCAATTCGCAGCAAATCACAAAATGAACGAAGTCGTCAAAGCGACGGTTCGTGATGTTAAAGATTTCGGTGTATTCGTTTCATTGGAAGGTGGCGTAGATGCTCTTATCCGTAATGAAGACCTTTACCCGTTGGTTCCTGAGGAGCTTGAAATCGGTCAAACTATCGAAGCGGCTATTTTAGTTATCGATGCGAAACGTGACCGTATCCGTCTTTCGGTTAAAAAACTTGAGCGTATCAAAGACCAAAAAATGTTGGACGAAATCAATGACAACGATTCACACAGTCTTGGTGATTTGATTAAAGACCAATTGAAATAATAAATAATGCGACGGCGCGCTGCTTATTGGCTAATTCCCCTTATAGCCATCGGCGTAGCTGTATTTATTGTTTTTTTTCTGATTCAAATCAACCCTTCTGCCCCACATATCGAAATGTCCGATGTTGATGAGGTACTTCCTCCCAAAGAGGGGGATGGTGAGAAAGGTTGGATGGATAAATTCGCAGGTAATGGTGAGAAAGAGTATTTTTACCCTGTTAACGAACTTTATTTGAATCTTGAGACAGGTAATGAAGAACGTGCTGAAGATCGTTAACCATTTTTTTGCACACCTTTGAATAAAAATTGAAATCACATCTCTTGTAACAAAACTAAAAACCTACCAAATCACGGCGATCTCCCGCCGAACAGAGAGGAAAAGTAATGGAAAAAATTAAAATTGTCGTATGTGATCACATTCATGAAGCGGGTCTTGATCTTCTACGCAAAGATGATCAAATCGATATGGTTTTTGCCGCAGATATGGACAAAACTTCTTTGCTCGACGTTATCAAAGACGCCGATGTGGCAATCACCCGCAGTTCTACCGATGTTGATGATAAATTTATCAACGCCGTTAAAGGGAAAATGAAAGCGATCGTCCGTGCCGGTGTTGGTGTGGATAACGTCGATATCCCGGGATGTTCTAAAGAAGGGATCATCGTGATGAACGTTCCGACAGCAAACACGATTGCGGCTGTTGAACTCACCATGACCCATATGCTCTCTTGTATGCGTATGTTCCCGTACTCACACGACCACCTTAAAAACCAACGTGTATGGAAACGTGAAAAATGGTACGGTTATGAGCTAAAAGGGAAAAAATTGGGGATTATTGGTTTCGGTAACATCGGAAGCCGTGTCGGTATCCGCTCAAAAGCGTTCGAAATGGACGTTATCGCGTATGACCCGTACATCCATCCATCCAAAGCGACCGATCTAGGGGTAAAATATACTACCAATTTCGATGACATTCTCGCGTGTGACATCATCACGATCCACACTCCGAAAAACAAAGAGACGGTCGGTATGATCGGTGCGGACGAAATCGCAAAAATGAAAGACGGTGTTGTCCTCATCAACTGTGCGCGCGGCGGATTGTATGATGAAGAAGCCCTTTACGATGGTCTCAAATCAGGAAAAATCCGTTTTGCGGGTATCGACGTATTCAACAAAGAGCCGGCAATTGATCACAAATTGCTCGATTTGGACAATATAACCGTATCTCCGCACCTTGGGGCGAACACATTCGAATCTCAATACAACATCGCTGTCGAAGCGGCTCAACAAGCGATCGAAGCGGCAAAAGGGATTGCGTATCCGAACGCGATGAACCTTCCGATCGATGAGACGAAAATCCCTGCGTTTGTAAAACCGTTCCTCGAAATGGTACAAAAACTTGGTTTCTTGAGTGCTCAAATCAACAAAGCGCCGATTGTATCGATCAAGCTCAGCGGTCGCGGTGACATTGCCGAGTATCTTCCCTCACTTGCTACGTTTGCAACCGTCGGCGCGATGGCAGAGATGTCGGGTGAGACGATCAACTACGTCAATGCCGATTTCGTAGCGAAAGAGCGCGGGATCAAAGTTGAAACCGAAGCATTGCCATCAAGCAGTGTCTATAAAAATCTTGTGACTCTCCGCCTCACTACCGATAAAGACGTTATCGAACTCAGTGCTACAATGTTCGGTGATGATGTTCAGCGTATCGTTGATATCAACGGATTCGGTGTAGATGTCGAGCCTACCGGTAATTTGATCCTCTTCAAAAATACCGATGTTCCGGGTGTTATCGGGCAAGTGGGAACACTTCTCGGTGCTCACAACGTTAACATCGCTGACTTCCGTCTCGGACGCAATAAAAGCGGCGAAGCGTTGGCGGTTATCATCGTTGATTCTGCGGTCAGCGACAAAACTCTCAAAGAACTATCAGCGCTTAACGCGTGCATCAGCGTCTCTTACGCTCGTATCTAAATTTTCTCTTCTTCCCGCTTATGCGGGAAATACTCATTTATCCCCTAAATTCTAAATATGTTATACTGTTGATAATTAAAAAGAGGATTTTTGATTGCCGACGCTATTAAATCAAGATGGTTTTAAATTCTTCTTTTATGCGAATGAACATGAGCCAAAACATATACATGTGATGAAAAATGAAGGGTTTGCTAAAATCGAATTGGAAAATTTAACGGTTGTGCAAAACTATTTAAAAGCAAAAGATCTCAAAAGAGCACTTGAGATTATTGCAGAAAATAAAAATGACTTTGAAAGGATATGGGATGAATGGTTTAATTAAAGGAAAAGAAGTCCATTTTGATGAGGCATATTTACATGTTAAACTTCAAGATGATAGAATAATATCCACACCGATTGAGTGGTATCAGCCTCTGAAAAAAGCAACACTTTCTCAACTTAAAAACCATAAATTCATTTGTATGGATACCGGCATAGAGTGGGAAGAGTTGGATTATCACCTTAATATCGAAAGTATGTTGGAACTTTCAGTCAGCAAAGTCGCCTAATTCTCCCGTCATTCACCCTAAAAGTCACTTCGCCCGACTTTGATCGGGAATCCATCTATAGCTCTTTTATAGAGTTGTGTTATTCTTTTGCTATAAAGTTTAAAAGGTCGCATTATGACTACGACATTCAGACTAAATACGGATGAGATTACTCCTGCTTTTTTTGAATCGCTCAAACTCCTATTTCAGGGGAAAGAGATCGAGATTATCGCACGTCCTATCGATCCAGAATTTGAAAAAGAAAAAGAAGAGTTCGCTCAATCGCTCCGTGAAGTGGAAGCAGGTAACAGCTATCCGATCAATGAAAGCTTTTGGGATAAAATGCACGCATCCATCGAAGCAGTTTAATATCGATGGAACTGGAAAGAAGTGAAAAGTTTGCTGAGGATTTAGAAAATATCCTCATTTTTATCGCCAAAGATTCCAAGCCCTCCGCCCACCGTTTCTCTCTATGAAACGCTTCATTATATTGAGCCTTATCTCTACAAATACCGCAAATCCATCTATTTTGACGATGAATCGATCCGAGATTGTATTTTCAAAGGGTATGTTATCCCTTATAAAATTTTTGAGTCCAAAATCATTTTCTTAGGGATGACGAAATACCGTAGAGGGTTATAGTGCTTATGGTCGTTTTTTTTAAGACTATAGCCTCTTTTTAGCCCCCCTTCGTTATAATCAATCCTATAATAATCGAATGCGGAGCGATGATGAGTACAGAAGAGATCGGGGCGATATTAAACGATAAAAAGAAGCTCCTCTCTGAAATTTATTTTGAACTCCAAGCCGCATGTGAAGCCAAATACGGTCCCGATACCCTCGTCATCATTGAAGTGGGGTCGTTTTTTGAGGTGTATGAGGTCAACAACGCTGAACTCAAGATTGGAAAAGCCAAAGAAGTAGCGGAGTTTCTCAATATCCAGCTCACCCGCAAAAACAAAACGATTCTCGAAAACTCCATCCAAAACCCTCTTCTAGCAGGGGTTCCAACCGTCTCTATCGAGCGCTATCTCAGCCGTCTGGTACAGTCGAAAAAATACACCATCGTCCTCGTTCGTCAGCAGGGAGAAGTTCCCAATATCCGCCGCTATATCTCCAACATCATCTCTCCGGGGACGAATTTCGACTATATCGCCGAAGCGAGCGAAAACTATATCGCCTCGCTCCTGATCGATCAGAACAACGGCGTCTATTCGGTCGGCTATTGCGCTATTGACGTCGGGACGGGGAAAACCCTCATCAATGAAGTCCACGGAACACGAGAAGACAAAACCTACGCACTCGATGAAGTGTTTACCCTGTTGCAAAGCTACCAAACCTCTGAGGTGGTGGTGACGTTTTGTGCGGGTGATATTGATCGAGACGAAGTGAGCCGCTATCTGGAGATCAAAAATCACCACAGAACGTCGCAAAACGACAAGCGCCTGCGAATCGATTACCAAAACGAACTGTTGGGACGTATTTATCAGATCCGCTCTCTCCTCAGCCCCATCGAGTATCTCGATTTGGAGCGCTACCCCTACGCCTCCGAATCGCTCTGTATCCTCATCAATGTCATCATCGATCATGACCCCGCGATTATTGAGAAGATGAACCGTCCGACGTTTTTGGGAACGTCGCGTTATATGTATCTGGGGAACAATGCGGCGGAACAGCTGGGGATCATCTCCCGCGATGCCGATGAGATGACGCTGTTGAAACTCATCGATAAAACCTCTACGGCGATGGGGAAGCGGCTCTTGCGGGAGCGGCTGCTTAATCCCATCTGCGATGCGAAACTTCTCGAAGAACGCTACGATCTGATTGAGAAGATGGGGGATCACATCGCTCCGCTGGAGACGAAGCTCAAAGAGGTGTATGATCTGGAGCGGATACTGCGCCGCCTCAAACTCGGTAAGTTGCATCCCTTTGAATTGGCCTATTTTTACACGTCGCTCAGTGCCGCAGAGTCACTCTTTGCCGAAGCGGATCGACTCAAAATCGCGTATGAGAAATCGAGCGCGACGGAGTGTATGCAGTGTGCATCCGAGCTGCGACGGATATTCAACATCGATGCGTGTGCGAAATTCCGACGCGATCAAGTGGATGAGAACCTCTTTAACGAAGGGATTGATCCCTCTATTGATGCACTCGAAGCGCTCCAAAATAATAACCTCATGAAATTGGGTACGATTATTGGTCATATCGATTCCTTTTTTGAGGGGGAGGGGTCATATGCTTCGATCGGATGGCTGGAGAGCGAGGGGTATCATCTGCTGATGACCCGCAATCGTTACGTCAGTGTCGAAGAACAACTCCATAACAGCTTTTTTACATTGGATGGGACACACCATTTTTTCCGCGATTTTCAGGTGCGCAAACTCAAAACAGCCGTCAAACTCACCTCCAATCTTCTCGATGAACTCTCGATCGAAAATGCGGGGGCGAAATCGCGGATGATTGCACAGGTCAAAGAGCGTTACCGTGAACAGTTGGAGGAGATCGAACGTCGCTTTTCCCATGCTATCGAGCATCTGATCTCGTTTTTGGCGGTGGTGGACGTATCGCTTAGCGGGGCGAAGTGTGCCAAGCAGTACCGCTATGTGCGACCCACCATTGTCCCCTCACCCAAAGCGTTTATCGAGACGGTGGGGTTACGCCATCCGCTCATCGAATCGCGTGAAGAAAACGGGATTTTCGTCCCGAACGATCTCTTTTTGGGTGCGGCGGATCACCATACCTATGAAGAACATCCGACGTTAGAGAACAATGAGGATGTCAAAGGGGTATTACTCTATGGGATTAACTCCAGCGGTAAATCCTCGCTGATGAAGAGTATCGGTCTCTCGGTCGTGATGGCACAGGGGGGATTTTTCGTTCCGTGTGCGATGATGCGGTTTTCTCCTGTCGATAAGCTCCTCACCCGCATCGTCTCCAAAGACAACCTCTACAAAGGGCTATCTACCTTTGCGGTGGAGATGCTGGAGTTGCGTAATATTTTTAACCGTGCGACCGAAAATACCCTTATCCTCGGAGACGAGATCAGCCACGGAACGGAGACCGAATCGGCACTCGCGATCGTTGCCAGTGCTATCCTCAAACTCCGTGAGATCGGGAGTATGTTTATCTTTGCCACCCATCTGCATCAGCTCTCCTCTCTTGCTGAGATTGAAAAAGCCAAAGAGATCGTATTGCTCCATTTGGGAGTTTATTACGATGAGGCGAGTGATCGCCTCGTGTATGACCGCAAACTCAAAAACGGGAGCGGTTCGACGCTGTATGGGTTGGAGTTTGCCAAATCGCTCCACATGGATGAGACTTTTTTGAAAAAAGCGTATGAGATACGGGGACGGATTACCGACAAAGCCCACGATGCCTCGATGCTGAAACGGGAGAAAAAGAGCCGCTATAACAATAAGCTCTTTTTGACCAAATGTGCGTTGTGCGATGAAGCGGTCGATGAGGTGCACCATATTATCCCGCAGGCGAACGCGGATGACGGCGGCGGAGTAGGGCATTTCGGCGTCAATCACCGCTACAATTTAATACCTTTGTGTTCAAAGCACCACCGTCTTGTGCATGAGGGAAAAATTTCGATTCACGGGTTTATCATGGGTGAGGATGGGCTAAGGCTCAGTTACAGCGAAAACACCCTAAAGGATGATCTATGAGCGTATTGTTAGAGTTTGCAATGTTTCCGACCAGTGATGAGTGCCGAAAAGGCTCATCGGTATCGCATCAGGTCGCTAAAATCATCGATATGATCGATCGAAGCGGATTAGCGTATCAGCTCACACCGATGGGGACGATTGTCGAATGTGCAAGTGTTCCCGAAGCGTTGAATGTTGTCGAGAGGGCATACGAAGAACTGGATGAGTGCGAGCGGGTCTATTCGACCATCAAGCTCGATATCCGCAAAGGTGAGATGGGACGATTGAGCGGGAAAATCGCTTCGGTCGAATCAAAAATCGGACGAAGCGTTAAACACTGATCCGATCTTACGCCATCACTTTGTACATTGGGCGTGAGTAGGGTTGAATCAGTTGTCCATAGATTTTGGGAATATCGAGGATCGAGATCATTTCGTTGCCAAAGTCCTCCGGATTATCAGGGATGATTACCGCTTTAGTCAAAGAGGTCTCATTTTTCAGTACATTGCTGTATTGGCTGATGGAACGGATCGGAATTTCGGGACTGCTGTAGATGGCATCGACCGCAAGCCCCAAATAGACCACCTGTTTTTCGATCACTGCTTTGACAAGGATGATAGTATCTCGCTCTTTATCGTATTTTTTCTCCATCCCCAGCAGTTTTGCTAATGAAATCACACTAACCATCCGTTTGTCATAGCTGATGACCCCCAGATTGTATTCGCTTGCATGAAGAATGGTAGTGAGTTCCTGATGCGCAAGCGAACATACAACATTTTTGGATTCAACCGCAAAGAGAGAACCTCCGACCAAAAAGGTTGAAATTTCGGTCGTCTCTTCGCTGGCATTGGCTTTTGGATAGGTATAGAGACGTTGTTTCGGCATATCGGCATCAAGCGATTGTATGGCACCTATGGGGCGATAAATCAATGCGATAATATCATTGTGATAACCGTCATATTGTTTGTATTCGCGGTAACCGTTTGAACATGTCGCTCCGATAGCATAGTAGCTCCCTTCAAAAGGGATAATCTGAGCATCACTTTGAGCATTGGCAAGATTCAAAATGGAATCGGGTAACTCAAGTTTATCACCTATGGCGATATCGTTTGCAGTCGATGCGATGACACTTCCATCACGCTCTATGAATACGGCAAACATCCCTTCGGTGATGGTATGCTTTTCATCTTTTGGAAGGATATCGTAGAGCATCGCTTCGAATTGAGATTCCGCATCGAATACGATTCCGATACCGCCTACATTGCTGTTATTGAAATTTTGTATGCAGGCGTTATAGACATAAGTTGAGCGATTTTCATAGTAGATATTCGGTTCAAATGCCGAGACGGCATACTCTTGTGAAGAGGCAAGAGATAAGGTTCCGAGTGCCCAGTTATACCCTATTTTTTTCCCAATGAATGAGGTGTGTTCTGGAGTGGAAACAGCTTGAATCGTTCCATCATGATCATAGATAAACATCGTACTGTAAACAGTATAGAGATTATTGATGTAAGATAATATTTCCCCCATCTTTTCTCTATCGGAATCGGTTAACTGGGTGTGGGATAAACAATCGCGAAACGTTGTCGTCAAAGCCCACCATCGGCAATCATTCGCCCGTTCATAGAGATTACGATCCATGATATCGATCGCCAGTGAGGATTGAAATTTCAGATCTTCCAAATATTGGATCATCATCGTCTGGTTGAGACCTGCAACCGTATGGTCAAAGATTCTGTTGGTCTCTTCCCCTGTTTTGGAGATTTCGGATAGCAGCGCTTTGGTAAAAGGGTTTTCGTGACCGGCACTGTTGGCGATTTGGACATTGCCGTTCCAGACGGTGATGTCGAGTTCACTTTGAATTTTTTTCGCCTTGTTCAAAATTTCTTGCAACTCTTGGGGATAATAAGCTTTTGCATTCGTAACAGCGTCAAAGAGGAGATTTGTTTTAAACGATGTTTTAGACGATGCGCGAAAGGCAAGATGTAGCGGAACCATAGCATGTCCTATCCATCCTGAACCGCTGTATCCTTGATACCCTTTGGTTTTGACCGCTTTGTAGAGGTATTCGAATCCTGCATAGTAAGTTTGGTGATCTTCGTTGTTTTTGGGATTTAAAGACGAGCCTACCGGAAC
Source organism: uncultured Sulfuricurvum sp. (assembly GCA_964495485.1). Taxonomy (GTDB): domain Bacteria; phylum Campylobacterota; class Campylobacteria; order Campylobacterales; family Sulfurimonadaceae; genus Sulfuricurvum. Next base: position 131,663 of record CAZBVJ010000001.1, read on the forward strand.
ATGGTGTGCTGATGAGGATGCGATGACTTCACCGTTGGGACTGAGTAATTCCAACGCGATGTAAGGGTTTTCGCGGGTAAGTTTGTTAAAAATACTTTGTAGTTCGTTTTCAAATCGGAAAACAAGACACAATACCCCCATAGGTTCTTCATTGAGTGGATTGATGACACGGTATGAGTAAATGAGGGCAGGTTGATGGTGGGTGAGATCACTGCTTCGGTACGTTTCAACATACCCTTGATGGGTACGTAACGATTCTTGCAAGAGAGGATCTCTGGAAAAACTTATCGGATTGTTGGAATCGAGTTGAACGAGTATTTTACCTTTGGTATCGAGAAGAATGATATTCTCATAAACGCTGTATTTTGCGACGTACTCTCTAAACCGCTCTTGCAGACCGTTTTTTTTAGCGATTTTGATTTCGCGCATCTCATCGGATGAAGATAGATCGGTAGAATTGATAAACATCAGATACTCTCGGATATCATCGTCTGTTGCTAAAAAACCAATATCAGCAGTACGCTCGAAAAGGTTTCGAATAAGGATATCGATGGCTGTTTGCGCTTTGGATTCGAGTTCATTGAGGCTTTTATTTAATGTTTCGTCGATGAGACGTTTCAACGGTTCATCCAGTAAATCTTCAAACGCTTTACGGGTTTCACTGGTATCCATTCCGATATTGGACATTGATCCCAACAGGGTGAGTAAATCCCATTTACTTGATAAAGTGCTCATGTTTTTTTCGAAATTTTGTACATCGTTCATGTAGTTGATAAGGTGAGTCCGTTGCATCGGTTTTCCTGAGAGTGAAAATAAGTAGTGATAGTATAAAGAGGGGAAAGGGGAAAAAAGTGAAAAAAGTGATCAAAAAATAATCACATTTTGATTGATTACTATTTGATTACAAAAAATAGATTATTTTCTGGGCAGTTTTCTATCTATCAAGATGAACAGCTAAGCTGGATATTTTTATGTTCCGGCGGTGTAGGGCGTGCGTAATGTTCAAACTCCTCGTGTTCATCATACGGGTTTTGGGCGATGCGGAGTAGATCATTGACAAGGGTGTAATCGCCCCGTTCTGCTTTTTCTATCGACTGTTGGAGTATGTAGTTTTTCAAAACGTACTTGGGGTTTGTACGAAGCATCCGCGCGTGACGTTCGTGTGTCGATGAGGTATTGAAACTCAGCCGAGCGTCGTAACGATCAAACCACGCACTCATCAATTCGCTAGAGAGGCTTTGAGCTAATAGAGGAGTTCTATCCCCATCGTAACGGCTAAGGGTTCGAAAAAACGGCGTCATATCGACGTATCCGTGTTCCAGCATCTCAAAGAGTTCTCGGTACAGAGAAGCATCCCCCTCTTTTTCCTCATCCAACCCCAATTTGGCGCGTAAAAGGGTTTGGAGGGTAGAACTGAATATAGGGGCGTAAAGCTCCAATGCCGATTCGAGTTTTTCTTGCGGTATCAGCGGGGAGAGGGCGAGGGCGAAGCGTTGGAGATTCCATAACCCGATCCCCGGCTGAGAATCGTAGCTGTATCGTCCGTAGGTATCGGTATGGTTGCAGATGTAGCCGCTCTCAAACGTATCCATAAAGGCATAAGGACCGTAATCGAGGGTGAGCCCTGCGGCGGACATGTTGTCGGTGTTCATGACGCCGTGGTTGAATCCGACAGACTGCCATTGAGCGATCAGTTTTGCTGTCCGTGTGACGATTTCTTGGAACATGGCGACATAGGGCTCTTCCGTATTTCTTAGATGGGGATACGATTCATCAAGGAGAAAATCGGCGAGTGCTTCAAGTTCACGGTGGCGCTGGGTATGGTAAAAATACTCGAAGCTACCGAAACGGATCCACGAGGGGGAGAGACGTAGGACAATAGCGCCGCTCTCCCATCGCTCACGTGCAACCCGCTCTTCTGAACCGATGAGGGCGAAAGAGCGGGTAGTCGGGATACCCAAAGCATGCATCGCTTCGGCGATGAGGTATTCTCGGATCGAGGAGCGCAGTACTGCGCGTCCATCCCCCTGACGCGAATAGAGGGTTTGCCCTGAGCCTTTGAGCTGGAGATTCCAGCCGTTCGCTCGACCTAGATTGATTGCCCGTCCGTCTCCGAGTCGGGGGACATAATGACCGAACTGATGCCCTGCGTAACACATGGCGTAGGGGATGGAACCTTGGAGCCGTAATGAGCCGTTGAGCAATGCGGTAATTTCATCCGAATCAAGATCATCCATTCCGAGCAACTCCGCTCCCAAAAGGTTTACGCTGATAAATTTGGGGCGGTGAAGCGGGGTGGGATCAACTTTGTGATAAAAAATCGGATCGAGATCCAGATACGGTGTGGTGAGGGTTAGGTTGCTCAGTTTCATGGGGGAGTTTTAACGCAATCTCCCCAAAGGGGATAAGAGATTTTTAAATCAATACGAAAGTTTTAGTTTTCCAATAGAATTTTTTTCTCATCTCCTATTTGGTGAAGGGTGATTTTCCTCACTTTTCCCTCTGGAGTGATACCGTATTCCTGATGCGTTTTCGGATCGATAAAGATGATTCGGTTTTTACCGTTATAGATGCCGTTATGGATAATCGAAGCATGAAGGTCGGCTTCATAGAGCTTGTTAAGATCATTTTTCATCCGGTGCAATTCAGTTTCAAATTCTTCAAGTGTCTCTTTGAAAGTTTTGAGCGCTTCGGCTTCGCTTTTGTATTGCTGCAATCGAACCAAATCGGCTTTCATCGGTTCGCTTCCGCTCCGTTTGGTAGTGATAACCCGTTCTTGAATCTGTTTGATGCGGCTGTTTTTCTCTTTAAACGAGAGCTGTTTGGCGATGTACTCTTTGCTCTGTATTTGGAGACGGGACGTTTTATCTTTGATCTCTGCTTCAAGACGGGATATCTTTTCATGGTAGGTATCGATGCTATGGGGATCGATAATGATTTTGTTCCCTTCTCCCTCGATGGTTCCGATAGTGATCGATTCAAGAGCGGTGATCCGTGCATTGGAATACAGAACATCGATATGAATGTTTTTGGCAACTACCTCTCCCCCCACCATTTTTTGGATATGGACGGTTTCGGCTTCGATTTTTCCGGTTTCAAGAATATCGATATTGGCCTCTTTGGCTTTGAGATTTCCGCGATGAAGATGGATATTAGCCGTTTCGGTGACATTGATTTGGGAACGTTTGTGGGTTTGGGCACCAATGGTGAGCTCACAGGCTTGAATTTTTGCATTACCGCCGACCGTTCCGCTGATATCGAGCTTTTGGACATCGATATTGACACCGGTTCCGATAGAATCTTCAGTGGCAACATTCCGTTTTACTTTGAGTGAGATATCTTTATCCAAACCGGTTTCAATCGAGCCGGTTTTTTTAAAACTGGCACTTTCGATTCGTAGCTCTTGAGAGACGGTGAAAACCCCTTTTTTCCGTTCAACAAAACCGGATACTTTGGCAAAAAAACGGATACTCTCACTATCTTCTTCGGCTCTGATCGTCTCTTCGTCGATGACGATATAGCTTGCGTATTTAACCGTAGGGTCAGGTACTTGGATAAAAGCACCGTCACATCCTCGTCCATCACGCCCCTGTTTCGGGAAAATATATTCGAGAATCAGATCATCGGGTTGAACCCCTTCGATAAGGCTTTTGGACTCTTTGGACTCTTTGAAATGGAGAATGATTCTATCATTGATGGGAAGAACCGGAGGGAAAAACTCTCCGATTGGGAGACGGTAGGGCTCTTGTAGCGGTCCCTCTTTTTGGATTTTGAGCAGCATGCGGTTGATTTCACGATCAAGATTTTGATCGTATACACCGATCAGTAACCCATGGCGCAGCTGTTTACGCTGAATCTCCTCTTTGATCCATTGCTGAATCCCTTTTTTGAGTGGGATAACCGATTTAGGATCGATTATCGCTACAACTTTACTTTTATATTTGTCGGTTGCAATCGTGAGCCGCAGTTCGAATGAAGGATTAGGTTTGTACTCACGAAAACGGAGGTGGTATGCTTGATAGATTAAAAAGATGTTGGAACGGATTTCACTCTCTGTAGTTCGGTCGAGTAGATTACAATCACGGAGGTTTTGCCAATCTTCATCAATCGTCCCTTTAAAGAACGTTTGATAGGATAAAAGATCAAAATCGACTCCATCAGTAGAAATCCCCCTACTGTTTGCAATATTCTGCAAATCGGACATAACATTGGTAGATGTCTCAATGATAGGGGTAAACACGCTTTTATGGCTCCATTATCGATACGGCTTTTCGCTCCTGAAAGTTGAAATGGCGTTCCAAATCCGAATTATGGATTAGAACAGGTACCACTACGAGCGAAGCGATGACTGCCGCTATTGTACCAAAAATCAAAGAAACTCCAAGCCCTCCAAATACGGCGTCACTGGCTAAAAGGGTTGACGCGAGGATAATCGCGGCAGCCGTTAGGAAAATCGGTTTCGCACGGGTGGCGGTTGCGTAGGCAATTGCTTCGGCTTTATGCATCCCTTTGTCGATCATGAGTGATTTAGTAAAATCGATGAGCAGCAATGAATTGCGTGAACTGATACCGATAAGGGCGATAAATCCGATCAAAGATGTCGCCGTGAGGAAAAAGGTATCAGCCGTAAATAGATCGACGATTCCATGCCCCACGATCACGCCGATGATCGAGAGAAAACTTCCGAGCAAGACGATTCCGCTGAGGACGAAACTTTTGTAGTAAACGACCATTAATAAGAAGATAAGTACCAAAGCGGCGATAAACGCACCGCCGAGGTCAACGAACGTATCGAGGGTAACCTCCATCTCACCGTCCCAGAGAAGCTCATAACGTTCATGGGTTTTTTTATCGATCAGTTCAAGATTGAAAAGACCAATTTTATGGATTTCATACTCATCCGTGAAGGTATTCAAAATCTCGTTACGGGCATCCATGAGCGGATAGACTTGGGAAACCATGTCGGTTTCGGCAACGACGTTGGTCATTTGATGGAGATTTTTGGACATGATCATCGGATTGGATTTGACAGCAACGATGTCAACCACCTCGGTCACGGGAACCATCATCCCCATTTGGTTCATCAATTTAAGTCCGGCGAGTTTGTACTCGATGGCCATTTTGTCACGGGAAGCGAATTTTTTCCCTTCCGGAGTGAGAGTCAAGAAAATCGGGATTTGATCGGTCGCTTTTTGGGAGTTTTTCACCGCAACCCCCATCCCTTCAAACGATAGATAGAGGATATCGTTAACGTGTTTGATATCCAAACCGGAACGGATGATTTTGTCGGTATTGACACGGATCTCGAATTTGTCGTAAATCTCATCTTGCATGATATCGATATCGACAAGCCCTTCGGTTTTGGTAAATACACCCTTGACCCGCTCGCTCAGATGGCGGATGCCGTTGCTGTTTTGTCCGTAGATTTCAGCAACGATTGCCGCCATTGTCGGAGGACCTGCCGGGGGTTCGATGAATTTGATACTGGTTTGCGGATAGAGGTTTTCACACTGTTTGACGATGACCGGGCGGAGGCGTTGAACCATCATATAAGAGGGCTCGTCACGATCATGTTTTTTCGTAAGGTTCACTACTACTTCGGCAACGTTTTCACTGTTTTTGAAATGGCTTCCCTTGATCAATCCGGCAAAATCGAGCGGTGATCCGGTACCGAGAAACACTTCGGCATCCAATGCCTCAGGCTCGTTTTGCAATACGCCGACGACACACTCGCTGACATGACGGGTTTGTTCAATGGAACTGCCATTCGGGAGGTCAATATAGACGCTGTAGGTGTCGTTGTTTTTTCCCGGGAGCATTTTCGCCAAAACCAGTTCGGTCGGGATAAGGGCAACAGCAAAGATAAAGGCGATGAGTGTAGCCCACAGCACCTTTTTCTTTTTGGAAGGTGAAGCGAGTAAGGCTAAAAGATAATTTTCAAATTTTTGATACATTAGTGAGCCTCTCCATGATGGTCAGGTTTTTTGAGCAATCGTACCGCCAAATACGGGGTAAAAATATAAGCAACGAAAAGCGATGCGACGAGAGCTACCGGTACGTTTGCCGGAATCGGCTTCATAAACTGTCCCATCATCTGCCCGACGAACGCCATCGGTACCATTGTGAGGATAATCGCCAATGTTGCGATATTGGTCGGTGCACCGATCTCATCGGTTGCTTCGATCATCAATTCATCAGCATCCATATCGGCGGCGCCCGGCGAGTGGAAATGGCGATGGATGTTTTCGATAACAATAATGGCTGCATCCACCAGCAGACCCAGTGAGAGGAGGAACGCGAAAAGGGTAATACGGTTGATGGTTTGTCCGGTGATGTAGGCGATAAAGAGGGTAATCGCCAAAATGGCCGGAACGGTAAAGGTGACGATGAGCGATTCTCTCCATCCGAGGACAAAGATCAACAAAATCGCGATGATGACGATGGAGAGGATAAGGTGAAAAACGAGTTCATTAACCGCTTCATTCGCGCGTTCGCCGTCATTTCGGGTGATAACATAGCTGATCCCCTGAGATGCCATCTGCTCTTTATATTTGGCTAACTCCTCTTTGACCGCATCGGCGATGATAACAGAGTTGGTCCCTTGGAGTTTGGAGACGGTGAGGGTCACTTGATCTTTGAGCGGGGTGAATTTACCCTCTTCGTTTTTGATGGTGACGAGCGCCGAGCGGAAGTTTTGGATATCTTCACCGGCGGTCACGGTAGCAACATCGCGTAGATAGATTGCCGATCCGCCATACGAAGCGACGATGATGTTTCCGACATCCTCAACGCTCTCAATCGCGTTGCGTACACCGATCATGACGATTTCGTTGTTTTGGGTTTTCCCTTTGATCTCAGGGACGTTGTAGGCAAGCGATTGGGTTGCCATCATGATTTGACCGAGCGAGAGGTTGTATCCCGCAAGGCGGTTCATATCCACTAAAACATTGAATTGGTGTTTTTTGGCTCCCTTGATATCGGTAACGGCAACGTTGGGAAGACCGTTGATATGGTGCTGAATCTCTTTGACCCGATCGTAAAGTTCGGTTGATTTAAGGTTGGGATTATTGGCATAAAACGCGACCGATACGATCGGGATGTCAACGTCGATATCGAGCGGTTTGATAATCGGCTGCATCGCCCCTTTGGGGAGGATGCTCATGTTTTGCATGATTTTGTCGTAGATTTTGAGGTTCGAATCCTCTTTTTCCTCACCGATGTAAAAAGCGGCGTTGATCACGGCAACATTATCCATCGCCATACCGTAGATATGTTCGATCCCTTTGACCTCTTTGAGTTTACGCTCAAGCGGTTTGACGATGACGTTTTCCACTTCGCTGGCCGTGGCACCGGGGAGAGCGATAATGACGGTTGAACCGGATACTACCATCTGAGGGTTCTCTTCGCGCGGCATTAGCATCAGTGCCATATAGCCGATCACGAGGAGAAAAATACCTAAAATCGGGGTGAGGGGATTGCGGAGAAACCCTTTGGCAAGTTTTCCGGCAGAATCTTTAGGCTGATAGGTATGAGGGGCGTGCATAAAGACTCCTATTCGATTTCAACGGTTGCGTACATTCCGGGATAGACGGTTTGTTTGGCATTGAATGAGACTTTGATTTTAAACGTATGGGTCATCGGATTGGAACTTGGTATGATCGCACTGACTCGTCCGATACCGATATAGCCGACCGATGGGACGGAGACTTTTACTTTTTTCCCGACCGGTACAAGTTTGAGATTGTTTTCAGCAATTTCCACTTCGATTTTGAGCGCATTCAGGTCAGAGAGGACGATTGCAGGCATCCCCGGCATCGCCATTTCACCCACTTTGATATTTTTAGAGACAACGACACCGTTGTTCGGAGCGGTGATACGGAGATAATTGTATTGGTTATTGACCTCTTTGAGACGTGCTTTGGCTTGGTTGACCTGACGTTCAGCGATATTGATCATGTTTTGGAGGTTCTTTTTAGAGAGTTCGAGGTTCTCGACTTCGAATTTACTCACCATATCTTGCGCTAAAAGGCGTTTGTTACGCTCCAAATTGAGTTCTAGATTGGCATATTGATTTTGGTACATTTGAAGCGAAAGTTCCGCTTGGGCAATCCCCAGTTCCACTTGAGTTTTCGCAGAATCGATCTCTTTGGAGTCGATCGTATAGAGCAATTGTCCTTTGGAGACGCGAGAACCCTCAGAAACATTAACGCTAGTGACGAATCCCATGTTACGGCTGGTAATCATTTTTTGGTTATCGCTGATAACACTTCCAGAGAGGCTGAGCCCTGCGGCGCTGAGGGTTGATGCGAGAGCAAGTGAGGTAATCCAAAATTTCATTATTTAACTCCGTTACTTAGTTTTTCGAGGGCGAAAATGCGCTCGTTGCGTTTGTTTTTAACCATTTGAAGATTGAGGACTTTTTCAATCTGCTGAGATTGTTTGATGATGACATCCGACATGGAGGCGAGATGTTCATGGTAGCGCCCTTCATAATTTTTATAAATTTGATCGGCGAGTTCCAACTCTTTTTCCAAACTTTTGACTTGGGAGTTTAGACTGTCGATTTCGGTACGAATCTTGTCGTATTGTAGCGCAATCCCTTTGCGGGCAAGTTCCACTTGGGTGGTCGTTTTGAGTTTCTCGATGCGGGCTTTTTCAAGAGCGTTTTGATCGACTCCGCCGTTAAAAAGATTCCAAGTAAGGCGTGCACCCACGGTATAGGCTTTGTGATCGCTAAAATCGCCTAGAAAAGTATCGTCCGCGCTGGACGCTTCGGCAAACGCTCCGATTTGGGGGAGGAACGGAGCGTAGGCGAGGTCGACCATTTTTTCACGAATCTCCAATCCGCGAGATGCTTTTTGCAGATCGGTATTGTTGGCAATGACGTCACCTTCGCTGATTCCGGATGCCGGATAATCGGAAGTCGGGAGTTCGATTTCGTTTACCGGCGTATTGAGGAGAAAACTGAGGTAGTGGTAGAGGAGCTTTTTATTCGCTTCCATCTCGGTGATGCTCCGCTCGACGTTGGCTTTACGGGCTTCCACTTCGAGGAGATCGACTTTTTTCGCATACCCTTCGGTGATCATCATTTGGGTAGTACGCTCCAGCGTCGAGATATTTTTGTGGATCATTTTCATATGGTTGATACTGTTTTGGAGCAGTGCCATATCGTAGTAGCTTTTGCGAGTTTCGTAGATTTTCTCCGTTTTAACCTGTGTGGCATCGAGCTTTTTGATCTGCTCCATCTTTTCACTGATATCACCGTAGGCGTTTAGTTTCCCTCCGGTATAGAGGGGGAGCATGTAGGTGAGCTTGCTTTGGAAATAGTTTTGGTAGCCGGGGTAATTAAGATCAGTAGGTTGTTTAGCAAGTACATTAGAACAATATGCTGGTGGTGTAGCACTTTGACATGCTAAAAAATCACTAAAACCAAAGTCACCAAAATCGGCTTCACGGGAACTGAGTTTGAATCCAAAAGCATTCCCCGCATCGTTGGAGCGCATGGCATTTTGAGTAAAATCAAGAGATCCGTAGTTGTATCCTTTGGCGATAGAAACATCGTTTTGGGCACTTTTGAGATCCAAATTTGCGGTTTTGATTTCGAGGTTGTTGTTCTCTAAAATTTCGAGTGCGGCAGGGAGTGAAAGGCCTGCTCCCATGAGATGGCATGAGCCTAAAATAAGGGATGCACCGAAGATACGTGAAAGGGTATTCATTATCTGAATCCTTGTGATGTATTTGTGATTATAATCAATTGTATAAGGTTTATTATACCTGTTAACGTATTTAATAGAGCTAAAAACACTCAGAATCATATATCTGAAAAGGGGAAGTGAATACAATAAGTTACACAATGTTTGAAATTCATTCTACTTTCGGGTAAAATTCGCCCAACAAAAGAATCGCAAGGAATCATAATATGGCAACCATCGGTATGGGTGATATTAAAAAGGGTGTACGTCTTGAGATTGACGGCAATCCGTTCAAAGTCGTCGAATTTCAACACGTAAAACCGGGTAAAGGGGCAGCGTTCGTCCGTTGTAAAGTCAAAAGTTTCAAAAACGGAAAAGTAATCGAGAAAACGGTTCACGCGGGTGATAAATTCGAAGTACCGAACATGGCGCATAAAACGATGCAGTTTTTGTATGATGATGGTGAAATGCTTCAGTTCATGGACAACGAGAGCTATGAGCAACTAGGACTTACGTACGATCAATGTGAAGATGCGATGAAGTGGATCAAAGACGGTACAAACGTCCAAATGGTTTTCCATAACAACGAAGCGATCAGCGTTGACGCTCCTGAAATCATGGAACTCAAAATCGTTGAAACTCCGCCGAACTTTAAAGGGGACACCTCAAGTGCCTCTAAAAAACCGGCTACCCTCGAAACCGGTGCGGTGGTACAAGTTCCGTATCACGTTCTTGAAGGTGATATCATCAAAGTTAACACCGTTGATGGTGAATATTTGGAGAAAGTGAAGTAATTCACACTCCCCCTTTCCCCAAAAGGGGAAATTACTTCCTTTTTTTGAGTGAAGTACAATCTCCGTTAATCCATTTTCCATTGTGGGTCATTTCAACCGTTTCGGCTCTCCCCTCTACAATCATTTTAACTTTCATACTCCCTTGATACGCGTTGTCTTTGATTAACGTATATTTTCCTTCTCCGCTGCTTTGGGGATTGCCTTTACAGCTAAAAGTAAACCAAACGGTATTGCCGCTTTTGCGGAGAATTTTTTGTTGGCACTGCGTATCAGTTGAAGGGATAAACCCTTTCGCTGCCTCTTCTTTGGTGATACAAACTTTATAGGTATTAGGCTTTGAACTTTTGGCAATCCCTTGGGATGCCATGGTCTGTTCCATCATTTTTCGCTGTTCGGGAGGAAGCATAGCCATTTGCTCCTCCATTTGTGCCATAGCTCTCTCCATTTCGCCGTTTTTTGTCTTGATTGTTGTTGTGTATTCCCATACACCGGGGCGTAAAGTGGTAGCTTCTGCATTAAATGCAAACAATATTGATCCGAGCAGTCCTGTAAATACTATTGTATGTTTCATATTTTCCTCTTGTATAACCGCTATTTCATTTGAAAAACAGGGCGTAATTTCGATTCATTCGGATCCAGAGTTTTTTCGAGTGAGTTATTCTGAATATTGGCGTCTTTGAAATTTGGAGTCACTAAGGTCGCTTTTACTGTTGATGTCTGTGTCACTTTTGCATTGGAGATCATAGTTGCTTCTCCTCCGGTCTGTGAAAGTTTGCGATTCGGATCAAACCCTTTGAGCGTTTGTCCACCCCAATTTTTTCCATTGATTTGGAGTAAGAGGCTGACCTCTTTAGAACCTTTCTCTTTGTAAATATTTTCGGGTATTTCCCCTTCGCCGATATTTTTCACGGTGACGGTAATGAGGTTGTTTTCATTGAGGCCGATATGGGTGATACTGAGGTCTTTCGGTTTTAAAAACTCTTCATCTACCGATTGCTGTACACCCGGGAAGGAGACAGTGAGTTCAAATTCGGGAGTCAAAGAGCGGCTTGTATTTCTCAAAATCAAAAAATACATCCCTTGGGTTTCATCAAGTTCATTGAGATTGACATCGTGAAAGAAGGGAATGCGACGATTTTCGGGAAAATCGGCAAATTCAAAATTCGGCGACATGTGATGTAAATAAGATGGTGGTTGTTTTTTCTTTTTTTTGTATCCCAAAAGTGATTTAACCGTATTTTTGACCTGCTTGGGGGCATCGGTTATAATTTTTGCGACTGAACGGATCTCATCGCCTGCGAGATATTCAGCGGGATTGTATTGATTGACCTGTTGGATAAATTGTTTGAATTCACTGGGCTGAATCGGTTTTTTACCGTCAAAAAAGCGTGAATCGACAAGCATCCATTCAAATGGTGGTTCCTCCTGCTGATGAATTTTATCGCTATTGTAATTAGTGACTTTTGCTCGAATATCGATCCGTCCCGGTTGCGTCACTTCTATTGGAAAATAGGCAATATAGGGATCGTCCTCAGAACCGGTAAAAAGCTTCGTCCGTTGATGAAACAGACCTTGATTTTCCTGAATCGCACCAAAGGCATTGATCGCTCCTAATAGAACGATTGCAGCAACAAGCCGCTTTGAGAAAGAAAACAGAGCTAACATAATCACCCCTTTATTCGTTGATTTTAATCACCTTAGAGTCATTTTAGTTCGGTATCCTTTAAAGATTTATGAAACCTAAATTTAATCATTTTTCATCTATCATTGATGAATGTAATATCATTTAAAAGGTGCCCATTATGTCTAAAGTTTTAGTTCCGATTGCTGAGGGATTCGAAGAGATCGAAGCGGTGAGCATCATCGATGTGATGCGCCGCGCGGGGATTACAGTCATTATGGCGTCATTGAATGAGACAATGATTGTCAAAGGGGCGAACGGTATCAGCGTACAGTGTGACCGCTCTATTGTCGGTATCGGTGCCGATGAACTCGATATGATCGTATTGCCGGGAGGGTGGGGAGGTACCAAAGCTCTCGCACATGACACCTATGTACAAAATCTCCTTAAAGAGATGGATGCAAAAGGGAAAAATATCGGTGCGATTTGCGCCGCTCCGTTTGCGTTGGATGCGGCGGGGGTACTCAAAGAGGGATACACCTGCTATCCGAGTGTTGAGAATGAGATCAAAACAGCCGGTTTCAAAGGATCACAACAGGCTGTAGTCGAGACAGCGAATGTCATGACCTCTCGGGGACCGGGGACGGCGATTTGTTTCGGATTGGCGATTGTCAAAAAACTGTGCGGTGTTGAGACCTATGAAGCACTACGTGGTGGATTGCTGGCGGATTATTGTGCATCGATTTAGTCTAGGAGGTTGATAGCTTCTTTGACTTTTCGATATTGTTTATCAGATTTGTCATTGCAAATTTTTAGCATCGAAACGGCAAAAGCCGTTTCTGATTTAAGAAGCTTTTTTAGCGAGGTAGATTTTGTTGGTGGTATCCAACAAAATAATAATTGATCCGATAATCATCATCGCATCGGGGAGAATTCTAAACCACATCCATGTGCTGAGCGCTTCGATCGTTTCACGAGCACGAGCAGCATAGTATCCAGCTTCGAATGCCACTTTGGTTTGTTCAAATCCGATGACAAGTGTCGGAAGGGCGTATAAAACCACTCCGATTGTTATAAGCCAGAATCCGAATTTACTGAACGTTTCGTTCCATTCAAGATTTTTAGCCATAGCATTGGCACGTGCGGTCATGTAGATGAACGCGATAGCAATGTATCCAAACGCACCGAGCAATGCGACGTGACCATGCGGCATAATGAGATAGGTACCGTGCGAATAGTAGCTGATGGTCGGGGTGTTGATGACCATCCCCAAAAATCCCGCACCGAACCAGTTTAAAAACGCCGATCCCGCAAGCCACAAGAACGGAACTCCGAAATCGAAGCTTCCGCCGTGTTTTTTGATATCGCTTTTTTGTTTGAGTGCCTCAATCATGAGAAGTGCCAACGGCAACGGTTCTAACGCCGAGAAGATACCGCCGATGGCAATCCAGTACTCATCCAATCCCTGCCACCAGTAGTGGTGACCGACACCGAGTGTACCGCTTGCCATAATCAGAGCAAGTTCGAAAAGCATGACCCGCTCTGCCGTTTTCTGAGAAACGAGTCCCAATGCGACGGTGAGGTAAGCGATAACCCCTGCGGCAAAGAGTTCAAACGTCAGCTCGACCCACAAATGGACAACCCACCATCGGTAGTAATCATCGACCGTGAAGTTCGGCATGATTTTGTGAACCGGCATCATACCTGCGATGTAGAGGGTTGCGATACCGAATGCTGACCAGATGATGGTTCCTACGAGGAGGTTTTTCTCTTTGGCTTTGCGGATGGTGCTGTAGACCATACCGAACCACATAACGAGACCCACAACAAGCCCGATATCCCAAATCCGTCCGAGATTGAGAAGCTCGCGCCCCTCATTTCCAAACCAGAACCATACTTCACGCATGTTTCCTGTGGCACCCATATAGATACCGATGAGTCCTCCGGAACCGACAACGAGCAACGCAACCCAGAGTAAATCGACAAGACGTGGGAAGCGCAGATCAGCACCTCCGACGAGCGGAGCGATCAATAAACCGCCGACCAGCCATCCGATAGCCACCCAGATGATGGCAATATTGGTATGCAAGGCGCGCATGACGTTGAAGGGGAGGATGTCCTGCGAAAAGATGAAATTTTCGGTCGGATCGGCGTAAATGTGGGCCAAATATCCTCCCAAAACCATCTGAATCACGATGAACAGCGCGACAATCGGGACGTATTTGAGCAATTTTTCCTGTGATGGGAAAAGTTTGGTGATTTTAAGCGAGGGCTCTAAGTGTTTCTCCTCTTTTTCCTCAGCTTTGAACAGATACTCGTATGCCAAATAGATGACGGCGATTGTCAATGCCCAAAGGAGCAAAAATTCCCATAAGGAGTAAAAGTGGCTTGTCCACGTCACGTCCTGATCGATCAGAGGTTCCGGCGGCCAGTTGTTCGACCATGTCCGATCGGTTCCGGGGCGTTTGGATGAGGCAACAAGCTGTGACCAGTCAAAAAACGCGGCGATTTTTTCGGCCTCTTCGGGTTTGATGACGCCGGCTCTCCATGCTCGTGCATGATCCCCGTTCACCAGAAAATTAACAATGTACTCACGGTTTTGCTTGTAGGCCAATGCTGATGCTTCGGAGTAGACGACGACCTCTTCTTTGAGTGCGGTTTCGTCTTTGACATCTTGGATTACCCGTGCTTTGACGCTTGCTAGTTCGATGGCGTTCAAATCATCGGTGGTTTTGGCATACATCTCTTTTGCGTAGTAGCTATAGAGCGATTCTGCACGTTTGTGGACGAATTCGGTCGTAAAATCGGGACCGAGATAGGCACCCATCCCAAGCAGTGAACCGTAGTCCATCAAATCGAATTGTTGGAAATACCCTTTACCCTCGACGACATCGTCGTAGGTGTACAACACTTCCCCTGAAACACTTTTCACGTTTTGCGCAATCGGAGGAACCTCTTTTTGCAGCGTTGCCGTAAAATAGATCAGGATGGTGACCATAAATATACCGGCGATCCAAAAAAAGGCGTACAGCCCCTTTCTGCTCATCAGCCGTTCCATGAATGTAGCATTCATAACGCACTCCTTTTATATACTATCCAATGGTAGTAATATGAAATTCTAGGGAAGCGGAGCTTAATTTCTACTAAGAAGTAGAAATATAATTAAAGTTTGGTTTGTTTGTTTTGGGAGAGGGTAGCGAGGGTGGTTTCGGTGAGCATTGTTTCAATCATGTTTTTTGGAGCAACCCACTGATCGTGGAGAGCACACGGGTTCGATGCATCGCATTTTTCAAATCCTAAAATACAGCGGTTGGGTTCCAGAGGTTCTCCGATAGCATCGAGGATATCGCACAAACGGATATCTTCGGCATTTTTGCCGAGGATTATCCCCCCTTCGCGTCCCCGTGTAGAGTGGATGAGCCCTTTTTTGACCAAATCGGTAACAACACGGGTGAGGTATTTATAGGGGAGCCCCAGTGTTTGGTGGAGGTGATTGACCGAATGGGAAGTGTCGTTGTACCGGTCTAGATAACTTAGAACGCGTATGGCGTATTCGGTCGTTTTCGAAAAATGCATAAATGTTCCTTCGATATGAATAAGGTATTTTAACCAATTTTTAGATCAAAAAAATATTATTCTACTTTATGGTAGTATTTGTTTAAAAATTAGTATGAGATTAGAATGCATAAAGAAAAAAAACAATTTTCTCCGGTTTTTTTAAACGGGCTGTATGCCGGTTTAGGAGCTTTCTTCGGATTGTCTTTAATTGGTTTGATTGCTCAATCGGTAAATCAAATGCTCCTTATAGCCCCATTTGGAGCAACGGCTGTCCTTTTATTCAGTGCTCCCGAGAGTCAGTTTTCAAAGCCGTGGAATGTACTGGTGAGTTATACTCTTTCCACCATAATAGGTTTTTTAATTTTGCATTTCACCAACGCTCAATGGTTAGCGATAGGGGGCGGATTTGGGATCGTGATTCTGGCAATGCATATTTTTAAAGCGATTCACCCGCCTGCGGGGGCCAATTTTTTGATCGTGACACAAGGGCATCTCTCGTTTTATTTACTTTGGCCGCTTCTGGTCGGATTGTTGGCATTGATTATAATCGGCATCGGTGTAGATAAAGCTAGGAAAAAATTTTTATAATTTTTTCCCAAAAATCAGTGTTTTTCCATACCGTCCTCCCCAGACGACGAATAAAAGTATCCATACCGTAGCGCTAAGATCAAACAGCCACCCGTGTGAACCGCTAAATGCCGTATCGACGGAGAGGGCTGTACGGGAGATGACGAGAACTTGTGTCCACCAAAAGAGTGCGATAGCGATTTTATCGGCATGGGGAGGTTGCCCTGAATGACCGAGGGTAACGCGGGTACCGAATCCTATCAATACGGTGGTCAAAAATCCTAAGGCGAGGAGATGAATTTCGGCAAATAGGAAATTCACTCCATAGATTATCTCGATTATTTGGGAGATAGAACCGATCAAAAGTCCGATCGGCAGCCAAAAGAGTGCTAGATGGAGGATCCATACAATAGCAGGCGAGTGAAACGGATGGAGTTTCCAGCGCAAAAATTCACGAATCAGATAGAGTGCGAGTAGGAGACTCACCGCTGCTTCGCCGATCGTAAACGCCGTCATAGCGAATGCGGTTTTGAGGATCAAAGCGGCAAATACACTCTCCACAAAATAGGGGGTTTTGCTCTCCTGCGAATGGCTGAAAAACGGGATCATCCGCTGAGCGACGGAAAAGGTGAGAAAAACGAAAAAGAAGTTGACGATAGCAGGGACGATCAGAGAAAATCCATCCGAATATCCCCACACTAGCTGTGCACCAAAAGCGATGAACCATGCGAAATGGGCCATCAGTGTTATAGCGTGGGCAATCAGTATCCAAAACGGATCTTGTTTGAGCGGAGATTGCCCGATTTTATAGATCCAATAGAGGGTAAATACCGCCATCGACTGTGCAAAGAGTACTGCGAACATCGCGGCGAAAACCATCCATTCGGAGAGTAAAGAACCTGCGATAAATAAAGCCGAACCGATTTGATAAAGCCAAACGATCCTAGTATAGACCTCTTTGGGGATGGTCATCGCGGTGCAAAAGCGGGGGAAAGTGGTAAACAAAAAACCATGGAAGAATTGGGCAAAAACGAGAAAGGCGAGAGAATAAAGATGAAACTCGTTTTCGGCAAATGATAGAGTGATGATCCCTTTGTGCGAAAGGGTAAAGAGGAACATGGAGATAAGTGCCCAGAACAGACCGAAAACAAAAAACGGCTGATGAGGTTGGGACATAAAATACGATGAGCTTTTAGGGTTAGGAGTGGTTTGAAAAGTTGCCATGATCGGTTTCCGAATAAAAATTTAACGGCAGTATATCGTTCGCACTTCCCAGAGTTCTTGATATATGTCAATCGAATTGATCTGGATCAAATTTTTTGTTTTTTGAAAGTGATAGAGTTCTCTTATATTCAACATAAGGATAGGAAGATGAAATTGACGAAACTAAGTTTAGTAGCTGTAATGGCAATGAGTGTGAGTGCGTATGCGATCGATAACGTAAAAGTAAACGGTGAGGCGAAGTTGTGGTATCAAAGTGCAGAGACACTGGATTCAACAGCAACGGGAAGTTACAATGAAGCTGAAGACGATTTTTTTGATAACGGTGTCAATACGGCCGCTCAAATCAAACTCAGTGTCGGAGCGACTGCCGATTTGCTTCAAAATCTGAGTGCGGGTGTAAAAGTCTCTGCTTTGAGTACGCTTGGATTGGAAAATAATTTAGTCGGCAATGTACCGACGGCTAAATTTGATGCAAATGGGGGCAACCACTTTACTGCACCTAATGCGACTACTGATTTAAGTGCATTGGATGATTTTGCGTGGGTAGAAGAGCTCTATTTGGCGTATACGACAGGTAAGACAACGGCGAAAGTAGGACGTCAGCGTCTCGATACTCCGCTCGCATTTAGTGAAAACTGGAACGTTGTGGATAATACGTTCGAAGCAGCGGTATTGCTCAACAGCGATCTTCCTGATACGACACTTGTCGGCGCATGGGTAGGTAAACACAATGGTGTCGGATTACTTCAAACTGTTCCAACCACTCAAATCGGACGCAATACCACCATGGCGTATAAAGGGGAATTTAGCACATTTGGCACGGATGGAGCCTATGCCGTAGCGGCGATTAACAAATCACTCCCAAATACAACCCTTCAAGCATGGTATTACAATGTCGGTCAAATCGCTGATGCTTACTGGCTGCAAGCCGATACTAAAGTACTCGGTATGGTGAATCTCGGCGCACAATATGCAGGGATGAATCCGGATAGTGCTTTAGGCGGAGGAACATCGGATCGTTCTACCAACATGTATGCTCTCAAAGCATCGGTTGATGTTGCAGGTGTAAATGTATACGGTGCATACTCTTCTGTCGATGAGGGGACACTCGGATTTGCCAACGTCGCTACCGGTGATAAAACGATGATGTACACTGGACTAGCAAGTGTTTACTTCGACGGTGAGATCGTCTCCGCTCCCGATACCGATGCGTGGAAAATCGGTGCTTCAACAAAAATGATTCCAGGATTTACTTTGGCAGCCAGCTACGGTGAAGCAGAGACTGGAAACAATGAGGGGACTTTAGGGGCTGTATCCGGTCTTAGTGCACTTAACAACGACTATAATGCATGGGACGTTGTTGCGAATACGAAAGTCGGACCGGTTGATTTAACGGCTATCTATACCGAGTTTGAACGCGAAAATGCAGTCGGTGTCAAAACCATTGATAACGCTCTCTTCCGTGTCATCGCTTCTTTAAAATTCTAATTTTACTCTCAGGGCCTTCGGGTCCTTAGCTATTCTTCTTACATTAAGCTTGACGTATGGAGACTCGTCATCTCCATACATTTTCACCCCGACAAATTGTGAAAAATCTTCTATTTTTTGACTAAGGTCAAAGACAATCGTTCTCTATTCTCCTACAATCTTACGAGCAACTTGATGGAGAAGGAGAAGTAATGAATACTGTACGTTTTATCATCAAACGTGACGGTTCCGCAGAGGTTTTTTTTCCGTACAAAATCAGCGATGCGATTCGCAAAGCGTATGAGAGCGTTTCAAAGCCCTATAACCCCGAAGTGTTTCGAAAAGTTATGAATCGAATCGGTGAAGAAAACCGTAGCAGTGTCGAATCGATTCAAGACACAATTGAAGAAGAACTGCATAAAGCTGATGCATTTGATGTGATGAAATCATTTATCACCTATCGGTTTATCCATAAAATCCAACGTCAAAACGGTCTGGGATTGGAAAGTGATACTACCTATGTCAATTCAACCCAAAGTGTCGAAGAGTATATCAGCAAAAGCGATTGGCGAATCAACGCCAACGCCAATACCGGATATTCCAATGCGGGGTTGGTGAATAATTTGGCCGGTAAAGTGATCGCTAATTTTTGGCTCGATAAAGTCTATTCGCATCAGGAAGGTGCAGCGCATCGCAACGGTGATATCCATATTCACGATTTGGATTGTTTGAGCGGTTATTGTGCGGGATGGAGTTTGCGCGCTTTGTTGAATGAGGGGTTTAACGGTGTACGCGGACGGGTTGAGAGCCGTCCACCGAGACATTTTCGCGAAGCACTGGGTCAGATGGCCAATTTTCTAGGGATTTTACAATCCGAATGGGCGGGAGCGCAGGCATTCAGTTCGTTCGATACTTATCTAGCCCCTTATGTTTTTGCCGATGCTTTGAGCTTTTCCGAGATCAAAAAAGCGATTCGGAGTTTCGTCTATAACCTCAATGTTCCGGCGAGGTGGGGGCAGTCGCCGTTTACCAATATCACCCTCGATTGGACGGTTCCCGATGATCTGGCATCGCAATTTCCGACGTGCAACGATCGCCATTTGTTTGCCGATTTTTCTGCGGACGCGCATCACAACCGAAAGCTTCACGAACGGGGAAAAAAAGAGCTGAGCGATCTCACCTATTCGGATTTTCAGAGTGAAATGGATTGGATCAATCGAGCTTATTATGAGGTGATGAGCGAGGGGGATGCGGCAGGTGCGCCGTTTACGTTCCCGATTCCGACGGTCAATATCACCGAAGATTTTGATTGGTACGGTCCCAATACGGACGTATTGTTTGATAATACCGCCAGAGTCGGATCGAGTTATTTTCAAAATTTCATCGGAAGCCAATATCTCCGAAATGAATCAGGAGAGCGGATCGACAACCCTGATGCCTACAAACCGGGGGCGGTTCGGAGTATGTGCTGTCGCCTACAACTTGATTTACGGGAGCTGTTAAAACGGGGAAACGGGTTGTTTGGGAGTGCGGAGATGACCGGAAGTATCGGAGTTGTCACGATCAATATGGCACGGCTGGGCTACCTCTATGCCGCCGATGAAGAGCGGCTGATAGAGGCATTGGAACATCTGATGGAGATTGCCCGATCGACATTGGAGAAAAAACGGGTGTTTATCCAAGAGATGTTTGATCGTGGGCTTTATCCCTATACCAAACGTTATCTCAAAGGGTTTCATAACCATTTTTCAACGATCGGCGTCAACGGAATGAATGAAATGATCCGTAATTTCACGGGCGACAGCGAGGATATCGCAACGCCGTGGGGGATTGAATTCGCCCTCAAAATCCTCGATCGGATGCGTTATCGGATGCGTGAATTTCAAGAGGAGAGCGGAAATCTCTACAATCTCGAAGCGACACCGGCGGAAGGGACAACCTATCGGTTTGCCAAAGAGGATAAAAAGCGTTTTCCTGCCATTTTGCAAGCGGGAGAAGGGGAGAACTGCTATTACACCAATAGCTCTCAACTGCCGGTCGATTTGACCAATGATCCGTTCGAGGCATTGGAACTTCAAGATGAATTACAGTGCCGTTACACGGGGGGGACGGTATTGCACCTGTACATGAACGAGAAGCTAAGTTCAGCAGAAGCATGCCGCAGGATGGTCAAAAATGTCCTGACACGCTACCGCCTCCCCTATATCACCGTCACCCCTTTGTTCTCAGTATGTCCGATACACGGATATCTGGAAGGGGAACATGAGTTTTGCCCGAAATGCGATGCAATTATTTTAGCCAAGGAGTCAGCATGAACACTACAAAATATCTAAAAGCCCATGAGGCCAAACGTACAAAATGTACCGTCTATACGCGTGTCATGGGGTATCACCGTCCGGTAGAGAGTTTTAATATCGGGAAAAAACAAGAACATAGAGATCGTCGGTATTTCGATGAGCGGCATCTACGATATCACACCCTTTAGCCTCCTCGATTTCCCCGATATTCCTGCGGCGATCCTCTGGTTTTCCGGATGCAATCTCCGATGCCGGTATTGCTATAACCCCGATATCGTGTTAGGTGAGGGGCGTATCAGTGAAGCTTCCGTCTTGTCGATTCTTTCCAAACGGGTCGGATTGTTGGAGGGGGTGGTGCTTAGCGGGGGTGAGGCGACGCTGTATCCGAATATTGTCGGTTTGTCTCAAGAGATCAAATCACTCGGTTATAAAATCAAGCTCGATACCAACGCAATGCGTCCCGATATCGTGGAACGGATGCTTGGATATGATCTTCTCGATTATGTCGCAATGGATTATAAATCACCCGAATCCAAAATGAAGGCGATATGCGGCAGCGGAGAAGAAAAACGGTTTTGGAAAACATTCGATCTGATGAAAGGATCAGGGGTAGCTTACGAAGTGCGTACGACCTTTCATCCCGATCTGCTCAGTGATGACGATCTCATAGAGATGAGCAAAGCGTTGGTGAAAGCGGGATACAACCGCCCGTTCTTTGTCCAAAATTATCGGTCGGGTTCTGTGACATTGGGAGAAATCGCTGATCCGCTACGGGTGATGAATCGAAAACGTTTAGAAGAATTTGTCACATTTCGCACTTGACCTGAGTCAAAGACTTAGGATTGAAAATAGTTTACAATTTTCCATTCTTTCTTCAAGGAGTCGATAATGAAAAAAGTGTTAATCGCTTTGAGCGTAGTGTTAGGTGTATGGAGTCAAGCTAGTGCGGCTGAAGATGGCGCGGCACTCTATAAAAAGTGTGCATCCTGTCATGGTGCCCAAGGGGAAAAACCGGCTTTGGGTAAAAGCAAAATAATTAAAGATATGGGTGCTGCTCAAGTCGCCGCAGCACTCAAAGGGTACAAAGACGGTAGCTACGGCGGAGCGCAAAAGGCTCTTATGAAGGGGCAGGTTGCATCGCTTAATGATGCGCAAATTGCTGCTATTTCTGCACATATCTCCAAATAATCCTCTTCACCCCTAGGGGTGATTTTTCCAGACAGTGTTTCCCTTTCTTTTGCTTGACCTCCTATAGAAATAAATCACTGTTTGGACAAATCTTCTTTTTTTTATCACTTCTATACAGTTTTATATAGGGTGAGAGTCCTTCGCCTTTTGGCACTGCATAAACTTCCAAAATCAAAATAGCTTGTTTCTTTTCCACTTTTTTCTTTAACCGTTTTAAGTCTAAATCACTTGTTTTTCTAAATGACGTTAAAAAAAACGTTTCTCCTTAAGCTGTTGCTTTGAGTGCAAAATAATATTTGTTTTCTTCGATATGGACAACGCCGACTGTCTTTTCTCCGTCTTGGACAAATTAGTGCAATAAAACAATCATTGAAATGTATTTTTTTAAACGATATTAAGATATATTAATCGTGTATATCTAATCCATATTACTGAAGGTTTGAAATGAAAAAGATACATTTTATTATTTGGTTAATAATACCTCTCATACTTTCGTCAGATGAATTAAATAGAAATGACAAAATTTTAATGGATGGCAATGTTCTTTTGAATGAATATAAAATAAAAAAAGATTCTCTAGCTGAGATGAAAAATTATATAAATACTCAACTGTTTAGGCATCTTGCTGATTACTTAACAATTACTATTAAAAAACCTAAAATTGATACTAAAGAGTTAGAAATTCCATATCAAGTATCTTTGTCTAAACATGAACTTTGTGTTTTATTTAAGAAATTCAATGAAGATGTTCTAAGATTCAGTGAATCAGAATCAGAGTCTTTCCATGAATTAATAGTCGAATCAGCCAATAAAAATAGGATATTTTTTTCAATCCCAGGAGAATATATGAGTTCAGCAACTCCAATCAATATTACACTCGATGGCAATCGAAAAAATTGTTTACGCATAGAACGCTCAATTGGATGGACTCCTTTGTATCCTTATGGAGTGCAAGGAAGTATATACCTTGATGCATCTGAAAAAACAATTAGTAAACTTTCTGAATTTAAAGCTGAAATTGTTTATTTGGAATATCCTGATACATGGTTACCTGAGGTAGATTTTGATGGTAACCTAAATGAAACATCTGAAATTTCCCCAACAAAGAATTCAATTCCTTCAATCAATTCAAAAAAAATTGTATCTATTGATTCATTTCCAATTAAGGATGATGTAGATTATTTTAAAATAGTTAAAAATAAAAAGCCTGGCAGCACGGTAATCATTGGGATTAAAAGTGGTGAAAAAACTGTATATTTAAGCAAAATTGTGTACGATGAAAAAATGTATCAAAAAGAAAAAGAACACGCAAACAATCTAAATCGAATAAAAGAAATTCTAAGAGAACGTTTGATATATCCAAAGAATGCACTGCGACAACATATTGAAGGGACCGCTACAATTGGTTTTTATATTTTAGAAACAGGGCATATTAGAAACTTGGAGATTGAACATAGTTCTGGATTTCCAATACTTGATGAAGCAGCCTTAGCTGTTGTAAAAGATTCAACAGAGTACTTTCCAAAACTGGAAAAAGAAACTAAGATTAGCATCCCGATAAATTTTCAGTTACGTTAAATTCATCTCATAGATATTCGAAGGATAAAAGATGTACAGGATAAACGAAGCGTATAATGAACATGGGTCAATTCATCCTTTTGACCCATTCAATGTTTTGAAAGCTAATAAACTTATTATTGGGAGTATTCCTCCATATCGATTTTGTAATAAAAGTTCAGAAGCAAGAGAACATGATGTCCATTGGTATTATGGTAGTCGTGATAATGGATTTTGGAAAATTTATAGTGATTTAACTCATTATCCTTTTAATTCAATTGAAGATAGACAACTTTTTTGCCAACACCACAATATTGGAATATTTGACTTGGTTCATTCCTGTACGAGAATCAATCATGGCAGTGCTTCGGATCAAGATTTATATAATATTGAATTAATTTGTATCAAAGACATTTTAGAAAACAACAGTAATGATATGATCGAATTATATTTTACAAGTTCTTTTGTAGTACAATTATTTAATGCACGA
Organism: uncultured Sulfuricurvum sp.; assembly: GCA_964495485.1. Taxonomy (GTDB): domain Bacteria; phylum Campylobacterota; class Campylobacteria; order Campylobacterales; family Sulfurimonadaceae; genus Sulfuricurvum. The sequence continues at coordinate 156,118 of CAZBVJ010000001.1, forward strand.
CTTTCTGAAATAGGAGATAAAAGTCGCTTAAATAGGGGTAATCGAGATTATAAAAATTATAGACTTTTTGGGAAAGATATTAGAGCAATCGTACTATATTCACCTTCACCACAAGCTATAAGAGGTATGAAAGCAAATAGTAGTGAAGAAAAAATCAATATTAGAAAGAATCAATATAGCAAAATTTTGAATGAATTCTAGATGAAGGTGAAGGGGAATATATTGTATTTCGTTTTACTGGACATTTATTCTTATGATATGCAGTTTGATTTAAATGGCTTTAATGTTGGTAAGATGAGTGATCAAAAATTTCAAAAAGTTTACTATTTATAAAATTTATACTAAAAGATAAGGGATAAATGCATGTTTTGTCAACAATGTGGTACAGAGAATAATGATAATGCTAAATTTTGCTTTAAATGTGGGGCTCCACTGCATGTAGTTTGCGTAACAGATCAAAGTCAATTAAATCAACAGCAAGAGACAATAGTCACAAATACTCAAAAAATTTCTTATGACAAAGATCAAGATACAAAATTACTAGAAGCTTTTATTGGGAAACCTGAAAAAGTGGATTTTTATGCTAAAGCTTTCAAAAAGTTTGATATAGAAGGGAAAAAATGGCATTGGTCATGGTGGGCAGCTTTCATGAATATTCCTTTTTTATTTCATCGAAAAATTTACATACCTGCGATACTTTTGACGGTATTCTTTGTTTCAGTGAGTAATGTTGTACTATATAAAATATCAACGAATCCATACCTTATCATTACAAATCCACTTCTAGCTAACTTGCCAAGTCTTTTAAGTATTGTAGTTTTCATTTTACTAGGGGGTTATGGTATTAATCTTGTTTACAATAATTTTGTCAAACTAAAAAATGAAATTTCAATGCAAATACCTGATAGCATACAACAAGTTCAAGAAATGCAAAAACGTGGTGGGTATGTTGATGTTTGGAAATTAATTCTAGGCTACATATTGTTCATGTGCCTGTATTTTGGAGAAATTTATTATTATACGATATCAAAAATTGATATTCATTCATCAACTGAATCGGTTCTTGCAGAAGAAGAAAAATACTCTACTGACGAAAAACTTCAATATGATGACTATGATTATGGTGGAGAATAAATAGGAAAAAGCTATTTCCAATCAACCATCTTATTTAAGGATATGTGCCGCTTCGTTAGGTCATGTAAAATAATTTATGTAATTTGCTATCGACGATAATTTAAAAAAAAGATTATAGTGATGACATTATGAGGAAAAAAGATTTAGAGCTAAAGATTTTCATTGTGTGTTTAGTTCTGTATTATGTATTATAGGTTTGTCCGTAGAGAGCATACTAGCCCAAAACGCGATAACTAATAAGAGTGTTTTTATACTGTCTTGTTTTATTTTAAGAATACGATGTAATTAACTTAAATCTATAGATATCGTAAGGAAGTCATATATGGAGATGCTGTCTCTAACAGAAGGATTACTTTTAATTCTAATAACTTTACTAATTTATTTTTTACCAGTAATCGTAGTTATGATGAGAAAGCAGCATCATGCATTTAGCGGAATTTTGATTGTGAATTTATTACTTGGATGGACAGGAATAGTTTGGTTGATTTGTCTTATCTGGGCATTTATTGCACGAGAAGAAAACCAGAAAATTGTTATTGTTCAGCAAACAAATCCGAATGAAGTGATATCAAGTATCAATAATGCAGATGAAATCAGAAAATATGCTGAACTCAAAGAACAAGGAATTATTACAGAGGAAGAATTCCTTGCTAAAAAACATCAATTATTAAATTATTTTCCTCCTCAAAACACCTAGTTGAATTTTATTCTGAAAGACTGATAGATTCATACCGATTGCTATGTTTTTATACGAAATCGAATGTTCACAAAATGCTTTGAACGGGCTGATTTGGATATAGAACCAATAGTGTTGATTCGTGATGGTTTAGTACTTGTTTATTGATTATTTCCATTGATTATTCTTCAAGTTTGGATTGTAACCATTTAAAAAATTTTACTTAGATCAAGCCACAATATAATGTCTTGTTTATTTCTATTAGTATCTGAACTCTAGATCCACACAATGATATTTCCACTATTTAGTATCAATCGCCGTTTTGTTTTACTAGAAAGATTTATCGTACGGTATTTTTTGCTCTCTTTCTCTTTACCCATTTCTTGACTTAGGTCAATTTTTAACTCCATAACTTAGATTAGAATTATCAGTGTGAATGAAAAAAGGATATCTCTGAAAAGGTTTTTCAGAATACTTTTTTAGAGGTATCCTCTAAAATCCAATCATAAAGGATAAATTATGCAAGAGAGTCGTAGAGAGTTTCTCAAAGCAAGTGCTGCTGCTGCTGCCGCTTCGGCAGTAGGTATGGTACTGCCGCAAGAAGTTCAAGCTGCATCGAAACAAGGAGAATCAGGATGGCGCTGGGATAAAGCGGTATGCCGTTTCTGCGGAACGGGATGCGGAGTTATGGTCGCAACCCAAAACGATAAAATTATTGCCGTCAAAGGTGACCCTGCCGCTCCGGTTAACAAAGGTTTGAACTGTATCAAAGGGTATTTTCTCGCGAAAATCATGTACGGTGCCGACCGTTTGACACAGCCGTTGCTCCGTGTCGATGCAAGCGGAAATTTCAGTAAAAAAGGGAAATTTCAGCCGGTCAGCTGGGAGAGAGCTTTTGATGTCATGACCGATAAATTCAAAGAGACCTACGCGAAAAACGGACCGACATCGGTTGCGGTATTTGGTTCTGGGCAATACACGATTCATGAAGGATACGCGGCGCTCAAACTGATGAAAGCGGGATTCCGCTCCAACAATATCGATCCGAATGCCCGTCACTGTATGGCTTCGGCGGTTGCCGGATTTATGCAGACGTTTGGGATCGACGAGCCGGCGGGATGTTACGATGATATCGAACTCACCGATACCATCGTCACCTGGGGTGCTAATATGGCGGAGATGCATCCGATCCTCTGGTCACGTGTTTCCGATCGTAAACTCACCAACAAAGCGAAAGTCAAAGTAGTCAATCTCTCGACCTATACGACCCGTACGTCCGATTTGGCTGATATCGAGATTATTTTCCGACCGAATTCCGATTTGGCGATTTGGAACTACATCGCCCATGAGATTGTTTACAATAGCCCTGAAGCGATTGATTGGAAATACGTCAAAGATAACACCGTATTTACGACGAGCTGGGTCGATACCGGATACGGAATGCGTAACAACCCGAATCACCCGAAATTCAGAGCAGAAGAGAAAGATACCGTTGCCAAAGAGGTCTCCAAAAAAGTGAGTAATCTTGAAGCTCCGGCACTCAAACCGTTTGGATACGATGCGGGTGAGACGATGAAAATGACCCATAACGCCAATGCGGGTGAGAACTGGGTTATTAGTTTCGAAGAGTTCAAACGTGGTCTTGCTCCCTATACCCTCGACTACACTGCACGTGTTGCCAAAGGGAATCCGGACGAAGATATTGAAGTGTTCAAGAAAAAACTCAAAGCTCTCGCCGATCTCTATATCGAAAAAGGGCGTAAAGTGGTCAGTTTCTGGACGATGGGGATGAATCAGCATACGCGCGGTACATGGGTCAATAGCCAATCGTACATGGTTCATATGTTGCTCGGCAAACAATCCAAACCGGGGATGGGGGCATTCTCTCTCACTGGTCAACCATCGGCGTGCGGAACCGCGCGCGAAGTCGGTACGTTCAGTCACCGTCTCCCTGCCGACATGGTCGTTGCCAACCCTAAACACCGTGAACATACCGAACACATTTGGAAAGTGCCTGAGGGGACGATCAACCCGGTTCCGGGAAGCCACTATGTTCAAATCATGCGTGATCTCGAAGACGGAAAAGTAAAATGGGCATGGGTGCAGGTAAACAACCCGTGGCAGGATACCGCCAATGCCAACCACTGGATTAAAGCGGCACGCGAGATGGATAACTTCATTGTCTGTTCCGACGCGTATCCGGGAATTTCGGCAAAAGTGGCTGACTTGATCCTTCCATCGGCAATGATCTATGAAAAATGGGGCGGATACGGTAACGCCGAACGCCGTACACAGCAATGGCGTCAACAAGTCACTCCGGTCGGTCAGGCGATGGGGGATTTATGGCAAACCGCCGAATTCGCTAAACGCTTTACCCTTGCCGAAGTGTGGAAAGAGTGGAAAATTAACGACAAAGTGACGCTTCCTCCGATTATGGACAAAGCATTGGCGATGGGGTACAAACCGACGGATACGTTGTTCGATGTTTTGTTCGCGAACCAAGAGGCTCGCAGTTTCAAATGGCCAGATCCGATCGGTAAAGGATTTATGAACACCGAAGCGGGCGGGGATAAACGTAATGTACTTGGATCCGATGGCAAGCCGTTCAAAGGGTATGGATTCTTTATCCACAAATACATTTGGGAAGAGTATCGTAAATTCGGTCTTGGACACGGACACGATTTGGCCGATTTCGACACGTATCACCGAGTACGCGGTCTCAAATGGCCGGTCGTTAACGGCAAAGAGACCCAATGGCGTTTCAATGCCAAATACGATCCGTATGCGAAGAAAACAGGGCGTGAGTTTGCATTCTACGGAGAGTTTAGCAAAGTGATCCCGCAAGGTACCCTCGCAGGACCGGATGGATCGAAACCGAAAGTCGATTTGAGCAACAAAGCAAAAATCTATATGCATCCGTATATGGATCCACCGGAAGTTCCGACAGAAGATTATCCGTTGTGGCTTTGTACAGGACGGGTATTGGAACACTGGCACTCAGGAACGATGACGATGCGGGTACCGGAACTTTATCGTGCCGTTCCCGAAGCGCTCTGCTACATGCACCCTGAAACCGCTAAAGATGCAGGCGTCAAAGACGGTCAGCTCGTATGGGTTGAATCACGACGCGGAAAAGTGAAAGCGCGTGTCGAAACGCGCGGACGTAACCGACCTCCGAAAAGCCTCGTGTATGTGCCGTGGTTCGATGAAAAAGTCTACATTAACAAAGTATGTTTGGATGCGACATGTCCGATCTCCAAACAGACCGACTATAAAAAATGTGCGGTCAAGGTTTATAAGGCATAACGATGGCAAAGGAAAAACTCCCTCCGCTCAGTGAACGGCGCCGATTTTTACTGCAAGCATTGCAGGGGATCGGTCTGGCGACATTGGGCGCTTTGACGTGGAGTGCGTATTTGGATGAGGCAAAAGGGTCTATGCTCTTTTTACGCCCTCCCGGTGCATTGGGCGAGAGCGATTTTCTATCGCACTGTATCCGATGCGGATTGTGTGTCGAGGCGTGTCCCTATGATACGTTGAAACTTGCCCGTGCCGGAGATAACGTACCGCTCGGTACTCCGTATTTTACGGCACGAGAGATACCGTGTTATATGTGTGACGATATCCCGTGCGTTCCGCCCTGTCCGAGCGGAGCGCTTGATGCGATGCTCGTTTCCAAAACGGATACCAAGGGTGTAAACCATCTGGATATCGGTATGGCGAAAATGGGGATTGCGATCGTGGACAGCGATCAGTGTATCGCCTACTGGGGGATTCAGTGTGATGCGTGTTTCCGCGCGTGTCCTCTGATCAACGAAGCGATTGTGATCGATCACAGCCGAAACGACCGAACGGGCAAGCACGCTTTATTAGTTCCGCGTGTCGTACCGGATGTGTGTACGGGATGCGGAATGTGCGAAAAAGCGTGTGTTACTGAAAAACCATCAATTATTGTGCTGCCTCTCGCCGTTGCCAAAGGGAAAGCGGGAAGCAACTATATCAAAGGGTGGGACAAAGGGGATGAAAATCGCCTCAAAACGCAAGAGGGTGGCGGTGAAACAACCGTCACGCCGACCAGTTCCCAAAAACCGGTCGATTACCTCAATGATGAGGAGCTCTAATGAGATGGATCACTAAACATCGTCTGATGATTCTTCGTCGGTTGAGTCAAATGACTTTGATTGTTCTTTATTTTGGAGCTCATGCGCTAGGTTGGAAAATCCTCGAAGGAAACTTGGGAAGTTCGCTTTTACTCGGAACTATCCCTTTGGCTGACCCTTTTGCTGTTGTGCAAATGTCTGCTGCGGGGGCATTGCTTGGGATCGATGTTCTCATCGGTGCGGCTGTGGTTGCCCTTTTTTATGCCATTATCGGCGGACGGGGATTTTGTGCATGGGTCTGTCCGATCAATATCGTCACCGATACGGCAAATGGACTTCGCCGAATTTTGCGGATTAACGAAATCGAGCATCGGGTGGTGATCAACCGTAACCTGCGGTATTGGATTTTAGGATTATCGTTAGCTCTCTCAGCCCTCTTTGGTGTAGCGGCATTTGAGTTAATCAGCCCGATCGGGATGCTAAATCGTGGATTGATTTTCGGCATCGGATTTGGCGGAGCGGTAGTAGCGGGGGTCTTTTTATTCGACCTCTTCGGGATCAAAAACGGTTTTTGCGGTCATCTGTGCCCGCTTGGCGGATTTTATTCGCTGATCGGTCGTTTCAGTCTGATCCGTGTCAAACACAATCAGGAAAAATGTACGTTGTGTATGAAATGCACCAACATTTGTCCTGAAAAACCGGTCTTACACATGATCGGTAAACGGAGTGAATTTGTCGCCATGGGAGAGTGTACCAACTGCGGTCGCTGTGTCGAAGTGTGTGACGATGACGCTTTGAATTTCGATATTCGATTATTGAGTAAACCATCTAAGGAGTAGCACATGAAACGTAGTGTGATGAGTGTTATCGCTGCATTGCTGGTAGGAACAGCATGGGTGAGCGCAGGACAAAATGTCGAGATTGCCGAGGAGACTTTGGGTCTATCCAAAGTGAGCGTAGAGGCTGATACTGGATTGGTTGAAAAACCTTTTAACTACAAAGGGACAGCACCGGGTGCCGGAAACAAACGTATTCCACGCACTTATGATAATCAACCTCCGATGATTCCCCATGATATCAGCGAGTTGCCGATCATCACCCAAGAAGAGAATACGTGTACGTCATGCCATATGCCCGAAGTCGCGCCGAGTGTCGGAGCGATTCCGATCCCGAAATCCCATTTGACCAATTTGCGTAAAATGGAAGATCTAAAAGGGCAATTGTATCAAGGGCGATGGAACTGTACGCAGTGCCATGCACCGCAAGCCGAACTCGATCCTGCGGTCATGAATAAATTCAAAGGTGCGTATCATAAACGTATTGGGGGAGAGTATAAAACAAACTTGATGAAAACAATACGCGAAGGTGTCGTTGAAGACAAATCGGGCTCATTCGATCTTAATAAAGATTTATTGGAAGAATAATGGACTCTCGCCGCAATTTTTTTACATCATTGCTATCTCTTGGAAACGGGAAAAAAGAGGAGGCTCCTTTTCGACCTCTTTTACCCGGATTCATGGCTCGCAGTGCCGATCAGTGCGGCGAATGTGCTAACACTCCATGTCAGGCGGTATGTGAAGAGGGGATCATTATACGTGAAGGCAACGCTGTTCCGTATCTTGATTTTTCCCGTCGCGGCTGTACGTTTTGCGGAGAATGTGCCAAAGCGTGTGAATTTGATTGTTTTGTTGCGCAGCCAGTTGAGAGACTCGATCTAAAAGTGGAGATCGCTATTTTGAATTGTCTGGCGTGGAATAAAACGATCTGTCGAAGTTGTGCCGATGTTTGTAACGAAAAAGCGATACAATTTACAGGATTATGGAATCCCGAAATTGATATGAGCGTTTGCACCGGATGCGGATTTTGTATCGGCGTATGTCCGAGTAATACGATCCGCATCTATCCTCAACCAAAAGAGTAAGCATGAAACTGTTAGCGATTCTAATATGTGCCGCTGCCTTGTGGGGGAGTACGATCACGCCGAAAACGGTTGTGAAGACGGCATCCCCTGTGCTGGATTTTGTCGTTCGTGATGCTATCTGGGCGGGAACGGACGGTGGAGAAATTCTCAAAATCGGATTTAACGGCAAAATACTCTCAACGCAGAAACTCGATGCGATCAAAAATTCATGGGGAGAGAGTGTCGTTCCCAAAGTGATGAGTTTGGATCTCTCTATGGATGGAAAGACGGTGGCGGTAGCGACCGAAGAGGGGAAAATCGTTTTGCTCAAAGATGGGAAAAAGGTTACTACCCCCTTTCATACCTACGGAGTGATCAAAAAGATCGCTTTTATCTCTGAAACGAAAATTTTGGTCACACTCCTCAGTAACGAAATCATCTGGTTCGATTTACAAGCGGGTAAAACCCTCAAAAGCATCAGTGCGGGGACCTCTCCGCTCTCCGATATGGCTCTCTCAAAAGACCGGAAAACCGCAGCAGTTGCGGGGGAAGCCGGAGTTGTCAGTTTGATTGATACGCAATCGATGAAAATCGTCCGTACGATTCAGGGGGGGAATGTTGATAATGTCTACAAACTCGATCTTCAAAACGGTTTTATCGTCACAGCGGGGCAGGATCGTCGAACGATCATCTACACGATTGACGGCAAACGTTATGTTCGTTACAACGGATCGTTTTTGATCTACAGCGCGGCGCTTTCGCCGAGTGGGGCTCGAATGGCATCCGCGATGGATGAGAACAATATTATCACCGTTTTTGATACCGCCAAGCGAGCCAAAATCGCTTCCGCAAAAGGGCATGGGGGGACGTTGAACCGTATCGTCTTTATCGATGAAAAACGGTTTGTCTCCAGTGCCGATGAAAATAAAATCTTACTTTGGGAGTTACCATGAATGTATCAAGTGTTGTCGTAAAATGTGCGCCGGAGTACATTGAATTTGTGTTGGAAGAGTTGCGTCAAAGCGGTCAATGTGAAGTGTATGCCCACGATGAGTTAGGGCGTATAATCATTATTTTAGAAGGCGAAAGCACCGAAGAAGAGTCCGAGAAACTCCGTAGAGTCCAAGAGATCCCCCACATCCTTTCGGCTGAAATGGCGATGGCTTTTAGTGAAAACGAGTTTTCGGATGAAGAGGGGAAATTGGAACGGGTTGATCCGATGTTGATCGATCGTTTGAATGATGAAACGATTGATGCAAAAGAGATTGTCTACAACGGTCATCTAAAGGATAAATGATGAAATCCCCCACACCTCTATGCATCGAAACAGAGGTTCCAAACGATGAGATTATCGTCTCTCATACCAATCTCTATGGAGTGATCACCTATGCCAATGAAACCTTTGCGGAGATCAGCGGTTACGAAATAGACGAATTAATCGGACGCCCTCACAACATCGTCCGTCATCCCGATATGCCCTCATCATTGTTTGCCAATCTTTGGGAAACCTTGGGAGAGGGTAAGATGTGGTCGGGCTATGTCAAAAATCTTCGGCATGACGGAGGTTTTTATTGGGTCTACGCTCAGGTTTCCCAGCTCTACGATAAACAGGGGGGATTGATCGGATACAAATCGCTTCGTGCCCCTGTCGATATTTCCAAACGTCGGGAGTTGGAGATCAATTATGCCCGTCTCAAAGAGATGGAAGAGTCTGTGATCAAACTGAGCGAGTGGATCGATCGGGATACCTATCGCTACTTGGAAAAGCTTTCGCAGGAAAAAGGGTGCACTATCCGTGAAATGATCGAAGAAAAGATAGGTCGATAACGGATGGATTTTTTTCGTGTAGCCGAAAAACTTACCCTTTTGCGGGGATTGAACCCGCGTGATTTGGAGCTGATTGCGGCTCAGGCACAGTTCAAATCGTTTGAGAGAGGGGAACTTCTTTTTTATGAGGGGGATGAACTCTCGTATTGGTATTTTGTGGTTGAGGGGGTATTACGCTCGTACAAACTCTCTCATGATGAACATGAAATTTCGATTTGCTACAATGAATCGTCTATGGCACTGAGTGATATCCGGTTTGAAGAGCACCGTTACGTAACCCGAACTTTTGCGACCATTGAATCGCAGAGCAAAGGGGCTTTGATCGGGATCAAAACCTCTGCTCTCGCATTGCTGTTTACCCAAAGCCCTGAATTCGCCTTACGCTGTTTTCATGCCGTCTTGGTGAGTGTCGAAAATTATCAGCGTACTTTTTTTAATAACATGGTGCTTGATGCAATGGGGAAAGTGGCATTTATGCTCTCTCACGATTTGGCAAAATTCAACCGGTTGAAAAAACAGGAGATTGCGGCATTATTGAACATTCAGCCTGAGACACTTTCACGACTTCTTGGAAAACTTGCCCGTAAAGAGATCATTTCGACCGATGGAGAGGTTGAGATACTCGATATGGATGCCCTCAAATCATTGTATAATTAACCAAGGCAAATCAATGAAAAAAATCAGTTCTCGTATAAAAGTTATCAGTTTTATCCTCTCGTTGATGTTGGTAAGTTTGATCGCCATCACCGTTTATATGAATGAACAAAGCAAGCATGACGGTTACGTTATTCACATCGCCGGAAAAGAGCGGATGCTGACCCAAAAGATGGCGAAAGAGATTTTTTTAAATCTGCACGCCAACCATAGCGATTTTGAGATTTTCAAAACAGCAAAAAATGAGTTTTTGAACAATCTCCGAAATCTTCAAATCGGTACCGAAGATGGGAAAATCACTCCCCCTCCGACACAAGAGATTGGAGAAAAACTCGAAACAATCGGCAGTCTCAGTGATCAGTTTTTTACCCTTGCCGAAACGGTGAAAGTCAAAATCGAACTGGGTACTATCCCCCAGGAAAGTGAAATCCAAGAGCTCTATCGTATCAATAACGCTTTGCTTGATCAAATCGATATTGCGGTGCAAGAGTATTCGGCAGCGTCAGAAGAGAAAATCAATCAGCTTCAATGGATACAGTATGCCGGGGCATTCGCTACACTGATTGTCGTGATTGGAAGTGTTTTGTTGAGCCGACAGATCGATGATGAATTCGAACGATTCTTGAATAACGCCAAAGAGGTTTCACAAATTCGGTGTGAAGAGATCACCGATCACCATCTCCCGATGGCTATGGGAACTCAAAACGAGCTGGTACAGGCGGAATCGGATATGAAAACCTTTTTGCTGCATGTTGAAAAAGTGGTACAAAAAGCACAAAATGCCTTGATTGAGTCGCAAAATACCCTCATACAGATTGAAGATGCCGCACGAACGATGGAACAACAGCTCAAACAATCTTCTCTAAGCGGTTCGAACAAAGAGGAAATCAGCGACTACATCGATATCGGAGAAGATTTAACGATCAATTCGTTGGAGAAAATAGCTAAAACACAACAGATGCTCGATAAATTCCAGTCAATGCTCGATAAAATCGTCGTTAAAATGGAGCAGAACGAGACCCGCTCTTGATTTAGGTCAAGAACATTTCGGTTGTTTTCCGCGATACTCTTGCTATATAAATGTAAGGGTTGAATATGTTAGTCGATCGATTCGGACGAAACGTCACCTATTTGAGGGTTTCAGTGACCGAACGGTGCAATTTCCGGTGCCGATACTGTATGGCGGAAAAACCTTTTAGCTGGGTTCCTAGAGAAAATTTGCTGAGTTACGAAGAGCTGTTTGCGTTTATCAAAATCGCCATCGACAGCGGAATTACCAAAATCCGTCTTACCGGCGGAGAACCTACCACGCGTGAAAATCTTGATGAACTGATCGCAATGATCCATGCCTACTCACCCCAGTGTGACATCGGACTCACCACAAACGGATTTTTACTGCCTCCGATTGCCGCAAAGCTCAAGCGTGCCGGTTTGCAGCGGATTAACATCTCTCTCGATTCGCTCGATCCCGATATTGCCCGCCACATTGCCCAAAAAGAGGTACTTGATCCGGTTCTAAGAGGAATCGATGCTGCTCTTGAAGCCGGTTTGAAGGTCAAAATAAACAGTGTTATCTTGAAAAATATCAATGAACATGAGATTATCGATCTTTTTGAGTTTGCCCGAAGCAAAGGGGCACAAATCCGTTACATTGAATACATGGAGAACAGTTTTGCCCACAGCGGTGTCCAAGGGCTCACTTCGCAGGAGATATTGACCGTCTTAAAAAAGCATATCGACTTCACTCAGATTGCCAAAGAGGAGGGGGGACCCGCCAATCTTTATGCGACGGATGATGGATACCGCTTTGGAACCATTGAACCCCATCGCCACGATTTTTGTTCTACCTGCGATCGGTTGCGCCTAACCGCAGAGGGTGACTTGATCGGATGCCTCTATTTTGAAGGTTCCAAAAGCATCAAAGAGGCGATCCGTCATGAAAATCCCCGCAAAGCAAAAGAAATTTTAGAAGAGGTGGTGCTGAACAAACCGGAGAAAAATCTGTGGGGTTCGGAAGAGTTTAGTGTATCGAATCGTGCGTTTTACGAAACGGGTGGATAAGTCTTGATGCGTATCAAGTTTATTCTCTTTTATTTTAACTACAATTGACGTATCTTTTTGTATCGCAGGTTATTATGGGCATCGTTTTATATTTGCATATCCTCTCAGCATGCGCTTGGATCGGTGGGAGCCTTCTCCTTTTCGGTTTAGGGGTATTTATTCGGGAAAAAGAGATTCAAGATCGTATCTACGGTGCAATCGGTCCGTTTTACGGCTATTTTGAAACGGTGTGGCTTGTAATCTTGATTATCACCGGATTTGTGTTAGCCGGACAATACAATTTATTTCAGACGAGCGGTGATGGAAGCGAACTAGGGATGTGGGTTCATTGGAAAATGATTCTCGTCGGTTTGATTTCGATGGCAACGCTGATTCACCTCTATATCGCTTTTGCTACACACGGTAAAAAAAGAACACGAATAGAAACACTTCTCTCACGCGGAGGGTCACTATCGATTTTCCTGTTGAATCTGGCCATTTTGGCCGTGGCGATACAGATTCGAACGATCCTATGAAATTTCTATGTTGATTTAGATCAATATTTTAATTACTATCTCAATGTATAATTTATTTCATTATAGGTACATATGTCAAAAAGGATAAACAGTATGCCCCCCATTTTTTTTGAATCCATCCCGGAAATAACACTCTATGATCCATTGGCCGAGATGCTTGGAGCCGCGCATGATGGAGTTTTGAAATACTCTTACGCCGAATGTGTCAAACTCGCGGGGCACTCATGCCCAACCGTAGCGGGGACCTATTTGATGCTGCGCAAGGCTCTTAAACTTCTCTATCCGGAGACTATACCGGTTCGGGGAGAAATACGGGTGCTCATGTCGGGGAAACTGGGAGATGGGGTAGTCGGTGTTATGGCCAATCTTGCATCCTTTATCACGGGTGCTACCGATCAAAGCGGTTTTCATGGGTTGGGGGGAAAATATGATCGACGCAATCTATTGAGCTATGAATCCCCTATACAAGGGGATTTAGGTTTAGAACGTGTTGATACTGGTGAATGCGTCAGTTTATCGTATAATCCGAAAATTGTTCCGGCCGATCCGAAAATGGGAGAGTGGTTAGAACTTATGATCACGGAAAAAGCGAATTTTGAAATCGAGCGATTATTCCAAAACGCATGGCAGGAGAGGGTGAAACTGATCCTAACCGATTATGCCGATCATCCGGGATTAATCGTTCCGATATTTGAAGGTAAACGATGAAATCTATTTTTTTAGTTATGGGTATCAGTTCGCTTTTGGGAGCGGGGGAGGGTTATTCTGTATATCAAAAACATTGCAGCCAATGCCATGTCGAGATGATGGAAAAACAAGAAGTTCTCAAAAAACTCCATACGCTCAAAGCACCGCCGATGGTTGAAGTGGCAAATCGTTTGAGAGAAAATATCATCATTGCTGACGAAGACGATGATGTGAAGCGTCGTGTCACGATTGCGTTTATAAAAGATTATATTGAGAACCCAAGCGTTCAGTACAGCATGTGCCATCCGATGGCCATAGAAAAGTTCGGAATTATGCCTTCTCTCAAAGGCAAACTGAGTGAAGAAGAGCGTCAAAATGTAGCAGAATGGATTATTGATCGCTATAAAAATTTAAAATTTTAATCCCTTTACCCGATCAATTTTCACTATAATTGAACTTAAAATTAATCAGACTACTATAATTCGTATTCAGATGGCTTTAGTATTGGATAAAGGGAGAGTTTTGAAAAAATCAATTCTATTTTTACTGTTGGCGGCAATGACGCTACATGCGGAGGTGAAACTCTCCGATACCGAAAATTATACTCAGGATGAAGCACGCCTCTATTGCCGTGATTTGGGTGAGGGATGGCGACAGATGGGCATCCAAGAGTTATTTGCTTCTTCATTGCCGTTCAAAGAGGGGTACAGCTACTGGTCTGCGACCAATATTATGACAGGTGAAGCGATTATAGGTACCGGTAGTGAAGGGGATGGTGGTATTTTGGCTCATGTAGGACTGGCATATTACCCCAAAGAGCGTAATGTCACCCCATCGCCGGAAAATAAAAAAATAGCCGCAGTCTGCACCGACACCCCTCCGCCCAAATCAACAAGGCACTATACCCTTGAAAAACTTGGGACAAAAGATGGAGACAAAGGGTTACTCTGGCACCCACTCAATGCAACCGATAAAAAAGCGAAATATACCCATGAAGGTGCCGTTGAGATGTGTGAAAATCTCTCAGTGGGGGGACGAAACTGGCGATTGCCGACACTCGATGAGATGTACAGCACGGTAGATTATAGTTTTAGCCGTCCGACCATCGATATGAAGTATTTTGGTCCCGTAATGCAGCGATACTATTGGACGTCAGATACGTTGAACGAGAGTGAAGCATACGTGGTCGGGTTCAAACTCGGCTCTGTAGCAACGGTATCCAAAAAAGAGGAAGCGTATGTTCGGTGCGTAAGCGAGTAGTAGGTAATTACGCTATAATAGCGGTAATACAAACGGAAAATCCGTAAAGCTGTCTAATCCTCTGCACTTTTTCTCCGCTTCGTCCATTAAAAGGAACTTCATTCTATGTTATTTACCGATCTTAACCTCTCTGCTCCGATCCTCAAAGCGGTAGCCGAAGAGGGGTATTCTTCCCCTACGCCCGTACAGGCTCAAGCGATCCCTTATATTCTAGAGGGGCGGGATATGCTTGCCGGAGCCCAAACGGGGACAGGAAAAACGGCAGGTTTTACCCTCCCGATGCTTGAAATCCTCTCTCGAAACAAACCCCAAAAATCGCCCCGTCGTGTTCGTGTATTGATCCTGACTCCGACACGAGAACTTGCCGCTCAAGTGGGTGAAAGCGTCAAAACCTACGGGAAATACCTTCCGTTTAAAAGTGCCGTTATTTTCGGCGGTGTGGGGATACAGCCTCAAATTACGACATTGCGTAACGGTGTGGACATCCTCATTGCAACCCCCGGAAGGCTTCTCGATCATGTATCACAAGGGACGGTTGATTTGCGTCATGTGGAGATGTTTGTCCTCGATGAAGCGGATCGAATGCTCGATATGGGATTTATCAAAGATATCCGTCGAATTATCGCGATTCTGCCGGCAAAAAAACAAAATCTCCTCTTTTCGGCTACCTACAGCGATGAGATCAAAAAACTGTGCGAATCGATCCTTCGTAATCCCGCTATCGTAGAAGTGGCACGCCGCAACACCTCGAGCGAACTGGTAAAACAAAGTGTCATTTTGGTCGATTGCAAACGCAAAAGCGCTTTGCTCGGGAAACTGATTGGTGAGAACAAATGGGAACAGGTGCTTGTCTTTACCCGCACCAAACATCAAGCGAACAAACTCTCTGATTATCTTCAGAAGATCGGTATCTCTGCCGCTGCAATTCACGGGAATAAAAGTCAAAGCGCCCGTACCAAAGCGTTGAGCGATTTTAAATCGGGTGGAGTGAAGATCCTTGTCGCGACGGATATCGCGGCGCGCGGTTTGGATATCGACCAGCTGCCGCATGTTGTCAATCTCGAACTCCCTAACATCGCCGAAGATTACGTCCACCGTATCGGACGTACAGGTCGTGCCGGAAATGCGGGAGAAGCGATCTCTCTCGTATGTATCGATGAATATGAGTATCTCAAAGGGATCGAAAAACTGATCAACCGTAAACTCGATCGCGACATTATTGCCGGGTTTGAACCTGACCCTTCGATCAAAGCCGAACCGATTCAGCAAGGACGAGGGGGAGGGCGAGGCAATCCTCCGCGCCAAAAGCCCCAAGGTCAGAAATCGCAAAGTGACAAAGGATCACACCGTGAGGCGAGTCCTCGTCAAGGTGATAGCAGACGGAGCCGATAAAGTCATATGAAAATCCTCGTTGATGCCGACGCTTTCCCTAATGCCCTCAAAGAGATACTCCTTCGTGCGGTACTAAAGAGGGAAATTACCACCATTTTCATCGCCAACAAGAAAATATCGGTGCCGCATCAGCCCTATATCTCGATGGAGGTAGTGGCCCAAGGACCCGATGAAGCGGATCATCGGATTGCTGAACTCTGTGAAGCGGGAGATTTGGTCATCACCGCCGATATACCTCTGGCGGATCGGATCGTGAGCAAAGGGGCGGTAGGGCTCGATCCGCGCGGAACGATCTACGATGAGAACAACATCAAACATCTCCTCGCGATGCGCAATCTGATGGAAGAGCTGCGCAATAACGGTGAGATCACGGGAGGTCCCTCGGCGATAGGGGCAAAGACGGTGAGAGAGTTTGCCGATGGGCTCAATATGCTGCTGACTAAACGCCGCTAGATTGTTCTTCTAAAACAGTGTACGTTCCTGTTGCAAACGCAACGAGAGTCTCTCCGTCATAAAGCTCTATTTTCACAAATGAGGTTTTTTTTCCTTGGCGGATGACATCCCCAATGGCTCTTAAATGATCCCCTGAAGCGGGTTTGAGATAATTGATTTTAATCTCCATCGTCACCGAGGTGAACCCGTCTGGAAGATTGGAAACGGCGGCATACCATCCCGTATTATCCATCAGCGTCGAGATGACTCCGCCGTGGATAAACCCTAAATGCTGAAGATGGTAAGGCATCGTTGAGAGCTCGACTTCGGCGTGCCCTTTTTGATAACGATCCAATTTCCCGCCGATATGCTCTAAAAATGGAAACTTGATCTCATGCACTTTGCCGCTCCTTTTGGCTCATATACTCTTTGTAGGTCTGTGCGATAATGGCAATGCCCCGTTTCATCTCTTCCGGTGTCGCTCCGCTAAAGTTAAAACGTGCTTCAGCGCTCGTGGGCGCTCCGGGATAAAATTCTCCCCCCGGAACAAAAACCGCTCCGTTTTTCAAACATGCCATTGCAAGCTCTTTGGCATCGACCTCTTGGGGAAACGAACCGTAGATGAACATCCCCCCTTTGGGTTTGGTAAAATGAAAATCACTCAGCTGTGTGGTGAGTTCATGCGCCAAAAGATCGCATTTTTCTTTGTAGCGTGCACGGACTTTACGCAGGTGTTTACCAAACATTCCGCTCTCCCAAAACTGATCGGCCAATCGTTGTGAGAGGGTTGAGGTATGCAGATCTGAGCGCTCTTTGAGGGCTAAGATCGGTTGCAGTAAATGCTCGTCTCCCCGAATCCATCCCAGTCGAAGGCCGGGTGCGAGCGTTTTGGAAAACGATCCGACATGGAGCGAGTGATGAGGTGCGAACAGCGACAGCGGCGGCATCCGCTCTTCAAAGAAGAGTTCCATATAGGCACCGTCTTCGACAATGATTCCATCGTAGCGGGAGGCCATTTTCCCCAGTTTTTCCCGATCTTCAAGCGAATAGCTGATCCCCGTAGGATTTTGAAAATCGCACATGAGATATGCCCGTTTCGTCACCGCGAAGTGGCGTTCAAAAGTCTTTAAATTTAATTTGTAATTGTCCAATGTTGCCCCATAAATTTGACACCCGTTGGCACTGAATGCATTGAGCGCACCCAAATAGGCAGGGGCTTCGACGGTTGTACCGAAGCGGAAATAGACGCGGCTGATCAGATCCAGTGCCTGTTGTGCTCCGGTGGTGATCAAAATATTTTCGGCTTTGGTCTCCAGCCCCATCCCGGTATAGTACGATGCCAATTTTTCACGAAGCGAGAGGATACCTCCGCTGAGTGAGTATTGGAGCGATTTAGGATCACTGAGTGTCGAATAGGCACTTTTTTGGAGCATTTCCATAGGAAAGAGGGTCTCATCGGGTAAACCTCCCGCAAACGATACGGTATCGCTGCCGATAACTTCGAGAATTTCTCTGATGAATGAGCGTTTCATGGGTAGCCTTTTTTTCGTGTTATTGTAAAGGATCTGATTTTTTTATTCTTTATCCAAATACTTAAAAAAGTTATTCAGAATCATCATTATTTTTATTCAATTATGCTAATATTGAAAAATGAAAAGGGAAACGAAACACCAACACGCAGATATTGTCAACGATGTTCTTTCGTATATTTATCTCCATATCGATACGGAGCTGAATGCCCTCGAACTCGCTCAAATGCAGAGTCTCAGCGTTCATCATCTCCACCGGATTTTCAAAGAGGAGACGGGAAAAAATCTTTACGAGACGATCAAATCGATACGGCTTCAAAAAGCCTCCAGCCTCCTGCTTACCAATAAATACGCGACCATCTCGGAAATCGCACGGATGTGCGGGTACAGCTCTCAAACTTCGTTTATTAAAGCGTTCAAAGAGCGTTTTCATACCACCCCCAAGATGTGGAAAAGCGGCGATTATCTCTCCTATTCCCATACGATCCTCTCTCACTCCCCCTACAGCACGTCGGTACGGGATTTTTCGGGGACAATCCCCAAAATCATCAAAGCTCCTCCCATCTATGCCGCCTATATCCGTCATCGGGGCTACAATATTTCGATCAAAAACAGTTGGAACCGTCTTCGGGCATGGTGCATTGAAAATAACCTCCCCGAGAACACACGTCAAATCGGATTTCATCATGACAATCCGACGATAACACCGCTGAGTGAGTGTGCCTATATCGCGGCGTTTGAAGTGCCCAAAGGGAGTCATCCTCACGGTTCGGTCGCCTATTTCGAGATTCCCGCATCGTTGTGCGCCGTTTTTCATATCGAGGGAAAATACGGAGATGTGCTTCATTTTATGCGCTATGTCTATCAGATATGGCTCCCCGATAGCGGTTTTGAGACCAAGACACTCCCCCCCTACGCGATCTACCGAAAAAACCATTTTTTGGATGAATCAGGCGAATTTGATCTGGAGTTTTATCTTCCCGTCACCCTTGCGTAATAGACTTTTTATGATTAAGAAGTCTTCTGCCTCGCAGAGGCAAGCTTCAGTGCCATAGCGGCAAGCGTAGTCTTTGGGGCTTTGCTCCAAAGACGTTCTAAAATAGTTATTATGATAAGTATTTAAGCACTTTCACTCTATGATGCTGCAACATTTACTAAAAGGGAAAACAATGGATTTCGAGTCAGACAATTCGATTGCCTTTTTAATTGCCAAAACGCGTAATATTTTGAAAAATGAATTGGAAAAAGAGCTCAAGCCCTATGGGATATCCTATGCGCAACGGGTCATACTGATCCGATTGTCCGAAAAAGATGCTCTGACCCAAAAGGAGCTTGCACAGGATACCTATTTTGAACAGTCTAATATGACGCTGATGTTGGACAAGCTCGAACAAAAGGGGCTGATCCAACGTATTCCCAAAGAGAACGACCGTAGAGCCTATCTGGTGATGATTACCCCTGAGGGGTTAAAGCTAAGAGAGACATTGATTGCTTTGGGCGATCAGGTGATTGAAAAAGCTTTTCGCGGTGTCGATCGTCGCCAAAAAGAGGAACTTGCACACCTTCTTAATAGATTGTATTCGAATTTACAAAACTGAAAGGTGCCGCCGCACCTCTTGAACTTCCGTTGGTTTTTATGACCTCTTCCAACCTCTAAATTACCTTATTTATATAATATTTAATTATGTATTTATTGGTCTGCATTTTGCCGAATATATAATTATATACATAATAGTTATTATAATAAGTATTTAAGCTCATCCGCTCTATTATTCCGCAAAATTTAAGACGGAGAAAAATGATGCGCTTCGAATCGGATCATGCTGAATGATGTACCGTTTACCGTTTGTTCTGAGTTTTGTCCTTCTGTTGATGAGCGGATGCGTTCCCAAGAACGACAAGGCGCTTATGCTCAAAGATGAGCGTATAGACGATGAACTCAAAAATCTCTCGGCAGAATTCGCAGATGATACGCTGATTCGAGATTGGTGGAAATATTACGGCGATCCACAGCTCGATTCGATTGTTTCCGAGGCGATTACATCGGCCCCTTCTATTCGAAGTTTGGAGGCGCGCTATGCTCAAGCCGGTGCGCTGATTGCGTCGGTCGAATCGGCGGAACTTCCCCGTATTAGTGCACAGGGCGCTCTGACGCGTGAACGTTTCAGTGAAAACCATATTTTTCCTTCCACATTTTTGGGAGGAACCAGCAACACGGAGTATCACTCCGGACTCGTGCTTGATTACGATTTCGATTTCTGGAACAAACGCCGATCCCAAATTTTGTCGGCAAAAGAAGATGCCCTTTCCCAACGTGCTTCGATCGAAGCGGCCAGACTCGTTCTCTCTACCGGAATCGTTGAAATATATCTGAGTTGGCATTACGATGAGCGGCAGATGATTATTCTCAAGGAGAGTGAATCGATGGCACAAAAGGAACATGCAATACTCCAAAAGCGTTACCGACTCGGCCTGATCGATGCCTCGGAGTTCTACCGCAGCCAAAGCGTGATAGAGCAAATCCGTCAACATATCCGTGTAGTGCAACGAAAAATAGAGGGGGAGAAGGAATCGATCTGTGTACTGGGCGGGTTTCTCCCCTCATTTGCCAAAACTCTGAAGGCTCCGAGGATTGCCGATAATGCAAAGATACCGCTTCCCAAAGAGGTGATGCTCCATCTACTCTCCCATAGACCTGACGTTGCCGTTGCCAAACATACGGCATTGGGGAAAAGTCACCGTATCGAAGAAGGCAAAGCGCAGTTTTATCCTGATATCAGCCTCTCCGGTCTGATCGGATTGATTTCGTTCAGTAGAACGAAGTTTCTCGATTATTCTTCTTTCCAGCCATCAGCCGGTGTTGCTCTTTCACTCCCTCTGCTTGATTGGGGGGCGCGGGAAGCTAACCTCAATAATCGTGTCGCAGATTACAATGCGTCGGTCTATGATTATAATCAGGCACTCATCAAAGCGGCGAATGAAGTCGTTGTTTTGTTAAAACATTCTCTCCTGATCGACGAACAGTTGCAGTCGCATAATCGGGAAATGGAAGCCAAGCGTGCCGATACGTCGATAAGCGAACGAAAATTCGGTTATGCCTTGGAAAACAAGGTTCCCTATTTGAAAACCAAAAGGGGTGAACTTGAGGGGGTATTCGATGAAATCGGACTTGAACGGGAACGTGAAATGATCCGTATTGCGCTGATTCGCTCTCTGGGAGGGGGATACAGCGAGGGAGAGAAACAATGAATGCGTTGAATCTTGAGATCTCTGACCTGAAATCGTTTCCGTGGCGCCAGACTTTTTATGATTGGATGAGTCTGGACTCACCGGTTTTGATTTACATGGTCAAAACGGTTATCGCGGCTCTGTTGGCACTGTGGGTATCGATGAAACTGAACCTTCCCGATCCGAGAACAGCCGTTTTTTCGACGTTCATCGTAATGCAGCCTCAGATTGGAATGGTCTTTTCCAAAAGCTATTACAGGGTTTTGGGAACCATTGCCGGAGTCGGGATCTCTTTGATCATCACCGGGATGTTTTCACAGGCACCTATTTGGTATATCACCGCTTTTGCCTTATGGATCGGTCTGGCAACGGCTGCGGGATTTAAATACCGCAATTTTCAGTCATACGGTTTTGTATTGGCGGGATATACCCTCTGTATCGTTGCGCTTCCGGTCATCGAAACGCCGCTGGATGCATTTGAAATCGCTCTCTCCCGTTTTTCTGAGGTGATAGTTGGGATTATGGCTGCGACGGTTGTGAGTGACATAGTTTTTCCCCGCCGCTTGCTCGATTCTTTGATTGCCGGAGAACGGGAACGGTTTGGGGATATTGTGACGACACTCTCTAATTCGGGATCGATTTTTGATGTTTCTGACGATACCGACCCCAGTGCGGGGCGCTTTGCGTCGGGGGTTGTAGGTTTGAATGCCGTGCGGATCAACAGTACGTTCGAAAGTGGAGCTGACCGAAAAGAACGTCAGCATTACCAGCATCTTAATCAGGAATACATGAATCTTTCAACGACGTTCTACTCACTCAGAGGGGTCATCGGATCGATGCGTGAGCGTAAACGGTTCGATCTGATCGAGCGTTTCAGGGGGGCGTATGAGCCGGTATCGCAGGTATTGCAGCGATTTAGCGGATTTGTTGTCACACCCGAAGCGCTTGGAATCATGAATCAATGGCTTTTGGATGAGAAAGAGAGCTTGGCGATAGAGCTGGAGGCTATTCTGTCCTCAACAGATTCAACGGAGAGTGAAGAACTCTCTGCCGTTGCCCACCTTATGTTACGGCTGGTTGACGAACTCCATACCCATTGTGTCACGTATGCTTCACTGCTGCGGCACAGAATCTTGGGAAAAACGTCTCAGGAATTGAGCCGGAGTATTCGGTTTGCAACCCATACCGACAATGTACTCGTGGCTTTGGCAGCGTTTCGCGGAAGCGGGGTGTTATTGTTGACGATCGGATTTTGGATCTGGACGGCTTGGCCGTATGCGACCGTGACGATTACGATGGCAGTAGTGATCGGATTGCTGTTGGGGACACTCCCGAGTCCACTGGATGGAGTTAAAAACTTTTTTCAAGGTGCCGTGAGTGCTTTGATGATCGCTGCGGTCTATGATTTTTACGTTATCCCCACCTTTACCTCTGATTTTTTGACACTGGCATTGGTATTGGCTCCGGTTTTCGCATTTGTCGGATGGATGACCATGAAACCGAAACTGGGTGTTTTCGCATTTGGTTTCGTTTTTATGTTCATGACGCAGTGTGCGCTCGATCCCTACTATAAAATCGATCCGACCAAATTTTTGGAGAGTTCTCTCGCATCACTGATCGGGATTTTGTTCGGGGGAATGGCCTATCTTCTGGTCAATTTTTGGTCGTGTAGCCTGACACAAAACCGGGTTTCGAAAATTCTGCGCCGTCAGATTGTTCGGATGTGTGAAGGTCCTTTGAATGTGGAACGAAGCGCATTGGAAAGTACCGGAAGGGATCTCGTTCAGCAGTTTTCGACACAGGGAAGACTGAACATGCGTTCAAGCCGGATGGTTTTTGAATGGCTCCTTTCTTCACTCGAAATCGGCCGCTCGATCCTCGTCATCCGCAAAAGCTTGTCGCACCTGAATCCAGAGTATCACCCGATTTTGGCACGCTCTGTATTGCAAAAAATCCCGCACTATTTTGAGTCCCCTTCGGTCGAAAAAAAAGAAAAACTGCTTGAACTTCTGCGTGATTGCTATGAAGAGTTCGACTTGATGAAATGCCCTGTTGAAAAAGCACAATATCGACGTCAAAAGAACCTTCGTACCGAAATCGCCATGATACGTACGGTTCTTTTTAATTCGACGAATTTCCCGTTGCTTTCGGAGGATGTATGCCGTTAGATATAACCTTGTTTGGGATACAGATGCCGACTCTGCTCCCTATTTTCGTTGTAAGCACGTTGATACAGATCTTTCTTGATCGTATGATGTCCGATTTTGGCATTTACCATCATGTATGGCACCCCGGACTCTTTCGAACATCGGTTTTCGTATGTATTTTTGCGATTCCGTGCCTTTTAATATATTGAAGTTATCACAGAGGATAAAAAAATGAATCACGCCAAATGGGCTAAATTTTTTCGATTTGCTATCACGTTTAGTGTGTTGTTATTGGCACTTTTTTTAGGATTGATGTTATGGGACAACTACATGAATGCACCATGGACACGTGATGGGCGTGTTCGTGCGGATGTCGTTATGATCGCACCCGATGTAGGGGGGCTGGTGAGTGATGTAGCCGTAGCGGATAATCAACATGTCAAACGAGGCGACGTCCTTTTCCAAATCGATGCCGTCCGTTTCGAACATGCTCTGCATGAGGCAAGGGCCCATGCAAATACACTCCGAGCCGAATACGAGATGAAACTGCACCGTGCACAGCGGAGGGAAAGGGCGGACGATGAGGTCGTCTCGGGTGAGGAGCGTGACGATGCGTGCTTGGATGCCGAGATTGCCCGTGAGCGTTATGAAGAGGCGCTTACCCGAGTCGAGACCGCAAAACTCGATTTGGAGCGTTCGACGGTGCGTGCATCAACGGATGGATGGGTCTCGAATCTTCTACTGCGCAAAGGGGACTACGTCACACAAGGGGATAAGCGTATGGCGATTATCACCGAAGGTTCCTTCTGGGTATACGGCTATTTCGAAGAACACAAACTCTCAATGATCCGTATCGGGGATAAAGCCACGATGAAAATTCTGGGGACGAAGTTTGCGCTAAAAGGGCATGTAGAGAGCATTGCCCGAGGTATTTCGGATCGCGATAACGTCACTGACGGCCGGCTGCTGGCCAACGTCAATCCGATTTTTACATGGATCCGTCTGGCACAGCGTGTTCCGGTCCGTATTCATATTGACGAAGTTCCAAAAGGGATGCACCTTTCAGCTGGAATGACGTGTTCGGTGATAATCGACAAAGATAAAACCTTATCAGAGGAGCGCCCATAAACCATACGCCAATTTATTTTTATCATTCAACCAAAACAAAACAAAAGGAAAAACCATGAAAACCGTATTTAAAACTATGTTGTCGATTACGATGCTAATCGGATTGAGCGCATCCGCCGATGCGCTGAGTGAGGGGAAAAATGCGCTGGAGCATCATGAATATAGCTCTGCAATTGAAAAATTTTCACGCTCATGCGATTCGAACAATGCACAAGGGTGTATCGAATTGGGAAAGATGAAAGAGGAGGGGATCGGAACGGCACAAAACAAATACGCCGCCGCAACGCTCTATACACGTGCATGTACTCTGGGAAACTCTTTGGGGTGCGCCAATATGGGGTTGTCTTATGATACTCCCTGATATACATTAAAAGCGCATTCAATCGTTCTTAACCCCTCTGTGACTATAATTACTATTGATTTGAGACACCGAGGTTTTTATTATGAGCATTCCACCCTATACCCATCTGCATCTTCACACCGAGTATTCACTTCTCGATGGTGCGAATAAAATTTCGGCATTGGTAAAACGGGTTAAAGAACTGGGTATGACTTCAGTCGCGATGACTGATCATGGTAACATGTTCGGAGCGATCGATTTTTATCAACAGATGAAAAAAGAGGGGATCAAACCGATCATCGGGATGGAAGCCTATATCCACAACGGCGAAGATTTGGGCGACAAGAGTATCAAACAGCGTTTTCACGTTTGTTTGTTTGCCAAAAACGAGGTGGGGTATAAAAACCTCATGTATCTCTCCTCTCAGGCCTATATCAACGGGTTTTACTACTTTCCCCGCATCAACAAACAGCTCCTTCGCGAAAACAGCGAGGGGATCATCTGTACCTCGGCATGTTTGCAAGGGGAGGTGAACTGGCATCTCAATACCAACAGCGAACGTAACGTCAAAAACGGGGCGTTAGGGTACGATGAGGCCAAACGAATCGCGTTGGAATACCGCGAGATTTTTGGGGACGATTTTTACATGGAGATCATGCGTCACGGGATCAGCGATCAGCTTTTCATCGACGAGCCGGTTATCCGCCTCTCTAGAGAGACTGGGATCAAACTCATCGCAACCAACGATACCCACTATACCTACCCCGATGATGCTCAATACCATGAGGCATTTATGTGTATCGGGATGAATAAACTCTACGACGATCCCAAACGGCTCCGCCACTCGGTGCATGAGTTTTATATCAAATCGCCCGAGCAGATGGCGCGATTGTTTGCCGACATCCCCGAAGCGCTCTATAACACCCAAGAGATCGTTGATAAATGTCAGCTTGAACTCAAACTCGGGAACCCGACCCCGCCGAATTTCAAATTTACGACTGAATACGCCCGTGAAGAGGGGCTTGATATCACCGAGGATTCGGAGTATTTTATCCACTGCTGCCGCAAAGGGCTTGAAGAGCGTTTAGTGCACGTACCGCCTGAGCGTCATCAGGAGTATCGTGAGCGTCTGGAGTTCGAGATCGAGGTGATCAATCAGATGAAATTCCCCGGCTACATGCTCATCGTTTGGGATTTCGTCCGTGAAGCCAAAAAGATGGGGATCGCCGTAGGACCCGGACGGGGATCGGCGGCGGGGAGCCTCGTTGCATATGCGTTGGAGATCACCGACATCGATCCGATGAAATACGATCTCCTTTTTGAGCGTTTTTTGAATCCGGAGCGGGTATCGATGCCCGATATCGATATGGACTTCATGCAGGCGCGTCGCGGCGAAATCATTGACTACGTCGTTCGCAAATACGGTCGTGAGCAGGTGGCGCAGATCATCACGTTCGGTTCACTCCTCGCCAAAGGGGTTATCCGTGACGTTGCCCGTGTTTTGGATATGCCTCTCTCCCAAGCCGATGCGATGGCCAAACTGATCCCCGATGAGTTGGGGATTACCCTGAACGGTAAAACCAAAGGAGGAGAGTTCAAACCGGGAGCGTTCCAAAAAGAGCCAAAAATCCAAGAGCTGATCGAAAGCGATACGCAGGCGGCGCGGGTTTGGGAATTTAGTAAAAAACTCGAAGGGCTCAAACGCAATGCGGGGATGCACGCGGCGGGGGTCGTTATCTCCAATGAACCGCTTTGGAAGAAAACCCCGATCTACAAACCCTCCGGCGAGGAGACGTTTGTTACCCAGTATTCGCTCAATTTTCTCGAAGATATTGATCTTATCAAATTCGACTTCTTGGGACTTAAAACGCTCGACGTTATCGACAGCGCCATCAAACTGATCAAAAAACGGTACGACGTCGAGGTCAACTGGCACACGATCGATGAGAACGATCCCAAAGTGTACGAGATTATCCAAAGCGGAGACACGATCGGGATGTTCCAAATCGAGAGTTCGGGGATGCAGGATTTGAACAAACGGCTCAAGCCCTCT
The DNA here is from genome assembly GCA_964495485.1 of uncultured Sulfuricurvum sp. Classification (GTDB taxonomy): domain Bacteria; phylum Campylobacterota; class Campylobacteria; order Campylobacterales; family Sulfurimonadaceae; genus Sulfuricurvum. The sequence continues at coordinate 183,181 of CAZBVJ010000001.1, forward strand.
TCGTTTGAGGACTTGATCGCGGTACTCGCCCTTTATCGTCCGGGACCGATGGAATCGGGGATGTTGGATGACTTTATCGAACGTAAACACGGCCGTCAGGCGATCACCTATACGTTCCCATCGATGGAACCAATCCTCAAACCTACCTATGGGGTTATTGTTTACCAAGAGCAGGTTATGCAGATCGTACAAACGGTCGGGGGCTTCAGCCTCGGCGGGGCGGACATCGTGCGCCGTGCGATGGGGAAAAAGAAAATCGAAGAGATGCAAAAGTACAACAAAGAGTTCTCTGAGGGGGCAGCGAATCAGGGATTAGATTACAAAAAAGCCTCCGAACTCTTCGATCTGATCGAAAAATTCGCCGGATACGGGTTCAACAAATCCCACTCGGCTGCGTACGCGATGGTCACATTCCAGACGGCATGGCTCAAAACCTACTATCCTCAAGAGTTCATGGCGGCATTGCTCACTTCGGAGAAAGATAATACCGACAAGGTCGTCAAATACATCGACGAAGCCAAACGGATGAAAATCTTCCTCGGTGCTCCCGATATCAACCACTCACAGTTGGAGTTCTCGGCAATCACCAAAGACGATCAGGATCAAATCCTCTTCGGTCTCGGTGCGATCAAAGGGGTTGGGGAAGCGGCGGTCGAGTCGATCCTCGAAGCGAGAGCCGAGGGGGAGTTCAAAGATATTCAAGATTTCATCAACCGTATCGAACCCCAAAAGGTGAACAAAAAAGTGATCGAGTGCATCATCAAAGCGGGGGGATTGGATCACTTTGGATATTCCCGCCGCGCGTTGTTGGAGCAGGTTGAAACCCTTGTCGAAACGGCGAAAAAAGGGTCGTCTTTGAAAAAAGATGCCCAGTTTAGCCTTTTCGGGGATGATGAGGAGGTGACGGCGGTCGAACTCACCCTCAAAAACATGGAGGAGTTCGATCTCAAAACTCTCCTCGATTTTGAAAAAGATACCCTCGGATTCTACGTCTCAGGGCATCCGCTTGACAATTACCGTGAGCAAATCGACGCGATCAATTATACGCTCTCTAGTGAGATCGAAAACATCGCCGACGGTTCGAATGCGATCTTTATCGGTAAGGTCGAAAGCATCACGAAAAAGATGTCGAAAAAAGGGTCCATGTTCGGGCTGGTGAGCCTCATGGACTTTCACGGCAATATTGAAGTAATGCTCTTCAGTGACAAAGTCGAAGAATTGGAAAAAATGGATCAGGACGAGCCGATCGCGTTCAAGGTTAAGGTGACCCATACCGAGATGTTCACCCGCATCAGCGTCACCAAAATCATGACCCTCGCCGAAGCGAAAAAAGAGGCGAAAAAGGTGGAGACGAAGATCGTCGAAAACCTCCCGCCGCAAGAGCCGTTGCAACTGCGCATCCGCCTCAGTGATAACTTAGAGACGTTAGAGAAACTCTACACCCTTGTCCGCCGCCATCCGGGACGTCGTGCCATCAAGCTCATCATCGTCTCGAAACTCGCCGATGTGGTGATCGATTCGGCGATACGGGTCGATAACAAGGTGATCGAAGAGTTGAGTGCGTTGGAAGATGTGGATGTTATATAGCTTCTGAAGAGGAATTAATGGAAAAAAGATTTGTGCTTAGAACAAACACTTTTGATTGTTGTGAAGAAATTCTTTTAACGGAAGATGAATTTCAACAATGCAAAAGTTCCAAAGATAAACTCTCAACAATGTTTGCTATTGAAGAAAAGTTCCATATTATTGTCAATAATTATACAGATTTTGAAAAAAGTGTATTAAATATTTCTTTACTTACTGAAATTAACAGAGGTGGATATTACCAAGAATTTTATGAGTTTAAATCGGAATTAAATACTAAGATTATCAATATTTTGACCTCTATAAGATTGTATATGGATAGCATTGAAACACATGTTAAAGAAATACTTTATGACGAAAAAATAAAGCCATTGGTCAAATCTTATAAATCAGAAGAATATGATACAAAGTTCCAATATAGATTTATGGAAGCTTTTAGGAATTATCTTCAGCATTCTGGTACAGCTGTACATAGATTATCCTTGAAAGGAAGCTGGAATGAAGACAGAACGAAGCGTAATCAATTTATTGAACTTCATGCTCAAAAAGAATTTTTGGATTCGAAATTTAAAGCCAGTATATTAAAAGAGATGCCTGACGAAATTGATGTAAAAGATTGTGTACGAAACTATATTGATTCAGTGGGAATAATACATTCTAAAATAAGAAAATTAGTCTCATCGGAGATTGATGCCGCAAGAGAAAATTTGGAAAATATGCATACTCGATATAAACAACAATATGATGTAAATACTGTCTCATTATCAGTAATTTATTTTGAAAATGGTGAGAAACATGAAGAAGTACCTATTTTGTTAGAATGGGATGATGTTAGAATAAAATTACAAAAAAAGTATATTGTTCCTACTCATCATAGTAATGTTAGCATTGTTTCTTGATTTATTTGACAAAGCGTACGCTTTTAGGTACGATTTGAACATAAGGAGCTAACATGACCAAAGTTATTACAGCGAGTCAAGCTCGATCAGACATCTATAATCTCATCGATGAGACGGCACAAAGCCACGAACCGATCATCATCACGGGCAAACGCCATAACGCCGTTATGGTCTCCCAAGAGGACTGGAAAGCGATAGAGGAGACGTTGTATCTCACCTCTATTCCTAACATGGCGCAATCGATTAGCGATGCCATGAACGCACCCGATAGCGAATTTAGCGAAACGGTCGAATGGTAGAGTACAAAATCCTCTACAGCAAAGAGGCGCAAAAAGATGCGAAAAACCTCTCTGCCGCAGGATTAGCCGATAAGGGAAAAGAGCTGATCGAGATTATCAAATGCAACCCGTTCCAAACCCCTCCAAGCTATGAAAAACTGGTCGGAAATCTCAGCGGTGCCTACTCCCGACGAATCAATATCAAACACCGCCTCGTCTATCAGGTGATCGAAGAGAGCAAAACGGTGAGAATCTTGCGGATGTGGAGCCATTATGGGGAATAATAAATTAATTAGGAAAAACTATGCGCGAATTTAACCAAGAACTGATCCATTTTATCGATGCTTCGCCCACCCCGTTTCATGCGGTGGAATGGATGGCCAAAACGCTTGATTGTCGGGGATTTATCCGACTGGAGGAGCATGAGCCGTGGAATTTGGAAGAGGGGAATGATTACTACGTCACCCGTAACGGCTCTTCTATCATCGCATTTACCTATCCGCCGTGCGAAGAGAAAGGGTATACGATTGTCGGTGCCCATACCGATTCGCCCCATCTACGCCTCAAACCCAACCCTCTAACAACTTCCGCAGGGGTGAAACGGTTCGGGGTTGAACCTTATGGCGGCGTTTTGCTCAATCCGTGGTTTGATCGTGGACTTGGTCTCGCGGGTCGTGTCGTCTATCTCGATGGTGAGAGCCGTAAAGAAGCCCTCATCAACATCAATCGCCCCATCGCAATGATCCCCTCATTGGCGATCCATCTCGATCGCGATGCCAACAGTTCCCGCTCCATCAATGCCCAAACCGATATTGTCCCCATCATTGCGACGGGGGAGGTCGATTTTGAGACCTTTATCCTCTCACAGATTCAAGAGGATACTGCCCATTTGAGCCTTTTGGCACATGAGCTCAGTTTCTACGATACCCAAAAAGGCTCATTCGTCGGAATCAATGAAGAGTTTATCTCGACAGCCCGTTTGGATAATTTGGCAAGCTGTTATGTAGGGCTTCAGGCGCTTATGGAGAGCTCGTACCCGATGATGTGTGCATTTATGGATCACGAAGAGGTAGGGAGTGACTCGCACGTCGGTGCAGGGGGGACGTTTCTTGAAGAGGTGCTTCGACGGATCGAGGGGGATGAGTATGGGATGTTGATGCGTCGATCACTCATGGTATCGTGTGATAACGCCCATGCCCAGCATCCCAATTTCCCCTCCAAACATGAGTCTGAACATGCTCCTCAGCTCAATAGTGGGGTGGCGATCAAGATCAACTCCAATCAGCGCTATGCGACCTCTGCGAGGACACAGGGGAGATTTGTACAGTGTGCAAAATCTCTTCATATTCCGACACAGGTGTTTGTGACCCGAAGCGATATGGGATGCGGTTCGACTATAGGACCGATCACCTCTACACGGCTAGGGGTGGAGACGATCGATGTGGGTATTCCTCAGCTTGCGATGCACTCCATTCGAGAATTGTGCGGCGTGAGTGATGCGTATGGGTTATACCGTATTTTGACCCACTTGGGTGATTTTTGATGTCCGAAACGATCTCAGCCGAAGAACTCAAAGCTCTCATCGATCAAACCTATCGTGTCGAAGAGGAGTATGTTGCCCTTCGTCAATCGTATGATTATCTCCAAAGCACTATTGAGCAGGTGATTGAGTTTTTGCCGAACGCGATTTGGATTGTCGAGAGGGATGGTTCTATTTTTCTTCAAAACTCTCAGGCGAAATCGCTGAGTTCTCTTTTGGAGACTCTCCGTTTCGGTGAAGAGGATTATGAAGCACAGTTTGAAGAGCGCTCCTATCTGATCAAATCGGCGCACCATAACGAAAAATATCTCTTCAGCGCGACTGATATTACCGAGCAAAAGCGCAAAGAGAACCTCGCTACTATGGGGCAAATGGCGGCACACCTCTCTCATGAAATCCGTAACCCTATCGGCTCAATCGCACTGCTTGCTTCGACCCTGATGAAGCGGGTGATTCCGGAGAATCGCCCCATCGTCGAAGAGATCCAAAAATCGCTCTATCGGATCGAGCGGATCATTAAAGCGACGCTGATGTTCTCCAAGGGGGTAAGCGCTCAGAAAAATGCCCTCAGGTGGTGGCAGCTTCGTGAGGCGCTTTCGAGCGCTATCGGTTATTACAGCTACGGCAAAACGATTGAATTTGTTTTTCCCGAAGAGGACTTTGAATTATTCGGTGATATGGATCTGCTTACGATGCTTTTTACCAATTTCGTCTTTAACGCGATTGATGCGATAGAGCTCGATGAGGAGGAAGAGGGGAGAATCGAGATTGTCCATACCCGAACCGGTTCACTCCATCGATTCGAGATTTACGATACCGGGATACCGATCGAAAACAAAAAATGGCTTTTTGAAGCGTTTAAGAGTACGAAAGAGCGGGGGAATGGTTTGGGATTGGTGTTGGCCAAAAACATTGTCCACTCCCACGGAGGAGAGATCGGTGTATGTGATGGAGAGAAAAAAGGGTTCTTCTTTACCCTCTCATCGTAGCGGTTTCGGTTCTCCGAGGTAATAGCCTTGGAGGTAATCGATCCCGAGTTCTCGGCATTTGTTGTAAACCTCTTCATTGTGGACAAATTCGGCTACCGTTTTGAGCCCTAAGCGTTTTGAGAATTCTCCAACTGCGGTGAGAATTGTTTGGGCATTAGCATCGGTATCGATATTTCGGATGAGTGAACCGTCGATTTTGAGAATATCGACATCGAGACGGAGAATATGGGCGAAATTGGAGTAACCGGTCCCGAAATCATCGATGGCAATTCTGCAGCCGTGCCCTTTTACTTTGGCGATAAATGATGAGACTTCCGGATAATTTTCGATCCCCTCACTCTCTAATAGCTCAAAAATAATGCGATTTGCATGGGGTGAGGTTTGAAGTTTTTGGATCAAAAATTCATTGGTAGCGGTATCAAAAATATCGTCTACCGAGAGATTGATTGAATAGTGATGAGGGGTCGATTCGAGCATCGAAAACACCTCTTCAATGACAAATCGGGAAATGAGAGGATAAAGGCGAGATTGTTTCGCCGCAGGGAGAAAGTACCCCGGAGAGACAATCGATCCGTCTGAATCGATCATTCGGATGAGTGCTTCGTATTCCATGATGTCATTATTTTTAGGATCGATAATCGGTTGGTAATAGAGACAGAAACGTCTCTCTTCGATTGCCTGCTTGACTTTTTTACTCCATAAAATATTGTGTTGATACTCTTGTTTGATCTGCATTGATTCATCGTAGAGCATATAGCTAAGATGCCGTTTTTTAGCCGCTTTCAGCGCCATATCGGCATTAGCCAACAGGTTGGCCGCGTTATGTTTTCGATTGGTGAGGAGAATATCCATACCCATGGTCATCGTCACATAAATGCTTGCTCCGTGAAGATCGTAGCTTTGAGATTGCAAATGGTCGATAATTTCCAATCGTGCAGATTCAAGTTGTGCAGATTTCAAAGGTTCGATGACCGCAATAGCGAATTCATCGGATGGCATTTTATAGAGCTGCATCGGGAAAGGTTTGATCGCTATTTCGAGTGAACGTGTTAGCGCTAGAAGGGTTTCATCACCGATCGCGTGACCGTAGAAATCATTGATCTCTTTGAAATTATCGATATTGAGAAGCATTAATGCGTAAAAACGGTTAGTGTGGATATCTCTGATCAAAGCATTCCGATTGGGGAGTGCCGTGAGATGATCGGTGTGGAGCTGATGGGAGAGTTTTTGATTGAGTTCACGGGTAATTTGGGCATCTTTTTCGATACGGCGAATGAGAACCAAAAATCCATAATGCAATACAACCCCTACAACCCCGACCAAAAATAGGCTAAAGAAGATGAGATTTCGGATCTCTTTATGGTATTCTTGAACATCTTCGGTAATATCGAAGGCACAGGTCATCATCGCGATAATTTCGTTTTTGTAGTTGGTTAACGGGCGTGAAGCGATCACATAATCACGTTCATCGATCGTATGACGCTGACTGGTTTGAAAAGTGAAATTTTGAGGAAGATGTTCAAAAATTGCGTCATTGGATGAGACTAAGGAGTACCCTTTGTAATGGATAGTCGCTGTATCGTTTAACAGGGTTTTCAGCTTTTTAGAATCGAAAGCGATAGCGCTTTTGATCCCTGAATGGGCATCAAGCCGTTTTTGGACACGGTTGATATTGGCTACGCTTTGGAAAATCCCGAGAAATTCCCCGTTTTTATAGATAGGAATAATGGTGACGATCGCTACATCAAACAACGTAACGTCGAGGGTGGTGATTTTCTGCCGTGTCTGAATCGCATGGGCCAAAACAGGGCGTTTTTGGAGGATATTGTCTCCATATTTTTTAGGATCTTGTATTCGGAGAAAATGGACTCCATCGGCACCGATAAACCCGCTCGTATCAACTTCTCCGCGACGTTTGGCGTTTTCAAAATAGGGGAGGGACAGTTGATAGAGTTTTTCCCGATCACGGGCGGCAAAGGCGTCGACGATTTCACGATTGCCGGAGAGGGTATAAGCGAGATCGTTAAGCCCTTTTTGGGTATCCAAAATAGCCAATTCAAAAGAGTTGCGCAACAGAGCTCGGTGAGCTTGGGTTTTCTCTTCGAGAACCTGCTTTTTATCTTGGATGATGGTGACAATAAAAACAATGATGAGGACAAGGATTAACGCTAAGGCGTAGAGCGTTGCCCGTTGTTTTGTTTGTCGCACCTTGGCACCTTCTATCAGTATTAAGGAAGATTATATCATAGGTGAATGTGAATTGCCCCTTAAATACCTACAAAAGGGAGAAAACTTACCCTTTTGGGAAGAGGATCGATCCTAATCGGATCAGGTTTGAGCCGCATTCGATCGCCAGTTCAAAATCGCTGCTCATCCCCATCGAACAGATCGTTGCATTGGGTAAGGCATCAAAAATACGGCGGGTCGTCTCAAAGCTTTTTTGGATGATCGTGGGCTCATCTACGTGTGCTCCGATAGACATGACCCCCTGCAACTGCAATCGTGGACACTCTTCTTGAATCTGAGCGTATTTTTCGAGGGTCTCTTCAGGGGTGAAACCGCTTTTGGACTCTTCATAGGCTGAATTGATCTGAACTAATGCACGCAAGGTCATATTCTCCCTCTCCAACCGATCATTGAGGGCCTGGGCAAGTTCTATCGAATCGACAGAGTGGATGAGATGGGGACGTATAGAGAGGAGATGATTGATTTTATTTTTTTGCAAATTTCCGATGAAATGCCATTCGATCGGCAAATCTTCCAACGCTTCGCTTTTTGTCACTAAATCTTGGACTTTGTTTTCACCGAATGCCCTTTGTCCGATCTCATAGAGTGCTCGGATGGCAGAATCATCGACGTATTTGCTCGCCGCAACGATTTTTACGATGTGGTGATCATTCACCCGCAGTCGGGCTTTTTCGACCCGTTCGATTATTCGGTCAAAATGGCGTTTATGTTCCAACGGTGTCATTGCATCAACCTTGTAATGTCGTTATAGAGTCCTAAGCTCATCAATCCTAACAGAAGAACCCATCCCCCTAGGGTAAGGCGATAAATCACCTCTTCGCTCGGCGCTTTGCGGCGAATCATTTCGTAAAGATTGAACATGATATGCCCGCCATCGAGTGCGGGGATAGGGAGGAGATTGAGAACTCCGAGGTTGACCGAAATGAGCGCTGAGAAAAAGAGTAGGCTCATCCAGCCGTATTCGGCGGCATCGGCGGTGATTTTGGTGATGCTGACCACTCCGCCCACTTCAGAAGCCGGGACAACACCGGTGAGAAGCTTTTGGACACTTTGGAAAATCAAAAATGAGGTTTCATAGGTTTGTAGAGAGGCATACGAGACACTTTCGATGAAACCAAGATCGAGGGTATGGGTATCGCCTGAGGGGGCAATCCCTACCATCCGCTTTTGAATGGTCTCTTTAAAAATGTTTTGGGTTTCACTGATGCGCGGGGTGAGGGTAATGGTTTGGACGCTCTCTCCGCGTTGCACACGGATATTCAAATCCCCGATCGATGATTGCACGTGATCGGAAATTTCATTCCATTCGCGGATACTTTCGTTGTTGATTGAGAGGACGATATCCCCTTTTTGGAGCCCCGCAGTGTGGGCTGGAGAGTTTTCCACAACGTTTCCGATAATCGGAGAGAGGCTTTGAGGACCACCCAGCGCAATAGCGTAAAAGAAGACCCATGCGAGGGCAAAATTGGCTAACGGACCCGCGAGAAGGATAATAATCCGCTGCCACGGCTTTTTGGCCGTGTAGCTGTCATCATCGCTGCTCATCGCAGTAGGATCGCTGTCGTCTTGCCCTTTCATTTTGACATATCCCCCCAGAGGGATAGCCGAGATTTGCCACTGTGTTCCGATCCATTGAAAGGAGAAGAGTTTTTTCCCGAAACCGATGCTGAATACTTCGACATACACCCCGAAAAAACGGGCGGCGCTGTAGTGTCCGAGTTCGTGGAAGAAAATAAGAGCCGAGAGGACGAGGATAGCTATTAACCAAGACATTTAGATTTTTCCTTTATACGCTTTGGCGAATCCGACGAGGTATTCTACCCCCGAATAGACGGTGAGGGCGACGGCAATCCATAAAAGCACATCTCCGAACGGCCAATGCATCAGTAAAAACCCGATAGCGATCATCTGAGCAACGGTTTTGACCTTGCCCGCCATCGACGCACTGACATCGATCCCTTCCGACATTGAGAGCGTTCTGAGTCCCGTGATAAAAAGCTCACGGACAATAATGATGTAAATCGCCCACGCCGAAGCAGCACCGCTCATCATCAGACCTAAAAATGCGGCGAGGGTGAGCATCTTATCGGCGAGCGGATCGAGGATTTGACCTACGATGGTGATTTGATCGAGTTCACGGGCGACATAGCCGTCAAAAAAGTCGGTGACGCTCGCGATAACGAAGAGCAAGGATGCCATATAGTAGCTCCAGCTCACGTGCCATCCCGCATCGGTGAATACTTGGGGATTGAGGATGATCCAAAACATCACCGGAGCGATGAGAAGGCGTAAAAAAGCGAGGATATTGGGGATATTGATCATCTAAACGTGGTGCCGCCGTCAACGATGATGGTTTGTCCGGTGATCCAGCTCGCTTCATCTGTACAGAGGAAATAGACGGAACCGGCGATATCGTTCGGGCTTCCCATACGGTTGAGTGCTGAGCGTTTGATCGTTTCGGCTTTGACCTCTTCGTAGTTGGTGAACGCTTTAAGGGCATCTGTATCGATCGGACCGCCTGAGACGGCATTGACACGGATATTCATCTCTCCGAGTTCGACAGCCGCATAGCGTGCCATCGCTTCAACTGCCGCTTTATTGGTTCCGTGACCCGCGTAGTTTTCGATATAGATGAGATTGCCCGTACTCGACATGGTGACGACCGCACCACCGCCCACTTTTTCCATCCGTTTTGCCGCCTCTTGGGTTCCGACGACGAACGCGTTGACAGTTGCGGTGTAGATGTTGTTGAGCCCGCGCGGTTTCAAACGCATAAATTTGCCGTATCCGCCGACAACCGGACGGCCGTAGATCATCGCATTGCTGACGAAAAAGTCGATGCGGTCGAAATCGGCATCGATTGATTCGAAAAGGGGTTTGAACTCATCAGGCTCTAAAATGTTCAATGGATACGCACGCGCTTTGATTCCGTATTTGCTCTCCCATTCATCGGCCAGTTTTTGGGCGGTTTCGGCGTTGGAGTTATACGTAAACGCAACGTTGACACCCTCTGATGCGAAGCGCTCCGCGATCGCTTGTCCGATCCCTTTGGTCGCTCCGGTGATTACGAGGGTTTTACCTTTCATATTGTTCATTCGTTTATGCTCCTACAATGGTGTAATTTTGAAGTACGGATTCGAGTTTTTTAAGATTCTCGGTGCTAGGTCCGACAAGCGGCAGACGGTATTCAAGAGTATCGATGAGCCCCGAAATGTACATAGCGGCTTTGATCATTACCGGATTGGACTCCAAAAAGAGGGCTTTGTTGATCGGATAGAGTGCATCGTTGAGTGCTTTTGAGGTTGCAAAATCCCCTTCCAACGCTTTGGCTACCAGTTGACTTTTTAGATCAGGGAGGAGATTGGAGGTGACCGAGGTGATTCCCGCTCCGCCGTTGGCGAGTATAGCGTAATCGATGGCATCATCCCCGCTGAATACTTTGAGATCAGGACGGCGGGAAAGGAGCTCGATAGTTCGTTCAATACTCCCCGTCGCCTCTTTGATTCCGTAGATGTTGGGAACGTCGTCGAACAACCGGATAACGGTATCGGCACTAATATCGACAACGGTACGTCCCGGAACGTTGTAGAGCATCATCGGCAGCTCTGGGATCGCTTCGGCAATCGCTTTGTAATGCTGATAAAGCCCCTCTTGAGAAGGTTTGTTGTAGTACGGAGCAACCGAAAAAATAGCATCGACACCGCATTTTTGAGCCGTTTTAGCCGCTTCGATCGCTTCGGCGGTAGAGTTGCTTCCTGCTCCGGCAAGGACTTTAGTTTTTGTCCCTTTGCATACGGCAACGGCGATCTCCATACAGATACGGTCTTCGTCGTAGGTGAGCGTTGCGCTTTCACCTGTTGTACCGACCGGACAGATAGCATCGATCCCATGGTTGATTTGACGTTGGATCAGCTCGGCGTATTTTTGCTCATCGAGTTTCCCGTTTTTAAACGGAGTAATCAGTGCGGTGGTTGAACCGGTTACGAGATTCATTTTTGACCTTTTCGTAGGATTAGAGTAGTCGATTTTTCAGGAACCAAATAGGTTTTGGCGACGTTTTGGATATCGCTTGGGGTGAGAGACTCAATCGCTTTTTCATAGTTTAACAGCGGAGAGATGTCTCCTCGTGCCAAGTACCCTCCGAAAAGATCGGCAACGGAGGTTGAACTCTCCAGCGAGTAGATAAATTCGGCTTTGGTATTGATCTTGATTTTATCGATTTCCGATTTTTCTGCCGGGGTATTTTGCAGCTGCTTTAGGATAGCCCAAATCTCTTTTTCGACCTCTTCGGCTTTGATTCCGTTATTGCATACGGCTAAAAAGAGAAAAACTCCCGGATCGATCGTTTCCATGTTATAGGCGTAGATCTGGTTGACAAGCCGTTTTTCATCCACCAACACGCGATTTAACCGGGAACTTTTACCGGAACTGAGCATTTCGCTCAAAGCCGAAAGCTTTGGCTGATCGGCATGTTGAAAATTGGGAATCGGGAAACTGATGGCGAGCATCTCCACTTCGCTCTCTTTATGCACTTCGACACGGCGCGCACCGTCTTGTTCGGGTTCGATGATTTTTTTGATCGGAATATCGAGAGTATTCGCAACGGAACCGAACTGTTTTTCCGCCTCTTCAAAAACATTGGCAGGTTTAATATCCCCTGTCACGATCAAAATAGCGTTTTTCGGTTGATAAAAGGTCTGATGGAAGGTTTTAATGTCCTCCAGTGTCCAGGTTTGGATATCGTTCATAAAACCGATCGGTGTCCAATGGTAGGGATGGTAGACATAGGCACTGTTAAAAAGGCGAAAATAGAGATACCCCATCGGATTGTTATCGGTTCTCCAGCGGCGCTCTTCGGCGACGACGTTGCGCTCCGGTTGGAACTCTTCATCTTTGAGATTGAGATTTTGCATCAGTTCGGCAAAGAGTGAGAGCGATTTTCCGAGATTTTCGTTGCTTGATTTGATGTAGTAGTGGGTGTAATCAAATCCCGTCGAAGCGTTGTTCATTCCGCCGACGCTTTTAACCTCTTCGTCAAATTCACCCGCTTTGAGATTTTTGGTTGATTTAAAATTCATATGTTCCAACATATGAGCGATACCGCTTTTGCCCATCACTTCGTTGCGGCTTCCCACTTTATAAAAAATATCGGTGGAGATTACTTTGGAGCCGTTATCCATCGGAATCGCAACGACTTGCAATCCGTTGGAGAGGGTTTTGGTTTCATAGTGAGGCAAAGATGAGGCCATAAGGGTTCCTAGGGTCAAAATGGTTGCAGCGAAAATTTTCATCGCCGATCGGCACCGATCGCTTCGGTAATCGAAGTAAATCCGTCCGATGCCAAGAGATCGATAAGACCGCTATTGATCTCTTCAACCACTTCAGGCCCTTTGAAGATCAATGAGGTGTAGAGCTGAACGAGCGAAGCTCCTGCACGGATACGGCGATACGCCTCTTCGGGGGTACTGATACCGCCGACGCTGATAAGGGTCGTTTTTCCGTAGAGTTCACGTGCGATGGCGTCGAAGATGTAAAAACTCCGTTCGCGCAACACTTCACCGCTGAGCCCTCCCATCTCTTCGGGTTCGGAGACGAGAGAATAATCGATCGTAGTATTGGTGGCGATGATCCCGTCTGCTCCGCTTTGAACGGCATGGACACACAACGCTACCGCTTGATCTTCGGACATGTCCGGAGCGATTTTGAGGAGGATCGGTTTTTGGGTGAGGGCTTTTGCTTCGGCAAAAAGCTGTGTGATAAACGTCTCGTTCTGAAGGTCGCGCAATCCCGGAGTATTTGGGGAAGAGATATTGATGACCATATAATCGGCGTATTCGTGAAGCGCTTTGATCAACGTAGTGTAATCTTTGATCGCTTTGTCTTCCGGAGTGATTTTATTTTTTCCGATATTGACCCCGATCGGGGTGCTGAACGGATAGATATTTTTCAAACGGTGGGAAATCTGGAATACACCGTCATTATTGAATCCCATCGCATTTTGGAGAGACTCCTCTTCGATGTGGCGCCATAAGCGTGGACGGGGATTCCCTTCTTGAGGTTTCGGGGTGAGAGTACCGATTTCACTAAATCCAAACCCCAACGCCTGTATTCCGTGAAACATGGTGGCGTTTTTGTCAAATCCCGCTGCAAGACCGACAGGGTTCAAAAACGTACGCCCGAATAGCTCTTGGGTAAGGGAAGGGTGGCTGACAAAATGTTTCGCCATCCATCCGTTAAAGAGCGGCGGACAGAAGCTGGCGGTTCGTAGAAGAGCCGCTGCGAGGGTGTGAGCACTTTCCGGTCGAAGTTTAAAAAGCCACGGTTTTAAAGATTCATAATCAAACATGCTGACCCGCCTCGTACAGTTAAATTGGACGCGATTATACTCAAAAAAGGATAAATAGAGGATTATGAGCCCATTTTACCTGCAAGACGACGGTAGTTTTCGGAAGTTTCGAGAAGCTCGTTGTGATTTCCACGGGCAATGATTTGCCCCTCTTCAAAATACAAAATGGTATCGGCATGTTCAATCGTACTCAGCCGATGGGCGATAATAATAGTGATTTTATCTTTAGCATATTCTTCCAGCGCTTTTTGGATCCGTTTTTCGCTTTCGTTATCGAGTGCGCTGGTTGCTTCATCGAGAATCAGTAATGAGGCATTTTTATAAATCGCACGGGCGATGGCGATCCGTTGGCGCTGACCTCCAGAGAGGTTGGCACCGAACTCTTGCATTACGGTGTGAATTCCCTCCGGAAGGTTAGATGCGAATTCGAGAGCATCGGCTTTTCGCAGAGCTTCTTTAACTCGATTTTCATTAATCTCGAAGCCATAGGCAACGTTGGCCGCTAACGTCTCTTGGAAGATATAGACCCGTTGGGAAACGGCAGCGATTTGATGGCGTAGCGAGTGTTGGGTATACTCCTTAATATTATGATCGTTGATGATAATGGATCCTTCGTCAGGATCGTAAAAACGGAGTATCAGATTGACCAATGAACTTTTTCCCCCGCCGCTTTGTCCGACGAGAGCGATCGTTTGCCCGGCATGAATTGAGAGATTAATTCCAAAGAGGGCTGTTTTCTCATCAAAACGTAGGGTGACTTTGTCAAAATCGATCGATTGTATCGGTTGGCTCAATTCTAAAGAACCGTCTTTGATTTTGTTTTCAAGATCGAAGACTTGAAAGACCCGTTCACTTGCGGCATGAGCATCTTGAATGCGGCTGTAGATGGCACTAACACGTCTAAGCGGTTGAAATACAAGCCCAACGGCAGTTAAAAATGCGGTAAATTCCCCTACGCTCATAGCGCCTGAGTAGACTTGCTGCCCTCCGACAAAAATAACGCAGGCAAGTCCGATCGCGGCAATGATCTCCATCAGAGGGGAAACAAGTTCGTTGGTATAGGTCGTTTTCATATTGAGTTTGAAAAAGCGGTCGTTCTCGTCATGAAATAGTCTTACTTCATACGCTTCGGTCGCATTGGTTTTAATGATTTCGCTGTTATTGAAGACTTCGGTCAGGCGAGTCATCAAATCGGCGTTTTTCTCTTGGGAACGGTGCGATAGCCGTTTGAGTCTACGGGTAATTTTAATGAGAGGTAAAATAATGATAGGCATCACAAATAAAGCCCAAAATGCGAGGGTGGCATTGAGGTAGATAACATATCCGATCAACGCGATGACTGTCAAACTCTCTCGGATCAACTCAGGCAACATATTGGATACAAAATATTGAATCCTGGTAATATCGCCTGTGATACGTGAGATCATTTCACCGCTGCGGTTTTGATAGAGAAACTGCATGTCCATGCAAACCATTTTTTCGAGTAGATCTTCGCGGAGTCTTGAAACGATATGCAATCCGATATAGGTATTATAGACCGATTGTAAATAACGTCCGAACGATTTGAGGATATAAATCCCTACTAGCAAAGTAGGGATGATGTAGAGCATTTGCTCCTCTTTTTTGATGAACATATTATCCATCAGAGGCTGCATGATGTGAGCGGTTCCCGCAGTAGCGGTTACGGTGAGTAAAATCCCGATAAGAACCATTACATACTGAAATTTGTACCCTTTGATATAAGGCCAGTAGCGTTTATATATGTCGTTGAGCTTCACTCCCGAATCTCCCAAAAGGTTCCGGTGGCGGTATCCATGATCGATACCCCCAAAGCGGTGAGTTCATCGCGGATCGCGTCGGATGTTGCGAAGTCTTTGGCTTTTTTGGCTTCGGTGCGTTGTTCGACGAGAGTATTGATTTTTGCTTTGGCTGCTTCATCCAGACCGAATTGGAAATACTCGTAAGCATTTTGACCACCGAACCCTAAAACCGTCTCGATGGCGCTGAGGGATGAGAGGAAGATTTGGCGATATCCTTTGTCTTTGGGATTGGTGTCTAGCGCTTCGTTGGCGGTGCTGATCAATTCATCGATGAGGGCGTAGGCGCGGGAGACGTTCAAATCATCACCGAGCGCTTCGAGAAGATTTCGTTTAAATTCGGTTTCGATGATTTCGGCACTTAATCCAAAAAGGCGTTTTTTGAGACGATAGAGGCGATCAAGGCGGCGTTTGGAGGCGATCAAATCCTCTTCGTTAAAGTTAAAATCTCCACGATAATGGGTGCTGAGGAGATAGAACCGGAGCACTTCGCCATCGTAGGCTTTGAGGGCGTCTTTGAGGAAAAAGCTGTTTCCTAAACTTTTTGACATTTTTTCGCCGTCGATCGTGACGAATCCGTTATGCATCCAGTATTTGGCCAGCTCATGATTGGTCGCACAGCGGGTTTGTGCCGCTTCGTTTTCATGATGTGGGAAGAGTAGATCGGCTCCGCCACCGTGGATATCGATGGCATAATCACCGACATGAGGACTCACGTAGTGCTCAATCATTGCCGAACACTCCAAATGCCACCCCGGACGTCCGCGCCCAAAGGGTGAATCAAACGCGACACTCTCATCTGACACCGCTTTCCAAAGGGCGAAATCGGCTTCATTTCTTTTTTCGGAGACTCTCTCGACACGGCTGACGTTTTCATTGCTCTGGCGATTGCTGAGGGTGAGGTAGTTTTTGTCGCTGGAGGTATCGAAATAGATATCGCCGTTGCTGATCACATAGGCGTGCTTTTTATCGAGAAGTTTTTGGATCATCTCGCTCATCGCCTCGATCGATTCGGTCGCTTTGGGCTCCAGCGTCGGTTGACGCACACCGATGTATGCCATATCACGATGATAGGCGCTTGTATAGCGCTCGGCGATTTCAGCTGTACTGATCCCTAATTCACGTGCTTTGTTGATGATTTTGTCGTCAATGTCGGTGATATTGCGGGCAAAGGTGACCTCATATCCTTCGGCTTCGAGAACACGGCGCAACAGATCGAAGACCAATGCGCTTTTGGCATGTCCCAGATGGGCATCGTCGTAGACGGTAGGACCGCAGACGTAGAGGGAAACTTTCCCCTCTTGGAGAGGGATGAATGGTAGTTTTGTTTTTTGGACGCTATCAAAAATAATCATAATTTTCCTAGGTAATTATCGTATCCATTGTATCAAAAATTGGTTGAGAGCATAGAATGCTATTCCAAAAGCGCTACTCGCCAAGATAAAATAGAGGGTAAACCTTGTTTTGAGTAGCTCAAAAAAGATATTCCATCCCACTTCCTTGACGGTGAGGATAAACTGCACCGCTCCTCCGATACTTCCGGCAAGTGCCAACCCTGCGGCCCCCATGCTCTGCATCAAAATGACCGAGAAGATAAGATTGATAACGAGAGAGATGACGGCGATTTTGGCCGCTTTGAGGTGTTTGTGTTGGGCATAAAGATACATCGAAAAGAGCTTTGCCAGACCAAACGGGATCAACCCCACCATGTACATTTGTAAGACTCTAGCGGTATTTAGGGTATCTTCCAGATCAAACGCTCCCCGCTCGAACAGCAGCCAGATGATCGGTTCAGCTAAGAGGATACCGCCGAGAACTGAGATCCCTAGAAGAGCGTTAAGAAGCCAAAACGAGGTGTGGAGGTTTTTGAATGCAAGCTCGTCATTGCCGTTATTGATCGCTTTGGCAATTTTGGGGAAAAGGGCGGTGGTGATCGCAAGGGCGATAATGGCGAAGGGGAGCTGAAAAATACGGTTGGCGTAAAAGAGATACGACACCGATCCCGCCGCCAAAAAAGAGGCAAGAGAGGTATCGATAAACGAAGCGATTTGCGCGGTGGAGTTCCCGACGACAGAGGGGAGAAAGAGGGATTTAAACTTAGACTCCTCCTCTTTGACATCTTTGGTTTTGCGGTATTTCCATCCCCCGACGAGGATTTTCATCAGTCCTTGTTTACGGATGGCGTAGAGATGGGTGATAACCTGAAATAACCCGCCGATGAGGATCGAGAAACTGAGGGCGTAGACAATCGTTTTCGGATCGGAATTGGTGAAGAGGATCAGAGCGACGATCATCGCGATATTGAGCCATACGGTTGAAAAAGCGGTGGTAAAAAAGTGCTCTTTGTGTTGTAACAACGTCCCCAAAAAGGTGACAATAAAGATAAGATCGAGATACCAGAAATTGATCGCTGTTAGGGGTGCCGTTTGGGCGATTAGGTCATGTCCCCAGTCCCATGCGAGCATTTTGGTAAAAAATGCAGGAAAGAGGGTGACGAGGAGCGAGAGAAAAATGATAAACGCCATAAATCGGATGAAAATGGCGACGGCAAAGACACTTTTTTGGTTTGATGCAATGTAAGAGGGCATGAAGCTTTGGGTAAACGATCCCTCGGCAAAAATACGGCGAAAGAGGTTGGGGAATTTGAACGCCATCAAAAAGATATCGCTCCAAACACTCGCACCCAATACGGATGTCATCATAATATCCCGAATGAGTCCTGTCACACGGGAGATAAGGATACCGAACGAGTTGGAAAATATCGATTTGAACATACTTTTAAAACAAACCTGATTTTAATTTTACGAAATTTTAACCGATATGTGATTAAAAGTAAGTTTTCAACTTGAAAAGCCCTAAAATAGGCACTTTTTAGAAGTTGAAATAAATAAAAAGTCGGTCACTGACAAACCGAAAAAGTACAAATATGGCAACGGTTGCCATGATTTTTTTTGCTATAGCTTTGCTTATAATTAATTGGACTGTTTATTGGTGTCTGAATTATAATAGAATATTTTTTTAACACTCCATGCCAAAAATAGATTTTTTTAGTACCTATACGATATCATAGATGAAAGATAAATTTTTTTTCTGTAGGGAGCTTACATGATCGAAATTTCAAAAGAAGAATTGCTTGAGACTATTGCTCAAGGATATAAAGACTTTGAAACATCAACTGATAAGGCTGAAAAAACACGTTTAAAAGGTTGGTGTAATGCATTTGAAGCACTTTTACTACATTATGCTCCCGAATTAAAAGATGAAATGCTTTTATTACGTAATCGAATTATCAAACCAAAAAAACGTCTTCCCGATGATATTGATTTAGATACACCCACAATTTTAAGAACTGGAAAATCCAAAAACGTACTAAATTCATAAGTGAAATTAATCTATATTTTATAGTCGTGAAATACTTTTGAGATGAAGCTTTTTACATGAAGAACAATTCACAGCAAGATGTAGTATTTGATTGGATTTTTGCGTTCCCTTATTTTAATGGAGAACTACCATCTGGCAGGAGATCATGGAAATTACTCTCAGCACTTTTTAAACATGATCCAATTTTTATGAAAAAACGCCATCAGTTCTGTACGGTTGTTTCAGAAGCTCTTAATACGATATTGGTCAATAAATACAAAAAATTAAAAGAGCAATTCCACGGGGATATTCATGCTGTATATGTTGAAATAAGCGACGATGGATACATATCTGTTCATAATTTAGTAACTCGTAAAGATGTTGGTTTCGATGCTATGAATGAACAGGTTGCTCTTTATCTTGCTATAGTCTATGCTGTAAGGATTGTAGGGGGAGAAGCTTATCGAAAGCCTTTTGTTTGTGAAAAAAATAGTTTACTTGGAAATGTGGAAGGCATGCTTATTCAAGATTTTGAGAATTTTATAGATGAAAATCTGATTGCGTGATAAAAAGTATGATTGTTTATGAATATGAACCTCTCAATGTGAGTGTCCCTGCTGAGTTTCGTTGCTATTTCTCGAATGATTGGAATAGTGTCAAAACAACACAATACTGTGGTACTCTGAAAATCGCTAATCAACAGCTTACTATTCTCCCAAAAATTGATAAACATAACGACACTGCAAATTTACGTTATCTCACCTATATGCTCTCGTATGTATATGATCTTAAAGTGGATGAGAGTGTTGCGTCTACCGATGTCGAAAACAGCCCAATTTTAGAACTGCTGATCTCAATTTTTTCAAATGAATTGATTGCTGAAATAGAAAAGGGCTTATTTCGTGAATATATTAGTGTTCAGGACAATCTACGGGTGATGAGAGGACGATTTTTAGCGGGAATTGATGCCCGTACGAATTTTGTTCGTGATCGGATTTATTGTGAATACGATGAATTTAGTCCAGATAATCCTCTAAATGCCCTTTTTGCGTATGCCGCAGAGGTATGTCGCCGTGTGACTAAAAGTGATGAAAATCGCAGACGCTTGGGGACGCTTCATTTGATGTTTGATGAGGTCAAAGCCTATTATAACCCCCATACTGTTATCCATTGGCATCGTCTAAATGAGCGATTTAGAGGTACGCATCGTATTGCTGAGTTGATTTTAAAACATCTCACTATTCGCTTTGATCGAACGGGAGGCAATGATTGGGCATTTATGTTTGATATGAACATATTGTTTGAACAGTTTGTCGGGAAAATCATCAAATCCATCGAACCCGCTACGATATTGCAAGCTGAAAATAATTTTGGAAACCTCAAACTCAAACCCGATATTCTAATCCCACATCGTTTGATTATTGATACGAAATACAAAAAAATATCAGGCAAAGAGGATGTTAAGCGCGATGATAAATACCAGATGTATGTTTATGGAAAAAACTATGATATCACTCAAACAATGCTTTTGTATCCGAAACATTTGGAAGATGTGAGTGAGGAATTATATTTGGGAAAACGAGAAGAAGGAATAGGTTTGAAGATGCGGAGTATAGAATTACAATCGGATGAGGTTGATTATAAGAGTTATGTTGAAGAGATAAAGAATAAAGTTTGGAGATGTATTGATGAAATATGAATTTGGTGGCAAAGAATATAAAGCTAATGGTCGTGACGGAACGGGCTTAAAACATCTTGTTTTTGATATATTTAAGCACTATATTAGTCAAAACAATGATAAAACATATGAGGAATTAAAAAATATTTTTAATGAACGACATTGCGATAGAGATGTAGTACTAGATCAGCATGATTACTTGATATGGAAAGAGAGAAATAGTTCTGAAAGATATTTTGAACCAGTAGAATATAATGGATTTAAAGTTTACTTTACGGATCAGTGGGGAAATAATGGAATTAATAAAAATGGCAAAGATTGTAATAATATAACAAATTTTATCAGTTTTGCAAAAAATGATTTAGGATATGAAATTAAAATTATGGACAGTGTAAAAGATTCTACAAATAAGGCAGATTTACCGAAAAATATTATACTTTATGGACCTCCTGGTGTTGGTAAAACCTATTCCCATAAAAAACTGATTTCGATTCTAGAAAACGGTGATAGTCTCGATAGATTAGTAGAACCTGATTATGAAACTGAGGCATTTAATAATGTCAAAAAAGAAGGACGCTATCAATTTTTGACCTTTCATCAAAGTTATAGCTATGAGGATTTTGTAGAAGGTTTTAGACCTACTGAAGAGGGGACTATTCAACTCCAAAATGGATTATTTAAAGACATTGCGAAACAAGCAAAAATAAATCAAGAGGCTTCAACGGCAAAAGAGATTAAAAAGGATTTTGATTTACTGTTTAGAGCATTGATTGTGGATGTTATATCGGAGGGAGAGCGTTTAACTATTCCGATGAAACGATCTCGTTATCACATTACAGAAATTACGGACAAATCAATTTCATTTGATAAAGATTCTGGTGAGTCAAAACATTCGTTATCGATCAATACATTACGTAAAATGTACGAAAGCAATAACAATTCGCTTATTATTGGCGGATTACAGCCGTATTATGATGCATTGCTCGAATATCTTTCCAAAAATGCATTTGAAACACGAACAGATGAACTGAAAAACTATTATTTGATTTTAGATGAGATTAATCGCGGTAATATCTCCAAAATTTTTGGAGAACTGATTACCTTGCTCGAAGAAGATAAACGTCTCGACGAAGAGAATGAACTTACGGTAACACTTCCGTATTCAAAAGAGCGTTTTGGAGTACCCAAAAATCTATATATTATCGGGACGATGAATACGGCGGACAAATCGATAGCATTGGTCGATATCGCATTGCGTCGCCGTTTTACATTTGTACGAATGGCGCCTTTGGATGAGTATCTTCCTGAAAATGTCAAAAAAATAAATGAGATTATCCAAGATAGAAGAGGAAGTGATTATCTAATCGGACATGCCTTTTTTATGGGAAATCAAGATCATGATTTTATTATGAAGTACAAAATTCGCCCGCTATTGGAAGAGTATTTTTACGGTGAGAATATTGATGAGATTTTTGAGGGGCTTATTGAGTCAATCTGACAAGTGAAATTTATCCAATGAAGTTTAGTGATTTTATCTATCGTTACGAACTAAAACCAGAATGCCAAAACGGCATTAAATGTACAAAAGATAGGCTCTTCATAGGCGCAACGATTGACTCCTTTTGCAGACAAAATTCTTCCGATTACAAAAAAAGTTTCTTAAGATTAGGGTCAGCACTTAATAAGATCAGAGAACAAGAAAAAGTAATCCTTTTTGAGAATGAAAAAATCTATTATCACACGTATTGCATACTCCGAGTCATCCAACTTTATTTAAAAGCTCTCGATTTTTACAATAGCAAGGCCTATAAGAAAACATATGCTGGTTTACACGGTAGTGAGGAAGAAATTTTAGATAAATACCATCACCATAAAGCAGAAGCATTTGATGATTCAAATCCTTTTCGTGGAGATGATAAAGTCAAAGCAACAGTTTATAAATTTTTATATTCTGATAGAGAAAGTACAAATTTATTTTTGAATTTTTTTACCTTTTATCCTCTTGAAATGTTCAAAATTTTGCCTGAAGAAGAATGGAAAGTTCCTATTTTAAAAAAAATTATTGAGCATTTTTCAAGTACCTATATAGCTTCCGAAGATGTGATTTATAAAAGTTTGGCAATTTATCTTAACTCCTATTTTCGCTTGGAACTCGGCATTAGTGCCAAACATTCTAGGACAATCACTCAAGACATATTGAATGAACTTTTCGAATATTCGTTTACAGCAACTTCTGCCGATTTAATGCGCAATGTATATGTATCTGGTAGATTAGATTCACTTCCTATCTTCAAACATGCAAAAGTGCCTTATAGTCCACGACCAGAATCATTGGAAAATATGGATCAATTTTTCAGTAATCTTTATCGTGAATTTGAATGTCAAGATGAAATCAAAATAACTACAAAACAGTACTATGCAGAAAATCCAGTGAAGCAGTTTCTACTTCTAAAACCTGTGGAGTTCTTACAGGAAATCCCATCTTAATTCCACATGTTTTGAATTTTTTTTATTTTAAACTGCCGTCTACAACGTTGTAAAAATATCCAAAGCGCTTTGGTTAATTCATTTCAAAAGGATTAATCATGTCATTAAAATTAAAAGGCGTCCTGATTGGACAATATGAATCTGTCTATACAGACAAAGAAACTTCTATCCCCGTTGTTAAACAACGTATCCAAGTATTGATCGAAAAAACGGTCAAGAATGGTTCAAAAAGCGAGCTTGTTGATCTTACGATCCCTGCTGAAAAAGCTTCCAAGTATGTCGGTATGGAAGGCAAACAGATTGAAGTGGATGTTTCCTATTTCGGACAATGCACATTCTTCGGAATCTGACAAAGAAAGCGCAATGGTTACGCCATTGCGATTGACAACGCTTGTGCGCTCGATGAGCACTGCGCCTTAGCAGGCAAAGAGGAAGCTAAGAGCGTTAATGTAGCAACAAGCCAAAAACGAAAAGTGCTTCGAGTCGGATTGGGTGCCTGCTGTGCGGGCTATCCGAGCGAAGCACTAAAAGCTCAGGGGGTTCTAGTAACACCCCCTGACATAAGTCAAATAACATTCTCCCAATCAGAAATTTAGAAATAAAAAATGACGTTAAACGTCGAAAGGAAAAACCTATGCAATATTCTATTGCCGAAAAATTGCCTTATGCAAGCGGTATTGACGCATTGTATTACTTTGCACAAAGCGGTGCTTTCTATGATCGGTTATATGAGGACATCATTAATCAAATCGAAGATAAGAAAGCCTATTTTAAATCCCTTAACTATCAGTACGCTGATAATGACATCATCGTAAACATTAACGGTATCGATGTCGTTTATAGCGGTATGGGACGTGATGGCTTTCACTGGTTCAATCACGACTTCTTTCGATCAGGTTTTAAAGACCCTGAGAAGGCTATGAACATTCATAACATCCGAATACAGCTTAATGCTGTAGGAATCTATACACTGGGCTTAAAATCGCTTATAGAGTACGTTAATACGAAATTTTTAGGCGAATACACGATGAAAGTATTTCCGATCACTCGGATCGATCTGAATATGTTCATCCAACACGATTTCAGCTATCTCCGTAAAGAAATGATTTTGTCAAAAAAGCAAAATCATTCCGCGAATATAGGTGAGCGTTCCAATGCCTATGAACTGGAAACTTACTATGTTGGGAAGAAACCCTTTTTGCTCCGTATCTACAATAAACATAAAGAGCTTCAAAGCGCATCAGTAATCAAACGTGAGATCATGCACAACCATTTCGGAATCAATGGGATGGATTTGGAGAAACCGATCTTTAACGTTGAATTTGAGATGCATAGAGAGTATTTAAAGCAATACGGGATCGATACAATAGATGATGCTCTCAAACGTGCCAAAGTGCTGTTTAAAAATGCTTGTGATCAGATCAGGCTGATTAATCCCGAGAGTATCAGCGAAAAGGCTTTGAATTCATCCAATCGCAAACGGGCAAGCACTTCACCAATATGGAATCACATCAAATATCATTACGATATTACCGAGTTTATGCAGATCGATACACCGTTAGAGAAGATCGAGAAGATCAGCTTTCGATACTCCCTGCAAGATGCAGAGAAAACGATGAAAAAAGTCATTACACGATTACTGGTGCATGGCACTGATCCCACCTTGCTTTTCTTTCTTGATGTACTTCAAAGAGCCAAAGCGGAATTTGATCTCAGACAGAATATTAAAAATCTGCATGAAGATCATACCATTGAACCGACGTTTGAAGAGGAACTAAAACAATACAGTGATGAGGGATTATGGAATCTGGATAATCGGCTCTCAATGGAGATGGACGGTTTGGATATGGATTCACCTCTGTATGATGATTTATCGTATCGGTACATTGCATTAACTAATGAGATGCAACGGCGGAAGCTGATTCCCGATGTGTTTTAGGAGGGGTAGATGTTTGATGACAAATTTCAAGAGCTGAATTCTAAGCTCGATACGATTTTGAAGATTCATCGATCTTTGCCTCAGTGGTATCCGATTACGCGGGAATTTGCGACAGAGTGCGGATACAAAACTATCGATGGACTGCGTAAATGGTGCTATAACAATCTAAATCCTGAGGATTTTGTGAAACGGGGAAAACTATGGTACATCAACATCAAATCATTGCCAATAGTAAAAATAAAAGCATTTTGAATGTAAAATACACCCCGTCAGTGACCGACGCATCAAGGAGAAATCAATGATACGTCGCGTTTACGCAAACCAACACGGTATTATTACGTTAGACAGTGATATGTTCGGAAAACGAAAACGTCTTAGTACGGGTAAGAAGTCGGAAAAACGGCTTCTTGCATGGTATGAAAAACATTTTGATGACGAATTCCAAAAACTATACAACGATAAATTCAATGCTGAACCTGAAATAGTTGATTTTTCGCTAAGACAGTATGGCGATATGATCTTGAATCTAACTAGCTCGAATCGTAAAAAGAACGTGCAAGAGCAGGTTAAAAGAATTTTTAGATTAACGTGTGATTTTGAGCTCTTAGGGAAAAAGTTTGGAGATTATAAATTACATGAAATAAAGCCCACTCATGTGATGATGTGGCAGAATGCTTGTGGTTTGGCTTCACAGACAATAGCATCCAATCGGGTATATTTGAATCTTGTGATGCAAGCCGCTGAAAACGATGATTTGATACGAAAAAACCCTGTCAAATTAGTAAAGCTACCTAAAAGGGTGCCTGTTCGCAAAAAGAATTTTTACGATGAGAATGAAATTAAAACAATCATATCTCTCGCAAAAGGTCAATTAAAAAACTACATTCAGTTAGCATGTTTTACAGGTATGAGGGGTTCTGAGCTTATTGCGTTGAGATGGGATGATATTGATTTTGATAAAAACGTTATCAGAGTTGATACCCGTATTGTGGATGGAAAAGAAGATATAACCAAATCTGGAAAGATTAGGTTTATTCCGATTTTCAAACAAGCAAAAGACGCATTAATGACTCAGCGTTTGAAAAGTGGATTGCGGGAATTTGTTTTTATTTCTCCAACGGGTGGATCGATATACGATTCTGATGTAATGACGAAAGCATTTAGAAGATTGTTAGAGAAGAATGGATTAGAACATGGAACCATCCATGATTTGAGACGATCTTTTAACACGTTATTAAAGCAATACGGATATCCGACCGATTTTATTCTAGATATTATGGGTCATGTTGATGACAGGGTAAATCGTAATCATTACACTGGATCACTCAAAGTTGACCTTTCGATTATGGAGAAAGTTGCTTTGTAGCATGGCAACGTTATGGCAACCTAGTATAATCAGATCGAATAAAGCCCTTTAATAGGGGATTAACCGATATGTGATTAAAATAGGGCTAATAATGAAAAGGGCGGCAATGGGTCTGTTTAATAAAGAGGTCGAGAGCGACGTATCGATACCACAAATAAAACCTATTGTTATCCGTACACCCAATGTCGCGCGGGAACTTTTACAAGCTGCGAGTAATTTTAAAGTTCCTGTACAGAGTCTCGATTTTCATCTTATGAATACCCAAACGTTTAGCAAAACAGCCGAAAATAGTACGGATGATTGGATTGAACTCGCTGCCGATGAGATTAAAGAACTTTCTTCGAATCAATTTCTCAACCCCAAATTTGAACTAAAACAGGTTCATGAAATCGAAATTTTTTCTATTAGCGAACAACATCCGCTCGATTCATTGGATATGTCGATTGCCGGAAATTCGACGTTGTGCAAAATTTATCTTACGATCAAAGCGGGCAGTACAATACGCTATTACGAAAATTTTGAACGAGATTTTATCCATCTCATCAATAAAAAAATGCTCCGTGCCAATGTGATGATCGGACTTTTTGATTCGATGATGTTCCCTAATTTAAAAGAGTTATTGGCAAAAATTCGTGTCCAAGAGAATTTTCATTTTGAAGCACAGGAACGTTACGTTATAGCGGAAAGTTACGAGCCGGTTGAGACGGTGCATGATAAATTGATTTTGCATTATGAGATCAAGCGAAAAGCGATGGATGAAAACGGGCGGATTGATTATTCCAAACGCGGGTATTTGATCAGTGCGATCAAAGATGAATTACTGATCGAATACATTAAACCTAAGCGGGGAGAAAACGGACGAAATTGCCGTGGAGAGTTTATTACACCCAAAGAGCCGATGATTCGGAATGAACCTACGTTTGGAACCGGAGAGAACATCTCCGTCGTTGATACCCCTAAAAGCATTGAATACCGTGCGGCGGCCGGAGGATACGTGACATTCGAGGGGGGTGTCTATGACATCAAAACCGAAGTAGAAGTCACTGAAATCAGTTTCCGAACTACCGGTTCAATTGAGACGCAACTCGATGCCAATGTCTCTTTGAATGTCAAAGAGAAAGATTTTCTGAAAGATGCGATCGGGCAGGGGATGGAGGTAACCGTCAATTCGATCAATATTGACGGAAATGTAGGCCCGAATGCAAAAGTAACGGCAAAAAAAGCGACCGTCGAGGGGCAGGTACATCAAAGTGCAGTCATCACGGCCGATGAACTTACCATCAATATCCATAAAGGGACGGCATACGGCAAAGATGTCCATATTACCCGTTTGGAACAAGGGACGGTTGAAGCTGAACGAGTGACGGTGACCCAAGCAACCGGTGGGAAAATCAGAGCGAAAGAGATTACGATCGAGATGCTCGGATCTCATGTCAAAATGACGGCTTCGCATAAAATTGAGATTCAGAAATTCCATGGCGGTGAAAATCAATTTGTGATTGATCCGATGTTAAATGATTCACGTGAAAATTTGGAAGAGCGATCCCATCACATGGCGTTGGTTAAACAATCAATACGCGATATTCAAAAAGAGCTTGGAAGTTACGAGCAGATATGGAAAGAGAACGCTCCGGCAATGGAAGATCTCAAACGAAAATTAGCCTATTACAAGTCCAACGGGATTAAAATGCCAACCTCTTTTGTCCAAAAATACCAGCAAAATCTTCAATTCAAAGAGAAAATCGATTCTTTGCGGAATGAATTAAAAAGCAAAGAGGATCAATACGCTTTTTTGAGTGAAAAACACACTGCGCTTCAAAGTGAAATTTTCGAAGCGCGTATAATCAATCACGATCGGTGGCATAATCACAATGAAATTGTGTTTAAATTGATCGATCCTCCGATTGAAGTCGTTTATGTTCCCGTTCAGAACAGCGAAGAGAAAATATTAGGTCTTTATGAAGACGACGAGGGAGAATTTTCAATCAAGGTGCTAACAACATGATTATCGGATTAGAGGGAATTATTGAATTTAAAGAGCCGACATCGCTTCATTTAAACGTGAATAGCGTTATCTATGAGGTATTTATATCCCTCAATACCTACAGTTCAATCGGATCGGATAAGGTTCGGCTTCAGATCCATCATGTCATCCGTGAAGATGCTCAACAACTCTACGGATTTTCCCAAAAAAGTGAAAAAGTGCTCTTTGAGGGGATGCTCAAAATCAACGGAATCGGACCGAAAGCGGCACTCGCAATTTGTTCGACCTTTACGCCGGAGCAGTTTGCGGGTATTATTTCATCCAAAGATGTCAATGCACTGAAAAAAGTTCCGGGAATCGGACCTAAAAGTGCGGCACGGATCATGGTGGAGCTTGCCGGTTTCGATGCGGTATTGTTAAACTCGGCACCGCTTGCTAATTCCGCCGCGACCGAGGCGATGATGGCACTCGAATCGCTCGGCTTTAAAAAAGAGCAGATTGCCAAGGCACTTAGCCAGTCCCACGCGACCGATACACCGACGCTGGTTAAAGAGGCGTTAAAACAACTTCAAAAACTTTAAAAAGGATTTTAGATCATGAAATTAGCCATTTTATTCGGCGGAGCCAGTTATGAACACGAGATCAGTATTGTCAGTGCGATTACCGTCAAAGGAAAACTCGAGTCGACATTTGATCTTAGCTTTATTTTCTGCGATCAGGATCATACGTTTTATTTGATCGAACCCTCCAAAATGAAAGCAATCACCTTCTCACGCGGCGAGCACAAAAAAATGACGCAGCTTTTCATCACTAACGGCGGGTTTGAACAGAAGGGATTGTTCGGAAGCAAAAAACACGATATGGCGGTATTGAATTTGATTCACGGAGGGGATGGAGAAGACGGAACCCTCGCGTCTATGTTGGATTTTTTCCATATTCCGTTTATCGGACCGCGTAAAGAGGCGGCTATGCTCAGTTTTGACAAACATTACACCAAATGGTTTGCCGAATCGGTTGGGGTCAAAATGCTTCCGTATGAGATTTTGCATAAAAACGATCCAAGAACGATCAACACCGCCTATCCGTTTATCATCAAACCTGCCCGTTTGGGAAGCTCCATCGGAGTGAGTATCGTCCGTGAAGCGAGCGAACTCGATTACGCGCTGGACGTGGCATTTGAATTTGACAGTGTGGTGTTGATCGAACCGTTTATCGCGGGGGTCAAAGAGTACAATTTGGCAGGATTCAGCGCGCGCAGTGAGATCACCTACTCAATCGTCGAAGAGCCTCAAAAAGCGGAATTTCTCGATTTTGAGAAAAAATACCTCGATTTTTCCCGTTCAGGAAGCGTCGAACACGCTGCGGTAAGCGATGCGTTGGTGACACAGTTGCGTGAATCGTTTGCCAAAATCTATCTTCCCCTCTTTGAAGGGGCGTTAATCCGTTGTGATTTCTTTGAGATTGACGGTGAAGTTTATCTAAACGAAATCAACCCGATCCCCGGATCTATGGCGAACTATCTTTTTGACAATTTCAGCGGAGGAATCCAAAAACTCTTGGGGGCATTGCCGGAGAAAAAATCGATTCGGGTAAAATACGACTATATCCACTCTATCTCTCAAGCCAAAGGGAAATAAGCGTGGCGGTCAAGTCTCTCCAGTATAAACAGCATACCTTTTCGATCAGCTACGAGATCCTCAATCCCACTGCCCATATCGACCTCATTTTTCTACACGGATGGGGTTCGCATAAAAATCTGATGAAGCACGCTTTTGGTGCTCATCTCAAACAATTTCGCCACATCTATATCGATATGCCGGGATTCGGTAACTCAACGTGCAATATGACGTTGACGACCGAAGACTATGCAACGATTCTTGAATCGTTTCTCTCCATGATCGAAGCGGATAAGGCGGTTATTTTAGGGCACTCTTTTGGAGGGAAAGTAGCAACGCTTCTCCAACCCGACGTATTGGTGCTTGTCGCATCGGCGGGGATTCTCGTTCCTAAACCGCTTAAAATCCGATTTAAAATTGCTTTGTTCAAACTCCTCAAATTTACCGGGATGTCCCAATTGCGCCGATTTTTTGTCGCTCCCGACGCACAAGGGTTGACCCCTGTGATGTATGAGACATTTAAAAACGTGGTAAACGAAGATTTCACCGAAAAATTCCGCGCATTCAAAGGGGAGGCGTTACTCTGTTTCGGTCGTCAGGATACCGCTACACCGTTGTGGACGGCGTATAAAATGGCAGAAGTGATCGATCATGCGCGTGTAGTTGAATTTGACGGGGATCATTATTTCTTTTTGGAACAAGCTTCAGGCGTTGCCAAAGAGATCGAGAATACCGTGTTAAAAAGTTTAGAGCATTAAGGAAAAAAGATGGAAACCTCGCAACTTGTACCGTTTGTCGCCAACATTGTTTTTGTTATGGCATTGGGGTGGTATTTAATTACGAATCTACAATGGTATGATTATCGGATAGAACGTGTTGTGTTACGGCATCATAAAACATGGTGGCATATTGCCTATTTTATTCTCCCATTTATCCTTTATTATGCACTTGGGCAATACGGCGTTTTTGTTGTAGCCCTCTATCTTCCCCTTTTGTATCTATGGCACCTCCGTTTGGATAAAAAGGTGGTTCTAACATGGCGGGTGAAACGTTTTTTAATCGTATTATTTGCGTTGGCTTTTTTTATTAACTTTCTTTTAACACTCAAAGGGATTAACGCAGCTTATAGCGTTTTTGTCCCTTTGGCATTGTCGTATATGATTTCGTTAGGGGTAGAAAAGTTTTTATTTTTGGCCTACAAAAAACAGGCTCAGCAAAAAATTTCTTCGATGGAGAATCTGACCATTATCGCTGTGACGGGAAGCTACGGCAAAACGTCGATGAAAAATTTTATCGCTCAAGTGTTGAGTCAGAAATACAACGTTTACGCTACACCGCGAAGCGTCAATACCCTTGGCGGGATTATCCGTGACGTTAATGAGTCACTCCCCTCCAATACCCAAGTCTATATCTGTGAAGCGGGTGCCCGCGAAGTAGGGGATATTTATGCTATTGCTCAACTGCTACATCCTCAAATTGTTGTAGTCGGAAAAGTGGGACCGCAACACCTTGAGTATTTTAAAACCCTAGAGCGGATTCAACGTACCAAACTCGAAATCATCCACTCTAATCGACTCAAACGGGCATTTATCCATACTTCTGTAACGAACGAGCCACATGAAAAAGTGACTTTCTTCGGTGATGACGTCCATAACTTGGAAGCAACGTTGGAGGGGATTGATTTTGATCTGAATGTTAATGGAGAAGATCGCCATTTCCATACCAACGTTCTCGGCGGATTTCAAACCATCAACATCAATGCGGCGATTTTGATCGCATCCGAGATGGGGATGAACAGTGATGAAATCGTGAGTGCGGTCGAAAAGCTCAAAAGTGTTGAGCACCGATTGGAGAGAATCGATGCAGGGGGCAAAATCATCCTCGATGATGGCTACAACGGTAATATTGACGGAATGCTGGAAGGGGTTCGTTTGTGTTCCCTCCACAGCGGGCGCAAAGTGATCGTAACGCCGGGGTTGGTGGAGAGTACCGAAGAGCTAAATAGCGAATTGATCCGCGCTATCAACGGTGTTTTTGATATTGCGATTATTACGGGATCACTCAATGCGGCACAGTTTGATAAAGAGCTAAACGTTCCTCAGAAAATCATGTTGGCCGATAAGTCGCAGATGGTTAAAACATTGGGCGAAGTGACGCGTGCCGGTGATATTATCTTGTTCGCCAATGACGCACCGAATTTTATCTGATGAACACTATTCTTTATGCCCCTTGGCGCGATGAATATGTAACGGGTGAAAAGATCGAGGGGTGTGTCTTTTGTCACATCAGCACCCATGCAACCGACGATGAGAGCCTCCATGTCCTTTACCGCGATGAGCACTGTTTTATCGTGATGAACCGCTATCCCTATACCCCCGGACATTTTATGATTATCCCTCACCGTCATACCGATGCACTGGAAGCACTTGACCCGAACGTATGGCTCCATATGAGCGGATTGGCCCAAAAAGGGGTACGAATGCTCAAAGAGAGTTTTGGCGCCCACGGGGTTAACATCGGGATGAATTTGGGCAAAGCGGGTGGTGCGGGGATTGCGGAACATATCCATCTGCATTTAGTACCGCGTTGGGAGAGAGATACGAATTTCATTACCGCAATTGGGGAAAATCGTGTCTATTCCACCGATTTTGAAAAAATATACCAAAGATTAAAAGAGCTATCAGAAGGGTATTTTAGGGGGTGATTCCTCAAAAGAGGAACCCTTTAGCGGATTTCGATTTCGATACGGCGGTTTTGTGCGCGACCCGCATCAGTGTCATTGGTCGCGATCGGCTCTTTTGAACCTTTACCCGATGTTTGGATACGGGAAGCATCGATACCGTTAGCGATAAGACGATCGGCAAGTGCACGGGAGCGGGCTTCAGAACGGGGTTGGTTACGCGCATCAATACCGATGATGTCAGTGTGTCCTACGATGCTGATTTTAGAGGCAGGATTTTTTTTCATAAAGTTGGTGAGATCGATAACATCCTGTGCCGCTGATGTCGGTATCAGATTCGATGCAAACGCAAAATTGATATGAAGCGTTACACGCTGAGGGCACCCTTTGGCATCGATTTGGTATCCTTTCGGTGTCTCAGGACACTCATCTTTTGCATCCAAAACCCCATCGCCGTCACTGTCTTTTTCAATAACCACCGGTACGGTTGGTGCCGGAGTAGCTGTAGTGATCGGGGTCGGCTCGATTTTTTTCTTCTCCGTACAGCAATCGGGATGGGTCGGTGCGAAAGCGGCGGCTTTGACCCCCATTGTTTTGTTCTCTTTACCGTCAAAATAGACAACGTTTTGATCCGCTCCGTGTAGTTGTGTCAAAAAGGTACACACGAACAGGGAAAAAACGATTTTTGAACCTAGTGCTTTTTGGGATAATTTCATTGCGGAAGGTTTCCTTATGATGGGTTAAGTATAACTTTTAATTCTACGATTATAGCACACAAATGTGTGCCAAAAGTGGGAAAATAGTATTGTTAAATGATAAAATGTTGTTTTTTATAATAATAGTGATGATTTTGTGATCTAAAATTTTGTATAATAGAGTCAATCAACTTTATTTAAAAAAATTATTTATGGTAAAGTTTTACAATGCACACATTTCAACTACATTTGAGGATTAAAATTCGTTTTCGAAATGCAAGTTGAATTATGATATCTCGGGTTAAACATAATTACTTAACGTAAGGAGCCAATACAATGTCGATGAGAATAAAATACTTCTCTACAGTTGCAACACTCTCTTTGTACGCGTTTACTTCACTAAACGCTTTAACATTACAAGAGGGGGTAGATGAAGTACTCTCTACCCATCCGGTCGTTTTGGAACGGCTGCACAACTATCGCGCAACGCTCGAAGATCTACGGATCACCGAATCGCAATATCTTCCAACACTTGATTATTCGGGAACCATCGCGCGTGAAAAAACAAAATCGCCGAGTACCGGTTTTGCGAGCCGTTCATTGACATCGTATGAGCACTCTTTGCAATTGACCCAAAATTTATTTAACGGTTTTGGCAGTGTTTATGAAGCCGATTACAATAAAGCCCGTATCCTAGCAGCTGCTAATCACTACATCGAAAATGCCAACGATGTAGCGTACAATTTTACCAATACCTATATCAATGCCCTAAAAGCCAAAGATTTGCTTTGTATTGCCGAATCAAATGTCAAATTCAATGAAGATATTTACAATAAAGTCACTAAACTTTATGAAGCCGGTATGACGACCCGTTCTGAGTCGGAAAAAGCAGATACCTCTTTATCTCTTGCAAAATCCAATTACGTTGTGGCCAAAAACAATCTTGACGATGCATTGTTTAATTTGGAGAGAGTACTTGGACGTCCGATCAAAGCCGACGAACTTCAAGACGGAAGTTTTAATGGTACATTGCCTGCTTCATTGGAAGAGATGAAAAATTACGCTCGTGCCCACAACCCTTCGGTCTTGGTGAGTGAATACAACCTCAAAGCGGCAAAGGCTCAAAAAGAGGCGTCGTACAAATACTATTATCCAAAAATCGACGCCTTTGCCCGTCAAAGCTGGTCGAATGATGTCGGCGGATTAGATGGGAAAGATGACCGCACGAAACTAGGACTTACCCTTAATTATAATTTGTATCGCGGCGGTGCCGATGAAGCGCAGGTTCAAAAAAACCTGAGCAAGATTTATCAAGAGGGTGAAAATAAACGTGAGACGATCCGTAAATTGGATGAGCAAGGGGAACTTTCATGGTCTGCACGACACTATTTGACTGAGCAGCTTGATCATTTAAAACGGTACGAAGCAACCTCTTCCAAAACGCTTGAATTGTACCAAAAAGAGTACGATTTGGGGCGCCGAACCTTGCTTGATCTACTTGTTGCCCAAAACGATCATGTCGCGGCACAATCTCAGATTGTACGGGCAGAAAACGATCTTTTATTCGCGCATTACCGAATTTTGGATGCAATGGGGTCGATGGTACAAAATGTACTCGGTTCAAAAGCCGATGCTGTTACCCAAAAAGTGGGTCTAAATGTACTGGATAGCCGTTTGGATAATGACGATAACGTAGAGACACTCATTTTTGCCGATCGCAAAATTGATAAATATAAAAGAGATGTGGAATAATACGACCTCGATTTCCTCTTAAAGGGGAGAAGTTGTATTTTAAAATTAAGGTTTTTTGAATGAATGAGGAATTTGAATCCCGGATCGCAGATCCGGAAGGGGCTGCGTTCGGGGTTGATCCGCTCCTGCAATGTTTAGTTTTATTTACCCAGCTTTATCATAAACCTTTTACCGCCGAAGCTTTGATGGCGGGTCTTCCTACCGCACCATGGGGTGGAGCTTTACGACTATATAGTCTTAAATCTTCCAAAGGTCTTTTTGCCCGTGCCGCCAGTCGGGCAGGTCTTAAAAGTACCCTTGTAAATCGTAAACTAACTGATATTTCAGCTTTACAACTTCCGATGATATTGCTGTTGGAAAACTCTCATGCCTGTATTTTGGATTCCATTTCTCATGATCGTAAAAAATGTAAAATTATCCTCCCCGCAGAAGAGGCGATAGAAGATACTATCCCTTTTGAGATGCTTGAACAAGAATACACCGGTTTTGCTTTTTTGGTTAAAAAACCGTTTGTTTACAATGAAAATGATTCCCTCACTCTCAACGTTAAACATAAGCATTGGTTTTGGGATACCCTCAAACTTTCTAAAAACATCTACCGTGATGTTATCTATGCAACCGTTTTAGTCAATTTGTTTGTTCTAGCCAGTCCACTTTTTACGATGAGTGTGTACGACCGTGTCATTCCTAACAATGCCACCGAAACGTTATGGGTTTTTGCGATTGGGGTACTCGTTGTTTACGTATTGGATACCTTTTTAAAATTTACCCGTGCTATGCTTTTGGAGAGTGCCGGTAAAAAAAGCGACATCATCATGTCTTCGATTATTTTTGAGAAAGTGATCGATCTTAAAATGGCATCCCATCCAAAATCGGTCGGATCGTTTGCCAGTAATCTCAAAGATTTTGATTCGATCCGCTCTTTTTTAACCAACGCAACGTTGACCGCTTTGGTCGATTTTCCGTTTGCCCTCCTCTTTTTATTGGTCATTGGCTATATCGGCGGATGGATGGTTGTTGTACCGATCATTATGATGGCACTGATCTTGGGATATGCCCTTTTTATGCGTAATCCGTTGCGTGAAAGTATCGAAGAGACACACAAGGCATCAGCGGCAAAAAGCTCTATTTTGATCGAAGCGTTACAAAATATTGAGACGCTGAAAACATTAGGTGCTACCGGTCAGGTGCAGTGGGCATGGGAGGAGGCAACGGGTGAGATCGCACAGAGAAGCTTGAAATCACGTCTTATCTCTACTTCTATCTCCACCGTAACCGGTTTTTTAACGCAGCTGACGACGGTATTATTGGTAATTGTCGGGGTTTATTTGATCGGTGAACATGAACTCACGATGGGGGGATTGATCGCCATCATTATTATTGCCGGACGAACGGTAGCTCCAATGGGGCAAGCTGCGGCGCTGATAGCCAATTATTCCGACGCAAAGGCGGCTTATGATGCGATCGAGGGGATTATTTCACAACCCTCAGAACGTCCTCATGGCAAAAAATTCATTACCCGACCGGAACTCAAAGGGGAGATCGAGTTTAAAAACGTCAGTTTTTCCTACGATAATAACGATCACAGTGCCATTAAAAATATCTCGTTTACGATCAAACCCGGGGAAAAAGTGGCTATTATCGGTCGGATCGGTTCAGGAAAAAGTACTATTTCCAAACTGCTTCTTCATCTCTATGAACCGACCGAGGGGTCGATATTATTGGATGGGATCGATATCAAACAGATTGACCCGGCCGATTTGCGTAAAAATATATCGTATGTCTCTCAAGACGTTACCCTCTTCAAAGGATCCGTTAAAGACAATATCGCGTATCGTTCGACTCGTGCCAGCGATGAACAGATGCTTCGTGCAGCTATTATTTCAGGGGCGGATGAGTTTATCCGTAAGCATCCCCAAGGGTATGAAATGCCTATTGGTGAACGGGGTATGGGGCTCTCCGGAGGACAGCGACAGAGTATAGGGATCGCACGGGCGCTCCTTTTTGAATCACCGATCGTCGTTATGGATGAACCGACGAATGCAATGGATCAACTCAGTGAAAATCGCCTTATTGCGAATCTCAAAACCTATTTGGAAGATAAAACGGCACTTTTGATCACACAGAAAAATACCATTTTGCCTCTCGTCGATCGAATTATCGTCATGAATGATGGAGGGATTTATTTGGATGGTCCGCGCGAGCAGGTTATTGCAAAACTCTCAGGAGGTGTCGCGTGAATCAGAAAAAACGGTTCTCTTTTGATGCCAACGATTACCAATTTATGCGGAGTATTTCTGCCGCAGTACTCGAAGATACCCCTACACGTTTACGTTCTGTTTTGCTGTTTTGGATTGTAACTGTTATATTTGTTCTATTGTGGGCTGCTTTGGCTCCGATTGATGAGATTGTTCGCGGTGATGGGAAAGTTATACCCGGCGGTGAAAATCAGATGATTCAACACCTAGAGGGGGGAATGGTCAGTGCCATTATGGTGAAAGAGGGGCAAAAAGTTAAAGTGGACGATACGCTATTGCGTGTTGATAATCTCAAATCCTCTTCTACGTATGAGAGTTCTCAGTATAAATCGGCAGAACTGAGAGCAAAAATCGTCCGTCTTCGTGCTGAATCTTCAGGTAGTGCATTTTCTCCGAGTGCGGATGATATGGCTAAAATTCCGATGCAGATCATGCAGGAACGAAGTGTCTACAGCTCCAATCTAGAGCGGTTGCGTTCACAGATTTCGGCGTTGAATGACCAATATGCTCAAAAACAAAATGAGAAGTTGGAAGCTCAAGGGCGAATAATGGAACAAAAACGGGCGTTGGCACTGATCAAAGAAGAGGTTGCCATCTCCGAACCGTTAGTAGCGCAAGGGATCAAACCCCGCGTTGAGTTTTTAAAACTGCAACGTGAACTCAGTGATGTGATGGAACGTTATAACGCATTGCAAGCGTCAATTCCCCGTTTGAATGCGGCAATGAATGAGATCAGCAGCAAAATTCGTGAAGCCCGTTATGAATTTACGATGAAAGCGCAAATGGAACTCAACGAAGCAGAAACCGAATACAAAAGGGTAGGTGCTGAGAGTTCGGCTTTGGCGGATCAGGTGACACGGACGGTGATTAAATCACCGATTAACGGGATTGTTCAAAAACTTTACGTTAATACCGTTGGCGGTGTTATCAAACCGGGAGACAATCTGATTGAAATCGTCCCGACCGAGGGCGGATTGCTTGCCGAAGCGAAAGTTAAACCCTCCGATATCGCTTTTATCTATCCAGGTCAAGATGCAATCGTCAAAGTAACAGCGTATGATTTCTCACTCTATGGTTCTTTGCACGGTAAAGTTGTGACGATCAGCCCCGATACGGTGACCGATAAGAATGACAACGTTTACTATGTGGTGAAAATCCAAACCGATAAAAAATACCTTGGAACCAAAGAGAAACCGCTCAAAATTATTCCGGGGATGATGGTTAATGTCGACATCATCACCGGTGAAAAAACAGTCTTGGAATATATCCTTAAACCGATTCTCAAAGCCAAACAGTATACCTTTACGGAGCGCTAAATGAAATTGTATTTGATGTCGGATGACATTGCGTTACGGGGTCGTTGGATGAGTATTCTAAGTACTTCACACCCAAAAACCCTCTCGTCATTGTCAACGGACATTGAAGCAGACTCTATTGTGTTGGTTTTTGACCGTTTATTGGAAAATATGGCTGAAAAATCGATCAAAGCGTTGTTTTCATATCGGGTTGCGGTTCTCTCTACTACACCCAATTTTCAAGAGGCTCAAAAATTTTTGGGACTGGGTGCGATGGGGTATGGAAACGCGATGATGCATGAATCCCATCTCCATTCGGTTTATCAGGCTTTGGAAGAGGGGAAAGTATGGCTACATCCTGATTTTATCAGTATGATGATTACCCAAATCCAGATGCATAATAGCCCTCAAAAGAAATCAGAATATATTCTTCAAACACTTAGTCAACGTGAAAAAGAGGTTGCACTGATGTTAGGTGACGGAGCAACTCACCAAGAGATTTCGGATGCTTTGGATATCACGGTTCGAACCGTCAAAGCTCATGCTACTTCTATCTATCAAAAACTCGATGTCAAAGATCGTTTAGCCCTTTCATTACTCCTTCATTCGTAAACTTCTCATCAATTAGTACCTAAGTACAATAGACTAATTTTTTTTCCTTCGATACAATAAACGATATAAAAATATCTAATTCGCAAGGATCTCCCTATGGCACGAGTAATCGGATACGTTAAATCTTTGGAACACGGCTCTTTTTTTGTCAAAGACGCTAAAGGAAATGTCAGAGAGTTAAAAGCGGGTGAAGCGATTCACGAAGGTGAAACGGTATACGGTGCGAAAGGGAATCCGAGCAACGCCCAAATTGTGATCGATGTAACATTGCAAGGGATGGGAGATCTTGTAATTGCCGGAAATGGGGCGCTCAATTTTGATACCTCGCTTCTGAAAGGGATATTTGAAGATGAAGATGCTGTTGTCTATGTCAATTCGGTAAAAGATGCTTTAGCTTTGGCAGGGGGTGATATTACCAATGTCGAAACGGATCTTCGAGACGGTCAAACCGCAGGTGATGATGAAACGGCAGCTGGGCAAACGTTAACAGACCAAGAACGTGCTTCTGACACGTTCAATAATCGTGATGGATTAATCGGTGATGTTCGTACAGCTCTCAATTTTACCGATTCTACCCGTACCACTCCTACGAATGATGATCAGCCGTTTAGACCGGTAGTATTGGAGGAAAATGCTTCTTTACCGGACAACGATAAACCGGTGTTCAACATCGGAAGCGATATCCTAATCGACGAGGCGGCAG
>CAZBVJ010000001.1:223405-225270 GCA_964495485.1 uncultured Sulfuricurvum sp.
TCTCTAACCCTAGCAACGCAACGATCGGTGATGCTAACCAAGTTGCGACGATCGTCGATGACGGTACAGGAACACCACCTCCGGGCAACACACCGGATAACGATAAACCGGTGTTCAACATCGGAAGCGATATCCTAATCGACGAGGCGGCAGGAACCGTTACCTTCACCGTGACGAAAGTGGGTTCAACCGAGCTGGCATCCAGCGTAGAGTTTGCAACGGCAAACGGAACCGCAACGGCAGGAAGTGACTACACGGCGACCAGCGGAACGCTCAACTTCGCAGCGGGTGAGACCGTAAAAACAATCACCGTAGCTATCACCAACGATACCGCATACGAGATCAGTGAAGATTTCACCGTATCGATCTCTAACGCAACCAACGCGACCATCGGAACCGCAACCGCGACCGGAACAATCGTAGATGATGGACGTTCTATCCCAGGCGTACCGGTTACAAACGATGACCGTCCGGGATTCAGTATCAACGATCTCATGATCGATGAGGCGGCAGGAACCGTACAATTCACCGTAACACGAGCAGGCGACCTAACGCAAAGCGCAAGCGTGGATTACGCAAGTGCCAACATCGACGCAGAGAGCGCAGACTATAACGTCCTTGCGGGAACCGTAAACTTCGCTGCCGGCGTAGCGACCCAAACGATTACAGTTTCTATCACGAACGACACCGTATTCGAGGGTCCAGAACAATTCGCGATCAACCTAAGCAACCCGGTAGGGGCAGTGATCGTTGATGGACAAGGTATCGGAACAATCGTCGATGATGGACGTTCTATCCCAGGTGTACCGGTAACCAACGATGACCGACCTGTATTTAATATGGGAAGTGACTTCACCGTAGATGAGGCGGCAGGAACCGTAACATTCACCGTCACAAAAACCGGAAGCACCGAGCTTGCATCAAGCGTCGAGTTCACCACGGTGGATGGAACGGCAGTCGCAGGAAGCGATTACACGGCGACCAACGGAACCCTTAACTTCGCGGCGGGTGAGAGCGTAAAAACGATCACCGTGAACATCACAAACGATGCGATCTTTGAGGGAGCACAGAACTTCAGCGTAGCGATCTCTAACCCTAGCAACGCAACGATCGGTGATGCTAACCAAGTTGCGACGATCGTAGACGATCAAGATCTACCAAAAGTAAGCAGTGTCGTAGGGGATACAGTTTCGGAAGGGACTGCTAATACATTTACTGTAACATTAAGTAATGTGAGTGAATTGCCAACGAGTGTTGCGCTTGGATTGACAAATGGTACTGCTACCGTGGGTACGGATACCGGTACTACATACAGTGTCAGTTATAACGGTGGTACTTCATGGACTACATTGGCTGGATCAACGGCTACTGTACCTGCGGGATCAACCTCATTTATGGTTCGTGTTGCCACAACGGCTGATTTTGTTAATGAGGGAACAGAAACGTATACATTAACAGCAACTGCAAACACCGTTGCAGGAAGCGGAACAGGGACAATCCTCAATGTCAATCATACACCGACACCTGTTGCAGATACCCGTAGTACACCGGAAGACACAGCAGTTTCAGGTAATGTATTGTCAAACGATACTGATCCTGATAGCGGTACTACCCTTTCATTGACCCAGTTTGTTGTTAATGGTACTACCTATACCGCTGGATCAACTGCAACGATTCCAGGAATGGGTACGTTGGTAATCGGCTCTACTGGAGATTATACCTTTACTCCTGTAGCGAATTGGAATGGTACGGTTCCTCAAGTAACCTACACGGTAACAGATGGCTCATTGACTGCAACAAGTACTTTAGATATCACGGTTACACCGGTGGATGATGCATTTACGGATGCGAACGAGACAGTAAGC
>CAZBVJ010000001.1:225370-375383 GCA_964495485.1 uncultured Sulfuricurvum sp.
CCGTAACGACGTTCACGGTAGCAGGCGTTACCGGTACATTCAATGCCGGACAAACCGCGACCATTACAAACGTTGGAACATTGACGATCAACGCGAACGGAAGCTATACCTTCGTACCGGTAGCAAACTACAATGGTCCAGTACCGGTAGCAACCTACAGCATGACCGATGGATCAAGTACCGATACATCGACATTGACTATCACGGTTACACCGGTGGATGATGCATTTACGGATGCGAACGAGACAGTAAGCGTAGCGGAAGATACAACCCTAAATGGAAGCGTATTGACCGGAACGAGCAGTGTTGATGGACCGGTTACCGTAACGACGTTCACGGTAGCAGGCGTTACCGGTACATTCAATGCCGGACAAACAGCGACGATCACAAACGTCGGAACATTAACGATCAACGCGAACGGAAGCTATACATTTGTACCAGTAGCGAACTATAACGGAACAGTACCTGTAGCGACCTACAGCATGACAGACGGTTCAAGCACCGATACATCGACATTGGCGATTACCGTAACACCTGTTAATGATAGACCTATATCTACCAACGATGCCATTACAATTTTGGAAGATTTGAACAATACCACCAATGTATATACTATGTCGGTAAGCGATTTCGGAACTTATAGTGATGTAGACGGTAATGCACTCGCATCGATCCGAATTGACTCACTACCGACAAACGGTACGCTATATCTTAATGGTGTTGCCGTATCAACAGGTACGGTGATTCCGGTAGCATCGATCAGTGGTGGATTATTAACATTTGACCCAACCAACCACAGTGATGTAGATAGTTCATTTACATTTAGTGTGAATGATGGCACGACGTGGAGTGTAAGTCCATATACGACAACTGTCACGATTACTGCGGTTGCGGATGCGCCAATAGTAGATATTTCCGGTACGGGTGTTGTAACGCAAACGATTACGATTGCAAACGTTAATTCAACAACGGAAGGCTTTACAATTAGTGCATTGAATGCCAATGGAACAGCCGGAACGATTAGCACACATACTTTACCGGATGGATTTGGTGTTGTAGGTGCAACTTCAGGTGATGCAACTGAGATCGGTTATTTAGATGGTACTGGATCTGAAAAAATTGTTGTTAATTTAGCTAATGATGTTACTTCAGTGGATGTCTCCTTTGCTTGGAAACACTCTTATGGTACTGGAGAAACGGCATTAGTTGAATTTTGGAATAATGGCTCTTTGGTTGAAACCCGTACTTACAATGGCGGTTCTGATAATGTGGATCCAGCTATCACGCTCCAAACAACTACAAATGCTGCATTTGATGAAATTCGATTCGGTGCTGTAGGTTCAGGTGATGACTATCTTATCCATTCGATTAGTTTTGAAAAAACATCGAGTTCTACAACAACCATTACTACCGATG
Organism: uncultured Sulfuricurvum sp.; assembly: GCA_964495485.1. Lineage (GTDB taxonomy): Bacteria > Campylobacterota > Campylobacteria > Campylobacterales > Sulfurimonadaceae > Sulfuricurvum. The sequence goes on from CAZBVJ010000001.1 coordinate 226,787, forward strand.
ATAACCGTTCAGTCGATTTGGATGCTTCATCGGTGCTTGTCGATACAGATGGATCGGAGACGTTGGCTACAACGATTAGCGGATTGCCGTTAGGATATTCTCTTACGGATGGGACATATACGTTTACGGCAACGGCTGGTTCGACAGTTGCAGATGTAACCGGATGGAATTTGGCGGCATTGAGTCTGAACGTACCGACAGTATCAGCTCAAACAACAGTGACATTGACGATTACGGGGACAACGACCGAAGGATCAAACGGTTCGACTGCATCCGCATCTGATACTATCAATATCATTGTTGTGCCGCATAATGACGCGCCTACATTTACAACTACCACAATTACAACTGCCGTATCAGAAGAGGGGCTTGTTGGCGGATTAGTTGACACGGCAGGGACATCGGATACGACAAATGCGACAGTTGCAACTGGAACATTCGGTATCAGTGATGTGGACAGCGCTACCGTTACGGTATCACTTTCAGCTCCAACGACGACGTTGACATCAGATGGTACGGCGATCACATGGACAGGAGCAGGAACGAATACTTTGGTCGGTAGTGCAAATGGCACTACGATTATTACAGCTGCGATTGATAATACAGGTACTTACACCGTTACATTAAGCGGACCGGTAGATCATGCTACTACGGGTGTGGAAGATGTGTTAGCCCTTAGCTTTGGTGTCAGTGCAACGGATGGAGTGTTGACTTCAACAGGGACATTGAGCGTAAATATTGAAGATGATGCTCCGGTAACATCGACTCAGACACAAACTATCAATGTGGCACAAGTTGATACTAATTTGATGGTGGTTTTGGATATATCTTTAAGTATGACTAACGGAACTGTAGATCGATTAGCAGCGGCTAAAACAGCGATTACGAATTTGATCAACACCTATAATGGTTATGGAGATGTAGCTGTTAAACTAGTTACTTTTTCATCAACAGCCAGTGATTTATCAACAACATGGTTGAGCGCAAATGATGCGATTGCCCTTTTGACTAGTATTACTGCTAATGGTTATACAAACTACGATGCGGCTTTGGCAGTGGCAATGAGTGCGTGGACAAGTGCTGGTATTTTGACAGAAGCGAGTGGTAACGATGTTCAAAATGTTGCCTACTTTATCTCTGATGGTCAGCCGAATGAAAGTGATGATAATACAGCGACATTAACTAATAGTATAGGTGCTGGTTTGAGTACAAATACTACCACTGATTCTGGTATCCAAGCAACGGAAGAGACGACTTGGGAAACATTCTTAACCACCAATAGTATCAAAGCTTTTGCACTGGGAATTGGTAGTGGTTTGACGGCAGCAGATTCAGTATATCTCGATCCGATTGCGTTCGATGGACGTACAGGAACCGATTCGAATTCATTGACTATTATGGTTCCTGATGTGGCTAATTTGGCAACGGTTCTTCAAGCGACGGTAGATCCGATTACTACGGGGAATGTTCTAACCAGTGCAACTCCTGGAGCTGTTGGAGCTGATGGAGGTTATGTAGGTGCTGTTGCGGTTGGACCGGTTGGCGATGTGAAAAACTTTGTTTGGAACCCGACAGCAAATACGATCACTACTTCGGGTACAGGAGGTAGTACGTATACTTTTGATACGACTACACATACGCTTAGTATTACGACTGAACAAGGCGGATTATACGTCATTGATTTGGACAGTGGGAATTACTCCTATACTCCTCCGGTCAGTATGAGTGGAACCATTACGGAAGTATTCGGATTTACATTGATTGATAATGACGGTGACAGTAGTAGTGGAACCATTACATTGAATGTTACACGTGATGTCGGAACCAATGAAATTAATGGAACAAGTGCCGGAACAACCATTACCGGTACCGCTTCGGATGAAATTATCAGCGGACTTGCCGGTAATGATACGATCAATGGTAATGCAGGTAATGATTGGTTATCCGGTGGAGCAGGAAATGATACACTCAATGGCGGTGACGGCAACGATAAACTCGATGGCGGTGCTGGAGTAGATGTATTGAACGGCGGAGCAGGAAATGATACATTGATCAGTGATGTTCAAACATCCGGGACATCTATGAATACTTCGTATGATTATGCAGCCAATGCAATCGATGGTGGAACTGGATTTGATACGCTTATTTTGAGCATGGATGGTTCAGCGATCAATTTTAATGCATTAAATACGTCGGCAAATATGGCAATTCGAAATATCGAAGTGATTGATTTGGGTAGCAATGGTGCAAATAATGATCATTCATTAACAAATCTCTCATTACAAGATGTGATTGATATGACCGATAGCAATAATGATCTTTATATTCTCGGTGACAGTAGTGATACTGTCGATTTCCTAAACAATAACGGATGGAGCAAAGGGACAACAGCGGTAACGGAAACCGTCAATGGTGCAAGCCATACATTTGATGTTTATACGAATAGTACGGACAGTACTGTTGTCGTAAAAGTCGAACAAGCTATCACTGATACCATTTAATTACGCTACAATTAGAGCATGAAAAAAACGGTTGCTCTTTTCTTCATTTTGGCGGCGGTTGCCGCCATCCTCATTAGCTCCCCGGAATTTTCTATTGCCAAAGCTTTCATGGATAAGATCGAACGCGAATACGGACCGATTGCGAAAAAAAGGGCTTTTTATCTCGTGCAGATGATGAATGAAGCACGTGATTTGGACGATATGGGAAAAATGGAAAAAGTGAACGATTTTTTCAATCAAACCCCGTATGCCTCGGATAAAACGACATGGGGGGAGAGCGACTATTGGGCGACGCGGTATGAGTTTATCGGCAAAGACCGTGCCGATTGCGAGGACTATGTTATCGCCAAATACTTTACCCTCAAAGAGCTCGGTGTTCCGACATCGAAACTCTATATGACCTATGCCAAATCGATCCGCTATAAAACGGCGCATTTGGTACTCACCTACTATGAAACACCGAAATCAATACCCTTGGTTTTGGACAACTACAATTTCAAAATTCTCCCGGCTAGCGTTAGGGATGATTTGATCCCGATATACAGCTTTAGCGGAGATGAGCTTTTTAACGCCAAACAAGCGCAAATCGGGAAAATGGTTCCCGCATCAACCCGACAAAAGCGTCCCTGGGACGAGCTTGTTATAACACGACAAAAGGATTAGATATGAGTCTATTTAAACAGTTGGTGATAATGCTAACCCTCTTTTTAGGGGTGATATTGATCTCGGTAATGCTGCTGAATTTCAAATCAGCGACCGAATTTGTCCAAAACCAACTCTATACCGATGCCAAAAATACGGCACACTCTCTGGGACTATCTCTTTCCAAAGTGGCTGATCCCTCTGATACGTCGAGTATGGAGACCATGATCAATGCGATCTATGACAGCGGATATTATCAGCGTATCCGATTGGTCGACATCGAGGGGAAAGAGGTCTATAATCGCGAGAGCGATGTACGTGTCAGTGATGTTCCCGAATGGTTTATCCGCAACGTACCGATCCAGAATGCGAGTGCTACCAGTGATATTATGATGGGATGGAGCCGTTTTGGGACATTGGAAGTGAGCGGGCACACGGGGCATGCGTATCGTCAGCTTTATTCGACATTTATCGATTTGGTTCAAACTTTTTTGCTCATTGGGTTGATTGTCTTTGTGACCCTTTACGGATTGCTCAAACTCAGCCTCAAATCGCTCAAACGGATTCGTGATCAAGCGATTGCCATCATCGATAATGAATTTATCATCGAAAAAACCATACCGTTTACGACCGAGTTTCGTTCTGTAACAACGGCAATGAACGCGATGGTAGCAAAAGTTAAAGATATTTTTGATCGGGAAAACGAAACGCTCCGCCGTTACCATGAACTTTTGTACAAAGACAGCGAAACGAAACTCTATAACCGTCGTTATTTAACCGCAAAGTTGCCCGATTATCTTCAATCGGACGCCTCTTTGTCATCGGGTATTTTTGTCATGATGAGTTTGGATGAATTGGATCGGCTCAAACGGGAAAAAGGGTATGAACGCTACAGTAAAATCATCAATCTCGTAGCGGACGAACTCAATACCCAATTAGGGATTTTTGGGCATACATTGATCGCACGCCTCAATGAATCCGATTTTTTCGCTGCGATTCCCGCATCGGAAATGGCTTCTGTAAAGCATCAAGTCGAAACGATCATCTCCCATTTGCGCGAGGGGGTTGACGCGATCGATAAAGAGCTTGGTGAGTATTTCATTATCGGCTGCGGTATTGGGTATTACACCGAAAAAGATAGCCTCAAAACACTCTTTTCACGGGCAGACCATGCGGTAACCCAAGCCAAAACACGCGGAAACTTTATGATCGATTGTAGCCGCGAAAATGATGATTCGCTGGTATTGGGTCGTGAAGAGTGGAGAACTGAACTTCTCAAAAGTTTGGATGAATCCCGAATGCTTTTGGCGTTCCAAAGTGCTGTGGAACAACGGGGTGAGAGTTTGAGTATCTTGCATGAAGAGATTTTCTTACGCCTTCTCGATCGTGACGGGGTGATCCATTCAGCGGGGTATTTTATCCCTGTTGCAACGTCGCTCGGACTGATCGATACACTGGATCGTTATATGATCGAAAAAGTATTCAAACATATCAAAGATCACAACCCGGTTACCCCTTTAGCGGTAAATCTCAGTGCCGATTTTGTTAAAAAATATGTCAATATCCAGTGGTTGAGAACACAGTTAGAACATTTTCATCGTCAAAATGATTTGATTCTATGGTTTGAGGTGAGCAATACGGTGGCGTTACATGAGCTTGAAGCCGTTTCGTCGCTCAGTTCAATGATCAAAATGTTCGGTTACCGTTTCGGGATTGACCATTTTACGATTCCTGAGAGCGGTGCGCAATATCTCCAAGCAATCCGTCCGGACTATATCAAGGCCAATAGCGCCTATTTGCAGGATATGATGTTTGACCGTGATACGGGGAAAAGCAGAGAGAGTTTTAACAATCTGATTCGAAGTTTGGGGATTTCAATCGTCGCGATCAATATCGAAGAGGCTAAAGAAGTAGACAACCTCAAAGCGCTCGGAATCGATCGATTCCAAGGGACTCATATCGCTCCGGTTGCATTACTACAGTAGTTTTTGTCATTCCCGTCAAGACGGGCGAAGTGCCCGTAGGATGAATCTAGCTGGATACCCGCCTACGCGGGTATGACGTAAAGTATTTTTATTTCTTGCGTGTTAATACAAATGCGAATACGGCTACAACCGCTAATAATATAAAAATATTCCCTTGCTCTTCCATCAAATCTCCTTCAATAGTTTTTTCATGATTTCAATATGGTAGCTCTCTTGAAAATTGATAAATTCAAAAAAGCGCGATAGTTTTTCATCGTTGATAGCACCGGAGAGTTTGCGGCACTCCTCTTTGGCATTCTCCTCTTCGAGGATTCCATCTCTGAGAAATTTTTCCATATCGGTGATGTTATAGGTGCGGGGATGGAGCACTCTTGGGAGTGCCAATATCCCTAGTTTTGCCATCATCTCACCGAAAGATCGGAGATGAAAGTGCGATTCATCGATCAAATCTTGGAAATGGGTCACTTGAGAGGGGGTAGATGAACGAATTTGCCGGTAGAAATAGATCATAATGAGTTCGTACTCTTTATACAGCTCTTCGAACAAAAAGAGGGTGAGGGCGTCAATTTCGGCTGGAGAGAGGAGGGCATCCTCCCAATGACGTGAACGGTTGAATGCACTAAGGGGTTCGTCAAGGGAGAGTTTTTGCAGATACGCCTGGAGTGTCCCCAACATATACTCTTCATCGTGTTTCATCCGCTCGTAGAGAGGCGTATCTTGATAGAGTAGATGAAGAGCCTTCATCTCATTGATCGTCATCTGAATCAAGGAAAAAAACGATTCGCCCTCACAGTTAAATTTGGGGTCTCGTTCGTAGTCATAGGGGATGTTGCTTTCATACAGTGACTGAGCCAGCCATTTGAGATGGCGAAATTCGATTTGGGAAAATTCATAGAGACGGTTTTTGACCCATGGATCATCCACCGAAAACGAGACAAACGCCATTCTAAGCCAAAGTTGATGTTTCCGTCGAAAAAGGGTTGTCTCTATCATTGCTCCACCTCACATTCCATTCCGATTTCAATAGCAAACAGCTCTTCGGCGGTCCCTTCACGCTTTTGTTGTTCGTGTATTTGTGCCGCATCGAACGCGCTAAGAACCATATGAGCGCAGGCTTGTTGTTTTTGAGGCCCTTCGGCTACCCGTTCCCGCAACTTTTCGGCAGCGGCTCCGGCGTAGTTTAGATCGGCACCCTTGATCATTTCGGTGAACATTGATCCCAGAACCACCGTATCGTGACAGCCGTTGGTAGCGTAACCGACATTTTTGAGAAGATCACCTTCGGTTTCGATGTAAAAAATGACAAACTCACCGGTCTTTTCACTGTGGCCAACCCCTACGCCGGTGGGGTTTTCGAGCGGGCCGTAATTGCGCGGGTGCATGAGATGCTCGATGATCTCTTGATTTAGATTATTTTCCATTTGAGGATTATAACGTAGGTTGAACCTCTTTGTAAGACTCCTCACCGTACAATCGCGTTATGAAAGTAACTCCTGAAACCTTGCGATATCTACCTACAACCCGTGCCGAAATGGATGCACGGGGATGGGATGCGTGCGACGTGATCCTCATCTCCGGTGATGCCTATATCGATTCACCGTTTATCGGCGTGGCGGTAGTGGGACGAATTTTGGAGCGTGAGGGGTATCGTGTTGGGATTATCGGTCAGCCCGATATCACCACCGATGATGTGATGCGTTTGGGGGAACCGAAACTCTTTTGGGGGGTAAGCGGTGGGAGTGTCGATTCGATGGTTTCCAACTACACTGCCACCAAAAAATTCCGTAAAAGCGACGACTATACCCCCGGAGGGGTCAATAACGCTCGACCCGATCGTGCGACGCTCGTCTATACGAACCTAATTCGCAAACATTTCAAAAATACCGTCCCGATTGTGCTGGGGGGGATCGAAGCGAGCTTGCGCCGTGTCACACATTATGACTACTGGACGAACAAACTGCGCAAACCGATTCTCTTTGATTCCAAAGCCGATTATCTGATCTATGGGATGGGAGAGGGTGCCATCATCGAATTACCAAAACGGTTAGCACACGGTGAATCACCGCACGACATCCGTGGACTCTGTTATATTTCAAAAACGGCTGTCGAGGATTATCTGAAACTTCCTTCGCATCAGGAGTGTTTGGACAATAAAGAGCGTTATATCGATCTCTTTGATGCGTTTTATGACAATAACGACCCTATCTCTGCCAAAGGGCTTTGTCAAGAGGTGGACGGGCGCTACGCGATCCAAAACCCCCCTGCCGATTATCTGGATGAAAATGAGATGGACGCGGTGAGTGCATTGCCCTTTACCCGAGAACTCCACCCGTATCACCGTCCCAAAGGTGCGGTCAAATGTCTGGAGACGATCAAATTCTCGATAATGACCCATCAGGGGTGTTGGGGAGAGTGTAATTTCTGTGCCATCGGTGTTCATCAGGGGCGTACTATTCGCACCCGTAGTGAGGAATCAATCCTCAAAGAAGCAACGCAGTTCACGGAGTACAAAGATTTCAAAGGGATCATCAGCGACGTCGGAGGTCCAACGGCAAACATGTATGGGTATGAGTGCTCTAAAAAGCTCAAACACGGCACCTGTGATCATCAGCGGTGTGTCGATGATACCCATCTGTGCAAATCGATGAAGGTGGATCACACCCGTGTTATCAATCTCCTCCGTCGTTTGCGCGAAGTGCGGGGGATCAAAAAAGCATTTGTCGCTTCGGGGGTACGTTATGATCTCATCAACGAGGACAAACGCCAAGGGTACGAGTATCTCAAAGAGATGGTTAAACACCACATTTCCGGTCAGATGAAAGTCGCCCCCGAACACACCTCCGATCATGTGCTCCATCTGATGAACAAGCCGGGGAAACAGACCCTTGTCGATTTTAAAAAGCTCTATGATAAATTGAACAAAGAAGAGGGGAAAAAGCAGTTTCTAACCTACTATCTCATTGCCGCCCATCCGGGATGCACCGAGAAAGATATGCACGATCTGAAACGTTTTACGAGCGAAGAGCTGAAGATGAATCCTGAACAGGCTCAGGTGTTCACCCCAACACCCGGAACCTACTCGGCGGTGATGTACTACACTGAGATGGATCCGCAGACACGCGAAAAAATCTTTGTGGAAAAAGATACGGCACGCAAAGAGAAACAAAAACAGATCGTGGTTGCCAAAGACAATTTTAAAAGCGGGTTTGGGAGTTAATCCGATTCCCGTTTAGCTAAGCGGTTCGGGTTTTCCGGTGTAATATCCTTGGGAAAAATCGATACCGTGTTCTTTGACAGCTGAATATATAGTTTCGTCACTGACGAATTCGGCGATCGTCTTGGCGCCGATTTTTTTGGCAAAATCGATAATAGTGTCGATGATGATTCTATGGCGTTCGTTATCGCTGATTCCACGGATGAGGGAACCGTCGATTTTGATATAGTCGACCCCAAGCTTGAGGATATTCTCAAAATTTGAATAGCCGGTTCCGAAATCATCGATAGCAATTTTGGCACCTAGTGTTTTTACTTGCGTGATAAATCGTACTACTTCATCATAATTTTCGATCCCCTCGGATTCCAAAATTTCAAATACAACCCGTGAGGCGGTTTCCGTTTGGATGATTGTGTTAATGATTTCTTGAACGGTATGGGGATCACGGATGTCGCTATCGGAGAGGTTGATGGAAAACTGTTCACTACGATTGGCAAAGAGGGTGCATGCTTGATAAACAACTTCTCGTGTAATTTGGGGATAGAGCTTTGTTTTTTTGGCGATAGGTAAAAACTCCATAGGGGGAACAAGATTGTCTTGCTCGTCGATCATACGGACAAGGGTTTCGTATTTATCAATATTACCGGTAACGAGGTTGACGACCGGTTGATAGTAGCAAATGATTCGCTGATTCGCCAATGCTTTACGTACGGTTGCCGTCATCGCGATATTAGTTCGGTAAGTCTCTTCAATATTTTCATGCTGTTCGTATAAAGCAATAGGAATTTTTTTCTCTTTGGCTCTATGCAAAGCAATATCGGCACGAGTGAGCAGTTTTCCCTCACCGATTGCAGCCCCGACAGTCATCCGTAAATTTAGAACTTCATTAGCGATAATAAATACTTTCTCTTCAAACAATGACATCAATGTGACAATTCGGTGTTTGAGAGTTTTCCATGTCAAATCTTCATAAAAGAGGATCGCAAATTCATCTCCTCCCGTACGATAAGGGGAAAAATTCATTTCATTAAACCATTTCCCGATCTCTTGTAAGATGGTGTCTCCCGCATCTATACCGAAAAAATCGTTAATCTCTTTAAAATCATCGACATTAAATATGACACATGCTTTTGGTGTTTTTTCAGACATATCAGAACTGATTTTTTGTCGATTCGGCAGATTGGTGAGTTGATCATAATATGCTAATGTGAGCAATTTTTCTTGATGCATATCAATTTGATCTTCGTATTCCGAACGTTTTAATACCATATTGGCGATAAAAGCGCAGATTTCAAGCAAGCGTTTGTGAAAATCCGAAGGTGCGCGGTGTTCGAAGGAACTGAGGGCAAAACTTCCAACCGCATCTTTAAATTGGTTGCGAATTGGCATCGACCAGCACGAGCATAAGTTAAAGTCATAGGCAATTTGGCGTATATCGGTCCATCTGACATCTGTTTTGGTATCTTGGACGTATTGGGCTTCATTATGAAAAACTGCATTTCCGCATGAACCGCCTCCTGGACCAGGTTTTAGCCCTTGAAGTGCATCATGCCCTACTTGGGGTATGGAAGGGGCGCATATAACATTCATGAGTTTAGTATTTGGATCAAGTATCATAACGGAAGCTACAGAATTCGGAAGCATTTTTTCTGCCATCTCACATAATTTGGTAAGAACCTCTTGTTCATTTTTACCGACGGTTAAAAGCTCAAAAATACTCTGCTGCAGCTCAAGTATTTTATTGTATTCATTAGGGGTTAAAACAACTTCTTCACACTTGCATATAATATTATCACTCAACTTAAGCCCTTAATAGTAGGAAGATCTTTTGTCAATTTATTGTAAATTATACATGAATAACGAGCGAGTATCCTTAACAAAAGCCACAGATGAGAAAAATGATCTTTTTTATGTCAGCTCATATGTGGAACAATTTTTGCGCTCTTACCTCTCTTTTAGTTTCAATTCCCTACAATAAACACTTCAAACTCAATACTACGGAACCTCTTTGCGTATCGATAAATTTCTCAATGCGGTCAATCTGACCAAACGCCGTGCCGTCGCTCAGGATATGATCGGCGAAGGTGTCGTATACATTAACGGCAAAGCGGTAAAACCCTCCAAAAATGTCGCGATCGGTGACATCATTACCCTCGTTTACCTCGAAAAACAGATGCGCTACGAAGTGCTCGCTATTCCGACACTCAAATCAACCCCAAAATCGCAACAAAACCTCTATGTCAAGGAACTTTTATGACCGCCTCCCGCACCGATTTCGAAAATCTTTTCAACCATCGCATGAGCGATGAAGAGATGCGGGAGTTTTTGGTCTCTTTGCCGCTCAATGAAACGACACCCTCAGAGATGATCGCTACAGCCGCCGATGTGATGCGGAGTCATTCGATTATCCTCGAAGTGCCAACAGAGCTTAAACCCAAACTGATCGACGTCGTGGGGACGGGGGGAGACAAAAGCGGCAGTTTCAATGTCAGCTCCACCGTCGCCCTCGTTCTCGCCGCATCGGGTGCCTATGTCGCCAAACACGGCAACCGATCCATCACCTCAAAATCGGGGAGTGCGGATGTTCTCGAATATCTAGGTGTTAAACTCGATCTCACACCGGAACAAAGCTCGACGTTGCTCCAAGAGTGCGGATTTACCTTTTTGTTCGCTCAGTACCACCACCCCGCGATGAAATTTATCATGCCGATCCGCCGATCGATCCCTGAAAAAACAATCTTTAATATCCTCGGACCCCTCACCAATCCGGTAGGACTTTCCAAAATCCTCCTTGGGGTTTTTGATGAGGTGTTTGTCCCGAAAATGGCGGAAGCGGCGCGTGAGCTCGGGATGCAATCGGCGATTGTGGTGAGTTCGCGCGAGAAAATGGATGAGATCAGCATCAGCGATATCACCTATGCGGGATATTTGAAAAACGGTGTGATTGATTATTTTGAGATTGATCCGCAGATGCTGGGGATCAAAAAAGCGCCGTTTGAAGCTATTTTGGGCGGGGAAGCGGAACAAAACGGCAAAATTCTCACTGATATATTAAATAACCGTGCCACCGATGCGCAAAGAGATATGGTGCTCATCAACGCAGCCTATGCGTTGCTAGCTGAGGGGATGGCACGAGATGCTCAAGAGGGATTGGAGATTGCCCGTGATACCTTGCGTAGCGGTAAAGCCGCCGAAAAACTCCAACACATCGTTTCGGTCTCTTCCAAGCTATGATGAAATTGGCGCTTGAGGATTTGTCGGTATTGTGCGAGACGATTGTAACGGAACTTCCACATGGGGGTGTGGTTGTATTGCAGGGGGATTTGGCAAGCGGTAAAACGACATTGACCCAAAACTTCGCCCGTTATCTCGGTTTGGACGAAGCGGTGACGTCTCCGACGTTTTCGCTTCAGCAGCGTTACGGTGAAAAGCTTTACCATTACGATCTCTATAACTACGGATTTGAAAAGTTTTTGAGTTTAGGGATGATCGAAGAGTTGGAACATGAGGGGTATCATCTGATAGAGTGGGGGGATGAATCGCTCATTGATCTGCTCAAACGCTCCGGAATTGAAACCGTTATCCTAAAAATTACCAAATGCGATGAAAATTCGCGATGCTATGAGGTGCAACGTGCATGAATTAAAAGTGGATCATCTGATCAAAACCATCAAAAATCATGAGATTGTACGTGGAATCAGTATGGAGCTTCGTACCGGTGAGGTTGTAGGGCTTTTGGGACCCAACGGCGCAGGAAAAACCACGACGTTTTATATGATTTGCGGTTTGATCGAGGCGACAGGGGGGAAAGTTTACATCGACGGCGAGGATGTATCCGATTTGCCGCTTCATCAACGTTCACGTATGGGGATCGGATATCTGCCACAGGAAGCCTCAATCTTTAAAGATCTCACGGTTGAAGAGAATTTGATTATCGCCGCACAGGCAGGTAAGCTCTCTAAAGAGATGGCGGAACAGCGGATAGAGGAGCTGTTGGAGATGTTTAACATCGAACCGATCCGTAATCGGCGCGGGATCAACCTCTCGGGCGGGGAGCGCCGCCGTGCTGAAATCGCACGCGCGCTCGTCAATAAACCCCGTTTTTTACTTCTCGATGAGCCGTTTGCGGGGGTTGACCCAATCGCCGTAATGGATATTCAAAGCGTTATCTCTCAGTTGGTTGAGTATGGTATCGGCGTTTTGATTACCGATCATAACGTTCGTGAGACATTAGCGGTGTGTGATCGTGCCTATGTTATCAAGAGTGGTCAGCTCCTCGCAAGCGGAAGCAGTGATGAGATTGCCCATAATGCCGATGTCCGTCAGCATTATCTCGGTGAATCGTTTAAGTTCTGATCACTCATGCTACGGGTCAAAACAAGCGTCGAGCTCAAAAACAAGCTCTCCAATACTCTCCGTAACTGGCTGCCGATTTTACAATCGAGCTTGAGTGATTTGGGTGAAGCGATGTCTCCGTTTGTGGAGGGGAACCCTCTCATCGACGTCAAATCGGGCTATGAAGAGTCTTTTGAGTCGAAAATTCCGAAAAAAATTCAGTACGGCTATGTCCAAAACTCTCACTCCCAAGCGATCGAAGCGCTGACGGTTCAACGGCATAGTCTTTATGAGGTGCTTGAAGAGCAAATAGATAGCTCACTGTTCCCGACCCCGATCTCTCAAAAAATTGCCCGCTTTGTAATTGAAAACCTCGATGAGGGGGGGTATTATGAGGGGGATTCAGAAACTTTTTGTGCTCAAAATGGGATTTTGATCGATCAATTCGAAAAAATCCGCCTCCGTTTTATCCACATCGAGCCGATCGGGATAGGGGCACGCAATGTTTCCGAATCGTTTTTGTTTCAGCTTGAATCTGCTTCGATCAGTGATGAGGGGTATACACTTGCACGTGAGATGATTGAGCATCTCGATGAACTGGGGCGTTACCGTAAAGAGGGGGCGTTTGATGAGGCGATGAAAGTGATCGGGAGTTTTAAAAACCCGCCCGCGATCGATTATCTCGAAGACTCACAGCAGATCGTCCCTGATTTGATGATTTTTAACGATCCCGAAGAGGGGATCGAGGTCAAACTCAATGATCAATATTACCCCTCTATTACCATCGATACCTCATACGGAGTCGATCATTCGTTTGTGAGAGATAAACTCAAAGAGGCGAAAAGTTTGGTGGATGCGTTGGAGATGCGCAAAGCGACCCTCTATAAAGTGGGATTGATGATTGTCGAATACCAGTACGATTTTTTTATCGGCGGTGCGATCAAACCGTTGACACTCAAAACACTCGCCGATGAGTTCGGTCATAACCCCTCGACTATTTCCCGCGCGATTGCGAACAAATACATCGCGTGTGATCGGGGGATCTATCCGATGAAAGATTTTTTCACGACGGCGATTGATGAAGATGTCTCCAATGCCGCGATCAAAGAGTATGTCGCCGAATTGGTGAAAAACGAATCGCATAAAAAACCTCTCAGTGATATGAAACTGCTTGAGATGATTCAAGACAAATTCAAGATTACGATGGTGCGCCGTACCATTGCTAAATACCGTAAACAGCTCAATATCGCCGGATCGAGTGAACGTAAACAACTCTATCTTTTAGGACGATAGTGAAAGAGATCAAAGCGTATCTCAACGCTCATGTCGAAGCTCGCAACTCGGCCGATGAGTTATGTGAAGAGCGTCCCGATCCGCTGATGATCGCCCGCCGTAAGATGGATCAACATTTTGCCCTAACGTGTGCGCTCTTTGCCTACGGAAGCGCCAAAGCGATTGTTGCGTTTTTAGCCTCGTTAGAGTCTATAGAGCTTTGTAGTGATGAGTGTGAACTGCGTCGAGCTCTGGAGGGGAAATACTATCGGTTTCAAAGTTCCGAAGACATTCTCCAATGGTTTTTGACGTTACAAGCCCTCAAAAATATCGGTGGAGCCGAAACGGTTTTTATGGCAGGAGACCAAAACGGTGGAGTGATCGGAGGGCTCACCTATTTGATCGAAGCTCTGTATGATCTCAATCCCTACCGCTCAAAAGGGTACGAATTTCTGATCGGAAAACCGATTTCGTCCGTTGCCAAAGCATCGGCAATGAAGCGGTGGATGATGTATTTGCGCTGGATGGTGCGCCGTGATGAACTTGATATGGGATTATGGCGCGGTATCGATCCAAGTAATTTGATCATGCCGCTGGATACTCACACGTTTAGCGTTTCACGACGTTTGGGGCTTTTGGACCGTAAACAGTGTGATATGAGAGCCGCTTTGGAACTCACCGAAACGCTCAAAAGATTTGATCCTGCTGATCCGCTGAAATACGATTTTGCCCTCTATCGGATCGGACAGGAAAAAATTTTATTGTAGAATAGGTTGATTTTCTCCCGCATTTGGAAGATGCGGGTAGCTTCAGGGGATTGCAAAGGACTTTAGTCCTTGCCACTTTTCGGGCTTTGCTCGAAAAGTGTGTAACATTAGTTACAGGGTTATCGGTGCGGGTTTACCGGTATAGTATCCTTGGGAATAGGTAATTCCGATTACTTTGGCGTGTTCGAAAATCTCTTCGGAATGGACAAATTCGGCAATCGTTTTAATCCCCAGCTTGGAAGCAAAATCGGCGATGTGTTGGACGACAATCGCATATTTCGGATTATCGTTCATATCCCGTATCAATGAACCGTCAATTTTGAGATAGTCTACATCGAGCCGGAGAATATTCTCCAAACTCGAATAGCCGGTACCGTAATCGTCAATCGCAATTTTGGCCCCCAGATTTTTCATTTTTTGGATAAAACCGATGACGGCGTCAAAATTATCGATCCCTTCAGATTCGAGTATCTCAAAGACGATGCGGTGAGCGGTGTCGGTCTCGATAATCATCTCTTCGATAAATCGGACGGTACTGTGATCTAAAATATCACGGATAGAGAGATTGACGGAGAACTCTTCATTACGGTTTTTAAACGTATGACAGGCGTGTTCAATAACCGTACGGGTAATTTGAGGATAAAGTCGTGTTTTTTGAGCTGTTTTGAGAAAATCGAGTGGAGGGATAATATTCGCCGATTCGTCGATCATCCGTACTAACGTCTCAAACTTTTCGATCCGTCCGGTTTGCAACGATACGATAGGTTGATAAAAACAGATAATTCGTCCGGCATTGAGAGCGTTATGGATGGTGGATGTGAGTGCAATGTTCGCTTTGAACTGATCTTCTATATGGGAATCTTGATCGTAAAAAGCGATATGGGAAGGGTGCTCTTTGGCTTGATGAAGTGCGATATCAGCATGAGAAAGCGAGATGTTCGGACCGATATCAATCCCGATGGTGACACTCAATGCCACACTCTCTTCCCCAACAGAAAAAGGGTGATCACTAAGACGGTTTAGAATACGCTGAGCTAGCGTTTCGAGCATCTCATGAGTTAACTCTTCAGTGAATAAAATAGCGAATTCATCACCGCTCAATCGATACGGATTGAGATCGAGCGCTTTGAGCCAATTCCCCATCTGACGGATTAAATCATCCCCGATCGCAAATCCGAAAAAATCGTTGATTTCGCGAAAGTTGTGGAGATTTAAAATCATCAGGGTTGAATAGCTATTTCGATCCATATCGTATTGGAGGCGATGACGGTTGGGGAGCGAGGTGAGGGCGTCTTCAAAACTTTGGGAGATGAGTTGTTTCGTTTTTTCTTCAACTTTATGTTCTAATATTTCGTTGACTTCACGTAACTCATCGGTAGCGGAACGGACTTTGGAACGTAAAAAATCGGCTGTCCCCATCAAGGTATTTCGATAGATGAGCAAAAACGGCAATGCCCCTAGAAAGATTACCAATGAGGTTCCAATCGCCTTAAAAGCGGCGGCATTGGAGAGTTTTTGGACCGATTCCACTTCAATATCGGCTCCGATAATGTAGCGTACTCCATTAGAGGTGGTTTTGGGGACAAATACGCTTCGGAATTTTCCCCACTGGTCGGTTTGTTCTTTCAGATCCCATGTGATTTTATTGGTTTGAAGGGCTTGAATCATCTCTTGATTATGGGGATAAATATCATAAAAACGGGTTAGGTTTTGACCGCTGATGAGTTCATAATGTTGAGCGCTGCTGGAGGTAAAACGGAGTT
Organism: uncultured Sulfuricurvum sp.; assembly: GCA_964495485.1. Lineage (GTDB taxonomy): Bacteria > Campylobacterota > Campylobacteria > Campylobacterales > Sulfurimonadaceae > Sulfuricurvum. The sequence continues at coordinate 243,266 of CAZBVJ010000001.1, forward strand.
TCCCCTCTTTGTCCTGCACGAGGGAATAGACATATTTTACCCCTTGAGCTTCGGCAAGTTTTGAGAGTGCTTTGATGGTTTGCGTATCTTCTTCGGGTGTCGGAGGAGTAGTGAAAATACGTGATTGATAGCCATCTCCGATGATAATTTGAGCCGATTCAACCGCCCGAAGTAAATTTGAGTTGATAGTATGGTTAATTTGGGTCTGTTCCCGCTCGAAATGGTAGTAGGCTAATCCAATAAGAGTTCCGATAAAAAAGAAAAACGCAAGAAAAAATTTTTTAGCATCTAGCCGCATAGGCACCCCTTGCACGGAAAATCAACCACAGTCTATAAAGATTGTATCACAATATCATTAAAACAAACATCGCTACACATCGGTTTTCCTTAATTTTAGATCGTTTTTATTGTGGTACAATCTCACCTTTAAATGAGAACAATAAGAAGTCTATAACCGAATGAAAAAGATATTGATCGTCAGCGACGGAGCTATCGGAGAACACTATATCGAACGTGTTATCGGTACCTATACGAGCGAAAACCTTTATTATGTCGTTCATACGCGTGAATGTCGTTTTGAGGGGTACAATCCCGCACGATTTAAATTTTTTCAATTCGATCCTACCAGTTTTTACAAAATTGCCAATCTTTTGAAAATGGACTTTTGGCAGGTCATTTTGGCAATGGAAAACCAAAGTGATTTGGACTACACGATTAAAAATATCCGCTCATATAAACCTGGAATCCGTATTATCGCTTTGGATTTATGGCATTCACAAAGTCCTGATGATGATATTGAATGGGTCAATGTACAAGAGCTGATTGCGGCGAATCTCATCGACTACCTCCCAAATATCCCCGTTTTAGCCAAAAATATCGGATTGGGTTCGGGTGAAATAATGGAGGTTATCGTTCCGTTCGGAAGCTCATTCGTCTACCGTCATATCGGATCAATCGAGCAAAAAAACTGGAAAATTGCCGCTATTTATCGTAATCGCTCTCTCATTATCCCCAGCGACAATAAAATGATTCAACCTAACGATACCTTGGTATTGGTGGGTGATCCGGCGGTACTCCGTTCCATCTATCGGGCGATCAAACGTGAACTCGGGCAATTTCCGGCACCGTTCGGATCAAAAATCTACCTCTATATCGATATGAGTATCGAAAAAGCCTCCTCTATTATGGCGCTTGTGCGACGAAGTATCTATATTCAGAAAAAATTACGTCAACCGTTGATCATCAAAGTGATCAATCCCGGAGATATCGATGTGATGCGAATGATCAAAGCGTCGGCTGGGGGGGGAGTGAGTATCGACATCTGCTATGATGGCAATCCGGATGATGGGCTGATTCTTAATGATATCAAACACTATCACATCGGTCTCTTCTTAGTATCGCATATCGCGTTCGGATCCAAATCGATCCGTAAAAAACTCTACTCCGGCAACGTACCGGTTCTGAAATTGGCAGAACGCTCTTTTTCATCGCTCAAAGAGAGCGTCGTCATCCTCAGTGAAGAGGGGCATATTGAAAATATCTCGACGACAATTTTTGACGTTTCGTCCCAATTCGGCTTTAATTTGGAATTGATTGACTATTCGAATGAAGAGGGGGGGAGCAAAGACGAAGCGATAGAACATTTTAACAATCTCTCCGCCATTTTCTCCAAAAATATTACCGTCACGAAACAAGATGAGAATCCGATCCGATCTCTGTGTGAACGGGAGAATTTTCTCCATCTTCTCCCGTTTACTGAAAAAATGTTTATCAATCCTCTCAGCGCTTATTTTTCAACCGATCCGGAAGTGCTCTATCGTAAGCTGGGACGGTACCATCAGCTTTTCATCCCGACACAGATTTAACCCTTATTAAGAGAGATTGGTGTAATATATATCATTCTCCACGCAATTACATTTATCAGGTTTTTTTATGACTATTTCTATCAATCTTAAACGTGTTGTTGACGACTCTTATCCAATCCATATCGGTACCCTTCCTGAACTCTCTTTTGAGGGGAAAGTGGCTATCTTGACGAATCCGAAAGTTTCGGGTTTGCATCTGCATACCCTTCTCTCACGGTTAAAAGCCAAAGAGGTCTATATCATTACGATTCCCGATGGGGAACAGTACAAAAATATGGAGACAATCGAGTTTATTTTGGATCGTATGTTTGATCATAGGCTGAACCGTAAATCGCTTTTGATCGCTTTTGGCGGCGGGGTAATCGGTGATATGGGAGGTTTCGCGGCGAGCGTGTTTAACCGCGGCATCGATTTTATCCAGATTCCGACAACCCTTTTGGCTCAAGTCGATTCAAGTGTCGGAGGGAAAACCGGAGTCAACAACCGTTACGGTAAAAACCTGATCGGTGCATTTCATCAGCCTCGTGCCGTGTATATCGATCCCTCTTTTCTCTCCACATTACCACCGCGCGAGTTTGGTGCCGGTGTCGCCGAACTACTCAAAATGGCGGTGACCTTCAACCGTGAATTTTTCGAGTGGCTAGAAACAAACGATTTACGAGAAGGGGATAACCTCCAGTACGCTATCAAAATGGCGGTAGAGACGAAAGCCAGAGTCGTTGAAGAGGATGAAAAAGAGCAGGGGCTTCGAGCCGCCCTTAATTACGGTCATACCTTCGGTCATGTGATGGAAAACGAGACAAAATACGAAACCTATCTGCATGGTGAGACGGTTGCAATGGGTATGGTGATGGCGAACGATTTGGCGTGTGCTACCGGACATATGAGTGTGGAGGAAGCCAGTCGTGTCAAAGCGGTTTTAGCCCGATACGATCTTCCACTAGTCTATCCGATCGCTGATGTTGAAAAGTTTTATGAGACCTTTTTCTTGGACAAAAAAAGCAGCGATACCCGTATCACCTTCATACTACCACGCGGAATCGGCGGTGTCGAAATAACAGACGGTATCGATGCGGCAACGGTAAAAACAATACTCTCAAAATATGAAGTGAGTCGTTCGTGAGCCGATTTAAACTCTTTTTTCTCCTCTTTTTTGTTACTGTTTTATCCCTGAACGGTGCTCAAAAAGAGGAAAAACTTCCCGAAGAGGTAGCATTGGAACTTCCAAAAGAGGTTCAGATTCAGAATGCTCAGGAAGAACTCTCCAAAATCCAAAAAGAGCTCTCCCGCGACAACAGTATTTGGCTTAAAAGCTACAACTCCTACATGGCGTACCAAGAGTCGCGCAAAAGTCTGCGTGATGTCAAATACCGGATCGAACAGCTTCAAAACCGCTCAGCTACGGTAGAACGCAAACTCGAAATCGAGGCGCTTCAAGCCAAACAAAAAGTCCTTACTGACCAAATCGAGCTGCTCAAAGCACAGGGGACATCTCCGTTCGTATCACTTCTCAAACCCGATGAAGCGGGAGAGACCCCTAAAATTACCAACCCTTTTGATATTGTTACGGGGATATCCTACGTCAAACGGCTCAACAGCCAATATCGAGATTATGTGCTACGGGAAGAAGAACTCCAAGAGATCATTTCATTATTGGAACGTCAGGTCGCTTTGTACAAAGAGCTGATTCGGCTTAACCCCTCCATCGATTATGAAGTAGAACTCGAAGCGACGTTATTGCAGGTCGAAAAGTTTAAACTTGCACTAGAGACGTTGATTTCGACTGCCGACGTTTATGAAAAACGGATCGAATCGACCGAAGCGAAGATTAACAAAGAGATCAAAGAGCAGCTTTTCAAAATGCTCAATATCGCTATGATCGTCGTTGTTTTATTTGTAATATCCTTTTTGTTCAAACGGGTGATCAAACGCTATATTGTCGATAATGAGCGTTTTTATATGGCAAACAAAATCGTGACGTTCGTGAATGTTACCCTTATTATTCTGATCTTGTTGTTCAGCTACATTGATAACGTCGGATATTTTGCCACCGTACTTGGATTTGCATCTGCCGGTTTGGCGATTGCGATGCGCGACTGGTTTATGTCACTGCTCGGATGGTTAGTCATCGTAGTAGGTGGAGCGATTCATGTCGGAGATCGTGTACGTTTTATGAAAGACGGGATGGAGTATGTCGGGGATGTTTTGGATATCTCGATGCAACGTATTACCCTCATGGAAGACGTTACCCTTACGACAGTGACGACCAACCGACGTGCCGGACGGATCGTATTTGTTCCGAACAACTATATTTTCACCTCCATGATCGCCAACTATTCCCACGCATCACTCAAAACGGTGTGGGATGGGATCGATATTACGATCACGTTTGATTCGAACCATAAAAAAGCGACCCATATCGTCAAAGAGATTTGCCGCAAATATTCCAAAGGGTACACCGATATCACCCGAAAACAGATCAATAAACTGCGCGATAAATACAGTCTCAAAAACAGTAATGTTGAACCGCGTGTTTTCAACTTTATCGAAAGCAACGGGATGAAAATTAGTGCGTGGTATCTCACAAACGCCTATGCGACGCTCACCTTGCGCTCGACCATTTCAGGGGATATCATCGATGCGTTCAACGCCGAACACGATATTACGATTGCCTATCCGACGCAGACGTTTTATACCGCTCCTATCCCTCCCAAATCTCCTCCGCCCGAGATTGCCGAATGAAGCCTAAAGTTTTTTTCAAGACTTTCGGGTGCCGCACCAACCTGTTTGATTCACAGGTGATGATGGGGGCTTTGCGCGATTATGAGGTGACTGAAAATGAGAGCGAAGCCGATATCGTCATTGTCAATTCCTGTACCGTTACTAACGGAGCCGATGTCAGTGTGCGCGGATACGTCAACCAAATGGACAAACAGGGAAAAAAACTCTTTTTGACTGGATGCGGCGCTCATACCAAAGGGGAGAGCCTCTTTGAGAGCGGAAAAATTCAGGGGGTTTTCGGGCAATCGGAGAAGATGAAAATCAATACGCTCCTCTCCAATGAAACAAGGTTCTATGAAATCGGAGATTTAAATTACATCGATGATGCGATTGTCGAAGAGTTTATCGGCAAATCACGCGCATTCATCAAAATCCAAGAGGGGTGCAATTTTCGGTGCAGTTACTGCATTATTCCCTTTGTACGGGGTGATGCGCGGAGTATGGATGAGGGCAAAATACTAGAGCAGGTTTCCCGCTTGGCGAGCAACGGTTTTGGCGAATTTGTCTTGACCGGAACCAATGTCGGAAGCTACGGTCAGGGGGAGGGGCGTAATATTGCGGAATTGATGAAAAAAATGTCTCTCATTCGCGGAGTTCGACGTATCCGTGTCGGGTCACTTGAACCGATTCAGATCAACGAGTCGTTTAGGGAGATATTGGATGAGCCGTGGTTAGAACGCCATCTTCATATCGCGATTCAGCACAGTTCTGATGAGATGCTTCGTCTGATGAACCGCCGCAATCGTCATAAAAGTGATGCCGAACTTTTCGGGATGCTTCATGAGAGAGGATTTGCACTGGGGACCGATTTTATCGTCGGTCATCCCGGAGAGAGTGATGTGATATGGCGTGAGGCTATGGAGAATATCAAACATCTTCATCTGACCCATATCCACCCCTTTACCTACTCAAAACGTGACGGAACGCCGAGTGCAACGATGAAATCGGAGGTAAACGGTACCCTCTCATCAGAGCGGATGAGCGAATTGAATGCGCTGATCCAATCCAATAACCGTCTATTTCGAGAGAAGATGATAGGTACCCCTCTGGAGGTTTTGGTGGAATCGATGGAAGGTAAACACTTTTCAGGGTATGATCAGTTTTTTAATAAAGTGCTTATCGAATCGGAGGAAGATTTGATCGGTAACTGGATCTCACTGGAAGATTACGAGGTGGATGATGAACATAACGTGGCAAAATTTTAACCGGAACCAGTTGATATTGATCGCTTCGGGGGGGATTATTCTCCTCCTTCTCCTTTTTGCCCTTTTGCGCGACAATGCCGATACGGTGACATTGGCTCAAGCGTCAAAATTGATCCAAAACAACCAAATCGATAAAGCCTACAGTGATAACGGTTACACCTATTTTGTGACGAAAGAGGAGGGGACGGTTAAAATTACCTCTTCTCAGCTTCCCCCCGAATTGACTGAAAATTTGGTGATTGAGCCAAAAAGTTCGAAAGGGTGGTTATGGTTTTTCGCCTTTTTTGCGATGATCGGCGGAGCCGGATTTTGGGCATGGAAGAGTAAACTCGGCTTTGAGGATGATGCTCCGGTGGAGACACCGGTTACCGTCAAAACATCACCGGTTACCGAACCGGAAGTTTCCACCAGCACAATCCCCGTTGTGAAATCAACCGTACGCTTCAGCGATATCGGCGGGATTACCGATGTCAAAGAGGAACTCGAAGAGATTATCGACTTTTTGCGTAATCCGAAGCGTTATTACAGTTTTGGCGCCCGCATGCCGCGCGGGGTGTTGCTCGTAGGCCCTCCGGGGGTGGGTAAAACGATGATCGCCAAAGCGGTTGCCGCCGAGGCGGATGTGCCGTTTTTTTACCAAAGCGGCGCGTCGTTCGTTCAGATTTATGTGGGTATGGGGGCAAAACGGGTAAGTGAGCTTTTTAACGCTGCCAAAAAGAACGCTCCTGCCATTATTTTCATCGATGAGATCGATGCGGTAGGAAAGAAAAGGGAAGGGGGGCGTAATGACGAGCGTGAGGGTACGCTCAATCAACTCCTGACCGAAATGGACGGATTTGAAGAGACCAGCGGAATCGTCGTCATTGCCGCAACCAACAACATCGATGTGATGGATTCGGCACTGTTACGGGCAGGTCGCTTTGATCGCCGTATTTTCGTAGAGCTTCCGACGGCATCCGAGCGTGAAGCGATTTTACAAAAATATCTCCGTCAAATTCCGCATGAACTTTCGATTACCGACGTGGCGAAAATGACGGTAGGATTCAACGGTGCCTCATTGGCGGCATTGGTGAACGAAGCGGCATTGCTGTGTATGCGCCAAGCTGAGTTTCAAGTGAGGCTGGAACACTTCATCGCCGTCAAAGATAAAGTGATGTTCGGTAAAAAGAAAATAGCGATGCTTAGTCCTGAACAGCGCCGTTATCAGGTACGATACCAAGCGGGAAAAGTGTTTGCCGCGACATGGTTTGATTTGCCGTATGAAAAAATTACTTTGACCAACGATTCGATCACCCCTCCAACCGCCGAACCGCAATTACGTCATGAGATTGAAGCCCATATCCGTGTCCATTTGGCAGGTATGGCGGCATCGCAACTCAAATTCGGCGAACACGCCAGCAACGCTTCTCATGATCTGAGTGTTGCCAAAGCGCTGATCCATGCGATGATATATGAGTACGGGATGGGGAGTGCCATTCTTCCTCATACGGAAGATGAAAGTAAACTCTCCGAGCGGTTGTTGAATGAAATGACGACACTGTTGGAACGTAACGAAAAAATACTCTCCAAATTTGAAGCGATTTTGGATGAGTATGAACAAATATCCAAAGCTCTTGCCAAAGCAACGATGAATGAAATTTTATAGCGGTTTTTCCCTTGCGGAGGATCGGTGTTTTTTCGATCCTTTTCTTCAAGTGAGTGATTTTACGGTTGCCGGATTCAGTTACGGTGCGATCAAAGCGGCTCAATATGCCGCAGGCTCACATGAGCGGATCGATACCCTTCAACTCTTTTCACCCGCTTTTTTCCAGACCAAAAAAGAGTCCTTTCGCCGCCTACAGATGGCGGGCTATTTCAAAGATAGCGAACGGTATCTGGAAAACTTCATCACGAGCTGTTTTGCTCCCCTTCCTAAATCTCCGATCCAGCTCGGGGAAAACAGTGCGGATGCGTTATCCGAATTACTCTATTATGAGTGGACAGCCGAGCTGATGGAGGCTATTCGATCCAAAGGGATACGTATAGAGGTTTATTTGGGATTGGAAGATCAGGTGATCGATGTCGAGGGGGCGCGGGAGTTTTTCCTCCCGTATGCGACCGTTATTTCTATCCGAAGAGGAAACCATTTTTTACAGGAGTCAGAATGAGTACAATCAAAATCGGTGTTATTACTGCATCCGATCGCGCGAGTGCGGGGATTTATGAGGATATTTCGGGGGTTGCGATTCAAGAGACGATGAAAGATTATCTCAAAAGCCCTCACGAGATTGTCTATCGCTGTATCCCTGATAACCAAGATACAATTGAAGAGACAATGATGGAGTTGTGTGACCGTGAGGGATGCTGTTTGGTAGTAACGACGGGGGGAACGGGTCCTGCAAAGCGCGATGTTACCCCTGAAGCGACGGAGAATGTATGTGAGAAGATGATGCCGGGGTTCGGAGAATTGATGCGTCAGGTGAGTCTCAAATACGTCCCTACGGCAATCCTCTCACGACAGACGGCGGGGATTCGGGGTAAAAGCCTTATTATCAATCTACCGGGAAAACCCAAATCGATCCGTGAATGTTTGGACGCAGTATTTCCGGCTGTGCCGTATTGTATCGATTTGATTGAAGGACCTTATCTTGAATGTAACGAAGAGATTATAAAAGCGTTCCGACCAAAACAGTAAGATTCGATTAAGATTTATTGGAGTACGATATAGGCTTATTCCAAATGCCTTATTTAAGGGATAAAAGGGGAGAGAATGCTCGATCAGATGATCAGACTGCTCAATTTTTTATCCCAAAAAATCTACACTTTTCTATGCCCGAAACAAGGAGATGATGTTCTCCATACCCACATAAACTCCAAAGGGAAAATTACCGTTTTCTTTCTCAGTCAGATGCTCGCGTTTTCAGCAGCGCTGATAGTCCTTCTTACATTTCCATCCGATACTTTTATCATCTCAATGATGTTCTTGAGTATTCTATTCATCGTAATGAACTTTTTGTATCTTCGACTACAGATTATTACATTCTACAAAGCGACCATGATTTTTGCTATCAACGTATTTGTATCGCAGATGATTATCCTCTTTGGCACCGAACTTGGGAGTATAACGATCTATGGGTTTTTCCCCGCTATGATTGGGGGGCTCTTTTTTCTAGGGACACGATTAGGAACTTTTCACGCTATTGCCTATTTCAGCGCCCTATTTATTTATCATCACACGTCCGATACCCCCCATGTTGTGTGTGTGATGGAATTTTTGGCTCTCCTCTCGACGTTTTCGATCGCCTTTTTTTATGAATTTATCTCTACCTATCACTCTGAATTATTGGAATCGACGTTGGAAGAGGCTAAATCTTTGGCTCAAATTGATCAACTCACAGGAATATTGAATCGGAGGGAGTTTTTTTATCAGGTGAACGATTTGGAAAAAAATTTTTCTGAATATTGCATGGTGATGATTGATATTGATGATTTTAAAGTAATCAACGATACCTATGGGCACGCAATCGGAGATAGTGTTTTAAAGTTGGTAACCCAAACGATTAGGAAGCATATACGCGACACAGAACCTTTTGGGAGGATCGGAGGGGAAGAGTTTGCCGTGATGCTCCCTTTGGGAAAAGATCAAGCCTTTGAGCGGTGTGAAAGGATACGCCGAGCGGTTGAAGAGACCCATTTGGAACGGGAAAAAGTGAACACAAAAATTACCGTCAGCATTGGGATCGCCTGCCAAAATAATGGATTTGATATTGATACCATGATGAGTCGAGCGGATGAAGCGCTGTACAAAGCAAAGCAAAATGGAAAAAATCAGGTGAGAGAAGTTTTTTAGGCAGATCGTCCCGAATCGTTAGAGACGGGACAGTTATAGGATATTTAAATAAAATTCACTTTGGTAACGTGGTGTTTTAGACCCAACTCTTCGGCACTGCAACCAAGAGCCAATCCTACCATTTGCTGCATATGGAGAACCGGAAGAGATACTTCTCGTCCGATCGCAACCGAAGCATGGTGGGTTTGAGTATCGAGTTTGAGATGACACAACGGACATGGCGTGACCATCCAGTCGGCATTCGCATCCATAGCTCCCGCAACGGCATTACCCGTCAAAACGGCTGCGGTACGAGGCGCTTGAAGCTCGGCATGGAAACCGCAACATTTATTTTTCTCTTCGTAATCGACGCTTGCACCGCCGCACGCGACGATAAGATCATCGAGTGAAGTAGGCTTATAGGCACTTTCTGGGCTTTTATGCGTTTCGTTTTGAAGCTCTGAAGGACGGATGTTGTGACATCCGTAAAACGGTGCGATGTTGAATTGGCTAAGTGGTTTAACTACCATCTCTTTGATCTTATCCAAACCGAAATCATCGATGATGGCGTAGAGGAAATGGGTGATTTGCGAAGTCCCTTTGTACTCCAATCCCACTTCGGCAAGTTTTTCGTTTACTTTGGCTTTGAGCTCAGCATTGTGATCAAGGCGGTGTTTGGTCATCGCCGTATTAAGCTGACATGTATTACAGATCGTCACCATCGTGAGACCGTGTTTTTCAGCGTAAGCGATATTACGCGCATTGAGAACGAGGGAGAGAAAATCGTCGTAATCTTGGAGGTGTGAAGCACCGCAGCATGAAGCCTCGGTGAGTTCTACCAACTCGATCCCCAGTTTTTTAGCTACCGCGAGTGTTGACATCATCTGTTCCGGCGTACTCTCTTTTGCGGTACATCCGGTAAAAAGTGCGTATTTTAATTTTTCCATTATGTACTCCCTAGAACTTTACGGTTGATGAACTTTTGATCAATTTCTTGATCTCATCGAGTTTATCGGCTTTCGGCATATTCCATGGCAATACGATTTTACCTTTGGCAAACATTTTGAGTGCTACCGGAACATGTTTAAGGACACCGATGTTCCCCTCTGAATAACGGACTAACTCTCCTTCGTCGAGTAAACCGTGTTTTTCGATTGAGTGGGCGAAGCCAACCGCATGGCGAGTAGCGACATTGTTTTTCGCGATCCCTGCTTCGAAGACCATGTTGTGAAGTTTAGTGATTTTTTCGATCGGATTGACCTCTTTAGGACAAACCTGAGCACACTCCATACATTTGACACAGTCCCAAACCCCTTGTGCCTCTTCGTTGACGACATGAAGCCGTTCAACCGACGCTTCGTCACGTACATCGGCACTGAAACGGTATGCTGCAGCAAATGCAGCCGGTCCGATATACTGATCGTTCACTTCGAGTGCCGGACAGGAGTAGTGACATGCTCCACATTGGATACAATAATCAGCTTCAAGGAGTTTTTCGGCATCGTGAGGGCTTACCAGATGCTCTTGCGCTGGATGCTCTTCGATCTCGCTGACGAGATATGGTTTGACCTGAGCATGTTTCTCCCAGAAATCTTTTTTATCGATGATCAAATCTTTAATCGCCCGTTTGGTGCTGAGCGGCTCAAGGGTGATTTCGGTTCCGAACGTTTCGATCAGATCGAAAAGGCGGGTTTTACACGCCAAGATTCCTTTTCCGTTGGCTTTGATCGAACATACACCGCAGATCCCGTGTCGGCAGCTGCGACGATAGGAGAGTGAACCGTCGTGGTCCCATTTGATCCGGTTGAGAATATCCAGTACCACCTCTTCATGGGTAACATCGAGGGTATAAGTATTATAGTACGGAAGGTAGTCGGTCTCTTCGTTGAAACGGAAGACTTTAAATGTTACTTGTTGAGTTTTGATAGAATCCATCCCGTTCTCCTTAGTATGATCGCGCTTTGACTTCATGACGACCGAGGGTAACGTTCATGTAATCCAAGTTAATATTACCGTTGCCGTCCATGTACGCCATCGTATGTTTCAAGAAATTTTCGTCATCACGTGTCGGGAAATCTTCACGGAAGTGGGCACCACGGCTCTCTTTGCGATCTAATGCACTCGCAACGATGAAAAGGGAGTAGTCAAGCATATGACCAAATTCGATTGCTTCTTGAAGTTCGGTGTTGAAAATTTTAGACTTATCGGCAATACGGATATTTTTGTAACGGTTGCGAAGATCTTTGAGAATCTCCATTTGTGCCGCAAGGGTTTCAGCGGTACGGAAAACACCGGCGTTATCGGTCATTGATTGTTGAAGCTCCTCGCGAAGTTTTGAAATCGATTCTTGACCGTTATTGGTAAGTACCCAATTCATTTCATTGACCATTCGTTCAGCATCGGCATATGTCGCTTTATGCAATGCGATTCCGTCAACTTCGGCAACCATTGTTTTCCCGACGAAACGGCCAAAAAGGAGCGCTTCAAGTACGGAGTTCGCTCCGAGGCGGTTTGCCCCGTGGACGCTTGAGCATGAACATTCGCCCGCCGCATAGAACCCTTCGACAAACTCGGTGTTATTTTTACGGACGTGTCCGTCTTTATCCACCGGAATTCCTCCCATTGAGTAGTGGGCGGTTGCCGAGATCAAAATCGGCTCTTTAATCATATCAAGACCGAGGAACGTGATTGCAAGGTCGCGTAGCTCCGGAAGACGTTCCATGATTTTATCGCGTCCGAGGTGGGTAAGATCGATGTAAACGGCATCTTTACGTGGTCCGACACCGCGACCTTCGCGAATTTCTTGGATAATAGCACGGGCAACAACGTCGCGTGATGCAAGTTCCATTGCATTCGGTGCGTATTTTTCCATAAAGCGTTCACCCAAAGAGTTGAGAAGTTTCCCCCCCTCGCCGCGTGCTGCTTCAGAGATCAATACACCGTTCCCTGAAAGTCCTGATGGATGGAATTGTACAAACTCCATATCTTCGAGCGGAAGACCGTGCCGTGCCACCAACGAGAGACCATCACCGGTATTGGCATGAGCATTAGAGTTGATTTTAAATGCCCGTGCGTATCCGCCGGTTGCGAACATAACCGCTTTGGCGTTGAAAATCGCTTTTTCGGTGTTACGGATGTTATAGCACGCTACTCCGTACACTTTCCCTTCGTTATACAACAAGTCGGCGACATACCATTCGTCCCAAAACTCTACACCCTCGCGAAAAGCTTGTTCATAGATGGTTTGGAGGAGTGTGAGTCCTGTGCGGTCTTTGGCAAAACAAGCACGTGGTGAGGATTGACCTCCGAATGGACGTTGTGCGATGGTACCGTCTTCGTTACGGCTGAAAGCCGCACCCATCCGCTCAGCCCATCGGATCGTTTCCGGTGCTTTTTCACACATAAACTGTACAACGTCCTGATCGGCGAGATAATCCGAACCTTTGATGGTATCAAACTCATGAAGCTCGACACTGTCTGCATCACTGAATGCAGCATTAATCCCCCCCTGAGCAGCCCCTGAGTGACTGCGAAGAGGGTGTAGTTTTGTGATGACAGCAACTTTTTTGCCGGCTTTTTGCAATTCGCGAGCGGCAGCACATCCGGCTAAACCAGCTCCGACGATAACCGCATCATAAGTATAAACGGGAATACTCATACGCCTTCCTTGTGTAAAATCTGTGAACGATTATAGCGAGCGGCTCCTTGAGTAAGATTAAAAAGGGTTATAGCGTAGAGGATGGAGCGAAACTCTTGGTGATTGTCCAAAATAGTAACAAAGTTAGGAGGGTGTTCCACCAAAAATGGGTGGAATGGTTACATGGGAGGGGTGACTTAGCGGTACGATTGGGTACGTTCGCGTACTTGATTCACGCGGCTTCCACCGTTTTCTTTGGCTTTTTCGATGAGCGTTTGGGCTTCGTTGATCGCTTCGTCTATCGATTTGGCAGGAGGTTTGAGCAAAAAGCCTCCGCTCAGGGTAATTTTAATGATCCCTTGTGAGGTAGAAAAATTCGATTCTTCGACCGAGTGGACAAATTTTTCACACTCCTCCAAAGCACTTTGTTTCGTGCTTCGAGACATCAAAAAAACAAGACGATCGTTATCCATATGGGCGATGACATCCAAGGGTTGTTCATACATCGTAATCATTTCACCCAATTTTTTAAAGATTCCCGCAACATCTTCTTTGGAAAAAGATTGGATCAAAGAAGGGTACTGATCAATTTCAAAAAGGGCCAGAAAAACCGTATTTCCTGAACGTCCCGCTTTTTTGGCGTTAAAAGCGGTTACCAGCCCTTTTTCGTTATTGAGGTTGCTAGAGGGGTGAATGAGATTAGGATTTATGGATAGTTGGGAACTTTTACGGATGACATGTTTGGTGAGAAAATCGATCTCTTGGGTATGTATTGTTTTTTGACTTCCGTCCGTATCGATTGAGCACACTTTATCGATATCGGAGTAGATTTGATCGAGGCGGTAGCGGTAAAGAAAGAAAATCATCAAACCGGCGACAAAGAGTAATAGAGCCGTCATTTTGACCGTTGCTATCGACTCTTCGATAACATGAATTTGATAATCGATCATACGGTCGATATCTTCCAAATAGGCACTGCGAGCGTTCATCATTCGGGTTTTTGAGGACTCTTTTGATATTGCCAATGCTTCAGACCACAGTAATGCCGTATCTTGAAATGCTTGCGATGAGAGGGAGAGGGAACGGAGCAGCGAGGCTTGTTCTTCATTAGAGTTAATAAAGGTATCTAGTAGTGCTTCTTCTCCTGAGAGTTTGACCGAAAGAGCCAGTTCCGATACCGCTCCGTTGATTAAAATAGAGGCCATTTTGGGGTCGCTTAAATCGGTATGGACGATTTTCTCAATCAAGAGATGTTGATTTTTTAACGCACTTAGCCGCTCCGAATATTGGGAAAGATTAAAAATTTGTATCCCGAGCAAGGCAATCCCTCCCCCGATCAGCAAGAGAGCAATTTTGAGATTGAAAAAAACTTTACGAATCGAAATGAGCACAAGAACCCCTTTGCCAAATTAAATCAATTAAACACATTCTATCACAAATAAATCTCAAAAATCCATTTAACGCAATTATAATGGCGTTTCGTTTATAATATTACCATTATGAATGCCGAAAACTATTTTATATCAACTTTCTGTTCAGATTCTACGCATATCGGTGATGATGGCGCAATTGTCGGCGAGTGGATTTACAGTAAAGATCTGTTTTTTGAGAATATCCATTTTAAACGCTCGTGGATGAGCTCTTATCAAATCGGATACAAAGCGATGATGGTCAATATCTCTGACGCTATCGCGATGAACGCGATTCCCAAATATGCACTTTTGGGGATTGCTCTACCGAAATCGATCTCTTTGCATCAAATGGATGAACTCTCACGCGGCATTCGAGCTGCCGCCAAAGAGTACGGTATTGAGATTATTGGAGGAGATACGATCGCTAACACCAAACTCGATCTCTCGATCACGATCATCTCAAAATCTCACCATCCGCTGACCCGCAAAGGGCTAAAATCAGGGGATATTATCGCCTATACCGGAAAGATCGGCAACTCAGCACGAGATTTGCGCTATTTGCTTAGCGGCGGGAGAGTACACACGAAAAGCCGTTTTGTTTCTCCGATATTGCGTCAATCATTCATAACGCATTCACGATCCCATTTGCATTGCGGAATGGATATTTCTGATGGTTTATTCAGCGATATCGGCAAACTGTGCGAAACCAACGCAATGGGGGTTCGGTTTTGTCAAAAGATCCCCAAAAAAATAGGGTGCAGCGGAGAAGAGTATGAGATGCTTATTGCTTTCTCTCCCAGCCGTTTGGGAGCTATCCGACGGATTGCCGCACGTACCCGAACCCGTATCACCCCAGTTGCCCGCGCTCGGCGCGGTCGTTATACCCATCGGTGCAAAGCACACCATTTTTAGGAGTTTCATGGAACGTCAATACTATCTTCCCCACAGCCCAATCGAGTTTTATTTTCGTCAATCTCCCCGCGATTTCGTCGTTGATGAGATACCGTTGTATCCCTTTAGCGGCGAAGGGGAGCATCTGGTGCTGCATGTACGCAAAAAAAATCTCTCGACATGGCAAATGGTCGATATTTTCAGCAACCATCTGGGAATCAAAGGGCGTGATATCGGCTATGCTGGGTTAAAAGACAAAAACGCCCAGACGAAACAGTATATTTCTCTTCCCCGAAAATACGAGGGTGTTTTGGAGAATTTTGAGCATGAAGGGATTAAAATCCTCGGCAAAACCTATCATAACAACAAAATCAGGGTAGGGCATCTCAAAGGGAACCGTTTCTTTATCCGTCTCAAAAAAGTCAATCCCACCGCAGCGGTCAAAATCAAAGAGGCGCTGAAGATGATTAAGCAACACGGTATGCCCAACTATTTCGGGTTTCAGCGTTTCGGATTGGATGGTGAAAACTACAAAAAAGGCCAGGCGATTTTAGCAGGGACGTTAAAAGAGAAAAACAAAAAATTGGCCCAGTTTTATGTCAATTCCTATCAGAGCTATCTCTTTAACGATTGGTTGAGTCGTCGTATCCAAATCTCCAAGCTTGTCGAGAGTTTCGGAGTCGATGAGCTCTCAAACGTATTGCCGTTGGATTCTGAAGAGCTAAAGGTGATGAAGGCTCAGTCCCATCCGTTTAAACTGATTCACGGCGATGTGATGATGCACTATCCGTACGGTAAAATTTTCCATTATGAGAGTAGCGATGAGATTGAACGGTTTGCGAAACGAGATATCTCGGTAAGCGGGTTGCTTAGCGGCAAACGTGCAACGCGTGCAGTCGGAGCAGCTGAAAGTATTGAGAAAGAGTATGACACGATTACGAGCGGTATTGATGGTGCTCGTCGTTACGGATGGATTTTCCCCGAGGAGATCGAGGGGGAGTATAAAGAGCAAGAAGCGTGGTTTGAACTCCATTTCACCCTCCCGAAAGGGTGCTATGCGACCGTATTGATCGAGGAGATCGCCAAGCGAGAAATTCAAACCGATGAGAATCAGGAGTAACCATGAAACAACATATCACCTCTGCCATTTCCCAAAGTTTTGGCCGATTTGCCTCTAAAGAACATGGGAAAAGATTTCAAAGCGCTATTAACCATGCCTATGTAAAAGCGATGGGATTAGACATGAGTGATTTTGAATCACCCGAAGCGTATCCGAGTCTTAATGCCCTTTTTACCCGAAAATTTGTCCATAAACGGACGTTTTCATCCGATCCGCTTGATATGATCAGTCCGTGCGATTCTTTGATTACGGAATGCGGAACGATTCACGGTGATTTGGCGTTACAGATTAAAGGAATGACGTATCGTGTTGATGAGGTATTGGGAGATGGAATCTCAAGCGAATCGAAGCAAAGTGTCCATGATGGAGTATTTGTTAATTTTTACCTCTCTCCGCGCGATTATCACCGCTATCATGCCCCGATCGATATGCAAGTACTTCATGCCGTCCATATTCCGGGTAAACTTTACCCCGTCAATATCCCTTCACTTAAAAAACAGGTGAACCTTTTTATCGAAAACGAGCGGGTCGTATTGGAATGTTTGAGTTCAGAGGGGAAACGATTCTTCTTGATTCTTGTCGGTGCTCTCAATGTAGGGGAGATGGAGGTGAGTTTTGAACCTCGTATCCGTACCAACACAACCCTTACACCAAGCCAATACAGTTATAAAGAGCTTTATTTGAGCAAAGGGGACGATTTTGGGTGTTTTCGGATGGGATCGACGATTGTCATGCTGTGTGAAAAAGAGATGATGGAGCTGGGGATTTCAAGCGGGCATAATGTCCGCTTTGCTCAAACCATCGGACGCCTTAACTCCTAAAGGCTATATTCAACCGTACGTTAAGATGTCCTTCATGCTCGTGAATATCGATTGAGCTGTCAATCGGCGGGTGCATTTTGGTGAGTGCCCCTTGGATTGAGTGAAAAACATGTAAAAATTTCGGGAACATTGGGGCATTGATATAATCGATATGCCCCTGTTTGATCTCATTGGCAATAGCATTGATACCGGCATAGTAAACCGTTTTGTTGACGGAGCGATTGATTTGATAGCTATGTAAAAGTTCTATATTGCGGATGAGAACCTCTCTCTCTTCCTCACACAATACTTTATTCTCATGGGCACGTTGAAGCTCATCTTGAAATTCTGCTTCGGCAACACTCTGGCGCTCTTTGATTTCGGTTAGAAGATTATCGTCTTTGTCGGCAATAATTTCATATATTTTGTCTGCATTTAATGGTTTTGCCATCGCCAAATAGGTATAACGCTGATCGGATTGATAGTCGTGATCAAGCGCTTGAATCAATTCGGCAACAATACTGAGGTAGATAAATTTATCTTCTTTATTGAGATCGAACGAGACGCCGTGAGCAGAGATGAGAGGTTTAGGACCGACATATTTGAGAAGCATTGAGACCCCTTAAGAGTTTACCTCAATATTTGAGGTAAATAGATAAAGTTATTATACATTAAATCTAAAGTGCATGATATCACCGTCTTGCACAATATATTCTTTTCCTTCCAAACGCATTTTCCCCGCTTCTTTCGATTTGGCTTCGCCGCCGCAGGCGATGAAGTCTTCATAGCCGATAACTTCGGCACGGATGAACCCTTTTTCGAAGTCGTTGTGGATAACGGCAGCCGCTTTTGGAGCGGTGGTGTTTTTGCGGATCGTCCATGCGCGAACCTCTTTGACACCAGCGGTAAAGTAGCTCATGAGACCCAGTTTATCGAACCCTTTGCGGATGATTTGCTCTAGTCCTGACTCTTCGACACCCATATCGCGGAGGAATTCATCACGCTCGTCATCTTCCATTCCAACCAGTTCTTCTTCGATTTTTGCGCAAAGTTTGATCACTTCGCATCCGTGTTTTGCAGCGTGTTCACGGAGACGGAGGACATAGTCATTGTCTTCGGTGAGACCATCTTCATCGACGTTGGCGCCGTACATGATCTCTTTGGCGCTGAGGAGACGGACTTCGGAGTTCAGTTTTTCGAACATTTCATTGTCCGCTTTTGGGAAGTTGCGGGCAAGATTCCCTTCCGCCAAAAATTCGGCGAGTTCTTCGGCAAAAACAACCATGACGGCAGCATCTTTTTCATTTTTTGCTTGTTTTTTGAGGCGCTCTATTCGATTGGTGAGCACTTCGATATCGGCGAAAATAAGCTCGTTTTCGATGATTTCAACATCGGATAGCGGATCGATACGCCCCTCGGTATGGACGATGTTTTCATCATCGAAACAACGGACGATTTGGAGGATTACTTCGGTTTCGCGGATATTGGAGAGGAATTTGTTACCCAACCCCTCACCCTTGCTTGCCCCTTTAACCAGACCCGCGATGTCCACGAAATCAAGCGTTGAGTGCTGGATGCGCTCAGGGTTTACGATTTTAGCCAGTTCGGTCAAACGGACATCGGGTACCGGAACAGTCGCTTTGTTCGGTTCGATGGTACAGAACGGATAGTTTGCCGCTTCGGCGTTTTGTGCTTTGGTGAGTGCGTTAAAAGTGGTTGATTTTCCGACGTTTGGTAGTCCGACGAGTCCGATTGATAAGCCCATTGAATGATTCCTTAGTGTGTTTCGATGCGTAATGTATTGGCGCAATTATACCGCAGGGTTGTTGAGTGGGGACTGAGGGGAAACACGAAAAAAATCATGATGTTATTACATCATGATGACTTTATGCTATAATGCAAATAAAAAGGAGATGCTATGAGTGTACGCACCACCATTACCCTCGATGAGGACATCCTCAAACTCCTCAAACTCAAAGCACTTGAGACATCCGAGTCGCTTTCTTCACTTGTCAATAACATCGTTGTCGATGCATTTCGAGAAGATAGCAGTGATCTCAAAGCGTTTGAAGAGCGTAAAAATGAAGAGACGCTCTCGTTCGAGTCGTTTTTAAAACAACTGGAAGCCAATGGCAAGCTATAAAATCGAGATCAAAAAATCGGCAGTAAAAGAGATCGAAAACCTCCCTAAAAAAACTCTTACACGTGTCATCGATCAAATAACGGCGTTAGGTGATGATCCTAGACCGAACGGATGCAAAAAACTGAGCGGTGATGAGAAATATCGAATCAGAGTAGGGGATTATCGGATTTTATACGAGATCGAAGATAAGATCGTGACAATCTATGTTGTCAAAGTAGCACACCGAAAAGAGGTTTATCGGATGCTATAAAGCTGGTGCCCCGATCAGGTCGGTGATCTTTGTCTATTGTTTTAAAATATCAATAACCTTTTGATTTTTTTGTTCAATAGCGATTTGAAGAGGGGTTTTGCCTGCTTTGTTTTTCAAATTTTTATTGGCACCGTAATCGATGAGATAGTGAACGATTTTATCATAGTTATTCCATCGACTTTTTAATTCATTGATAGATTGTCTAACACTATCATAGTGTTCTTTTGAAAATATTCTACCTTGTTGAGGATGATCAACATAATTTTGCATATTAGCAATATTATTTTCAATTTTTCCAGATGCCAAAAAATGAAGAATTGAATTACCTTCATTATCTGAATAATTAGGATTGACACCATTATCTACTAATATCTTTACGAAATCGTATTTCAAAGTAGTCGAAGCAGTATCTAATCCATCAAAAGCATTTTTTCCGTTAAGATTTATCCCTTTCTTGATTAGTCTATTGAGTAAACTAACGTCATTATTAGCAATGGCTATTACAATAGCATTATTTCCGTATGTACCTGCATAATTGATATTTGCACCATGATCTATAAGCCAAATAGCAGATTCAGTTTGTTTGGCTGAAAGAGCATATAGAAAAACGTTAGGTTCTGACATACCTATTTGTTTTGCATTTATATTTGCCCCTTTTTGTAGGAGTAATTCCATATTATTAATATTGCTATATGCAGATGCGCTCATTAATGGCGTAATTTGTACCGTTGGACATACTTTATCAATATTAGAAGAATGGTTTAGTAGAGTTTTGAGCATATTTGAATCTGAAAATGCTGCAGCATAACACATAATATGATAAGGATATGTTGAAATGTACTCATATGGATCAGCTCCCTTTTTGAGTAATGTTTCAACTTGTTTGGCATCATTCGCTTTGATAGCATCGAATAGTGGGGAAGCATAGAGTAAGACCGAACTTAAAGACAAGGAAAGAAGTAAACGGTGAAACATAAAACACCTTTTAATTTTTAGTGTTTAATTTTATCACAAAATCTGAAATTTTGTATTTTAGAGTTGGATTTACCCAAAGGGCACTTTGCCCAATCTAGTCGGGAACCTCAAAGAGGTTCTTGTGCCCTATAGGGTGTGACGGGGGAGAACGTTCGTGGTGAGCGTGTCGAACCATGAACGGTATACCCTTCGACAAGCTCAGGGCGAACGTTCTATTGGCAGTTGTCCATCAACCAATTGAGTGTCATACGGACACCCGCACCCGTTCCACCATAGGTATGGACATCCCATGCGCTTTCGGTATACGCGGAGCCTGCGATGTCAAAGTGCACCCATTTCTCTTTCATGTTTTCATCGATGAAGTTATCGAGGAATAGGGCGGCGGTGATCGCTCCGCCGTACGGTTTAGACGAGACGTTGCACACATCGGCGAGGTCGCTTTTGATCAGTTTCTTGAGTTGGCGGTTGAACGGTAAAATACCGCAATACTCTCCCGCTTTATCGGCGGCATTGACAAAAGAGTGTTTAAGCTCATCGTTGTGCCCCATAACTCCTGTTGTATACGGTCCGAGGGCTACCATACATGCACCCGTGAGGGTCGCGTAATCGAAGATATAATCGCTTTTGACGTTCTCTTGGGCATAGCCGAGAACATCGGCAAGTACCAATCGCCCTTCGGCATCGGTGTTGCGTACTTCGATGGTTTTGCCGTTTTTGGCACGGAGTACGTCATCGGGTTTGTAAGCGTTACCGCCGATCATGTTCTCAACAGCACCGATAAAGCCATGCACTTCGATGTCGAGCTGGAGTTCACTCACCGCTTTTATGATCCCCATCACGGCACATGCACCCGCTTTGTCCATTTTCATCGTCACCATCGAGGTAGCCGCTTTGAGGCTCAATCCGCCGCTATCGTAGGTGAGTCCTTTACCGACAAGGGTGATCACTTTTTTAGGGTTGGCAGGTTTATAGGCGAGGTGGATCAGACGGGGAGGGTTGCTGGATGCACGGCCGACGGCGAGCATCGCATTCATCTTTTCGGCTTCAAGGCTAGTGACATCGAGGATGGTGCACTCAAGAGCATTTTTTTCTGCCAATGCATCTGCGGCAACCGCCATCGCTTGCGGTGTCATGTCATAAGGGGTTTGGTTGACGAGATCACGGACGAAATTGGTCGCTTTGGCAATAGTGAGGCTTTGGTTAAAGAGGCTCTCTAAAAGAGAAAAATCTTCGCCTGCATCGTTGGCAAATAACACCTCTTTGAGTAGTGTTTTTTTAGGTTCAGATTTGTAAGACTCAAATTTGTACCCTCCGAGAATTGCCCCTTCAACCAAAGGGTTAACTGTCTTTTCGGTAATGACTACTTTGAGGGAAGTATAGGCATAGTTCATTGCGGTTTTGAGTGCTGACGCCATGCTGGAGCGGTATGTTTCGCCGCTCTCTTCAGCGATGGCACAAATGAGTAAACGGTGTTCATGGAGGGTACATTGCTGATCGGCTTCGGCTTTGAACCCGGCTTGAGTTAAAAGCTCTTTATGCGGGTGGATTTCAAATTGTGCAGGTGTGACAAACTCTAACGTTAAATCAGCATTGAGGGACGATAATGATTGATTATAAAGGGCGACGTTCACGGCGTTTCTCCAAAAGATTTTTTTCGATTCGATTAAAGGTGTAGGCAATTCCCCCAATGATACTCGCAGCAAGAGGAATCGCAAAATACCAGTGGGCTTTAATCCAAGCGAGCAGCTTTAATAGCTCTTCACCAAAATAATAAGCAGGGATAATCGTTAAAGCAGCCCAGAAAACGGCACTGACAAAATTGATAAGGGCGAAATCGCGCGATGAATATTTGGTCAATCCGATTGCCATCGGGATAACGGTGCGCATCCCGTACATATAACGCTGAACGAAGATGAGGGGCCATCCGTACTTTTTGAGGAGGAGGTGGGCAATCGCAAATTTACGGCGTTGGGAGCGGAGCTTGTCATGAATATAGCTTTTATTGAAGCGTCCGATGTAAAAATAGATCTGATCCCCGACAAATCCTCCGAATGCTCCTACCATAATCGCAAAAGGTAAAAACATATCTCCGGTGTGAGACATGATTCCCGCCATAACGAGCCCCAGCTCACCTTCTAAAATACTCCATCCGAAAAGGACAATGTAGCCGTACTCTTTGAGCCACTCTATAAACAGATGTTCCATCGGTGAGCCTTAGTTGTCGAAATTCAAAATCTGTTTCGCTTGAACCATGTCTTTGTCTCCGCGACCGGAGAGGTTGACGATGATCAGTTTATCTTGGATATCGGCCATCTTTTTCAAATAAGCGACGGCATGAGCCGATTCAAATGCCGGAATAATCCCCTCGGAACGGCTAAGCCATACAAAAGCGTCCAATGCTTCTTGGTCAGTCACATTATCGTAGCTGACACTTCCGTTGTCTTTGTGAAAAGCGTGTTCAGGTCCGATACCGGGATAATCAAGACCCGCCGAGATGGAGTGGGCTTCAATAATTTGTCCGTCGTTGTCTTGCAGCAGATAGCTCATTTGACCGTGTAAAACACCCGGGCGCCCTTTTTCAAGTGAACATCCGTGTTTGTCGGTATCGATCCCAAGCCCTCCCGCTTCGATCCCGATACAGCGAACTTCTTTATCTTCGAGAAAATGTTGGAATGCGCCGATAGCGTTGCTCCCTCCGCCGATACAAGCAATAACGTGATCGGGGAGACGCCCCTCTTTTTCGAGGATTTGTGCGCGTGCTTCACATCCGATAATCGCCTGAAAATCGCGTACCATCATCGGATAGGGGTGAGGACCCGCTACCGTTCCGATGATATAGAACGTATCGCGCGCATGGGTGACCCAGTGGCGGATCGCATCATTCATGGCATCTTTGAGGGTTTTACTTCCACTTTCAACCGCGTGGACTTTGGCTCCGAGGAGTTTCATCCGAAAGACGTTCAGCTCTTGACGCTCTACGTCTTTCGCACCCATGAAAATTTCACATTCCAGACCAAGGAGGGCGGCTATGGTTGCCGTAGCAACGCCGTGTTGTCCTGCACCGGTTTCGGCGATCACTTTTTTCTTTCCTAACCGTTTGGCCATGAGCCCTTGGGCGATGACGTTGTTCACTTTGTGGGCGCCGGTGTGATTCAAATCTTCCCGTTTAAGATAGATTTTGGCTCCCAACTCTTCTGAAAGGTTGGCGGCATAATAGAGAGGACTCGGACGTCCGACGTAATCGACCAGATAACCGTCCACCTCTTTCCAAAAGGTTTCATCAAAACGGATTTGTTGGTAAGCCTCTTCGAGTTCTAGCAGTGCCGGCATCAGTGTTTCAGGGACATATCGCCCCCCGAAAATGCCGAAATGTCCCTCTACGGGATCAAAGGGTGAGGCTTTTGGGATATACATTAATCGACTCCAATCACAGTATAGACTTCAACGAGATCACGCAGTTTGCTTTGGCCGCTCAAAAAATCAAGCCCCATCACAAAACACGCTTCAATACACTCCGCATCCACTTTGTTGATGAGATTGGCCGCCGCGTACGCGGTTCCCCCCGTGGCGATCAGATCGTCGATCAACAGTACACGGGGCTTTGGGGCGCCGCTGAAAGCATCGATATGGATTTCCACTTCATCCACTCCGTACTCTAGAGAGTATTTCTCCGAGACGGTAGTGTAGGGGAGTTTTCCCTTTTTGCGGATAGGGACGAACCCGATCCCGAGCATTTGAGCGAGTGCTGCACCGAAGATAAATCCTCTAGCATCGATCCCCGCAACATGGGTCAGATCATACGCCGCGTAACGTTCATGCAAATGGCGCATGAGTACTCCAAAGGCTTCACCATCGGAGAGGAGGGTCGTGATGTCTTTGAAAATAATTCCAGGCTTTGGAAAATCGGGAATATCTCGGATCGCATTGATTAAAATGGCTCGGTCGCTTATGCTAAGACTCATAGGTGTTCCTTGAAAAATGGTTAAATCAGTGCGTCAATACGCCCTTCGAGTTCTTTGATTTTATTCTGAAGCCGATCGGTTTCGGCACGATGTTTCGAATTACGGGCTTTGAGTGATTTTACTTCGTTACGGAGGTTGTTGAGCTCTTCACTTAAAATATCAACGTTCCCTAGAGCGCGTTGAAGTTGAATCTGATATTTTCGGATCAGCACTTCAGCCTCTTTGAGGGTGAGTTTCATCATTTCGCTGCTCCGTTGCTCTTTGACGGTGATACTGCGAAAATAGAACATTTTCACGAGAAAGAAGATAGCCCCCAGTGTAACGACAGTGAGTAATGACCACTCTAAAAACATCTCTTATCCTTGTATGGCTTCGATCTTCTCAACACGGCCGCAGTGGCGACCCCCTTCGAATTTTCCGGCAATCCATGCGTCGAGGATCGATTCGGCGACCCCTTGACCGACGATGCGCTCACCGAAGCACAATACATTGGCATCGTTATGCCCCCGTGCAACGGTCGCGGTGTAAGCATCGTGGCAGAGTGCGGCGCGGATTCCGTGATGGCGGTTTGCCGCCATGCTCATCCCGATTCCCGATCCGCAGATGAGTATCCCCTGCGATCCGCTGTCGGAGAGGACACTTTCGCACACTTTTACCGCATAATCGGGATAATCGACACGATCTTTGGAAAAAGGTCCTAAATCGATTACCTCATGCCCTTTGGAACGGAGATTTTCAACCGTAAAATCTTTGAGATCGATTCCGGCATGATCGGTAGCAACATAAAATTTCATAACTCTCCTTAACCTACGAGTAAATTCAAGACGCTTTGGATCGGCCACATGACAAGTGGGATCTTCAAAGGTGTAACCAATATGATGATGATAACAATCATTCCATAAGGTTCGGCTTTAGCGAAAAATTCGGCAACGGCACGTATTTTGTATTTCAGTGTCAAATAGCTGATGAAATGGGCTCCGTCGAATCCCGGAATCGGGAGAAGATTGAAAACTGCCAAAATAACGTTGATCAGGAGCAGTTTCAGGATCAGTATGTATCCGAAAATATAGGCGATACTGTCGGCTTCGTTCGGTTGTGCCAAGGAGAGCAAAATGACCGATGAGAGGGTGGCTAAAAAGATATTGTACACAATCCCCGCAAGGGAGACCTGCATAGCGGCATTGTATCCGCCGTTTCGGATTACGGTATGGGTATTAACCGGAACCGGTTTAGCCCAGCCGAACAGAAATCCGCTATCTGCACCCATCAACATAGGGATAAAATAGGTCATCAAAGGGACGAGGATAGAGCCGAATGGGTCGATGTGAATGAGGGGATTGATGCTGAGGCGACTGCTGTTTTTAGCGGTCATATCACCGTATTTGTAGGCAATCCATCCGTGCATAATCTCATGCCCGATGATGGCGATGAGGAGGGCGACGATCGCCGCGCCGATTTCGAGCAGATCAATAGAGTTCATGGTCGTTTGCGTCTTCTCTGATCCGTTCTGCTACCGCACGATCCAAAATCGTTTTTTGTTCCAAATCGCTCGGAGTTTTGCCGATCCGATCCCAACGCACTTCGTAGTTGCTGTCCATACTAAAATAGACGAACCACGGTGTCCCCTCGATCAAACCATACGGGACTGATCCCCAAAAACGGCTGTCATTGGAGTGGTCACGATTGTCCCCCATCATGAAATATTCTCCCTCCGGGACTTCGATCGGTGAGAAATTGAAAAGCTCGCTCGGATAGATGCCGTTATCGACGATTTTTTCATCGTTGTGGATACCCGGATGGTCTTTGGCATAAGGGTTTTTCACCCATGCTTTACCGTCGATCTCTACGATTTCATAACCACTAAACGCTTTTTTTGCATATTCGTTCCCTTCACGCGGGTGGAGATAAAGAACTTTGTCTTGTAAAAAGAGTTCGTCTCCCGGAAGTGCAACACACCGTTTGACGTAGTGCATCTGAGTGTTGTTCGGATAGCGGAAAATGACGATATCGCCCCGTTTGGGTTCGTCACCGTCGATAATGTGTCCGTCGGTTCCGGGGATCAGAGGAATCTCAAGAAACGGAATATGGGGTGTCGAGATGCCGTAGGCGAATTTTTTGGCAAAGAGATGATCCCCGACGAGGAGAGAGTCTTTCATCGATCCGCTAGGGATACGGAACGCTTGCGCGATAAAAAAGATGACGAACAATACGATGATGATTGTTCCGGTCCAGGTATTGGAAAATCGATAAGCGCTGTGCGCCGCGTTGAATAGTTTTTTCTTCAAAAGTTATTTCTCTTCTTGTGCGTGGATTTGTGCCGCTTTGAGGGTGTTGGAGAGGAGCATGGCGATCGTCATCGGTCCTACACCTCCCGGTACCGGAGTGATGTAAGAGGTTTTAGGTGCAACCGCGTCGTAGTCGACATCACCGACAAGGCGACCGTCGCTAGCACGGTTGATCCCGATATCGATGACGATAGCTTCTGGGCGAACCATATCTTCTTTGATGAGATTGATTACCCCTGCACCGACGAGGATGATGTCGGCATTTAGGGTGTGTTTTTTCAAATCATCGGTAAATATGTGGCAGATTTCCACCGTAGCGTTGGCGTTGAGCAATAAGGCCGCCATCGGTTTTCCGACGATGTTAGATGCGCCGACGACACAGCAGTTTTTCCCTTTGGGGTCGATACCGTATTCAGCCAACAACTCCATTACCCCTAACGGCGTACACGGCACGAATCCATCCAATCCTGTTGCGAGGCGTCCGACATTGTAGGGGTGAAACCCGTCAACGTCTTTGGTTGGTGCCACCACTTCGAGGATTTTAGTCGTATCGACGTGTTTTGGGAGGGGAAGTTGGATCAAAATCCCGTCGATGTTCGGGTTTTGATTCATCATTTCGATGGTTTTGACAATCGCTTCTTGAGAGATATCATCGGGCATTTCGTGGGTTACCGAATAAAAACCTGCACGGTCACACGCTTTTTTCTTCATTCCGACGTAGGCTTGGCTCGCTGGATCGTGACCCACCAAAATCACCGCTAAACCGGGGACTCTTCCGGTTGAGGCTTTGAGCTCTTTGGCTCCGAGAGAGACTTTTTCTTCGATTTTTTGTGCGAGGGCTTTACCGTCAAGAATCTGCATTTAATCACCGTCAAATTGTTTTTGGGTATGATACCGAGTAAAGACTAATATTTGGTTAAAGGGATCAGGTGCGCGT
The DNA here is from genome assembly GCA_964495485.1 of uncultured Sulfuricurvum sp. GTDB lineage: Bacteria > Campylobacterota > Campylobacteria > Campylobacterales > Sulfurimonadaceae > Sulfuricurvum. The sequence goes on from CAZBVJ010000001.1 coordinate 271,337, forward strand.
TAGTTTACTGTTGATTTTGGCATACACATTGGCGTATTCGGAGTCGTTTATTACGAAAGAGGAGTATGCGAGCGGACTCTACCATAATCCAAGAGGGGTAGGGTGCCATTTGTGTCACGGAGAGAAAGGTGAGGGTAAACTGATTGCCCGCTATCGGGATAAAGGGGAGAACAAAGTTTTCGCCGGAAAACCGATCAACAAACTCTCGTTTCATGAGTTTTACGAAAAAGTGAATGCCCGAATCGTAGGGATGCCGCGCTATTATCTCACCGATACCGAGATACAGACACTCTATTACTATCTACACCGTGAGGAGTTTAAACGTGCCTCTAAACAACCCGCAAAAACTAAATGAGTTCCTAGACTCCGGCGATCTCGCATCGCTCCGCTCCCTCGCAATCCCTGTAACACGCCACCGTAACACCTCTTTATCTTTTCGCTCTGCGATGATGATCTCGACCCATAACATCAAACACCTCTCGAAAGTTCCGACGCTTGCTACGGAGTGTGTGATGCTCAACCTCGAAGATGGCGTGAGTGCACAGCAAAAGCCTTATGCGTTGGCACTGTGTGCTATGGCATTGGCATCCAATCCCAAATGTGACAAAAAACTGGTGGTTCGAATCAATCCCCTTGATGAAGGGGGCGCTGAGGAGATATTGTTTCTCAATCCGTTTATGCCCGATGCGATCCGTGTTCCGAAAATTCGGAGTGTCGAGGATGTGAAACGGATTTTAACCCTTGTCCATGAGGATATCGAGATTCATCTCTCTATCGAGACGAAAGAGGCGTGGCTTGCCCTCTCACAGCTCAAAATCGATCCCCGTATCCGTGTTTTTTATCTCGGGGTTCTCGATTTGTTCGCCGATTTAGGGTTATCCCAGAGCCTTTTGATCCCCGATAATCCGACGGCTCAGTATATGCTTTCTCATTTTCTGATGACGTGCCGCGCTTGCGACGTCAAACCCGTTTCGTTTGTCTATCAGGATTACAAAAACCACGATGGATTACGCAACTGGCTGGAGCTTGAAAAGATGATGGGATATGAAGCCAAAGGGTGCATCGCTCCGGTTCAGGTAGAGTTGATTCATGAGATTTTCGGACATTCCGAATCGGAAATCGCTCGCGCGCAGGAGATAGTGAGATTATTCGAAGAACAACGCGCACAAGGGGTCAGCGGATTTGTCGATGAGCGGTACGGGTTTGTCGATGAGCCGATTTACAAAGGTGCTTTGGCGGTTTTGAATAAGAGGTAACAGATCACTCTTTGATTATGATGTAGACTCGAATCCGAATTTTGGTATCTTGAGCAGGTTTGGGATATTTGGGATGAGCAAGTGTGACGGTTTGCAATGTCAGCTCATCGAGCGGTGTTCCGATACGATTTTTTTCCAAATGAAGATCGCTGATGGAACCGTCGGGATGGAGAGTAAACTCGACGACGTTGTTATCCAGCGGATCAACATCGTCATTGTATCGTTCACGCAATAATCGTGTACCGACGATTTCATTGAGTTTTCGGATACGTTGTAGATTGTCAACGATGTAATGCTGCTCACCGGCGGAGAGGTTGAAAAACTCTTCTCCATAGTGATGGAGAACCGAAAAAGGGAGCTGTTCACGATCATCGGGGGTATAAGCTCTCACTTGAGTCGGAGGGGGAGCAGATAGTATCGGTGAGACGGTATCGATCGGGGAACTCACGGGAGGGGTTGAAGGTTTTTGAGTCTCGGATACTGTTGTGGTGGATGTCAGAGGTGCTGTGGGTTGAAGCGATTCTTCGTCGATAATCTCATCCAAATTGATCCCAAAACGCTTCTCTTTGAGAACAAGATGTTCCGGAGGAGATTGACGGTAGCTTATCCACACTAATGCCGCAAGGGTTAAATGTATCCCAACCGCAACAGCAAAAGCGAACCAAGAGGAGTGTTTCATAGTTGGATTATAGCGATAGCGTGATGCAACTACATAAAATCGAAGGGTTAAACAAGAGGTTTAATACCCTGTAAGGTTATAAAACACTCGATAGCGGATGAGTGTTTTTTGTTCCGGTCTAGGATACTGGCCGTAAGCGAGTTCAATCACCTCTTTGGTGGTATCGTCCAAAATAGAGAGTTGGGAGTTTTTGAGAAACCGAAGTCCGGAGATACTTCCGTCGGGATGGAGATAAAACTCGATCATGTTGGTGTCTTGGGTTCGGATACTGTCAGGAATTCGGGAACGTCCGTATCGATCCAATACTTTTTGGGTGATACGGCGCATCACCTCTTGGTTATCGAGAATATATTTTTGCTCGCCTGCTGAGAGTTCATTGAATTTGTCTCCGTAAAGACGCTGGATGCTATCGGAAATTTTGGTGCTGCTTCGTGCAGGTTCGTGTGCGGATGGATCGGGTTTGGAGAGGATATCGTAGAGTCCCTGTTCTTTTTTAGGAAGCGGTTTGCGTTCTATGTCGGCGACCGGTTTTGCAACATGTCGAACGAACGCTTTTTTGGGTTCTTCGATCGGTTTTATCGGCTCGGGTTCAGGAGAAGCCGGTTTGATAATCGGTTGTGGTTGGGTTATGGAAGGTTTGATAATCGGTTTAGGTTGTGCTGGGGTGTCAAGTTGTTCGCCTCTGGGGATTGAGAGGTTTTTTTTCGGAATAGGAATCTCGTTAGGGATGATCGATTCGGGTTTTTGCGATGGTAACTCTTTGAGTGAAAGACGGAATCGTTCCTCTTTGGGAGGATGAGGGGGCTCTTTTTGGAGCGGAATTTTCGGCTTTAGTTGATCGAATAAAATAAATAACAAGATAATGATGAGGTGGATAAGAACCGCAATGATAAATGCGTAAACAGAAAACGATGGGTTGTTTTTAATCCGGTTCAAAAATACTCTGTCCATTCTCTCAAATTGGGAGAATTGTACCTTGTGTTTGCTAATGGAGACGTATTATTAAACATTCTACGCTACTATATTGTTCATTAGAATAGGAGAAAAAATGCATATCATCAAATATCTGCTTTTATTCGCTTTTGTTTTTTTGATTTTCAAAGCGTTCTTTTTGGATGATTATTTGGCAAAACGGAATGCCGAAAACAATGAAACTACAGCTGTCGTAGAAGAATCAAATAACTCAACTCCGCCACCACCGCCACCACCGCCTCCGGTTCACGAGGAACCAAAAACCCATCCAACCGCAAAGAAAAACGAGGGGATGCCGATTGATCAGCTAGGGGATAAAATAGCCGATAAATTTGGAGACAAACTCTAAAATTATTTTTTACGCGACAGCAGTATGCCGCTGAGGATGATCAAAGCCGCTCCCAAAAAAATCATTGGAGTCGGGAGGGTATCTCCTAAAACGATCCCGAACAGGGTCGCAAACAACACGACCGAATAACTCACAGTGCTGATGAGACCCGCTTTGGCATAAAAGTAGGCACGGGTCATATACATCTGTCCAAATGCCGCACTAATACCCATCAATATTATCCATATCCAGTCCATCCCATCCGGGAAGATAAAAGGGCTGAATGCAAACGCAAAGAGCTCTGATGAGATCAAGGGTGAACTCATCATCAAGAGTGCGGGGAGCACGACACCGGCTATCATAAATGAGAGCACTACCGTCCGCTCATCATAATACTCTTTGAGGCTCCGTACGCTGGTATAAGCAAGCGCCGATAAAAATCCGGTTAAAAGCCCCATGACATGGAGATAGTCAAACTCGAATCCGCTGAGAATCACAACACCTAAAAAACCGATAGCAATAGCGATTAGGGCATAAGAATGGAGTTTTTCTTTGAGGAGAAAAAAGGCGAGAATAGCGGTAAAAATAGGCTCTGTTTTGGCAAAAACGATTGCATTCGATAGTGAAGTCGCACTGATCGTATAAAAAAACGCAAGCAACGCAACGGTTCCGATGACTCCCCGAAAAACGAGAGTATAGGGTTTTCCCCCCCGATTTCGGATCGGTTTGCGAAAGGCAAAAACGGCAATCACTGCCAATCCGATCGCATTACGCCAAAAGGTGACCTCGACTGAGCCCATCGATGAAGAGAGAAGTTTGGCGAATACCATGGTGAGGGCAAACAAAAAAGAGGCGAACAGCATCAATACGATACCGTACCGTGTTGGAGTGAGTTGTGAAATCATGGCGGGATTGTACCATGTTTAAGAGGGGCTTATTTTTTCTTTTTTTTATCCCGATACATCGATTTGTCGGCTGCTTCGATCACACGGGTGATGTCGGCTCCCCGTGTAAACGGTGCCATCCCGTAGGCAAAACTGATTTTGAATGATGTATCATCCACTTTGAAATGGATTTTGTCAAAATAACGGAGGACATTTTCTATTTTTTGTTGAATTTCAGTAGAGGTGATTTTCGAATCGAAGATAACGAGAAACTCGTCTCCGCCGTAGCGGACAACACGACCGCCGCACTCTTTGAGTTTGACGGCGACATGAATGAGCACTTTGTCTCCCACTACATGCCCGTAGGTGTCATTGACCTCTTTGAATTTATTGAGATCAACCATCACTATCGTACCGCTTTCCCGAATAGAGAGTTTGTTATCCTCCAAGACGGTATCATCAAACCATTTGCGATTATAGCTTTTGGTCAGGCTGTCTTCATAGACCAGTTTTTGGAGCTCTTGGATCTCTTCTTGAAGCTTTTTGGTCTCTTGTAAAACAGACGCTAAAATTGTTTTGTTTTCGGTTTCGATGGCTTCAATGGCTTGGTCGGCGCATTCGGAGAGGGTGATGATATGGCGGACAATTTTTTCATCGAGCATTTCATGGGTTAGAAGCTCATCGGGTTTGAGCTCGATGTGACGTGCCAGTGATGCTTCGTAGTAGAGTTTGCCATACTGCGCCGGAAAAACGATTTTTAGATTTTGAATCGCTTTTTTGACCTCTTGGGTGATTTCAATATGTTCTTGTTGCAAATTTTTCATCCCATCTCATTTTGGAATTTCTATAAAGCATTGCTATAGCAAGGAGTATACTCCAAACTGTATGAAAATACAACTATTTTTCTCTTTTTTGGATTAGACGGAGGATTTTAGTCATTAGATTCATGTTGATAGCGAAGAAGGGCTTCGATTTCATAAGATGGAAGGGGTTTGTGATAAAAATAACCCTGTAATGCATCGATACGCGTATGTTGTAGAAATTGAAACTCATCCAGTGTCTCAACCCCCTCTGCGATAGTACTCATTCCAAGTCCGGATGCCAGTGAAACGATGGTTTTGACAATAGTCTGATTACGCGGTTCCTCCGTGATATTGCGGATAAAGCTTTGATCAATTTTGAGTTTATCGATCGGGAGATTTTTGAGATAGGAGAGTGAAGAATACCCCGTCCCAAAATCATCGATGGAAATATGAAATCCTTTGATTTTGAGTTGGGTTAACAGGGTGATAATTTTATCCGGATTTTCAAGAATCGAACTTTCGGTGATCTCCAGCTCTATCCATGCAGGATTACACTGAGTTTCTTCAATAATTCGTTCTAAAGTGCTGAGAAAATCAAGATGGATCAACTGTCGAGCTGATACGTTGATGGCAATGCGCCCGTTGAGTAGCCCTTGAGTTTGCCATTCGTGAGCTTTGGTACATCCCGCTTTAAGGACAAATTCTCCCACCTCTTTGATTAAACCGGTCTCTTCGGCTAAAGGGATAAATATTGCGGGAGAGACTGCCCCTTCTGCTCTAAACCAACGCAGTAGAGCTTCTGCTCCGATAATCTTTGAAGTTTTCAAATCAATTTGAGGCTGATAAAAAACCTCTAAATCCCCCGATGTTAGAGCTTTTTTGAGATTTGTTGCCAAAGTGGTTTTTTGCAAAGCGGTTTCGGTCAAATGTCCGGAATAAAAGCTAAACGTATTTTTCCCCATCTTTTTAGCATCATACATCGCTGCATCGGCATTTTGTAGGAGCTCTTCGGAACTAGTTGCATCTTTGGGATACATCGCAATACCGACACTAGCCGTTATATATACATCTATGCCGTCGATTTCAAATGGATAATTGAGCTTTTCGATCAGGCTAAATAGGGTTGTCTCGAGTACGTCATGATCTTCATAGCATTCTATAAGGATAACAAATTCATCCCCTCCGGTTCGGACAATAAAGGTTTCAGGAGGAAAAGTAGTCTGAAGAAGTTTGGCAAAAATGACAAGCAGTTTGTCCCCGAAACGGTGACCGTAGGAGTCGTTGACCTCTTTGAAACCGTCCAAATCCAAGAAAAGAAGTGCAAAAGGGGATGGATTGGGGAGGATGATTTTTGTTTTAAGAGTTTCAAGGAGGCTGAGGCGGTTTGGCAGATTGGTGAGTGGATCACGATGGGCTAAAATATCTAATTTCTCTTTTGCATCCAAAATGGTCTGTTCTATCCGTTTTCGTTCGCTAATATCGCGTGAAGAGGCGTAAATAAAAGGTTTGTTGTTGAGGATTATTTTTTTAGCATTGATTTCGACATCAAAAACGGTACCGTCTTTTCGGGTATGTTGCGTTTCAAATGAGATGAGTTCAGTTGTGATACTACTCATGACGGAACTGATCTCGTCGGGATTAAAATGGTGATCCCAATCGTAGACTTTTAAATGTTTTGTCTCTTCCTGTGTATACCCGAGCATCGAAGCAAATGAATCGCTAAAGAGGAATAAGTTTCCCTCCAAATCATGGACATGGATACCGTCACTGGCAGTAGAAAGAATCGATTCTATCTCTTGTAAATGCTCACGATTTTTACGTGAAGAGACAATGTAGTAAAAAGTAAAAGAGGCACCCGCAATGGTAATTCCGGTAAAGATGGCTATCAATTCAAGTGCGTATTTTTCGATAACATCATCGAGACTAAAACTTTCTTTGTCAAATGGGTATATTTTGTATTTTTGCATTAATGCGCGCGTTGTCTGGTAGGATCTGGGTACAGAAAATTCGTAATAGTCGTTTTGTCTATGGGAATGAAATTGATACAGAGCAATTGTGGTTGCTTTGATGAGATGATTATCGGGGCGTTTGGTCGCGGCAACTGCCCACTCAGGATAGAGATTGGTGGATCGTAGATAGTGAAAGGAATCTGTTTTGGGCTGAGGGTTGAGAATTTTGAGTTCTGATGAAGAGAGTTTCCCTTTGGATATAAGCTCTTCTATGTACCCTGTACGAAAAAATGCGGCATCGGCTTTGTGAGTTCGAAGTGCTTCTAACACTTTGTCCTGAGGCTGTCCGGTAAACATAACGGTCGATTCTTTTCGAATATCGATGCCGTGTTGCATCATCGTTTCAAGGGGCAACAGATAGACGGCGAAAGCCCCTTGGTGGGTACTTGCAATGATTTTGTTTTTCAAATCTTCCAATCGGGTGATATCGGCACGATTGCTGAGTGTCGCGATTACCCCACCATATTCTGTTAATACGGTTTGAGTATCGTCTTTTCGTATTACCGATGCAATATTTTTAGCATCGTATTTGGTCTCTAGGGTTACGAGTGCGAGGGGATGAACGATGACGAAATCGAGCTGATTATCGGCTACTGCGTTTTCCAAATCTTTTTCATTCAATGAGTGAATAGAGTAGTGATACTGTGGCGAAAGCCGGTTTAATGCATCGGCTAGGGGTTGCCATATAATTTGATTTTCTGAAACCGGGCGAAACGAGATTATCCCGATATCGATAGTTTGTTTTGCAAGAGTAGCGGTAGGAATTAAGAAGAGAACGATTAGTGTACCTACGAGTTTTTGTAGCAAGACTTATGTTCCCCCCCGTGACTCATAAAAATCTCATACATTATAACACAAAAACATAGACTATTAAATAGATAAATAATCCGTTATTGATCATTGTTATTTTTCCCAAAAAGTCGTCAAAAGCATAAAAATTGCATATTTCTATCTAATATAACTCCAAGGAGTCACCCATGGTCAGCCGCGCAAAAATCAAAGAGTTGATGAACGAGAGTGCCTGTTCGCATTCCAAAGACAAAAAACCGGGAGAGGGGTGTGACAAGCCCAAGCCGGGATTGGCCGCAGGAGGATGCGCGTTTGACGGTGCACAAATCTCTCTGTTCCCGTATGCCGATGCCGTTCATCTCGTCCACGGACCTCAGACCTGTCTGGGGGCATCATGGGAAACCCGTGAAACAAAAACGTCGTATACGGGGCGCGATCATACGCAGATGGGATTTACGACGGGGATTACGACCAACGATGTCATCTTCGGCGGAGACAAGCGGCTCTCCGAATCGATCGATTACATCATGGAACACTACCGTCCCGAAGCGATATTTGTCTATTCGACCTGTGTCACGGCATTGGTGGGAGATGATATCGATATGACCTGCCAAAAAAGCTCTGAGCGTCACGGTATCCCCGTTGTCCCTGTCCATGCCCCCGGATTTGTCGGGAGCAAAAATCTGGGATCGCGTTTGGCGGGAGAAGCGGTACTCGAACATCTGATCGGTACCAAAGAGCCCGAAATGACCACCCCCTATGATATCAATCTCATCGGCGATTACAACGTGACGGGAGATATGTGGCAGTATATGCCGCTGTTTGAGAAGATCGGTATACGGGTTCTCAGTTCGATGAGTGGTGATGGTCGGGTAGGGGATATTCGATGCGCACACCGTGCCAAACTCAACGTCATCGTCTGTGCCAAATCGCTCATTACCTTGACGCGTAAAATGCAAGAGCGCTACGGTATACCGTGGATATCTGTCTCGTTTTACGGGAAGCGTGATACGACGTTTGCGATCCGTGAGATTGTCAATGCATTGGGCGATCCTGAACTCATAGAGCGTGCGGAGAGGGTGATAGCCGAGGCCGAAGCGGAACTGGAGGAAAAAATCGCTCCTTATAAAGCACTCTTTGCGGGGAAAAAAGCGGTTCTGAATACCGGTGGGAACAAAGCGTGGTCGATCGCCTCGGGATTGCAGGATTTAGGGATCGAGGTGGTGGCGACAAGCGTTGCCAAATCGACGCAGGACGATATCGACAAAGCACGTGAATATTTGGGGGAAAACGGTGTTCTAATGAAAAAGCCCGCCGCCGAACAGGCCAAAGTGATCGACTCTACGGGGGCTCATATTCTCCTCGCCGGAGGGCGAAGCCTCTATACCGCGATCAAGAAGAAAATCAGTTTCATCGATGTCAATCAGGAGAAAAAGACGAGCTACGGTGGCTATAACGGACTGCTCAACCTCGCCGAAGATCTTAAATATGCGTTTCGCAATCCGGTATTTGCCAATGTTGGCAAGAGAGCACCTTGGGAGATTTAGTTTTAATAAACCCCTGAAGCTTTCTCTTTGTAGGAATCGAACATCTCATCTTGTGCCGCAGGGGCGAGTTGGAAAAAACTATCCAACTCACGATGTTTTGATTGGAGGAGGCTTTCAAATTCGTTCTGGGTTATAGGGATGTTATCTTGGAATTTATCCAGCAATAGAGTGTTATTGCCTAACAGTACCAAATAACTCATAGTCCCATAGTCGAGCATTGCTACGGTATGTGAGTTATCGAGTGATTTTTGAAAACGGATATGGATTCCTCCTCCATCGGTAGCTGTTTTTACCGATGCGGGGGCTGCTGCTTTCGGTTCTGATGGCGTTTTGTTGAAAAGCCACGGTGTTTTCGGCTCATTTTGCATCGTTTCGGTTCGTTTGGCGATGTTTTGTTTGAGCCAAAATAAAATTGCGATTCCGATCACTAAAATGGCAATAACGACGTAATAGCTTTGTTCGAACTCATTGTCCGATTTGGTTGGGAGCCCTTGAACTTCGGTTTCATCGACGGGAGGTGTGCTTTGGAGTGTTTCGGCGGCTACCGGATGCATAAAACGGAGGCGTAAACCGTACGAATCGGAGGTTTTGGAAGCTTGCATCGATACATCTGAGGTGACTTTACCGACAATTTCAATATTATCCCCTTGGGGTGCGATGGTAAGTTTTCCTAAATATTTGGAATTGACCTCTTTAATTTTAGGAGCGTCGATCGATGCCTCTTCGAGTTTGATAACGATTGTATCACCTTGTCGGTTTTGTCGCAGTACCCCCTCATAAGGGGTATCAAAAGTTAGCATGACGTCAACGCGGTCGTTTCGGTCATAGACGTTATAGCTTAGAACTTTGGCACCCCATAAAAAAGCGGGGATGAGTAATAAGGCAATGATAGTTCTCATAGTCTCTCTTTGGATAGGTAATATAGAACGGCACTCGAATCGAGCACCTCATTGATACGGATCGCTAAGTTTTTTTCATAAACCATAACTTCCCCTTTGCCGATGATGCGGCGATTTACATATGATTCGACACTTTCACCCGCCGGCTTGCCCAGATCGATGACGGACCCTTTTTCAAGCTTGAGTATCTCTCCTAAAGAGAGTGTCGTCTGTCCCAAATCGGCAACAAACTCCACTTCCATATCCATAAGCCCCTCATAATCCATCCATGAGAGCTCTTTTTCCGGATCAAACAGATGATCGTGAGGAATCAGTGAATCGGTTGTCGGTAGCGTTTCTTCCATACTTTAGAGCCTTTGCAGTGCGATCATCATTTTGCCGTTATCGACGGTCAGAAATTTTTTTTCATTCGAGTTTTCCGGGAGCGACAATTCACTCAAATAATAAGGGGTCATGATATTCATCGATGTCTCATAGATTTCGGCTGCCAAGACTTTGGCACTTCCGACGATCATATTGGTGGTTTCCAACAACATATCGATCAATGTTTGATCGTCGCTGGCATCTTCACCGAGAAATGTCTCCGTTATCGTTTGGATAAGCGGTTCATCACACCCTATATAAACCCTGAATGTCTCTTTGTTCTGTGATTCAACATCAATATAAGCAAGAAATGTTCTCTTTTTTGAATTCTCTTCACTTTGTTCATAGGGAAGTTGGAGCTGATGTTGGCAAAAATTTTCTGCGGCATGAATAATGATCGGTAACATCGTATTCTCATTTCGGGTTTCAGGTTGAGAATTGATTATAGCGTAAAATCAATTGATATTATAACGGGTTTGTTGAAGCACAGTGGGAGTATAATCGCGCGACAGAAAAGATTACAAAGAAAATAGATGACATTAGAACTCATTTTATTAGGTATCGGTGTCGGAACGCTCTCAGGTTTTTTTGGAATCGGAGGGGGGACGGTCAGTGTTCCGATTTTGCTCTATTTGGGGTTTGGGATCAAAGAAGCGATCGGTATTTCGGTGATGCAGATGGTAGCGGGATCGCTGATGGCGGCCTATATCCATCAGAAAAATCAAACCTATACTATCGGTGATGTTAAATATTTCGGATACGGCGGTATTCTCGGAGCCATCGTCGGCGGAGTTTTGGTCAAAGTACTCGATGCCACTGTTTTGGAATGGTTTTTTCTAGGGATTGTCGCTTTTACGTTGGGACGTTTGGCACTTTCAAATCCTACTCCGACGCGCCCCGAAGTGATTAATCGACCTTTATACACTACCATTGGCGGAGGAATTGGGGTATTCTCCGGTATGTTAGGGGTCGGGGGATCGATTCTGATGACCCCTATTTTGGTGAGTTTTATGGGATTTCCCCTCAAAAAAGCTTCCGCTGTCGGACTCTTTTTTGTGATGTTTACCTCCGTATCGGCTTTTGCAACCTTGTTGTGGCTGGGGATGATCAATCTCCATGCGGGAATGGTAATGGCACTCTCCTCATTGATCGGGATTATGATGGGGATTTGGCTGCTCAATCGGGTCAAAGTGACCCATTACAAGCAAGTTTTGGTTGTTTTTTATATTATTATTTTTGTCATAACGGCATATAAATTGATCGCGGGGTAAAGTTATGGGTTTGATTAAAATTATCGGGGCACGAGAACACAATCTCAAAAACATCTCTTTGGAGATTCCGAAAAACAAATTGGTCGTCTGTACAGGGATCAGTGGTAGCGGAAAATCGACGTTGGCGTTCGATACCCTTTATGCCGAAGGGCAACGCCGCTATATCGAATCGCTCTCCTCATACGCGCGGCAGTTTTTGGATCGTGTCGGAAAACCCGACGTCGATAAAATTGACGGATTGACGCCGGCGATTGCGATCGATCAAAAAACGACCTCCAAAAATCCCCGCTCTACTGTCGGGACGATTACCGAAATTTATGACTATCTTCGTTTGTTGTATGCACGAATCGGGGTACAACACTGCCATCTTTGCGGCAAGAAAATCTCCAAAATGTCGGCGCAAGATATCATAGATCAGGTTTTAAAGCTTCCGGAAGGATCGAAAATCGTTATTTTGGCTCCGCTGGTTCGGGAGAAAAAAGGGACATTTGCCGACATTCTCGAATCGTTGCGGCACAAAGGATACGTTCGGGCACAAGTGGATGGGGTGATGGTGCGTCTCGATGAGGAGATCGAACTCTCCAAAACCAAAAAACATACCCTCAAAGTGGTGATCGATCGTCTCATTATCAAAGAAGACAATCATGACCGTGTGGCGCAAGATGTTGAAAAAGCGCTTAAAGAGTCGTACGGAGAGGTAGAAATCGAAATCCAAAACCACGAAGAGGTGGGGATGCACGAGAAACTCATTCACTACAGCGAACACAGTGCCTGTTTTGACTGTAAGGTGAGTTTTGAACCCCTTGAACCCCTCTCGTTTTCGTTTAACTCTCCAAAAGGGGCGTGTGGTGAGTGTGACGGACTGGGTATACGATACGCCCTCGATTACGACAAAATTATCGACTCTGAACTCCCCATCGAAAAAGGGGCGATCAAAATTGTTTACGGATTTAACAAAGGGTACTACTTTACCTTTCTCAAGGCTTTTTGTGCGGCAGAGGGGATCGATATCACCGTACCTTTTTATGCCCTCGAAGAGCATCAGAAAAAAGCGATTTTGCACGGTACAGTCTCTGAAGTAGAGTTCAAATGGCAAGATCACCCGATTAAACGGACATGGCCAGGGATTGTCCGTATTGCATACGATATTTTCAAAGATGAAAAAGACCTCGCTGATTACATGTCTGAAAAACCGTGCAATATTTGTAATTCGCATCGTTTAAAACGCGAATCTCTAGCGGTTCGCGTCGCGGGGAAAGGAATTGGTGAAGTGATCTCCATGCCCCTCAAAGATTCCTATACGTGGTTTGCAGACGCGCAAACGTTTAGTGATCTGAACGATCAAAACACGATGATTGCGGCTCCGATTCTCAATGAAATCCGTGAGCGTCTTTTCTTTTTATTCGATGTGGGGTTGGGATACCTCTCGCTCAGCCGTGATGCACGCACCATCAGCGGAGGGGAAGCACAGCGTATCCGTATTGCGAGCCAAATCGGGAGCGGTTTGACGGGGGTGATGTACGTTTTGGATGAGCCGAGTATCGGGTTGCATGAGCGTGATACCCTCAAGCTGATCCGCACACTACGATCATTGCAGGAGAAAGGGAATACCGTTATCGTTGTTGAACACGACAAAGAGACGATTGAACACGCTGATTATATCGTCGATATCGGACCGGGTGCGGGTAAATTCGGCGGAAATGTCGTATTCGCCGGTACACTCGAAGAGATGAAACAATCCGACACATTGACGGCGGACTACCTCTCGGGGCGTAAAAAAATCGAGTATTTTTACCGCCGTGAACAAAAAGTGTGGATGGCGATCAATAATGTTACATTAAATAATATTAATAATCTGAGCGTCAAAATTCCACTTCATAACTTCGTGTGTGTGACGGGGGTGAGCGGAAGCGGGAAGAGTTCGCTAATACTCCAAACACTCCTCCCCGTTACACGTGAAATTCTCAACCATGCCCGTAAAATCAACCGCGTGGCAGGGGTAGAAGTGGAAGGTCTGGAGAGACTCGACAAAGTAATCTATCTCGATCAAAGCCCTATCGGACGGACACCGCGCTCGAATCCAGCGACCTATACGGGGGTGATGGATGAGATCCGTAATTTGTTTGCCAAAACCAAAGAGGCGCAAATCCGAGGGTATACCGCTTCGCGCTTTAGTTTCAACGTCAAAGGGGGACGGTGCGAAAAATGTCAGGGGGAGGGTGAGATCAAGATCGAGATGCACTTTTTGCCCGACATTATGGTTAAATGTGACGCTTGTCACGGCAGCCGCTATAACCTTCAAACGCTCCAAGTGGAGTACAAAGGAAAAACTATCTCCGATGTACTGAATATGTCGGTAGGGGAAGCACTCGAATTTTTCGCCCCGATCCCGAAAATTAAAGCGATTTTGCAAACCCTCAGCGATGTGGGGTTGGATTACATTACGTTGGGACAAAATGCCGTTACCCTCTCGGGGGGGGAAGCGCAGCGGATCAAACTCGCCAAAGAGCTCAGCCGACGCGATACAGGGAGTACCCTCTATATTCTCGATGAGCCGACTACGGGGCTCCATTTCGATGACGTTAACCGTCTCACCAAAGTGCTTCATAATTTCGTTGAATTGGGTAATTCGGTGCTTGTCATCGAACATAACCTTGATATGATCAAAAATGCCGACTGGATCATCGATATGGGTCCCGAGGGGGGAAGCGGCGGCGGATTGCTCGTAGCTGAGGGATCTCCGGAGAGTGTTGCCAAAGATTGGGAAAAAACCGGAAGTTTTACCGGAAAATATTTGGCAAATGAGTTAAATAAGATATAATAAGCCCAATTGCTTTATTAGAGGATTGTGAATGAAAAGTTCGATTATCAATAGTATTAAATCATTACCGCCGTTACCTAAAACCGTTATCGATATGCAACGCGTTTGTAACGATCCAAACTCCTCGATTCATGATTTGGTAAAAACGGTTGAGGGTGATCCGATGATCGTTGCCAACTTACTCAAAGCGGCAAATTCACCTCTTTACAGCTTCCGCCGTGAGATCAGTAATGTCGGTCAGGCAGTTGCATTGTTCGGTATGAGTATGACCCGTTCAATCGGTTTGGGAAATTCGGTTCGCAAATTATTGAACGTTGATATGGAACCTTATGGCGTTAGTTCCGATAAATTTGCGGAGATCTCGTCTATGCAGGCGGCATTGATGCACTCTTGGTACACCAAAATTGATCGTGCCAAAGCGGATAAACTCTTTTTGGCCTCTTTTTTGCAGGAGACGGGGAAAATCATCATTGCCAGTGATGTTATCCAAGAAGATTTGGCGACCAATTTTAAAGCGGACATCATCTCTGCAATCGATATTGCTGCAGTAGAACGCTCATACATTCAAGAGACGACCGCCACCGTTACAGCAGCTATTTTTGAGCATTGGAATTTTGACAAAGAGTTTGTCGAAATGATCGAATTTTCCGATAATCCATCCGCTGCACCCGAAGAGATTAAAGAGTTCTCTACAGCATTGAATATCGTGAAAACGATTGTTCCGATCAATAACCCTTTTGGTGAACACGGTATCTCTTTCGGGATGAAAAAAGCGGAAGAGGCAGGATACGATATTACAAAACTTCAAGCGGCTATCGATTCGATTCTCGAAAAAATTCACGTTCAGTAAAGTCGGATGATGGATCAAAAAGTTGTTACCATTATCGATACATTTGGATTTTTTTTCCGCTCCTTTTATGCGCTTCCACCTCTTAAAAATCGCCAAGGTTTTCCTACCGGTCTTTTGACCGGATTTATCAACTTTATCGCTTCGCTTCATAAAGATCACAGTAGCGACTATCTGATTTTTGCCCTCGATGCCAAAGGGCCGAGCTTCCGTGCCGAAATCGATCCAAACTATAAAGCCAACCGTTCTCCCGCTCCCGAGGAGTTGGTCAAACAGCTCCCCATTGCTATTGAATGGATCGATAAAATGGGATACAAATCGCTCTCCATGAGCGGTTATGAAGCGGATGATATGATTGCTTCGGTAGTACAAGAAGCACGCCAGCACGGTTTTTTAGTTCGCGTCGTATCACATGACAAAGACCTTTATCAGCTCATCGATGACGATCGGGTCGTCCTCGTCGATGCGATCAGTAAAAAAGTGATGAACGAGCGCCACTGTGAAGAGAAATACGGTGTCCATCCGCGCCAGTTTATCGATTATCAGTCTCTTATCGGCGATACAGCCGATAATGTCCCCGGCGTTAAAGGGATTGGAAAAGTAACTGCCCAAAAGCTTTTGAATCAGTTTGGTACTCTCGATGCCCTCTATGAACGACTCGAAGAGGTGACACCTGTTCGGATCAAAGGGTTGTTAGAGACCTATCGTGACGATGCATTCCGCTCCCGAGAACTGGTACGGCTTAAAAATGATGTATTTGAGAGCCTCGATTTTTCTGAGTTTGCGATGCATTTTGACAATCCATTCTTGCCAATTTATGATGATTTGGTGCATTATGAGATGAATGCGGTATTGCGTACTCTCAAAGCCAAAGCACTGTTTGAAGAGTCGCAACCCTCTACTGCACCTGTAAAAATAGAAAAGGTAGAAGTTTCTCACTGTGAGAGCATTAATGGATGCAGTATACTGATTGATAATGATGAGACGTTACGTACTCTTATTCAAACCATCCCTAATGATGCGATTGTCGCCTTTGATACCGAAACAACGGGGCTTGATCCGATGAAAGATCATTTGGTAGGGTTTAGTTTTAGTATTGACGGCAAAAACGGATACTATGTTCCCATGATGCACAGCTATCTGGGGGTAGGGGATCAAGTCAGCCTTGATGCGGCGAAAAATGCTATAAAAGCAATTTTTGAGCGTCGTATTATCGGACATAACATCAAATTCGATCTCCATTTCGTGACGCGGTTTTTAGGGGTTGAACGTTTATCTATCCACGCCGATACGATGGTGCTAGCGTGGCTCACCGATTCGGCGCGTTCCCTCTCGATGGACAATCTTGCCCAAAACCTTTTACACCATGAGATGATCCATTTCAAAGACACGGTCAAAAAAGGGGAAAACTTTGCCTCTGTCGCGATCGAAGATGCCTGTAAATACGCGGGCGAAGATGCCTATATTACCTACCGTCTTTATGAAACGCTACGCGAACAACTCCTGCTCAAGGGGGGGCAAGAAGCACTCGATGAGGCGTTTAATGTCGAGTTTCCGTTTACGTTGACGTTGCTAGGGATGGAAAAGGAGGGGATTGCAGTCAATACGGCGGTATTGGAGACATTCAAAAAAGAGGTGGCGCATGAGATCGCCACACTGACGGAGCAGATTCACAGTGCGTGCGGCACGGTGTTTAATCTCAACTCCCCCAAACAGCTCGGGGTGATTTTGTTTGAAACGCTAAACCTCCCTCACGGCAAAAAGACTAAAACAGGTTACAGCACCGATGAACAGGTATTGGAAGGATTGCGTGACGAACATCCGATGATTCCGATGCTCTTGCAATACCGTGAATACCACAAACTCTATTCCACCTACATCGAGCCGCTCATCGCATTGGCGCAAAACGATAGTGCATCCCGCATCTACACCTCGTTTGTTCAGACGGGGACGGCAACGGGACGACTCAGCTCCAAAAATCCGAATCTCCAAAATATCCCTGTCAAAACCGCGTTGGGGATGCGTATCCGCGAAGCGTTCGTCGCTCCACATGGTAAAAAACTGATCGGGATCGACTATTCGCAGATCGAGCTACGTCTCCTTGCCCATTTCAGCGGGGATAGAGTATTGGTCAATGCCTTTAATGAGGGACATGACATCCATATGCAAACGGCGATAGCGTTGTTCGGCGAAACAGAAGCTCCAAGTAAACGTAATATCGCTAAAACGGTCAATTTCGGTCTACTATACGGGATGGGACAGAAAAAGCTCTCCGATACTTTAGGGATTACGACCAAAGAGGCCAAAGAGATCATCGAGCGCTATTTCGAGACGTTTCCGAGTGTCAAGGGGTATTTCAGTGGTATCGTCGAGCAGGCCAAAGAGATGGGCTACGTCGAAACCCTCTTGCACCGTCGCCGCTATTTTGATTTTGTGAGTGCCACCCCGATGCTCAAAGCCGCCTACGAGCGCGAATCGGTCAATACCGTATTCCAAGGCTCGGCAAGTGATCTCATCAAGCTCTCGATGAACAAAATTGACGCGATGATCCGCACTGAAAACCTTCGTGCCAAAATGCTCTTGCAAATCCACGATGAATTGATTTTTGAGGTGGATGAAGATGTGGCGGAGGACTATGCGCACCGCTTTGTCGAAGTGATGGAGAACATTATGGAGCTTAAAATCCCCCTCAAAACATCGATGCATATCGGAAATCACTGGGGTGAGTTGAAGTAAAAGGGACTAATATGATCATCTATATACACGGATTTGGAAGTCATGGAGAGGGATCAAAAGCGGTTGCTTTGAGAGCGTTTTGCAAACAAAAAGGGATCCGTTTTATTGCCCCGTCGCTTTCAACTATTCCTTATTTGGCAATCCAAACATTAGAAGAGTTAATCGAGGCCTTTCAAATGAGTGAAAAGGTTTCCTTGATCGGTTCATCGTTGGGCGGGTATTACACAATGTATCTATCCCACAAATACAATCTGCCGTGTGTGTTGATCAATCCTGCTATCTATTCGTATAAAACTCTCTCCAGAGCGCTTGGATTTCCCCCTAATTTTTATGACCAAAGCACCTATGAATGGACTCATAATCATTTGGAAATGCTCCAAAAATATGAGGTCGAAGAGTATCAAGGAAAAAATGCCCTTTTGATGGTTCAAACAGCAGATGAGGTACTTGATTATCGAGAGGCCGTTGAAAAGCTCTCCCAATCCACGATGATTATCGAAGAGGGGGGTGATCACGGATTTAAAGGGTTTGATCGCCATTTTCAGACGATTCTAGAGTTCTTAGACGCTCATAATCAACCAAAATTTGATATTGAAAAGTATAAAAGGGTATTGGAATTTGCCGCGCGTGCACATGGAGAGCAAAAAACACCGATGGGCTATCCTTATCTCGCACATATTGTTTCAGTTGCGAGCGAAATTATTGCTGAGTCTTCTGTATTTAATAATGATGAGCTGGATTTAGCGATCAGCTGCGCTCTTTTGCACGATACGATTGAAGATACTCATACATTGTTTGAAGAGATTGAATCAGAATTTGGAGTACAGGTTGCTCGTGGTGTGGCTGCATTGACGAAAGATAAATCACTTGCCTCAAAAGAAGAACAGATGCAAGAAAGCTTGCGTAAATTGCTACAGCAGCCCAAAGCCGTTCAATCGGTCAAATTGGCAGATCGAATTAGTAATCTTTCAAATGTTCCGGCACATTGGGATGAAGCAAAAAAACGCAAATATGCTTTTGAAGCACAAATGATTTATGATGCTTTGAAAGAGGCGCATCCCTCTTTAGCCTTTCGATTAAAAAAGAAAATAGACAATTATCTATAATATTTTGGAGTATTTATGGTCGAAAAAATCTTAGCCAATCTCGAAAAATCTAATTGTGCAACGGACAACACATTTTTGCAAGCGGTGAATGAAGTTCTCATGTCGTTGGAACCGATCGTCAACAGTGATCCACGTTATCAACAATACGCGATTTTAGAACGACTCGTGACTCCAGATCGTATTATTCAGTTCAAAGTTCAATGGATTGACGATCAAAATCGTGTTCAGATCAACAACGGCTACCGAATCCAATTTAATAACTCTTTGGGACCCTATAAAGGGGGATTGCGATTTCATCCCAGTGTCACGACGGGAGTATTGAAATTTTTGGCGTTCGAGCAAATTTTTAAAAACTCTCTAACGGGACTGCCGATAGGAGGAGCCAAGGGGGGAAGCGATTTTGATCCCAAAGGGAAAAGTGAAATCGAGATCATGCGCTTTTGCCATGCGTTTATGCGTGAACTTCACCAATATATCGGTGCGCGGGTTGACGTCCCCGCAGGTGACATCGGGGTAGGGAGTCGTGAGATCGGGTATCTTTTTGGTGAGTATAAACGGATCACCCGTCAGTATGACGGAGTTCTCAGCGGAAAGCCCTACGCGTTCGGCGGATCGTTGATGCGTCCTCAGGCGACAGGATACGGTGTCGTCTATTTCGCCCGGGAAATGCTCAAAGAGGAGCTCCAAGAGTCGCTGGAGGGAAAAGTGTGTACTGTGAGCGGGGCGGGAAATGTCGCCATCCATACGATCGAGAAACTTCAACAGCTTGGTGCGATTGTTGTCACGTGCAGTGACAGCGACGGATCAATCTATGACCCGAACGGAATTGATGTGGCATTGCTTCGTGAGCTAAAAGAGGGGGGAAAACGTCTCTCTCTCACTGAATACGCAAAGCGTGTCGGCGGATCGCTCTATTTCCCAAAAGCGGAATATCCCAAAGATTCCCATGCGGTCTGGCAAATCCCGTGTTTTGCTGCATTTCCATGTGCAACCCAAAACGAACTAACCCTCAGTGATGCTCAAAAACTGATCGAAAACGGATGCGTTGCCGTGATCGAGGGAGCCAATATGCCGACACTTCCCGATGCGATTGAGCTGTTCCAACGGGAGGGGGTACTCTTTTCACCCGGCAAAGCATCCAATGCAGGCGGCGTAGCGGTGAGTGAGTTCGAGATGAGCCAAAACGCCTCGATGGAGAAGTGGGATTTTGACAAAGTCGATCGTAAACTTGATGAATTGATGCGTCAAATCTACAAACGGGTTTCATTGACCGCAAAAGAGTACGGCGTGGAGCGTAACTTCGTCGATGGAGCCAATATTGCGGCTTTTAAACGAGTTGCCGAAGCGATGATCTTAGAAGGGGTATGATTGTTAATAGTGAATTAACATATATTTACCCAACACCCACTACAATACGCAATATTTTTCACATAGGTATCTCATGAATAAAGTTCTCTCTTTTCTAGGCTCCATGAAAACCATGGCAGTTCTAATGCTTGTTTTTGCCGTTGCTATCGGATACGCAACATTTATCGAAAACGATTACGGATCGATGACAGCCAAAGCTGATATTTACAATGCACGATGGTTTGAAATTCTACTTGGATTATTGGCGATTAATTTGACCCTAAATATCATCAATTTCAAAATGGCTCGCAATGGAAAATGGCTTGTTTTCATTTTCCATGTCGCGTTTTTGATTATCCTTGTCGGTGCGGCAATAACCCGTTACGTCGGATATGAGGGGATGATGCATATCCGTGAGGGGGAGAGCAGCGATGTAATTGTCAGTGCTGAGCCTTATGTCACATTCAAAGTGATGAAAGGGGATAAAACATACGATTTTAAAGAACCCCTTTTTCTTTCAAAGCGTTCAACGAACCATTTTGAACGGACGTTAGCGGTTGAGAGAGAAGAAATTCATGTTAAACTCTACAGCTATATGGGGGACGCCCGATACGAAGCGGTTGCCGATCCCAAAGGTGAACCGCTCTTTAATTTGATGGTGACAGGAGCCCAAGGGGCACAGCAAGTTTCGCTCAAACGGGGTGAATTTGTGGAAGCGAACGATGTTGTCATCGATTTTGATTCGAATAAAACGTTTGACAAACCGGTTATTGCTATCAGCGTGGAGGGTGATAAAGCCTATTTGACAACCCCTGCGCCTCTTGGAACACTGAGTATGGATACGCAGAAGAGTTCTACGATTACAGCCGGAAAACATGAAATGACGATGCGGACGTTATTCCAAAGCGCTCAAAGCGGATTTGTATTGCGCGGATTTTTCCCGAAAGCGTCGATGAAATTAGTAGCAGGTGAGTCAAAAGGAAAAAAAGGTCCGATGATGCAGCAGGGGGGACAAGATGCATTGAGCCTTTCTTTTGAAAGCGGAGATAAAAAAGTGACCGCTGTCGTATTAGGCTCTCCTGGAGAAGTGGGAGAAGCCCAAAAAATTGCTTTGGGAGAGTTGAGCGTTGAAGCGTCGTACGGTTCGATTGAGAGAAAACTTCCGTTTGCCATCGGGTTGCGTGATTTCGAACTGGAACGCTATCCGGGGTCCATGTCTCCGGCATCGTATGCGAGTGAAGTGAGCGTCATCGACACCGCCAATCAAAACAAATTCGATTTTCGGATCTACATGAACCATATTCTCGATTATCAAGGGTATCGATTCTTCCAATCTTCATTCGATCAGGATGAGTTGGGAACGGTCCTCTCCGTCAATCATGATCCGGGAACGTTGATTACCTATATCGGTTATCTTCTCCTTGCAATCGGTATGTTTGGAGTCTTGATTGTGAAAACGGGTCGTTTCGCCGCACTCAATGAGAAACTCAAATCTCTTAATGCCAAAAAAACTGCGGCATTGTTTTTGGGGATGTTCCTCCTTTTTACTCAGGGAGATCTAAAAGCTTCAGATTCTGAAAATCCGGTAATCAAAACAGCCAAAGGATTTGATAAAACCCATGCCGATAAATTCGGTCATTTGATCGTCCAAGACTCCAGCGGACGGATGAAGCCGATGGATACGCTCTCTCATGAGATTTTGGCCAAACTCAACCGAAATAACACCTTTATGGGGCTATCCTCTAACCAAGTGGTGTTAGGGATGATGCTTCGCCCCGATGCTTGGCGTGAGATTGCGATTATTCGTACAGGGGACAAAGAGATCAATAAACTCATCGGTCTTCCGGAAAATGCAAAAACAGCCGCTTTTTCACAGTTTTTTGAAGCTCCGGATGAAATTGCGGGATATAAACTTGCTCAATTGGTCGATGAAGCCAATCGTAAAGCTCCGGGGAAACGGGATAAATTTGATAAAGCGCTCCTCCAAGTCGATGAACGGGTAAACGTCGCCTACATGGTCTATACGGGATCGTTGGTTCGTATGTGGCCGAAACCGAACGATAAAAACCACAAATGGGATGCAACAATCGAAGCGTTGCAGACGATGGAACCAAAAGAGGCTGAAATCGTTCGTCTCTTGGCAATCGGTTATTTTGCTTCGGTTGATGAGGCGATGAAAAGCGGAGATTGGAAAAAAGCGGACGAAGCGTTGGAACGTATCGAGAAATACCAACGTTTTGTCGGTGCTAGCGTCTATCCGAATGAGACAAAAACAAAGGTTGAAATTCTCTATAATAAAGCCAATATTTTCGAGCAGTTGTGGCCGCTCTATTTTGTTGTCGGATTTACATTGTTGATTTTGTCATTTATTAAAATTATCAAACCGGCATTCCGTGCCGATTGGATCAGTAAAGTATCATTTGGATTGTTGGTACTGTTTTTTATTGCCCATACGGCGGGATTGGGGATGCGTTGGTATATCTCAGGACACGCACCGTGGTCAAACGGTTATGAATCGATGATCTATATCGCTTGGGCAACTGTCTTGGCGGGCTTTATCTTCTCAAGCCGTTCGGTAATGACGATGGCAGCAACGTCAATTATGACCGGATTGATCCTTTTTGTCGCCCATCTCAACTGGATGGATCCGCAGGTAACGAATCTCGTACCGGTACTCCAATCCTACTGGCTTACGATTCACGTAGCAATGATTACGGCAAGTTACGGCTTCCTAGGGCTGGGTGCGCTTTTGGGGATGATCACACTCGTGTTGTTTATCCTCAAAAACAGTGAAAACGGTGCTCGTCTCAATCTTGCGATCAAAGAGCTCAACGCGATCAACGAAATGAGCCTCATCATCGGTTTGGTGCTTCTCACCGTCGGAAACTTCCTCGGAGGAGTCTGGGCTAACGAGAGCTGGGGACGTTATTGGGGATGGGACCCTAAAGAGACATGGGCGTTGGTAACGATTTTGGTCTATGCCGTCGTAATCCACTTGCGCTTTATCAAAGGCGCTTACAGTGATTATATCTTTAGTGTTGTATCGCTTTTGGCGTTTACGTCGGTATTGATGACCTATTTCGGGGTCAACTATTATCTGGCGGGGCTCCATTCATACGCAAAAGGCGATCCGGTTCCGGTTCCCGATTTTGTACCGTGGACCTATGCCGTGATCGCGTTGGTGATCGCAATGGCCTATCCGAATAGAAGTACAAAGTAGAGCTTGAATGCGTGAAGCGTTAAAAGAGTTATTTGACGCTTACAAACATCTCCCGGTTGGGGTGATGTTTTTCAAAAAACAAAAACTTTTTTTTATAAATGATCATCTCCGAAATGTTTTATTACTTCAAAATCTAGCAAGCGATGAAGTAATCCGAATTGTCGGAGAGATGGTCGGACTCGAAAATCCCTCACATCCATCTTTATGCGATTTTTTCTTGCACAATGCCCATTTTTTATATCGTGACAAACATTTTCAGATTGATTGTCAATCGTATGAGAATATCGATATTTTTGTCATCATCCGTTTGAGCGATGAATCGATCAAAATTGTCGATCAAACCAAGCCATTTCGTCAATTGCGGGATGCTCAGATACAGATGAACGGAAAAATTTCGGAAAATGTTCAGCAAATTTTGTCAGAAGGACTCAGGAATTGGGATAATAAATCTTTTCCCTCTATTGTATTGTACAAAGGGATTCCGATTAAAGCGGACTGTATGATTGTTGATGCTTCCGATTGGGAAATCGCTATACGGGTTGAGAAAAAACAACTCTCGGCAGCAGAGCCGGGCATACAGTGGCTTATCGGAAATCGACGGGATAAAATGGTTATAGGAACGGTTGTCAAATATGATTTAGTTCGCTCAATTGTATGGTTGGAACATCTTAAAATTGTTAAAGAGGGATTTCATCTTCGTCAAGTGATACGATACTCTGTGTCACCTCAAGATCAGATGATGATTTCAATTAATGGCAAAAAATATCTCTCTACTCTCCATGATATCTCTGAAAAAGGGGTATCAATCGAAACGGATGACGGGACCTTTTTAGTATCCCTCGGATCAATCAAAGGGAAATCGGTTGATGCTGAGTTGATCCTCTCCGATACAAAATTAGCGATTAAAGCGGTTCTGCTTTATACTGTTGCACTTGACACCGGAACACAAATGAAAGTGGCATTCCAGATTGGATATGATCTTCAAAACGGGCACAAATTACGTGAATGGCTCAATGACAAACAGCTTCAACTGATCAAAGAGATACGAAATTTCGTCCAAACGATGCCCGAATTGCATCATGAAGACCCTGATTGGATGATCTAATTACCGTTTTGATAAACGGCTATGGAAAATATCCAAGTTCGTCCTCATCTCTTCATCCAACTCAATTATCTCAACGGTGACATTGATTCCTACCTCTTTTAGCCAATGGGCATAGAGGTCTTCGATTTGCGGGACACGGTCATCTTTGCGAAGAATAATAAAATCGTCCCCTTGAAAACGGATAATCGGAAGCTGCGGATAGTACTCTTGAAGCGATTGTGCGTAGTGTTTGAGTAAATCATCCCCTTTGTCCCATCCGTATTTTTTGTTGAAAAGTCCAATGTTTCCAAGATTAATGAGCCATAACCGTTTGTATTGATCGAAATCGGGTTCAAAAAAGAGAAAATTGAGATAAGCAGAGGTATAGATTCCGGTGAGCGAATCCTTGTAAAAATAGGCAAACCGTTCCATCTCCATCGGTGTTGTCGGACGTTGAGAATGTACAACCTCCAATGAAACATTGGCTAAGGCAACCAGTGCCGCATCGATAACATCGGAACGGAATTTGATCTCTTTGAGGGTTGAAAGTTCTTGAAGTGCTTCTTGAAGCGTTTTGCGCCCTTTGTAAATACGGTTGGTGGTCATAGCATCGAAACAGTCAGCGACTGCCATGATTTGAGAGAGTAGGGGGATCGCATCACCGGCGAGTTTATAGGGGTATCCCGTCCCATCAAGTCGCTCATGATGGTAACGGACAACTTCGGCAATGGAAGCGAAAATATCGACACGCTTTAAAAGTTCATATCCCGCATCAACGTGTTCTTCAATGAGGACTCTCTCTATTGACTCGAGTGACCCCGGTTTGAGCAAAATTGAGTCGGGGATGGCTACTTTACCGATATCGTGAAGCGCTCCGGCACGATAAAGTTCTTCTTGAATCTCTTCGGATAGCCCCATCTGTACCGCTATGCGTCGTGAATATTCTCCTACCCGTCGTCCGTGTCCGGCAGTATAGTTGTCACGTTGCTCGATAAGCGAAACGAGGGAGAAAAGATTTTGTTCGTATAGATCGATTTTCTCCTGAATTCTCTGCAACGAAGAACGATAGCCCCATCGAAAACTCACCATTCCCAAAATCCAAACCCATAATAAAATGACGTTAGTTGACACCAACCCTTTTAAAAAAACGTCGTCATAACGATCCATTGGAAGGGTAATTGTCAGCGCTCCGCGAATATCTCCGATTTTGTATCCCTGATCCCCATGACATTTCATACACTCTTGTTTTACGAAAAACGGTGTCATATAGCTCAAATACTCTTTGTTATCAAGGGTACGAAATTCGTAGACATCTTTTTTGGTTTTGAGCAGTGTTTGAAGCGATTTGCT
Source organism: uncultured Sulfuricurvum sp. (assembly GCA_964495485.1). Classification (GTDB taxonomy): domain Bacteria; phylum Campylobacterota; class Campylobacteria; order Campylobacterales; family Sulfurimonadaceae; genus Sulfuricurvum. The sequence goes on from CAZBVJ010000001.1 coordinate 297,648, forward strand.
CTCCCATCGATCGGGGGCATTTTTGGGGTTGATGTATTTGTTGCTGGAGAGGTGACTTCGGATTCCGTAAAGTTCACTGTACTGTTCGGTCATCTGGCGGAGTGCATACGCCGGATTGATGAGTGTAAGCTGAACCCCGGTAGTGGTGTTCAGGTCACGATTTGGTACTTTTAGATAGGGATTGGGAGGTGTCTCTTTGGTGATAGGGACATAAACACCGCCATGGGTTGCGACCCATTTGCGGTAAGCGATATCTTTGTTGATACTGGTTTTGGCTTCTAGAAGAGCCAACTCTTCGACTTGTTCGTATTTTTGATAGGTAAGATAGCTGAGGATCAAAGCGACAAAGAGGGTCCACATTACCCCGATTGTCGTGAAAATTTTGAAAAGCTGTTTTTTGTCGGTTTGCATCAAACACCTTTCAAAATTTTTAACTCATTTTATGGTAACGGTTTTTTATTTAAACCACCCTTTCACTTTTTCAAATGCCGATTCGAACAACGATTCGTGGGGCTTGGATTCGATTCCGAAACTCTCTTGGAGTTTGTGCAATAACTCCTCTTGTTCGCTGTTTAGGCGGCTAGGGTAGGTGAGGCGAACCTGAGCAATGAGATCTCCTTTGCCACGACCGTGGACATCGGTGATCCCCTCGCCACGGAAACGGTACTGCTGTGTATCTTTAGTCCCCGTTTCAAGTTCGAGGGTTAACTCTCCGCTCAGTGATGGAATGGTGATGTTTTCACCCAAAACCGCCTGAGTAAAGAACACCGGAACTTCGAGATAGATATCGTTACCGTTACGGATAAAATGGCTGTCCTCTTCGACTTCGAACGTAACGTAGAGATCGCCTCTCACACCGCTTTTTCCGGTGTTACCGCGTCCCGATACCCGTAAACGGTTACCGGTATCGATCCCTGCGGGGACTTTAACTTTGACGCTCTCTTTGGTTTCGGTGTAGCTTTTCCCTTTACAATCACCGCATTTCTCACTCGCCATTGTCCCTTCGCCGTGACACGCCGGACAGGTTTGGGAGAAGGTCATAAAACCTTGGCGCATGTAGACTTGACCTTTGCCGCCGCATTGGCTGCACGAGGTCACTTTACCGTCTTTCGCCCCAGTCCCTTTACACGTTTTACACGAATTTTTAGTGGTGAATGTCACCTCTTTTTCGCATCCGAAAACCGCCTCTTTGAAACTGACGCGCATTTCCACGCCCATATCCAGCGGGAATTTATCGCTTTGTGTACGTGATTGGCGACGTCCACCACCGGCAAAGCCGTTGAACATCTCCTCAAAAATGCTTCCCAGATCGTCGAATCCGCCGCTAGAGCGTCGTCCACCGCCCCCTTGAAGACCCTCTTTACCGTAACGGTCATAGATAGAACGTTGCTGATCGTCGCTGAGGACTTGGTACGCTTCGTTGCAGAGTTTGAACTTGTGCTCGGCATCGGGATCATCCGGATTACGGTCTGGATGGTAGAGTTTTGCCATTTTGCGGTACGCTTTTTTGATTTCGTCACCGTTGGCATTTTTCGAAACTTCTAAAATTTCATAATAACTCAATTCTTCCACGCAATAACTCCAAAAGACTATTTTTCGCGCAATTATACCATGAGAAAAAGAGTGTTAGCTTAATTGAGCCTATGGTTATCAAGTTTAAATGATAATTTTTGAATCAAAAGAGTATTGATTCTCTTAGAATGGTTCGAAAAAATCAATTGATCGTATCAAATTTGGTATGAATATTCTAAATGTACATTGTTTTTTACATTATTACATGCAAATAGATATTTTAATTGTAAAATTTAATGTATAATTTCTATAATATTTTATGTAAAATTACGAGGTAAATAACATGGTAACGTATGCTTCTAATGAACTTATCGCCTCTTCTGAACTCGTCAAAAAGTTCGGTTCATACCTCTCGCAACTCAAAGAGAGTTCGACTTCCAAATTGGCGATTTTGCGAAACAACAAAGTCGAAGCGGTACTCGTCTCCAAAGATGAGTATGAAAAAATGGTCGAAGCACTGAAAAAAGTGCAGGGTGCTGAAATCCTCTTGTCGATTCAACAAGGTCTAGATGATGTGAAACAAGGCAGAGTTTCCCCTATCGAATCTCTGTGGGATGAGCTGGATGATTGAGTACGGCGATACGTTTCTCAAAGAAGCCAAACAACTCAGCAAAAAGTTTAAGCGCCTTAAAATCGATCTCAAACATGCCATCGATGAGATCGAAACCAAACAAGACATCGGTGTATCGCTAGGGTATAATCTTTTCAAAAAGAGAGTGAAAAATTCTTCAATCCCGACAGGTAAAAGTGGCGGTTTCAGGATCATCATTTTTCAACAGTTCCAGAACAAAACGGTCTTAATCTCCATCTATTCTAAAACTGAAATAGAGAGCATAAGCGATCAGGAACTTATCGAACTTCTCAAAAAGTATATGGATAAACAATGAAACGTTCCCTAGAAAAATTTAACCGTCTCGTCGATGCGTTGCAGCAACTCCCAACCGTCGGGCAAAAATCGGCAACCCGCCTGGCGTATCATATGGTGATGCATGACAGTTTTGGGGCACTTAAACTCGCCCATGCTATCGAAAACGCCATTACCAGTCTCAAGAAATGTCGTTCGTGCGGCGGTTTGAGTGAAGATGAATTGTGTTCTATCTGTAGCGATGAACGGCGTAATCATGAAATGCTATGTATCGTTGAAAACGCCAAAGATATTTTAACGTTTGAAGAAAACGGACTTTTTGACGGCCGTTATTTCGTCCTCGATTCGATTGAAGAACTCGATATATCCCATCTGCGATGGATCATACAAAGCGGAATCAAAGAGGTGATTTTCGCACTCACCCCCTCCATCGCTAATCAAGGAGTGATGCTTTACATCGAGGATAAATTGGTGGATTGCGATGTCCGCTTTAGCCGCATCGCACAGGGGGTGCCGACCGGAGTAAGTCTGGAGAATGTCGATATCCTCTCTCTCACGAAGGCGATGGAAGATCGGGTGAGTATATAGTTTTTGAGTCCTAAAACTATTTTTTGAAAATGCTCCCCAATACCCCTCGAATGATGGCACGTCCGAGTTGAGAACCGATAGCGCGGGCGGCTGATTTGGCAAGCGCTTCGGCGGCACTTTCGCGGTTACTCTCCCTTGCGGTCTCTTTTTCGTGTGCTTTGATCGATTCTTGCTCTGCTTTGTAAGCCGCTTGCTCTTCGAGCCGTTTGGTGAGGTGCTCATACGCAGAGTTGCTATCAATACTTTGATCGTACGTATCACCGACGATCGATGTACGCATAAGCGCTTGACGCTCCTCGATAGTGATAGGACCGATATGGGATAACGGTGGGATGATGAGGGCTCTTTGGGTAATTCCCGGTGTCCCTTTCTCATCCAAAAAGGAGACGAGAGCTTCACCGACCCCCAGTTCCATCAATGCGCTTTTTTCATCGAGCTCCTCATTGTCACGCATCGTTTCGGCCGCTGCACGGAGCGCTTGCTGATCTTTGGGGGTAAAGGCTCGAAGAGCGTGTGCGATTCGGTTTCCAAGCTGTGCCGCCACTTTTTCGGGGATATCGTTCGGATGTTGGGTGATGAAATAGATCCCCACCCCTTTGGATCGGATGAGACGGACAACCTGTTCGATTTTTTCGATCAAAACATCGGGTGCATCGTTGAAAAGGAGGTGTGCTTCATCGAAAAAGAAAAGGAGTTTCGGTTTTTTGGAATCGCCCGCTTCGGGGAGAGTTTCAAAGAGCTCCGAGAGGATCCACAGGAGCAAGGATGCGTAGAGTTTGGGGGTATTCATCAATTTAGTAGCATCGAGGAGATTGACTACCCCTTTGCCATCGACGCTTTGGATCAAATCATCGATATTGAGCATCGGTTCGCCGAAGAGTTTATCAGCCCCTTGGGATTCCAGTGAGAGAAGGGCGCGTTGGATAGCGCCGATTGAGGCGGTAGAGACGTTTCCGTAGCTGAGACTCAGCTCTTTGGCACGCTCTCCGATATTTTGAACCATGGCACGGAGATCTTTGAGATCGAGCAGTGCCAACCCCTCATCGTCTGCTACTTTAAATACCAGATTCAAAACACCGCTTTGGGTTTCGTTGAGCCCCATGAGGCGCGAGAGGAGAAGCGGTCCCATGTCACTGATGGTGGCACGTACCGGATGCCCTTGCTCTCCCCAAACATCCCAAAAGGTTACGGGATGCTCAGAATAAGCGGCTTCCAACCCCATTTGATTGAGCCGTTCGGTTACTTTGGGGTTGTTGCCCCCTTTGGCAGCCAGTCCGCTGAGATCCCCTTTTATATCGCTGACAACGCAGGGAACGCCCATGGAGGAGAAGGTTTCGATCACTTTTTGGAGGGTGATGGTTTTCCCGGTTCCGGTCGCTCCGGTGATGAGTCCGTGACGGTTTGCCATAGAGGGGAGAAGTGTTAAATAGGTTTCGCCTGCTTTAGCGATAGCGTACTGCGTAGACATCGATCTCCTTTATCGTTTCGGTTTGCGTTGCGCTTCGATCAGACGGCGATTTTGAATCATCATCGATTCGATCTCTTTGGCATTTTTATCGTTGTAAACATGTTCGATTTGTAAGGCACTTCGGGCGTAGACCTCTTTATAAAACTCTTCCAAACTGGAACCTTTAGTTTTATGGAGTTTGGAACCGAAGGAGGAGAAAGAGATTTTCGGTTTGGTTTCGGGGGCATATTTTGCCAGGATGGCTTCACTCGCTTTATTGATTCGCATAGATAGTCTCGTTTATTCAAAGTTGAATAAAACAAGCAAAATCCATACCTAAAATCCTTCATTGAGTACATACCATAGCCGATCCACCTCTTTGTCGTCCAAAAAGAGGGTAGAAGCGTGGGCATAGAGCCATTCGAGCCCTTTTTGATTAATGGAGAGGGTGTGGGAACAGTGGTGATGTGCCGGTAAAAATGCCCGGATCAACGAGATATCGTTCTCAATCGCGTGATCGCAAAAAAAACAGTTCAATTCCCGATGGAGTCTCCCCTCATGATCCAATAATCTAACGTAGGACTCGATTGCTACCCGCTTGGGATTTTGATCCTTCCATCGTAATGATGCGTCGTTGAGCAGTTCAAAATAAAAAGCCCCGATCGATTCGGAATCTTTGAGATGGGGATGAAAGAGGGTAATGAATTGCTGCCACAGCCTCAGCCGCTCGTACTGACCCATCCAGCTAAATCCCAGATGGATCACATCTCTCATGCGGGGGATAGAAGATTTTAGAGAGTGCTCGGTTTCAAAGTCAATTTTAAATCCCATATTGATCGGAGAGTGACGCGCTCCGTAGAAACGATAAAGGGTTGTTAAGTTTTCCTCCGATATGATGGTGACGATCATATCTTCTTCGCGTGCACGGGAAAGTTTGATGATATAGCCCTGCATTTTTGATTCTACTCTACACGTTTACTTTTTTAATCTTCATAATTACCGTAATTTTAACCTCTTTTAACCTAACTATCGATAAAATAAGAAAATTTCATCCCTCTTTAAACTAAGAATGTTTAAAAAGAGATTAAAAAATAAAAATTTGCCGAAATTTTCTGGTGAAAGGTGACGATTAGAGTGGAATACCAAGACCTATTACGATCATTTAAAGATAACTGCGGATTCGGATTGATTGCAAATATCAAAAACCGTCCTTCGCATGAAAACTTGGAAAACGCCATTACCGCATTAGAGCGGATGATGCACCGTGGTGCGGTAGCTGCCGATGGTAAGACGGGGGATGGGAGCGGATTGCTCCTTTCCATGCCGCATGAATTTATGCGCACAGCGGCCTCAGAAGCGGGGATTGAACTCCCTGAAATGTATGCTGTAGCTGTAGTATTTACCCGTGATGCGTCGAATTTAGAGGTATTTGAAAAAATCTGTAATACCAATGATCTCAAAGTGGTATTGAACCGTGTCGTACCGGTTGATACGAATGCTTTGGGAGAACAGGCGCTCAGTACGCTCCCCTCAATCCACCATATTTTTATTACCCCGAATTCGCTCATGGCGACACAACGCTTTGATGCGTTGCTCTATTTGAGCCGTAAAGAGATCGAACACGCACTTATTAATGACGGCGATTTTTATATCCCATCGATGTCTGCTCGGGTTGTATCGTACAAAGGGTTGATTATGCCAACCCATATCAAAGAGTTCTATACCGATCTCCAAGACGAAAATTTTAAAATCTCTTTTGCCTTGTTCCACCAACGTTTCTCCACCAATACTTTGCCGAAATGGCGTTTGGCTCAACCGTTCCGCGCCGTTGCCCACAACGGTGAGATCAACTCGGTCGAAGCAAACCGTTTCAATGTAGCGGTTAAATCCGAATCGATCAAAAGTGACGTATTCACCGATGAAGAGATCGCACGCATTTTACCGATCCTTCAACCCGGCGGTTCGGACAGTGCCAGCGCCGATAACTTTTTTGAGTTTTTGATTACCAACGGTATGGATTTCTTCAAAGCGGCGCGCGCGGTTATCCCTGCACCATGGCAAAATGCTCCGCACATGGACCCGCAACTAAGAGCGTTTTACGAGTATCACTCTACCGTATTCGAAGCGTGGGACGGCCCCGCGGCATTCTCTCTTACCGACGGCCGCTACATCGGATGTGTCCTTGACCGTAACGGCTTGCGCCCGTCCAAATACATCATTACCCATGATGACACCCTCTTAATCGCCAGCGAATACGGCGTTATCGATATCAGTGAAGATCAGATCAAAGAGCGCGGCCGTTTGCAATCAGGGCAAATGATCGGTTTGGATCTCAAATTCGGGAAAGTACTCAAAGACGAAGATATTAACCAATATTTGAAATCTTCCAATCCGTACATGAAATGGCTCAACGATCACATGATCTATCTTCAAGAGCATGTTGAAGAACAATACGTTACCCGTTGTGAATACGATAGCAATGATCTGATCCAACGACAGCGTTACTTCAACGTCACCCAAGAGGTGATCGAGCAAGTGATCGAACCGATGATCCGCGATGGTAAAGAGGCGGTTGGATCGATGGGGGATGATACTCCGCTTGCCGCTTTCAGTGAAAAACAACGCCACTTCAGCGATTATTTCAAACAACGTTTCGCCCAAGTGACCAATCCGCCGATTGACCCGATCCGCGAAAAAGTGGTAATGAGTTTGAATACCGGATTCGGTGAAGTTCATAACATTTTAGACGAGATTCCATCCCATGCCCATCGTTTGAAAGCGATATCTCCGATTATTACTCGTGAAAAGCTCGATGTACTTAAATCATTCGGGGATAAAAAATCACCTCGTTATCAGTCGTTTTATGCGAATGACACGTTTTCAACGGCATTTAGCGGCGCTTTGAAACCTGCTTTGGAAGCGCTGGTTGAACAAGTGGTCCGTGCGGTACGCGAAGAGGGTGTCCGTGTTGTGATCCTTGATGATAGCGGTTTTGACAAAGAGCACAAAGCGATCCCGATGGCAATGGCGGTAGGACGTATCAGCCGTGCATTGTTGGACGCGAAAATCCGTCACTTGGTATCGATCGTTGCGTGTACTTCCGAAGTGATCGATTCGCACGGTGCGGCGACACTGATCGCTTACGGTGCAAGTGCGGTGTATCCGTCATTATTGTTTGCGACGGCGGCATCCCATATCGATCAGCACAAAAAAGAGATCAGCTGCTCCGAAGCATTCAAATCGATCCATCACGCCCTCAATGCGGGACTTCTAAAAATCATGTCGAAAATGGGGATCGCGACGATCGCATCGTATCGTAACTCGGGTCTTTTCGATGTGATCGGACTCAGCCGCGAGATCGTGCACGATTGTTTCGGAGAATCACATGTAATGATTCCGGGACTCAGTTATGAAGATATTGATGCACGGCTCGATCGTAACCACAAAGACGCGTTCGAGGTCAACGGCTTCAACCGCATCTTCCCGCTCAAAATCGGGGGATATTATAAATTCTACAACGGTCAAGAGCATCACGATTTCAATCCGGACGTGATCCATGCGATCCACAAAGTATCGAAAACGGGCAAGCGCGAAGATTTTGATAAACTCAGCGCTCTAGTTAACGGACGGGGACAAAAATTCATCCGCGATTTCTTTGAATTCAAATCAGATCGTTCACCGATCGATATCAGCGAAGTAGAACCGAAAGAGACAATTTTCAAACGGTTCGCTTCGGCGGCAATGTCTTTGGGATCGATCTCTCCGGAAGCACACGAATGTCTTGCTGTGGCGATGAACACCATCGGTGCGCAAAGCAACTCGGGTGAGGGGGGAGAAGATGCGGCACGTTTCGGAACGCTCAAAAACTCAAAAATCAAACAAGTGGCATCGGGACGTTTCGGGGTTACTCCGGCATATCTTCGCTCAGCTGAAGAGATTCAGATCAAAGTAGCTCAGGGGGCAAAACCGGGTGAGGGTGGACAACTCCCGGGGCATAAAGTGAGCGGTTTGATCGCACGTCTTCGTTACACGATGCCGGGTGTTACCCTCATTTCACCTCCGCCGCACCACGATATCTATTCGATCGAGGATTTGGCACAGCTCATTTTCGACATGAAACAGGTCAATCCGAACGCTACGGTAGCAGTGAAACTCGTCTCCTCTGCGGGTGTCGGAACGATCGCGGCGGGTGTTGCCAAAGCGTACGCCGATAAAATCATCATCTCCGGTGGGGATGGCGGTACGGGTGCGGCTCCGCTCACCTCGATCAAGTTCGCGGGGAATCCGTGGGAACTTGGATTGTCCGAAGCGCACAATGCCCTCAAAGTGAACAACTTACGCGGATTGGTCCACGTACAAACGGACGGCGGACTCAAAACGGGTATGGACATTGTCAAAGCGGCGTTGCTAGGGGCTGAGAGTTATGCGTTCGGTACGGGAGCATTGACGATTATTGGTTGTAAAATGCTCCGTATCTGTCATGTTAACAAATGTTCGGTCGGTATCGCAACTCAAAACGAAAAACTCCGAAGCGAGTATTTCGAGGGGACAGTAGAGCAGTTGATCAACTACTTCACCTATTTGGCCGAAGATGTTCGGCGCATTATGGCACAGCTCGGATATCGCACGATGGAAGAGATGATCGGGCGCAGTGATTTGCTCCGTGTCGTCGATACCGAATTCGCGAAAAAATTCGATTTCAGCTCGGTATTGCATCGCGAAGAGGGGGTTAACACCTGCCAATCTGAGAGCAATGAACCGTTTGATTTAAATGAATTTGAACAAGAAGTCCTCGCCGAAGCGATGGATGCGATCAAAAATCCGGATCGTCCGGTAAAAATTGTCCGTGATATCTGTAATCTTAACCGCAGTTTCGGTGCCCGTATCAGCGGTGAAATCGCACAATACTACGGTGACAAAGGGCTTAAAGAGAATACCATCAAAATTAATCTCAAAGGGATTGCAGGACAAGCACTCGGTGCGTTCTTGATCAACGGTGTTTCTATCCGTCTCGATGGTGTGGCAAATGACTATATCGGTAAGGGGATGCATGGCGGTAAAATCGTCATCCGATCTCAAAATCAAGGTGAAGCGTTCGCAGCGGGCGGTAATACCTGTCTTTACGGCGCAACAGGGGGGAAACTCTTTATTTCCGGTTCGGTTGGTGAGCGTTTTGCCGTTCGTAACTCAGGGGCGATGGCCGTCGTCGAGGGGACCGGAGATAACGCGTGTGAATATATGACCGGCGGGGTTGTCGTGATTCTCGGTAAAACCGGTATCAACTTCGGTGCGGGGATGACGGGCGGATTTGCATTCGTTTATGATGCGGATCACAGTTTTGTCGAAAATGTTAACCGTGAGTTGATTGATGCCCTCCGCATCGATACGGATGACGGCGATGAAGCACGCCATTACCTCAAACGGTTGTTGAAAGAGTATGTTGCCGAAACCGAAAGCCAAATGGCGCAAGAATTACTCAAAAATTTCCGTGTCGAAATCCGTAATTTCTGGCTTGTCCGCCCGAAAAACTTAACTAAATTGCCACTCAATCCGGATAAAGGGGACTAATAATTATGAGAGAATTTTTAACGATTGAGCGAATCGATCCCACCAAACGCCTGGTATTACAACGTTTGAAAGATTTCAGTGAAATTTACGAGCCGATGAGTGCGAGCGATGCAACACCGCAGAGTGATCGTTGTATCCAATGCGGCGATCCGTTTTGTTTGAACAAATGTCCGTTGCATAACTATATCCCGCAATGGCTCAAAGCGGTAGCGGAGAAAGATTTGGCGTTTGCGTTCAAACTCTCCAATGAACCCTCTCCATTTCCGGAAGTTATGGGGCGTGTTTGCCCGCATGATCGGTTGTGTGAAGGGGATTGTACCCTCAATGACGGGCACGGTGCGATTACCATCGGCGGTATCGAGACGTTTATCAACGAAGAGGGATTTAAACAAGGTCTCAAACCGTTTTTCCCGGGAATTACGACCGACAAAAAAGTAGCGATCATCGGTTCAGGACCGGCGGGTCTCTCTGCGGCTACCTATTTGCTCCGTTCGGGCATTGCGGTAACGATGTATGAGAGAAGTGACCGTGCAGGCGGATTGTTGACCTACGGTATCCCCAATTTTAAATTGGATAAAAAAGTCGTTGAACGCCGTGTAAACCTCCTCAAAGAGGCTGGTTTGACGTTGGTTACCGAGTGTGAAGTGGGCAAAGATATCGAATTCGACGCCATTGCGGACAAACATGATGCGGTCTTTATCGGTATCGGAGCGACCAAAAGCAAAGCGGCAAAAATTGCCGGTGAAAATGCCTCAAACGTTTATGCGGCGATGGAATACCTCACTGCGATCCAACGCAAAAACTTCGGTCTCTCTTATGACAAAAAATTCGATTTCAAAGATCTCGATGTGGTTGTAGTGGGGGGCGGTGATACCGCGATGGACTGTGTCCGTACCGCAAAACGCGAAGGGGCTAAAAATGTTACCTGTCTGTACCGTCGTGACGCCCACAATATGCCGGGATCGGTCAAAGAGTACAAAAATGCGATCGAGGAGGGGGTTGATTTTACGTTCAACGCATCTCCTAAAGAGGTGATCCTCAACGACACCGGCAAAGCGGTCGGTATCCATATGGCGAAAACCGTTCTAGGTGTCAAAGACGAATCGGGTCGCCAAAAAATGGAAGAGGTCAAAGGGGGCGATTTCAACGTTAACGCCGACGTGATCATCATGGCGCTCGGATTCGATCCGTGCGTTCCGCCGTTTTTGGCGGAAAACGGAATCGAAGTAAACTCATGGGGCGGTATTATCGTCAATGAGAAACATGAAACGACAACTGCCGGAATCTACGCTGGCGGCGATTGTTATCGCGGTGCCGATTTGGTCGTTACCGCAGCGTATGACGGACGCGAAGCGGCCCGTTCTATCGTTAAATCATTGTTGGGATAATGAATCCGTTCATTGATGCATCGATTCAGGCGTGCCAAGAGATCGCTTCCTTGATCCAAGGGGGAAGTGATAGTTTATTTGCCCTACACGAGCAGGGTTTTGGAGGAGATATCAGCAACGGTATCGATCTCAAAGCCGAAGCAATCTGTTTTAAACATCTCTCCCCCTTCGGATCGATTTTTTCCGAAGAGAGCGGATGGATGTCTCCCCCATCCTCTGAACATATTTATCTCGATCCTATTGACGGAAGTGATAATTTTGTCTCCCGCCTCCCGTATTATGGGGTATCGATTGCCCGTGTTATCGATGGGGAGACAACGGAAGCTGTCGTGTGCAATCTGGCTAATGGTGATCTGTTTGTCCGAACGACAGATGAGTATTACCGTACATCACTCCAAAATTGCACCCTCAAAGAGGCGATTTTCACAAATGCTTCAGCAAAAATCGGCCTTTTTGAAAAAGCGCCGGAGCACCCCGTATTAATTGAAAAATTAATGCTACAAAAGCTCAAATTTCGTTCACCCGGAGCGCTTGCACTCTCGCTGGCGTATGCCCCTTATGTGAAATATGTGCTATTTTTGGGTACAATGCGACCTTATGATATCCAAGCGGGACTCTATCTTAGCAAACATCTTCATGTGTTTAGCAATGATCGATATATCCTGATCTCTTCGGATAAAGCGCTTTTTGAGCAGATACGTTTGATTGTAGAAAAGGAGTATTTTTGAGTCTATTTAACCTGTTCGGGGACTCCGAAAAGAAAAAACAACCCACCAAGAGCGAGGCTCCGTCTCACTGGGTAAAATGCCCCTCGTGTCAGTCGTTGATGTACTACAAAGAGATTGAAAAACAAAACCATGTCTGTCCAAAATGCGGATTTCACCTCCGTATCGGTGTTAAAGAGCGTCTTGCCCTGATCGCAGATGAGGGGAGTTTCGTCGAATTTAACGCAAACCTTCGCCCCGTCGATCCACTCAACTTTGTCGATAAAAAAAGCTATGCGGCACGTGTCGAAGAGGGGTACGCTAAAAACGGAACCTACTCATCGGTGGTGAGCGGTGAATGTACGATTAACGATGTTCCTGCGCAACTGGTGGTGTTTGATTTCAACTTCATGGGGGGATCACTCGGTTCAGTTGAAGGGGAAAAAATCGTCCGTGCGGTGAACCGTGCGTTAGCAAAACGCCAAGGACTCATTATTGTGAGTGCCAGCGGCGGGGCACGGATGCAGGAGAGTACATTTTCATTGATGCAAATGTCTAAAACCTCTGCGGCATTGGCAAAGCTCTCCGATGCGAAGCTCCCGTATATCTCGCTTTTGACCGACCCGACGATGGGGGGAGTCAGTGCCTCTTTCGCAACGTTAGGCGATATCATCATCGCGGAACCGGGTGCATTGGTCGGATTCGCGGGTCAGCGGGTTATCAAACAAACCATCGGTAGCGATTTACCCGAAGGGTTCCAACGGGCAGAGTTCTTGCTCGAAAAAGGGTCTATCGATATGATCGTCGAGCGGAGCGAACTCAAAGAGACATTGAGTGATATGCTCAAACTTCTCCTTCCTCAATGACAAAACTCTACGCTCTTTGTGACGTTGATATGTTGCGTGAGCGGGGAGTTGATCTTCTTGCTTTTGCCTCACGTGCGAATACGTTAGGCGCAGCCGTTCTTCAATACCGTAACAAACACGCCGATATCGCTACGATAAAATCCGATTTAATTGCTTTACGTAAAGGATGGGAAGGGTTTCTCATCATCAACGATTATTATGAGCTTGCCCCCTTTTGTGACGGTGTCCACATAGGGCAGGAGGACCTTTATGCGATTGATCCTGATCCCTCCCGTGCGGTCAAAATTCTCAAAATGGCGATAGGTGAAGATAAAATTATCGGTCTCTCTACCCATAATACAGAAGAGATTGAGATCGCCAATACGTTGGAAATCAACTATGTCGGTTTGGGGGCATACCGTTCCACCTCTACCAAATCGGATGCGAAAGTGTTGGGTGAAGAACTCGATGCCATTGCCGAACACTCGAAACACCCCGTTGCCGCGATCGGCGGGGTAAAACTTGAGGATGTTTTCCATCATGTGTCGTACAAAGTAATCGGTAGTGGGCTGTTATGAACATTTCGATTATCACGATAGCGAAAAAAGAGCGTTCTCTCTATGATCCTCTTTACCAAGAACAGATGAAAATGATCTCCCGTTTTGCCAAAGTGGATGACGTTGAATTGTTCCCAAAAGAGGTAGTTAAAGCGCACACGATCAGTCCGGAAGCCTCTCAAGCGGCATATTCGAAATTATTATCTCCGATGTTGGGTAAAAATTACTCGATTGCTCTCCATCCTGAGGGAAAGAAAATGGATAGTTTTGCATTTAGTAAGCTTATCAGTGATAAAATTTCGGTGCAATTTTTTATCGGTGGTGCGTACGGCTTTGAAAAAAGTTTTGTAGACCAGTGCGATGTAGCTATCAGTCTCTCTGAGATGACCATGAGTCATAAGATTGCCAAGGCAGTTTTACTGGAACAGATATACCGTGCTTATTCATTGGCAGCAAACCATCCGTATCACAAATGAGGAGCATTGATGAGAGACCATGAGTTGCAGTATTTCGAGGAAATATTGCTGACGCGAAAAGCTCAGATTATCAAAAATCTAACCGGCGTTGAGAGTGAAATGAATCAGTTGCGTGAGATGGAACTCAACGATGAGGGTGACTATGCTTCTGCCAGTAACGACAATATGGTGGAAAACGCCATCGGTTCTCAGCAAATGCATGAACTCGAAGAGATCGAGACGGCTTTGAATAAGATCAAAATTAAACAATACGGTATCTGCGAAATGTGTGAAGACGATATCGGTTTTCAGCGCTTAAAAGTGAAACCGCATGCAAAATACTGTATCGTGTGCCGTCCGATCGTCGAAAAAAATAAACACTAAAGATAGGAAGAGAAAATGCAGCTAAAACGTTACACCATCGCATCGTTTATCTTAATGATTCTGGTCGCTATGGCGGCTTATTCGATTGATAACGGATCGGTCTCATTTGATTTATTAGGGATGCATTTTCCAAATCTTCCGATCGCTTTTTGGGTGGTTGTACCTCTCGTTGTTATGTATTTGGCAAGTTTGCTACACATGGGCGTATACGCATTGGTCGGTAACTATAAACTTCGCCGTTTAAACAAAGACCACGAGAAAATGATCGACGCTTTGCGTGATTCATTGCTCGGTGTGGGCGAGCGCAATTATGTTTACAAAAGTGACGCCTACAAATTGATGGGGAAATTGATTGATAACTCGATGATTATGCCGTATGAAACACTTCGTTCTATCGGCAATGAAAAAATCGATGAAGTGCTTCAATTGATGCGGGATGTCAAAGAGAAGAAAAATGTGGAGATCAAAAAATTCCATTTGCCTTCAACGTCTTCGATTGCGATTCAAAACAATCTCAACCGCTTTGAACGGGGAGAAATGGATGCGGATGCAATCTTGTCACGCCCGGAGAGTTACGGTGAAATCGTTTGCGCCAAAGCGTATGAGTCGTATGTGAAAACGGCCTCTATCGGGTCGGTGATGAAGTTTAAACACCTTTTCACCAAAGCGTCATTGACCGATTTTGTTCAACGGATCAATGCGAGTGAAAACGGCATTCAAATCAGCAACGAAGAGTTGGCTTCTATTTTCGCCGGGATGAAACTTGAAGCCAAAGATTGGATCGATCTCTCCGAAGCGATGTCGAAAAACATGCTTCCGGAACAACGTATTCGTCTTTTTGAGATGTTGAGCGAAAACAACGACGATGCTATGGAAGGGTATCTTTACACGTTGTACGATCTCCAAATGATCGATACGGCCAATGAGATTTTAAACAATACGGCAAATAACGATTATTTAATTTTCAAAGCGTATCGTGATTTGAAAAAAGCAAACAAACACTACGACATCGCTATCTTCCTCAACCGCAGCTGTTAACAGACGGCGATTTATTCGCCGTACCATTTCCAAGGTAATTTCTTATGACTCCCAAACTTGACTTTTCTACCCCTATTTACGCATTAGCCCCATTAGCCGGATATACCGATCTGCCGTTTCGTAACGTGGTCAAAAAATTCGGTGCCGATTTGACGGTGAGCGAGATGCTCAGTTCCAATGCACTGGCGTATGGTTCCGCCAAAACCATCAAAATGCTCGAACGAAGTCCCAATGAAGATCCCTATTCGGTTCAAATCGCGGGTGCGGAAGAAGATATCGTTCGCCGAGCCGTCGAAGTGCTCAACGGCGTTGATGATATCGATATTATCGATCTCAACTGCGGGTGTCCGGTACCGAAGATCGTCTGTCACGGTTCGGGGAGCGCATTGCTAAGTGATTTGCCCCGAATGGCACGTATCATCGAAACGATCAAAAAGACCTCCAATAAATCGACCCTCAGTGTCAAAATACGGCTCGGATTCGAGTCGAAAAACCATATTGAAATCGCTAAACTTGTCCAAGATTGCGGTGCCGATTTTCTTGCCGTTCACGGACGAACGCGTGCCGGTAAATTCAAAGCCCCCGTCGATTACGATGCGATCGGAGAGATCAAAGCGGCGATCAATATTCCGGTGATTGCCAACGGAGATATCGACTCGTTCGAAAAAGCACAATGGGTACTTCAACATACGAACGCGGATGGGGTGATGATTGGTCGCGGAGCGGTAGGTGCACCGTGGATTTTTCATCAGCTCAAATCGGGGAGTGCAACGGTTGATCCGATGATCAAACATGCGATTATTATGGAACATTTGGACGGGATGGTTCACTTTTACGGTGCTCGTGGAGTTGTGACGTTTCGCAAACACGTTCATACGTACTCCAAAGGGTATGAGGGGGCATCGGCACTTCGTGATCAGGTGAATCGTATCGAGGACCCGACACACTTCCGTGCTGTAGTTGATGAGTTTTTTCTCACCCATCGGCAGATTTCAGAGGGGTTTAAAGCCTCTGATATGAAATGCGAGTGCTAATCTAAAGATTAAAACTTTGCGTTGGGGACTGGATAGTGTTCGATGACGTAATCGATATCTTTGTCTCCGCGTCCGCTGAGATTGACTAGAATCGTTTGATCGGACGGAAGGGTTTTCGCCAGTTTCATGGCATAAGCGACTGCGTGAGCCGATTCGAGCGCGGGGATGATCCCTTCCAGCTGAGAGAGGGCGTAGAACGCTTCCACCGCTTCGTCGTCATTGCACAATCCCACTTTACTCCGTCCGGTTTCTTTGAGATAGGCGTGTTCAGGCCCGACGGAAGGGTAGTCGATACCAGAACCGATGGAGTGGACGGGAGCAGGGTTCCCTTCAGCATCTTTGAGCATGATCGAATTGAATCCGTGCATGATCCCCTCTTCACCGTAGGTGAGCGTTGCGGCATGGTCTCCGAGTTTCTCTCCCTTACCCAGCGGTTCGACACCGTAGAGGTTGACACTCGAATCGTCGATGAAGGCTGAAAACAATCCCATAGCATTCGATCCGCCCCCCACACAGGCGACGACATTATCGGGGAGTTTCCCCTCGTGCTCCAAAAACTGCTCTTTGGCTTCAAATCCGATCACCGATTGGAAATCGCGTACCATCATCGGAAACGGATGGGGACCGACGACTGAGCCGATACAGTATATAGCGGTATCGGGATCTTTGACGTAGGCTTCAAATGCCGAATCTACTGCCTCTTTGAGCGTTTTAAGCCCGTGAGTAGCGGGGACCACTTTCGCCCCCAAGATTTTCATCCGAACCACATTCGGGTGCTCTTTGGCGATATCGACTTCCCCCATGTGGATCTCACACTCCAGACCGAAATAAGCGGCAGCCGTAGCGAGGGCTACGCCGTGTTGACCCGCTCCCGTCTCGGCGATCACTTTTTTCTTCCCCAGATGCTTTGCGAGGATAACTTCGGCCATACAGTGGTTGAGTTTATGGGCTCCAGTATGGTTCAAATCTTCCCGTTTGAGATATATTTTTGCCCCGCCGCAATGGCGTGTCAGATTGCCCGCAAACGTCACCGGCGTCGGTCGTCCCTGATAATGTTTGCGGACGTATTTGAGATCGTTGATAAATTGAGGAGAGTTTTTGAGTTCTTGATAGGCTTGTGTGATTTGCTCAAACGGTTTTTCGAGGACTGGCGGGATAAATGAGCCTCCGAATTTGCCGAAATAGCCGTTTTCGTCTGGATGGGATTCTAGATAGGGGGTATTCACGATTTCTCCTGCATAAATGTTTTATCGATTATAGGAAAAGATATGTTTTTTATGTCTTAAAATGACTTTTCCATTTCAACTATCGTGAGAGGATAAAAAGGGGTTACGTCTATTTCGAAATTAGGGTATTTGAGGTGATTTGTATTAATCGCATCATATTATGATATGATTATGAGATGGAAACGTATCAAAGATGGATTTGGCAGAGCGATAGCTGGCCGAACTTTACCTACACACTCCCTGATTTAACACAGGTTTATCACCGTTTCGGTCAATTGATGATGGTGGAGTCGTTGTTGCTCAATACCCTCAGCGAACAGATGATTGCCAGCGCGTATGAGGATGAAGCGATAGCAACCTCATTGATCGAGGGAGAAGTGTTGCAGCGCTCGTCCGTTCGAGCTTCGGTGCACAAAGCCCTTTCCCTTCAAAACTCCGAGGAACTTCATCCCACCGTCCAAACCGATGCCCTTGTCGAGGTGTTGATCGATGCGAAAAAAGCCGAAGGGATGCTAAATAGCGAACGGCTGTTTCGATGGCATAAAGCCCTTTTTCCAACGGGACAATCGGGGCTTAGAATGATCCGCACGGGGGGATACCGCGATGATAGTGATGGGGAGATGAAAATCGTCTCAGGTCCGTGGGAAAAAGAGAAAATTCACTATGTCGCCCCGCCTGCTGATCGTATCGAAGCGGAGATGAACCGCTTTTTGCTGTGGATCAATACGGAAACTCAGATCGATCCGCTACTAAAAGCCGCTACCGCGCATTTGTGGTTTTTGCTTATCCATCCGTTTGATGACGGTAACGGTCGGTTGGCACGCTCCATCAGTGATTTTGTTTTATCGCGATCCTCCGCAATCCCTTCGACCCTTTTCAGTACCGCATCGGAGATCAATCGACGACGTCGCGAATATTACGGACAGCTAGACAGTGTTTGTGTTCGATCCGACGGCGATATTAGCGGATGGATCGCATGGTTCGTTCAGATGCTAGATTCGGCATTGGCGGATGCGTTGGTAAAAGTAGAAGCAGTCAAGTTCAAGAGTCGTTTTTGGGAGAGTGTCCGTGACATCGCCCTCAATGAGCGTCAGCGCAAAGTGTTGAGTAAAATGCTCGATGTTTTACCTGAACCGTTCGAGGGGGGGATGAAAACTGCCAAGTACGCGTCTATCGCAAAGACTTCAAAACCGACCGCCGCACGCGATCTCAAAGAGTTGTGTGATTATGGTGTTTTGGAGAGTCATGGAAGCGGTAGAGGGGTTTATTATACGGTGATGAATCGATGAATATTGTGTATATTAGTATTTAAGTATATAATTTGTGATTATCAATTGATACTAAAGGTTTATTGTGAAAATTGAGGCACATGATAAAGAAGTACAAGAAGTATTATCTCTTGGATATTTTAAAATTCCTAGATTTCAACGTCCATATTCTTGGGGATATGAAGAAATTAAAAACTTTTGGATGGATGTAGTAAAAGAAAAACATGATCAATATTTTATTGGTTCGATGGTTGTATATCAAACAAAAAAACCATATTTTGGTGTCGTGGATGGTCAACAACGCTTGACAACTATTACTTTATTGTTAGCTGCTATTAGAAATGCATTTTTAGAATTAAATGAGATCAACTTAGCGCATGGAGTTCATAATTATATTGAACGTGCAAACATTGATAACGAAAATGAGTTTATTTTGAATTCTGAAACATCTTATCCCTATTTACAAGATTATATTCAGAGTTTTACTGGAAATCAAATAAATCATGATGTAAAAACTGAAGAACAAAATTTAAAAAATGCATTTGAATATATAAAGTCTAATCTTGAAAATGAGTTGCCTCATTTATCAAGTAAAAATTCTCAACCAACACTTTTTAGTGATCCCAAGGAAGAATCCTTACAGAAGTTAAAAGAAATTCGTGACAAGATTCTATCTTTAAAATTAGTTTTTATTCAATTGGATAATGAGGAAGATGCATATTTAATTTTTGAAACATTAAATGCGAGAGGACAAGATTTAACTACATCCGATTTGATTAAAAATTTACTTCTTAAAGTAAAAAAATCAAAAAACCCTACGTTAGATACAGCAAAAATCATATGGAATAAAATTGTAAAAAAATTCGATGATGCTGGTATCATAAATGGAATGGATTCATTTCTCTATCATTTTTGGTTATCAAGTCAAAACAACACAACAGATAAAAAACTTTTTAATGAAGTGAAAATGTATGTCGAAAATATAGAAAATGCGGATTTACTATTAAATGATTTACAGAACAATTCCGATTACTATCTGAGTATTGTTTCACCTTCAGAATACAATTGGAGTAAAGAAGAAATTGAAATTCAAAGAAGTTTGGAAGCACTTTTGCTTTTTAATGTTAAACAACAGTCTTCAATGGTGTTATCACTAATTAGAGCGTATAGGATGAAAAAAATTACACTAAAAATTTTAAGACAAACGTTAGAGAAGATTGAACATTTTCATTATGCATTTAACACAATTACTCAGCAACGTTCATCTGGGTCAATTGCGTCTCATTATTCCAAATATGCAATACTACTTACTAATGCTGAACGACATGATGATATTCAATCAATTATTAGTAAGCTTATTGAAGGTTTAAAATATCGTTTTCCAACTTACACCGAATTCAAAACGGGTTTTGAAAATCTAATCTATACAAGCACAAAAACTAGAAATAAAAATGTTATTAAATATTCTCTTGGAAAACTTTTGGGGAATTGTTCTAATGGGCTTTCAATTGATTTTACTGCTATGACATTGGAACACATACTGCCGGAAGAACAATTTAAAACTGGGTATTTTGAGGAAGATATCGGGAAGATTGGAAATTTAATTTTAGTAGATAGAAAAACTAATAATGAAGAGTTGTCTAATTTATCTTTTAAAGAAAAAATCAAAATTTTAAATGATAAAAAATACCCTTTAGATAATTACATTATGAGCCAAGAAACATGGGATTTACATCAAATTCATGAAAGAACAAAATTATGTATTGATGAGATATATAGCAAGATTTTGATTTAAAAACCCTCTTCTCGCACACTTCTTGCAATATCCATGATAACTAAGGAGTTGTCATGGAATTCTCCCTCTCTAAACACGAGCATAAACCGCTTCAAGTCAACCCGATCAAACACTCTCAACCGATGGGAGCGACCCTCGCATTTTTAGGGGTCAAAGGGTGTATGCCTCTCATGCACGGTGCTCAGGGGTGTGCCTCGTATACCAAAGTCTTTTTCACCCGCCATTTCAACGAACCTATCGCGATTAACAACACCTCGGTGAGTGATATCACTGCTGTCCTCGATGGAGGGGATTACTCGATACTCATGGCGATAGAGAACATCCAAAACAAAGAGAAAAATCTCAAACCCTCCATGATCGGTCTACACACGACGGGGCTCACCGAGACGAAAGGGGATGATGTTCGGGGTGTTGGGACCCATATCGAAATTCCGTATGTGTTCGTCAATACCCCCGATTATGAAGGGGGGATGGAGAGCGGATGGTCGCTTACGGTAACGGCGATGATCGAACAGCTCACCGCAGCCGCTACTGAGGTCAAAGCCAACAAACTTGTTTTTTTGCCCCACGTGAGTATGCAGCCGATCGAAGTCGAAAAAATCAAATGTTTGTGTGAGGATTTCGGATTCGAGACCTATGCGCTCCCCGACCTCTCCACCTCTTTGGACGGATTTTGGGGCGAGGGACAGGGGAAACTCGCCAACGGCGGAATCACGGTCGATCAGATTCGCGATTTGGCGACTTCGGGTATCGTGATCAGCATCGGTGCATCGATGAAAAAAGGGGCTTTGGCACTTCTCAAAAAGAACCCCTCAATTGAGCATCTGCATTTCGATCATTTGATGGGGTTGGATGGGTGCGACAATTTTGTAGCAGCACTAATGAAAAGTCGACAAATAGACCCCAAACCTCTCACAAAGCGGTGGCGTTCACGGTTGCAAGATGCGATGCTCGATACCCATTTTTTGATCGGTACCTCCCATTTTGTCATTACGGGAGAGCCCGACATGCTCGTGGGGATGTGCTCTTTGATCAACAGTGTTGGGGGAACCGTCCGTGCTGCTGTATCGACGACATTTAGCGACTCATTGCATCTTATTGAAGCTGAAAAAGTGTTTGTCGGGGATTTAGAAGATGCACGGCAGTTTTTTGAGGGGGCGGATATGGTGATCAGCAATTTTCATGCAGAACGGATCTTGCACTCTTACCCTAATACGGCGCTCGTGATCCGAGGATTCCCAAACTATGAAGAGTTAGGCAATCAGCTCAAAAACGATCAGTTGTATGAGGGAAGCACTTACTTTTTATTTGAGATAGCAAATGCTTTGCGTCATGTTAAACATGCAGAGTAAAAAATCTGCTCCGCATGGAGCAAGCTTTAGTGCCATAGCGGCAAGCGAAAGCATTCTGGGCTTTGCTCGGATTGCGGCAAAATTTGAGTAAAGGGGTCAAACATGAACACTAAAATCACAGTAGAGGGGAATGGGGCAATGAACAGCGCTTTGAGAGTTGCGTTTGCAACCAAAGATATGGAAGAGGTCAATGCACACTTCGGCGGAGCCAAAGAGTTCGTGGTCTACAACGTCTCACCGACAGGATATGAAGTTTCCGAAGTGATCAAAACCGATACCTCTGAACTCGAAGATGACGATAAAACCGATTTTCGTGTTCGTGCCCTCAAGGGTGTCAACATCATGTACTGTGAGAGTATCGGCGGAACGGCGGCCGCCAAAGTGATCCGTGCGGGAATCCATCCTATGAAAGTGAGCGCTCCGACACCGATCGAAGATTTGCTTAAAAGTTTGGTTCAAATGATCAACGGCAACCCTCCGCCATGGGTAAAAAACATCATCCAAATGGAAACACCGCACGACGTGCGACAAGACCGATGGGCAGAAGGGGAATAAATGGAAGCGCAAAAACAACTTAGTGAATTCGGGCTGGAGATCGTTCGTCAGATCCGTGCACTCGATCAGTTCGGAAACTGGGCAAAAATCGGTGATGAAGAGCTCCTCATCAAAAAATACGTCAAAACCAAAGAGGAACTCAAACTCGTTCCGCTCATTGCCGACATCGATGAGATGATGATCAATGACATCAAGATGATCTATAAAGCGGTTGCGTTGTCGTTTGAACGCAAAACCGGAGTCGTCTGTAACGTCATTATGGAGATGAGCCATGAGGGATTCGGTCGCTGTGCCGTTATCGCTGATCGGATATGTATCGTCAATAAATATTTCAAAGACGCCCACCGTTTCAGCTATCGGACACTCGATGCGCTGTTTGAAGACGGGGATAAAACGCTATCTCAGGCGATTGAGATTTATGAACAATATAAACCATGCATTAAAGGAGAGTAACAACCATGGCAAAAGTAGGTATTTTTTTCGGTAGCAGCAGCGGAGTGACGCGTGGGGCGGCAGAGTTGTTGGCGGACGAGTTCAAAGGCGCTGAACTCATCGATATGGAAGAAGATTTTGACGGGATTGATCAGTTCGAGGATTTCGATGTCTTGCTGATCGGCTCATCCACATGGGGGCAGGGTGATCCTCAGCGCGACTGGGTTGATCCTTTGTACGAACTGGACAATGAGCGCCCCGATTTGGAGGGGAAAAAGGTAGCGTTTTTCGGAGCGGGAGATCAAAAAACCCACGGCGAACATTTCTTGAGCGCATTGGGAAAAATGTACGATCTGTTCACCTCATTGGGAGCAAACGCGTACGGATTTACCTCGACGAACGGCTATGAGTATAAGTTTTCGCTGGCAGAACGTGAGGGTAAATTTTGCGGTCTTGGGATCGATGACGTCAACCAAGAGGATTTGACGCAAGTGCGTGTCAAAGAGTGGGCATCTCAACTCAAAAGTGAAATGGGACTCTAGAGTCAACATTGCATACGATACAAAAAGGGTAGATTATGGGAACATTAGCCGAATTTCAAAAAATTACCGATACCGAAGACTATTTTGATTTCTTCGAGTTGCAATACGATGAGCGTTTGGTCAACTCCAAGCGGTTTCATATCATGAAAAAATTCGGTGAGCTTGTCGAAAAAGCGAGCGGGCATGATATGGGGAGCGAAACGAAATTGCTCGAGTATTACCGCTTTGCCCTTTTGACCGTCTACAAAAACTTTGAAAACGGATACAGCCCCTCTGCTGCCGATGTGTGGTCGATGTTCGATAAACCGAGTGCTTGCGGAACCTGTTCCACCTCAAGTACCTGCAATGACGTTACGGAGGTGAGCAATGGAAGCCACGCCTGCACCAGCACAACCATGTCGTTCTGAAGAGGATATGCCCATCAATGATGAGGCGCGTAAAACCAACCTCTACAAAATGTCGACCAAGGATGAGATCCTCTCGCTCTATCGTGTCGGTCAGAGGGTTCGGCTCATCAAAGCGATACGAAACGACGGTACCTATCCTCATGCTAGGGTGGGGGATGTATTGATCGAAGCGGGAGCCGAAGGGTATGTCCGAAAAATCGGCGATTTTTTACAAACCATTCGGGTCTATGAGGTCAATTTTATCGAAGAGGGGTTGATCTTCGGATGCCGAGAAGCGGAGTTGGAGAATGCCCTTGAAGAGGACGGTTACGATGAAGTGGCCGAAGAGCTGCGATGGATCAAAGAACACCGTGCCAAGCGGGCGCTAGAAAAAGCGGCGCAATCTCACGAAGAGGGGGAGTAATATCAACATCATCTGAGATTTTTGCATACCGTATCAAGCGTAATTGGTGCCCTTGCGGCTAATATCATAATCGTATAAAAGGAGTTGGGATGACAACACGTGTAGAAATTATGAATGACTTTTTGGCGATCAACGTCATACCGGGGAAAACGATCCAAGATATCGTTGAAGCTTCCGGTAGTGCACTTCCATTCGGATGCCGTGATGGTGAATGCGGTACCTGTGTCGTAATGATCGAATCAGGTATGGAGTACATGAGCGAAACAACTGAAAAAGAGAAAGCGGTACTCAAAACATTGAATGAAAGCAACCCGAAAGCGCGTCTTGCTTGCCAAATGAAAGTCGTCGCACCAAACGGATTGGTACGAATCAAATATTGATCCTTCTATACAGCTCAGTTTTTAACTGAACTGTATATTTTTTATACAACTGTTTGCTTAAAAAAATCCTATACTTTTCATAAGAACAATATATGCACTTATCTTAGGAAGAGTGACTATTTTTTAGGTGGCGTATCATGCAAACAACATTATCCTACAAACAAAAGCAACTCCCAAGACTCTCGATGCAGACATGGTTGCCGTTACTCCAATGTTCACTTAACGATCTCGAAAAACACCTTCAAGTCATTACCAATGAAAATCCCTGTTTAGAGGTCAAATCCGGGTTTGAACAATCCAACACGAGTGCCGGAGGGAATAATGCTTACGGTGCTTTTCAAAACTATGTTTCGAATGCTTCCAGTGATCAAATCGAATGGCTGAGTATTTCATCAACCTCATTGTATGAAAAACTCGATGAGCAGATTGTTGCACCGTTGTTTCCGACACCGATATCCCAAAAGATTGCCCGCCAAATCGTCTATTATATCAACGACGAGGGGTATTTTGAGGGGAGCATCGAGGAGGTAGCGCAGCAGTGTGATACCGATGCCCATACGGTAGAGCGGGTTCGTCAGCGGTTCGCCCATCTTGAGCCCTCCGGTGTAGGTGCAATGGATTACAAAGAGTCGTTTTTGTTTCAACTCAGCGATTACGATCTGGACGATGAACTCTCTATTTTACTCGGTGCGATGATTTTACAGTTTGACAAGATGGAGAAGTTTATCAACCATCCCCGACTTCACGATGCCAAAGCGGTACTACAGCATCTTCATAATCCTCCCGCGTTGGAGTATATGGAACCCGAAGCGCAGATTACCCCAGATCTCTATATCGAATTTGCAGGGTCGGAACTCAATATCCGGATCAACCATGCCTTTTATCCCGATTTGCAGGTCAATATGATCGACAAATATGACAATTTTGCAAAGCAGAAGTTCAAAGAGGCACGAGAACTCGTCAAATTGCTCGATTTACGCAAAGCGACCCTCTACAATGTCGCTTTGGTATTGATCGAAAAACAGTACGGTTTTTTTATGGGGGGAGAGCTCAAACCTCTGCGCCTCCAAGATGTTGCCGACGAACTGGGATTTAACGAATCGACGATCTCCCGTGCGATTGCCGACAAATACATCCAAACGGAACGTGGATTGTATGCGTTTAAAGATTTCTTTTCCAATTCGATTGGCGAAGTTTCAACCTCGGAGATCAAACATTTCCTCAAACGTCTTGTTGCTAGTGAGAACAAAGACGATCCGTTTAGTGATAAAACACTGCATGAGATGATTGAAGAACGTTTCGGAGTCAAAATGGTACGCCGAGTTATCGCGAAATATCGTCAAGAACTCGATATACCTTCGTATAAAGAGCGGTTGTTTTTGTATAAGTTGGAGTTACTCTAAATAATAGGAAAAATTTTATGATTCCAGATATTGTAAACATAAAACCAAGTGTCTATTTTACCGGTGCATTTGACCCGAAAATCCGTACCTTTGACATTATCATGAAGACGGCAAACGGTAGTTCGTACAACAGCTATGTAGTTCGCGGGAGCGAAGGGGTAGCGGTGATGGATACCGTCAAAAAAGAGTTTAGCGATGATTTTTTCGGACGGTTGGAGAGAGTTTGTAGCTATGATGAGATTAAATACATCGTTTTACATCATCTCGAACCCGATCATTCGGGTGCTCTTATAGAGTTGATGGAACGTGCACCCCAAGCCAAGCTAATCATTTCGGGTCGTGCGGTGATGATGCTCAAAGGGATCATCAAAACCGATATCCCTTACGAGATTGCCTCCGCAGGCAAAACAATCAGTTTGGGAGATAAAACCATCGAGTTTATTATGACGCCGTTTTTGCATTGGCCTGATACCATGAGCAGCTATCTGCACGAAGAGAAGCTCCTCTTCAGCGGTGATGTCTTTGGAAGCCACTATTATGATGAGCGGCTTTTTGACGATCTCGTAGGCGATTTTTCGTATGCGTTTCATTACTATTATGACCATATTATGAGACCGTTTAAACCGTTTGTATTGCAGGCGCTTAATCTCTACAAGGGATTTCAGATCGATCTGATTGCACCGCTGCACGGGCCGATATTACGGAGTAATCCGCAAAGCTACATTGACAAATATGCACGATGGAGTTCAGAAGCGCGATTTCGTAAAAATGAGTTCAACACCAAAATGCTCTCCGTTTTTTATATTTCCAGTTATGACAATACCCACAAAATGGCTCAGAAGATTACCGAAGGTGCTGACAGTGTCGAAGGAATACGTGCTAGTATGTACGATCTCGCATCGCTCGATGAGCCGAATATGATTACCTTGCTCGAAGAGTCTGATGCGATTTTGATCGGTTCGCCGACGATCAACGGCGATGCGGTCAAACCGGCGTGGGATTTACTCTCGTGCATGGCCTATCTGGAACGAACTGGAAAAATAGGCGCTACGTTCGGCTCCTACGGATGGACAGGTGAGGCACCTGAAATGCTCCATGAGCGCCTCAAAGGGCTCAAATTTCGCCTCCCTCTTAAACCGCTCAAAGTGAAACTGATTCCGACAGAGGAAGAACTCGAAGCATGTGTCGCATTCGGACGGGAAGCCTCTGAAATCGCCATGGGAAAAATGATCGAGATGGTATTGTAGAGAGTTACTTTTCGATTTCGGTATGATCGAAGAACTCTTGCAAGAGTTTCCTAATGTAGCATAAATATTATCTCCCAGCATTGCTGAGAGTCCATAATTTAGCTCGATGGGGTATCGACGGCGGTGAAGAAGGTATTGGTTTTAACTGTGGCACGCGGGATCGGTTGAGTGAGAGCCGTTTCGTCTTTTTCTCCTGTACGGATACGTTCAACTTCAAGAACCGGAGTAACCCACATTTTCCCCGCACCGTGACCTAAATCCTGCGTATGAGCACGGATGGCTTCCATCGTAACCTCTTTGGTTTTTTCGTTGGAGACGACGATGAGGAGCATCACTTTCGGATACAAATCGGGTGCGTTGTTTTTTTCGGCGATACCGAGTGAGCCTTTACCGATCACATCGGTGACGGTGACCCCCTCAATCTCGTTATCGAACAGTTCGCGAAGAACATCGTTAAGACAGTGTTTATTGAATACAGCGGTAATCTGGACCATTTTGGACCCCTTAAGTGGTTTGTGATAGTGTCATTATAAATTTATTTTGAGCGACTATTCACTTTGTGGTTGATTAATTTATAATCAGTTTTTGGTCTATTTACTGCCTATCGTTTCGGTTGGACGACAAAAATGTCATAGTCGTTCTAGAATACCTCTTGCAATCTCATGAACATTATCATCCATTCAGGAGAGTTATCATGGCAAGAGATACATTAATCGGCGGAGCATTGTGGGAAGAGTACTCATCAGAGGTACAACGTCGGATGAACGACCCAATCAATATGGGAGAGATCACCCAAGAAGAGGCGGATGCTGCGGATAAAAAACTGATCATCGCCGATTTTGGTGCAGAGAGTTGTGGGGACGCTGTACGTTTGTACTGGATGATCGATCCTAAAAATGATGTCATCGTAAAAAGCCGATTTAAAAGTTTCGGTTGCGGTACGGCGATCGCCAGCTCTGACATGATGGCAGAACTTTGTATGGATAAAACGGTTGATGAGGCGTTGAAAATCACTAACATCGACGTTGAAAAAGCACTCCGTGATGAGGAAGATATTCCTGCTGTTCCGGGGCAAAAAATGCACTGTTCGGTCATGGCGTATGATGTTATCAAAAAAGCGGCATCGATCTATAAAGGTGTCGACATGGCGGAGTTCGAAACCGAATACATCGTTTGTGAATGTGCTCGTGTCAGTCTCGATACTCTCAAAGAGGTGATTCGCCTCAATAAACTTGAAAGTATCGAGCAAATCGTAGACTATACGAAAGCGGGAGGTTTCTGTAAATCTTGTATTAAACCGGGCGGTCATGAGAAAAAAGATGTTTACCTCGTCGATTTGCTCTCTGAAATTACCGCTGAACTCCAAAAAGAGGCAATCAGCAAAAAAATCAAAGAAGCAAAAGGGGACGGTAACTTCAACGCGATGAGTTTGGTGCAAAAACTCCGCAGCATCGAGTCGATTCTTGAAGAGTATATCCGTCCGACCCTCAAAGCCGATCATGGCGATGTCGAAGTGATCGATCTCAAAGAGATTGACGGTGAACACGAACTCTATATCCAGTACAAAGGTGAGTGTATGAGTTGTTCCATGAACACAACAACAACGCTTGCAGGTATGCAGGATATGCTCAACTTTAAACTCAAAACAAATCTACGAGTAATGGTGGTCTAATGTCACGCGCTACGAAAGAGGGGACGTTCGGATATCTCAAAAAATTCGGTAATTATTCAAAAGATTTTTACCGTTTTAACGGAGAACTCTTTTTTCCTTCACTCGGGATCGGAACCTATAAACCCGAGCCCTACAAAGAGGATAACTATATTATCAACTTTGCCGAAGCGATTAAGATGGCACTTCGACGGGGGATTAATCTGATCGA
This sequence comes from uncultured Sulfuricurvum sp., assembly GCA_964495485.1. Taxonomy (GTDB): domain Bacteria; phylum Campylobacterota; class Campylobacteria; order Campylobacterales; family Sulfurimonadaceae; genus Sulfuricurvum. The sequence continues at coordinate 326,983 of CAZBVJ010000001.1, forward strand.
TACGGCGATCAACTACCGATACCAAATCTCTGAGCGTGAGATAGCTGAAGCTCTAAATACGATGTTTTCCGAGGGTGAGATCAAACGCGAAGAGGTGATTATCGCCTCCAAAGCGGGATTTATTCCCCTCGACTTTCCATTTCCTGATAATCCCTATGGATGGATACAAGAGAATGTGATTGAGAAAGGGTTGGCGACCAAAGAGGAGATTATCATCGATCAACACTGTATGAGTCCCGCATTTTTACGCTGGAGTTGCGAGCAATCCCTCAATAACCTCGAAATCGAGACGATCGATATTTTCTATCTCCATAACCCTGAAACCCAATTGGGTTATGTCGATCAAGAGACGTTTTACCGTCGTATCGAAGCGGCATTTAAAGAGTTTGAATCATTACGTACCGAGGGGAAAATCGTTTCGTACGGGATAGCGGCTTGGAACGGATTTTTATACGAATCCGATCATACCGAATACGTTTCGCTGAAAAAAGTTGTTGAGATTGCCCATCGCGTCGGGGGAGAGAATCATGGATTTAAATATATTCAAAGTCCGTTTAACCTCGCGAAACCGCACGCGTATGGGTATGCCAATCAACAATGTGATGATGGCTTGTATTATCCGATGATGCATGCATGTGCACACTATGATCTCACTTTTATCGGATCATCGCCTCTGCTTCAAAAAAACCTTTTCAAACGGCCGTTTAGCGCCAATGTCGGCGAACTTCTAAATACGGGTGAGTTGAATGATGTGGCGAGTGCATTGCAATTCGCCCGCTCCGCCGGAGGGATCAGTGCGGTATTTGGTGCGGTCGATCCTGCTCACGTCATGGATAATGCGGTGTTGGGATATTTGCCGAGTGCATCGATCCATGCCGTAAACTCTCTTATGAAGGGTGCGTATGCTGTATGATGTGATTGTAGTCGGAAGCGGTATTTCAGGACTTTATGCGGCGCTATACGCACGCAGAGCCGGATTAAACGTCGCGTTGATTTGCAAAAGCAATCCACTTCGATCAAACTCGGCCGTTGCCTCCGGCGGGATCAATGCTGTGTTAAAAACCACCCGTAACGATTCTTTACGGGACCATATTGCCGATACGATGAGAGGTGCCGATAAACTGGGGCGGTTAAGTGCCGTAACGGCGATGGTTGCGGGTGCTGAAGAGATTATAGAAGAACTCATCTCGATGGGGGTCGCGTTTGACCGTAACGAATCGGATGCCATCGCCCAACGCCCTTTTGGGGGTACTGCTGCATCACGCACCTGCTATATTGCCGATAAAACTGGAGCATCGATTACCCAAACCTTGTTGGTTCAGTGTCGCAAAGAGGGGGTGAAAATCCTCCAAAATCATGTCATGCTCGGGATTGCAACTTACAAAGAGAGACTTTCCGGGATTACTCTTTTGCGTCGACGGGATTCGCAAGTCATCGCATTTGCGTGTAAGTCGCTGGTACTTGCCGGAGGGGGGTATGCTGGGATATATCGGGGTCATTCGACCAATTCTCAAGAATCGAGCGGGGATGTGATCGCGATTGCGTTGCGTGCGAAAATGCGTTTGGCCAATATGGAGTTTGTTCAGTTCCATCCTACGACACTTCTTAACAGCGGAACCCTTATCTCCGAAGCCGCACGGGGAGAGGGGGCATATATTGTCGATGAAAACGGTGTACGATTTACCGATGAACTGCAAACACGCGACAAACTCTCACGCGATATTGTCAAACATCAGCTGGCAGGTCATAGTGTCTATCTCGATTTTCGCCATTTGGGGGAGGAACTGATTGATAAAAAGCTCCCTTCCGCGCGAAAACATGCCCTCAACGGAGCGGGGATCGATATCGTCACCGAACTGCTTCCGATTACCCCATCCGCTCACTATACGATGGGGGGGATATGGTCTCGCAATGATACCTCCACCGATATCGGCAACGTATTTGTCTGCGGTGAATGTGCCTACAGCGGTGTTCACGGAGCGAATCGGCTAGGGGGCAATAGTTTGCTCGAAGCGGCCTATTTTGGCCGCACTGCCGGTATCGAAGCCTCACGTGCAGCCAAAAAAGGGGAATTTCATCCGATCGATTATGCGTTAGTGGATAAAGAATCCCGCTATGTAGAAGCTATTTTGGAGGGTGAGAACCGTTTTAATATCAATACGATGCGCCGTAATCTGGGAAACACCCTCTATAAAAATGCAGGGGTATTTCGCTCCCATGATACACTGGCTACGTCACTCGAATACGTCCATTATTTGATGAAAATGTCATCAGGTTTGTGTTGTGTGAACAAAGAGCGGAGCGATAACGTCGAGCTCCTCTCGATAATCGAGTTTCGAAATTCTCTCACCGTTGCCGAAGCGATGTTGATGTCGGCATTGGCGCGCGAAGAGAGCAGGGGGGTCCATTTCCGTCAAGATTTCCCCCACAGAGACGATAAAAACTATGAAGTCGATACGATTGTGAAACGACTTGCAGGAACCTTTTTGCGTATTACGTTTGAAGGTCATCTCTCATCGGATTGGTGGCATCGGATACGGCAGTTTTTTCACGCACATTAAAGGGCGATGAATTTATATATTAATCAATATTAAGGAGTTTCTTATGGCAAAAGTTATGTTACGTTACGATTCAAAAGGGTCAATCTCTTTTTATGTCGCTAAAAAAGATATGGAAGAGACAATTCTCACCTCAGAGTTTGACAGCGATGATAAATGGGGCGGAGAGGTCAAACTCAGCAACGGTGAGACATGGTTTATTGAGCCGTGTGCTAAAAAATTTCCATCAGAAGTGGTAGCGGTACGCCGAGGAGAGTGATTCTCCCACCGCTACAATACAGTTTCTTTTCTTCTTTGCCGATTTACCTGCTATAATTCTAAAAAAAACAATTCAAAACATAAATTGTTTCATTATAGAGGGTCAATGATATCAGAGATCATCACAATCACACATGCAACTCCTATAGGAAATATTTTCCATGAGCATCATGCTTGCGGCATTTTTGAAGGGGATACGGTTGTTCAAAAAGTCCTTGAATTTTTTGGACTATATAGGGCAGATGCGGTCGTAATTACCGATAAGGGGGGTGTTTTGGGGATTGTAACCCATAAAGATATGCTCCGGATTGTATCCAATTTTGACAATACTGGGCTTCCGATCCGAGAATTCGCCTCTTACCCCCTTGTTATGTTTGATGCCTCAACAAGTATTGGTGATGTTATCGATGCGATGCATGATATGACGTTCGATAAAATCGTTGTTCAATCTCAAGACAAAATTGTCGGTATCATCGACAAACGCCATCTCCTCTCAATGTGCTACAACCATTTGACCCCTTTGATCAAACACGAATACAATATGGTTCACTCCTTGATGGGACTTATCGGCGAAGATGATAGAGACCTCTTAAAAATGGCAACAACCGATACCTTGACCAGTATCGGGAATCGTCGCTTGTTTGAAGAGGTTTTTCAGGCTCATCAATCATTGGGGGATCGTTTCGAAGTGAATCTTTTTTTACTCCTGTTTGATATTGATAATTTCAAAAGCATCAACGATACGTTCGGTCACGGTGTTGGCGATTCGGTTTTAAAAGAGTTGGCCCGTTTGGTCAGTAAATCGATTCGAAAAACCGATATTTTTGTCCGTTGGGGTGGCGAAGAGTTTGCTATATTGCTCCGTTATTCCGATCCGATAGCGGTTATGAAAGTGGCAGATCAAATCCGAAAAAGGATCGATAAAAACAGTTTTGAAACGATTGTACACGTAACGTGCAGTTTCGGATTGACTTCGATCGAACCTAACGAAACTCTCGAAGCGGTATTTGAGCGTGCCGATAAAGCGCTTTATCGTGCAAAAGGGGATGGGAAAAACTGTGTTCGGATGGAGCTTTAGAGCTCGATTCCGTATTGTTTGATTTTATAGCCGATTTGACGTGCCGTCATCCCCAATGCACGAGCCGCTTTGGTTTGGATACCGTGGGAATCGATCAGCGCTTGGATGATCGAGTCACGTTCGAGTTCTTGGAGAGTCTTTTTCGTGATCGGGCCGTTTGATGATGTTTCCGCTACACTATGCGTTGGGATACTTTGTATCGGCATTGTTGATAGTGTTGGCTCGTTTTGCATGTAGAGCTTTTGGTAGTTGAACGGCAATACATGGGCAAGCATCTCCGGCTGAATCTCCCCGTCCGGACAGATTAGGACGATCCGCTCCATTGTATTCTGGAGTTCGCGGATATTTCCAGGCCACGGATAATCGAGGAGCAATTCCATCGCCGGTTTGGAAATATGCATATTTTTGCGATGCTCTTTCATAAATCGTCCCAGATAGTGTTCGATGAGAAGTTTGACATCCTCATACCGTTCTCGAAGCGGTGGGAGATTAATCGGGATAACGTTGAGACGGTAAAAAAGATCCTCACGAAATTCCCCTTTGCGCACCATCTCTTCCAAATTGCGGTTGGTGGCTGCGACGAGACGGACATTGGTTTTGATTGTTTTGGTTCCGCCGACGCGTTCGAACTCCTGCTCTTGCAAAATACGGAGTAGTTTGACCTGTAATGCGGGGGTAATATCCCCGATCTCATCGAGAAACAGCGTCCCTCCATCAGCAAGTTCAAACCGCCCTTTACGCATTTCACGCGCATCGGTAAAGGCCCCTTTTTCATGACCGAAGAGTTCGCTTTCCAACAACGTTTCGCTGATCGCGGCACAGTTAAGTTTGATGAGCGGGCCGTTTTGCCGTTTGCTTAGGTTATGGACGGCGGTCGCGATCAGCTCTTTCCCTGTTCCCGTCTCCCCTCGTATGAGGATCGTCGCATCGGTCGGAGCAACGGTATTGATCATTCCAAACACCTGCTGCATCCGTGTGGAGCGTCCGACGATGTTTTCAAATTTGTAATCTTTTTGGGTCTCTTCTTTGTAATAGGTTTTGAGTTCGCTCAGAGACTCTTTCTCTTCGGTGAATTTTTGCTGTACTTTGAGTGATCCGACAAAAAGCGATCCGACGATAGTGAGCATCCTGACAATTTCGTCAAAATTCAGCGGACTGTTTTTCCCGATATTAGCAGAGATCACTCCGATCACTTCTTCATCTTGTAACAACGGTACGGCAACATAGGAGACCATCTGCGTTGAGATATTTCCCATTTTGTTGAGATAGTTGATGTTATTGTGGATATTTTCGATGACGATCGGCTCGCGGCTTTTGGCGGCTAATCCCGTCGCTCCTTCTCCGAAACGGTAGGTCGCGATTTTCTTTTGATACGGTTCCAAATCGATCGATACCAGCAGTTCGAGCTCATCGGCATCCTCTTTTTTACGAAAAAGGGCACACCGCTCCAAATACCCGTGTTGTTTGAGACGGCGCATTGCTTTTTCAATGCTCTCATGGATATCGACGGTACTGGTGAGCATTACCGCGACTTCGTAGAGGAGGTTGATCTCTTTGTACGCAAAGGTCAAACTACAGGTTTGACACTCTTCGCGATTGGGGATATTGGCTTCAAAAGTCATCATTTTTGTCATCTTTATTCAAAATTGGTATCAAATTGTAATACATTTTTACGCAATGAATAAATATTCATATGGACAAAAAATAGGCAGTTTGTAGAATTGATTTTGCACTGGATAACAAAATTGATCCAGTAAGGAGAAACTATGCATATCACGGTTCACGGTACACCGACTCCGCTTGAGGGAAAAGAGATGACCATATGGCGCGAAGCGCCGGCTGCACGGGTGAATAACCTCGATGGGTCTCAAAACGTTATCGGGATGATTGCTCCGACTGCACAGCTTTTAATAGCGATCCCGTCATTGAAAACGGAAGTGTGTTCTTTGGGGGCGAAAAAGTTTAACGATTTGATCAAACAGTTCAAAAAACTCAAAACGGTGATGATTACCACCGACGATGCGACATTTGTGAACGATTTTGTTACACGTGAAGGGATTGATGCCGCTGATGTCGTGATCGATACCAACCGAGATTTTGCCAAAAAGTACGGGTTGCTCATTTCTGAGGGGAAACTCAAGGATCGATTGGCTCGCGCTGTATTTGTTATCGATCAAGAGGGGATGATCAGCTACAAAGAGGTGGTCTCGGAGATTACCGATGAGGTTAATTACGACAAATGTATCGAAGCAGTCGATAAAGCGGCGAATTTCAAGAAAAAAGGGCACGACCACGAAAACTGGATGGGTGTCTAAAATCCTGATAAGGAGAATCTGATGGTCGAACAATACATTACATGGCTAGAAGAACGGGATTTTCATCCCAATGATCTCGAATGCAAAGGACTCAACGGCAACACTCCGTTATTGCTTGCCGCGTTGGAAGGGAATGCGATGATGGTATCGCGTCTCATTGAAGCGGGTGCCGATCTGTATGCGGTCAATGATGATTTTAACGGGGTACTTTTTAATGCTTGCTACGCGGCATCGACGGAAGTGATCCGTATATTGGTTGAAGCAGGAGCCGATATCAATGATATCAACGAAGAGGGGACAACGGCGCTCATGTACGCCGCATCCGCTTCACGTGTAGAGTGTGTGAAGATGCTCCTCTCTTTGGGGGCTGATCCTGCGCTCCATAACGAAGACGGATTCAGTGCGATCGAACTCACCAGTAACCGAGACGTCTTTAACCAGCTTCGCAGTGCGTGAAGAGACCCTCCTGACCCGAGAGTGGGTTACGGCAAAACAGAGCTATTTGGATTGGGATACACAGCCCAGTGCGTTTAAACGGTATCCCCGTTTTTGCCATCGGGTGAAGCTCGGCGACTATCCCTCGCTGGTTTGGCTCAGAGAAGCACGGCTCATTAGCGATGAACGTACCATCGCCCAAAAGCCCTATCGCCGTCTTAACGTCCCCTCTGCCGGAAATCTCCATCCCATCGAATTCTATGTTCAAGTCCGCAATGTAACGGGATTGCTCAGCGGAATATATCACTATGACGTATTAACTGAGGAACTGGTGATGATCCGAGAGATTGCAGGGGAGGGGATTGAGCCATATATGGGGTGGGATAAACGCTTCAGCGGAGTGATCGTCATGATCTCGCTGGTGCCGTTTCGTTCTTCTTGGAAATATGGCATGCGCGCATGGCGCTATCTCTACCTCGATTTGGGACATCAGATCAACGCGTTGTGTGCCTCGGTAGAGCATTTTGGGCTGACGTGTACGCCATTATCGGCTAGTCGAGAACTCGATAGGATCATGGGACTGGGTAAGGATGAGGTGATCGGGGCGGTGTATGCGGTGGGAATGTTGGGAGATCGAGCCCTAAAGCCTCTGAGTAATCCTCTGATGCGGGTGCAACCGACCGATTATACCGAGCCGCTGGAGGGGTTGAAGGAGACATTGGCGGAGGAAAGCATCTATACTCACATACCGCACCCCATCGGGCATGAGGATTTTCTAGCACTCAATCACACACGCCGCAGTGCGCGGGAGTTTAATCCAAACACGATGAGTGATGAGGTGATTCGTAAACTTATGTCGATTCACACTCCTGCTTCTTTGGATATATCAACTTTTGTTTTTCAGGCACATTCTATGCAATGCGGTATGTATCGAAACGCTGAATGTACCGTAAAGGGAAATTTTAATGCTGAAATACTCCATCTCCTTTTGGATCAGCGGTTTATTTCAGGATCAAATATGGTAGTATTGATTTTCGCAGAGTTGTTTTGTGCTCATACCCATATCGATGCTGGGATTTACGCTCAAGAACTTTATCGAATGTGTGAACATCATAACGTCGGATGCAGCGGCATTGGAGCTTTTTATGACAATGAAGCTCTTCGCTGGTCGGAAAAAGCGCTGCTCTATGCGGTATCGATAGGGGGAAAAGTATGATTATCGGAGTCCCAAAAGAGATTAAAACCGATGAGTTTCGTGTCGGTATTACCCCATCAGGAGTGATGGAATGTATCAAGGCGGGTCACAGTGTCCTAGTAGAACGGGGTGCCGGTTTAGGGAGCGGTTTTGAGGATAGCCACTATCTCAATGCCGGGGCGGTATTAGTAGAGAATGCAGACGATGTTTATGCGGGTGCTGGGTTGATTCTAAAAGTCAAGGAACCGATAGAGGTTGAATACAACCGTTTAAAAGAGGGACAAATCCTATTTACCTATCTCCACCTTGCCGCCGATAAACGTCTCACCGAGGAGTTATGTGCGAAAAACATCACAGCATTTGCGTATGAGACGCTCCGTGTCGGACGGCGGCTGCCGCTGCTGGAACCGATGAGTGAGATCGCGGGGCGGATGGCGACGCTATTTGGAGCCGTTCATCTGGGACGCTATAACGGTGGAAACGGGCGATTACTCGGCGGTGCGGTAGGGGTAGAGCGTAACCGTGTGGTCGTCCTCGGAGCAGGGGTGGCCGGCAAATCTGCGGCGGATGCGGCGGCGGCTTTGGGTGCGGAGGTGGTGATGATGGATATCAACACCGAACGGCTCACCTATTTGCGTGATGTGATGGCACCGAATGTAACCATGCTCTACTCGACGCACGATACGATAGTGGAACATATTAAAACCGCCGATCTCATTATCGGTACGGTATTGCTTCCGGGGGCGAAAGCACCGAAACTTATCACCCGTGACATGCTCTCTTTGATGAAAAAAGGGACGGTATTAGTCGATGTATCGATCGATCAGGGGGGATGCTTTGAGACGTCCCATCCGACTACCCATTCGCATCCGACGTTTGAAGTAGAGGGTATTGTCCATTACTGCGTTGCCAATATGCCGGGGATGTACCCGCGTACTTCAACCGTGGCGTTGACGAATGCGACACTCCCCTATGCAATCAAAATCGCCTCAACACCTTTGGAACAACTGCTCAAAGATGAGCTCTATATCGGTGCACTCAATACCTACCATGGTGATGTCACCAATGAGGCGGTCGCTAATGCACACGGAATGAATTACAAGGAGATACGATGAGTGAGATCGATAAAGCACATGAGATACTAGGGATTTACCGTTTTTACAAAATGGACGGTAAACTCTACCACTACGATGAAGATGATCGCCTCGATGAGTTGTTTGATGCGGTCGTCCATGCGATCAGCGATTGCGGTATCCTCAAACCTCTTTTACCGCAAGAGGAGTTTGTGATTCCGTGCCGAGGAGTTCTCAATAACGAAAAAGCGTGGCTTCAGCGATTTGCCCATCAGGATACCCGCGCTTTTTTCCTCAGTGATATTTATGACTTTTTGAAACTCTTTACGGGACGGACAAAACTGCGGGTGAATTAATTCGACTTGATTTCTATCAAGTGTGAAAGGGGCTGATGAGGTTATCATCTCAATCAAAAAAGGATAGCCTTATGCAACACTGCTCATTTTTAGCCGACATTACCTACGGCGATACACAACCGGTTATTACCCCAATCTTGGTCAACGATTTTACCAAAGAGATACGGATCGTTTTCCGTGAGGGACAATCGATGAAATCTCATAAAACCGCGTTTCCAATTACGGTTATGATCGTGAGCGGCAAGATCGATTTTGGAGTAGGAGAAGAGAGGCTTGCCCTCGGTGCAGGGGATGTGATTGCGCTGGAGCCGAATGTCATACACGATTTGGTCGCTTTGGAAGATGCTATTGTCCGTTTGAGTCTGCATAAAGGGGACAGTATTGCACGTGTCAGCGGGGTACTTAAGCTATAATGGCATTATGATTTTATGCGACATCGGCAATACCTCGGTTGATATGTTCAGAGGTGGAATACGAACCAAGCTGAGTGCCGAGAATTTTGACCCTTCAACGCTCCATGATACCGTCTATTTTGTGAGTGTCAATGCCACGTTTAATGAACGCGTTCGAGAGTGTACGAATTGGCATGATTTGCGGGAACTCATCGATTGGGATAGATACTATCCGACGATGGGAATCGATCGGATTATGGTCTGCGAAGCCATCGAGGATGGGGTGATCGTCGATGCAGGGAGCGCAATTACGGTCGATGTTATGCATAACGGGCTCTATCAGGGGGGATTTATCGCGTTAGGACTTCGCGCTGCAGAGGAAGCATATGGACGACTTTCACCCGCTCTGGACGTGTCATTTAACTTTGAGGTAGATTTGACTATAATGGCGAAAAATACCCCCGACGCTCTTACAGTCGGTTTTTTGGCTCCCTTGACCGAAAAGATCGGCAGTATCCGAAAACCGTTATATTTGACTGGAGGCGATGCATCCGTATTATCGCACTATTTCAGCGGTGCGGTTGTGGATGAAGATTTGATCTTCAAGGGGATGAAAAAGTTGATAGAAAAAGGTGTTAAATGCTAAGTGTTGCACTCCCAAAAGGGCGGATAGCCGAAGATACGTTGGAAATATTCGAGCAGATTTTCGGAAGCAGTTTCAAATTCGATGATCGTAAATTGATTTTAGAGACCGAAAATTTCAAATTTTTGCTGGTTCGCAATCAAGACGTCGCGACCTATGTCTATCATCAAGCTGCAGATATCGGAGTGGTCGGTCTCGATACGCTTGAAGAGCAGGGGCTGGACGTTATCCGCTTGCTCGATCTTCAAAAAGGGAAATGTCGTGTCGCCATCGGGATGCGTGCCGGTGAGAAGCCCGATTTTACCAAAAGCGAGATCAAAGTAGCGACCAAAATGGTGAACATCACCAAGCGTTATTTCGCTGAACGTGCGGTTGCTGCCGATATCATTAAACTCTACGGTTCGATTGAACTTGCCCCACTTGTAGGGCTTGCCGATATGATCGTCGATGTCGTCGAGACAGGAAGCACGATGAAACAAAACGGCTTGGAAGTGGTTGAGACGATCATGGAATCGACGACCCACTTGATCGCCAATAAAAACAGCTTTTTTGAGAAGAAAAGTGAAATTCTTGATCTCTATGAGCGGATCAATACCCTTTTGTACGGAAACAAATAGTCCAATTCACTATTGATTAACATTCGCTATCTACAATCTCATTTATCACTACATTGAGAAGGATAGAGTATGTTACTGACTAACTCTGCGCGTTTGGCGTTTATAGTACTTTTAAGCAGCTCCGGAGCTTTTGCCGAGAGTTTTTCCATTACCGAATATGCCTCCGTAACCAAATCGGTCCCTAATTACTCTACGGTTCAAGAAGCGGTACCGAGTGAACGATGTTATGACGTTAAAGAACAAGTCGGCGGCGGTATCGGAACCAACGATGTGGTTGGAGCGGTTGCCGGAGGGGCACTTGGCGGTGTTATCGGTCATCAAATCGGAGGCGGGAGCGGAAAAACGATTGCGACCGTCGGTGGTGCCGTTTTAGGAACCCTTGCCGGACAAAAAGTTGCTAATACCTACGGAAACACTACTCCAACCTATCAAATGGTACGCAAATGTGAAACCGTAAATACCTACAAAACCCGTCAAGTTGTTGATGGCTATCTCAATTACGCAAAATTTAAAGGGCGTGAGATCAGCGTTGAAAGTGCTACTGCACTCAAACAAATCCCCATTACCGTCACCTACAGCTATTAATTTCTCCAAAAGCCGTCAAAAAACGGCTTTTTCTTCGATTTTGTAACCATTTTATTAAAGTTTTTTTGTTAAAATCAATACATATTTTATTTTTTTACTTCAGGAGTTTTCATGGCACTCAAAGTAGCGATCAATGGAACCGGTCGAATCGGAATTATCGTGGCCAAAATTATTGCGGAGCGTGATGATATTGAATTGGTTGCATTAAATACGACGGCAAAGCCCGAGATGCTTGAATATTTGCTCAAATTTGACAGTGTACATCGCGGTATCGATGCAAAAGTGATCGATGCGAACACGATTCAAATCGGTGGTAAAAATGTTCGGATGTTTAGTGATCGCAATATTGAAAATGTTGATTTCGGAAGTGTCGGTGCCGAAGTTGTTATCGAGTGCACCGGAAAATTTTTGGATCAAGAGAGCTGTGCAAAACACCTCAAAAACGGTGTTCGTAAAGTTGTTATGTCGGCTCCGGCAAAGGATGATTCTCCGACCTATGTTATCGGTGTGAATTCCGATAAATACCAAGGAGAAGCGATCATCTCCAATGCCAGCTGTACAACAAACGGTCTTGGACCGATTTGTAAAGTGCTGGATGATGCGTTTGGTATCGAAAACGGTTTGATGACAACGATTCACTCCTATACAAATGATCAAAATATTTTGGATGTTAAACACTCCAAAGACCCTCGCCGCGCCCGCGCTGCTGCGTTGAATATGATCCCTACCACGACAGGGGCGGCAAAAGCGATCGGTAAAGTGATGCCTCATTTGCTGGGTAAGCTCAACGGATACGCAATGCGTGTACCGACTCCGGACGTTTCGGTCGTTGATTTGACGGTAAACCTCAAAAAAGAGGTGACCAAAGAGGAAGTTAACGCCGCGTTTGCTGCTGCTGCTGAAGGGTCATTCAAAGGAATTCTCGAAGTTGACAATGACAAACGGGTATCGTGCGATTTTATCGGTTCTACCTATAGCTCAACCTACGTACCCGATATGACCAGTATTGTGGATGGAAAAACACTCAAAGTATTGGCGTGGTATGATAATGAATGGGGATATAGCAGTCGACTTGTCGACATGACGGTTCTTGTCGGTAATCACTGATGCTGCGGTTTACGAACTATTTCGATACCAAAGCACTTGATCCCTTCACCCTTGAAAAAGGGTTTGAAGCGGTACGCTATGAAGCCACATCCGGCTCTGTAGGGTATTATCATCTCCCCAAACACTCTCAACCTTTAGTCGATGAACTCCAAGAACTTTACCATCAGATCGAACGTCGATTTAATACAATCGCAATTATCGGGATTGGCGGTTCTTCGCTCGGGATCAAAGCGATTGAGAGACTTCTACGCCCCAGTACTCCGAATGCGAAAAAAATGGTCTATTTGGAAAACTCCGATCCGGTTGCCGTGATGCAGGGGATGAAGCAGATTGACAAATTTCGTACCCTTTTTATCGTCATCTCCAAATCGGGCGGGACGGTAGAGACGATGTCGATTTTCAAACATCTGGTTCACACGTTTGAGTTAACTTTGGATCACTCCGACCAAATTCTCATCGTGAGTGATGAAGACTCGATTTTGTCACAGTTCGCCGATGAACACCATTTGCGCCGATTTGCTATTCCCGCAAATGTTGGGGGGCGATTTTCGGTACTCAGTGCGGTCGGTATTGTCCCTTTGACATTAGCCGGATTTGATACCAAATCGATATTGCGCGGTGGAGAAGGGTTTTTGGAACGTTTCTGGAACCGCCAAGAAGAGCATACAATCCAAAAAGCGGCTTACTACGTCACCCATAGCGAACAATATCCTATGAATGTTTTGTTCGGTTATTCGGATTCGTTTGAAGAGTTCGGCAAGTGGGTCGTACAAATCTGGGGCGAATCGCTTGGAAAACGAAACCGCCGTGGAGAGAGGGTAGGGCTTACCCCGATCTCTTTGATCGGTTCCGTCGATCAACACTCGTTTTTGCAATTGATCGTCGAAGGGCCTCTCAATAAAACGGTCACTTTTATGCACATTGAGCATTCCGAAGAGCATTTGATGATTCCCGACCTCACCCTCTCCCATTTGGAAAAAACCGATTTCGTCAACGGTCACTGTTTCAATGAACTTATCAATGCCCAATGCGGAGCTACGCTGCAAAGCGTTCTGAAAAGCGGAGTCGTCAGTGTCGATGAGATTGCGTGGAGAGCGATTGATGAAGTATCGGTAGGGGAGCTGATTCTCTATTTTGAAGTTTTGACTTCTCTGAGTGGGGCATTATTGGAGATCAATACGTATGATCAGCCTGGTGTCGAAATCGGTAAACAGATCCTTGCCGGTTATTTTCAAAAGGGGTGATTTCCCCATTTTGAAAGTAACATTTTTTTAGAGCTTTTGTCCTAACTCTTTTTCGGATTCAATAATCAGATTATCCATCAAATTAAATAGTTTTAAGCTCGCACTTTCCATTGTTTCAAAATTTCCTACAATCTCGTCTTTGTGCTCAATTGAACGGTCTTCGTTTTCAATAAAGTGGAGATTATTATGTACTTTTTGATGTACTGTTGCATGTGGAGCTTCAATTTCTCTATAACTCGGCAAATGTGAGAATCTCTCTTTTCCTGAACCGCTATCGTACCATTTACCGAGTCGACATTCGTGATGGGTACCGAATTTTGCTTCTGTCCGTCCATTAACCAGACTTTTGTAGGCATTGGATTTGAACATGATATGGTCGATTTTTGCCAAGGTAATAAAAGTTGTGTTTTCGATGGCGGTTGCTTGTATGGCCGTACTTTGCGCATCTTGGTTGAATGTATAGAGTGTTTGGCGGAATGATTCGATCGATTGGCTCGATTCATTGGCGATCTCACTCATATCTTCGGAGTTGCTATGGATCTCTGTGGTCTCTTGCTGGAGTGTTTGAACCGCAATCGCGATCTCACCGGTTGCTTTTTGGGTGCGTTCAGCGAGTTTGCGCACTTCATCGGCGACGACGGCGAAACCGCGTCCATGCTCACCGGCACGTGCCGCTTCGATTGCGGCATTGAGAGCAAGAAGGTTGGTTTGATCGGCAATATCTTTGATTAGATTGACGACAGAAGATATCTCTCCCGTTTTTTCATTGAGGGAATTAATCGCATCGGCTGATGTTTGAACCAATTCGATTAATCGATTAAGTCTGATGATGATGGTTTCCAATTCATTAACTGTTTCCGATGAGTTTTTGGAAGTTGATTGGCTGATTGCCGTAATATTTCCTAGTCGGAGAATTGTATTTTGGAGATCTTGTTGAATGACTTCCAATCCTCCTCCTACACCTGATCCTATTTTACCGAGGGTACTATTCAATACAGACTTTTGGATATGGTTGTAATTAATGTGCATGGCATCAATAGCTTTATTGACAAAATTACTTGCCTCTTTAAACTCTCCTTGCAGCCCTTGGACGTTAATGCGTCGATAGTATTCATCACGACTTGAAGCCTCAACACTAGCTCGGATTTCACGGATAAACACTTCCGTTTGATCGAGCATATTGTTTGTATTCCAGCATAAATCGTTGAGCTCGCCAAAATCTTCAATATTGGTAATACGACTTTCAAGCTCTCCTTTTTCAGCCCCTTTGATTACCGTAGCTACTTCATTAATCGTTTTTTGGGTTTGACGAATAT
The DNA here is from genome assembly GCA_964495485.1 of uncultured Sulfuricurvum sp. Lineage (GTDB taxonomy): Bacteria > Campylobacterota > Campylobacteria > Campylobacterales > Sulfurimonadaceae > Sulfuricurvum. The sequence continues at coordinate 342,155 of CAZBVJ010000001.1, forward strand.
GAATAAAAATAATCCATGCCAAAGCAAAATTGGCAAAGTTAATAAGTCTTATCCAACTCCATCCGTCAAGTGCAGTTTCAACAATTAAAGCAATGACAAAGAGAGCAATAGAAGCTACATTGGCGTATTGAATTTTAGAGAGTGAGGATAAATTCGTCATAACTGAGCCCTTTTTCTTTGAGTATCGTGTTTAATGCTTCTTCTGAAGCTGCAACTCCTCCACTTTTCTCTTTTTGCAAGAGGGTTGCATAGAGAGGTTTAATAATGTTAAGTGCTTTTGAGGAGGGTTTTCGTCGAACCGAATGAAAGTTACTGATTTGACGATTATGATCAAATGAAGGGGTTACATGGGCAAATACCCAGTAATAGTCACCGTTTTTGGTTTTGTTCTTTACATACGCAAAAATCTCTTTTCCTGCTCTAATCCGATTCCATAGGAGTTTAAAAACCACTGCCGGCATCTCTTCGTGTCGAAGAATGTTATGGGGCTTGTGAAGAAGTTCAACTTCACTGTAGCCTGACATTTTAATAAAAAGAGCATTACCGTAGGTAATTTTGCCTTGCAGGTCGGTTTTAGAAACGATAAACTCTTCCTCACCGAATGTCAGTTCTTGGTTGGCCATAATCCCCCCTTTTCGTATAATTAAATCATATAAACAGTTTATGTTAGTCTAACAGCCATTTCCTGAATATTTTCCCTTTTATAGCTCTGTTTACAAATTTTTTATAGATTTCTTCTGCAATGTTACGTGGTATCGCAACATAACTCAGATGGTCGAGCTGATCGATTTTCCCGATCTCCTCTTTCGTGAGCCCACATTCGTGGATGAGCGCTCCGACGATGTCTCCGGCACGGAGTTTCTCTTTTTTCCCCGCATCGATGCAGATAGTGCGCATCGGTGGATTGATTGGATAGGTTTTTGAGGGCGTTGGGAGTTCTATCGGGGTGATGGAGCGCCCCAACTCATGAAATTTATCCATTTGATAATCCCCAACCAAGCTGATTGCCAACCCCTCTTTTCCGGCACGCCCTGTTCGTCCGATACGGTGGGTGTAGCGTTCGATTTGATTAGGGACATCGACATTGATGATAGCATCGAGCCCGTCGATATCGATCCCCCGTCCGAGGAGATCGGTAGCAACCAGGATAGGGGTACTCAGATTACGAAACTGGATAATCGTTTCATTTCGGTCGAATTGTTCCATATCACCGTGCAAAATGGCCGTGTGGAACCCTTGGCGATTGAGATCCTCATGCAAGGTGTTTGCCTCCGCTTTGGTGTTGCAAAACAAGATGGTATTGGTGACATTGTGCAGTTGTAGGATGTGCGGTATTGCCGAGAGTTTATCGTTACAGTGATAGGCGATCTCTTCGATACGCGGTTTATGGACGGTATGTTCGATTTCGATGGTGATAGGCTCTTTCATCAGCCCTTGGGCAATCCCTTGCACCGATTCGGGAAATGTTGCCGAAAACAATAACGTTTGACGGGACGGCGGAGTGAATTGCAAGATAGCGCTGATGTCGTCGATAAATCCCATATCGATCATCTGATCGGCTTCATCTAAAACCACGTAGCGAATGGCAGAGGGATCAAACGCATCGATTTGGAGCAGTTTTAAAATCCGTCCGGGAGTGCCGACGGCGATATGGGCACCGTGTTTAAGAGAATGAATCTGCCCTTTCATCGGAACTCCGCCACACAATGTAAGAACTTTAATATTGCCGATATCGGAGGCGAGGGAACGGATCACGGCGGCGACCTGTTCGGCCAGTTCTCGGGTAGGGCAGAGGATAAGTGCTTGTGTACCGAACATTCTAGGATTGATCCGCTCCAAAATACCTAGAGAGAAAGCCAAAGTCTTTCCACTACCGGTTGCAGCTTGAGCAACGATATCTTTTCCCTCTAAAATAGATGGAAGTGAGTGTTCTTGAATGGGAGTCATAGAGGCAAATTCTAAACGCTTGAGGACAGATTTGAGGTGGGGACGGAGCGATAAGGTTTCAAATGAGGACATGGACAGACTTTGAATATAGATAAGGGATTATAGCATATATGGGAACTGTAAATAAGGATAGAAGAATAAGCACGCAAGCGTGCGTGGGCCTACTGCCGAAGTAAACTCAGCGTTAGCGTAGCTATCGGGACGAGTTCCGATAGCGTATGTATATGTTTATACGGCTTTGATGGTGACGCCGTATTTTTCCTCGGCAACGTTACGCGCTTCGAGGTGATAGTTACTGATCTCGTTAAAGTTGAGATATTTATAAACATCGTCTGCTTTTCCAGCCAATTTTTGAGGAACGATGCTCATGTACTCTGAAACACTCGGGATACGTCCAAGAGCGGCACACACAGATGCAAGCTCTGCTGAACCGAGATACACCTGAGTCCCTTTACCTAGACGGTTGTCGAAGTTACGGGTAGAGGTTGAGAATACGGTCGAACCTTCACGGCTAGATGCTTGGTTACCCATACAAAGTGAACATCCCGGAACTTCCGTCGTAGCGGCTACCGATTTGTACACATCATAATACCCTTCGTTGATGAGTTGTTGCTCATCCATACGGGTCGGTGGTACGATCCAGAATTTTTCAACGGCGATTTTAGCTTCGCCGCGCATTACTTCACCCGCCGCGCGGTAGTGACCGATATTGGTCATACAGCTGCCGAGGAATACTTCATGGATTGCTTCACCCGCTACTTCAGAGAGCAATTTAACGTTATCCGGATCATTCGGACATGCCAAAATCGGCTCTTTTACTTCGTTAAGATCGATTTCGATGATCGCCGCGTATTCCGCATCCGCATCCGGCTCCATCAATGTTGGATTAGCCAACCACTCTTTCATTTTGTCGGCACGGCGTTGGAGAGTACGTGCATCTTCGTAGCCATCAGCTACCATTGCTTCGATCAAGGTTACGTTTGATTTTAGGTACTCGATGACCGGTTCTTTGTTAAGACGAACCGTACATGCTGCCGCTGAACGCTCAGCCGATGCATCAGAGAGTTCGAACGCTTGTTCCACTTTCATGTTTGGTAACCCTTCGATCTCCAAAACACGTCCGTTGAAAATGTTTTTCTTCCCTTTTTTCTCAACAGTGAGCAATCCTTGTTGGATAGCGTAGTAAGGGATTGCGTTTACCAAATCACGTAATGTGATACCCGGCTGCATTTCCCCTTTGAAACGAACCAATACAGACTCAGGCATTTCAAGAGGCATAGAACCGGTAACCGCTGCGAACGCAACCAAACCAGAACCCGCAGGGAACGATACACCGATCGGGAAACGGGTGTGTGAGTCACCGCCCGTTCCAACAGTATCTGGCAATACCATACGGTTCAACCAGCTGTGGATAACCCCATCACCTGGACGAAGCGCGACACCGCTACGGGTAGAGATAAACGCCGGAAGCGTTGCGTGCAATTTTACATCGGATGGTTTCGGATACGCCGCAGTGTGACAGAAAGACTGCAATACAAAATCAGCCGAGAACCCAAGAGCGGAGAGTTCTTTGATCTCATCGCGTGTCATCGGTCCGGTAGTATCTTGGCTTCCGACAGTGCTAGTCATCGGCTCACAGTACATACCCGGGCGAACACCCTCCATACCGCACGCTTTACCCACCATTTTTTGAGCAAGGGTATACCCTTTGCCGGTATCGGCAGGTTGGATCGGTTGTGCGAAAATCGTTGCAGGTTCAAGTCCGAGTGCCGCACGTGCTTTAGCGGTCAATCCACGTCCGATGATCAACGGAATACGTCCACCCGCACGTACTTCGTCTTCGATGGTGTTCGGGCGAAGGCTGAATGTTGCGATTTGGGTACCGTTTTTCGTGATGGTTCCCGCTTTGGTGTCAATATCCAAAACGTCGCCGGTTTCCATTTGGGTAACGTCCGCTTCGATCGGTAGCGCACCGGAGTCTTCACAGGTAGCGAAGAAGATCGGAGCGATGATTCCGCCGATAACGACACCACCGGTACGTTTGTTCGGGATACCTGGGATATCGTCACCCATGTGCCATTGGACGGAGTTTGCCGCAGATTTACGGCTTGAACCTGTCCCGACGACGTCACCGACGTAAGCGATTTGTTTCCCCATTTTTTTGAGTTCAGCGATTTTCGCGATACCTTCTGGCATTTTAGCCGACAACATCGTTGTCGCGTGGAGCGGGATATCGGAGCGGGTAAATGCTGCGCTCGCAGGAGAGAGGTCATCAGTGTTCGTTTCACCCGGGAATTTGAATACAACGACGCTAAATTTTTCAGCCAATGGTTGTTTGCTCGTGAACCATTCCGCATCCGCCCATGATTGGAGAACCTCTTTTGCGTATGTGTTTGTTTTGGAAAGCTCAACTACATCGTTGAACGCATCGTACACCAATAGGGTGTGTTTGAGCTGGTTTGCCGCTTCTTGCGCAAGGCCGTCAATCGCCAATGCGTCGATAAGAGGTTTTACATTGTAACCTCCCACCATTTTTCCAAGGATTTGGATTGCAACGATTTTGTGATCATTGCTGTTGATATCGCTGTTGTCCGCCAAGAAAGCTTTGACTTCCCCTTGAACAACTTGGTGTAAAAATGCCGCTTTAACGTGTGCACCGTCGTCAACACCGGGATTGACACGATTGGCAAGCATATCAACCAACTCGCTGTTTTTCGCTGTTTCAGCGCTGATGAGTTCAACAAGAGCGGTAACTTGCTCTTTGGTTAATGGCAACGGGGGGATTCCCTGTGCTTCGCGTTCTGCTACGTGTGCTTTGTATTCGTCCATAAAAGCCATAGTGACTCCTGTGCATGTTAATTTTGAATGATTATATCAGAAGAAAAAATCACTTTTATTTCAGTGTTACTAAAATACTCATATCTTTTGAAAATATTATCCATATATGTTTCATATAGTAACGTTATTGTTTTGCTTATTGGATAAATTTTTTAAGATGAGAATATGGATTAGGAAAAAAAGTTACAAAAGGAGCTTTAAGAGGTTGGTTTCTCCCGCATTCGGAAGATGCGGGTAGCGTTTCAGGAAACATCCCTCTGGGAGCGCTTCGCTTGTTTTGGGGGTTGTTACGGGTGAAAAGCGTCAAAAAAGCCAACTGCTTGGCTTTTTTAGCTTTGGAACCCATGCCGATGTACAAAGTACCGGCTGGGCGTCCCTGCCACTTAGCGGGCTTTGCCCGAAAAGTGTGTCATAAATTATTAGAAAGGATCGTTTGTGAGGATATCGCGGTTACCTTTGGCATTGGGAGCGGAGAGGATACCATTGTTTTCGAGTTGCTCAATCAGGCGGGCAGAGCGGTTGTATCCGATCTGTAGACGGCGCTGTAAATAACTGATAGAGGTTTTTTGCTCACTGAGGATGATGTTTTTAGCCTCTTCATAGAGTTCATCATTCTCTTCATCATTGTTGCTTCCTCCGTTTGAAGCAACAACGTCCTCTTTATCCCGCAAGAATTTACGGTCGTATTCGGGTTCGCGTTGGGATTTTAAAAAGTCAACCACTTTTTCAATCTCGGTTTCGGTGCTCCATGGAGCATGGAGACGTACCAGTCCGCTCATACCCGGAGGGGTGAAGAGCATATCTCCCCGTCCGAGGAGCGATTCGGCACCCATACCATCTAGAATAATTTTACTGTCGATTTTTTGTCCCACTTTGTAACTGATGCGGGAAGGGAGATTCGCTTTGATGAGCCCAGTAACGACATCAACGCTTGGACGCTGTGTCGCAACGATGAGATGGATACCGCTCGCACGGGCCATTTGCGCCAAACGGGCGATCGAGTATTCGACATCTTTCCCACTCGTCATCATCAAGTCCGCCAACTCATCGATGATAACAACGATATAAGGGAGCTGATCACGTTTTTCCGCTTTGGCTTTATCGTTGTAGTTTTCAATATTCTTAGTACGGGTTTCAGACATGAGCTGATAACGACGCTCCATCTCATAGACCATGTTATTGAGTGCTGAGATCGCCTCTTTGGGTTTGGTGATGACCGGAGTGAGCAAATGAGGGATGTCATTATAAATCGAAAATTCCAACATTTTAGGGTCAATCATCAATAGCTTGAGCTGGTCGGGTGAGTTTTTATAGAGCAAACTCAAAATCATCGAGTTGATTCCGACACTTTTCCCGCTCCCCGTCGTCCCCGCAATGAGGAGATGGGGGAGTTTTTTCAGATCGGTAATAAAGGGTTTTCCTACAATGTCTTTTCCAAGAATAAGGGTGAGGGGTGATGCCGCTTCTTGGAAGAGTTTACTCTCCAACATTTCGCGCAGATAGATTGTGTCAACCGATTTGTTCGGGATTTCGATACCGACGACATCTTTTCCGGGAATCGGGGCTTGGATACGGATCGTTTGGGCTTTGAGTGCCATAGCCAAATCATCTTGAAGCCCTAAAATTTTAGAGACTTTGATATTGGCTGCCGGTTTGAATTCGAACGTAGAGACGACAGGACCCGCGTAGGTGCGAACAACATCCCCTTCGATATTGAAATGTTTGAGTTTTTCAATCAAATCACGGATTTTATCATCGAGTTCCGCTTCATCTACAAGCGTTTGCTTTTTTGGAGGGTTTTGGAAAAAATCGAGTGGGGGAAGTTTGAAATTTTTTGGTTTTTCGCTGATTCCCTTGTCGATTTGTTCCAAAAGAATTTTGTTCTCTTCGAGCTCTTCAACGATTACGGCATGCTGTTTCGATTCTTTGACTTTTTTGGCTACGCTCAAAATAGTGGATTCTTTTGGGCTCTCAAGAGGAGGTGTAGATTCTGGTAGCTCTGTAGGTTCAGGCTGTATCAAAGAATCGGATATATTTTCAAAAGAAGGTTGTTGAGGGATAGATGCAGTGTTGGTAACCGGCGTTGTTTCGATCTTTTCTTGGTAAATCGGTAATGGTGATGGTGCGTACTCTTGGACTTGAACAGGTAGCTCTTCATATATCTCAGACTCATCCTGTTTTTCAGCAGTTCGTGTCGTTTTAGTCGGTGTGGTCAGAGGTTTGTCCATGTACTCTTTGATCGGTTGGGCGAGTTCCGATAGACTTTGTTCCATGACCAAAACAACGGATACCGCCACCATCATGAGCCAAAGTGTCCATAAACCGAAAGTTCCGATATATACTGAGAGAAAATCGACAACGGCACCCCCGAAAGCGCCCCGATACGTTCCGGTTACAACGATAGCTTGAAAAAAGAGGAGGGTAAAAAAGAGAAGGGCGAACACCCCTCCCATCTCAAGCCGTTTTTGTATCTCTCCATCATATCGGTACCAGTAAAAGAGGGGAACCATGAGTAATAGGAGGTAGGTATAAGCGACATAGCCGAAAACGTATATATTATTTTGAGCAAAGGTAGCCCCATAGGCTCCGATAATGGTAGCATCACCGATAATCGTAGCAATCCCTAAATAGAATAAAATACCGAAACCGGCAATAAACAGTGTATCGCGTAAAATAGGAGATCCTTAGAAATAAGTATAAAAAGTAGTTAGATTATATCAAAAAAGGGGAGATAAACCCCTTTTATTGCAGATTGCTATAAATAATTGACGAGAGAGAGCTTGGAAACTTTGGAGATATTGGATAGCAATGCCTGATAATTGAGGCTTAGTTGCTGCATACGAAGTGTCGCTTCTGCAATGTCAGTATCGATAACATCGGATTGAAGCGTTTTGGTACTGATAAGGAGCATATCGGTTCGATCGGTTGACGTTTGTAATACTTGTGAATAGGAACCCGCTTCGGTTTGGAGTCGGCTGACATGATCACTCAAATCATCGATCATCGCAATGGAATTTTGGATACCTACGTTTCGAGGGTCATTCGAATCGGTTCCGTCTGATCGCTTTTTACCCTGTTCGACAGAGCGGATCATCTCTTCGATTTGAGCAAAAAAATCGGTTTTTGGATCACGTACGGTGAGCGCACTATTGGCGTTGAAGGTGAGGGCTGAACCGGTGGTTACAGAATAGTCCGATGATGAAGGGTCATAAATTGAGAGCGTTGCATTGGTAACAGGGTTGTCTAAATCCTCAAAAACGATTTTACCATCGTATGTCAATGAAGTTTTCCCATGTAAATAAGAGTCTGCAACAGTCGCTTCTCCGGTGACGGTCATATTGATGGCATCCATCAATTGTTGATATGTAACGTCAGCCAAAGCGGTTGGATTACCATCCTCGTCAAGCAGATCCGTCGCCAAATCGATATCGGTTGAAAAAGAGGCACCATTTATCGTTGTCCCCTCTAAGTGTATGATTGTATTGGTTGAAAACGATCCGACATCGACAATTTTGGTTGAAGCGGTTGCGTATGAACTGTCACTTTTAAGAATTTGAGATACATTTGACAAAAGCGCTGCTCCGTCTTGCTCAAAAAAAGTTTGATCGTAATTCATCCCTTCAACAATATTCAACGGATCAGAAGGGTCAAAACCGCTTTTTGTGAATTCTTTGATATACAGTTGTTTGGTAGAAGATGGTGCAATCACTTCTTCAAAATCAGCGGTTGAGCTTGACGATTGTTGAAGATTGTTTATGTCATTTAGAGACAGGGTCCCAATCGGATAAATAGCAGAGTCTCCGACATCGGCTGCGTCTCCTCCGTTGGTCGCATCAAAATCAACAGCGCCGACCATATGGAAATCAAGTTTGCTTGATCCGGCTTTTTTATCGATAATCTCAATTTGACCGTGTGCATTGAGAGAAACTTCGACTTGATTATCTCCATAGAGATCACTAATCTCTTGCAAAAGATCATCTACTGAATCTTCCATTGAAATGGAATTGATATGGGCTTTAAACGTTGTACCGTCACTTTTCGTCCCTTGAATATAAAAATGGGGTGACGGATCATTGGTTGTATCGGTGTCAATATCCCCCATAAGGTCTCGAATCGTATGTGATCCGGTAATGTAGGTCTCTTTCGCCGCACTTCGCGGTGTCTCAGTATCTTGCATAATATCGGGATAGAGATCGGTCAAACTTTTTTGGGCAATATTGGTTGTAATAGTACGGTTAATTTTGCTTTCATCCCCTAAAAAGAGTTGAGAACCGGCGATATTATATTTTTGTTTGATCCCTGAGCCTAAAAAAGCTTGTAAATCTTGATCGTTTCCTTGGTACGTTCCATCTGTTCCTATAGGTTTGACCGAGGTCGCGGTGCCGGAGAATAGATATTGTCCGCCGATTGAGGTATTGGCAAGCGTCAATAGGTGATTTTGTAGCCCTCTGAGCTCTTTGGCAATTGCCTGAATACTGGTATCAGAGTGGGCATCATTGGCTGCATTGACCATTTTGACTTTCATAGATTCGAGTGTTTTGACAATTTCACCAATGGTTTTGTCGGTTTGGGTTGAAATTTTATAAGCACTTTGAGCACTGTTTTTGACTTGTGTGAGAGTGGTGATTTCATCATCTAAACGGAGAGTGTCGATAAAAATGGTCGGATCTTCGTGAGCGTATTGGATTTTTAATCCCGACGAGATTTGTTTGTTGACATCGAATAATTGTTTATTGAGTTTGTTGTTTTCACCGTAAATGTTGTTGTAATACGAACCGGATGTAATTCTCACGTCAAATCCTTTTGTGTAAGCTTCTCAATGCTTAAAGCAATAAAAGTTCCATACCCACAATATCGACAAAACGAAAAAATCGATTAGTAATTCAACTTTTACATATTTTTAAGCAAAGAGTCCCTATAATTCCGTCCTCTTCACAAGACATGCCAGTGTGGTGAAATGGTAGACACGCCGGATTCAAAATCCGGTGGCGCGAGTCGTGGCGGTTCGAGTCCGCCCACTGGTACCACCTCTCTTTAAATTTCAAAATCACATACTTTTATAAAGAAACTCAATTTTTAGATTTTTTCTGTATATTGCTAATAAGTAATATTTCTAATAGGGAAACATATGGCTCAACGTGATTGGGAAGAGGTGTATCAAAAACTCAATAGTGTTGATAAAATGTTTACAACTTCGTTATTTGAAGAGACATTTTTCCCATCCGAAAACCACAAAAACCCTTTTGAAGAATCTGCAACCAATTTATCTGCTACCCACTTAAAAAAAGATAAGCCTGGACAGTGGATTCCAATTTATAAAAAAGAGGATTTGCCACGATTTTTTTTAGAAAATAATATTATGCCTGTACGAGCAGGCCCGGCAGAATTTTTCTTTTATAATGGAAATATTTTTTATGATTTATTTACAGCTAACTTCATTATGATTGACACTAAAGAGATTTTTCCTATTGAAAGTTTTGTCCCTAGTACTCTCAAAGCAGATTTCCAGAGGAATGAAAATGCTTTTCTGAACAAAGCAGTAGCATTAGGTTACATCAACCATTTTATAGAAACTATTGACCCGATGAAAGTATTTGAACATGAAATTCAAACAAAACATCGTAAGCGACTACTCTATGGACAGTTTGGAAAAATAAAAATGACGAAAGATTTGCTTTTTAAAACAACAAAAGGCAACAAGAGTATTCGATCCGGTTTTTTATTCGAGATTGATCTTGTGCTGGAAAGTGAAGATGAAATAATCATTTTTGAAGCAAAGTCATCTAAAAAGGGGGTCCCATCTTTTTCATTGCTGCAACTTTACTATCCATTGATTTATATTCAATCCATTCTCACGGATACAGAAAAAGAGAAAAAAATTCGAACGATTTTTATCGATATCATTTCAGATACTACAACAGAACTTTACAAATTAGTGGAATTTGAATTCAAAAATAACTATTTTGATAGTTGGCAAGTCGTCAAATCATATATTTATAAAACATTAAAATAATTGCTGAAGTTGCTTTAGTGTCAGTTATTCTGCATTTTGTTTAAAAAGTTTTATCAATTTCATACGCATTTCCTCAAATGTTTGAAGCTCACCTACTAATCCCGCCAATCCTTCGTCACGCTCTGCCAAATATTTTTTCGTTTTAAAGCTCTCCATCCACATCGTTTGAAAATACTCTTCCGTGTAATAAAGCGGTTCATATTGCATAATCAGCGCTTTGGTCGTATTTGGGGTAAATCGATCATTATTGAGTTCATAGAATCGGAGCATATCATACAAGTCACGCGATTTTGTTCGTTTATAGAACATCAACGATTTCATTTTAAAGATCGTCTCAAGTGATGATACCTTGATATTTCCTATGGTTGTGTAGACATCAGAAGAAAGAAATTCTTTTGTACCCGTATTGCTTCCACCGTCGAAGAATTGAATTTTAATACCGTTGATCATCCATGTTTGAAGATAGTATTCGACATTGTCTCCACCCAGTAAAAAATCTTCTTTGATCGCTTGTGAGGGTTCGATGTAGTTGATATTTTCCATGCCGAATTTCTCAACGCAAAACTCAATGAATGATTGAATATCCTCTAGCGGCAGTTCTTGTGTGAGGCAAAAATCCAAGTCCTCGGAAATACGGTGGTTGATATGATAGGATAAGGCGGTTCCACCAACCAGTCTGAAATCATGCTTTTTGAAAATCTCATGATCTTGGATGATCGGTAAAATCTGTTTGATCGCTTCGGTCATGCACTAAGTCCTGCCATCTTTTTGATTTGGAAGAGAGAATTGAACGGTACTTTTTTCTCTTGAGCCATTTTAATCAACTTATCGGCACCGTATTGTTTTGATAAATAGGCAATATACCGCTTTTTAGGATGGCGTAGTAGCTCTTCGAGGTCGGGTAATGGGTGATTTTCAAAATAGGTTTCAGGGTCTATGGAAAATTCAATCTGCTCTTTAGCCTCATTATAATCTTCAAGCGGCATGGTATTTTCCAGTTTGATCAAAATGGAACGGACTCGTTCGATCCCGAATAGACGGATCAATGTTTGGGTGTCCTCTTGATTTGGTGTTGAGAGATAAATCCCAATGAGACTATTAATCTCTATAAGCGAATGATCTTGTCGTGACCATAATAGATCAATACTAAACCACTCTTTTCGAAGTTTGACAAAACGTGTTTTAGGGCTAAATTTCGGCGGTATATTTTTAGGTTGTATATATTTTTCTGCTTCATCAAGGCTAATGGTACGAAGGAGGGCAAGGAGCTTTTGACGTTTAGGATTGGATTCCCAATCACTGAGCGTACTATCAGCAATTTGAAACATCTTAGTGATTTCAGCGGTTGTCATAGTCTCCTCCTCTTTGAAATTTATAATATTATATCCGAATATCGGAAATTATACAACTTTCTTTGGTGTGGCTAATATTTTAAAAAACAGTCAGATAAGTCAGATAGCTCAGATAACCCCTATTTCGCGTGAACGCTTTTCTTTTTGGCGTTTGCATTTAATCAGATAGGTTGATTAATCAAGATTAACGTTATTGAAATTTTTTCTCGTATTCTTTTTGCCATTTGTTATAAGTAGCTTTAGAGGTTCGTTCATATCTGCCTCGATAGTAACAGAATCCTATCTTATCTGAAATTTGTAAAGTTGGTTTTTCTTGATACTTGTAATATATGCCGTCGCGATAAGCAAATTTCCATAATTTTCCGTAGCCAGCAACTACCTCAAAATCAAAATCATTTAGAAACATGCAACCTAATATTTTATTGCTAAATAAGGTATCTTTTAGAAGTTTTATAAATAATCCGTCATAAATTAGATAGTCTTTTTCGGCTCGATCAGATTCATTTATTTTTTCAAATATCTCTATCGGGTTATTCTTCCATTCAGCCATTTTTTGCTGTTTCTCTTTTTTCTTTTCAATGCTAAACTCAAAGACCGATAAACTTTTTGGTTGTTTTGATTGTTCAAGGCTATCGGATAGCTCGCTTTGATGCTTTCTAATATCTCTTAATATTGCAGTTGAATGATTGAGAATTTTATCTTGATACGACATGTCGTTTAAGCCAATAAGAATATAGCAATTTTTCCATGTAGATGCTCGTCTTAGACTAACATACTGGATACTTCTAATGGTTTCTTCATCGAAATGAATTTCAAATATATGTTCATAATCAATAAATTTATTAATTTTTTCTGTCCATGAAGCCATTTTATACCTCTCAAGTATTTCAAAATTTATAATCCATTTTACAGTCTATACCTATATTTTTTTGCCAAACAAGTTGTCATATCAGCAGAATGTTATTTTTAGAAAAACATCAAGATAAGTCAGATAGCTCAGATAACCCCTATTTTACGTGATAGGTTTTCTTTTTGGCGTTTGCATTTAATCAGATAGATGGGGTATCTTTGAAAAACTTTGTTCTTAAAAAACTTTAAGATAGAACACAATAGAATTAGAAATAGCATTTTTACGCATGCTTATTCCACTAAATAAGTTCGTCAGAACAGCGTGAAAGTTTAGATTCTTTATATAGTCTACGTGAAGTTGGCATTATTGTCTTTTTTTGTTTGTATGAGTGGAAGCATATAAAAAGCAATAAAAAGGAATATGCATGTCCCAATTCTCAAATCTCACAACCCCTCAAATCGAAAATAATGACGAAGTCGAATCAATAAATGATTTGTTTAAACGTTTTACTGAAATGACACCTGTCATCAAAACATTTTCGAATTCATCCGAATCAAATCTTAAAAATGAAGCTAAGAAACTCGAAAAAAAGTTAGGACTTCAACATAAAGATGCTCTTGATGAAGTCGCCAGAAAAAAAGGTTTTAAATCTTTCAATGATTTTCGAAAGCAATTTTTACATTGGCAGAATCTTCCTACTGTGTTTATATATATTGCAAATAATCAAGCGAATACATCTGTTATATCGTTTGACGATCATAGGTTGGGCATAAAACTTTTAACTGAAGAAGAAAAAGCCCAGTTTTTTAATTCCCAAAACAATAGAAGTGCTATTAAGTTTGGTCGAATGAGTAGAGATAGTGGCTATTTATATAAGTTCATTCATTTCAAACTTGATCCAAATATGCAAGATAAACTAAGAAATGAACTGGAAGAGTCCAGTAAAAAATATCAATATCGTTTTTTAGAAGCGGATTTTAAAACCAAAGTAACAGAACATATAGATGCCCATTTTAGAGCATATTTAGTTGCAGAAAAATATGCCGAAATATATCCAGACGCATATATTGTGAATGGCGAATATTATAATGCAGTTGGCTTACATGATGATTTCTATGATGAGTTCGGACCTTTATCTGATTCAAATTATTAAACAGAGTATTTGTCATGAAAATAGCAGCAAATACAAGGGCAATAATGAAGTATGCCAATTTTATTGGCTTTAAAAAAGTCAGACAAAGAGGTACTCATATGATTTTAAAAGACCATTTTAATAAGACAGTGACTCTGAAACGACATGCCAGCAAAAAAACGTTTAGTCAATATCATTTAAAAGAGTTGCTACATGATTTGGGCTCTAATTTTGATGAATATATTCAATATTTGAATATTAAATCAACAGATTACCAAAAAAGGAAGTCAGCATGACACAAGAAGAATTGGATATGTGGTCGAATATAAATAATCCAAATAACGATGCTAATATGGACGATTGGGCAGATATACACAATCCGAATAATGATGCATATATAGGCGATAGTGATGACGATTTTGATGATGAGGACGACGAATAATGTTGAAAATATTATGTGCCCAAATTGTGCCAAAACGAGGTATTTTTTGACGACTATTGAGATCGAAAAAGTAAGTATTTAGCCAGTGTTGAGCGGTTTAAACTCCATTCGAGTCCGCCCACTGGTACCACTTTTTTAGTCAAAAAATCCCCTAAAATACGAACTTTCTAGCCTGTTTCACTAAAGATAAATTCTTCTTGTTACACCTATGTTACACCTTACCTATTGCTTTATTGAAAAATCGAGAGTAATACAGTGACTTTTGTAATCAAGATACAAAAAGCATTTTAAAATGCTCACTACTAATTATTTTTATATACTGATCGATTTATCGATACTTTTTGTCAATGTAAAAACACGTTCATGCCATGTAGGTGTAATGCTATATAGGGCACTCATCGAACGTAAATAATCGTTTTTGACTGCGATGGTCTGATCGATAATATCACCCGCATTGCGAATATTGAACTCATCGGCGATTTTAATCAAATGTTTGCGGTTGATTTCACTCACAGGTTTATAATCGAACAGCATCTGATGTTTTGCCGATGGAACAAATGTCAGATCATATGCTGGTGCCGCTCTCCATCTACCGTTTCGATCCATGAGATACGAAAAGTTTTTTGAATGATCATCCCTATTAGCGAACACAATGTTAAAGATCATAATTCGATAGAGGTTAATCATATCTTCATGTGGAATATTGAGTTTTAGTCCGACTCGGAAAAGATTGGTATAATCAAACGTCGTTTCAGCGGGATTATGATGCATGAGCCCTGATAGGGAATGCATGTGCAATCTTTTTACATGGTCATTTTGTTTCAGAATGTCGAATCGCTCTACTGCGAAATGGTTACCACCGTTGCCGTCGTCGATTAGGTATGTTTCGGGGATTGTAATACCGCATTTACGCGCGAGGATGGAGTATATATATTCGGTTATGGTTTTTGAGAGACTTAGCTCATCGTAGAGTGTTTTAGATTGTGGTTCACGAGTATAGAGTAAATTATCGAATTTAATGATCGCGTGGACGAACCCATCGGGTAACGGGTCGCTTTTTTTGCCGACATACATGCTTTTTTGATTCGGGTTCAATCCGACGATCGCTTTTGGCTGAGCACCGCCGGCTGCCGAGTTGGATAGGGCAATGATTTTTTCAAGCTCAAATTCACTTTCGCCGAAGAGTGCTTTTTTGGTCTCATCGTAGAGTTCGGACATCTGAAAAATAGCTTGAGTATTTTTGGAGCGTTCATGCAGTTTTTCAGGCTCATACGTTAAGGCTCCCATCGTATTACTGCCGAGAATTTGTAATTTTTCGATCGTTGTCGGAGCCTTTTTAAAATGACGGATAAAAAACTCTTCCAAAAAAGTGTTCCCGTATTTTCCCGGCAAGCTGTCACTGATAAGCCCCGGTAAGCCGTATTGGTGCTCAAGATGAGAAAAATTGTACGGTTCACCCATTTTGGTGATTTTAATCGGGGAGAAGGGGAGGGTATTCGTAGGATTCATGATGAAATCATAGGTTCCCTTATCGTTTTCGATAATTTTGGCGACGGTTTCACCCCATGCTTTGACTATCAGTGTATCGTTTACCATTTAATCGCCTTTTTCGGCAAGAGGATCGATTCGAGCTCCTCGATCCGTCCGAGTCGTTGCATGATGATGATAAAATTTTGAAACGAAATCTCTCCACTTTGCTCGAATCGCATATAGGTTCCAAAAGGTATGCCGGAAAATTCGGCAAACTCTTTTTGGGTCATTTTGGTAGCTTTTCGCAACGCTTTGGCTCTGCGACCTATTTCATGTGCTATTTCTGTGGAAGAGTGAAGCTCGAAGGTGTCCATCTAAAACCTCTAATCAAATATGATTAATATTATACTATTTATTTAATATTTAATCAAATATGATTTAATTTTATTCTTATATCGAAAAATGAAGATTGAATACCTGACCCCTGTTTGAAAAAACATCAAGATAAGTCAGATAGCTCAGATAACCCCTATTTCGCGTAAACGTTTTTCTTTTTGGCATTTGTATTTAATCAGATAGGTGGTTGTGAGTTGTTGAAGATCGTGTGATACGTTTATGGTATTTATTTGTATCAATATATGATACGAATATTTTGAAGATGGTATTAGAAAGAGTGTGTTCAAATTGTGTTAGAACGAAGTGTTTATTGTATTAAACTTCGCTTCTTTATGTATTCTTTTTGGAAATTTTACCAATAAAATCAACTATAACTAATGATAGTATCCCTTCAACAATTATATATCCAAAAGTGTAAAGCAACGCATATCCGGCAGAAGATAAATCTTCTACAAAAAAGATATAAATAGCATAAATAAAAGAGGCTATAAAAGCAAAAAAATGAAAAACAAACCAAGAAGATAAACTTGCTCCAGGGGTGTAGAGGGCAGAAATTTCCATGAGCATGACGAAAAACAATCCGCCTATGAGGAAATGATAAAACGTAATATTTTGTTATATTAGCAAAAGTTGGATAGAAACATGTTATGATAGACCTTTAGTATGAATAATGGTTAAAGGAGCTCAATGAAAGCTGTGGTCATGGCAGGCGGGTTCGGTACACGGATACAACCGTTAACCCATTCTATTCCGAAGCCGATGTTGCCGATTATGAATCGTCCGATGATGGAACACACCATCGTAAGCCTCAGAGATCTCGGTATTACCGAGTTTATTATTCTCCTCTATTTCAAACCCGAAATTATCCAAAACTATTTTCAAGACGGCAGTGCATGGGGGATTAACATCACCTATGTCATCCCCGATGATGATTACGGTACGGCGGGAGCGGTTAAAAAAGCGCAAGAACTGATCGGAAATGAGAATTTCATTATCATCAGCGGCGATTTGGTGACCGATTTCGATTTCCAAGCCATTTTTGACTATCACAAAGCGAAAAATTCTAAATTGACAATTACCCTCACATCGGTTGAAAACCCTCTCGAATTTGGTGTCGTGATCGCCAACGACGAGGGAAAAATCGAAAAATTCCTCGAAAAACCGAGCTGGGGTGAGGTGTTTAGCGACACGATCAATACCGGTATCTATATTATCGAGCCGGAGATTTTGAACTATATCCCTAAAAATGAAAATTTCGATTTTGCCAAAGACCTTTTCCCTTTGTTGATGCGTCAAGGGATCGATTTGATGGCGGGATACTCTCAAGGGTATTGGCGTGATGTCGGCAATCCAGAGAGTTACCGCGATGTATATGAGGATATCCTCACGGGTAAAATCAAATTTAAAACCGGTGGTGAAGCGATCAAATACCCTGATGGGGTACTGATTTGTGATGATGAATGTCGGTTTGATGAGAGTGTCGAGATTGTCGGTATCGTTATGATCGGTAAAAATGTTTCTATCGGTAGAGGATCGAAACTTAGCAACGTGGTTATCGGAGATAATGTCCATATCGGCTCAGGGAGCAAAATCCGCAATACCGTGATGTGGAACGATGTCGTGATCGGTAAAAACGCCAAACTCGACGGATGTGTTATTTGTGCCCATAACCGTATCGGCAAAAACGTCACCGCCAAATCGGGATTGATCCTTGCCGAGGGGTGTGAAATCGGCGAATTGGTCACCATCGAAAAAGATGTTACTATCTGGCCTGATAAAGTGATCGAGGATGCTGCGATCATCAGCCGAAGCGTTATTTTGGGGAGCAAATATAAAAACTCCATTTTTGAAGACGGGATGGTAATCGGGAAAAGCAATATCGAGCTCTCATGCGAGATGGCAACCAAACTGGCCGAAGCGTTCGGGGCTCAGTTACCGGTAGGTTCTACCGTGATAGTTTCCCGCCATTACGATAAAAGCTCCCGAATGCTCAAGCGGGCATTTCTGGGAGGGCTTCTCTCATCGGGGGTGAATGTTATCGATTATAATGCCATCCCCACAGCGGTGATGCGATGCAGTTTATCGTCTCATAACGAATATGCTGCGGGGGTTCATTTCCATCAGAAAATCGATGATCCGACCAGCAGCGTTATCACTTTTTACAATCATGAAGCGTTACGAATCAATAGCGAAGTGGCAAAAAAGGTTGAAAAGGCGTTTTTTAAAGAGACGTTTCGCCGTGTTGATTACACCCAAATCGGGCAGATTTATCCGCTCGATCGTCAAAAAGAGTACAACGTGTACAAACGGGGGATTGAGGATTTGATCCAATCGCACCGTTTTAAATGTTTAGAGTGCCGTATTGCTGTGGATCTGACCCATGGATTGGCGTCAGAGATTTTCCCTGAGATTTTGAATGATTTGGGGATTGAACATATCATGTTCAATGCGTATGAGGATGAACATCGTCTTAGTAATATCAATACACTAACCAAACGTTCCTATGAAGATATGGGGGCCGTGATTCGAGCGCTCAAGCTTGATGCCGGATTCATCCTGTTTCCGCACGGGCAACGGCTCGATATTTTGTGCGACAAAGGGAATGTCCTCTCCAAACAAAACGCTTTGTATGCGGTATTGAGTCTCCTCAATATGGAATCAAAAGCGACTGGGATCAAAAAACGGGTATTTTTGCCGACGTGGGCGGCCGATATCGTCTATTTCGACCATCTTGAGATTGAGCGGGGACAGTATTCCAATTTCAAATCCTCAAAAATGAAAACCTATGATTTGGTGGCGACAGGGGAGGGGAATTTCACCTTTACCGAATTTTCAACCCATAGAGACTCGATGTTTGCGACGCTTCGAATTTTGGAGATGATTGTCACCCACGGGGTGAAGCTCTCCACTATCATTGCGTCACTCCCCCATTTTTATTACACCACAGTTCAGGTACCGTGTCCGCAGTCACTCAAAGGGAAAATGATGAGACGTTTTCTCGAAGATGCGAAAGGGAAAGAGTCCTCAACCCTCGATGGTGTAAAAATTTGGCTGGATAAAAATGATTGGGTACTCATGATCCCCGATCAGTACAGCGATTTTTTAAATCTGACGGTTCAAGCTAAAACCCAAAGCAAAGGGGAACAGTACACACAGCTCTATCGATCCAAAATTGAGGAATGGGCGTAATCCTAATGAGATCAAAGCCCCTTCAACTCTCGTTTTTCTGGCACATGCATCAGCCCGATTATCGGGGGAAAGATGGGATAATGAAAATGCCGTGGGTATTTTTGCACGCGATCAAAGATTATTATGAGATGCCATGGCATTTGAGCCTTTATCCTACACTTAAAGCAACGTTTAACCTCAGTGCATCCCTCATCGAACAACTAAAACTCTACCGTGAACCGACCCGATACGATCTTTTTTTAAAGCTTTGGATTCAGCACCCCTCAACGTTAAAACCAGAGGATAAAGAGTGGTTGTTAAAGTTGATAGGGGCTATGCAGTTTGAGACGATGATACGCCCCCTCAAACGCTATGGTGAGCTCTATAACCGAAGCGATTTGGATGAGGATGAACTGATTGATTTGGAAGTGGTGTTCCTCCTCGCATGGTGCGGTAACTATCTGCGCACAAATAATCCGATCATCCAAAAACTATTGATTCAAGAGAAGGGTTATTCCCAACAGGATAAAGAGTTGATGCTCGAAACATTGGGGGCTTTCGTCGCAGAAATTCTCCCGTTTTACGGTGAGCTTCAACGTTCAGGGAAGATCTCATTGTCGACGACCCCCTATTTTCACCCCATCGTTCCGTTGTTGATCGATATCGAGAATGCACGTATCGCCAAACCATCGAGTCTCATCCCGGAAGGGGCGTTTTCGCTGGAAGAGGATGCGCACGAGCATATCCGAAGAGCTATCGAACTCTATACCGAGACATTCGGATGCAGACCCAAAGGATTTTGGCCCTCCGAGGGGGCAGTGGATGGGAAAAGCATCGAGTTGTATCATCAAGAGGGGATAGAGTGGATTGCCACCGATGAGGCAATAGTGATGGAATCTCTCGCATCGGACGAGGCGCAGATAAAATACGATATCTACGATTATCACGGGGTGAGTATCGGTTTTCGAGATCACCGTCTTAGCGATTTGATCGGTTTTGAATACCGCCATCGGACGGCGGAAGAGTCGAGTGAGCATTTTATGGAACAGCTCAAAACCATTGCAGAAGGTGAATCCAACCGGGTTGTATTCGTGATTGTGGATGGAGAGAATGCCTGGGAGTTTTACCACAATAACGGATGGGATTTTTTTGAAGCACTGTATCAAGAGCTCTCGGATGCTCCTTGGTGTCAAACGATCACGATGGATGAAGCGAAGAGTCTCAAAAAACAAAAAAAATTATCCCGCATCCATCCGGGGACATGGATACACGGAACGTTCGATACGTGGGTCGGGCACAGTGAGAAGAAACGGGCGTGGGAACTTTTGTTTCAGACACGGCGTGAAGCACAGATGAAGATGGACGCTGTGGATGAGAAGCTCAAAGAGGAGGTGAAATACCATCTTTTGGCATCAGAGTGCAGCGACTGGTTTTGGTGGTACGGTGAAGATCATACGAGTGATTTTGCGAGTGAGTTCGATGAGCTGTTTCGGGGGCATTTGATCAGTGTTTATCAACTGTTGGAACTACCGGTTCCAGAGGATTTGTGGGAGCCGATTTCCCAGACGTCGAGCGATACCAAATGTTGGGAGAAGCCGACATCGATGATCTCTCCGCGCATCGGCGGTTCATCGAGACGATATTTTGATTGGATCGGGTGCGGTAAAATCGATGAGTCTCGTTGTCTCTCTACGATGGACAGGGTACGTGGACCTATTAATATTATCTACTATGGATTTGATGAGAAAGCGCTCTATTTTCGACTGCAAGGGGATGTGGAGGGTTTAAAATCGTTCCGCATCGAAGCTCGTATCGAAGAGATGATGGAGCCGATTGAGATGATGAGCGTTTCTTCACCGATGGGGATAGAGGCTCTTTTGATGAGAGAACACATCGCTGATAGGTCGATGATCCGTATACGGTTAATTCTCAGGACGGAGGAGAAAGAGATTCAGACTCTGCCGGGGTTTGGGTATTTATCTATCGATTTGAATGATCGCTTTAGCGAAAATTGGTTTATCTAGGAGAGAGTATGAAAACAGCATTGTTGTTCGGAATCCATATGCATCAACCGGTTGATAATTTCGGATGGGTAATCGAAAAAGCGATTGAACGCTGCTACGAGCCGTTTTTTGAGGTGATGAGCCGCTATCCGGAGTTTAAATTTTCGCTCCATTGCAGCGGATGGCTGATGGAGCAGATCGAATCTCTCCGCCCCTCTTTGTATGAGACTATCGTGAGCCTTGCCCAACAAGGGAGCATCGAGTTTGTGAGCGCGGGATACTATGAACCGATTTTGAGTGTCATCCCCTCGCGTGATCGAAAAGCGCAGATATCACTGCTCAATCAATCGATCGAAGAGCGTTTTTCTCAAACACCGCAGGGGTTATGGTTGACCGAACGGGTATGGGAATCGGCGTTGATCCCCGATTTAGTCGCCTCTCAGATACGCTATACGGTGATGGACGATTACCATTTTCAGTGTGCCGGATTCGATACGGAGGTGTTGGATGGCTATTATATGAGCGAAGAGGGGGGTGAGGAGATTGCCCTTTTTCCGATCAGCCAAAAGCTCCGCTACGCTATCCCGTTTTTGAATGTAGAGAGTGCGATGGAAGCGATCAAATCGTTTTGCCGTGAAAACGATTCGGCGGCGATTATTTTCGATGATGCCGAGAAATTCGGGATGTGGCCGGGAACCTATGAGTGGGTTTATGAGAAAAAATGGCTTGAGACATTTGTACAGAGCGTATTGGAGGATGATACGATCGAGACGCTCCATTACGGAACCTATCTGAAAAACCATCGTCCTCGCGGGATCGCTTATCTCCCCAATGTCTCTTACTACGAGATGGGTGAGTGGAGTTTGAGAGCCGATGATGCGTTACGTTTGCAATCGATGAAAGAGGAGATGGGTGAAGAGGCGTATCATCAATACGGTGTCAAATTCCTCAAAGGGGGAATTTGGAAAAACTTTTTCGTCAAATACCCCGAGAGCAACCGCCTCCATAAACGGATGATTGAACTCTCACGGGCTTTGGCGGAGGAGGGGGGAGAGTACGCTACAGAGCTCTACAAACTCCAAACCAATGATGCACTGTGGCATGGGGTGTTCGGAGGGCTCTATCTCCCCAACCTGCGTGACAACGCCTATCGCTATCTGATCGAGTGTGAAAACATCCGCTACAAAGAGCGTTCAATACTTATCCAAGATATTAATGAGATGGACGGTTATCCCAAAATCAAATCGGTCACCTCCGGATTAATCGCACGGTTTGATGCGGCAATCGGTGCTCAGTTGGTTGAGCTGGATGTTCGCGATCGATGCTTTAACTATCAAAATGCCCTCATGCGACGCAAAGAGGCGTACCATCATCAGCTTTTTCTCCCCCCTCGCGAAAAAGACTCTTCAGTGGAAGAGGGGATTGATACGATCCATCACGCTTCCGCTCGGTTTGATGAGTCGTTGAAAGAGACGATCATTTACGATTGGTATCTTAAAAACTCGTTTGTCGACCATATCAGTGACGAGAGCTTTTCGGGTGAGAATTTTCGTCATTGTAAATTTAGAGAATACGGAGATTTCGCCAACCAACCTTTTGATTTGACAATAGTGAAAGATGAGGTGGAGTTTGTTAGAGATGGTGGGATTTATGATGATCAACACACCCATCTGAACCTCCGAAAACGTTTTACATTTGAGACGGAGGGAATTGCGTTTCAGATAGGGGTAAAGGGGAAGTGTAATAAGCCCTATCGCTATGTAATGGAGCATAATTTCCATTTTTCCGAGTACCAGAGCCTGAAAATCAACAACATAGCGTTAGAAGATACGGGAGAAATTAAAAAAATAAAAAATGTTGAAATATATGATACAATATTAGGAAAGAAGCTTGTTTTTCATTTTGACAAGCCGTGTGATGTTTACTATTTTCAACTCCAAACCCTCTCCCAAAGCGAAGAGGGATTTGATCTCACCGTACAAGCATTGAGTATCGCATTTTCGTTTCCGTTTCATAACTCGTTAGAGATACAAGGTAGATTGGAGATTATCGATGTCTGAAATCCGCTATGACAGATTGTTCGATCGACATGTCATTATTGCCCCCGAACGTCTCCGTCATAGCGATTTTAATGCCGATTTTAGAGCGAAACTCTCAAGCGATCAATGCCCCTTTTGTCCCGGCAACGAATCGATGAGTCCTGATGAGATTTTTGCTCTGCGCACATCACAAGAGAGATGGCTTACAAGGGTAATCCCCAACCGCACCAAAGCGCTGGCGATCGAAGCATCGCCTCGGTATCATGAAGGATTAGAGGGACATTGGGAGGGGTTTGGGGCTCACGAGATCATTATCGATTCTCCAACCCACCATACGTCGATACGCCAATGGAGTACAGAGGAGCTGGAAAACTGGTTCAAAACGCTCCGTGCTCGAATCGGTGATTTACGCAAAGATTTTCGTCTGTGCCATTTTGCAATTGTCAAAAATGATGGCGAAGAAGCGGGATCAAGGGTTGAACATTGTCATACGGAGCTTATCGCTCTGCCGTTTATCCCAGTTAACGAACGTCATCTGATCGAGCGTGAAGAGGGGTATTATGCCTCTCACCGTATTTCGCTGATCGAGTCGATCCTCAGTGGCGAAGAAGAAGCAAAGGGACGGATCGTTGCCGTTTCGGGGGATTTTATCGCGTTTTGCCCTTATGCCAGTTCCACCCCTTTTGAAATCATGATCAGTTCCAAACACTATCTCGGAGCGATCGATACGATCGATGATGTTTCGGTGAGTGAACTTTCTGCTCTTTTGAAGAGGGTATTGGTGAAGTTGACGGAACAATTAGGAGATTTTTCGTGTACAATTTTAGTTTCAACACCCCATTCGAGTGAATTTGCCCCATCCCAAGAGGCACATAGATTGATGGTTCGTATCCTCCCTAGAATCTATCGGATAGGGGGATTTGAGCTCACATCCTTGATCCACATCAATCCGGTTTCTCCGGAGAGTGCCGCACAACTTTTACGAGGAGATGATCATGGCTAAAACAGTGTTGTTCGCATCCAGCGAAGTGTATCCTTTTGCGAAAACAGGTGGATTGGCCGATGTCGCCTATGCATTGCCCCGCGCGTTGAAAAGCCTCTATGATATTCGGGTTGTTTTGCCGCTGTATCAATCGATCTCACGTGAACGCTACGAAATCGTCGCAACGGGAGAGAGTTTTGAGGTCCCCATGGGGGATGAAAGCTACTTAGTCGAACTCTATTGCGCTCAGTATGAGGGTATGGAGTATTGTTTTATCTATAACCCTCTGTTGTGCGACCATGAATATCTTTATGGCCCTCCGGGAGAAGGGTATGAGAATAACTCTCTTCGATTTTCCCTTTTTTCCTATGCCCTCTATGCGTTGATTCGAGAGAAACGTTACGATGTCGTTCATCTGAACGATTGGCAGTGTGCTCTTACCGCGTTGTTGATCCACCAAGACGAGACACTCTCCCCTAATGTTCTCTACACGATTCATAATCTTGCTTATCAGGGAATATTCGATCACGCCAATCTCGAAAAAATCGGTCTGGATGAGCGCTATTTTACGATGGGTTCGTTGGAATTTTACGGCAAAATCAACCTGATGAAAGCGGGGATAGCCTATGCCGATACGGTAACGACGGTGAGCCCTACCTATGCTCATGAGATCATGACCAAAGAGTTCGGATGCGGTTTGGAAGGTTTTTTGCATTTCCACCGTCAAAAAGTGATCGGAATTCTCAACGGCATCGATGAAGAGCATTTTTCTCCTAAAAATGATCCTATGATTATTGCCCAATTTAGCGATTTAAAAGGGAAAAAAGCCAACAAAAGCGAAGTGTTGAAGCAACTCAAACTTAAAGGAGTGACAAAACCTTTGTTCGTCTTTATCGGACGGTTTGCTGACCAAAAAGGGATGGATATATTGATCGAAGCGCTCCCATGGGTTGCCGAATCTGATTGCAATTTTGCACTGTTGGGTGAGGGGGAATCGCGTTATACCGAAGCGTTGCAAAAGCTCTCAAAAGAGCATAAAAATGTTGCGTTACATTCCGGATACGATGAGGCTCTTTCCCATCAGATGTACGCCGCCGCCGATTTTTTAGTGATGCCATCATTGTTTGAACCGTGCGGTTTGAATCAAATGATTGCATTCGTCTACGGGGCGATTCCGATTGTCCACCGTGTCGGCGGTTTGGCCGATACGGTCAAGCGGTGCGAAAAATACCAGCAAGACAGCTGTGCAGGATATGGGATCGTCTTTAACTCACCCACAGCGCGTTCACTGTTGAGCGCATTGCGCAAAGGGTGTGAACTCTACGGCGACAAAAAACATTTCGAGAGGATTGTCAATCACAACATGAAAGCCGATTTTTCATGGCAAGAGAGCGCGAAAGCGTATGCCACATTGTATGAGAAAACACATTCTTGAAAAAACTATTTATCGATATTGGGGGGAGTTACCTCCGCAGTGAATTTGTCTCCAATGAGGGTGTCGTTACCGATACTCTTCGCAGTTCAGAGATCGGACTTTTGAGTTATATCGACTCGGTTGTCTCTCATCACCCCTCTATCGATTTCATCGGTATTTCGTATGCGGGACAGGTGGAAATGGGGACGATTATCGCTGCGCCCAATATTCATATTGATTGCTATGAAATTGCCGAAACGGTAGAATCCCGCTACGGAATCCCCCTCAAAATCGATAACGATCTCAACTGCGCCATACGAGCCGAAGCGGCGCATTGGAACACTCAAAGCATTGCGGCGTTATCGGTTGGAACGGGGATCGGTGCGGCGGTTATCGATCAGGGACATTTGGTACGGGGAAGCCATAATATGGCGTTTGAGATCGGGCATATCCCCTACCGGGAGTCCCCGTTTGTCTGCGGATGCGGACGGAACAACTGCATCGAACTCTATGCTTCGGGTTCGGGACTCTCCAAATGGCTCGATCATGAGGGGATCGGCGGAGAGGTCGATTTGGAGTGTTTCAAAAGTTCACTATCACCTCAAAAAGAGAGGATTGCACATAGTTTTGAAGAGGCGTTGATCACTGCGACGGGGGTAGTGGTGACCCTCGCAAACCCGGAGATTTTGGTGCTGGGAGGAGGGGTTATCCATAAAAACCCCTATCTCTTGAAGTTTATACGAGATAATCTCAAAAAGTATACATTGAGCAGTGCTTATGATACACTGCGTATTGAATTGAGCGTTTTAGAGAACCCCTCATTAGCGGGGGCAAAATTATTGGAGAGTGAAAATGGGTAAACTCAACATTCTGATCGCCGCTTCCGAGGTAGTTCCGTTTGCCAAAAGCGGGGGACTAGCCGATGTTGTTGGAGCTTTGCCCAAAGCATTGAGGGCGTTAGGACACGATGTTCGTATCGTGATGCCGCGTTACTATTCCGTCGATCGTGACAAATATAATCTCCGATTGCTTGAGGGGGGATTGGGTGTCCCTATGGGGATCATGGGTGAAGTTTGGGCAGGGGTCTATGAGGGGATATTAGGGGATGTTCCGGTCTATTTTATCGACCATGAGGGTTTTTTCGGACGTGCCGGACTCTATGATGAGAATGGATTTTCCTACAGCGACAACGACAATCGCTTTATCTTTTTCTCCCGTGCGGTGATGCAGCTCGCCAAAAAACTTCGATTCCATCCGGACGTGATTCATGCCAACGATTGGCATACCGCTTCGATCCCTATCATGCTCAACACCCACTATGCCTACGATAGCGACTTCGCCTATACCGGCTCACTCCTCACGATTCATAATCTTCAACATCAGGGGCGATTTTACAAAGGTGCAATGGAGGTGCTGGGGATCGGTTGGGAACATTTCAATGCCGACGAACTCGAAGAGTATGATGGGGTCAATCTCCTCAAAGGGGGGATTGTCCATGCCGATGCAATCAGCACCGTGAGCGCTAAATACGCCCAAGAGATTCGGAGTGCGGAGTTTGGTTGGGGATTGGAGCATCTGATTGACCGATACGCTTTCAAACTCCATGGCATCCTCAACGGGGTCGATTATGAGGAGTGGAGTCCCGCTATCGATCCGTTTTTAGAACACCGTTTCGATATCGATGCTATGGAGGGGAAAGCGGTGTGCAAATCGGCTCTTCAGCGGGCGTTTCATCTCCCTGAACGCTCCGATGTCCCGTTGATCGGTTTGGTGGGACGGCTCGCCGAACAAAAAGGGATCGATTTGATTGCTCATGCCATTCATCAATTGATGCACATGGAGATACAGATTGTCTTATTGGGCGCCGGAGAGAAGTGGGCGGAACACTTTTTCAGCGATATCGCCGGACGTTATCCCCAAAAGTTCGCTTGTTATATCGGATACCGCAATGATCTCGCCCATCAGATCGAAGCGGGAAGCGATCTCTTTTTGATGCCTTCACGTTTTGAACCGTGCGGATTGAACCAAATTTACAGCCTCCGCTACGGGACGCTGCCGATTGTCCGCGCTACAGGGGGGCTGGACGATACGATCGAAAACTACCATAACGACGGAGAACACGGGAACGGATTCAAATTTTACGATGCCACATCCGAAGCGTTGGTGAATACGGTCGGTTGGGCAATCCATACATGGTACAATGATCAAAGCGGGTTTGAGAAATTACAGCGAAATGCGATGCAAATGCGCTTTGATTGGGAGCACGCGGCATTGGAATATGAACGCCTTTATCAGCGTATTGTAGCGGGAAGAAAAGGGGAGTGATGCATCATCCGATCTATTATGATATTTCGCGTATCGGGGAGCTGGATGTCTATTTGTTCAAACAAGGGACCCATACCAAGCTCTACGAAAAATTCGGCTCTCACCTTATGGTGCGTGAAGGGGTAGCAGGGGTTTACTTCGCCCTCTGGGCTCCTAATGCCGAGAGTGTGAGTGTACGGGGGGATTTTAACGCCTACGATACCCACTCTCACCCTTTGAGGCTACGTGAGGATGATTCCGGCATATGGGAGGGATTTATCGAAGGGGTTGAATCGGGATTGACCTACAAATACCATATCGTCTCCCGTTTTCATAACATCGTCCATGATAAAAGTGATCCGTTCGGTTTCTTTGCCGAAGTTCCTCCCAAATCAGCATCCCGTATTTGGGATCTGGAGTATGATTGGGCAGATCGTCAATGGATGTACGAACGACATGCCCACAATGCTCATAATGCCCCGATCAGCGTCTATGAGGTTCACTTGGGCTCTTGGCGGCGAAAAGTTGAAGAGGGGGATCGATACCTCTCTTACCGTGAGTTGGCTGTGGAGCTGGTGGAGTATCTCAAATCGATGAACTATACCCATGTCGAGTTTATGCCCCTCACCGAGTATCCGTTTTTCGGTTCATGGGGTTATCAGGTCGTAGGGTATTTTGCCGCAACCTCCCGGTTCGGTACGCCGCAGGATTTGATGTATTTGATCGATACGCTCCACCAAAACGGTATCGGGGTGATAATGGACTGGGTACCCTCCCATTTTGCCGTGGACATGCACGGTTTGATCAATTTTGACGGAACAGCCCTCTATGAACATGACGATCCCCGTCAAGGGTATCATCCCGAATGGGGGAGCATCATTTTCAACTACGGGCGCAATGAAGTACGCTCTTTTTTGATCTCCTCGGCGATGTTTTGGTGCGATAAATACCATATTGACGGGATACGTGTCGATGCGGTGGCCTCTATGCTCTATCTGAACTATGCCCGTAAAGAGGGGGAGTGGATACCGAATCAATACGGAGGGAATGAAAACCTCGAAGCGATCGAATTTCTCAAATCATTGAATACCAGTATTTACGGCGAATATCCCGACATTGTGATGATTGCCGAAGAGTCGACTGCCTATCCGATGGTGACCCGTCCCGTTGATGTCGGAGGGCTGGGATTTGGGTTCAAATGGAACATGGGATGGATGCACGATTCGCTCAAATACATGAGTTTTGATCCCATCTACCGTCAACACCATCACCATCAGCTTACCTTTAGCATGTGGTATGGGTTTGATGAAAACTTTATGCTCCCGCTGAGTCACGATGAGGTTGTCCACATGAAAGGTTCTCTCATCAACAAAATGCCGGGCGATACGAATCAGAAATTCGCCCATTTGCGCTCGCTTTATGCTTATATGATGGCACACCCGGGGAAAAAACTCCTCTTTATGGGGGGAGAGATCGCCCAATATGCCGAATGGAGTTTTGAACGCTCACTGGATTGGCATTTGATTGATTTTTCATTGCATTCGGGGATACAGACCATGGTTTCCGATCTCAACCGACTTTACCGTAAGGAACGCTCGTTGCATCTTTACGATGAGAAACGGGAAGGGTTCGAGTGGATCGATGATCGTGATTACTCTCGAAACTGTATTAGTTTTGTTCGTAAAAGCGATATCCCATCGGAAAACATCTACGTGATTTGCAACTTTAGCGATACGACACGTGAAAATTTCCCGTTAGGGGTTTTGAGCGGGGGAGAATATATTGAAATATTCAACTCCCAAGAGAGCCGTTATGAGGGGTGGAATATTGGCAATAGAGAGGTTATAACCGCAGCACATGAACCGATGCACGGACGTGAATACTCTGTAAAATTGACTCTTCCCCCTTTGGGGGTAATTTATCTTAAGATGAAGTAATAAGCGTTACAATACACTATCAACGATTTTGAGGCGACTATGATTTTGCACGATTACGAATTTGATCCGAAATACTCTAAGAGCGTTGCCTACTTTTCGATGGAGTTTGCAATCCATCAGGGGCTTAAAATTTATTCCGGCGGTTTGGGATTCTTATCCGGATCGCATATGCGTAGTGCGTATGACTTGCGTCAAAATGTCGTAGGGGTAGGGATATTATGGAGCTTTGGCTATTACGATCAGATGCGCAACCCCGATCGTACCCTCAAAGCCGAATTTGTCCGTAAACACTATTATTTTCTAAAAGATTTGGGGATACAGGCAAAAGTAAGTATTCATTCTCAAGACGTTTATATTAAAGCTTTTTATCTCTCTCCGGATGTTTTCGGTTCGGCACCGCTCATTTTACTCTCGACCGATATCCCTGAAAACGACTTTTTGGCACGCACCATTACCCATAAACTCTACGATATGAACGAAGAGACCCGTATTTCTCAAGAGATCGTATTGGGGATCGGCGGTGTGAAAGTTCTCGAAGCGATCAAACAAAATATCGAGATTTTCCATATGAATGAAGGGCACGCATTGCCGCTGGTGTTTGAACTCTACGCCAAATACCGCGATATGGATGAAGTCAAAAAACGGGTTGTTTTTACCACCCACACCCCCGAAGATGCCGGGAATGAAGAGCACAATATCGATCTACTCCATAAGTTCGGCTTTTTCAACGGACTCGATCTTCCTACTGTCCGATCCATTATGCTGATGAAAGATGAACACAATTTTAATCTCACCGTAGGGGCGCTGCGTGCGTCGAAAATGACCAATGCCGTTTCAAAATTTCACGGAGAGGTTGCCAACCGGATGTGGGAACATTGTGAGGGGAGGTCTGAAATTACCTACATCACCAATGCCCAAAATCGCCGTTTTTGGACCGATAAAGTGTTACTTGCCGCTTTGGATGATCATGAAGATTATCAAATCATCAGCCGTAAAAAACATCTGAAACGGACGTTGTTTTCCATTGTAGCTGATCAAACCGGAAAGGTGTTCAATCCAGATATCTTAACGATAGTATGGGCAAGACGGTTTGCGGAATACAAACGCCCCGGTCTTATCAAGTACGATTTCGCCCGATTTCGAAAAATGCTCACCAATCATGAGAGACCGGTACAAATCATCTGGGCGGGAAAACCCTATCCGTTTGATACCAATGCGATCAACGTCTTTAATGAGCTGATCCATATTAGTCACGATTATCCTAATATGGCGATATTGGTCGGGTATGAACTCGATCTCTCCCGTATGCTCAAAAAAGGTTCCGACGTATGGCTCAATACGCCACGTGTATCGCGTGAAGCGAGCGGTACAAGCGGAATGACGGCAAGTATGAATGGCTCAATCCATTTTTCAACCAACGATGGCTGGCATCCGGAATTCGCCAAACATGCGATCAACTCGTTTACGATCCCCCCGATCGATCACAGTACCCCAATTGAAGTGCAAGATGCTGAAGACAACAAAAATATGATGGATATGCTTGAAAACGAAATCATTCCGATGTACTACGACAAACATGAACAGTGGACTCAAATGATGAAAAATGCCATGAGCGATGTGATTCCCGCATTTGATTCAGGGCGTATGGTGCATGAATATTACGTGAAAATGTATAACTAGAGGATGAATCCGATAGAGGAGTGATTCTATGGTCACAATCCATGAGTTTAGGGCAGAACTTATCGACATTCTATGTGAACTTGGCGGATGCACAGAATCGGATGCGCATAGGCTGGCAGAAGAAAAAATGTCTGAAATTGAATACGCCCATCAATACCGTCTCAGCCCAAGGATTATCGCAGGCTATATTTTAGGGATAAACGATTGCTGTATAGCGGCACCTCAAATTAAATACTAAGGCTTGCTTTGCAGAACCGCTACACCATTGTGTGCATTGCAATACAATGGTAGAGCCTTTTTAAAGCATCAAGGTTGTTTTGAGCTTAGCTTAATGCTAAACTCAGGCTTTGATATCGAGATTCTGACCGATGCCGGTAAGTTCGGATGCTGAACTCGATGGGTGGTCTTGCGGAGTAGTGATGCTTTCAAGAAGTTTCATAACCCCTTGTTCTTGGGAATCGATCGCTTTTTTCAAAGCGTATATCTGAGGTCCCATTCCACCTTGTGAACTGATTGGATCCATGTTTTATCCTCCTTGTGGAGTTAAGATCAATATCGGCATATCTGAGGTTCATTTAAACCGTTTGACATACCCGTGACAGTAGGGGAGTTTTTGATGCTTGACATAGTAGTCTTGATGATAGGTCTCTGCGGGATAAAATGCCGCTATCGGGAGAACTTTGGTTGCAACATCGTATCCATACGAGCTGAGCTGTTTGATCAGGGATAAGACAATTCTCCGCTCTGATTCGTTGTTGACAAATACTGCAGAGAGGTATTGCTCTCCGATATCAGGTCCTTGACCGTCGCGCTGAGTTGGATCGTGAATTTCGAAAAACGCTTTGGTGAGGGTCTCATAACTAATGAGTGATGGATCATAAGTGACTTCGACCGATTCCAAATGCCCGGTATCACCCCGAGATACTTGAGCGTAGGTGGGATTTTTGACCACTCCCCCCATATACCCTGAACGGACCTCTTTGACCCCTCTCAATTTTTCAAGATGATACTCCACTCCCCAAAAACACCCTCCGGCGTAATAAGCTTTTGAGAGGGTCGCCGCATGTACTATCATCGAACCAAAGACAAACCATAGCCAAATTGTTTTCATTATAGAACTCCATTATAAGATGACCGTATTATGAACTTCAAACAGTTAATGGACGGATAGGTAAAAACGGATTGGTAAAATATGATAAGTATTACTATTGAAATAAAGTGGAGAGTTTGATTGGTTGCGGAAACAGGATTTGAACCTGTGA
>CAZBVJ010000002.1:0-317453 GCA_964495485.1 uncultured Sulfuricurvum sp.
AAGCTTTAACTTAAAGCCTCTCAGCGTTTGTGGACGGGAATTATAGGGGAAAATACTAAAGATGTCAAGAGGTAGAGAGAAGAAATGAAAAAATATGTTTTCAATCTTTTCTATATGTATCATTCGAACCATTATAAATATAGAATTCTATGATTTTTGTTCATGCACTTTAGTTAAAGCACTATTTTTAATGTAATTTAGAAAAACACTATGGCGTTAAAAAATATTTATTTTAATATTTATAATAATCATTATATTCTATAAAGTTACACCCATTCTCTCGGATCATGTATTTTTTAAAGAAATGTCTACCATTTTTAGACCTAATTAATCTTCCTTAAGTAAAAATAACCAACTTTATAATTTGAGGGTAGTTTTGAAGCGTTCTTTATTTGTTGCAACCATACTCACTCTTTCACTTAATGCGAATCAAACATCTCTGCTTCAATCTTTATCCAACGATATCAGCCAAACAACGCAACTTGCAACACAATCCAATCAAAACATAGACTATCAACCTTTTATACTCTCCGTGTGGGATCAAAAGGAGCTGTTCGCTTTCGGGGCGGCTAATCTCAAAGATGCTTTGATGTTAATTCCCGGGGTCGATTTGATGGGAGACAGTATCAACAATCGTACAATGATTGTTCGAGGTTCCAATCCGTTGGCTTATGGGCAAACAAAAATGGTTATTGATGGTATAACCGTCAATGATCTTGCATTTGATAGCTACAATACCTATTTAAACTTTCCGATTGAACTGATCAAACGAATCGAAGTGGTTCGGGGGCCGGGAAGTTTTATAGACGGTGTCAATGGATATGCCGGAACAATCAATGTCATTACCCAAGCTCATGACAGTATGAAAAATAGAGAAAACGGGGCTGTCTTTGCCGGAATTGGCAATCAAGATTCTCGTCAATTTGGCTTTTGGCAACATTTTAATCTTGAGGGGATGCAATTATCTATCGATGGATTTCATTATTTCGATGATCTAAAATCACCTGTTGGTGTAACCGACAAATATGGATACTCCGGCTTTGCCCCTCTCAATAACGAACAATACAATTTGGGATTCTCTCTTAGAGATGAAAATTTCTATCTGATCGGTCGGATAAATGACTACACTTACGGCAGCGCGTTTGGAAACCTTAATGCTCTCCCCAATGATGAGGGGAAACAATCTTCTCCTTCTTGGTACATTGAAAGTGGATATACTGCCCTCATTGCAACCGATATTCTCCTTAAAATCAAAGGAGGTGTATATGAAAATAGTTGGGAAAGTGAAGCCCGTTCATTGCCCTCTGGAACTTACGGGGCAATTACCTATCCTATGGGGTATTGGGCAAATTTAAAACTTAATAATCGACAAATCTACAGTAACCTATCATTAACCTATACCGGTTTGGAAAACCATAAAATTGTTGCTGGGTACACTTTTAAACATGAAGAGGTCACTGATATCCAATCTATCACTACTGAGAGGATAAATGGTGGGATCAATCTTGTTGACTACTCACAAACTGCCCCTTTTTTAGATGCAGAAGCTGCCCATCGCCACACTCATGAATTTTATATTGAAGACACCATCAATCTGGACGATGAAATTGCTCTTGCCCTTAATGTCGGTGGAACCAAAGCCTCATCACTACCCTATCATCAGTATAAACGAGCGGCTTTGGTATATCAGCCTCACCGTAATCATGTGTTTAAAACGATGGTCGGGAACAGCTATCGGCTCCCATCCTGGCAAGAACTCTATACCCAAAACAATCCGGCTAGAATCGGTAATCCTGATTTAGATCCTGAACACGTCACTTCGTATGAGGGACAATATATTTACAAGCCAACATCTTCTATGCTTTTTGCTCTGAATGCATTTTATCTTGCTAATAAAGAACAAATCACGGCTAATACAACCAGTAAAGTGTATGAAAATATAGGTGAACGGACGATCAAAGGTTTCGAAGCTGAATTTAGAGGTAATTATACTGACAATGACACCTTTGCCTTTTCGTACAGCTATATTTCTGGCGAAACAAAAAAAGGTGACCAAACAACTGATTATCTTCCGTTTGCTTCAAGCCATTTGATCAAAGGGGCTTTCTCCTATTCATTAACTCCAGAGATGAAAACAGCTATTACCGGTCGATTCGGAAGTGAAAAAAAACGTCGTCCTGATGATGCTCGTCCGTCCACCGAATCCTTCTCCACCATTGACGTATCTCTTGGATGGGAGAACTCTGATGGTCTCTATTTTCAAGGAACCGTAAAAAATCTTTTTGATACCGTCTATCGCTATCCATCGACGGTAAATACCTATCCAGATGACTACCCAGTTGAAACAAGATCGGTTTGGATCCGTACAGGATGGAAGTTTTAATGAAGATTTTGTTCTCACTTCTCATCACTTGGTTGATGGTACAAGCCGAAGACAATGTTTTGATCAATACTCATGTTCGTATGATTCCCAAAATTATGGCCCTTGATTCAAAAAATCAATCGCAATATTCAAAAGCGACACTCGCTATTGTGTATGAGGGGAGTCGCAAAGCTCTTGCCCGTTCTATCGCTGATGAAATCAATCTGAACTACAACGGAAAAGTAGCTAATCTCCCTTTTACGGCAATCGTATTAAGCGTTGATGAACTTTTTTTACGACATGATATATCGTTCGTTTATGTCACCAAAATGTCCGAAAAATCGATCAAAAAAATTGCACGTTGGGGTATCGAAAGTACTGTTCCAACCTTCTCCTATGAACTTTCCGATTTGGAAGATGGTATATTAGGATCAATTGCAATCGAGCGATCTACCGTCATTTATATCAATAAACCTGTTTTCAAAGAGGGGAAATTCCGATTTAATGAAACATTATTTCAAGTTGCGAGACTTATCGAATGATTAATTTTAGACAAGCGCGCCTCTCAACGAAACTCTTTGTTTCTCTCATTTTAGCCGCCATTATTGTTTTTGGTATCATCACCATAGCTACCTTTAGCATTGTTCGTGATTTAACCATTAATTCTCAGAAAGAGAAGGCTATGCTCCTCATAGATGCGGTTGATCCCTCCGTTTCGCTCGCATTATTTTTGGGTATGAAAGATATGGGAGGAAAACTTTCCTCTATTACAAAACTTAATGAAGTCGTAGCCCTCAATGTCACCGATAGAGAGGGACATGTTATATTAGATTATAACCGTGATAACGTTGAGCCGACTGATAATGCGATCAAAATGACTAAAACTCTGCTTGAACCATCTTCTCTTAAACCGATTGGTTTCATTACACTGACCTATTCAGGAGAAGAATTCACTAGAACAATGAATCAATTTTATACCCTCTACTTGTGGATTGCGGTTAGTGTTGTCGTCGTTCTTTGGATCATTTTAGTGTGGATCAACCGGCTCTTACGCCCCATTAAACTTATTGCCAAAAAGGTTCGAAATTTCAAGCCTGGTGAAAAAATCACCTTCGATATCCCAAACACTCAAAGTGAATTTTCTCAAATCATTCATGCGTTTGAAGCGATGCAAGAGAGTGTTTGGAACTACTCCCATGAAGTCGAATCGATCAATAAAACGCTGGAAGTGAAAGTTCACGAACAGACTCAAGAAGCAGTGCATCATCTTTACTATGACAGCTTAACAGGTCTTCCCAACCGTATCAAACTCCAAGAAGATCTCTTAAACACCCCATTTCACACCCTTGCCATCATCAATCTTGATGATTTTAAAGAGATCAATGACTTTTTTGGTATCGATGAAGGGGATATCATTCTGATTCAGGTTGGACATTGGCTCGAAGACCTGAAATTAAGCCCTTATCGAATCGGGGGTGATGAATTCGCATTTAAATTACCAAAAGGGTTAAATCGAGAAGATTTAGAACGTGAAGCCGAACTCATCGTCACCATGATGAGCGAAAAACCGTTTATAATTGGGGATGATACGATCCATTTACGAGCAACCGTCGGTATCGCAATTGACAGTAATAAACCTCTCATTCATGCCGATGTAGCCCTAAATAAAGCAAGAAGCATCAAACAACCTTACTCAATCTATGATCCCTCCGAAGGGATTGAACAGCAATATCAAAACAATATTGCCCTCTCAGGGCAAATACGGCAAGCGTTAGTGGAACATCGTATCGTATGTCAATATCAGCCGATCGTGTCAGCTAAAACTGGCAAAATCGAAAAATTTGAAACACTGGTTCGAATTCAAAACGAAGACGGCACATTGCTCGGGCCTTATGAATTTTTGCCTATCGCGCAAAAAACAAAACTTTATCACCACATTACTCAAGAGGTAGTTTATCAAGCCTGCCATCTCTTCACTGGACGTACCGAGCAATTTTCAATCAACCTCTCCAGTAGCGATATCCTAGATCACCGCACCGTTACCACCATCGAAAATATTCTCAGACAGACAAGCACTGCCGATCGTGTTATTTTTGAGATTTTAGAATCTGAAGGGATTGAAAACTTTGAAGAGGTAGACTCTTTTATTTCCCGTATGAAAGCATTAGGGGCAAAAATCGCCATCGATGATTTCGGAACGGGCTATTCCAATTTTGAAAACATCCTCAAACTCAACGTTGATATTCTCAAAATCGACGGCTCTCTCATCAAAGCCATCAACGATAACCCGCGCCATAAAATCGTTGTTGAAGCGATTGTCGACTTTGCTAATCGAATAGGTGTTGAGACCGTTGCAGAGTTTGTTTCCAGTGAAGAGGTTTTACAAAATATCACTGATTTGGGTATTACCTATGCACAAGGTTTTTATACAGGAAAACCGCAGTTTTTAAATCCTCAACTGATGTAAATTTTAATACCTGACATGGTATAATTCGCAAATTTTTTACAAGGGTACACCACATGTTAACCGATCGCGTCAATACACTCTCCGAATCGATTACCATTGCTATTTCTACATTAGCGCAAGAACTCAAAGCACAAGGGAAAAATATTCTCAGCTTCTCCGCAGGTGAACCTGATTTTGATACACCGCAAGTGATTAAAGATGCCGCCATCAAAGCGATTAACGACGGGTTCACAAAATATACCGCTGTTGACGGGATCCCTGATCTTAAAGCGGCTATCGCACTCAAACTCAAACGTGATAATGGATTAGAATACAAACCTAATCAAATCATTGCAAACAATGGGGCGAAACACTCGCTCTACAACTTGTTCGCATGTACAATCCAAACCGGTGATGAAGTGATCATCCCCGCACCGTACTGGGTAACCTATCCTGAACTGGTTATGTACTGCGGCGGGACCGTAGTCGAGATTGATACCAACGATGCAAGCGGATTTAAAATCACACCGGAACAGCTTAAAGCGGCATTGACACCGAAAACGAAAATGTTGATTTTGACCTCTCCATCCAACCCGACCGGTGCCGTTTATACGCGCGAAGAACTTGCCGCACTCGGTAAAGTACTCGAAGGAACCAACGTACTCGTCGCAAGCGATGAAATGTATGAAAAACTGATCTATGATGGTGAATTCACCTCCGCTGCGGCCGTCAGTGATGATATGTACCAACGCACCGTCACCATCAATGGTTTAAGTAAATCAGTTGCAATGACAGGATGGCGTTTTGGGTATATGGCTGCTGCAAATACCGAAATCATCCAAGCAACCAAAAAACTCCAAAGCCAAAGCACCTCTAACATCAACTCAATCACTCAAAAAGCGGCGATTGTAGGGCTTAACGGTGAAGCGGACGGCGATATCGAAGCGATGCGTGTACAGTTTAAAGCACGCCGTGATGAAGCGGTCAAACTCTTTAACGAAATCGATGGTCTTAGTGTTCTCTCTCCGGCAGGGGCATTTTATCTCTTCGTCAACATCAAAGAGGTAAGCAACGATTCTATGCAGTTTTGTAAAGAGTTGTTAGAAGAACAAGGGATTGCAGTAGTACCGGGAGTCGGATTCGGTTCTGAGGGGTATTTCCGATTCAGTTTTGCAACTGATATTGAGAGCATTCGTGAGGGGATCAAACGGATCGCAACGTTTGTGGCTTCTAAGAAATAATTTTCTAACCGTTCCCCTTCGACGAGCGCAGGGGAACGGGGAAGCAAAACTACTTAATACTTTTCAATGCCTCTACTACGGCATCGATATTCCCCATCGGTACATGAACTTTCCACTCAGGGTTTTTTGCATCACCCGATAGTGAGATCCCGATACTCGCTACACTATCACTTCCAGCACCATATGGCTCATCGACTTTGCTGATCGATATAACCCCTTTTTTGGTACCATCTAATGGAATCTCTTTAATAATCGTTACACCGGAACTCATAAACTCTCCTATTAACTGATAATATGAAAGAGTTTAGCCGATTTTGGCTAAAGCAATCTTAAAAAGAGAAAGTTATTCAGCGCCCTCTGCTTTTGTCGCGTTTCCACCATAAATAAAAGCATACATTTTACGATAATAACGGGCATTGCGTGAAGCGTCTGACGTTGGAGCGTGATGATAGCGCCCAAGTGTTTCCCACGAATAACCGAAACTTTTGACCAATTTTGTCAATATGGCATTGGCTTGTTCGCGCGATGTCTCGTCTTGAAAATACTCATGGAGCATAGGATTAGGATGATATTTGTAATTAATCTGATAGGGTCCAAGATCGATATTGGTAATACCGCCGTCGATCAATGCCTGAGCTTGAAGCGAACATTGATCCGGTGAACCACATTTGATTAGATGACCATTAACGGCAAATCCTGCGGCAGCGGCACGTTGAGCCTCTTCAGCAATATTTATCCGGATAACGTGGGGATTACACTGACCGTTCTCTTTGAGACATTCGCAGTGTTTAATCGCATCGAGAACGATATCGGGCATTCGAATCTCAGTCGGTTGATCCTCCGCGTATAATAACGCTCCTAATAGCATCAAACCTACTGCTGCGATTTTCATTCCGTATCCCTCCTGCTTAAGATTCCAACATTTTACCGAGTTTTGCCTGTAATTTCAGCCAAAGTTTATGTTCCATCAACGGAAAGCCGCTGTAAACCCCTTTGTTCACGATACTTTTCGTTACTCCGGAACGTGCGGCAAGTGTTGTAAAAGGGGCGATGGTGAGGTGTCCCGCTGTCGCGCTCTGTCCCCCCATGACAACGTTTCGACCCAAGGTTGAAGATCCTGCAAGCCCCGTTTGAGAAACCAAAATAGAGTGTTCTCCGACAATACAGTTATGCCCGATTTGGACAAGATTATCAATCTTAGCCCCTTTTTTGATAACCGTAGAACCGAATACTGCACAATCGATCGTTGTATTGGCTCCGATTTCAACGTCATCTTCGATCACAACGTTACCGTTTTGATAAAGTTTGACATGTTCCCCCATCTTGGTATGGGCGTATCCGAAACCGTCACTGCCGATCACTGTTCCGGCGTGGATTGTGACCCGATTTCCAATCTCACAGTCACGATAGATCGTAACATTCGGATAAAGGTGAACATCGTCCCCGATCACCGCTTCGGCTCCAACATATACCCCACTCATGATTGTACAATTTGAACCAATTTTAGCTCCATTTTCAATATGAGCACTTGGATAGAGTTTTGTCCCTTCTCCAATTATAGGAGAAATTTCAGAACTCACAATCGGTTTAGCAAACTGCTTTGACAACAAGGCTACCGACATATAGGGTTCTTCGGAAACAAGTGCAATTACCCCTTCCGGGAGCAAATGGGCTTTGGAATGAGGGAGAATAACAGCGGATGCTTTCGTTGTTGAAAGCTCTTTTTCGTATTTGGAATCGGAGAGAAACGATATCTCTCCCGCCGAAGCATCACTAAGGGTATTCATCCCGGTAATTTCGAGACTGCTCGCAACCCCTTCACATCCTAAGAACAGTGCTATCTCTTGTAGATTCATCGGAAATTATCTCTCAAGCGCAACAGAACCGCTGCGTACAATCTCTTTGGGATGGAACCGTTTAATCGCTTCGAGAAAATGGGAGACCCGTGTCGGTTCATCGGCAATCATTGCGATCATCGTTTCACTTCCAACATCCAAAATACGCCCGTTGTAGGCATGGGTTAGCGCTTCTACATCACCGAGGGATTCAGACATCGGAACTTTAACCATCGCCATTTCGGTTTCAACCAAATCGGCATGTTCATATACTTTAAGTACCGGGATCAATTTATGAAGCTGTTTCGTGATCTGTTCGACCACGCGAACTGAACCGCCGGTTACGATTGTAATTCGGGAATATTTTGTTTCAGGTATTGGGGCAACCGTAAGTGATTCGATGTTGTAACCGCGCCCTGAGAACAAACCTGCGATACGTGACAAAACACTCGCTTCGTTCATGACGATAACGGAAATTACTCTTCGTGCATTTTCCATTATTTCTCCTTGTACTCTAACATCATGTTAAACAACGATCCGCCTGCCGGAACCATCGGTAAAACGTTCTCGAAACGGTTAACAACGACATCGATAATCGCTACCACGTTTTTCTCTACCGCATCTTTGAGCGCCGCATCAAACTCCTCTTTGGTGTTGACGCGATACCCTACCCCGCCGAACGCTTCAGCCAATTTGACAAAATCGGGCTGCATGGAGAGATCGGTTTGAGAGTGACGTTTGTCGTAAAAGAGGGTCTGCCATTGGCGTACCATCCCCAAAAAGTTGTTGTTGAGAATGACGTTGATGACGGGGAGCTTGTACTCGACTGCCGTCATTAACTCTTGGATATTCATCAGAATCGATCCATCACCGGTAATATTGATGCTAACACGCTCCGGATCGGCACGTTTTACCCCCAATGCAGCCGGAAAACCAAATCCCATTGTCCCTAAACCGCCCGAACTGATCCATTGACGCGGGCGACTAAACGGATAAAATTGCGCCGTCCACATCTGGTGTTGTCCAACATCGGTAGAGATGTTCGCACCATCACCCAAAAGTTGCCCGATCCGCTCAACGACCCATTGTGGTTTGAGGCGGTCGCCCTCTTCTTTGTACGAGAGAGGATGCAATTTGTTGAAGTTGGCAATCGTGTTATGCCACGACTCAAATCGTGCAGGGTCAACCTGTTCGCTTGCCAACGGAATCATCTGCTCCAGTACGTTTTTTATATCCCCGACGATCGGATAGTGGGCATGTACCAGTTTCGAGACCGATGCGGGATCGATATCGACATGGATGATCTGAGCATTTTTGGCAAATTCGGAGAGTTTTCCGGTAACACGGTCATCAAAACGTGCCCCCAAACCGATAACGAGATCGGTTTCCGACATCGCCATATTCGCCGCATACGATCCGTGCATCCCAAGCATCGAGATCAAAAGCGGATCATCATACCGCAGCGTTCCGCGCGCCATAAAAGTTTCAACGGCAGGGATTTGGGTCAATTTGGAAAACTCACGAACCAAATCGGCGGCACCGGAGCTAATTACCCCTCCCCCAAGATAAAGGAGCGGGCGTTTGGATGCGGCTATCGCTTCGATCGCTTTTTTGATTTGACGGGTATTCCCTTTGGTTGTCGGTTTATAGGTTTCTAGCTCAACCTCTTTGGAATAATCAAATTTAGCGATTTGCGCCGTGACATCTTTGGGGATATCGACATGCACAGGTCCCGGACGTCCCGTACGGGCAATATAAAATGCCTCTTTAAGGATACGCGGCAAATCTGCGGCATCAGTTACCAAATAGTTGTGTTTCGTACACGGACGGCTGATACCAACCGCATCGATCTCTTGGAATGCATCAGTACCGATCAAAGACATCGGAACCTGTCCACTGATAAGAACAAGAGGGATAGAGTCCATATAAGCATCGGCTAAACCGGTCACGCCGTTCGTGAATCCCGGACCTGAGGTAATCATTGCCACCCCAACTTTTCCGGTAGCTTTAGCATACCCCTCTGCGGCATGAACCGCCGCTTGTTCGTGACGTGTCAAAACATGTTGAAATGATCGTTGTTTGTAAATTTCATCATAGACGTTCATGATCGCTCCGCCGGGGTAACCGAATACCACTTCGACTTCCTCGGCGATGAGTGCTTCGATAACCATCTGTGCACCGCTGATTTGCATGTCGTCTCCTTATCATAGTTAAATTTGTATTGCTTGGACAAAAGAGTGCAGCAATATAGTCGAAAAAAATTAGAGGATTATAAAAGAAACTAGCTATAAGTTTCGTTAAAAGCTCTCAATATGATCATCTTTTACTAATTTTTAGTCGCTGTAACCACAAAAATGGGGTATTCTCTCTCACTTTTTTGTACGGTATAGGCATGGTGAAAACGGACATGTTCAAACCCAGCTTTTTTGATCGTCTCCCGCAAACGATCTTTATCAAAACCGAAATGGTG
Organism: uncultured Sulfuricurvum sp.; assembly: GCA_964495485.1. GTDB lineage: Bacteria > Campylobacterota > Campylobacteria > Campylobacterales > Sulfurimonadaceae > Sulfuricurvum. The sequence continues at coordinate 10,355 of CAZBVJ010000002.1, forward strand.
TACCCCATCGTTTCCATGGGTATGAAACGTTCCGTCTTCAGCTTCAAGATCGGCAATTGCCACAAATCCATCACGTTTGAGATGTTTATGAAAACTCTCGAAAAGAGCATACGTATCTTCGACATGGTGCATCGCCATAGAACTGACGATCCCGTGAAACTGCTCTTCTAAGGGGGTGTTCAAGATATCTTGACATATAGGGTGTACCGACAGGGTTGGAGTGTTTTTGGATTCGAGTTGTTCGAGCATTTTATCCGAGAGGTCAACTCCGACAACACGTTTGACCATCGGAGCGATTTTAAAACTCAGCAATCCCGTCCCTGCACCGAAATCCATAATATTCATATTATTTAATAAAGCTATTCTGCTGACAATAGTTTGAAAGACCGCATGAGCGATGTTTTGACGCGTATCCCCTTTGTCCCATTCTCCGGCAGCTTGATTAAATCGTTCACTCATAAAAATGTCCTTTTTAAATCAATTTTTCAAATCATAACGAAAAAAAGTGAGAAAATCACTCCCTTAAACTGAGCCCCACTTTCCCTTTAGCGACATCCACCTCGACCACGCGGATACGACCCAGTTGCTGATTGACACTGAGCACTTCGAGGGGATGGGAAATCCGCTTCTCGGACATCTGTGAAATATGGATCAACCCGTCATTTTTCAGCCCGATGTCAACGAATGCCCCGAAATCAGCAATATTTCGGACAACGCCTGAGACGATAGAGCCTTCCTTCAGCTCTTTGATGTCAGTGAGATCTGAGCGAAACATAATGGGGGGCAAACTCTCGCGGGGATCGAATCCCGGCTTACGTAACTCTACGATAATGTCCGTAAGGGTAGCTTCTCCGATGCTAAGTTCCTGAGCAATGGATGGAATCTGATCTTTCGTAATCGAAGAGAGTTCATAACGCTTTAAAAGGGTATTTGCCGCCTCATAGCTCTCAGGGTGAACACCAGTGTTGTCCAACACGCTTTTCCCTTCCCGTATCCGAAAGAACCCCGCGCACTGCTCGTACGCTTTCGCCCCCAGCCCTTTAACTTTGAGGAGTTCTTGTTTGCTCTTAAATGCTCCGCTTTTTTCTCGATGTTCTACGATGGAACGGGCAACTTTTGCCCCCACTCCCGCGACATACGAGAGGAGCGATACCGAAGCGCTGTTGGGGTCTACCCCTATTCTATTAACCAAATCTTCGGTGACGTCACCCAACTTCTTCTCCAGTAGCTTTTGATCGACGTCGTGCTGATACTGCCCCACCCCGAGCGATTTGGGATCGATTTTGACCAGTGCCGCCATCGGATCGCGTAACCTCTGAGCTATCGAGATCGCTCCGCGAATCGTCACATCGAGCTGTGGATACTCCTCTTGGGCGATTTTCGAGGCGGAGTAGACCGATGCCCCCGCTTCGGAGACGACGGTATAGGCGAGATTCAGTCCCTCATCACGGTTCAGCCGCGCAAAAAACTCCTGTGTCTCCCGTGACGCCGTGCCGTTTCCGATAGCGACGGCATCGATACCGTAGCGTTGTACCAGTTGTTTCACGACGTTTGCGCTCTTCTCGTAATCGCTTTGCGGCGGTGTGGGATAGATCACGGCATGATCCACATACGTACCGTTCTCATCCACGACGGCGAGTTTACATCCAGTCCGATAGGCGGGATCAGCTCCCAAGATGGCACGCTTGGTGACAGGCGGGGAACCCAAAAGCTGTGATAGATTTTTGCCAAAGGTATTGATGGCTTGCAAATCCGATCTCTCCTTGATAATCGCGTGGACTTCCCGCTCCAGTGAGGGGAAAAGGAGGCGTTTGAAACCGTCGAGATAGCTCGCCAACAGCAGAGACTGAGAGCTTTTGGCATTACGAGGGAGGCGGTAGTTTTTAATCGTGTTCTCCACCCGATCCATATCGAGGGTGATCTTGACGCTCAGCTCTTTTTCGCTCACCCCGCGCATAATGGCGAGATAACGGTGCGAAGGGATAGAGGCAATTTTTTCGCTCTTTCCGGCAAGCTTGGCAAAAAGCCCCTCCTCGCTCAGAGATTTTGTCCCTTTGATCTCAAATGAGGAGTAATCGAGCATCTGACGCCGCCAGTAATCGCGCTCACGAGCCTCATCACTGTAACGCTCCGCGAGTATGTCCTGTGCACCCTTGATCGCCTCCTCTCGCGAAGTGATCGAGGCTTTAACAAACGACTCCGCTCTTTTGGTAAATTCCCCTAACTCCATCTGAGCACGTTCTAGAATATCGGCTAAAGGTTCCAACCCCGCCGCAATCGCAACACTGGCACGGGTATTTTTTTTCTCTTTATAGGGACGATAGATGTCTTCGACCTCTTGGAGATTCTGGGCGTTGTTGAGGCGCGTCCGCAGATCATGACTCAACTCCGAGCGCTCGGCGATGAGACGGAAAACTTCCTCTTTACGCTCCAGCAGTTTTTTCGAGTAGGCGTAGATACTCTCGAACTCTCTGAGCTGCTCATCGGTAGCGCCCCCCGTCATCTCTTTGCGGTAGCGAGCGATGAAGGGAATCGTGGAGCCCTCTTCGAGGAGTTTTAAAATGGCGGCGACGGTTTTAGTGCTCAGTCCCGTCTTTTGGGAGATTAGATCATTGAGGCTATTCATCGGTTTCCTGAAGCATTGATATTTTTAGCGGCACGTTCACGCGCTTTGTCTTTTTTGCTCTTCCCTTTCCCTTTTACCGGTTCAGGTCCTTTGACTTTTGGCAGCGGTGTTCCGATCAGTTCAAATCCCTCGATCTGCTCACGCGGCAATCTGATTTTGGAGCGTTTTTCGATCACTCTAAAATGATCCATCTCTCCAAATCCGATAAACGAGACGGCAATACCCGATTTACCCGCGCGCCCCGTCCGTCCGATGCGGTGGATATAATCGGCGGGTGAGCGGGGAAGATCGAAATTGATCACACAGGTGATGCCGTCGATGTCAAGTCCCCGCGCGGCAATGTCAGTGGCGAAGAGGACACGGATCTTTTTCGCTTTGAACTGATCCAACACGGTGATACGGTCTTCTTGGAGCAAATCACCGTTAAACGAGTCGGCCGAAAATCCGTATTTGCGAAACTTTGCGGCGATATTGTCCGAAGCTCTTTTGTTCGCCATAAAGACCAAAACCTGCTCCCATTTTTCGGTGGTGAGAAGGTGTCGAAGCAATGGCCCTCGATTTTCGGGATTCACCTCGATCACGCGCTGATGAATACTCTCCACCGTCGGAGTTTGTGCTTCGATAGTGACATGGCGTAGATTTTGGGTGATGCGAGAGGCGATTATCTCCATCTTCGGCGGATAGGTTGCGGAGAAGAGGAGATTTTGACGCTTTGATGGGATGGAATCCAAAATCAATTCCAGTTCTTCGGCAAATCCGAGATCGAGCATCTTGTCCGCTTCATCGAGGACAAAAAACTCCAAATGGGACAGGTTCATCTGTTTTTTGCTGAGTACATCGAGAAAGCGCCCAGATGTTGCGACGAGAATATCGCACCCCTGCTGGATCGCATAGAGCTGATCGCCGATCCCCTCACCCCCGATGAGACTCACTACTTTGGGTTTGATCGGCAGATATTTCCCCATCGTCTCAAACGTCTGTGCCACCTGCAACGTCAATTCCCGTGTCGGGGTGAGAATGAGGGCTTTGATTTTCCCTTTTCCCTCCCCGCGCGTCTTCGACCAAAGCTCTAAAATCGGCAAGACGAAACTCGCACTCTTACCGCTCCCCGTCTGAGCCTGAGCCAGAATATCACGACCATCCAAAGTCAGCGGTATCACTTTTTCTTGGATCGGTGTCGGCTCTGTGTAGCCGCTCTCGCTTAGGGCTCTAAGGATAGGGGATGAAAGGCGAAAGGGGGAAAATGGCATGGGAGATCCTCGTTAATTCTAAAAGAAGTATAGTTTATCTTAGTAGTCAATCGGATTAACCAAGATTTCTCTATACTTCCACCATTCATTACTATCAGGAGATCTTTGATATGACCAAACAACGCATTGCCAATGTTCTCTCATGGCTTTTACTTGCCGTAGTCGTTGTCTATTTTGCCTACGCAAAAGGGTGGATTTTTGCAGGATTTGAATCGATTACCCCAAAACAAGCGCAAAGTATGCTCAAAAACGACAAAAATGTCTTTTTACTCGATGTACGTACCGAGGAGGAGTTTCACCAAGGATTTATCAACAAAGCATCACTAATCCCCGTTCAGGTTTTAGCACAGAATCTCTCAAAAATTGAGAAGCTCAAAGAGAAAAAAATAATCGTCTACTGCCACAGCGGCAATCGCAGTGTCAAAGCTTCACGTATTTTGGCAGAAAACGGATTTCACCCTCTCAACATGAAAGGGGGAATTATGGAGTGGAAAAGCAGCGGCTTACCTATCGAGAAGAGTCAATAACTCCCTTCTCCAACCGTGATGACATAGTTATCATCCACCTCGACTACACCGAATGCGTGTTGTCCGCAAAAGCTCTCATTCATCTCTTGCGCCCATGCACGGGCGATACGGTAGGCGTCTTCTTTGTCACTTAGTGTTTTGATCTGCGGCATATTTTTACGAATTGCGCATTTACATAGTTTTTCAACCACAACATGATGTTCCATAATTTATCCTTTTATTCTGCCTCAAACGAGGCAAGCTTTTGTCTGCACTGCGTTAGACTTTTCGCATTCGCTACATGTGCCATAGCGGCAAGCGTAGCTAAAGGGATTTTATTCCTTTAGCGTTCAAACTAATGCTTACAGCCGCATCCGCCGACCATACCGATGACATAGTTATCATTTACTTCAACAAGCTGAAATTCATGTTTTCCGCAAAAATGCCCCTGCATGTAGGCTAATTGCGTTTCAGCCGCCTCCAATGCGTTTTCTTTGGTTTCGAATGAAGCGATTTGAGACAATCCCTCTTTTTTGGCACAGCTGCACAATTTTTCGATAACAACATGATGTTCCATAGTTTATCCTTTAAGATTTTCTATAATTTGGTACTGCATAGGGTGTTCTAGATGACATTTTTATTTGTATGCTATAATCTCTACAATTCGATAAAGGCTTACAGAAATCATGAATAAACAAAGTTTTAAACATGCCTTTACACTATCGATGGTCTATTTGATCTTTGGTCTGGCGTGGATCTATTTTTCGGACGCTCTTGTCGCTTCTATCTCTCCAAATAATGAACAACTCACCCTTTTACAAACCTATAAGGGATGGTTTTTTATCGTCTTTACCACCATCATTTTATTCATTATGAGTAACCGTTTTTTTTACAAAGAATTTCTGATCTATTCACGGCACATGGAGGAGCAAGAGGTTATTCAGCAACAACTAATCGAAAAGGATTTACTCCTTAAAACCATCATCAATAGTTCTCCTGATGCTATTTTTGCCAAAGATTTAGAAGGAAAATACCTATTGTTCAATTCCGGAGCTTCCAGTATCGTTGATGTTCCCTCCGACAAAATCATCGGATACAGCGATGAGGTTATTTTTTCACCCGAAACTGCGGAAAAAATTCGTAAAAAAGACATTGAAATTGTTGCAAAAGGGATTATCGAAAGTCATGAAGAAGAACTCACTACCGCCAACGGCGAGCAAAAAAACTTTTGGGTAACAAAAGGACCTTTACGCAATAGTGAGGGGGATATTTTTGGACTTTTCGGTATTTCACATGATATTACGGAACGCATCAGCTACGAAAAAACAATTTTGGAAAATAATGAAAAATTTTATCGTCTTGCCCATCTTGACCCCCTTACCGGACTTCCCAACCGTCTGAGTATGATCGAATATCTAGATACCCATACAAATCAAATCGATACAGCTTCATTTTCACTGTTGTTTCTTGACTTAGACGGATTTCAGCAAATCAACGACTCCTACGGCCATCGTTTTGGTGACAAGCTCCTGATAGAAGTCGCTCACCTACTGCAACGTATTTTCCCCCCTGAAGCGTATATCGTTCGTACAGGAGGGGATGAATTTTTAATTATTATCAATTGTCATAAAAATATCTCCTACCTCACTTCTTTATTGAATCGTTTGACCGATAGTCTCAATCTGCCGTTTCATATTGATGGAATCGACATCTATACTACCGCCAGTATCGGTTCAGCCAATTTTCCGCGTGATGCCAAAACAACTGAAGAGCTTCTTCAATGTGCCGATGCAGCGATGTATGAAGCCAAAAAACGGGGGAAAAATACCTATCGATTCTATAATCCCACTTTTACCCAAAAAGCGCTAGAACGGACAACCATCAGCAATAAAATCAAAAAAGCGTTGCAAGATAATCAACTCTCACTCCACTATCAACCGCAAATCGATGCAAAAACACAATCCATCATTGGTTATGAGGCACTAATCCGCTGGGAAAGCGATGAGGGGTTTATCCCCCCCTCAACGTTTATTCCTATTTGTGAAGAGAGCGGCATCATTGTCAATATTGGTGAATTTGTTTTAATGGAAGGGTGTAAAACAGCAATGAAATGGAAATCGGATGGGTTGTTACATGGTCATATCGCCATCAATGTCTCCGCACACCAATTTATCCATCCCAATTTTTTATCGGTTATAGACAACGTTATTTATACTACAGAGTGTGATCCTACCTATATCGAACTAGAGATCACGGAGTCATCGATTCTCGAAAATCCGGAACGGATGATTGCTTTACTAGGGGTACTCAAAAGCAAAGGGTTTAAAATTTCGATCGATGATTTCGGAACCGGATATTCATCCCTCTCCTATCTCAAAAATCTCCCCGTTGATAAACTTAAAATCGATATTTCATTCATCCGTAACATCACCCATGAACCAAAAAACCAAACCATTGTCAAAACGATTATTTCACTGGCAAAAGGGTTAGGGATGGAGGTGCTTGCCGAAGGTGTTGAAACACTTGAAGAATATACTTTCTTACGAGATAGCGGGATCGATTCTATCCAAGGGTTCTATTTTTATAAACCCATACCGTTCACTGAAATCCAAAAAATAGTTGTAAAATCAACGTAATTTACGACAGCGGTGTCGTCTGAACGACAAAATAGAGCTCGTCTTTGAGGGTATTGAGATTTTTGATGACGTTGGTACGGCGAATCTCATCCAACTCAAAATGCTGTTCGATTGAATCATATATCCGATCGATACTGGCGTAGATCTCGACCATGAGTTCTGCTTTGAGTTTGTCTTGTACGCCTGCCATAAATCATCCTTGAAACCGTCATTCCCGCGAAGGCGGGAATCCAGCTCTTTTTTAAAGATGGATCCCCGATCAAGTCGGGGATGACAAGAATTTTAATTCAACGTTTAAATAAAACGCTCAATAAAAATCTCCCGTAAGGGAGAAAATGACGAGAAACAATGAAGTTCCCCCGAAGGGGATATCCTTAGCGGACGAGGTCGAAGAAATAGTCGGTTGTTGCGATACCTTTGGTATCTTCATCCAACTGATCAAGAACTTTGTTCGTGATCCAAGTAAGAAGGTTCAACGCTCCATCGTACCCACTGATAGAGTAGCGGTGTAGGTGATGACGATCGAAAATCGGGAATCCGATGTAGATCAACGGAGTACCTGTATCACGCATCAACTCTTTACCGTAGCTGTTACCGATCATGAAATCAACCGGCTCAGTAAAGAGGAGTGAACGCATTGCCCACAAGTCTTTACCCGCCCATACATGGAGGCTATCTTTTGCCGGAGAGGTATCAAGCAATGCTCTCATCTCTGCTTCCCAGCCGTTCGGTGCATTGTGGCAAAGAACGTGAGTAGGCTCAGCACCCATCTCTAACAAGAATGAAACGACACCGAGTAGGAAGTCAGGATCACCCCAGATAGCGAATTTTTTACCGTGCATGTACGGATAGCTGTCTTGCATAGCATCAACCAAACGGCCGCGCTCTGTTTTGAGTTTTTGTGGAACTTCAGTTCCTGTCAATTCAGCGAGTTTCATTACGAACTCATCGGTACCTTTGAGACCGATCGGGTTAGAGAAACCGCCTTTGTGTTTCCAACGTTTTTCGACCATTTTCATGGTTTTAGACGTTGCGTATTTTTGAAGAGAGATTGTAGCTGATGAGTTGATACAATCTTTTGCGTCTTCAAGTTTTGTTCCGCCAGAGAACATTTCGTAGTTACCCGCCGGCATATCCCATTGATCAGAGTGGTCGCCCAACATGATATAGTCTGTGCCGAACGCTTCTACGATGCTTTTAACAGAACGGAGGCTTCCGATGTACGTTTCAAAACCAGGGATGATGTTGATACGCTCTTTGGTTTCCCCTTTTTGACCTTCAGTCAATTGAGACATGATACCGTGCATCATGTTGTCATATCCAGTGATATGGCTTCCGACGAATGAAGGAGTGTGCGCATACGGAACAGGATAATCAGCGCTCAAAAACTCTCCGCCGTCTTCTTCTTTTGCCGCTAGGATAAACGCACCGAGGTCGTCCCCGATAACTTCCGCCATACATGTGGTAGAAACGGCGATCATTTTAGGTTTATAGACTGCCGCACAGTTTTTAAGACCCTCTTTCATGTTCACCAAACCGCCGAATACTGCAGCATCTTCAGTCATTGAGTCAGAAACACACGGAGTCGGCTCTTTGAAGTGTTTGGTAAAGTATGAACGGAAATACGCTACACATCCGTGTGATCCGTGAACGTAAGGCATAGTCCCCTCGAACCCGAGAGCAACCATGACAGCCCCGAGGGGTTGGCATGCTTTTGCAGGGTTAACGGTGATCGCTTCACGAGCAAGATTTTTCTCACGGTAATCCCATGTTTTAGTCCATTCAGCAATCTCTTCAACTTTCGCAGGGTTGATTGCGAGCATAGAAGACTCGAATTGTTTTTTGTTTGCGAGTACGTCTTTGTACTCAGGGCGTTTAAACAGGTCTTTCCCGTTTACGATTTTTTCTACTTCTTGCATCGTCTCAACCTTCCTTTTCCCATGGTGCTTTTGAGTGCGACCATACCGGTGAATTAATAGCTAAATCCATATCTTGTGCGAAAATCGCGAATCCGTCGTATCCATGGTAAGGACCGCTGTAATCCCATGAGTGCATTTGGCGGTATGGGAGACCCATTTTTTGGAATACATACTTCTCTTTGATCCCAGAAGCTACTAGGTCAGGTTGAAGTTTTTTAACGAATGCTTCGAGCTCATACTCATTGACGTCATCGTAGATAACGGTTGAGCGGAAAATCTCTTCTTTGGTACGTTTGTAGTCGTCATCATGAGCGAACTCATAACCGGTTCCGATTACTTCCATACCCAAATCTTCGTAAGCACCGATAACGTGACGAGGGCGAAGTCCGCCGACGAACAACATTACTTGTTTCCCTTCAAGACGTGGTTTATATTTCGCAATAACCGCATCGATCATCGGTTGGTATTTTGCGATAACCTCTTCACATTTCGCTTGAATCGTCTCGTCAAAGAATGACGCGATTTTTCGAAGTGATTTGATCGTTTGAGACGGTCCAAAGAAGTTATACTCTACCCAAGGAATCCCGAACTCTTTTTCCATATGACGGCTGATATAGTTCATTGAACGGTAGCAGTGAAGCAAGTTCAATTTTACTTTCGGTGTCAATGCCATCTCTTTCATTGTCGCGTCACCAGACCATTGTGCAACAACGCGAAGACCCATCTCCTCAAGAAGGATACGGCTAGACCATGTATCACCACCGATATTGTAGTCTCCGATGATCGCTACGTCATACTCGGTAGGCGTAACATCACTGATATCGATGTGACTGAGGTCACCTTCGAAAATATAGTCGCGAACCGTGTCGTTAGCGATGTGGTGACCGAGTGATTGGGAAACCCCACGGAAACCTTCACAGTTTACCGGAACGATCGTTTTGTTGATCTCTTTTGCTTTTACTTTCGCAACCGCAGCGATATCATCCCCGATCAAACCGATCGGACACTCGGATTGAACCGTGATACCGTTGTTGAGTGGGAACAAAGCTTCGATCTCATCGATACATTGACCCAATTTTTTGTCTCCGCCGAAAACGATGTTGTTCTCTTGGAAATCCGAACAGAAGTTCATTGTAACGAACGTATCGACACCGGTTACCCCGATGTAGTAGTTACGACGACCTGCACGGCTGTATTGTCCGCATCCGATAGGACCGTGGCTGATGTGGATCATGTCTTTGACCGGACCCCATACAACCCCTTTAGAACCCGCATACGCACAACCACGTTGGCTCATGACACCCGGAACGGTTTTTTTGTTAGAGCGGACATCACCGCAGGTTTTTTGGTTTTCGTCGTTCGGAGTACCGACACCAAGGTGTTTTTCACGGTTTTTCGCCGCTTTCTCCGGATACGCTTTTAAGATCTCTTCAATGGCCGCTTTTTGTTTGGCTTCTAAAGTTTCTGGACCCATAATACACCTCTTCCTTACGCAACTTCGATGCGGAATTGTTCCATCGAATCAAGGTTTTTGCAGAGTGCCATAGTCTCATCATCAGCTGCATCGACACGTTTAGAAATTTCTGACATTTGGTAACGGTTCATGTAAATCATGTATTTTTGCGCTTTTTCAGGGTTCTCTTCTTTGAAATAATGAACCATAGCTTTGAACAAGAACGTGTTTTTGTTCGTGTAGCTCAACCATTGTTTGTCTTTGTCTTTGGTACCCATCAACAATTTGATTTCATTAACGTCACTTACATCAACGTCAGCCAATTTTTCGATAACTTTTTCATCTGGAATTTTATTTCCCATATCAGCCGGGAAGTGGAAACCTAATACAAACATCTAATCTCCTTTTTCTGTTCTTTTCTTTTCATTAGTAAGATGTTAAATGTCATTTACATGACGGCCATTGAAGATCCCTCAAAAGAGGAATCTTATTAATTACGCTTCGTGAGCTGCTTTACCGACTTGGCTTTCGTCGATCGCATCTTCAAGACCGAATTCAAGGAGCAAGTCTTCGAGTTCGTCCATACTGACCGGAGTCGGGATGATTTTCATATCGTTATAAACGATTTTGCGAGCAAGTTCTTTGTACTCTTTTGCTTGATCAGAGTATGGGCTGTATTCAACAACCGTCATACGGCGGAGTTCCGCATGTTGAACGATATTGTTACGTGGTACGAAGTGGATCAATTGAGTTCCGATACGTGTTGCCAATTCAAGAGCAAGATCGTACTCACGGTCCGTCATACGAGCGTTACAGATAAGACCTGCAAGACGTACTCCACCAGTGTTCGCGTATTTCAAAATCCCTTTAGAGATATTGTTAGCTGCGTACATCGCCATCATTTCACCTGACATTACGATGTAAATTTCTTGTGCTTTACCTTCACGAATCGGCATAGCGAATCCACCACAAACAACGTCACCAAGAACGTCATAAGAGACGAAATCCAAACCGTCTTCATCGTAAGCACCCTCTTCTTCGAGGAAGTTAATCGCAGTAATAACCCCACGACCTGCACAACCTACTCCCGGCTCTGGTCCGCCAGACTCGGTGCAGTTGATCCAACCGCCCGGAGTTTCACGGTCAAACAAACCTTTACCCCAAAGACGCGCTTGATCCATCTCAACGTCTTCGATGGTTCCCATTTCCGCTGCAAGAGAAAGGATAGTATCTTGTGCTTTCTCATGAAGAATCAAACGAGTTGAATCCGCTTTTGGATCACAACCAACGATCATGATGTTTTTACCGAAGTAATGTGACATCGCTGCCAATGTATTTTGAGATGTAGTAGATTTACCAATCCCACCTTTTCCGTAAAACGCGATTTGACGCAAGCTAGCGCTTCCAGCCATTTTAAACCCCTTGTTTTGAACTTCGCCGTACTTGATGCAAAGGGTGTTCTATAGTTTTTTCCGACATTTGACCCGACATTACGACAAAATGACATTTTGATGACAAAATTGTAGGAATAGGTTTTGCAGGGAACGAAAATCTCTGTTTTTAACTTTATTGATTAAAAAATAAGCTGTCAAATTGATCCAAAATTATCCCGAAGAGTTACACTTCCATCAAAAAGGGGCGGCTATGACCAATAAAGAAAAATCGATTCACAACCTGCATCAAGCCAGAACGGAACATATACGGTGGGTCAATTCCATTAAACTCCTCGTTTCGGGAATTGACGTATCTCCTGATTCAATCGCTTTATCGCCAACAGAATCTCCGTTTGGAAAATGGTTCTATTCCGAAGCGATGATTTTTTCCATGGGGACATCTCGTATGGTGATTGAAGAGATAGAGGTGTTGCTCTTGGCACTTCATGACAAATACATGAAAATCTATCCCATTTATTATGGAAACAAAAAGAAAAATATTTTAGGCGGTTTTCTGGGAGCCAAAAACAAAGCGAGTGAACATGAAATCGAACTCTCAATACGATATTACGAAGAGATCGTCAATCTCTCCGATAAATTCAAACACAAGCTCCGTATTTTGGAGAGCCAACTACTCAGTTTAGGGGAAGAGAAATTTGATCGGGTCACTGATTTTATTGATCCTATTATTGAAGAACCGATCATTCTTAAAGTTCCTGAACCTCAAGCGGTTGTCGAAGAAGCCTACTTTTATGGAACACGTGGGAGATAACACCTCTCATTGTTCCAAATATTTATAAGAAATCACTATCTTTAATCCTTTTTTATCTACTCAAAGCTATACTTTCATCAATTAATGCAACTAAGTATCAATAAAAAAGGATGAAAATGATGAAAAAATCACTAGTACTGAGTATGGCGGCGGTTGTCGCATTGAGCGCGGGCAGTATCGATGAGGCGTTTGTAGCGGGGAAAGCGAGCGGACAGATCCGTGCGGCGTATGTCTCTCAGGATAATGATGCAGCTCAAGACACCTACGGAACGTCACTCGGCGGTATCTTGAAATACGAGACCGCTGAGTGGAACGGATTGAAACTCGGAGTGGGTGCCTATGTTTCGCAAAAACTCCACGCGGCATCAGGTGATGTCGATGAGGGGAAAATCAATACCGATTTGTTTGATATGGACGGTAAATCCTACGCATACGTAGGGGAAGCATATGTCGATTATACGATGGATAAATTGAACATCAAAGTAGGACGTCAGCAACTCGATACTCCGTTTGCCGATACCGACGATATCCGTATGCACCCAAATACGTTTGAAGCAGCGATTGCGACGTACACAGGATTAGATGAGACAACGTTAGTCGGTGGATACGTAACACGTTGGGCAGGTTATGACTCCGAAGATACACTCTCCAAAGATAAATTCAAAAAACTTGCCGATGGTTCTAACGGTGCAGTCGTTCTCGGTGCTATTAATGAGAGCATTGAAAACTTGGCGCTTCAAGGATGGTACTACGGTGCGGATAAAGTAGCCGATCTTTACTATGCAGATGCTACGTATGCAATCCCGTTCTCTGAAACAATGGGATTGGAACTGAGCGGACAATTTGCGGCATTCCGTGAGGATGAAGATATCAATGGCGCTAAAACAGGTGTCAGCGGAAAAGTATACGGAATCGGTGCGGCATTTAACACAGGGGCATTAACCGTAGGAGCTGCCTATAATAAAGGGAGCAATAAAGACGGGAAAGTTCCACCGATCGGATTTGGTGGCGGACCGTACATGACCTCTATGGAAGAGATGACCATCGAGGGGATGAACGACGTTAAAGCGTATCAGTTCAGTGCTGAACTTAATTTGGCATCAGCTGGATTAGAGGGAGTTACCCTCACCGCACTCTACGGTAACTTCAAAAGCGATACCGATGGAACCAAAGTGACTGAAACCGATCTCATCGCCTCAATGGAACTCAGCGAAGCAATTACAGGTGATATCAGCTATGCGATGATCGATGACAAAAATAAAAACTTTGATGGCGGAAACGATGCCGGGTATGAGCGCTTTCTACTCCGTCTCAACTATAACTTCTAAACTTTACAATACATCAGCCCCATGTGGCTGGTGGTAAACCCCAATTTTTGATAAAATACTATCGCTCTATCGTTTCGCTCATCCGCACCCAGAGCCAAACGTTTCATCCCCGCTTTTTGAGCTTCACCAATGAGTCTCTCCATCAACCGCTTCCCGATTCCGTTCCCCCGAAAGCGTGAAGCGATTACCACATCTTCGATGAGTCCGACCCGTTCACCTATCGCCGTAGAGATAAGAGGCTGAACAGTTGCCATGCCGATCACACGATTTTCCTCTTCTGTAACCAAAACGATCGCATCGTGATTTTCGAGCAATAGGTTTAATCCGTGTTTATGCTTCTCACGGTCAATCGTAAAGTCATCTTCAATCGCAAAGAGTTCGCATAGTAATTCGACCATTTCCGGAATATCAGATATTTCTGCTCTTCGTACGATCATCGACCCGTTTTCATCCGCTCTAAAATTTCACCCAGTTTATCATGACGGAGCTGAATGAGACGTTCAATTTCATCATAATCGAATTTTCCAAAATAGGTCATATCAAAAAGTCTGAGAAGGGCTGCACGACAGCAGCTCTTGTCACACTCAGTGACGAGTTTTTTCGCTTTTTTGTACGGTAGTGAGGTTTCTTGGAAAATTTTGATCGCATCTGCGACATTTTTATTGCCGCATTCACATATTTCGAGAGCGAGGACTTCTTCTTGTGTTGCCATGATCCACCCCTTAAAGGGAGTGCTCTGCTTTGTAGTTATTTGCCTTTTCAACTGCATCGTAAAGTTTTGCAGCCAACTCCGGCATTTTGACATGATTCGTCCACACCGTATCTTCGACGATATCGTGAATTTCGGAAGCGATCTCTACCGCTAGACGTTTGAGCTTTGCCAACTCTTTTTTGTGATCGATCTCTTCAGACATGATGTACTCCTATAATAATGAATTTATGCTACACGTATCTCAATATGACGTGCCTGTTCTTTTCCTAATGCCACAACTCTCTCACCGATTTGAACCTGTACACTGCTTTTAAACAAACCGTACCGTTTGACACATAATGTTGCATTGGGACATATTCCCATAGCGCAAAGATGATCTTTTAATCTCTCATCCAACCCTACGGATAACACTTTGCATTTTTCATTCACACAGGTTTCAAGAAGATTCATTGTTTATCCCTCACAGTGAAAACGCATAAATGTTCTCAAATTTTACGTTACGAGGTTGACCGTAACACATATGCAAAAATTTACCCCGTTGTTGAAAATGGTACTTTTCAAATAACTCAACCGCTTTTGGATTGCCCAGCGGAATATCGGCTAATACTTTTTTGAGTCCTCGAAAATAGAGAACCCCCTGCATCATTTTCTCCGCTTCCTCTTCAAACCCTGCACGGCATTGCCATGGTCCCAGATAGACACCTCGCGCATTGATGACGCTGGAGTGTTGAAACGAATTGGGGAGGGCAAATTTGAGCGAGCTGTTCCGTTCCATCTCGTCCATCATAAATTCCATACGATCTTCACCGAACGTCTCCATATCGATCCGGCGGATCGTTGCATCGAAGTTTCCGCTATCAAGCTCTTTGGCTTGAGCGTTGGTGAAACTAAATGGAGGGACTTTTCCGACATTGATATAGCGCCCAACCTCCATAACTCCTTTAAAGCCAAAACTCTCAAAAAATTTCTCTATCTGAGGGTTGGCATGAAGGTACAACGATTGGTGTTCATTGATAAGAACACCGAACAACGTACTAAATAGTCTTCGGCCAACCCCTTGATGCTGATGAGAAGGTTTGACCATAAAATATTTGATCATCGCCGAGGTCTCAAACTCTATGGCCATGACCGCTCCGATCAACACACCATCCTCATAGGCACCGTAACACAGATGGGGTGAATGCATCATCATAAGCTTGACATGATAACCGTCCAACAGCCACCCCGTCTCTTCGGCAATTTTGGTAAGTTCCGCGACATCGGCGTATTTAAGCCATCCTATAAACATACCGCTTCCTGATAGAGAGATTTGAGTTCATACGTTTCCAATACCCGCTTGCGCGAGGTGACAATTTCACGGATTTTCGGAAGAAGGGTCGTTAGGATAGTCGTATCGGCACTGATACCCATCCGCTCCAAATGGTAGCGGATCGTCGCACTCCCTGAGTGTTTACCGATCGGAAACGAACTCTTTAAACCAACCTCCCCAGCTTCATACGGCTCGTACGCATGTGAATCTTTCATCATTCCGCTCGCATGTATGCCGCTTTCATGAGCAAACAACCGTTCACCCACAACAGGTGCATTGGGGAGAAGCGGCATATTCGCCGCATCCGAAACGACAGAAACAAGTTCACGAATTGCCTGAGCGTCTATAGTTCTGGATTCGCAGTAGAGATGTTTCAATGCCATCAATATTTGCTCGAACGATGCGTTTCCGGCACGTTCCCCCAGACCGATGACCGTCGTATTCATCGACACGGCACCGGCATCGATTCCGCTGAGGGCGTTTGCATTGGCGAGACCAAAATCGTTGTGTGTGTGCATTTCAATCGGGAGGAGATTCAAATCACATAATGATTTTACGGTTTTGTAGGTTTGTGTCGGGGTCATGATCCCCACCGTGTCACAATAGCGAAATCGATCGGCTCCGCATTCGTGTGCCAACGTCATCACCTCTCGAATAAACGATTCGTCGCCTCGGGAACTGTCTTCGCCCCCGATACAGACAAATAGCCCTTCTCGTTTCGCCGCTTTTACAACCGTTTCAACTTCACGCAACATGGCCGACTTATCACCTCCGAATTTGACACCGATCAACAAGTCGGAGATGGGGATGGAGAGGTCTACCGCTTGGATACCACACGATAATGACGCTTCGAGATCTTCCATCTTCATCCGGTTCCACGTCATCATCCGAGCATTCAGCCCTAGAGCCAAAAGCTCTTTGATATCTTCACGCTCTTTGGCACCCATTGCCGCAATACCGATTTCGAGTTCATCCGCTCCGCACGCATCGAGCAGTGTGGCTATACGGAGTTTTTCGGCGGTATTGAACGCAACATAGGGAGCTTGCTCCCCATCGCGCAAAGTGGTGTCATTGATGAGCGCCATGAGTGGCTCCTTAGTTTACTTCCATTTCCTCAGGGAGGTTGAAATATTTA
Organism: uncultured Sulfuricurvum sp.; assembly: GCA_964495485.1. Classification (GTDB taxonomy): domain Bacteria; phylum Campylobacterota; class Campylobacteria; order Campylobacterales; family Sulfurimonadaceae; genus Sulfuricurvum. The sequence goes on from CAZBVJ010000002.1 coordinate 27,434, forward strand.
CGGGTCGCTTTGAGCACAGACGCTTCGATCGGCTGATACGCATAATCCTGATCGGCAACGATACCGGCAGCGGCAAGATCCCCCTGAGGACATCCGCCGATTTTTGCGGTAAGGATCAATTTAACATCTTTGAGACGATCCAAAATTGGCTGGAGCGGATTGGTACCGTCCGGTCCAGCACAGTATTCCGCTTCCACTTTACGGTGATGGATAAATCGGATACCGCGATCCCCTGCTTCGTAGATCAAGAACTCTCTCACGCTTCCAAAGTGCTGATTGATCATCCCCTCGCCCGCCGTCGTCACCGCGACGAGGATCGTATGACCATCGGAACTAAGCTCGGCTTTCTCTTTGCGGACACGTTCATTCGCCTGATCGAGGAAAAATCTAAACTCTTCGATTTTCGCTTGTGCCTCTTGGCGCGCTTCGAGATCGTATTTGATTTGGAGCTCATCAAAACTGAGCCCCGCAAAGGTATCTTTGGTAAATTCAGCTCCGCGATCTTCACCGATCAATCCCACCGCATCGGCACGGCATTGGCGGCAGTGCTGCATCAGTTTCATATCCATACCGCACGCCTCTTGGACTTCCATTTGCTGCTGATCGGTCGCACTCGGGATACCATCGAGCGCAAATTTGGTTCCGAATTCCGGTTCCGAGAGGATCGGCATGATATTGTGCAAAAACACCCCGATCTCTTTGAGTTTTTTGGAGACTTCAGGTAGATGTTTGTCGTTGATTCCCGGGATCAAAACCGAGTTGGCTTTAATCAATATCCCTTTTTCGACACATTTTTTCATCCCTTCGAGTTGGTTTTCGAGGAGGATTTGCGCCGCTTCTTTGCCGTAGTAGCGTTTGTTGTTATGAAAAATCCACGGATAGATTTGGCTTCCGATCTCTCCGGTCTCATCAACGCTGTTGATCGTCACGGTGATATGGTCGATGTTGTATTCCACCATCTCATCGATAAAGTTCGGCAATTCCAAACCGTTAGTTGAGAGACACAATTTCAAATCCGGAGCGAATTTGCGCACCATACCGAATGTCTCAAATGTTTTCCCAGGATTGGCGAGGGCATCCCCCGGACCGGCAATCCCTAAAACGCTCATCCGTTGAACTTCACCGCCGACGAGGAGCACTTTTTTAGCCGCCTCTTCCGGAGTGAGACGCTCAGAGGTTACCCCCGGACGACTTTCGTTCGAACAGTCGTATTTGCGGTTACAGTAGTTGCATTGAATATTGCACGCCGGGGCAACCGCGACGTGAATACGGGCATAGTGGTGGTGTGCGCCCTCAGAATAGCATGGATGATTGTGAATCTTGTCCTTGATGTCATCGGGCATAAAAGCTTCGCTGTGGCTAGACGAACAGCTCATAGTAACTCCTTTTATATATCAGTAATCCAATGATTCTCTTGCCTCATCCAGCACGCGATCATTATTGATGTGCTTAATGCAATGAGTGTTCTAACGATTTAAAAAGGGGAGATGGACAAAATGTGACGTTTTTGTAGGGGTTGTCAGAGAAGCGTAGAAGATTACGCTTCGATTGTCGGTTGAGGGGTTGAGAAAAGGTACCCTTGGGAATAATCGATTCCCAAATCGATCAAGGTGGCGAATATCTCTTCATCCTCGACAAATTCGGCAATGGTTTCAATCTTCTTTTTCTGAGCATAGAACAAAATACTCTCCACGGTGAGGAGATGATCGGCATCGGTTGTGATGTTTTTGATCAAGGAACCGTCTATTTTGAGATAATCGATATCCAGTTTTGAGAGATAGCTGAAATTGGAGTACCCCGTCCCGAAATCGTCGATGGCGATTTTACATCCGTAGTGTTTTACGTTTTTGATAAACTCGATCACCTCTTCGAAATTTTCGATCCCTTCCGACTCGACAATCTCAAACACTGCCCGATCCGCAGCCGAAGAGGTGGAGAGTTTCTCATACAAAAACATCCGAACCTCATCATCGACAATATCTTGCAATGTCAGATTGATCGAAAATTCGAAATGGTTTGTCTCAAACAGGGCAAAGGTTTTCTCGACCACAATTTTGGTCAGTTTCGAATAGAGCTTTGATTTTTTGGCATGTTCCAAAAACCAAAACGGGCTTAACACAGTCCCATCCGTTTCGATCAGACGGATAAGGGCTTCGTATTTTACGATTTGACGAGTTGAGTTCTCTACTATCCCTTGGAAATACGGAACGATACGATCCTCTTCAATCGCCGATTTGATTTTACTGATCATCCAGATGTTGTTTCGATTTTTTTCGGTCAATGCGGTGTTATCATTGAAAAAGATCAATTTTGAACGCTGCTCTTTTGCCTCTTTCAGCGCCATATGGGCGAGATTGTAAACATCCGAATAGGTCGCATGGGCGACACCACAGGTCAAATTGATAGTATGTTCATACCCGCCAACCGAATATTTGTAATTTTCAAGTTGATTGAGATGTTCCAAAACATGATCACGAAAACCATCATTAAATTCACTGTTAAGACAAATAATCGCAAACTCATCTCCGCTGATCCTGTAGAGATCATCGTGTTCTGCCGTTTCACTCAGACGTGCGGCAAACGATTTAAGAAGCTTATCACCGATCTCGTAGCCGAAATAGTCGTTGACGTTCGAGAAACGGTCAATATTGAGCAGTACCAATGTCACTTGATCGGCTCCGCTCTCTAAATCATTGAGGAGTGCGGTGCGATTTTTAAGCCCCGTGAGACTATCCATACGCTGGCGCTGAATTATTTTATCTTTGTTGATCAATTCGGTAACATCAACCCTGGCGGCAATGTATTCAACAATTTTCCCCGCATCGTCAAAGATAGGAGCAATAACTGTTTTTACGTAATACGTTGTCCCCGATTTGGAGAGGTTTTGAAATGTCTGTTTCCATACATTACCCGATTTGATTGTTTTCCATAAATCTTTAAATATTTCCGATGGAGTATCGGGATGACGCACCATATTATGATTTTGACCGATCAACTCTTCGCGTGTGTAACCCGAAACCTTACAAAACGCATCATTCACGTAGGTAATCATCCCGTTCGCGTCGGTTTTAGAAACAATAGAGCTTTTATCGAGCACCATTTTGTACTGATCGAGGATTTTGATACTGTCATCGAGTTCATGTTGAGTGGTATTGACCAGATGGGTAAGCGATTTGAGCATAGTATGTTGATACTCTCGTTCATCACGGTTTTGGCGATTATTTTTGACACCCTTCTTCTCACTCAGTGATACCGTTGTTGTCGTAATATTAAGAAGCTGATTGCCATGCGGTGAATGAAAAAACTCTCCATAAGTGAAAAAGCCCGCCGTAGGGGCAATATCTTCAATCAATCCGAATTCATAATTCAACTGCTCTTTTAAAAAGAGTTTCCGTACCGAACACGAGTAGACAAACGTCGCCTCAGGTTCTGAAGAAGCAACTTTTTTTTGTATTTCTCCGGCATGGTTTAGGATATCTTCAATATTTCCAATGGCGAATCGGACACGATCTCCGTTCTGAAAATGCCCTGCATAGACAAAACTTCCATCGCTGTTTTGAGCAACGATTGATCGTGCAATCTGTACGCCGTCTTCAATTTTAATGAGAGGAAATTCGATCGCACTCGCCGGTATCCTCTCTACCGCCTCTGAACCCAGATAGTAGGTATAGAGTTCCTCGACTTTTCGTCCGTCGATCTCATAGATGACGTTTTTGTCGGCTTTGGTCACTACCATCTCTTTACCGATCGGTGACCAATGGAGTGAGTAAGAGTTACTCACCTCTAAAACATCACTATCCAAAACGGCGATGACAACCCCTGATTGATAGAGTGTCGTATCCTTTAGAATACGGGTATTTTGAAACGTCAGATCATCTCCCGCATTCCCCCCTGCTAATATCACATTGTCACGAACCGATGTAAATCCGTCCAAAAATGACTCCGCATCCCCGGCAATACCTTCGCTGAACGCAATACACAATTTGGTACGATCGCTCAAAACTGTGTGTGCCGCTTCAACCCCTCTCTCAAAACTCAGGTTGTCAAAATAGTAGGTAGAGACATCGGTCGCTTCAAATGACGAAAAAGCGATGACGATTTGACCGGAACTCATCGATCCGTTCATGATTTCGCCCGCCGTCGTCGCACCGATCATCTGAGCGTTCGGCAACGCTTCTTGGAGCGCATTGAGTACGGATTGGATCGTATTGGTATCCATGTTTCCGCTAAAAAGCTGAATAAACAATGGTTCATCACGTTCGAATGTATCGAAGATAAAGCGTTTCAAATGATCTTCATTGTGATACTTATGGTTAATTAACCGCATCCAAACTCCACTTTTCCATCATAATTTATTATTTTAATACGTTCTAGCTGAATTCATCGTGTTGAAAACATCAGAATAAAAATTGCAACTTTTGTGCAAAGAACAGGAGTACATTATGATCATCGCCATTCCGATGGATGTATTGAAACGGGTCTATCACTATAACCCATGCAGTGCACCGATGTTTGCTCTGTATGAGGTGTCGGGAGATCGTCAAGATATCCGGTACCGTTTTGTCGAAACGCGCCTCAATCCCTGGGAGAGACATGAGGGGAGGATGGTACGTGATCCTAAGATGAAAACCTGCGAATGCGAGAGTGATCTCGCTCAAAATCCTAATCATATCAGCGAGCACTATGCCCTTCTCGAAATCATCGGCAAATGCGATTATCTCATTGTGGATTCCTACTGCCTCAATACCCTCTATGCAATGAAAAACGTAGGGATCAAGATTCATAAAGTCCCCCCTTTCGTCAAAACCCCTGAAGAAGCGATCAACCATTTCCTCATCGGCAATGAAATCGCCGGACATCTCCGTTACATCCATCCTGTCGCATAACATTTTTGTCATCTCTCGACAAAATAGGAGTAAATTCATCCTATTTTGTTCAAGAACATTAAATGCAAAGGTATAGAGACAGCAACACTCAAGAGGAGTCCCCAATGCAGATTCATTACAACGGCTCTCTACTGCATCTCGAAGATATGCCTCTAGATATCGGCTATGCGAGTGAGCAGGTCGAACTCAAAGACCATGAAGAGAAAGTTTTCCACATCGGAGGGCAAAATGGTTCTACCCAACTGTTGATCTCTACTCCGTTTATTGACGAAATCCTCCTTGATCAGCTCAATGAAATCAACACACTCCTCTCTATCAATGCCCTTGATGGGATTACCAAAGCGCTCGTTGTCTCAACCCCCAAACAGATCAGTCCCCGGATGGAGGGATGGTTGTACGGAGTCGATTACGACGAGGCGTTTGGAGATTATTACGGCATACGTATTGCCGATGGCGAACTTGCCAAAGAGTTCGCCAAATCTCTTTTAATCATATCGAAAGACGGTGCCCTTTTTTATCATGAGATCCTCTCAGACGTATCAAAGCCCTTCTCTTTCGACAAAGCACTAACAAAAATTGCGGCGGCAATGAGCTGTTACACCGGAAAAGGATGCCACTAATGGATACCATTTTTGAAACGATCAAAAAAGAGTTGAGAAACCAAACTACAATCCCCTACTTCGGTCTGGGTGTGTTTGAGGGGATCATGACCAAAGAGGGGGAAGCCGTCCCCCATGATAGCGATTCGCTGATCCTCGCCATGAACGGCGGTCGCGCGATGGCACCCCGATTGATGTACGAGTATTCACGCGCCGCGATGCATCTAGAGCAACGCCGAGGGGTTGAATACATGACACAGCTCATCAACCACATCTACACGAAACCCTTTGAGCCGACACCGATGCACAAAGCGATCATCGATATGTCTCCGCGATACATCATCGATACCAACCGCGATACCAAATTCCAAGAGCTTTTGGCCTACACGCCACACTGTCTCATCATTGGTAAATCGCGCATCATGGGGAACGACTACCGCTATGAGATCTACGAGTATGATGTCGAGAACCAAAAATACTTCCTCGTCGATGATGAGGTGCTCGAAACCGCCCAAAAAATCCTTTTCAAACCGATGGGTTCTCCGCTTCCAAATCCCTCATTCGTTATCAGCGACGCCGATTACGTCGACTGGCTCACCGAAGCGATGGGAGGGTATGCCGTCCCCAGAGTGCTCAAAACCTATCGCAAAGCGAAAAAATACCTCTTCTTAGGGACGTTTTTCGACCGAGACACCGACCGAATGGTTGCCAACGAGCTTACCCTCGATCTGGAGGGTGGATACGTCATCACCGACAAAGAGCTCGGAAAAAAAGAGAAAAAGTTCATTGAAAAGCATCATCTTGAAGTGATCGAGATGTCACTTCCCGAATTCATTAAAGCATTTATCTAAAAGGAGCCGCTTATGCCTTATATCCCTACTGTCAAAGACGTTTCCCCGCGCGGAGAGCGTTATTTCGACCTCTTCTCTAAACTCCTAGGCGACCGCGTCATCGTTATCACCGAAGCGATTGATGATCATATGATGGGGATTATCGTCTCCCAGCTCCTCTATTTGGAGGCAATGGACTCCGAAGAGCCGATCCACATGTACATCAGTTCACCCGGCGGATCGGTGATGGCGGGGCTTGCCATATTAGATACTATGAACCTGATCAACGCACCTGTCCATACTTACGCGATGGGTCTCGTCGCCTCGATGGCGGCAGTCCTCTTCACCTGTGGGGAAAAGGGGCACCGATACATGCTTCCCAATGCTGAGATCATGATCCATCAACCTCTTGGAGGATATTCTGGTCAGGCGAGCGATATTGAGATTCACACCAAACATATTTTGAACCTCAAACGCCGTCTCTACGTCATCCTCGCCGAAGCGACGGGACAAAGCACCAAAGTGATCGAAAAAGAGTCCGACCGTGATAACTACATGGAAGCCGATGCCGCCATCAAATTCGGTCTAGCCGATGAGATCATCACCAAATTCAGCGCAAAGGATGTATGATGAGTACTACGGAAAAAACCTGTTCGTTTTGCGGACGCCCTCAAAGCGAAGTGAAAAAAATGTTCTCTTCGGAGACGACCCATATCTGCAACGAATGTATCACTACCTGCTCAGCAATCCTCCAAAAAGAGGTACGTTACGAACAACGCTCCGCGATGCAACAACAGCTCCCCGTGCCGGAGAAAATCGTCGAGTTTTTGGACAAATACATCATCGGTCAGGAAGATGCTAAAAAAGTGCTCGCCGTCGCCCTCTACAACCACTACAAACGGATTGAAAATCCGGTCTATAACAATGTCGAACTGGAAAAATCCAACATTATGCTCGTCGGACCTACGGGGAGCGGTAAAACCCTCCTCGCCAAATCGCTCTCCAAAATCATGCAGGTACCGTTTGCCGTCGCCGATGCGACCGCATTGACAGAAGCGGGATACGTGGGCGAAGACGTCGAGAGCATCCTCAGCCGTCTCCTCGCTGCCGCCAACTACGACATTGATCTCGCACAGCGCGGTATCATCTACATCGACGAAGTGGACAAAATCGCCCGTAAGGGTGAAAGTTCGACGATGGGGCGCGACGTATCGGGTGAAGGGGTTCAGCAGGGTCTGCTCAAAATCCTAGAGGGTGCCGAAGTCTACGTCCCCGTAAAAGGGAGCCGTAAAAACTCCACGACTGAGACGGTACTCTTCAACACTTCTCATGTATTGTTCGTCTGCGGCGGTGCGTTCGTGGGTCTCGTCCCCGACACTCATACCAAAAAATCGAACAAAGTGGGATTTGCGAAAAGCACAACGGACAAAGCCGCCAAACCGAAAAAAATCGATGCCAAAGCGCTCGTCCACTACGGAATGATCCCCGAGTTTATCGGACGTATCCCTGTCGTGGCACAGCTCGGCGAACTCACCAAAGATCAAATGATCCAAATCCTCACCGAACCTGACAACGCTCTCATCAAACAATTTCAGGCGTTTTTTGACATGGACGGCATCGAGCTGAACTTTGATACCAAAGCACTCGAAGCGGTGGCACAAAAAGCGATTGATCGAGGGGTTGGAGCGCGTGGATTACGCGGAATTATCGAAGAGGCAATGTTACCGTTGCAGTACAGCTGCCCATCCAAGAAGAATTTACAAAGTGTCACCATCACCGAAGCAGTGATCGATGATCCTGAAAAAGAGCCGATCTACACTTATAAATCTGAAAAAGAGCAGGAATAACTGCTCTTTATTGCAACTTCTGCATCACCAAATCATTGACGACTTGGGGATTTGCTTTTCCTCCACTCACTTTGAGCACTTGACCGACAAAGAATCCAAACAGTTTTGTATTACCCGCTTTGTATTTTTCGACATTGTCGGGGTTTTTCGCCATTACGTCATCGATAATCGGTGCGATCACGGCAGGATCGCTGATCTGTACCAACCCCTGCGCTTCGACGATTGCCGCAGGGTTGCCGCCGTTTAGCGCCATCTCTTCAAACACCTGCTTGGCGATTTTATTGGAGATAATCTCCTCATCGATCATTTTGACCAATTCAGCGATCTGTGCAGGGGTGAATTTCAACGCATCGGCATCTTTTTCTTTCAGTTCACGGGCTACTTCATTGGAGACGATATTCGCCAACGTTACGGGACTGTTATGCACAGCCAAAGCCGCTTCAAAGAACGCGGCGAGCTTCTCATCCCGCGCGAGGGTGTTCGCCACTTCGTTCCCCAGTTTCATCGTCCCCGTATACGTATCGAAACGCGCTTGTTCCGCTTCGCTCATCGGCGCAACTTCACCGTCGATCTGTACCTTTTTCTCTGGTGCTTTACGCTCAGATTTCGCCGGGGCATCACCCTCTTTAGCTTTTTTGTTCCATGAGTCTTTAAGCCCTACAATTTTGTTAAATACCGGCGCTTCGTCGGTGTAGTCCACCGGATCGGCGTAAAAGTACCCCTGTCGCTCGAACTGGAAGCGGACATCCGGTTTTTCGGTGATGAGAGCCGGCTCTACCAAAGCGTTTTTGATGATTTTCAGGGAGTCAGGATTCAAATCTTCGATCCCCTCCGGTGCTTCGCAGGTGTAGAGACGATCATACAATCGTACTTCGACGGTTTTGGCTGATTTAGCATCGACCCATTGAATCGCACTTTTGACTTTGATACCGCTCGTATCCGAACCGCTTTTTGACTCAGGATGGTACGTCGCGATGATCTCGGTGATGTTCCCGTGTGCGTCTTTGATCACCTCTTTGCAGGTGATGATGTAAGCATGCTTCAATCGCACGGATTGTTCGGGTGTGAGGCGGTAAAAACCCGCAGGCGGATTCTCGCTGAAATCGTCGCGCTCGATATAGATTTCACGTGAAAACGGCAGTTTTCGAGACCCCTCTTTCGGTACGTCCTCAGGGTAGTACGAGGCGTCGAGCTCTTCGCTCCCTTCGTAATTTTCGATCGTCACTTTGAGCGGATCGAGGACACACATGACGCGCGGTACTTTGGTGTTCAGATCATCGCGGATGCAGAATTCGAGCTGTGCGACGTCGACCATCGAGTTGGCTTTGGCGATACCGATCTGATGACAGAAATTGAGGATCGACTCAGGGGTATACCCGCGTCGGCGCAACCCTGCGATGGTCGGCATGCGGGGATCATCCCAGCCGTTGACGTAGCCTTCGTTGACCAGTTCGAGGAGCTTGCGTTTGCTCATGACGGTGTAGTTGATCCCCAAGCGTGCAAACTCGTGCTGATACGGGCGCGGTGATGTCAATCCCAGAGTATCGAGTACCCAATCATAGATGTCGCGGTTGTTTTCAAATTCGAGGGTACAGATAGAGTGTGTCACCCCTTCGAGATAATCGGAGATACAGTGTCCGTAATCGTACATCGGATAGATATGCCACGCATCCCCCGTGCGGTAGTGGTGGGCGTGACGGATGCGGTAGAGGAGCGGATCGCGCATCTTCATATTCGCCGCGCTCATGTCGATTTTGGCACGCAAGACATGCTCACCGTCTTTGAACTCGCCATTTTTCATCCGCTCCAGCAAATCGAGGTTTTCTTCGACGCTTCGCTCGGCATAGATACTGCGGCGACCCGGTTCGGTGACGGTTCCGCGATACTCGCGGATCTCCTCTTCCGTGAGGCTGTCGACGTAGGCTTTGCCCATTTTGATAAGCTGTTTTGCATATTCATAGAGTTCAGGAAAATAATCGGAGGTGTAGCGGACATTCCCCTCCCATTTGAATCCCAGCCATTCGACGGCATCTTTGAGCGCTTCGACGTAGCGGGTGTCTTCGGTTGTGGGGTTGGTATCATCCATACGCAAGTTGCAGTGACCGTTGTAGTCCCGTGCGATCCCGAAGTTGATCGCGATCGATTTGGCGTGTCCGATGTGGGGGAAGCCGTTCGGCTCTGGGGGGAAGCGTGTCACGACTTCGTTATATTTGTGTGCTTTTATATCTTCTTCGACGATGGTGCGTAAAAAATCTTTGCTCTCGTTCATTGCTCTAAAACCTTCTGAATCGTTTAAAAATCGTATTTTATCAAATAAGTCCAATTATAACGATACTATGCGCTCAATTCCCGCAAAACGGTGATGAAAAAGTCGGCAATAGTTTCGATGACTAGTCTCTTTATTTTACTAGCGTTTGAATTGCTGCAGCAGATTCTCTACAAAATTTTATGATGTCAATATTTGTTTGCCACGTACTTTTTCGTTCTGTGCCTTCAAGATAAATATAAGGGTGTAAAAACAATTGACCTGTCTTAGTTGAGTCTACATCAAAATTGACTTTACGTGCATGAATGATTTTATTACAAGCATCTCTCAAACCAAGTCCATTCATTTCGATAGGGTTTAATATATCCTTTGTAATTGTCCCGCAATAATCAGTCAATGTGTCAAAATTAAATGGATTTCGATCATCCAAAATACGAATTTTAATCGCAATAGAAATCAAAATATTTGTTATGAGATCTCTTTCTATTTCTTTGAATTGAAAAATCGGATCATTAGTTCCATACAAATTTGATTGCTCTAATTCAGCGATTTGACGGCTTGCAAGAAAAAATGAAAGAAGCTGATAAATATCACGTAATAAATCGCCAATATTCAATTGATGAGCTAGTGATTCACTAAGATTGATTTTTTTCATTTCAAAACCTTAAATTCAAAAATATACAAATTATTATATAGCTACACTAGTTAAAATAAATTTTCCTTCTCTCGAACAAATCTTGCATCCTCTTCTCATACTATCCGAACAATATGAGGACTATCAATGAAACGTGTTTACCTCGATAACAACGCCACCACCAAACTTGATCCGATCGTCAAGGTCAAAATGCAGCCCTTTTTCGAAGAGCTCTACGGCAACCCGAACTCACTGCACCAATACGGTATGGAAGTACGCCCCTACCTGAACGAAGCGATGGGGTACATGTACGATGCGCTAAATGCCCCCGATCCCGATGACATCCTCATCACCTCGTGCGCAACCGAGAGCAACAACACCGTTCTCAAAGGGGTCTTTTTCAAACATATCCTCCGCGACCCTAGCAAAAACCACATCATCACCACCGCCGTCGAGCACCCTTCCGTCTTAGAGACGCTCCATTTCCTCGAAGATAACGGCGCGGAGATCACCTTTGTCGATGTGGATGAAAACGGCTATGTCAGCGCGGAGCGCATGGCAGCGGCGATTACCGACAAAACCATATTGATTAGTATGATGTGGGCGAACAACGAAACGGGGATGATCTTCCCGATCGAAGAGGTAGCCGCCATCGCAAAAGAGCGCGGTATCTTGTTCCACACCGATGCGGTACAAGCGATCGGTAAAGTCGCTATCGATCTCTCCAAAACGCCCGTCGATTATCTGACATTTTCGGCGCACAAATTCCACGGTCCAAAAGGGATCGGCGGGTTGTATGTCAAAAAAGGCTCTGAACTGCCGAACCTATTACACGGCGGGGAGCAAATGGGAGGCAAACGTGCGGGAACCCTCAACGTCGCCTACATCATCGGAATGGGGCTGGCGATGAAACAATCGGTAGGTCATATCGAGAAAATGAACACCGATGTCCGTGCCCTCCGTGATCGTCTCGAAGACGCACTCGCGCAAATCTCCGACACAATTGTCGTAGGTGACCGTAACCGCCGCACCCCGAATACGATCCTCATCTCGGTACGCGGTATTGAGGGGGAAGCGATGCTGTGGGATCTCAACCGCGCCGGAATCGCCGCTTCGACGGGAAGTGCGTGTGCCTCTGAATCGCTAGAAGCCAATCCCGTCATGAGTGCCATCGGCGAAGACCCCGAACTCGCCCATACGGCGATCCGCCTGAGCCTCAGCCGCTTCACGACGAGCGATGAGATCGACTACACCATCGAGGTGTTCACCAAAGCGGTCGAACGATTGCGTTCTATCTCCTCTACCTATGCCTACACCAACGAGAAAGTGGTCAACTAAGACCCTTTCTCACTAACCTTTCACAATTCTCAATTCCTTATGATATGATTACACCATATTCGATAAAGGGTGTATATGGATAATGAAGAATTAAATCTGATCGAAGAAGACCATGTATGTACCCAGCTTTTTTTATCGGCGATCAATTCACAAAAAAATCTGATTGTATTACTCCACAACAACGAGCTTTTTCTCCTCAATAAAGCTTTTCTCGATTTTGCCAACGTCACCTCGGTCAAACATTTTTTACGGGAATTCGGATCGCTGACCAACCGTTTTGTTCCGCATGAGAGCTATTTTCATCTCGGCAAAGTAAACAATCCTGACGAATGGGTTAGCGAGTTAATGGAGATGGATGAGCTGGATCGTATCATCAGTATGCTCGATTACCGTATCGAACCTCATGCCTTTTCGGTATCGGTCGAGATACCTGCACCGGGATACACGATTTTGAGTTTTACCGATATCTCTCAGGATTTGATCAAACGGATTATGATCGAAAATGACGTCAGTATCGACAAAGAGAGCGGTGCGTATGACAAAGAGTACTTTATCCATACCGCAAAAAGTTTTTATGACGCGGCGATTTTCAACAAAAAACTGATCGGTATCACGATGGTCGAACTGTTATGCAGCGATGAAGATGCCCATACATATCTGCACGATTTTAGTTCAAGCATCAAATCCAACATACGCCAAAGCGATATGCTCGTACGGTGGACTAAAAAGACATTTATGTTAGCCTATCTTGTCGATTCAGCCGAAAATGCGATGAAATTCAGCCGCAAACTGTTGGTCGTGATGCGTGAAGAGCCATTTCATCACCTAAGCGCCATGAGTATGAGAATCGGCACAACCGTACAAATCAAACACGAGGATATCTCGACGATTATCTCACGGGCGCAAAACGCTCTCAAAGAGTCCGCAGACCTAGGGGTTACCCTCCTCTAAGAACTGGATATGCATATCCGGATCAAACTTTTGATTCAGGATATCTATGCGACCGTATCGTAATATCAATGAGACTCAATTAACCCAATTCGGAGCACTCCAAGAGTGGGATCCCAATCTCGTCCGCTCGCTGCCGCTCCCCTCTAGGTTGCTATGGGTCTATGCACACAAAGAGAAAAATGCCCACTCAGATGAGTGTATCAAAACCATCACTCTCCTCCGTATCGAAGATGATTTTTTGAAAACCGATTTCGGAACCTATTCCCTCACAACCGGCAAAGCGATACGAGCGTGCGACGGGACACGATCCGTGGTCGATTGTCGGGGACAACTCTATTTACGTACATCAAGAGACGGATCAATATAGCCGTCCTCCTCTTTTAGATTTCGGCGCATCGTTTCGCGTACATGGTCCATCCCGTTATAAAATTCGCGCATCATCAGCGAAAAGAGATGTACCCCTTTGGGGGTTAGTCTATTCTCACGTATCATCCCCCCCAAACGCAATAGCCACTGTTCAGGCCACAGCGAATGATCCATCGGCGCCAATCCGAACCCCTCCACCATCATCCGATATTGTTTGATCGCACGGGGCGGAAACGTCGCGGCGTGGGTCATGGCTAAACGATTATCATGGAGACGTTGAGCGTATTCGGGGAGGGAAAACGTATTGGCATAGAGAGTATCGCCGATAAAACTAAACGCTCCGCTGCCGATACCGATGTATTCGCTCCGCTCGATAACATATTCGTCGATTATCCCCTCTCCGCGCAACGACCACGCCCATCCGGAACGTCGAATATATCGTTCGCCCATCCGCTGGGCAATGATTTCGTACATGCGCGTCTCTTTATCATCGTCGAGTTCCCCCCACATCCGGCTCAGTTTCTCCCGAATATGCGGTGCATACATCAACGGATAGAATGTCACCTGTGACGCTCCCAATCGCATCAGCGTATCGAGCTCGTGGTGCAGCTGCTGTTCACTTTGGGCGGGATAGTTGTAGATCATATCGACATTGACGATTTTAAAGCGATCCAGCACTTTCTCAACCGCCTTGTATTGCTCTTCTGCTGAACCGAACTTTTTATACCGTCCGATTTTACGGAGATGTTCGTCGTTGAAACTCTGAATTCCGATCGAGAGACGATCGATTTTTTCCTCCAATTCGGCACTTTCGAGATCAATCAAATGGGCCGGATCGCTTTCGCACGAAACTTCCCGTATGTCGAACAGTTCTTTGGCTTTGTCAATCGTAAGGGAAAGTTCATCGGGCAGAACGGTGGTTGTCCCTCCACCGAAATAAAGGGCATCGAACCGATATCCCCGATCGGAAATTTTGACCATCTCTTCACGCAATAGTTTAAAATAGATTCTGGCACTGGTTTCATCAAAACGGAATTTATGAAAAGAGCAATAGGGGCACAGTGTGAGACAAAAAGGAATATGGATGTAGAGCAATCGGGGATGATCATCCGGTGCAGGGGGGAGATCGCCATCAAAAGGTTTCAGATTCAGATAGCGGGAGGCGGCATTTCGTATGATCCCTATCGCAACACGTTCCGACCACTCCATCGATCTATCCCCTCGTCCCGAGTCCCCGTAATAACGAAAGGTACATATGTCGGTAAATCTCTTCGAGATTGTCGCTCATCATCAAATGTCCATCAATCAGCAAGGATGCAAGTCCGTGCATCGATGCCCAAATCGTCGCCGCCTGAATCATCGGATCGGTTTTTTCGATCACTCCGGCTTCCTGCGCTTCTAGGAGCAATCCGATGAGAGCATACAGCCCTGTTGCCTGTGTTTCGTCCCGATAATCGCAAATCCCCTCACGCTCTTCGCGAAACCGCTCACCGAAAAGAAGTCGATAGAGATTGGGATGTTCCATCGCAAACTTCAAATACGCGCGGCTCATCCGTTCAAAACGCTCTTCGACACTGTAATTTTGATCGCGGAAAATAGGGGTAAAAAGTTCATCGAGTCCGGCATACCCACGCTCGATAACCCCTTTGATCAAATCCTCTTTACTCTCAAAATGGCGATAAACGGCACTGCGCGACGTACCAAGTTTTTGGGTAAGTTCACGAAGGGTAATCGCATCGAGACCTTCGCTCTCTACCATATCCAATGCGGTTGTTAGGAGCGCTTCTTTCAGATTGCCGTGATGATACGTTGAGGCTTTTTTTACATTCATAGCCAAATTGTACCATAATTGTCTCCATTATGTTGACATTGTTCACATATAATGTTAACATTGTCAACATATTTTCAATTATTAGGTCGAGGACACCGATGAAATACCCTTTAATCCTCTTTGGAATCGCCGCCTCGTTGTGGGGCGATGATCTCTCTACCCTCCTCTCTCATACGAAAAACAATCTTCGTATCGAATCGGCACGTTTGGAGATTGAGAAATCCCAATCCCTTTTGGATGAGGCTAAAACAGCCTATTTTCCGACAATCACCGCCTCCGGAGTCTATCAAAGAAAAGACAAAGCAACCGATTTTGAGCCCAAAACAATCAAAGGGCTCGAACTCGGTGCCGAGATTACCGTGTTTGACGGATTTCGACGCGAAGCGCTCCTCGATGCTTTGCACGCCAACAAAGAGGGGGCGTTTCAAAGCTTTGAACAGGAGCGTCAAAACGTATTATTGGAGACGATAGCCACCTATTACGACTATCTCGATACACGGATGCGTCTAGAAGTGATAGCGGAAAAACAAAAAGAGCTTAATGCACAGGTCAAGCGCTTCGAAGTTCTGGTACAAAACGAGCTCTCAACCAAAGATGTCCTCAAATCGCTGATCGCATCGCGTTCAAACGCCGATTATGATGCCCATCAACTCAAAACCCTCCTCGAAAAAAACCGAAAGCAACTCGAACTCCTGAGTGGGACTTTGGTGAGTGAGCCGATTACGTTTCAACCTTTACGTGATATCTCAACGGGCGGGATGATGCGCCACGATCTCCAAAGTGATCGAGCTTCGATAGATATCCTCAAACATACCGAAGATCGCTACACCTATCTCCCAACGCTCAGTGTCGGAGCGAAACATAAAGCCTACAATTACAACGATTACGACACGATGGGTGGGATGAATATTCAACCCGAAAATCAAAACGAAATATCGGCGAAGATTTCGATGACCCTCTTTGATATGGGACGAATTTCCCAAGAACGGGAACAGGCGCGTATCGATACCTTGAAAGCTCAAAAAATGTTTGACTACAAAACACGCAAACTCCAAAACGATGCCGATATCGCGTTTTTGAATATACAGAGCGCCCAGAATGCGTTGAACGCCGCGCGTGCCGAAGAGGATGCCCGCCATGAGGCATTTATCACGATCAAAACCCGTTTTGAAGCGGGCTTGCTTAACACTACCGATTATCTAAGCGAACTCACAGCCCTCAGCGATGCCCGTGCCAAAGCGCACCATGCCCTCAATGCTCTCCAAATTGCCAAAGCCAATGCCGCCCATGCGCTCGGTACCGACCTTATGACCCTAATAGAGGAAAAACAATGACCAAATTTACCCTAATTTCTACACTCTGCGCCGTATCACTATTTGCAGACGTCTATGCGACGTTCGATGTTCAAGCCTACCGTGAAGCCCAGTTGGGGATGAATGCGTCGGGAATCGTCAAAACACTCAATGCCCGTGAAGGGGACCGTGTCAAAAAAGGCTCCTTGCTCGTCTCCCTCGAAAATAGCGAAGAGGCGTTGTCTCTCAAAATGGCGAAAGCCGATCTCGAAGCGCTCGACAAAGAGTGCACCTTTTTGAGTGACCAATACGTACGGTACGAAAAAAGTGCTCAGGTGTTCGATAAAAACACCCTCCAAAAACTCAAAAGCGAACTCGATGCCAAACTCGCAGGGCGTGAACGTGCCCGTCTCTCCGTAGCGTTTGCAACCCAAAAACTCTCCAAAATGTCTCTGTATGCTCCGTTTTCAGGCAGTATTGCCCAAAAAAATATCGAAGTGGGGGACTATGTGACGACAATGGGGGGATCGCCCCTCTTTAAACTCGTCAGCGACCAAAGCCGACTATTGATCCGCTATGACTCCAAATATGCCCAAAATGTCAAAATAGGCGATACGTTTTGCCCGAGCATCGATGGACGCAACACGGGAAAATGCACCCGTATCACCAAAATCTACCCTACAGTCGATCCGAAAACGCGTCAGATGACCGCCGAAGCGGATGGAATGGGATTGCGTTCGGGTACGTTCGGTGACGGCCAGATTCGCGGGCACTAGGAGAGAGTATGTACAAATTTGCCATCCTCCGCCCGATCACGACGGTGATGTTCGCTCTTGCGATCATTTTTTTCGGTCTGGTCGAGCGCTCTTCCATGCCCTCGGCGCTCTATCCGAACGTCGATTTTCCGATTGTTATCGTCACCACTACCTATAAAGGGGCGAATGCCGACATCGTCGAGAGCAAGGTAACCGACAAAATCGAAGAGGCGCTCAGCGGTATTTCGGGACTGGAGACCCTCAGTTCGGACAGCTCTAAAAACTACAGCGTCGTTGTCGCCCAATTTCAACTCTCCAAACCCCTCGATGAAGCAGTCAATGACGTCCGTGATAAAGTTGCGAGCGTTCAGCTCCCTACCGAAGTGGATAAACCCATCGTCGACAAACACTCACTCGATGCCAATCCCGTCATCACCCTCTTTTTACAGGGTAACGACACCAAAGCGGTGATGAAGCACGCCGATGAAGTGCTCAAATCACGCTTACAGAGGATCGAAGGGGTAGGCGGCGTCACCATCTCTGGTTTACGCAAAAAGCAAATCCTCATCACTCCCGACCCTGCCCTACTGGCAAAATACAATCTGACACTGACCGATCTGATCGGCGTTATTCGCGCCCAAAACGTTCGGCTTGACGGAGGTCGGACGATCTCATCAACCCATGAGAACCGTCTCCTCGTCGACAACGACGCCAAAACTCCCAATGAGCTTGCACATTTGCGTATCCGTGAAGGTCTAAGTCTCGGAGATGTCGCCACCGTCGAAGACTCTCTCGCCGAAGAAAAAAGCTACGCCGCACTCGATGGAAAAACGGGTGTATTGCTGATGGTCAAAAAAATGACGGGAGCTAATGAGATCGCTATCGCCGATGCGGTGCGCAAAGAACTCCCTGCCCTTCAAGCACTGCAACCATCGATGAGTCTCTCTCCGCTTCAGGATGCGACGGGATATATCCGAGATACCCTCAAAGGGGTACAGTTTGACCTACTGCTGGGATCCTTTTTGGCCTCTTTCGTCATTTTTCTCTTTTTACGCAATCTCACCCTCACCCTCATCGCCGCCATATCGTTGCCGGTATCAATCTTGGGCGTTTTGGCCATCATGGGATGGAGCGGTCAAACGTTCAATCTCCTCACCCTCACCGCCCTCACCCTTGCCATCGGGATCATCATCGACGATGCCATCGTCGTCATCGAAAATATCTTCAAACGGCTCGAAGCGGGACGGGATCGTCTCAATGCGGCGATCGAGGGGGTTGGGGAGATTATCTTCTCGATCGTTGCTATCTCCGCTATGCTCCTCGCCGTTTTCGTCCCGGTAGCCAATATGAGCGGGATCGTCGGACGGTTTTTTACCAGTTTTGGGGTGACGATCATCGCCGCTATCGTCATCTCGTTTATCATTGCCATCACCCTCATCCCAATGATCGCCTCTCAGATCGCCAAAGGGGAGCACAGCCGTTTTTACCATAAGAGCGAGCCTTTTTTCGTCGCCCTCGAAGAAGCTTATCGCCGCATCATCGCTAAAGCGTTGCATTATCGCAAAACGACTCTCTTCGCGGCGTTAGGGGTATTTATGCTCTCCATCGTCCTCTCTGGAACACTGGGAATGGTCTTTATGCCTAAAGAGGATAAAAGCCAATTCGACATCACGATCAAAACTCCTGTCGGAACCAGCATCCATGCGATGAAAGCCCTCTCTCTTGATGCCCAGCGCCGTATTCGCTCCCTCGAAGAGGTACAATACTGCACCCTCTATGTTGGACGGGGCACCGATCAAAAAGCGAATGAAGCCTCTATGTACGTCCATCTCAAACCTATCGATCAGCGCCAACGGAGCCAAAAAGAGGTGATGGACGAGACACGGCGTATCTTGGAGAGTATCAAAGGGTTCACCTCCACCAGTGTCACCGAAGTCAACGACGTCGCGGGATATGAGATAAACACGCCGCTACAAATCATCCTCAAAGCGCAACGTGCCGAAGATGCCGAAAAATCGGCGCAAAAACTGATGGCGATGCTTCGCTCGATCGAGGGGACAACGGATGTTCAAAGCAATATCCAACCCAAAGCACCAGAACTCTCCATCAAAGTGCTCACCGAAAATGCCCGCCGTCTCGGGGTCAGTGTCGATGAGATCGCCCGCGTCATCGCCAGTGCCTATTCGGGCGAAAACACGGTCACCTTTATGCGTGAAGAGGGAAAAGAGTACGATGTGATGATGCACCTAAGCGATGATCAGCGCACCGATGCTTCCACTCTCGATACCCTCACCGTTAGGGCTGATAACGGCTCTACGATTCGCCTCTCATCGGTGGTAAGTATAACTACGTCTACCGAACCCTCAACGATCAAACGATTCGACCGCCAGAAAAAAGTGCTGGTGGGAAGCGATATCACCAAAGCCCTGCCGCTCGATAAACTGGTCAACATCGTCAATGAGCGCCAAAGCGAATGGCTCACCGAGGGTGTATCGTTTGAGTACGACGGCGATGCCAAATACATGAAACAAAGTAACGATGCATTCGGCGTCGCTATCGGTGCGGCGGTCATCATGATCTATCTGATCCTCGCCGCGCTCTACGAGTCACCGCTTCAGCCGATTATCATCATGAGCGCCTTGCCGCTGAGCTTTACGGGAGCATTTATCGGTCTCTGGGCGGCAGGGATGAATATGTCCCTCTTTAGTATGATGGGGCTGATGCTCTTGCTCGGACTGGTCGGGAAAAACTCCACCCTCGTCGTCGATGCCGCCAACCGTCTTTACCACGACGGACGGGATCTCGATGAATCGATCATCGAAGCGGGTGTGGCACGGTTACGCCCGATTTTGATGACGACAACGGCGATGGTGTTTGGAATGCTCCCTCTGGCGCTCTCGGTCGGAGAAGGTTCTGGGGTCAAAGGACCGATGGGGGTTGCCGTCATTTGCGGATTGCTCCTCTCGACGCTCACCAGTCTCCTCGTCGTTCCGGCACTCTACAAAGTGCTCGCACCGCTGGATAACAAAATTCGTAAGCTCTATACGATCAAAAAGCTGGACGATTAGAGCGCTATTCCCACCGAGCGGATAAATGTTTCTACTGCTTTGGTGTAATCGCTCTCCAGCCCCAACTCTTCATTAATCTCTTTATGGCTCTTGGCTTCGGGGTGAACTTCCACACGGATTCCCATCGATTTTGCTTTTTGAACATAACCGGCAAGTTCATCGCACGGTTTGTCCGGACGCTCGGTTGAGCATACGAGCATCGTATCGATTGCATTGGATTTTAAACGATGAAAGGGTGATGCTGCTTCCCAAAATGTCGAATCATTTCCAAACGCTTCATCGTAAAAATCGTAATGTTTTCGACCCATCACAGTTGGTATATTCATCGCCGCACTATCTAGCGAGACTGTACCAAGCCACGCTTTGAGATTATTGTATCGTGCAGGATCGGCACTGACCAACGAGACCAAATGGGCTCCCGCAGAATGCCCCATCAAGACAACTTTTCGAGGATCACCACCCCATTTAGTCCCATTCCGTTGAACATAAGCAAGTGCATTCGCAACATCTTCGGCTTGTTTGAGCGGATCGGCATCAGGTAATAAACGATAGTTAATTGATATAAATATGACCCCTTTTGGATTCCAGCGTGCCACTTTATTTTCCACAACACGATCCATCCGTTTGTCTCCGATTTTCCATGCTCCGCCGTGTACCATAACGATTATAGATGCGTTCACTGGGTTATTTGGGAGATAAATATCCATCTTCTGTTTTTTATCTTTGCCGTAAGCAACATCCATAAGCGCATTCTCTTTTATTTTAAAAGAGCCTTTATGTTCTTCCACTCTTTTTTGTAAAATATCTCTTAGCGGACCCGCATAGGTGCTATGTTCACATAACACTACTGTCGCGGCAATAATGGCAATTTGTTTGAGTGTTGTATTTTTCACCTGTTTTTCCCTTTTTACTGATTACCACACGCAATGACAATATTTTTATCCTGCGCATAATTGATCCCCCACTCGATCATTTGATTGAGAATGGGACGTAGTGCTTCACCGTGCGATGTAAGAGAGTATTCCACTTTAGGGGGGACTTGCTCATAGATAACACGATTGACCAAGCCGTTCTCTTCCATCTCACGCAGTTGCTGTGTCAGCATCTTTTGAGTGATATTCGGCATTAGACGCAGCATCTCACCGTTGCGAAGCACCTTTTTATCCAGCAGATGCCACAAAATCAACCCTTTCCATTTTCCCCCGATCAGTTCTATGGTGAGTTCAAAGGGGCAGCTAAAGCGAGTTTCACAATTCATATAGTTACCTTTTGGTTAGTACAGTACTTTTTAGTACGTTCTTGACACTTATGATAGTATACTATAAAATCTCCGCAAACAAACCCTAAAAGGACAACGAATGCGAAACGATTTTGAAAAAGCGATGCACTTCCGCCATGCGTGCAAACTGTTCGATACGACTAAAACTATGAGTAACGAGGATTTAACCTTCATCCTCGAAGCGGGACGCCTCAGCCCAAGCTCGTTCGGGATGGAGCAATGGCAGTTTTTTGTGATCCGTGACACCGCTATGCGCGAAGCGATCCAAGCCGTGGCATGGAATCAGCCGCAAATCACGACCTCATCGGAGTTGATCGCTATCGCTTACAAGAAAAATGTCCGCAGTACCGATGGCTACATCCAAAGTGAATTTGAAAAATTTCATTATCCCGATGCACTACTAGGAATGTACAGCCAATGGATCGATCCACGCAGTGATGAAGTGTTGGAGTGCTGGTCGGCACGTCAGGTCTATATCGCGGCGGCCAATATGATGTCTGCCGCCGCATCGATCGGGATCGATTCATGCCCTATGGAGGGATTTGATCGTGAAGCGGTAGAGAAAATCATGGGGATCGATACGTCGGTTTACGGTGTTGCTTTGTTGGTACCGTTCGGCTACCGCGTCAACGAACAACCGCCGCTTCACCGCTCTGAACTCTCTGAACTGGTCAGCTATCTCTAATGCATTGCAGGGCGAACCCAATATCGCCCCTGCTCTTGACGCACCTCTAACCCTATATCAAACGTCTCAGAGAGATTGGCACTGTTGAGCACCGCCTCTTTGCTCCCCTGAGCGATGATACGCCCCTCTTTGAGCAGCACCACTTTGCTGATCTCCTCATAAATCTCTTCGATATGATGGGTGACGAGGATCACCGTCGTCCCACCCGCTCCGAGAGAGCGAATCATCTCGATAAAATCGATTTGCGCTTTGATGTCCAACCCCACCGTCGGTTCATCGAGCAAGATCGCTTTTACGGGATGAACCAGTGCACGGGCAACGATACATTTTCGCAGTTCTCCCGTTGACATTTGGCTCAGCGGTTTATCGCGCAGATGCTCGATCCCTAAGCGTTTCATCGCGTTCACGGCACCCTCTAAATGTTCCATCTCTACGACAAGATGATCAAATAGCCCTAGTGTTCCGAAAAAACCGCTCAGTACCGTCTCGAAACCGCTCAGATTCTCTCGTTCATAGGCAAAACGGCTATGCAAATCATTCGTCACCACCCCGATATGTTGACGCAACTCGGTGATCGCCCAACGCTCACGACCTAGTATCTCACGATGAAACGGCTCTTGTTTGTAGGAGGGATAGAGTTCACTGGTGATGAGTTTTATGAGACTCGATTTGCCCGAACCATTCGCTCCGAGGATAACGCAGTGCTCCCCGCTATCGATACGAAGTGAAATATTTTTTAAAACAGGGGTAAGCTCATAGCTCAGATCAAGATTTTCGAATGAAAGGATAGGGATAGGCATCAAAACTTCTTTTTAAAAAAGTATAACGTGCTTAGGCTAAAAGGGGCTAATCATACGAAACAAACTATAATATCCAAATGAAATACCAATCTTTGATTGCTACCCCTATCGGCTCCATGATTGCCCAATCCAGTGATAGTGCTATTTTGTCACTTGATTTTGCCGATAAAACGACTGTTTATGAGATCTCAAATCACCCACTTTTAGTACAGTTACAGACCGAATTGACCGAATATTTTGGACAAAAACGTCAAATTTTCACCCTCCCCCTCGCCCCCACAGGGACACCATTTCAACAACAATCTTGGAAAATCTTGCAAACCATCCCTTATGGACAAACGATCTCCTATGCAGAGGAAGCCAAAAAATTTGGAAATCCCAAAGCGACACGTGCCGTTGCCAATGCCAACGGAAAAAATCCTATCGCGATTCTCATTCCCTGCCATCGTGTTATTGCAAGCGGAGGAGGACTCGGCGGTTATAGCGGTGGGTTGTGGCGAAAAGAGTTTTTGTTGAAATTAGAGCACGCTTTCATCTCATCAAACAATCGCTGATACATTACCGAAACGTTTTTTCCGTTCGGCGGTATAATCCCACCACACTCTAGGCTCTGCTCCGTTCATGAAATCGGTGATGGAGATAAAAACATCCAATACACACGGATCATGGCGACATCCATCGACATCACATAAGCGATCATACATATCTTTCGGATCCTGATCGATCAAATCATCCGGTGTCACAATGCCGATACGTCTGAGATCCTCCGCAAGCGATTTGCCGATATTAGGTAAATCGGTCAATTTGGTTACGTTTTCTCGAATAACTTTTGAGGGATTCATCGGGTTTTACACCAACACCCGTTCTCATGATCATCCACCATCCCGCACGCCTGCATAAAGGCATAGATGGTAGTGGAACCGATAAATTTAAAGCCCCTCTTTTTCAGCTCTTTGGTGATTGCATCCGATATATCAGACGTACAAGCCGCAGTTCGATAGTCACTCACATCATTGATAATCGCCCTCCCATCCACTTTTCCCCAGAAATACGCATCCAAGGAACCAAACTCTTTTTTGATTTGGACAAAACCCCGTGCATTGCTGATAATCGCTTCGATTTTCGGACGGCTTTTGATAACCGATCCGCTTTGGAGAATCCTCTCAATATCCTCATCGCAATATCGCGCTACCCGCTCCAAATCAAATCCCTCGAAAGCTTCCCGATACCCTGCGCGTTTTTTGAGGATCGTCAGCCAGCTCAGACCTGCTGATTGCGTCTCCAGAGAAAACAATTCAAAGAGTGAGTGATCATCATGTAGAGATTTTCCCCACTCTTCATCATGATAGGCAACATAGATCGGATCACTCAGGTTGACCCATCCGCATCGAGTAGGTGTCATATTATTTCCCCATTGCCATCATCAAGATCCCCGTAAATGCGGCATTGTCTTTACCGATTAATGGGCTGACTTGCGCACGCATCTCTGTGAGGATATGGGTGTAACGCTCATAAAATTCATACGTCGGACGCGGTTTGTAGATGATCCCGCCGATCTCGAAAAATTTGATAATATCTTTGGTCGTCGTGGGTTTGATAAAGAAGTTCTTCTCTCGGTCGTAATAGTAGGGGATCAGTGTCACAATCGACCATTTTGCTAATCCATACATCGCGAGTACCTCGACAATCATCTCAAATCCCCGCTCTTTTTTACCGTGAATCAATTCCTTTAATGCGATGGCAAACATATCGCGCTGATCCATACTCATATTTTTGATCATATCGCGTATTTTTGGCTTCTCGAACAGCGATATAAGGGTCGATTTTGAGACGATTTTCGCAAAGCTCTCACCTATTTCATCACCGTTTTGAAACCGCTCGGGCGCAAACAGTTCCTCCACATTTTTCCCGATCTTCTCGGTGTTGTGCCGTTTGATGATCGGTAACAATCCCTCATCCTCAATCCCTTTGGGATAAAAGGCGAAAAAATTGGCTTCGGCTTCTTTGAGCTTTTCGAGGTTCATGCATACTGCCTTTGTGTTATTAGGGTTTGAAATAATTCAGTGTAATCTTTTTCGCTTCCACACCGTTGGCACCCTCACCTCGGATATTAAAAGCAAAAACTTTTGTACTGTTAGCATCTTCAACAAATCCGACAAACCATCCTATTCCGCCACAGCTTCCCGTTTTTCCTGCCAATACGTAATCATTACTCTTTTCAAGGACCATAATATCTTTTACAACACTCTGTGAATGCGGAGAGAATGGGAGTTGATTACGCACCAGTCGGGAGAGAAAATCGGTTTGCTCGTTCGGAGATATTGTGAGACTTCCACCACCCAGCCAAAACGTAGTGAGGGTTTGCGAGGTATCGCCGTTCCCATAACGGGCTTTTGCTACCATTTCCGCCATCCGCTCCGCTCCGATGCGACGTGCCAGTTCCTGATAAAACCATACCGTCGATACCGCTATTGCAGAACGCATCTTATGATTTTGATTCCAAAACGGATATTCCCGCACCACTCCATCCCACTCTATCGTCTCGTTTTCATCCCGCACGACACCGCTATCGAGTGCAATCATGGAGTTGAGGATTTTGAACGTAGAGCACGGATTCACCCGTTCATCAGCGTGAGTTCCGTACACGGTTTTCATTGAAGTATTGAGATCGACGATGACAGCCGTGCCATCAAATTTACCGAAATTTGGTTCAGAGGCATAGAGAAAGAAATTGAAACATAAGATCCATATACGAAACATCTGCGATATCCCCTTTAGGCGCTTAAATCGTTAAACTCAGCCGAACCATGATTCCTATAGATTATTCTATTTTTGCCATACATACGCGGTTGCGTCCGCTCTCTTTTGCCTCATAGAGGGCTTTATCTACCTGATTGAGCAACTCATCAATACTGAAATTCCCATCATGCAAAGCCACAACTCCAAACGAAGCGGTTACCTTCGATTTTGTCGTTTCACTCATCATTATCTCTTCTTCGGCAATAGCAATGCGCAATCGCTCAGCAGCTTTTTTAGCCTCCTCTGCACCCGTATGCGGTAAAAGAATGGCAAACTCTTCACCTCCGATACGACCGATAATATCGATATCACGCAGCGATGCGCGGCAAATGTCGGCAATTTTCTGCAAGACGCGATCCCCGATGCTATGCCCGTATTCATCGTTGACCTGTTTAAACCGATCGATATCAAACATGATCAATGATATTTCTCCACCGTATCGATGGAAACGTGAAAGCTCAACTTCAGCCTCTTCGATAAAATAACGACGGTTTGGCAATCCTGTCAGATAGTCTGAATAGGCTCTGCGCTCCAGTTCTGCACGTGTCTTGCTGTGTTCTACGGCAACCGCAGCCAGGTTTGCGGCAAAACTGATCCTCTCAACATCGCTTTTCTGCAATTGTGTCGGGGCGGTGTGGTAAATAGCAAACGTTCCCAACACAGTGCCATCGCTTGAAACAATCGGTTCAGACCAGCATGATCCCAATCCGGCACTTTGAGCCAGCGATGCATACGGTTGCCAATACTCGTGATTCATAATATCTTCGACGATAACCCTTTTGCCCAGATAAGCGGCAGTACCGCAAGAACCGACTCCCATACCGATCTCGACACCGTTGATTGCGTTATTGTAAAACACAGGCAAACTGGGGGCCGCTCCGGTCAAAAGATGTTTCCCCTCTTTATCCAACAAGAGTATACTGCACAGAGCGGTTGGATCCTCGCTTTCGATAGTTTGAACGATAGCATTGAGTATGTCTGAGATGGGTACACCTTTTGCCACCATTTCGAGCATGGCATCATGGGATCGATTTCGCTGTTCGCTTCGCCAATGTGCGGTCATATCGCTGAAACTCACCAGCCGTTTGTCACCAACCCACGACACACGAACGACGATATGCCGTTCACTTCCATCCTTGCACGTAATATTACATTCCAGTTCAGGAGGAGTCGTACCCTTCTCGTACGCTGAGATCACCGACTTATACCACGGTATGACAACGTTCTCTCTGTAGTTTGCATCAGGATAAACCTTACGATACCATGTATCAATATCGGGAATATCTTCCAATACATAACCAAATAATTTTGTAAATTGGTGGTTAATATACTCAATCTTTCCATTGAGATGTGACCAACCGATCCCGATGGGAGAAGAGTCCAAAATATCTTCCAATGCTATGCGCTGTTCAGTACTCCGGTTCAGATCATGCGCCATCTGATTTTCCCGAAGTCGTGACAAACCGCTTGATGCCAACATCTGAGCCATCCCGACCATACATTCCATCAACGATTCCATCTGTTCTTTGGTAACGATAGGTACTGCCTGAATCGCTTTTTGGTACGCGTTTTCATCATACCCGAATTCTTTGGCCCGTTTATGAAAAAACGCCATATCCGGTGCCTCATTCAAAACTTGTCCCAAAAACAACGTCGCCAAACGGCGTCCTTCAATGACTACCGGTGTTGCATAGTCGATCAGACCGTTTTTACATTTGGCACACGCGACTGCTCCATCGTGCAGACTCTGCATCAGCTCGATATTGCTTTCCAGACATTGTTGATTGGTTTGTTGATTGACTCGATGAAAAAGGGCGCAGGCATCCGTCCAGCCTACTTGAGAAAGGAGTTCGCCGTCTTCGGCAACCAATCCGTAGGGAATCCCCGTCGCTTTGTATAAACTCTCCATCAGCCTATCAAATGCGGCAATATCTACCAAATCACTGAATTTGTAGTCTTCAATATTTATCATTGCTATACGCTGCCTTTTTTGCTAACGTTTCTTGTTTACTATATTATCACAGATTACAAATATTGTCTTATACATTCTAAATTGGAAAAAATTCCTAATCATTCCCTGATTATCTAAACAGCTCCAACCCAAAATACTCTTTTAGCGCCGTCTCATAATAGACCTCTAAAACGTCCACTTTTCCCTCTTCGATGAGTTTTAACTGATTGTCCACGAGGATTTTACGCCCATTAGGGGTTTGCAGAATCGCCAATTTCTTCTGCGTAAAAATCGTATCGGGGCTCGTCGCGTTAAAATAGTTCGCGAGGCTAAACTCGATCCACTCCTGCGGCTGTAACACAAAGCCGTACAGACGCTGCCACTCCCCCTGCACCATCGCACCGAGTACGTACTCGCCATCCAGTATTTCGAGTCGGAAACGATCACCGTCTTGACTCACTTCCCCCTCTTTGATCACCATCGGAGAGCGCAGAGCGTATCCGCCAAATCCCGTATCACACAGATAGTCATTCCCCTCGACGCGGACAATCACCACCATGTGGGTTTTGGGACGGCGGGTCGGATAGAGCATCGACCTTGCCCCCGCGAAGTACCACTCAAAACCTATGGCGGTGAGTGCCATCGCAAACACGCCGTTGATCTCGTAGCAGTACCCGCCGCGACGATTGATAATCACTTTTTTCACGATATCTTCGGGAACCAATGAGGGGATGCGACCTGCTTGCACCTCGGTGTTTTCAAACACGATAGTGCGCAGTTGTCTCTGCATCAGTTGGGTGAGAGTCGCGGTATCGTTACGCACTTCCCCCTCATAGCCGATGCGGGAGAAGTAGTCGGTGAGGTTGAAATTTTCGGCAGTCATTTTCATTTTTCTTGGCGCTTCTTATCTAATATTGGGGAAATTGTCCTCTTTTTTCGCTTTGCCTCGTGTTAAAGTATTAAGATGATAATTTTATGAAAAACAGCGTAAAATGTTTAAAAATATGTCGATTCGTAAAATTTTGGTTGGATATTTCTAGCAGAATGGTATATTTTGTATATGAATAAATAGATAGACATAAAAACAGGTAGTTTATTATGAAAGCATGGAAACAATATCAAGAAAATACTGCTGAATATTTTCGTTCAATAGGACTAAATGCGTCTACAGATGTTACTGTTAAAGGTATTAGAACTAATCATGACATCGATGTTCTGGTTGTATCACATTATGTTGGGTTCGACATTACATGGGTTGTTGAATGTAAGTATTGGAAGCATCCTGTGAATAAATTACACGTTCTAGGACTTAGAGAAATAGTATCTGATGTAGGTGCCGACAGAGGTATATTGCTTTCTGAGTCAGGTTTTCAAAGTGGTGCATTTGAAGCAGCTAATCTAACAAATATAGAACTAACATCTCTTGCTAATATGCGTGAAAATGCAAGTCATAGCATTTATGCAATGCGACTTCGGGATCTATACGATCGAGTCAATATTTGCAAAGATCGCTATTGGGAAATTCCAAAATCAAAAAGAATTGAATTTGGATTACGAGCTGAATGGTATGAACATGATTACTCTGGAGCAAGGGTGATAAATATGTGTATAAATTTATTAACTAGAGCTTTTCGAGGCATTTACCCTTTTCAGAGTGAAGATCTTGAAGCCTTTCGACAATTTGGAAAAGATAAATACTTTGATTCTCCAAAAGAAGTTGTAGAACTTGTGGAAAGCCAAGTATCAGAATTAGAGGTCAAACTTGATTTCTATGATAGCAAACTCCAAGAAGCCTAACAAATCAAATGTATACTAATCAATATTCAAGTCCATTAGGTGACAAACTATCAAAAAAGCTAGAATCTACAATTTCAGTCAATTTATGTGCATGGTCTGATTTATTAGGTTTTAGTTCTCATTTTACAAAAAACAACTGGAAATTAACTTCACAAGAATGGCAAACGGTAACAAATAGATTAGATGATTTTTATAAAATACATAGCGAATTTTTTAGCATCTCAAATGAATATATGTTTGTACTAAATGATGGCGTAATTAAAACTTATTTCCCTTCAGAGATTTCAGAAAGTACTGCGATAAATGTTCTTCATTATGTTGAACTATGGTTTAGACATATCGTTCAATCTCATATCTATGCAAACATCAAAGAAAAGAAGCAAGGATTTCCAGGTGCTAGAACTGTCGTCGCATTTGGAGAAAAAGCCCAATATACATTTAATGAAGTAAGAATTGATGATTTTGTTCTTAATTATACTAGACCTGAAGAGAGATTTTCAAAAATAGCACAGATGACTGGTAATCCAGTTGTAATTAGCAATCCTGCACAACTTCAAATGAATACAGCTTTAGCTAAAGCATATATTCTTGATAACTTAGGATCAAAAAAAGGCATAAACGGTGCTTCTTTGTATTTAGATCAGAGTGTATTGAAATTTATAAATGAATTAGTTAGTTTATCTGATAGCATTAAGATAACGAAAAAACAAACTCCTGAAGGAAATTTAATTGCCTTAGAATATGTCGAAAATTCTATTCGACCTTGGGTATTTGGTTTATTGTTAGAAGAAAGAATTGATATAGATGAAGATATTATTAGTACAAAAGTCTATAAGCTAAAAGCTTACTATCCTAATGATGAACACCCAGATGAATTTCGATTTGAATTATAAACCATAGGGGTCAAGTGATACCTATAATCTCTAATTCGATAGAAAAAAGAAAAAGGGGACAGGCTACTTTCCACTCTCTGAGTTGGAAACGCATACCCTCTTCTAAAGATTAGGGGTCAAGTATTCAATCTTCAATTTTTTAATACAAAAAGCAAATTAAATCATCTCGCTTTTTTATTTTTCACCGCTGTTCTTTTAAGCGACGATAACATCCCGCTCTGTTTTTGATCGTATTGTTCTAAAAACATCTCTTTCGCATGGACAAAACGCTCCGTTTGAGACTTTTTTGCAAATGCTTTATAGTACTCATGTTCCGCTAAAAAGTCCAATGAATTATCTCCATCGTCATCAACAGCCCTAAAAGTGGCGATATAGTCTCGGATAGTGTTGTTCCCCTCACGCACGTACGAATAGATTCTCTCCAGCTCTCCAATATCCAATAAGTTTTTTTCCAGAATAATAGAAGCATCAAATAAATCTCGGGTCTTTTGTCGGTTAAAAAGGGCAACGATTTTGAGTGCGATAATATCATTGAGAGAAAGAATTTTGAGACTGGAATGCTCATCATACCTCTGAAACGAAGCATTGTCCAAGATGGCTTTTTGTATCGGTGATCTGAAATGGGAAAACTCCAGTTTGATCCCATCCACCATAAACTTTAGGTGATAGTTTTCCAAATCGTCACCGCTATTGATTCTAAACGCGGCGGCATTTTTGTCCGGTATGTCATTTAATCTCCACTTCTCAAACCGCTCCAAGATCGTCCGTATTTTTTTGTAGTTTTCGTCCGTTCGTTTTTTATAAATTTTCAAGCTCTCCCTGAGGAGTCTTTTGTATCCGAAAAGGGTATACAACCCCATTAAATCTTCTTCGGTGTAATGGAGCAGATACGCTTTAATCAAATCAGCCGCATTGATCTCAAAACCGTCTTTGACGCTCCAAAACAGATCATTGACAAATATCGATTTATCCAGCTTTACGGTACGGTTGGATTCTTTGTAGAGTGTTTTATTGGTCGGTTTATAAAACTGTCCTCGCTTCACTTTGACTATTTCACCCATGTCTGCCAAGCGAGAGAGATAGACTCTATTTTTGTCACTGTTTCCGGCAATTTGCACAATCGGGCAAACAGTATCAGTTTTAAGCTTTTTAATTTTATTTAAAATTTCTTTTGAAGCCGATAAAACAGTGCTTTTTTTAATAGTTTTCATGGATAAATTGTACTTAAAAGGTTTCAAAGTGTCAATATCTACAAATAGAAAATATTTAGCTTTTTATATTTAATTAATATTCTATAAAACTCCATTAAATAGGGGATTGTAAGGTATTTATATCACTATATTCTAAACTAAATTGTTTCAAATTACTATAATTCATATTCCTTGTCATCTCTGATCGTAAAGTTCGCAAATGCACCTTCGACACTTATCGTATTTTTATACTTTGTTGCCGTTAGTCTCACCGCTTTTGTCTCCAAATTACACACCGCGATACGAAAATTCGATCCCATAAAAGGTTCCACAATACAGACGATATTCCCCTCTACCTCACGTGTCGCATGGATGATCCCTTGTAATTTATGAAAAAAATACTTGGGATAGCTCAGAGGAGTGATTTCGACGACCTCGGCATATCTTTTCTTGTCCAAGGTACTCGCAATGAGCGCAGCATCCTCAAAATTATCAAACTGTACGCACCAATCATCAAAAACTTTATTAAAATGATCCAGATCTTCATCCAAAAACCCGCCTGCGGGAGATTGCAAAGCATAAATACTCATCTAGCTCCTTTCGCTTTTCTCATATTCAACAATAACACTGCCGCAAACGCCAACCCACACCCAATCAGTGTCGAGGACTAAGAGGACTAAGGGTCAGGTGATACCTATAACCTCTTATTGTGTAGCCATTATTTTTTTTAAAGCCTATCTTCTTCAGCGGGTTTCACATCAGGAGCATTTTTGAGGATTGAAAGCGCATGAGCGCGTGAACCTCGGTTTGCCCGTTCTTGCAAAAATTCTTCTGTTCGAAGTGATGCAATCTTTTCACTCAATGCCGAAATAATAAACTGATTGATGGATACATCACCTTTTAAGGCTTCGATCTCTTGTCGATAATAATCGGGAATCCGCAGTGCAAAGTTCATTATTTTCCTCCTAATAAGGGATAAAATTCTTTGGGAGTCATAACCCGAATGTTGAAATATTTTTCCACACCCTTGAAATCTTTGAGATTATAGGTCACAATAATCTCGGCTCCGGCATTAAATGCCGTCTCCAATACCATATCGTCTTGCGGATCGTGCAAAAACGGTCTCCACAGGAAGTTTATTTTCTGATGATGTAAGATCAGACACATATCATCGATAAATGATTCTATCGCTATATCGTCCAAACCACCGCAACGCATTCGATTTTCGTCACGTTTCAATACCGCCTCCATCTCCAAGACCAAAGGGTTGGATACGACATTGATTTTTTCTTCTGTCTCAAAAAGCTTAATCAGCAAGGCATTCGAAATACCGTTTCGACTCATTAGTGCGGCTATGATTACATTGGTATCTAAAACGATTTTCATAGTGATATTATATATGATATTAAACCAATGTCAAGTATAGCATGAAACAGGGGGCACATGAGCTCTTCTAACCTCTCTTCATAACGAACTGTTAGCCATCTCACGCTACACTTCCACACCCATTTTTCAAAGGAATCCAAATGACCCAAATCATAATTTTTGTCGTTATTGCCGTCATTATTTATCTACTGACCCGAAACGTCAAAATCGAGTCCCATACCTATTCACGCAGTCAATTCGCCGGATTCAAACTTACCAAAGAGGCATTGGCTTATAGCGAACTGGGGCTCTTTACCGCACTGTGTGCCAAAGTCGCCAAAGCCGATGGCAGAGTCGATGAACTCGAAGCGGAACTCATCAGCAATATGTTCAACGACATCAGTTCCCTCTTCCCCGACCCCGCGCGAACCAAAACTCTCCTGAAAGAGATTTTCGACGAAGAGAAAAACGCCCCGCACAATCTCGACCGTGTCGCACAGGCGCTCTATGATACGCTGAAAAACGATTCGCACAAACGGCTCAAAATGGTGGAGTTTTTGATTAACCTCACCTACATCGACGGCACCCTGAGCCAAAGCGAAGAGGAGATGATACGCCGTATCGGCTACTATATGGGATTTAGCGAAAACGACATCGCATCGATGATGGAACGCTTCAGCTCATATCACCGCCACAGTATCAAAGAGAGCTCTATCGATCAAGCCTATGTTTTGCTAGGGGTTACTCCTGAGGCTACCAACGACGAAGTGAAAAAAGCCTACCGTGCGCTGGTTCGCGAATACCATCCGGACATCATCAAATCGCAAGGGGCTTCGGAGGAATATCTCAAAGAAGCGACCGAAAAAGTCCAAGAGATCAACGCCGCGTACGAGATGATCAAAAAAACGCGGGGTATCTGAACCCTAGCTCTTTCTTCGGGCGTTGAAAATCACCACCGCCGCAAATGCCAACGCACACCCGATCAGTGTCGAGAGTTCGACACGCTCACCGTACACGAATATACTGGAGATGATCGCACCGATAGGGACGATAAACATAAACACCCCCGTCCGATGCGCCCCCACCTTCCCCGCCGAAGCAAAAAAGAGAGCCGTACTGAGGGTGCCGGGGAAAACTCCGATAAAGAGGATCGTCCACCAAAACGTGGCGTCATAACGGGCAAAATCAAAAGGATGATACGGCAGGGCAAAGAGGAGATTGGTACTCATCGCCACGGCAAACACCACCGTCGTATAAAGCATCGGCGTAGTATGTTTGGAGGCTTTTTGCGACACAATCGTCACCAATGCCCACACCAATGCCGCTGCGACGAAATAGCTATTTTCGAGGCCTAAAAATCCCCACCCCTCGCTCGGAACCCTCATCAGCACCAACGCACCGATGATCCCTACCGTGAGGGCAATAATCTCTTTGATCGATACGCGAAGCCCCAGTAACGCGATAGAGAGGACGTAGGTTATGATCGGAGAAACTGAGGTGACCAATGTCCCTCCAAATCCCGCCTGACCGTGCAACAGCCCCGCAAAGAAAAAATAGTTAAAGACCGAGGTGAGCAATCCCGCGCTAATCATGTAGATCATCCCCCGCCGATCGGAGCGGAGCGGCGATTTCATCACCCAAATGAGCGGAAGAATCGATAGTAGAGAGAACGCATAGCGCCAAAATGCGGCTACTTCAGCGTTGGAATGATGCGCCGCAACTTTGCCCGCCGTCCACGCTACACCCCACAGGAGCATCGCGACAATCATGCCGATAAAATAGAGGGTGGATGAATCTTTTTTCATGGCGGGATTGTGCGCTTTTTTGGCTTTGAGGGGGATGAAATAATAGAAATTGACAACATTACTAATTAGTAGTATATTTCTCTCATTCTGCAAGAATTGGAAAAATCTCTAGGAGAATCCCCTATGTCTAAACGTATCCACCGATCCAACGAACGTGGCACCTCTGAACTGGGCTGGTTGTCGAGCCGATTCAGTTTTTCGTTCGCCGAATACCATAACCGAGATCGGATGGGTTTCGGGGCATTGCGTGTCATCAATGACGATACCATCCAAGCCGGAGCAGGATTCGGGATGCATCCGCATCGTGATATGGAGATCGTCACCATCGTGATCAAAGGCTCGCTCGAACACCGTGATTCAGAAGAGAATCATGGGATAACCCGAGAGGGTGAAATCCAGTACATGTCCGCCGGAAGCGGAATCTACCACTCCGAGCATGCGACTGCACAAAGCGATACGGAACTGTTTCAGATCTGGATATTCCCCGATGCCCACGGATATACTCCACGCTATGAACAGCGCGATTTTAGATCGGTATTGGGATCACGAGGATGGCATACGCTCATATCAGGCGACGGGAGAGACCACTCGATCCAAATCCGTCAAAATGCACAGATATCTATCGCCTCTTTAGAGAGTGGAGAAAAACTGGAAACTGCACAAATCGAAAACGATCGGGGCATTTTGATCTTCATCATCGAAGGCAAAATTTCGGTTGAGGGAGAAATATTAGAACGGCGTGATGAAATACAGCTCACTGAGGCAGGAAGTTATACGATCGAAGCGCTGGAAAACGCTCAAGTGCTTTTGTTCGATGTTCCAATAAGTGTACGATAAATATCAGCTAATCTGAACTGGCATGAGAACACTCTTACTCCCCGATATGCTACAATCTCATTATGACATTCCATCATGCCACCACCGACGACATCCCCGCCATCACCTCCCTCATCAACCGATCCTATCGCGGTGATAGCTCCCGCGCGGGATGGACGACCGAAGCCGATCTCCTCAGCGGTGCACGAATCGATGAAACAGAACTGCTTCAACTGCTGAATGATCCTAATTCCCTCATCCTCATCGCCCAATCGGACGAAACGATCCTCGCTACACTCCATGCCCATCGTGAAGATAAGAGTGTCCATTTCGGCTTATTTGCCGTCGAACCGACGATGCAAGGGAGCGGAATCGGTAAAGGGTTGCTAGCCTACGCGGAATCCGAAGCACATAGTCTGTGGGGAGTCAATACTGCCATCATGGAAGTCATCACCCAGCGAAGCGAGCTGATCGCATATTATGAGCGCCGAGGGTATGTCAGGACAGGGGAAATGATCCCGTTTCCGAAATCAGAGTTATGGAGCCCGATTGCATCGGGTTTAGAACTGGAGATATTGAAAAAACGGCTAAACTACTAGAATACCGCAGATTTCCGTTTGGCTTCGGTATTTGATACATTCAGCATCTGTTCCAAAAATCCTATCTCAGCGATCCCAGATTTTTGCTCATCATTACGGATTGCTTTCATATTTTCCAGAATATCTTGACTTGTCAATGCAGCGCTTTGAGTTTGTCGGTTTTCCTGATCGGCTTTTTGCGCTTCCATCATCTCTTTGAGAAGCTGTTTGCGAAAATCGCTCACCATCTGGTTGATATCCATCGGTTTTTCCGGGTTTTGTTCTTTCTCTTTGAGGAGTTTTTGACGGTACTCTTCGACCAGCGCTTCGATTTTCTCTTCATTCAATTCTTTGAGAAAAAGCGCCGCACCTTTGGTGATCAAATCATCTTTAAACTGTTGCAATGAGGTATCTTCGGCATTGATTTGATCGCGTGTTTTATACTCCTGTGCCGGATAAAACTGGGCAATCAATGCCGCATAATCCTGATCGATACTCTCATCTTTGTTCATACCGATAGTGTAATTTGACAAAACATTGGAAACAGACGCTACAGTCATGATAATCTCCATGCAGATGATATTTCTCATGACAAGCAAAAACTATTCTAATTTTGATTTTTTAGGTGAGTGAAGCGATTAGAAGGGAGCCTCGTACGGATGCTTTGAAGATTTTCATCCTCTCTTGGGTGATGATCGCCATTGCCATTTCACGCTCTTTTTTGATCCGTTCAAATAGATGAGCATCGGGTGTACTCCGTGCCTCGGCAATCAACGTATAAACATCATCATCGAAGATTTCGCTTTTATGAGAGGGAAGCGCATCGTAGAGTGCCATAAACAATGCACGCTGTTCGTCATCCATTTTGCACGAATCATCGGTAATTTTCAGAGCAACCGTCACGGCACAATCACGCCCAAACGTATCGAGATCGTGTGCCACTTTCTCGATGGGGTTCATTTCACCCTACTTCTTTGAGATCGTCCGGCTCTTCTTGGACGACATGACCGACACCGCGCATCTCGAGCGGGATATCTTTGCGGTATTTTTTCTCTCGGAATGCCGGAGATTTCGGTACACCGTTTTTCTCACCGAGTTTGTAGATCTCAGCGTTCAAGAAATGCGCATCGAACTCTTTGGTAAAAGGCATATCCCACGTAATACATCCGATACTCGGACAAATCGCGGCACATTGCGGATCATCGTACACACCGACACATTCGATACATTTTTCGGGTGCGACGTAATAGCGTTTGTTCCCCGTCGGGTTATTCATATCATCCACAATTGCGTTAACAGGACATTGTTGCAAACAAGCATCACAGGTGATACAGGTATCATCAATAATTACAGCCATAATAAACTCCTTACACTAAAATGAAATCAGCTTTTAGGCTGATGCTTGTCGGCTTGTTTCACCGTCTTTACTGGTATGAACGATACGCAAAAGCCACGGCGGCGGATTGCCTAATAACAACTCTTGGAGCTTTATAATCGTCTCGTCGATTCGATCATTTTCTCCTGAGCGCATCGGATAGATTTTGGAAGCCAAAACCATTTTCGATGCCGTTGGTCCAATCTGAGAACAGTAGAGGATATCCGCTTCTTGGATCGTACCGATTTTATAGGCTAGCTTTTCGTGTTCATCCGCTATCTCATCCTGCGAACTGTCGATGGTTTTAACGTATTCGGCACTTTGGGCAGTGATACGGTAAAGCTCGAAACTTTTCGACCAACCGAAATGTTGATTAACACTCACACCATCCGATGAAGCAAACGCAATGAGCACGATAGATCCTTTAAACCGCTACCGCTTCGCGTGCTTCACGTTGCGCGATAGAGATATCGTCACGGAAAGTTTGCGGCGCAACTTCAGGAGAGAGAAGACCCCGTTTTTTCGATTCGCTGATCACATAATCAGAACTGTTGACATAATAGTCGTTGAACTCCGCCGTGTATGGCATATCCCAAACGATACATCCCTCTGTCGGACAGGCTGCCGCACAAGCAGGTGTTTGCGCATGACCGACACATTCGATACATTTTTCAGGTTTGACATAGGTATATTCCCAATCATCACGCGGTGAGTCACCCTCACCTACGATAGCCGATACCGGACATTCATCAATACACGTATCACAGTTAATACAGGTGTCTGTAATCATCACAGCCATAATTTGCTCCTTAAGATATGGTTATTTTTACGCTTCTGTTGCTATTTATCAGTTTTGAACCTGATACAGTTTCTGTTTGCATTTTTCATACGAGGTTGAGTCCAAAACCGGCATCAATTTGATGTCTACCGCTTTGAGCAACAATGTTACATTACACCCCTCGCAGAGTTCCATCCGATCGAACGCGTCGGTGGTAATCAGAGAATTGAGTTTTCCACAGGGGGTTTCGACAGAGACTTCGCTGAGTACCGTACCCTTACGAAAATGTTGCAATTCACCCGCCAGATGGTTCTCAATCGAGACACTCCCCTCTTTGGCCCCTTTGCAAATCGCTATCGAGGCTTCCTGAACGCGGCATTCGACCTCATCGCCTACATGGAGCCATTTGGGCGTTTCGGTTTTGAGGAGTTTGAGTTCCGTGTTGTTGGCACGCACCGTAATACAGCTGAAAAAATCATCGCTTTTGATCTCTTCGACGATCGCTTTGAGCGTATTCATAACAGCCCCCTTTTACCAGAGATAGATGACGATTCGCTTATCGATGACGTTTTCGAACTGCTCCAAAATCATCCCCGCCGTCGAGGTAGGTCCGAGGTGACATCCCGAACAGGCACCCAGATAGCGCAACCAGATTTCAGGGGTATCCCCGCCGACGTAGTTGACCAGTTCCACCCCGCCGCCATCACTGGCGAGTATCGGGGCGAGTTGATCGCGGATCACCATCTCCACTTTGGCACGCTGCGAGGATTCATCCATCATCCGAAATGCGACATTTATGTCGGTCGCTTGCGACATGTTGCTCACATAGGTCAGCAGAGCATGGGCTTGGGCTTCTCCTGCATGGGCGGCGCGTATCATCCATTTCATCGAATTGAGGACATCCTCGTCCCGAAGCAAAATCCCCAATTTGAGTTGGGCGGTCCCCATATTGGCTTCGGCGGCAACGCTATAGTATTGGATTGAAAGCGCTTTATTCGCCGTAACGCCGATCCCGTTCTCATACATCCCCCCCAAATAAAACGAAGCGGTCTCGTGTCCCTGTGACGCGGCACGCTCAAACAATGTAAAAGCGGTAGAGATACTTTTTTCAACACCGTACCCTTTGACGTACATCGTCCCCAGATTCACCATCGCATCGGTAGACGTATGTACCAAGCTTTCCCAAATCGATCTGGCAACCGCATACTCTTTATTATCATACGCAGCGATTGCACTCTCCATCAATGATTGCGCTTCCATACTCTTCTCCTCATGACGTTGTAAGTTTCTTCGTAAATCGCTCATCGCTTCTTCGTATGTCTCCCCGAACCCTTTAACATCGGCAAAGTCACAACTATAAATCTCATAGCCGTCCCCCTCCTCGTTGCTAAAATAGTGATAATGGGTACGAAGTTCATCCATAAGCGCTTACCTCAATTTTTGGAGTCAGTATGCAACACCCGTTCTACCATAAAGAATAGAAAATGCATTTTCACCATAAATCCAGACAGAAGGCTCATACATGATTGCTATTCCCGTCGAAAACAATTCACCCGATACAATGAGTACGAAACTCTTCGGTAATGCCAAATTTTTCGCGCTCGTCGATCCGCTCACAAAAAACAGTACCATCATCCCCAATGAGGGGTGTGGCAACGGTATCAAGACGGCCAATCATTTGGTCGAAGCAGGAGCCAAATCGGCACTGTACGGTTTTTTGGGCGATGGACCGTTTCACGTGATGATACGTGAAGGTATGAGCGTTTACTGGCTCGGTAAAGAGGTAATGACATTGGATAAAGCTATCGATGCGGCACTCTCCGACACTCTCATACAGGTGACAATAGAGAATGCCTCTACCTATCTCGATCCGGGAACCAATGCGGGTGCGTGTGAATGCGGGTGCACACATGACTGAGATCATTACAAGCGAAATGGAAGAGATTCGCAGACTCATCGTCGAAACTGTCGCCAAACGCAATACCCTGAAACTGGAGATGCAACATTGGTATGAGACCAATTCCCAACGTTTCCCTAACGCCAACGAACTCATCACCGTCGATTCGACGCTGAGCGAACTGGACAGTCACTACAAACGGCTTTGGGACTATCACAACGGAAAATCAAAAGCCTCATGAGCAGCTTCTCATCTTCTGCGCGTCTCCTCACCGATATCGGTGAGATAGAGCAATACCGCAGAATTTTAGACAAAGATCAGGTCAAAAGCGGAGAACCCCATTGGGCAAGTATGGGTAAAAATACGATCACCCTTTTTCAGGTATTGATCGATCAGGATTTGACCCATTTGGTAATGGTGCTGCGCCACTATCCTAAATACATCGAAGCAGTATGTGAGCACTTTCGCTATGCCTACAGCTACAGTGAAAACAGTGCCGACATCGATGCGGCGTCCGATCTGTTGGAGATGGGGGAGCCTTATTTTACAAAACAGTTTGTCCGTAACGTGATACGAAAGCTACCCCGTCTAGAGAACGATGATCGTGATGCATTACAACTCTTTTTAGAACGTTTGAATGAGCATCAAAGCAAGTGGCATCCCATCATTACGATGCACTATCGCCATAGCCTAAAACGTCTGATCGATGCATCGCCTCTACACCCGTTACAGCGGATCGTGCTAGAGAAAAAGATAGCTACTGTGAGAGAAGTGATCACCTATAATTACGAAGCGTCTGATCGGGATTCACACCTCGATATCCCCTATATGAATTAAACCCAAGGAGTTAAAAATGAATGAAAATCTACGAAGCGAAGTCTTGAAACAGGCCAAAGCGGCATTTGAACGAGCATGCACCTTACGTGAAAATGAACGTATCGAAGTCTATCTCTATGATGGAGCGGTGAAAACTTCCGATGTGTTGGGAGAAGATGAGAAAATCGTCTACAGCCCAAACCGCATTTTGTGTTATCAGGTGTGGGGGCACGATTACCTCGAAGAGGAGATTCGCGCATGGATCGATCAAGCCCGTTTGGAAATTACCCCAAAACCGCTCGAAGAGAGCATCATTGAAACCCTCACCAAAGTTGCCGTCACCAAAGGGGTATCGGCTGAAGAGGTGAGTTCATATGAAGTATTCGCAAACCTTCGGATGGATCAATTGGAACAAATCGAACACGCTATCATCGAATACTGGTGGGATAACAAAGAGGTCGAAAATGCCAAATCTCTGGCACTCGAACAAATCAACGAAGCCCTAGCGAGTATGGAGGGATGATCCTCACACTCCGATCCCCTAGCGATACGGTTCATATCGATATTACGCCCGATCAATTCAAACGGCTACGTGATCCCTCGATAGACACTGAGGAGATAGGTGTGATTGCGGCTGTATGCGGTTGTGACGCGGCACTGTTGATCGCTTATACTGAGGATCTCCAAAAATCGGTTCGAGAGGTGATCGACATTGACGGATCGTGCGACTATAGCGATCATCTCTAAATTATTTCACCTAATCAATGCTATAATCCAGAAGAATTTGTATTATTAGGGGTTGTTTTATGTTTTTAAAACCGATTATAGGGTTGAGTCTCTTTTCTCTTTTGGCTTTGATGATAGGGGGATGCACCACCGCAACGCCACACGATGCTCTCAAAAATGCGATGAATAAAACCTTTGACGTCAACGGCTACAATTATGTTTCCACAACACGCATCACCAAACTCTCTTTCCCTAAAAATGACGCCAACACAACCCTTGATGAGGAAAATAGTGTCGAGGATAAACGCACCTCTATCTACCTCCAAAAAGGGATCGATGTGATTCGCGGACTTTCGTTCGGTTTGAACGGAGC
The DNA here is from genome assembly GCA_964495485.1 of uncultured Sulfuricurvum sp. Classification (GTDB taxonomy): domain Bacteria; phylum Campylobacterota; class Campylobacteria; order Campylobacterales; family Sulfurimonadaceae; genus Sulfuricurvum. Next base: position 70,020 of record CAZBVJ010000002.1, read on the forward strand.
GGTCAATTATGCGGGGAGTATTCAATCCGAAGCAACCTATGATCTTCACTACAACAAAGACAATGTCGAACTATCGATGAAATTTCCGTTCATGTTTGATTACTCCACCAAATCGCTCTATATGGGAAAAACCTTTTTAAATACTATTTTCCCGCTCAAAGCCGAAGATGAGGGGAAACTGATCCGATTTGACCTCAACGATACCCTCATCAGCACCTTAATCGGCGAAGAGAGTATGAAACAATTTGATGACAAAATTGTTCGTAGTCTCAACACCGCGATCAAAGAGGGGACGCTCAAAGCATTTAACGATATGAACAGCACCCTCTTTAGCTACCGTCCGATCGATACCAAAGAAAAAAATGCCGGCAGTCACCAAAAAATCCACCTTTCTCTCGATCGCAACCAATCGATCACTATGACAATGAGCATTCTCGACTCCATGATCCAAAAAATGTATTCCGAATCGATAATCTCCAAAGAGCTCTACGGTTCATACCTCTTTATCAGCGATCCCAAACAGCTCGCACCTCTGATGGAGGAGGTCAATTTACAACTCGATCTTGATTTCGGTATCAGTTCGGACGGTTATATTGTATACGTCCAAACACTGATCAACGCATCGGATAAAACCGATCGTTTCGCGTTAGGGATGGAAAATATCACGACGTTGGAAAATTTCAACGCGCCCCGTTTTACCCTCGATCCTGCACGTTCCGGAAGCATTGATTATATGGAAGCTTTTCGTGAGTGGAAAGAGCTGATCCCCGACGAATCAGCAGAGAATCCGTTGGAAGATTTAGAGAAAATCGTCGTCCCCAACGGCGATCCGATTATCTGAATCAAAAAAAGAACCAAATCAACAGCGCCGCGCCGATGGCGAGGTTAAACCAGCTTCCCCCCTCTTCGAACATCATGACCAAAAAATCAAAATAGTATTTTTCTACCATTTCGGGGTTGTGGGTTAACGCCTCTTTGGCATACGCGGTGATTTCGACTCCGTAGATAAACGCGATGATCTCCGGAACGATCAGAAAAAGGACGATCCCCAGAAACCCCCACACAGATTTTTCAGGCTTCATCGATTGGAGGGCTTGTTTGGTTTTTGGATTTTGGGCGAATTGGCGTAATTTGTGTTTCATTGAATCAGCTCACAGAGTGCTTGGGTTATACTTTTGGCTTCATCCGCACGTATCGCGGCGACTCGCTCTTTTATCCGCCCTTTTGAGAGAGATCGTATCTCGTTGATGCACGCATCGGAATCTTTATCCAATTTTTCCCTCGCGCTTATCGTCAACCGATACGGTAATGCATTGGGTTCGATTTGTGTGGACAACGGGATAACCATCACGGTCGGAAGGATTTCGTTATCATCATCATGACTCATGATAATCGCTGGACGAAGTTTCCCCATCTCTCCCCCCTTGGCGGGATTGAAATCGACCAGATGGATATCGTGTTTAGAGTATCCCATCCGCTACTCCCCCCTCTTCGACCGGATCAGCTGCCTGAGCTTTTGCGATACGTTCTAATAATGTCCGTTTTTTCGTTTTTTCGACATTGTCGATAAACGATTGGAACTCTTTTGCCATTGATTTCGGGACGAAAAATCCGACCTCTTCTTTTTTACGTCCATCGATGATGTGGACAATTTCGTCATGGTAACTGTAGAGAGTTTCCGGTTTTCGGATTTCTGCTAATGTTGCTTCTATCATATAAATCCTTTTGTAAAAACTATTTGTAAGAATAGTATAGCATATATGAATTAAAAAATGATTGCAGGTCTGTTTTCTTCTCAGAATTAAGGGGACAAAAGATACCATTAAAACACATAATAAATTTTTGCCGTTCGCCCTGAGCTTGTCGAAGGGTAAAAAGTTCATGCTTCGACAAGCTCACCACGAACGAAAATACGAAGCAGATAGGGAAAACAATGGCTGATAAAAATACAAAAAATTCTTTGAAATTGAAAAAATTAAATGTTCTTGCATGGATAGCTATAGGATTATTGCTAATTGCTTCTTTTGCATATTTTTATAATTTTCATGGAACCTTTTCAACTACAAAAAGCGATTGGGGAACATTTGGGGATTTTATGGGAGGAACATTAAATCCTCTCTTTGCATTTCTGAGTTTGATCGCAATCATTTATACAATATCTATACAAACACAAGAATTAGAATTTTCACGTGATGAACTAAAAGCCACTAAAGAAGAATTAGAAAAATCTCGAATAGCACAAGAAGAACAAAGTGAATCTTTTAAAATGCAAAATACATCCATTAAACAGCAAACATTTGAAAATACATTTTTTAAATTGCTAGAACATCATAATGAGCTGATTGGAGAACTTTACACAAAAATTGAAAAGGATAGATTGGTACATATTTTTGTTGCTGGCAATGATATAGTGGATTCGTTAAAAAAGTACAATATAGACATAATTAAAACATACTTTATGACTCTTTATCAAATTTTGAAATTTGTAGACAAACAGAATGAGAAATTCAAAGATGAGGATTTTTTTAATGCAAAACTATATACGAATATTATCCGAGCGACTTTGGATGATGGTGCTTTATCACTTTTAGCAATAAATGGAGTAATTAACGGATTTGAAAAATATAAGGCTCTAATAGAAAAATATGAATTTTTAGAGCATTTGAATATTAATTCTATTCCTTTGGAATTCTGTTATGTTTATTCTAAAAGACAAAGAGACAAAAAAGAAGAATTATTAAATGTATTAATTTTGTATAAAAATGAAGCTTTCGGAAAAAATTCTGATTTATTAAAGCTTGTAGAAGAAAAGCGGACTGCAATATCGCAAACATAAATCATAAATCCCGTATTCAGTACGGGATGACGAGTCACGTTAATTAACTATCAAAAATAACCAACCCCCTTCCAAACGGCACTTTCGCTTTTCGCGACAACGCCCACAGTACTTCATAGCTTGGTGGTATACGCGGATAAGACCCTTCTCCGTCGGTGAAATAGAGCAACATCGTCGTCATCGGCAGATTCGCCTCGACATAATCAAACACAACCCGAAAATCGGTTCCCCCTCCCCCTTTGAGACGAAAATCCATAGGGTCTCCGCTGATAAAGGTATGGTGCGCATGAACCTTCGCATCGGCGATAATCAGCTCGATCTTGACCGAGGGGAAGTTTTGCATGATCGATTTAAACTCCTCCATAAACGCCCCCAACAGTGCATCATCGATCGATCCGCTCGTATCGATAGCCACACAAAGACTTAACGTATCGCTGGTGAGCGATGGGAGGGCAATCCCACGGTGGATATGCTTTTTGTTTGGAGGCATAAAGGCGTAGTTGTTACGCATATGGCGATTTACCGCATTGTAGAGTTCAAACCGCCAATCGACATCGGTCGACTTAACCTTTTTCCCTAACCGCTCCAGCCCCAGAGGCATAGCACCCTTACGCTGAGCTACCTCCTGCGCGATCGAGGCAGCGTACTGCCACTGCGATTCATCCTGCGCACCCATCTCATCGGCGATGCCGTCAATGTTAGAAAACTCTCCCGAATCATCCGCTTCTTGTTCCATCATAGCGTTTTGTGGCGCATCCGCATTACTCTCACCAAACGCATCACCCTCACCGAGGTTAAAATCGTTTTTCAGTGCATCGTAAATCTCTTCGGCGTACATTAGCTCATATTCTCTGGTGTAGTTCGCCCCTTGGGGAATAACCAAACCGCTTTTGGCGAGGAGATTATTGATTGCATGGTCAGTCGCTAACTGCCACAATCGTCCTCTACGGTTCAGTTTACGTTGCTGATGGGCGAGGACATGGTGCATGACGGCGTTGGTGAGTATAAACATCACCTCTTCCACACTGCGCCGTTCCAAAAATGCGACATTGTAGATAAACCGCTTGCCGTTACTGGCGTATCCCGTTAGACTCTCACTCGGTTCAAAGTTGAGGCGTGAGGCGAGCATCCCAAAATAGGGATATTTAACAGTGAGCAGCGATTTTGCTTTAAGGAGAAGCTGTTCGTGCAACATTATCGTAGCAGCGTGTTGAACTGGCGCATCCACATCGGCCAGCTCTCGACGTGATCGAGTTCGATTTTCCGCGCTCGGAGGTCTTGGACGATCATTACTGCAAACTCTCCGGGGAGTTTTAGGGTATAGGCGATGAGATGATTGAGTTTTTTGCTCCCCGTATAATCATCGATCCGCATTGTAAGCGCCGTGCTTAGGATATGGAGTGCTGAGGGATCATTCGGCACATCAGAGCATCTCCCCTCCAATATCGCGTCCAAATCAGGGAGCTGTGAGGCTACCATGCGAAATCCCAGATACGATGCCGCCAACTCCTCGCCGATAGCTCCGCTCACCATCGCCATCACCAAATCCTCTTCGGGATTTGATGCCATGATATCATGGACATACTGCCACGTTCTGGGTGTTGCAAACGAGCGGCTTTCGGCATTAAAAGCAAACAACGCATCGGGGCGGTGGGAGAGATAGGCGATAATGGTCGGCTCTATCCCCGCTCCGATCGCCCACGTTCTCCAATCCTCTACATTTGCCTCCATCTCCAAATGGACAAACCGATTTGCCAACGGTGCCGCCATCCGAAACACCACCCCACGATCGCTCTCACGGTTCCCCGCCGCGACGATCGCCCATCCATCTGGGAGACGGTATTCGCCGATCTTGCGGTCTAATATTAACTGATATGCAGATGCCTGAACCATCGGTGCCGCGGTGTTTAGCTCATCGAGAAAGAGTATCCCCCTCTCCTGAGAGCCATCGGGCAAAAAAGCGGGCGGTGCCCAGATGGCGCTGTCATTTTTGGAATCAAAAAACGGGATACCCCGCAAATCGGTGGGATCGAGGAGCGAAAGACGCAGATCGATGAACCCAATCCCAGCCTCACGTGCGATCTGTGCAACGATAGAGGATTTACCGATTCCCGGAGGCCCCCACAAAAAGACGGGAACTTTGCGTTCGCACAGATGAGTAAGGGAGCGTTTCGCGTGTTGGGGAGTCATAAAATTCCTTTTTTACATTTATGACTTTTATGCATTTTTTGTACGAAAAAGGTAGAACAAAACTTGTATTACGATGGATAACCAAAATATTAAGGAACCCACCATGTCTATCCAAAGCTACATCGCCGACAATAAACTCGAATGGATGATCGTTTACAATGCTCCAACCGATGCGTACAAATACGCATATCGCGGATGTCTCGTCGTCACAGAAGGTAAAGTTATCACTGCCGACAAAAGTCTCCCTCCCAAAGAGATCGTGAAACAAGTAATCCTCGCAACCAACAGCGACCAAATCGATTTCTTGGCGTGTGAACTCCCGTCATTGAGCCTATTTGAAGGTTTCTTCGCGAAATACAAAGAGTTCTTGAAAGCGGATGGAAAATACCTCCTTTTCGTCTCCGACATCATCGGGAAAGGATCGTTTGTCTACGAGGGGATCACGTTCAATACGTTCGCATTGGATGAGAGTTCGGTATGGAACGACCTCCTCGACATCGCGGATCTTCCAAAAGGAGATTTGAAAAAGATGTCTGACAAAGAGAAAATCGATGCAGTGGTCAAAGAGACGCTTCGCAGCAATCTCCGCCTCAGCGAAAAAAGCTACGAAGAGATCAAATCACTTCAACGCGGCGCAAAACTCTCTTTCGGGGCCGTTTGATTCAAACGACAAAGGAATAAAATCCCTTTGTCTACGCTAGCCGCTATGGCACATGTAGCGAAGCGGAAAGCTTAGCCACAAGGCGACAGCAAATACTAGCCTCATACGAGGCAGATTTTCATTTATATTTACTCCGCCCTCTTCTCCAAACACCCTTTTTCCATACAGTTGATTTTTGGCATCGGTTCGATGTAACGCTCCAACACTTCAGAGACCTTATCAGCATCAAATCCACACAGTTTTTCGCTCCCGATGACCATGAGCGGACGGCGGATCAATATAGGATTTGCCATCAACAGCTCCATTGCCTCAACTTCATCCAGTGTTTCGGGATAAATCTCGCCGTTTTTGATCGCAGGGGCGGCAGGGTTGAACCAATCGGCTACTTTTTTATCCCCCATAAAACTGCGTAAGCTTTCCGCATCCAATCCGTGTTCTAGGAGGTTGCGCTCGATGAGGGTACAGCCGCTCGCTCTGAGAATCTGCTTTTGCTTGGCATTGGCGGCGCAAAAAGGTTTTTCATAAAAGACGACGAGTTTCATCATCCCTCAGCCCCGATCACACTACGCCCTTTGGCATTGAGATAAAAGGTGTCATACCCATCATCGCCCACTGTCATACACTCCCCTAAATACCCCTCTTCGAAGAGTTCGGAGATGATTTCACGCACCTCATCCTCCTCCATTCGTGCGTATTCGGCAATATCGACCGCTTCATAAATATTGTAGTCGATCTCGTCGCTTAACGCATAGATCGATTTCATCACTCTGATTTTCGGTTCACTCACGGGATATCCTTTAACTGATGTATCTGTTTTGTCAGTACGATAATCTGAAGCGGATGGAGTTTTTCGCGGGACAACCACCTCTCAAACTCCGCCACATAGTGCGCTTTGATTACCTGATGCAACTTTTGTGCTTGATCCACCAATTCAGACAATAAAGCTTTGGCTTCATCGAACGTCAGTTCCCGCATTGGTTTTAACCGTCGCAATACCCCCTCGCACAACGTATCGTTGATATATTCTTTAGCAAGATCGAGAAACTCCGAAGCACGCAGAGGGGTTGCGTAATTCTCATTCCATATCCGTCCGTTGATCATCTGATCGCATGCCTGATCGACAAATACCGGAAAACGTCGCAATACCTCCAACAGTTCGCTAAAATCGTTATCGACGAGGGCACGAAAGAGCATTCGGCTCCGGTTGCGGATATGACGACGCAAATCGGGATCATCAATTACCTGCGGATTGAGGCGAGTGAAGCGCTCCAATGCCCCCAGACGGGAGTGATTGAATGCCATAATGGCTACTTCGGTATTGGGATCACTCACCTGATGCGGGTGCGAACCGCTGGGACGATGAAATGCCCAAAGCAGACGCGCTTCATCATCGCTATGGTTGAGATAGATCGCATCCCCCTGCTCTTCAAAATCCAAATCGTCCTTGAGTGCTTCGATATGCTCACGATAGGTCAAAGTAGACGACGTCTCCATAGCGCTCAAACCTTTTCAAATTTTGTTTTTCACTCAGTAAAAAGAGGGTCTGCATTGCGGGAGGTTTCTCTATCGTGAAATAACCGTCACTCAAAATCACCGCGAGGTTCTTCTCCCCTGCATGGGTGCCCAGATACTCCAATACGGGATCAAACTGCGTCCCGCCGTTTCCTTTGGCAAACTCTATCTTCGGTACACTCCCTTGGGCGTCGTAGCTCTTTATCTCCTCGCTATAGACCCGCTCATCGAAGGGGATCACACTCACCTCGAAATCGTGGCTCATGCGGACGATGGAGTCGATAATCCCCAAAAACCTTGCAAAAACTTCCCCCGTAATACTCATAGAACGATCCAAAAAGATAAAAAAGCTAAGGCGGTTTCGGTCATAACGGTATCCGGGGAGATACAGCCCCTGATGGATAAAGCGGCGGTTCGGGTGGGAAAAATCGGACTCTTTGTCAAAAAAACTCTCCGACATATAGGCGTGCAACAGCGTATGCAAATCGATGGAGGGTTTGGTGATCTCATCGAACATCTCCAAGAGCGATGCGGGGATATTTCCCTGTTTCCGCGCCGCCCCCATCGCTTGAATAATGAGAGCATCGAGCTCCTCTTCCGCTACTTGGGTATCACCCTCATGTTCGATAATGTCCATCTTTTGCTCTTGGGGATTCTCCTCATCGGGGGTTCCCTCCCCCTCATCACTTTCACGGTAGAGGGCATGGTACACCTCCTCGACACTTTTGTCACGAAACGATTCGAAGACGATCGCCTCTTCATCCGCTTCCCCTACCCGCGCAAAATCACTGAGTAAAAGTCCGATAACGATATCGCTGGCGCGGTTCCATGTCGATTTCTCCCGCCCACGCATCCGAAACGGGTGTTTGAGGAGGATATGGAGCAGTACATGGGCATAGAGATATTTGAGGTGCGCATCGTCGTACCCCAAAGTCTTGCTCTCATCGACACGGATACTGACACCGTCGGTTTCGAAAAGCATGTGGGGATTGGTTTGGTATTTATGGGGGATCGAAAGGGCGAGAACACTTAAAAAGGGGTGGTCAAAGAGAAACTGAACCCGTATTTTTTCGAGACGGCTTTCTATGGGGTATCCTTTGGATATTTATCCAAAAAAATGCAATTTTTGTACTATACACTCTATAAAATAAACACAACATGTTCACAGAAATGATTTTAAGAAAAACAGTATATAATAGGACAGTTTAAATATTCCATTGTCTAGTGAGTTTCTTGCGGAATGGTATATTTTGGGTATGAATAAATTGTTAATCAATAAAGGAAAATTACGATCTTGGATTTAAAGCAGATACTATTAAAAAAACTAGATTCTTTTTTAAACCCTCAATTCGATAAAAAAATCATTTTAGAATTATTGACGTTTGGCTTTTTATTAATTGGATATCAAAACTTAATTAACTTCATTGCTTCATTTGAATTCCAATATAAAGAATTATTTTTAAAGCTATCAATAGAAAATGAAACAGATATATTTTTAAAAATTGTTGGTATCATATTTGTACTCATCGCATGCCTATTTTACTATTTAGTATTTGTTAGAAATAGAGACAACAGTAAGTATAAAACATTAAAAGAAGCAAGCTGTTTTATTAAAAACTTGTTGGATGACAACAAAAGAATTTTTAAAAATCAAGGACCTAACTCATCTGCAACAAGCATAGATGACCTAAGAAGTGTAGCCCAGTTATCAGTATGGAATGAAACTAAAGCTGAAAAAATCGTCCCAAATAATGAAAAAATATATTCAATACTTGCAAATATCGAAACATACACAGAGAGTGAAATTAGTTTAGTTGAAGATATGAAAAACCATATTGAAGCATTTAAAAATCATGTGCTACATACTGATGTCAATTATTCAGAACACCAATTCCCAATAAAATTTTCAATTTTGATTACAAAGTATTGCAACAATGGTCTTTTGGCGAATAAGTACTTTGAGAAATACATGTCATGGATCAATGAATACATTGTCTCAAATCAGATCGAATATATACAAAACAAGTATCTCTTTGGCAGTGTTCTTTATGACAAAAAACCGTATGATATAGATGTTCTGTTGCTAGTAAATACTTCGAGCAATGCCGAACTTTTAAGGACATCGAAATTGCTGAATCAAATGGAAAAAAAATTTAAGACTGATTTCGATAAAAGTCTGCACTTAACCGTGTTCTCATTGAAAGAACAAGCGCGTTTTAATGATTTTAAAAATAGATTATTAGACACCAAGGAGTTTTAAAAATGGGCAAAGATTTACATTACACTATTTTACCGTTTCTTGAACGCGCTTTAGAACAACATGTAATAGTTGATGGTTTTGCCAAGATAGAAACTGATGAGCATATATTTTACAAAATTCAAAGGGATGGAAAATCAGACCTTACAATTTGGGTTAGCGATGCATACAGATTTACAATTCATGATTATTCTATGAGACCACAAGAAATTGACTTTATATATTTGGCAAAACCTGAAAGTGACTATAACAGAAATGAAGTTGTTGAGATGGCATACAACGATGGAATAAATATCGGAAAGTTTGGTGCTTTAATGGGTATTTTGTATCAAAGAAATATAAGGGACTATATACCACCTGAACGAAGGGATGATGACTAACAAATCAAAATAAAACAATCAAAAAGATGCCCCGGTGTTTCGATTGGTCGTTTCAAATGTTATACAAAAAATTACAGGAAGTAAAATGATTGATTTTAAAGAATTACCTTCGAGCGGAATAGCATTTGAACTATTAATAAGAGAAATATTCATTAAACTAAATTATGATGTACAATGGAGTGGAGTCGGTCCTGACAGAGGTAAAGACTTAATTGTGGTTGAGGAAAACAAATCAGCTATAGGCACTACGAAAAATAAATGGCTAGTCCAATGTAAACATTATGCACACAGCGGTAAGTCAATTGGTCTAGAGGACATAGGTGATTTTGTTAGTGCTTGTAGAGACCATGATGTAACTCATTATCTTATTGTATGCTCAACGCAATTATCATCAGCATTAATGGAACGAATTGACAATATATCTAAAAAACAAAAAATTTCAATTCAATATTGGGATGCAACTAAAATTGAACGACTTCTAAATCAACCTGATTTCTATGATATTTTTCAAATGTTTTTTCCAACATCTTCAAATGATACAGAGATAAAAATATACGCTACACAACAGCCAAATGAGTGGATTTTTATCTATCAGAGTTATTACATTATTCTAGAAAATAGAATTCTTTCATCTACGTTGAAGTGGTCGCACGATGAAATTAAATCAATAATCGGTCAACTCAATGAAATCAAGAAAGAACATTTAACTGAAAATGAATACTTAATCCCTCGGAAAATATGGTTTAATGGGAAAAGCCCAGAATTTATTTGGTATATTGACTACCTTTATGATGCGCCTAATCTAACTGAAAAAAAGCTATCTTTGACGCAGAATGACATTAAAGTTTTACTCGGTGACGGATATGTAAGAAGTGATGGACAAGCATACAATTTCGAAATCAATTTAGTTTCTGCTTACTTTCAAAGCGATCACTTTCATGAAAATCATTTTGATTACTATAAATCTATATCAAAAATTAGGGCAAAAGATTTTTCATTTAGAAAATATATTTATGAAGATGTTTTTAACGAGAGCATTAGCAATATCAATAATTATTTAGAAAGAATTGTTAATGTATTGACAAATATAGAAAATATTCATGTCCTTAACTGCAAACCTGATAGTACAAAAAGTATAATAACTTTATCTGAAAATGCCAATTGGGAAAGCTTATTCAGAACTGGGAATATGGATGAATTTTTTGGTCCTAGACTCATAATATCTACAGACGATGAAAAAAAATTACTTGAAGTTTTTAGTGGTATGCAAAGTGGTGTTAAAGAAATATACGGATATTTTGATCTAGTCAAACGCTTTGTTTATGATGATACATTGGAAGCGGATGACGGTATTTATGATTTGAAATTTAAAGTTTTATTTGCAAGAAATTATCTAGATTACTTGACAAAACTAGAGAACTACTTGTTAGGCGTTGTAGAAATAATGGAACAAAAGGTCTAACAAATCAGTGGAGCCAATCAAAAAGACGCAAGTGGCTTTTTGATTGCTCATTTCAACGGTTAGGCAATCGATAGCAATCCCTATTACGGTCTAAAAATCTCTATCTCCAGCTCTTTGACGATACGGTAAAGTTTGTCATTCGCCGTAATGATTCATCCCATACGTCGTAGCCGTCGAGGCGATGAGGGCATCGGCTGTAGCTCAACATATAAGAAATAAAATAAACATGCTATATGTCATAAATTACAACGTAAAATATTATTTTAGGTAGAATAAGAGCCACTTAAAGCAATGCGGGAAAATGATGAAAAAATTTGACGAGTGGAATGAAATCAAAAAAGACACAGACGGTAATACACGAATCATAGGAATTAAACCACGGGAAATCTTTTGGGCAAAAATAGGTGAGAATGTGGGATATGAGCAAAACGGTAAAGGTGATAATTTCGCACGACCCGTACTCATAATCAAAAAATTAACGAAAGAACTGTTTTTAGGTATACCGCTAACCAGTAGCATTCGTGAAGATAGTGATTATTTTCATCCCTTTGAATATCACAATAGCGCCAATGGCGAAGTCAAAAATACAGCGCTTATTTTACAGATGAAAGCATTCAGCATTAAACGGCTGATGAACCGAACGGGGATTATTGACAAAAAAAATTTTGAGCTGATTTTGGAAAAAGGGAAGAAAATGTTTAGCCCCACCCCTTGAGGTGGGTGTGCCCGAAGGCGAATTACTCAAGAATTATAGTCCATATAAGTTAAAGAAGTATTAAAAATATTCTACAAAATATAATCCCCATACTTCTCAATCCATCCGTCAAATTCGGCACACTCGGCGATCGAGGCGTCTTTGACGATCGCATCTTTGATCAGCATCACCCCAAACTCGGTCGGAAGAACCTCTGAAAATCCAAAGAGATGTTTGGCGGCTTCCGCGCCCCCGTCATAAAGTTCCACCATCGCCGACACCAGCGCATAGAGCAATGCAGGCTCAGATCGATCGATTTGCGGATATTCGCCGCGATATATCGCGCTCACATCGGGGAGTTTTTCGTACACTTTGACATACGAGAGAAACTCGATTCCCGCTCCATACCCGATCAGTCCGTAGATGACCGGGGCGATTTTGGCGGGCTCGGCGGTGTGTTTGAGGACGTTGGAGAGCATATGGTAACTGCGCGGTGTGGCAAAAGCGGGGTTGCTGTCATCCTCACTCACAGGCTCGGAGGTGAGGAGATCGGGGCGGAAACCCAAAAACCCGATCACAAACGAGTGTAATCCCTCGCGGATGGCAAAGAGTTTAAAATCCTCGAAACGCGCCTCGACACTCAGATGCACCATCCGATTCGCCAGCGGTGTCGGGAGACGAAACACGACGCCGCGATCAGAGATACGGTTCCCCGCACAAATGATCCGCCATCCACGCGGCAGTTCATACTCCCCCATTTTTCGGTTGAGGACGAGCTGATAGATCGCCGCCTGTACCGAGGGGGGAGCGGAGTTGAGCTCATCGAGAAACAATATCCCCAAACTCTCGCTATCTTTCGGGAAAAAGACGGGGGGCATCCACACCGTCTGCTCATCCCGTATCGCGGGGACACCCCGCAAATCGACGGGGTCCATCTGAGAAAGACGCACATCCACGAGTTCAAGATTATGTTTTTTCGCTACTTCGGCGACGATGTACGATTTTCCGATCCCCGGAGAGCCGTGGATAAATACGGGGATGTCCGCACCGATGAGGGTATCGAGGTGGGTATAGAGTTCGGTGGTTGTAATCGAAGGGGTTTTCACGCACTCGCCTCCGCGATCAGACAGGTGAAACAGTGTTCCTGATCATGGCACGTCGCACAGGCGGGAGCAATACGCCCTATCGAGTCGTAGAGAAATTTTTTCCAGAGTTTATCTTTAGGTTTCATGTCGGCGAGTCGAGGAAAATAACGTTTCATATATTGCCCCATTTCGACACGGTTTTTAAAGCCGAGGTCTTGATAGAGGTGATTCATCTCCAACGATATTTTGGCAACATGTGGAGCAATGAGATAGCGTGCTTCGTCGTCTATTGCGTATTTTTTGAGAAAATTTTCAACCTCGGTACGCATAACTTCCATTTCATTCATATGATCCTCCTCTACATTATCAGAAGAGAAATGCAATTTCCGTACGAGTGAATTTAGCGGTGCGCCATCGGATGATGGTTTAATACCGTCTCTTGAAGATTATGTTTTTGAACATGCGTATAGATTTGCGTCGTTAAAAGCGATGCATGCCCTAAAAGTTCCTGTACCACACGTAAATCGGCACCTCCGAGGATCAATGCGGTTGCGTAGGAGTGGCGAAGCGCATGGGGGGAAATCCCCAGATATTTTTGGGTTATTTTAAACACTGAGATGCGGCTCAGCGGTTCACCCCGATAATTGAGCCATAGATTCAAACGGTTATACGGTAGAGCATCCTGGTACGCACGTAAAGCCCTTAACGCCTCGGGTGCGATCGGGACGTAACGTTCTTTGTCCCCTTTTCCGTGACGGATACGAAGCCATTCCCCCTCAATATCCCCTTCCTCTACCAGCAAAGCCTCACTCACCCTCACTCCCGTAGCGTACATAAATAGGATCAAAGCATAATCACGTAAACCGATCCAATCCCTACGATCAATCATCTGTAAACCCGTTTGGATTGTCTCATAAGAGAGATATTTAGGGAGATTTTTCGGAATTTTGGCCAATGCGAATTTGGTCGATGCCGAATCGAACCGGTTTCGATGGCAAAAGTCCAAAAAAGAGTTAAATGAGGAGAGTTTACGGTTTAACGTACGTTTGTTGTTATGGTGTCCCAACGCACGAAACACATCATTCGAATCGATGTCGACGACGCTTTTTCCTAAAGCGCTCTCCAACTCGATTAAATCCGACCGATAGGCTTCGATCGTTCGCGAACTCAAAGCTTTTATGACAGTGATATACTCTATAAAAGCTTCAAGCTCTTTGGACATTATTTGATATTAATAAAGCGGTCATCAAAATAGAAACGTCCATCACCTACAAAAACTTTGTTATCGCTATCCATATCAACATCATAAATATCATACGACAACAAATTTTTGCTCAACGCAATCATATACCCCTCTTGTTCCAACGCATAGACTCGGTCGTTCTGAACACTGAGACCTACAAAGTGGGCAAACGGAAATTTCTTTTTCGCTTTAAACTGTAATGTCGGGCTCAAAGCGATAATTTCCCCCTGTTTAGTTGTGAGCCAAATTCCATCGGCAGTATAGGCAATATTACGAATTTCATATTTCTCACGCGATTCTTTTTGGGACAATGCCAAAACACCGGTTCCGGTCGATGCTACCAAATGGTTATCGATAACATTCATATAATTGATATTGTTAAAATACTCAGCCGTACTGACAACTACCGAACGGAGAACCTGTTTGGTCTCGGAATTGACAATAACTATTTTCCCATCAAGAGTCAGAAAAAGGGCTAGTTCTTTGAGAAAATAGGGGTTGGCGATTCGGGCATCAACGGCGATAGGAGCATTCCCACTCTCTTTGAAAAGAAGTTTTTTGCTCTCCAAAGAGTATAAAGCCATCTCATTGTTGGTAAACAGCACCGCTACCGTATCGTTTTGTACACTGGCGGCGGCAACACCCCGTTTCAACTCCAATGTAATTTTCCCATCAGTACCATCCGATGGAAAAAGAACCAAATTCCCCTCCGGGCTTTCGCTGATTACCCAATTCTCATCGGCGTTGATCAAACGGTTCTCTTGAGGGATTTTTATTTTTTTCTCCCCCTCTTTCGTCAATATGTTTCCATTTTCAAGCAAAGCGACGGATGACGTACTTTGGTCGATCGAGGCGCTCAAATGTCCGGCAGTTCGCCATTCTCCTTTGACATTATCGGGTTTATACACCTCTTTATGAGAACATCCGCTCAACAGTAATAACCCGGCCAAAGATAAAGCGATCGTAGAGAATTTCATTATTTTACTCCGTAATGAGAAAGGGCTTGAGCGACTGGGTAGAGCGGTGAATTTTCATCGATTTGTGCAATCTTTTGGTGTGCCGTTTTGACATCCCCTTTTTCGATCAACGTAACGGCAAGTTCAACGAGTGCCAAATCTTTATAAAGGGCCCCTTGTTTTTTCGTGTATTGATCCAATGCACCGGTATCCCCTTTGATCGCAGCTGCTTCGTAGGATGCGATATCACCGATTCCAAACGCTTGAGAGTTTTTTAACCCTTCCAACGCAGTGACGTCACTATTCGCAATCGCACGTGAAAGTTTCCACACATCGTACAATTCCGGATTATCGTTTTTCAACGTCTGCTCCGCTGTTTTGTCGGTAGGATTAGTCAGTAGAACATTAAAAGCGGCATTCGAACTCTCGACTTTCGCGTTGGTATAACTTTGATATCCGATAGCTCCCGCTACTGCCAACAATGAACTTGCAACCAACGCTATCAATGGTTTTTGATACCGTTTGACAAAACGCTCCGTCCGAATCGCACTCTCAAAAAACTTCTCTTCGGAATTCAGCTCCTCTTTGAGGGCTTCCATATTCTCTTTTAGACTCAAAACGGCTCCTGTATTTCACTGGCTTCTTTTATCGATAATAATATCTTACGCTACGTTAAAGTTAAGTAAACCTTTTTTTAGGGTACAATTATTTTCATAAATTTATCACGAATTAGGTTAACCATGCAAATCGACGAAACATTGCTTCAAAGACTAGAGAAACTATCTTATCTCCAAATCCCACAAGAGGATCGTCAAGAGATGATTGCACAACTCAGCGAAATCGTCTCGTTCGTCGACAATCTCTCTGAACTCTCAACGGAAGGAATTGATGCAACCTTCGCCATGTCGGATGTTGCAACACGCCTGAGAGAAGACACCGGTAGTGTCAATCAAGCGATTAATGATGACATTTTAGCCCATGCACCGCATGCGGCAGATCATTTTTTCATCGTACCAAAAATTATCGAGTAACCGAAATGACACACGTTTACGGGATAAAAAGCTGCGGAAGTGTTCAAAAAGCCCTCAAATACTTGGAGAGTTGCGGGATTTCCTATACGTTTCACGACTTTAAAACCGATCCCGTTTCTGCACAGGTGATCGAGGCATGGTCAGTTCAATCTCCTCTGTCGGTTTTGCTCAATACCAAAGGGACTACCTATAAAACGTTGGGACTCAGATCTCTCGATCTTGACGGCCGTGCCAAAATCGAGTGGATGAGCAATCATAATCTCCTCATCAAACGCCCTGTTATCGAACATAACGGCAAACTTATCGTCGGTTTCGATCCATCTCTCTACGAAGGAATATTTAAATCATGAACGCATCATTAGATATCTACAAACTTCTCAAAAGTGTTGTTGCTTATAAAGCTTCTGATCTCCACCTCGTTAGCCGTTCCGAACCTCAAATTCGTATCGATGGTCGCCTCGTTGCCCTTAACCTGCCAGTATTGACAGGACAAGATATCGAAGAGATGGCCTACTCTCTCCTCACTGAGAAACAGAAAAAAGCTTTTGAAGAGGAAAACGAACTCGACTTTTCGATCGTTATCCCTGATGTCGGCCGTTTCCGTGCCAACTACTACAAAACAATGGACGATATCGCCTGCGCCTTCCGTATCATTCCGGTCACCATCCCCTCTTTGGATGATTTGAATGCCAAAAAAATATTTAAAGAGCTTATCAAACGGGAAAAAGGGCTTATCCTCGTCACCGGTCCTACCGGAAGTGGTAAATCGACTACCCTTGCGGCGATGCTCAACGAGATCAATCTCAACGAAGCGCGCCATATCATCACCGTCGAAGATCCGGTAGAGTTTGTCCATACCAACAAAAAATCGCTCTTTTCACACCGTAATATCGGTACCGATACCCGAAGCTTTTCAGCCGCTCTAAAATACGCCCTTCGTGAAGACCCCGACGTTATCCTGATCGGGGAGATGCGGGATAAAGAGACGATCACCGCTGCCTTGACCGCCGCTGAGACGGGACACTTGGTTTTCGGAACCCTCCATACCAACTCGGCACCTCAAACCATCAACCGTATCATCGACGTTTTTAGCGGAGACGAACAGCCTCAAGTACGGGCACAGCTCTCCACCTCACTGATCGCCGTTATCTCTCAAGCTCTCTTGCCGAAAATCGGCGGCGGACGTATCGCGGCGCAAGAGGTTATGATCACCAATCCGGCAATTGCCAACCTTATCCGTGAAGACAAGGTGCACCAACTCTATTCTCAAATGCAGTTGAATCAGCAGGGAACAAGTATGACAACCCAAACCCAAGAGATCGTAGAATTTTTGCGTAAAAAATTGGTTACCAAAGAGACGGCTCTCCAATATTCCAACAAACCCGATGAACTAATCCGAATCATCGAATCCCTCTAAACCGCCTCATAATTTCCATATTTCCCCTGTTCAGGGGGGAAATCTTAAAAATAATTTCAAAACTCTGAGCGTCCATACTTCTTTATGGAACTTATCATCCCAAATGGTTTATAATTACCGATTATGAAACATGAACTTTTACTCAAATCTCATCAGCTCAAAGCGACGCCCCAGCGATTAGCGATCATTGATCTTATGCACCATGCGGGGCATATCAGTATTGACGATCTGTTTCAAGCGATACGCCAAACATTCTCCTCAATTTCACTCGCTACCCTCTATAAAAATGTCCATACGATGATGGATGTGAATCTGATACGTGAAGTGAAAATACCGGGGCATAAAACCAAATATGAAATTGAAAAAGCGACCCATGCTCACATCATGTGCAAAAGCTGCGGTGAGCTCAAAGATATCCCTTTTGATCCCCAGAGCTTGCTCAAAACATCAATGGAGATGAGCCAATATCAAGCAGATGATGTATCGATAGTCATTTCAGGAATTTGTCCGGAGTGTCAGAAGAAATAAAAAGAGAATCAGAATTTACATCCGTTCGTGGTGAGCTGGTCGAACCATGAACACCCTTCGACGAAGCTCAGGGTGAACGGCTAAATTAACGATGCGCCTCTTTGAGCGTATCGGCAATCAAGAACGCAAGTTCCAATGATTGATCGGCATTAAGACGCGGATCGCAGTGAGTGTGGTAGCGGCTTTTGAGATTTTCGGAAGTGATCTCGAACGATCCCCCGAGACATTCGGTAACGTTTTTACCGGTCATCTCCAAATGAACCCCTCCCGCATAGGTACCTTCAGATTTATGCACTTGGAAGAACTGTTTCATCTCTTTGAGTACCTGCTCTACCGGACGGGTTTTATAGCCGTTGCTGGTGATGGTATTACCGTGCATCGGATCACAGCTCCAGACCACTTTTTTCCCTTCGCGTTCGATTGCACGGATAAGTGCAGGCATACCGTCAGCGACTTTATCCGCCCCCATACGGACGATAACATTTAAGCGTCCCGCTTCGTTTTCAGGGTTTAGAATATCGCACAACCGTACCAAATCTTCCGGATCCATCGATGGCCCCGCTTTAACCCCGATCGGATTTTTGATCCCGCGCATAAATTCGACATGAGCGCCGTCGAGTTGGCGGGTACGGTCACCGATCCACAACATGTGTGAAGAGACATCGTACCAATCACCGGTCAATGAGTCTTGACGGGTAAACGCCTCTTCATAATTGAGAAGCAACGCTTCGTGAGAGGTGAAGAAATCGGTTTCGCGAAGGGTTTGAAATTTGTCCGATGTAATCCCGCATGCCGCCATAAAACGGAGCGAATCGTCAATCTGACGCGAGAGCTCTTCGTATTTGCGAGTCATTTCATTTTGACCGACGAAACCGAGATTCCATGCATGAACCTGATGTAAATCGGCCAATCCCCCCGTTGCGAATGCACGGAGAAGATTGAGCGTCGCAGCCGATTGGTTATACGCCTGAACCATACGGTACGGATCAGGGATACGGGCAGCGGCATCAAAGTCTACACCGTTGATAATATCTCCCCGGTAACTTGGCAACGTAACGCCATCTACCGTTTCGGTATCAGAGGATCGAGGTTTGGCGAATTGTCCCCCAAGACGCCCCACTTTGACCACCGGTACACCGCCGGCGAATGTCATCACAACCGCCATCTGCATCATTACTTTGAACGTATCGCGGATATTGTGGGCATGGAATTCCGAAAAACTCTCCGCACAATCGCCCCCTTGAAGTAAAAACGCTTTCCCCTCACACACATCGGCAAGATTCTTTTTGAGGGTACGCGCTTCACCCGCAAATACAAGCGGCGGATAGTTGCGAAGCTGTGATTCGATCTCTTCCAATGAAGCGGCATCCGGATAGGTTGGTTGCTGTTTAATCGGTTTTTCTCTCCAGCTTGATCGGCTCCATGGTCTCATTTGTTCTCCTGCGTGCTGATGCACCGTATTATTAGTGAACGAATTTTATCCATTTATCCTAAAATGGGACTGATTGGAGCCTTCAAAAGTTATATTTATGTTTGAAAAAGTATAATGGCATTCATTTTAGAGAGTTCTATGAGGGTTTCGAATCCGATCCTCGGAACTACACAACAATAAGGCAGAGATGGTGGAAAACAGCCAACTACACCCTTTATTAGTACACTTTTGCAAAGAACTCTCTATTCAGTTAGAGTCACTCGGCACGCGTCAAGATACAATTGATCCTTCAGAGTTTGCTGAACTTATTGCAATGGCGACGCATGAAGTGATCGACTCTTTTGTATCGGGTGAGTATGATCTTGCCACCTACCGAAATTCAACAGCCGACGAGTATAAAGAGATTGCCGAACAAAGTATCCAATCCTATGCCCAAACCAATGAAATAATTGGACAGATCAGTGAGCAACAAGCCGAAGTATTGAGTGAAAGTAGCAAAAGTACTCTTATCGATTTAGGGGCAATCACCGAAAAATTCAGTGAAATCCAAAATCATCTGACCAACGAAGTTGCCCGCGCGAACGATGTTATCAATACGCTGATGGAACAAGTCAAATCGTTGGAGATGAAAACGTCTCTTGATCCGCTCACCAAAGTATTCAACCGTTACGCCCTCCAAGAACATCTCAAAGTGATTTTAGAAAAAGAGCGTCTCGATTTCGATATTTTTGCCTTAATGATCGATGTTGATAATTTTAAAACAATCAACGACCGATTTGGTCATATTGCCGGGGATAAAGTCCTCATTTTTATCGCCAAACTTCTCAAAAAAGCCCTCCGTGACGGGGATCGTGTCTACCGCTTCGGCGGAGAAGAGTTTATTATCCTCCTCAACCGAACCGATTTGGATGGGGCGAAATTAGTCGCCGAGCGCCTCCTTAGCCTTTGTCGAAACAACAAACCCCTTTTCCAAAATCAACAAATCCCGGTTACCCTCAGTATCGGACTCACTAAAATCCTCGATAGCGATTCCGTCGATCGTATTATCGAACGTTCCGATAAAGCACTCTACCGTGCCAAAAACAGCGGTAAAGATCGTTATGAAATGGAGTTTTAATGGATCTAAGTTATTTTGATCTTGCAGTAGGGTCAATCGTTTTGCTCTTAGGGCTGAAAGGGTTACTCAACGGTTTTTCCAAAGAGGTTTTCGGTCTTGCCGGAATCGTCGGAGGGGTTTATGTCGCTTCGCATCTGGGGGGAATAATCGGTAAATTTTTGAGCGATACCCTTTTTCATTTTGAATCGGCAACGGCGGTCAATCTCGTCGGCTTTATTTTTGCACTCGGAATCTTTTGGCTTTTGATGATCGCTTTAGGTGCAGGGTTCAAAAAACTGAGTTCATTGAGCGGATTGGGGCCATTGGATCGAGCGTTGGGGTTTGTAGTCGGTAGCAGCAAATTTTTCTTTATCCTCTCGATCATCGTATATGCCCTCTTTAGCGTAAGTGCAATTCGTGAGAACTTCGGAGAAAAAATGGCGAACAGCTATTTTTTTGAACCGATGTATGCCACAGGGGATTTTATTCTCCATATCGAAACCGATGATGTCACATCTTTGATGGACGACAACGAAAGTGATACCAATACTTCCATCAAAGAGGAGCAGCCATGAGCCATTTGACCGATTTTACCGAGCGAACCGTCGAATATAACAAACTATTAGCCGATTTTAAACTGTTACTCAAAGCCAATGGATTGAAATTTACGATTCAACGCGAAGTGATTTTGGAGATGCTTTATAACTCAGATGAGCATCTGACTCCCGAGGGGCTCCACCATCTGATTCAGGAGAAGCACCCTGAACTGGGTACCGGTATCGCAACGGTTTACCGAACCCTTTCGCTTCTCGAAGACTCAGATATGGTCACATCACTCTCTTTCGGTGCCCAAGGGAAAAAATACGAACTCGGCGCAAAAGATCATCATGATCACCTGATCTGTACCCAATGCGGAAGCATCACCGAATTTGTAGACGAAGCGATCGAGACGCGCCAACAAGAGATTGCCACTGCCCTAGGATTTAAGATGGAAGAACACTCCATGCAAATTTACGGCATTTGTAAAACGTGTCAAGACAACCCTAAAAAATAAGAAAGGAAACCCATTGGCATTCGAGAACCAATACGTACAACAACGGATCGAAAAAGCTGAAGCACTCCGTGCTTTAGGGATCGATCCCTATGCAAACCACTCTGAACGCAACACGACGATCGAGAAATTCCACAACGTCAATTCTGATCTCTTTCATACCGAAGAGAAACGGAATGAAAACCGTCACTATACCGTTGCCGGACGAATCAAGCTGTATCGTTTGATGGGGAAAGCAAGTTTTGTCAAAATCGAAGATGAGAGCGGAATGCTCCAAATTTATATTGCACGCGACAACCTCCCTGAGAATTTCTACAACGATGTCTTCAAAAAACTGATCGAGGTCGGTGATATCATCGAAGTAAGCGGATATCCGTTTATTACTCAACACGGCGAGCTATCCCTCCATGCCGATACGCTGAAAATTTTGACCAAAGCGATCTCTCCGCTTCCTGAAAAATTCCACGGGATTACCGACAAAGAGATGCGCTATCGCCAGCGCTATCTTGATTTGATCATGAACGCCGAAGTACGTAAAACTTTCCATATCCGCTCGCGTGTGATCAGTCTAACCCGCCGTTTCTTTGAGGACAAAGGGTTTCTCGAAGTTGAAACGCCGATGATGCATCCGATTGCGGGGGGTGCCAATGCCAAGCCGTTCGTTACCCATCACAATGCTCTTGGAGTGGATCGTTATTTGCGTATCGCCCCTGAACTCTACCTCAAACGGCTCATCGTCGGAGGATTCGAAGCGGTATTCGAAATCAACCGTAACTTCCGTAACGAGGGGATGGATGCAACTCATAACCCTGAATTCACCTCGATCGAATTTTACTGGGCGTATAAAACCTATAAAGATTTAATCAGTATCACCAAAGAGTATTTTGAATACCTTTTTGACCATCTCGATCTTCCAAAACGTCTCCCGTATGGCGAGTTAGAAGTTGATTTTGACCAATTCAGTGAAATCGAACTTGTCAAAAGTCTCAGCGTTATCGGTGGTGTTCCTGAAGCAATCGTTAACGACAAAGAGGCCATCTTGGCATTCTTGAAATCCAAAAACCTTGAAGCCAATCCGGCAATGAACCTCGGACAGCTCCAAGGGGAACTCTTCGATGAGTTCGTTGAAGCCAAACTGATTAACCCAACCTTTATCACCCACTATCCAGTCGAAATTTCTCCGCTGGCACGCCGCAATGACGAACGTCCTGAACTCACAGACCGCTTCGAACTCTTCATTGCGGGACGGGAAATAGCAAACGCCTTTAGTGAGTTGAACGATCCAATCGATCAACTGCAACGTTTTGAAGGTCAAATGGCGGCAAAAGATTCGGGCGATGATGAAGCCCATGAAATGGACGAAGATTTCGTCACGGCACTCAGCTACGGTATGGCACCGACGGCGGGTCAAGGGATCGGAATCGACCGCCTCGTCATGATGCTCACCAACCAACACTCTATCCGGGACGTATTGCTTTTCCCGGCAATGAAACCTTTACATAACAACCCAAACCACCAAGGAGAAGAAGAATGAGTTTCCTCAAAGAATTCGACAACGAAATTTATACCCTGTGTGAGCAAGAGCTCGAACGCCAAAGCGATCATTTGGAGATGATCGCATCTGAAAACTTTACCCTCCCTGCCGTTATGGAAGCAATGGGTTCAGTATTCACCAACAAATACGCCGAAGGGTACCCTGCCAAACGCTACTACGGCGGATGCGAATACGCCGATGGCGTCGAACAGCTCGCAATCGATCGTGCGTGTGAACTTTTCGGTTGTAAATTCGCCAACGTTCAACCCCATTCGGGTTCATCGGCTAACGGTGCGGTCTATGCGGCATTGCTTCAAGCGGGCGACAAACTCCTCGGGATGGATCTTAGCCACGGCGGTCACTTGACCCACGGTTCAAAAGTGAGCTTTTCGGGTAAAAACTACCACAGCTTTTCGTACGGTGTCGAACTTGACGGCCGCATCAACTATGAGCGGGTCATGGATATCGCTAAAATCGTTCAACCGAAAATCATCGTGTGCGGTGCTTCGGCATACGCTCGTGAAATCGACTTCAAAAAATTCCGTGAAATCGCCGATGCGGTTGGAGCGATCTTGTTTGCCGACATCGCCCACATCGCTGGGTTGGTGTGTGCGGGTGAACACCCTAGCCCGTTCCCGTACGCCGATGTCGTTACGACAACCACCCACAAAACCCTCGCAGGTCCTCGCGGCGGTATGATTATGACCAACGACGAAGAGATCGCCAAAAAGATCAACTCGGCTATTTTCCCGGCACTCCAAGGGGGTCCGTTGGTTCACGTTATCGCGGCAAAAGCGGTAGGGTTCAAATACAACCTCTCTGCGGAGTGGAAAGTATACGCTAAACAAGTCAAAGCGAATGCGGCAGTGTTGGCAAAAGTATTGATGGAGCGCGGCTACGATATCGTCAGCGGCGGCACCGATAACCACCTCGTACTCGTATCATTCCTGAACAAACCATTCAGCGGTAAAGATGCCGATGCGGCCCTCGGACGCGCAGGGATCACCGTCAACAAAAACACCGTACCGGGAGAAACACGCTCACCATTCGTCACCTCAGGTGTCCGTATCGGTAGCCCAGCCCTCACGTCACGCGGTATGAAAGAAGCAGAGTTCGAACTCATCGCTAACCGTATCGCCGATGTATTGGATGATATTGAAAATGAGACCAAACAAGCTGCGATCAAAGAAGAGCTCAAAGCGTTGGCTCAAAATTTCGTTATTTACAAACAATCAACGTATTAATTCCGAAAATGTCGAGGACTTTGTTCTCGGCCCGATTTAAATAAAAGGACGTTCCCAATGACATCAATGGATATGAAACTGATCAAAATGCTCACCGACCACTATTGGTTAAAGCACGATACGGTTGTCGATAAGCTTGATTTCAAAGGGCGTACGTTTTTTAATAAATACGAAAAGATCGATAAAACCCTCACTCAGGCGATCATCGATCAGCATCTCAAAAAGCAAATCACCGTTGCCCACTCGTTGATCAATAAATTCGATAAAGTCGAAAATATCGTCATCGATTATAACGGTACCGATCCGCAACGTTTCTACCACAAAACGCAATTGCTCCTGCGTGAAGAGGGATTTATCAATTTCACCGCATTCGAGACCAAAACACCGGGTCATCTTCATGTTTATATCCATAAAGGGCATACCACTTTACAAGAAGCCAATCAACTGGGTAAAATGATCTCAATGAAATTAGCCGCAAAACAACCAAAACAGTGGCGAATGTTTCCGACGCTCGATTTACCGTTGGAATACAATATTCTTAACCTTCCCTATGAAGTCTACGCTAAAGAGCGCGGTGCTTCGTGGTCGAAACATATGTAAATCATTCAGGAGAGAAAAATGGAAGAAAAAAACGAACTGAACGACATCATCCTTAACAAAAGCGGCTCAGGCTCCAATACCAAGAAACTTTTGTTAGCGATTGCGGCACTCACACTGATCTTGATCATTGTTTTGGTCATTATGAATTCCCTCAAAAGTGAAAGC
Organism: uncultured Sulfuricurvum sp.; assembly: GCA_964495485.1. Taxonomy (GTDB): domain Bacteria; phylum Campylobacterota; class Campylobacteria; order Campylobacterales; family Sulfurimonadaceae; genus Sulfuricurvum. Next base: position 95,394 of record CAZBVJ010000002.1, read on the forward strand.
AATGAACCCGCACCTGCGGCAGCAGCGGTTCCTGAGCCCTCAGCACCGACCGAAGTGATTGACGATCCGTTATTTGAGCCGGTCGAGGTGATCCAAGAGGGAGCTAATGAAACCGCTCCCCAAGATCTTGGTCAAATCGCCCAAAAAATCAAACAAGAGTCATTCCAAAATGCTCCTGTAGCAGAGACAACGGTACCTGCAATACCGGCTCCGGCACAACAAAGCGTCCCTGCACCACAGCCAAAACCTGCGGTACAAACCGCGCCGGCCGTAAATGTACCGAAAGCTCAGCCGCAAGCGGCACCTGCTCCACAACCAAAACCGGTAGTGCAAACCGCTCCGGCAAAAGTACAGCCATCACCGAAACCGGCACAAACCGTAGTAAATACGCCAACCATCAAAACGGCCAAACCTGCCGAACCAAAACCTGCCGCAACAGCTCCAAAACCGACTAGTGCTCCCGTAAAAGCGGCAACTGCTCCGGCAACCCGCACCGCTACCGCTCCGGCTAAAACAACATCCGCTCCGGTCGCGGAAAAGGCTGCTGCTCCAAAAGCCACTGAAAAAGCTGTAGATACAACCGGAACCTACTATATTCAAGTGGGTTCATTCTCTAAAGAGCCCGATAAAAAACTCTTCGAACGGCTCAATGCGAGCGGTCTAAAATACACCACCGCACCGAACGGCTCAATGACCAAAGTGATGGTTGGACCGTTCCAAGGCGAAAAAGCGGCACGTGATGTTCTCGGTACCGTCAAACGTAACGTTGAAGCCGGTGCTTACATCACAAAGGGTTAATGTGATCACTTCACGCCATTTTTCTCTCGATCAATTTGCCCCTATCGCCGTCTATGAAAAGGCCAAAAGCCTTTTCCCTAACGAAGTGAGCTTTCTATTGGAAAGCGCCGGGAACAGTAACGGCAACTACACCATTATCATCATCGGTGCACGGGAACGTCTTACCTACGCCGACAAAGTCACCCTTTACCGCGACAATAAGGGAATTGAACATACTTTGGAGACCTCTCCTTTCGTATTTTTAAAAGAATACTACCGTTCTCTTGATCAGGAGAGCTATCGAAAGCAGGCGCGTGAATTAGGAATCGGTTATATCGACGGATTCATCGGATACATCGGTTATGATATGGTTCAGGTTTTTGAACCGACCCTTGAAACGGCAATGTCAAACCTCACCGATCAAACCCACATTCCCGATATGGATCTGATTCTCCCTAAGCTCACCTTTGTCGTTTCTCACAAAAATTCGACGATTACAATGCTCAGCTGCGTGGAAGAGATGATTGCACAATTCGAAGAGATTGAGTCAACCCTCAAATCTCCTTATAACTATACGCCGCTCAAGCCGATCGTCCACGATAATGGTGGAGAGTTTATCTTTACCAAAGAGCGATTCTTTGAAATGGTCGATAAATCCAAAGAGATGATCAAAAGCGGTGATGTGTTTCAAATACTTATGACCAACCGCTACATCCGCCATGCTCAGGTCGACCCGTTTAGTTTTTATCGCATCTTACGTCTTAAAAACCCTTCTCCCTATATGTATTTAATGGAGTATGAAGATTTCAATATTGTCGGAAGCTCTCCGGAGGTAATGGTACGGCTGAGCGATGGGGACATACTTCTCCGCCCGATCGCCGGAACCCGAAAACGGGGTGGTACCAAGCAGCGGGATTTAGAACTCGAAGAGGAACTTCTATCCGATCCTAAAGAGTTGGCGGAACATCTGATGCTGATCGATTTGGGTCGCAACGATGTAGGACGGGTTGCTAAAACGGGAACGGTTCGGGTTGAAGAGATGATGCACGTCGAGCGATATTCACACGTCATGCACATCGTTTCCGATGTCCATGCCCAAATTTCGGATGACAAAGACATGTTCGATCTCCTCGCCGCCGTTTTCACTGCCGGAACGATGACCGGTGCCCCGAAAATCCGTGCAATGGAGCTGATTGCCGAATATGAAGGGGTCAAACGGAGTTTTTACAGCGGAACCATCGGCTATTTCGGGTTTGATGGCAACATGGACAGTGCCATTACCATCCGTACCGCTATGATAAAACCCGATAGCGTTATCTTACAGGCGGGTGCGGGTGTCGTAGCCGATTCGGTACATGAGCTCGAATACCTCGAAGTGACCAACAAATTGGGTGCTTTAATGAGCACTCTGGATGATTTGGTGACTCCGCGATGAAACACTTTAGTATCTTCGGAGATCCCGTCTCCCATTCGCGTTCACCGTTGATGCACAACTCTGTCTTCAAATCCCTTGGCGTTTGCGCGTGTTACAGCCGTACCCCCCTTCGAGACGGCTCACAGTTACGGGATGTTTTTTTTGCCAAAGGTCTCAGTGGTGCGAATATCACCGTTCCCCATAAAGAAGCGGCTTATCGACAATGCGATGAAGTGCGCGGTATCGCAAAAGAGATTCAAGCCGTCAATACCATCGTTTATGAAAAAGGGAAACTCATCGGATACAACACCGATGCTGATGGATTTATGTCAGCTATCCAGTCGTTCGGTCCTATCCGAAACGCCCTTATCCTCGGAGCGGGAGGAACCGCTCGTGCCCTCTCTATCGCTCTTCGTCATGGAGAGATCAACCCAACCATCCTAAACCGATCCCCCGGACGGCTCGATTTTTTTCATAATGAAGGGATATATGCCTACTGTTGGGATGGTTTTGTTGCTGCTGAATATGACCTTATCATTAACACGACCTCTGCGGGGCTAAGCGATAATGAACTGCCAATTCCACGCCCTCTACTCCTCGAATTGCTATCGCGTTCCAAAGGGGCCATTGATGTTATCTATGGGAAAGAGACCCCGTTTTTACGTGAAATAAAAGTAAGCGGTCTGCCTTACAAAGACGGCTCTGACATGTTATTAGCACAAGGAGTTTTGGCTAATTACCTCTTTTTAAACGGTGAGTATCCGATCGATGCCATCGAACCCCCTATGAAACGGAGTTTTATCCTCTAATGAAAATCGACGGTCGTTTTTGGCTCACAAAAGAAGGGCAAAGCTTTTTGGGTGCAGGACGGATCGAACTCTTGGAGCGAATCGATAAGACAGGGTCGATCAATGCTGCGGCCAAAGAGATGAAAATGTCCTACAAAGCGGCGTGGGAAAGGATTAACGGCATGAATGCCCTAGCCGATCATCCACTCATCGAACGCTCTACCGGAGGGAAAGGGGGAGGCGGAACCAAGCTCACCCCTTACGCCCATGAACTGATCGCAACCTTTCACCGTTTCAACGAGCTTCACCGCCAGTTTATCGACCGTTTTGCCGAAGCGGGAAATGATCCTGAACGACTTGCCCGTATCCTTAGCCGTACGTTTCTCACCACCAGTGCACGTAACCAGATCCCAGCTAAGCTGATCAGTATCGAAGAACACGGACTCAATGGAATCCTCACCCTCTCATTGACGGGAATCCATACCATAAAATCGGTAATTACCCTCAAATCTATCCGAAATATGGGGCTTACCGTCGGATGTGATCTCTACGCTATCATCAAATCGAGCGATGTCACCATCGTTTCGACCCCTCCGAAAGAGAATGAGGCTATGAACGTTCTCATAGGGAGCATCAACCGTATCGAATCCCAAGAGGATACCGATGAGATCACATTTGCCCTCGATCCCTCGACAGAATTCATAGCCCTCATGAATCCGAAAGAGACGGCGCAGCTCTCCGAGGAGATGAACGCCTATGCCATCATCTCTCCTAGCCATATTATTATCGGATTGTAGCAGCATATATTACATTTACATTACAATTTGGTTACAATTCGGTTACAAAAACCGAATAATGAGAAAAATTTGAAACTCCATTGGCTAAATTATTGGATGATGCTCCATGCGACACTGTTTTGGTTGCTGGTTTTATTAAGCATGTTTAAAATCTTGGGTTACTTTAGTGTTGAGTGGGCGACCCTTTTCCAATGGTGGTGGTGGAATTTATTCGCTTATCTTTACGTCGCCTTTATGCATTTCATCGCAGTTAATAAAAAGAGAACCTGAAGCAAAAACCACATTGCATCTATGTTTCACCCCTACACATTATCATTGGGCTCTAACATTCTTGTTCACTTGTTTAAGCTTTTTCTTTGCAAATCGATATATCATACAAACCATAACGTAAATGTTGCACTCCCATTAGTATAAATGTTGCATTTAATCGATATCGTTATATCATCAATGATATTACAAAATCAACCAAAAGGAAATAAATGAAAATCGTACTCTCACTCGGGCTCTTATGCCTTAGCCTCATAGCCAAAGAGGCTATCTTACCAGCTGAATTGCAGTCGTGGAAAACCCTATCCTACGTCCATTCAGCCAAAAATGCCGAAGAGCTGCCGAACGCTCTTATCTCCCTTAACAAAGCGTCCTACATCGGGTTAATCAACACCCCTAAAATCCAATACGTTGCCCGTCCGACCAATGAAGGGGGTACCGTCAGTTACGGAGGTCTATTTCAAGTAGTCATCTCCGAGAGCGGCACCTATCGCGTGTCGTTAGGAAACGCGTCATGGATCGATTTGGTCCGAGAGGGAAAATCGGCACCGTCAGTCGCACACGCGCAAGGACCTGAAAATTCGGGCATACGTAAAATGGTTGACTATCCTTTGGAAGCGGGAACCTATACGTTGCAACTCTCTGCGGGTGCTGATAGCACGAGTGCCGTCCTCATCACCAAAATCAAATAATTCAAAGAGGGTCTATGAATACGTCGGTGAGAACACTTTTCCTAATTTCTGCATTAATAGCTGAACTCTACGCTCAATCGATACAAAACGAGTCACAAACACTCAAAGCCAAAATAGAGCTGGGTCGTCGTCTCTTTTATGATGCCGATCTCTCGATAAACGGTACGATGTCGTGCGCAACCTGCCATGAACAACGGCGTGCATTTGCCGATGGCAACCAAGCCCATCCGGGTGCATTGGGGGATCCGGGAATACGAAATGTTCCGGGACTGTCCAATATAGGCGCATTCAAAAATCTCACCTGGGCTCACAATCGCCTCAGCGGATTGGCGGAACAATCCCTCATGCCGATTCGCGGAACCAAACCTATAGAGATGGCGATGAACGGATATGAAGAGGAGATAACCAAACGTCTCAGTCCAAATCCATGCTATCAAAAGCTTTTTTCGACTGCATTCCCCCAAGAAAAAGGGGTGATCAATCTCACCACTGTTTCTCAGGCGTTAGAGAGTTTTGAGAAAACGTTGATCTCAGATAGCTCACTCTATGATCAATCCATCAAAAAACATCAACTTTTACCGACAAAAGAATCTCAAGCGGGGAAAAAACTCTTTTTCGGAATCGCAAAGTGCAACAGTTGTCATACCGCTCCCCTTTTTAGCGACGATGATTTTCATAACGTACAGCCGAACAATCGAATCCCCGATCCTAGATTCAACGACTATGGATTATCCGATATAACCGGTAATCTAAAAGATAAAAATCTTTTTCGTACTCCCAGTTTGAGAAACGCAGCATTAACCGCCCCCTACTGGCATGACGGGAGCGCCAAGACACTCAAAGAGGCGATCCAAAAACATAACCTGAAAATCAACCAGTCGTTAAACGCCGAGGAGATACAAAAATTGAGTGCTTTCATCGATACGTTAACCGATACATCGTTTGTCACTAATCCGAATTTTGCCAAACCGAACAAAGAGTGCAGCTATTGACAATCACATAAATAAAGGAAGTAGAAATGAAAGAAGAGATCAAGCAAAACAGTTGCCAAAGTGGCCGAATCACCTCTTTTACCCAATTGAGCCAAATGGAACCACACCACAACAAACCCCGTTTTGGCGGTGAGGATATCCGTATCGTCGATTCGATGATCGACATTATTTTCCCTCCCGTACCGTTTCCCTCCAACCGTATTTTTAAAGCGATAGGGGAAGAGAAAATCCGTGAAATGGTATGGCATCATCACCGTTTACTTCTAAAAACAAAAGTGGGTGATCTGTTCCCCAGAAACGAAGAGGCACTCAAAATGGCCATCGATAAAAGTGCCGACTTTTTTGTCGAAGCGTTAGGCGGTGAACAAGTCTTTACCGAACAGCATGGCGAACCGCATCTGCGTATGCGCCATTTCAAAGTTCCCATCGATGAAAACGACCGTGAAATTTGGCTGGCGATGTACAAAAAAACCCTCAAAGAGATCCAATTTCCAGAGGAGCATATGCAGGAATTTTGGAACTGGATCGAACCACTCTCTATCCGGATGATCAACCGCCGTACAAATATGGAAGCGATTAAACGACACCATTGGTCGGATGTGGGCAAAGAATTTATAAAGCGTGGAGAATAATTGTATTAATCAGAATAAAGCTTTATTATTATTTTAACTTTTTATAAAGTATCGTTATATCAAAAAAACAATAAGAAATATTTTAAGTTATATTGTAAGATACTGTCATAACCGCAGACATTCACAATAATACATAAAGGAATGTCATGAAAACAAGTGCACGTAACGAGATCAAAGGTACGATAACCGAGATCAAAAAAGGTCAAATCAATAGTGAAGTTGTCCTTTCCGTAGGTCAAAATACAACCCTTAAATCAGTAATTACGAATGATTCTGTCGATGAAATGGAACTAAAAGTCGGTGAAAGCATTTATGCTATCATCAAAGCACCGTTCGTTATGGTAGCAAAAGAGAAACCCGCTAATATCAGTATCCGCAACATCATTGAAACCAAAGTAACTGAAGTGAAAAAAGGGATCGTTAACGGTGAATTGAAACTGGCTATGGGTGATCAAACCCTCACTGCCGTTATCACCGAAGACTCTGTCGAAGATCTTGGATTCGCTGTCGGCGACACCGTATACGCTCTAATCAAAGCTAACTTTATTATCCTCGCTAAATAATCTCTCTTTCGGGCTCTGCCCGAAAATCAATCAAAATTATCCATAAAATATTACATTTTTTTAAGTAACTTCCCCTATAATATCGTTATATCTAAAATGATACAATGAATTCCAAGGAGTTTATGATGACCAAAATTATGCAAAATAAAGAGGAGAGGTTCCTCCTTCCTGATGTCCCTTCCCCATCACTGAGTTTATACATGAAATGGGGAGAAAAGAAAATGCGGCAATTGGTTCGCTATCACCATTATTTATTACAGCTCCATGATCCTTATCTTTTACCCAGTGATCCTATCCAATTTCAATTGATGAGTGAAAAAACAAGTGATTATATTATTGAGACATTTTCACGAGGGAAATTCAGTGATTCCCCTTTCCGTTTTCCAGCCGTAAAAATGCGTTTTTTTCAAAAAACAATTGATGAAGATACGCGTGACTTATGGCTCGATATGTATAAAAAGGCCATGATGGATTGTAAAATGCCTTCGGAATGTATTGAAGAGTTTTGGAGCTGGATTGAACCGATGTCCGTATGGATGATAAACCGTAAAACCAAAAAGAGTATCCCTCGCTATCCTTATCGAGAGATTTGGACCGATTTTGTGGAGTTTAAACAGATGAATCGATGCAGCTAAACCATTCATTGCAGCGATAATAGTGTTATACTACGGCGTTGCAATGCAAAACTCTCTCTAACTACCGCACCTATGATTCACAACTCATTGAGTACCATTATTATCTACCTCCTACTAACAACAAAAAGAGCTATTTAAAATAGTTATACACATTTTTTTTAAGATTGTTACCGTATAATAACGCTGTATCTTACAAAACATAACGAAAATGTCGTATTTGCCCATGAATCACATTTGCATTATCATCATCGTTATATCAAAAAAGAATTAGGAGAACAGATGAAACTGTTGAAACTCACCCTTGCCTCTCTCGCTTTTGCTTCGGCTCTTGCTGCCCAAACGATTACAGTTGCCGCTGCGGCCAATCTCAAATATGCGATTACCGATATCGCTAAAGAGTTTTCCAAAGATACCGGAATCGAAGTCAAAATCATCACCGGAGCATCTGGAAAATTGACGCAGCAAATCATGAGCGGTGCTCCGTATGACGCATTTCTCTCTGCGGATGTCGAATTCCCGGCAAAACTGGCAAATGGCGGTTTTACAACTACCCCTGCACAAGTGTATGCGTATGGGACACTCATCCTTTGGAGCGATACGGGGGCTGATCTCTCCAAAGGGGTAGCCGTGGTTGCTGATCCGAGCGTCAAAAAAATCGCGGTAGCAAATCCTAAAACAGCACCATACGGTATCGAAGCGATGAATACAATGAAATATCATAAAGTTGCCGATGATGCAGCAGCGAAAATCGTCACTGCCGAATCAATCTCTCAAGTCGCTACGTATGTAACCTCTAAATCAGTAGATGTCGGGTTTATGGCGAAATCAATCGTTCTAAGTCCGGAGATGAAAACCGTCGGTAAATGGGTAGAAGTTGATCCTAAATCGTATAACACAATCGATCAGGCGATGGTCGGTCTCAAAAACGGTACTCCTCAAAACCAAATTGCGGCGAAAAAATTCCTCCGTTATATGAGTTCACCAAAAGCTATCGATATTCTCAAAGCTAGCGGCTACGGCTTACCGAAGAGATAATTTCTCTTCTTTAGCTGATTCTTATAGAAGCAGCACAATCGTTATATCACAATAGAAACAAGGATTAGAGATGAGAAAATTGAGTCTTGCTACGGCACTGATTTTAGGAACAGCGGTATTTGCTACCGCAGCGGATGATTTAGCATCGGCATTCAAAGAAGGTAAATTTGACGGACGCCTACGTATGCAGTATTTCAACAATATTTGGGATGACAACAGCGCAACGGGGAAAAATACCGCCAATGGGACGGGATTGGCCGTCGGCGGAAGTTTGATCTATAAAACGGCACCACTGTATGGAATTTCATTGGGTACAGGTTTGTATACCACCCAAAATCCCGGCGGGATTACCGGTGAAAATGACGGTAAAGGATCAACCACCGGATTGGATCTATTTTCGCGCGTCAAAAATGATACCAGTGCTACCGCCCAAGTTGCAGACCCGTATGGAGAAGGATACGCTGTTTTGGCACAACTCTATATGGAAGCAGCAGTTCCAGAGACTAAAACCAAAGCAAAAGTGGGTCGTTTTTTGATGACCAATCCATGGATCACACCTAATGATACCAAAATGATTCCGATTGCCGTCGAAGGGTATCAAATGATTTCCAACGACATCGGGAACACTCAAATCCAACTCGATTACGCCAGTCGCTGGAAAGAGCGTGGGATGGATTATTTCGGAAACATGGCTGATGGTTTAGATGTACCGAATCCTATCCGAAAAAATTACGATACCCACTACAACACACAAAGCAATGAAAATGCAGATCAAGCACCGGGTGTTTTTATCGCAGGGGTCAAAAATCAATCAATCGACAGCTTACAACTCGAAGCGTGGGGAATGCATTGGGCCGATCTCGTCGATCAGATCATGCTTGAAGCCAACTACGCTTTCGAAGCGGGTGACGTAATCATCGGATTGGGTGGTCGTTATATCCAACAATACGATAAAGGTGCGGGCGATCTCATCAAACCGATGACCAACAACGGCGATAGCGATAACAGTATCGATTCATCTCTTTGGGCGATTAAAGCGACGGCAGACTACGGTCCGGCAGGATTTTTGATCTCTATGTCCGAAACAAGTAAAGACGGAGACATGATCGCCCCATGGCGTGGATTTTTGACCCAAACCTATACCCGTAGCATGACCATTACCGACTGGAATGCCAACACGCGAGCCTACAAAGCAATGGTCAGTTACGATTTCAACCAAATGATCTCTGGACTCAGCAGTTTTGTGAGTTATTCTTTCTATGATCGTGATCCGAGTAAAAAGCCCTATTCGTCCGCGACCAACCGAGCATTCCAAAACGGTGATACTAAACAATGGAACCTGGATCTCATCTATGCTATGGCAGGAAGTTTTAAAGGGACAGAGCTAAAGCTCCGTTTGATGGATCAAAACAACGAAAAAGGTCTCGTAACGGACAAAGAGCTTTCTGAAAAAGAGTTACGTTTCGAAATCAACTATATGTTCTAATAAAGCCTATTGAGAAAGGATCCTCCTTTCTCAAATTTGAAGTATGAGAAGAGGCGATAGGAGTGTTTGTCTGCGGTTAATTCAAATGCCTGTCGTCTCCCCTGATATTTTAGACTAACAGTAAAAGGAAATAAAGTTATGTTTACCATGGAAAGCATCGTTATATCTGAAAAGATACAATATAAGCATCCCTTATTAAAAACGAAATCTTTCGCGGCGTCGGTAAGCGTCCACTCGATTATTATCGCATCGATCGCTTACTTCATGATCTCACATCCTATTGTATTGCCTAAACCTGAAAAAGCAATAGCTATCTCTTTGGCAAATTTTTCGCAAAGCGAAGGAGATATACATCGCATTGAATCGGTTGTCCCACAACCTCAACCTATGAAACCACAACCGTCTCCCGCGCCGATCACAAAACAACCTAATATCCAAAAAACGGCCAAACCTACCGTTACGACCCCTGAGAAGACACAGTTGCTCACTCCTTCTGTGTCTCCTGAGGCGTCCGCGCCTCTAGCTTCTACCCCCATGCCGACTTCGTCACTGCCGCCTAAAAGTATTGATTCTCCTCAATCTACGTCATCAGCACCTGTAAACGAATTACCAAGAAACCCCGTTTCAGACAAACAAATCGGCGGTGCGGCATTGGGACATATCCGAGCTATGATCGAAAATGCCATTTCCTACCCTGCCATCGCACGAAAACTGCGTTTAGAGGGGGTAGTACTTGTCACATTTATCCTCAAATCCGACGGTACGGTTGAAACCGCTCACGTAAAATCGAGCAGCGGCAGCAACGTACTCGATACTAAAGCGATTCAAACGATTCTCAGCCTCAGCGGTGATTACCCTGCATTGGGCAAAACCTTTGAATTGAGTATCCCCATCGCGTTTAATTTACAAAAATCTTAAAGGTATACCCATGAAACCTCTCCTTTCTCTCGTATTAGCCTCATTCATCGGTTTAAGTTTGTATGCTAAAACCATCACTGACATCGAGGGACGCAACGTTGAGATTCCCGAACATGTCGAAAAAGTTTTCGGTTCTTCCCCTCCGATGACCTATCTGCTGTATACTTTGAACTCCTCCAAGATGGTCGGACTCAACTTTAAGGCGAAAAATCCCAATAATGCCGCAGATGAAAAATACCTTGACCAAACGTTTTTGAACCTACCGGTCATCGGTTCATTTCATGGCGGTGGACAGGGGATCAATCTCGAAAATCTGATCGCTAAAAATCCACAATTGGCATTGGTATGGCAAGATGACATGATGGTTCAAACCGTCCGAAAAGAGATGGAAAAGACAAAAATCCCCTATATCATGGTCCCATTTCGCGAAGTGACCGATATGCCAAGCGGTATCCGATTGGTCGGTGAAGCGATAGGAGAGCAAAAACGATCGGATAAACTTGCCGGTTACGCGCAAAAGATCATTTCCGAAGTGGATACAAGCGTTAAGAAAGAGCCGAAAACTCGTTATTACTACGCCGAAGGGCTCGATGGCCTCTCAACCGAATGCGACAAATCGTTTCATGTTCAAGCATTTAATTTTGCCGGAGGAGAGAATGTCCATAAATGCCGTCAATCAGGGGTATTAGGGCTCGAAAAAGTGAGTTTTGAAACGATATTGACCTACAATCCCGATGTCATTATCGTCCAGAATCAATCGGTTTACGATGATCTCGTCAATGACCCGATGTGGAAAAATCTCCGTGCCCTCAAATCCGGTCGTATCCACCTCGTCCCCGTTCAGCCGTTCAACTGGGTTGATCGACCACCATCGTTTATGCGTGTATTGGGTATTCAATGGGCCGCATCCAAATTTCACCCGAATGTCTATAAACCTAACCTGCTAAAACGAACCAAAGAGTTTTTCGATCTCTTTTTACGGGTAAAAATCGATGACAACCAAGCCAAAACTATTTTAGGAGCTAAAAAGTGAACCCCTCTACCGTCATAATTCTTTCCGCTGCTGCCAGTCTGGCACTTGCTTCAGAACCTTTAGGTATCGAACGCATTGTTGTGTCCGATACAGCGATCGACAATAGCGATAGTATGATTATTGATTCAAATCGTACCGGGAATACCCAAACTTTTGGAACCAAAAGTATCGCTACACTGAGTACCCAGGCAAATATGAACCCCTATGCCGTAATTGCGTATTCACCATCGGTCAATTTTACCCCTATCGATCCGGCTGGGTCGAATGAACCCTCCTATCACGATCCGATCCGTATCCGAGGCAAAAGCCAATCAGGCCCCGGCGGTGTATTTATGATCGACGGTATGCCGATTTCCAGTAATCCCGGAGGTGGAAAACAGATCATGGATATGGAAAACGTTGCCTCCATCGATCTGGTCAAAGGGTATCTTCCGACAAATAAAAATCTCGGTTTCTCCAGTCTCATCGGAAAAGTGGATATGAACCTTCGCGAAGCCTCCGCTAAAAGCGGTGCCGAAGTTTCGCAAAGCTTTGGAAACGACGATTTCATCCGCACTTATGTCCGTTTTGATACCGGTAAAATAGGAGATGTTGCCTTGTATGGGTCATTTTCGCGTCTCTCAAACGAGAAAACGAAAGGGGAAGGTAATTTGGAGCGTCTCAATGGGACAATGGGGATGACCTATACCCCAAATAGCGCGTTCAAAGCCAAACTGACCGCGATGCGCAATTCCGATGATCATCACAACTATTACTACCTTAGTTTTGCTGAAGCGAGTGATCTTGGAGCGAATTTTGACAAAGATTACGCATCAACCAATTCTGCTGTATCTAATGACATCAATTACTACAACTATTACAAACAAAACTTCTTGACGACAGCTTTGTTGGGCGAAATCGAGTATCGTGTCAATCCAAACGGCGTTATCACATTCAAGCCCTATTATAAAGTTGACAAAGGAGATTACTGGTACACAAGCGGAAATGTCGCTACCCCTACCGCTACCAATCGGGTCATAAATTGGCGTATTGATCATGATCTCTACGGTGCTACAACCGAATATGATCATGTTTTTTCCGAAGCGCTTAAAGCGAAAATCGGATACTGGTACCACAAACAGCTCCCTCCCGGACCTCCGAGCAACCAAATCAAATATCAAGTCGTCAACGGTAATCTAGTTTTCAACGGATACGGAGTATTGGCGGATAACGACTACCATGTTTTGCAAGCTCCGTACGGTGAAATCAGCGGTGAAATCGATCGTTTCAAATATGCGGCTGGAGTTCAATACCAATCATTTAAACTCGGATCGCTCAAAAGCCATACCAACGGCAACCAAACCGGTGCCGCCAATCCTGATTACGATACGGCTATCGCCACCACTGCCGTCGATCCGTGGGCTAGCGTTGAGGCAAAAACCTTTCATACGTTTATCCCATCGCTCTATCTCGGTTATGATCTGACACCGACTACCAGTGCCTACATCGACTACTCCCGTACGTATGGATTTGACGTCAATCTCTTCCCTACCTATGTCTCGAACCGTGCAACGTTTGTAGGTGCCAATGTCACATTACAACAGCTCTGGGACAAACTCGATTTGGAGCTCTCAGACAATATTGATTTTGGGGTAAAAACCACCATCGGAGGGATTACTTTGAATCCGGCGCTCTTTGTCTCGTTTGTAAAAAACAAACAGGCGAATATCTATGATCCGCAATATGGTGTAAACTATCCGGCCAATATCGGTGACGCTTTCGGATACGGTGCCGAATTCTCAGCTTATGGACCGATCAATGAATCGCTTGAATTCATCGCGTCCCTCTCGTATAACGATTATTCATTTACTCAAAATTTCCAAAGCGGTGCATCTTCAACCGTTCAGACGGATGGAAAACAGCTACCGGACGCACCTAAATATATGGCTAAAGCGGCACTCTCATACGCCCTCGGCGATTGGGTATTGACTCCAAGTATCCGCTATACCTCAAGCCGATGGGGAGATGTCCAAAATACCCAAAAGGTCGATCCGTATACCCTTGTCGATTTCGATGCCCAATATAAATTAAAAACCTTTATGGGCTCACGTAATGCGGTATTGCGATTAACCGCAACCAATTTACTCGATGAAGAGTATATTGCAACCATCAATGCCGCTGATAACTTTTTGGCGGCATCTACTACGGCAACAACCTACCAAACCGGAGCTCCGTTGGCGATATTCGGAAGTTTGAATTTAAAGTTTTAAAATGGTGAATATCAAAAATATCGGAATCATAGGGGGATCGCTCACACTCCTCCTGCTTGTTACGATCGTATCGCTCCTATGGGGGCAATATCCGATCGATTTTAACACCTTCATAGGGTATATCGAGTTCAAATGTTTCGGCGGTACCGGTAACGATACCTATACCCTCCTCGACAACATAATCCTCCAAATCCGCTTGCCCCGCGTCCTCCTCGCGATCCTCATCGGTGCCGCCCTCGCGGTATCGGGCGCGGCATTTCAAGCGATGTTTGTCAACCCCCTCGTCTCCCCCGGGATTTTGGGAGTTCTCGCCGGAGCATCATTCGGTGCGGCGCTGGGAATGCTCATCAGTGAACAGTGGTATATCGTTCAGATATTAGCATTCGTATTCGGGTTTGTTGCCGTCGGAGTAGCCGTCCTCATAGGCGGTATGGTGACCAACTCACGCTCGACCGTAATGCTGGTTCTCGGAGGGGTAATCAGCAGTTCGCTCTTTACCGCCCTCCTCTCGGTGATCAAATACGTTGCGGATCCCTACAGTACCCTCCCTGCGATCGTCTACTGGCTGATGGGGAGCCTCACGATGGCCGATCTCTCGGGCGTACTCTATGTCAGTATTCCGATGCTCCTCAGTATCGGCGGTATGGTTGCCCTCTCCAAATATTTTGATCTGCTCAGTCTAGGGGATGAAGAGGCAAAAGCGCTGGGGGTGAATGTCCCGCTGGTACGTTTCGGAGCTATCATCCTCGCAACGCTGGCAAGCTCCCTCTCCGTCGTTATGGCTGGGATGATCGGATGGGTCGGACTCATCATCCCCCACATCATCCGGATGGCGGTGGGGCCGTCACACCGGTTGCTGATCCCACTCTCGGCGATCGTCGGCGCTATCTTTTTACTCTTGGCTGATAGCGTGTCGCGCTTGGCGTTTAGTGTAGAGATCCCTATCGGAATTCTCACCTCACTCATCGGGATTCCCGTCTTTATCATCGTACTGAAAAACGCGAGGGCAGCATGGAACTGAAACCTATTATTACCGTCAATGATCTCCATTTTTCATACCCGAAGCGAAACGTTTTGGAAGGGATCGATTTTAGTCTGAATCGTGGTGAAGTAGTAAGCCTTCTCGGGCCTAACGGGTGTGGTAAAAGTACCCTAATTCGACTCATCCTCAAACTGATCCATCCTCATCGAGGGGAGATATGGTTGGATAATAAAACTCTCTATCGCTATTCGCACCGCGAAATAGCTAAACATATTGCCTATATTCCGCAATACCATAACGTCCCGTTCAACTACAGTGTTTTGGAAATGGTGATGATGGGACGGGTCAGTAAAAGCGGTTTCTTTTCCGCCCCATCCGCTAACGATCGTGCCACAGCGTACGCATCATTGGAGCGAATCGGTATCGCCGATTTGGCCGACAGGGCGTTCGGTCAGCTCAGCGGCGGACAAAAACAGATGATTCTCCTCGCCCGCGCCCTCACCCAAGAGGTCAATACTTTTATCATGGACGAACCGGTCTCTGGACTTGACTACGGTAATCAAATCCGTCTTTTGGAACTGATCAGTGATTTGGCGGGTCATGGATACACTTTTCTCAAAACGACCCACTATCCGGATCATGCACTGATGGTCTCCAGCCGTGTCGTCGTCATGAATAACGGCAAAATCATCGCCGATGGAAAGCCCGAAGAGGTCATTACAACACCGATGATTCGTGAAGTCTACGGTATCGGGGCTGACCTCATCACCCATAATCGTAATACGTGGTGTATACCTACATTTTCAAAAGGAGAACGAAAAATATGAAAAGCATCACGCTTCTTTCTCTGATAGCAACCGGATAGAAAAAATTTACTATACGTAGTATCAAAAATGATATAAATAAAACTTAAAGGAAAAATGATGAAAAACACTCGACAAATTACCATGATGAGCTTGATTACCGCTTCTGTATTGACCGGAACACTGAGTGCCAATGAGAACGCTTCATTGGAGCCGGTTAAAGTAACCGCATCCGAAATTCAAACTCGCGAAGATTTAAAACTAGATAGCACCACAAATTTGTATCGTATTGAAAAAACGGCGGAAGCAGGTACTCAAGTATTCACAAAAGAGGATATAGAAGCCTATAACCCAAAAGATTTTTATGATCTAATGGACAAAGCGGTAGGATTGGATTTAACCTATCAAGGACGTAAAAGTCCATTTTTTCTCAATATGCGCGGTGGTGGAAGCATCACCTATATTATCGATGGCGCGATTCTTCCCTCAACCAGCAACCGTATCCTGCAGAAAATTCCGATGTCCGCCATTGAAGAGATTCAAATCATTCGCGGCTCTACCGCACTTTATCTAGCCCCTTCTATCGGCATCGGTGCATCGAATAGCGGCTCCGGGTTAAATACCGGATTCATCGTCATCCGTACCAAACAGCCTAAAAAAACCGAAGGTCTGATCAGTGCTTATTTGGAACAAGCCGTTTCACAACCCTCTGCTAACGGAGAAAGCGTATTTGTAGGAACGCGTTTGGGTTCTGATGCATCAGGATTGAACGGTTATATCGGAGGATTAATTTCCCGATACGATCGTCCAAGCAAAGATAGCTGGTTTGATGGGAGTGACGCACGAGCAGGGATGATTACCGGCGGATTAAATTTCGGACGATTCAATATCAACCTCATGGGATACAAAGATGAAGGTCGTTTTGAAATGCAACGAGGAGTAACTACGACGGGTACACTCGATAATTCAAAATGGTATTATGACCCGATTAACACCAAAATTCTCTCAAGCGATATGGGGATGCAGTGGAATGAATCTCAAAATACCCTCTTTTCGATGTTTACAACCGAATACAATCAAAAAGAGATCGCAGAGAGTTTTGCCAATACCACCCGTTCGGAAAAAACCTATGCAGAAAAAACACGAGGGTACAGTTTACGCCACAGTGCCCGCTTCGGTGATACGCTTTTACAACTAGGTGGGCAATCGACTCATAGTGATGGAATCGGACCAAACCTCAGCAGCAGTTACAACCGCTTCGATACTTCCGTACTCGGATGGTCGGTATCAGTCGAACAAAAACTTTTTGGCGGAGATGTCGTTCTTGATGCCGGATTCCGTCAAGACCAAAAACATATCAATAACTCCAGTACCAGTGCCGCCAAAGATACGGCAAATAATGATGTCGATATGGCACCTGCACGGGTTATCGCATTGGGTGCATTGTGGAATATCACACCGATGTTTACCCTAAACGGACGCTATTTCCAAGGAACTGAAGGAACCAACGGAGATTTCGATCTCAAAACAAAAGACGGTTCGCCACTCCATGCCGAAGAACAAAAACGGACTGAAATCGCATTAGAGAGTAAAATTACACCCTATTTTATACCAACATTAACTTGGTTTAACGTCGATTTCACACATCAAAAAGCTCAAGACACCTCATCAACAAATACCTATATCGTTGACGGTATGACATACTATTATTACACCGAATCTGATTCTCTCCGACGAGGAATAGAATTAGCAATCAAAGGAAAGTCAAATGGATTTGACTATCTCATAGCTTGGACACACATGAATGAAAATTCCTCTACTACATCAACAGGTGTTACAACGGAGAGTACCGGAGTGAGTACTCCTGAAGATAGTTTTACCGGAAAAATCGGTTATGCATGGGACAACTACCGAGCCAATGCAACTGTCAAACAAATTGACTCATGGTACAGCTCTACCAGTGCTATGGGGACAGCGGAAGGGGACCTTGGAGGCTATACCCGCGTCGATGCCAATATCGCCGGTGATTTCAAATTTGACAAATATACCCTTACTGGGAAACTCTATGGACGTAATCTAGGAGATGTCCAATATGCCACTCGCTATACCACAGGGTATTACTATGATCGTGGGCGCACTCTAGGCCTAGAACTAACAATGGCGTTTTGATATGAGATACCTAACACTTATTATTTGCTCCATCCTATCGCTATCCACCCTCACAAATGCGCGTGAAATCACCGATATGGTCGGACGCAAAGTCGATGTACCTGACAATCCCAAAAAAGTTTATGCTCCCGCACCGTATGGAACCTACGCTCTTTATGCTATGGACCCAACGATACTCGCAGGGTGGATTTTCGAAATCGATGAAGAAAACTACCCTTACCTCCATCCGAGAATGAAAACTCTCCCAACAATCGGGCGGGTTTTCGGAGCGGGGCAAAATGCTAATCTCGAACTTTTATTAGCCGCGCATCCCGATCTCGTTTTAATGTGGCAGCATTCCAACGAGTTCAACCAAAAAGAGGCTGAAAAGCTTAAAATTCTCAATGCACCGTTTGTTTATGCTGTTGATGAGAGCATCGAGGATTACGGAAAAATTTTCCGTTTTTTAGGAAAAGCATTAAATCGTGAAGATCGGGGAAACAAACTCGCCGCTTACTCTGAAAAAGTGTTTAGCGATACCGAAAAAGTGGTTTCAAAAATCCCCGCTGATAAACGACCGAAAGTCTATTATGCCGAAGGGCTTGACGGTCTTAGTACCGAATGTGACGATTCGATTCACGTTCAACTCCTCAAAATAGCCGGTGACGTCGACGTACACCGATGTCATACCTCTAACCATAAAGGGTTTGAAAAAGTCTCCATGGAGAGGGTACTTACCTACAATCCTGACATTATACTGATTCAAGAAAAAATGTTTTTTGACAAAATCAACACACTCCCTATGTGGTCTAATCTCAATGCCGTTAAAAACAAACGGGTTTACTTGATCCCTAGAGCACCATTCAACTGGTTTGATCGTCCCCCGTCATTTATGCGTATCATGGGTCTTAAATGGCTGCTCAATATCCTCTACCCTAAAGCCTATCCAATGAACGTAGAGAAAGAGACTAAAAACTTTTACAAACTCTTTATGAACGTCAATCTCACTGACGCTCAGCTAAAAGAGGTCCTCCATCCGAGTATCGAATACACCAAAACCATACCGGGTTCAACCCCGAAATAAGGAGATAAGATGAAAGGTGCCACCAACCCACAAAGTTTTGATCATATCGTCCGCAATGTCTTTGCTCCGATTTATCCGGTTATTGCCGAGCAAATTACGATGAAGACAAAAATAACCTCCGGTCGATGTCTCGATGCCGGATGCGGAACCGGTGCGTTAGGGATAGCTCTGTTGCAGATGACCAATTTGCATGTTACTTTTTTCGATCAATCCGAGGAGATGCTGAACCTCGCATCACAATACACCTCAGATCATAATTTTGATGATCGAAGCACCTTTCTTCAAGGTGATATTCACAATATTCCTTTGCCGAGTGACGATGTCGATCTCGTTATCAGCCGTGGTTCGTCCCCCTTTTGGAATGATTGGAAACTAGCCTACAGCGAAATCCTCCGCATTCTCAAACCGGGGGGCATGGCCTATATCGGCGGAGGATTCGGGAATCGTGAACTCCGTGATTCGATCGTCGCCAAAATGTCGGAAAACAATCCTGACTGGCGTAACTCGTTCAAAGACCGTATCCAACCCGAACGAGAAGCACTCCCGGGAATTTTAGAAGGGCTTAACCCCTCCTATTATCACCTCATCAATGACGATAGCGGCTTTTGGGCTATCATCCGAAAGTAAGGGAATAGTATGAAAATCGGTCTCTTTTGTTTAGTTGAAAACTACACGGACAATGTTCATGAGGCGATTATGGATCAGCTTGGTTTGGTCGAGTTGGCAGATGAACTCGGATTTGATGAAGTGTGGTTCGGAGAACACCATTTCAACGGTTTTAGCGTCATCCCCGATCCGTGTTCTATGATCGGATACGCGGCGGGTCGCACCGGATGTATCCGTCTTGGAACGGCAGGATTTCTCGCCCCGTTTTATCACCCTGTCCGTTTGGCAGAGAGCATCGCGACGTTAGATCATTTGAGCAACGGTCGGATCAATGCAGGATTTGCCAAAGGGGGATTTGCCCCCGATACCCGTCATTTTGTCCGATCCAAAGAGGATTTACGGAGTATTATGTTCGAAACGGTCGAATCGGTTGATCTACTCTTGCATGGACAATCGACTACCTATGAGGGAAAGTTCATACAGCTCAATAACGCAACGTTAACTCCCCCTCCTTTCCAAAAAGAGGTTCCATTTTACATCGCTACTTTCTCTTCCGAAGAGACGATCGCCTTCGCCGCACAAAACGGTTACGGTCTCATGATGTCTCAGGGAGCAACTCTCGATGAGTGTATCGAAGCTCAAAATTTTTATCGATCCATCGCGGGACACGATCCGCAGATGATCATCATGCGGATGTTTTATCTCGATGAGAGTTTCGAATCCGCCGCCCGCAATATCCTCCCCGCGATCGACCATTTCGTCCGATGCATGCGTGCCGCTCAGGAAGAGCAAACCCAGCCCACATTTGATATTGAACACTATGAAGAGCTGCTCAAAGAGCGTAAAGCGTTTTTTAACGGACAAAAGTTTTTCGACAATGCCATTATGGGAACCCCCGCGCAATGTTTAGAGACGATTCAAACTATCCAAAAGGAGATAACCCATGCACACCTCGTCTTGAAGCCTGCTTCATCCGATACGGGTCAGAATCGGATCATGTTAGCGGAATTCAATGCCAATATTCGACCCAAAATCAATACTTAAGGAAATGAAATGAAAAAACACATGTTATTACTGTCGATGGCCGCTTCGGCCGTGCTGGCAGATACCTTTGTACTCGGACAAATCAATGTTCTTAATAGTCCAATCGAAGAGAGTCCGTTTGAACAAACAATGAGTGCCGAAATCATCGCACAACAAAACAGTGAAAGTGTTGCTGATGCTCTCGATAATATCAGTGGTGTTACTCTTGGTATGATGGGAGCCCGTAATGAAACGACAGTCAGTATACGTGGCTTCGATGCGAAACGGGTAGGTGTATTTATCGACGGTATACCGGTTTATGTTCCTTATGACGGAAACTTTGACTATGACCGTTTTTTAACAAATGATATTGCCCAAATCGATGTTGCCAAAGGATTCTCATCAGTGGCTTACGGTTCAAATACAATGGGCGGTGTTGTTAACATCATCTCTAAAAAGCCGACCAAAGCACTTGAAGGGGAATTAAAAGCAGGTATGGTTTTGGATAGCGACGGTGATTTGTCACGTCGTATCGCTTCACTCAACTTGGGTACACGACAAGATCACATCTATGCTCAGCTTGGAGCAGTATACAGCGATCAAAACCACTATCGCATCAGTGACGATTACAGTGGAAGTGCTTCACAACCAGCGGGTGAACGTCTACGTTCTGAAGCAGAAGATTATAAAATTAGCTTCAAAACCGGATACATTGCCGATGACGGTAGTGAAATTGCTCTGGGATATTCCAACCAAAACGGCCAAAAACAACAACCTCGAAGCACAAACCCTGTATACAATACGGTACGATACTGGGATTGGCCTTATTGGGATAAAGAATCGATCTTCATTACGGGACAAAAAAACTTTGGTACCAGCTATCTAAAAGCATTGGCTTACTACGATAAATTCCAAAATTCACTGTATAACTATAACAATGCCAATTATCAAACCTTTACTGGAGGATCAAGTTTTAAATCCAAATACGACGATTACAGTGCAGGAACTCGCTTGGAATATGGAGTGGAACTCGATAAGAATTTCCTAACTGCATCAGCTAACTATAAAAAAGATGTCCATGACGGTTACGATATCAGCAAAACAACGGGAATAGAGAAATTAACGGAAAATTATGAAGATCATACACTTTCATTCGGATTGGAAGACATTTACACTCTTTCATCCCAATGGCAAATCTTAGGAGGTATCAGCTATGATAGACGTACCGCCGATAAAATCTATGACACCAATACGGCTTATCTGAATATGCTCGCGCTTGAAACACAAAGTGCCCTAAATCCTGAAGCCGCGCTCGTCTATTCTCCGGATTCAACATCCAAAATCCGTGCCAGCGTATCGCAAAAAACTTATCTCCCATCAATGAAAGACCGTTATTCACGAAGAATGGGGACATCCGTTCCAAATACAGATCTTGAGAATGAAATTGCAACACACTATGAACTCAGCTATCAAAAACAGCTAGGATCGGTATCGACACAACTTAATGGCTACTTTACGCGCGTTGAAGATGCAATCCAAAGTGTCATCCATATTCCAACTGGTTTACAACAAAACCAAAATGTAGGAACTTTCGATCATCGAGGTATCGAAATCGACCTTAAATACAAAGCAGACACCCTTGAAGCAGGTGGAAATTATGCATATATCAATGTGAAAAATAAAACCAATGAAAGTGTAAAACGGACCGATGTACCTAAACATCAAATTTTTGCTTATGCTCAAAACGATCTTGGTTCCGGATTTTCAGTCTATGGAAATATGAAATTCCGCAAAGGGACGTACGATCAGATCCAAAACGGCTCTTACGTCATCAGCCCTACATTTACAACATTTGATCTCAAAGCAGTCTATAAAGCTACCGATGCAATCACTGCTGAAGTGGGTATCAAAAACCTAACGGATAAACTTATCCAATACGATTTGGGCTTTCCGGTGGCCGGACGTGAATTTTTCGCGAATCTAGGCTACAAATTCTAATCGTCTTTTCCCCTATTACGGGGAAATACAGCGATCCGTTAAATCAAATACGATACAATTAAACCTTTTTTAAAGGATACTCCATGTTTCACGAACCGATCGATTTTGCCCAAATGTATCGCGAGCACAAAGCTACTACCGATTTCAAAGGTAAAACCAGTACCGACTGGGACGAAAAATCGGCCGATATGGCGGTATCCGTTATCAACAGCCCTTACGTCAACGACTTCATCTCCCGTATGAACATCACCGGAGATGAAGTGGTTCTCGACATCGGCTGTGGACCGGGAACCCTCGCGATTCCTCTAGCAAAACAGGTCAAACAGGTCATAGCGATCGATTTTTCACGTAAAATGCTCGATGAACTCGAAGCCTACGCCGCACGTGAAGGGGTAACGAATATACAAACCTATCATATCGGCTGGGAGGATGATTGGAGTGCACTCCCCCCAATCGATATTATAGTCGCGTCCCGATCGATGGAAGTTCCCGATGTCGAAGCCGCTCTTCTCAAAATGTCGGCACATGCACGCAAGGCGTGTTACCTCACCTACAAAGTGGGGGGAAGTTTCGTCGATATGAATATTCTCGACTATATCGGCAAAAAGGTGAAAACCAAACCCGACTACTGGTATATCCCTATTCTCCTCTATTCGCAGGGCTTTCTCCCACGTATCGACTATATCGAGACGGGACGGGGAAGTGTCCGCGCCGGAAACGAAGAGGAGTTCGTAGAATCACTCCTGTGGAGCGTACATGAGCTCAATGAGGATCAAAAGATGAAAGCACGACAATACTACCGTGAGGTCATTGTAGGGCAAAACCGCCCTCCCCGCTCTGTCAACTGGGCATTTATCGGATGGGAGACAACCATATGATTATTCTCAGCGATCATGAACTCGAAGCACTCCTTGCCGAAGATGTCCCCTACGGCGATCTTACCACCGCTTCACTTGGGATTAGCGATCAACGTGCCCGCATCACGTTTGCCACCCGGGAACGCCCCCTCGTCGTCTCGTGTATGGAAGAGGCGGTGCGTTTATGCGGACTGTATGGATTAGAGATTGACGGTTTTGTAAAATCTGGGACCCTCATCCCACCCCAAAGCGTTTTTCTCGAAGCTCATGGCGAAGCGGGTAATATCCATCGCATCTGGAAAAGCGTCCAGAACCTCCTCGATTATGCAAGCGGGATTTCAACATACACCCGTGAAGCGGTACTCTTGGCTCGCAGTATCAATCCCGATATCGTCGTTGCCACCACCCGCAAAACAACCCCCTTTACAAAAAAAATCGCCATCAAAGCGGTCGAATCAGGAGGCGGAGTCGCCCACCGTCTCGGACTCTCCGAGAGTATCTTGGTTTTCGATTATCACCGCGTCTTTTTCCCTGCCGAAGAGGCCTTTGCAGAAGCACTCAACCGCGCTAAAAAAGCTAACCCCGAAAAGAAAATCGTGATGGAGGCAAACGACATCGCCGAAGCGCTCAAATTCGCCCGCCTCGGTGCCGACATCCTCCAGTTGGAGAAATTCCCCCTCACCAAGCTCGCTGATGCCGTCCGGATACTCCGCGCCGATTATCCCCATATCACCCTTATCGCGACAGGGGGGATCAGTGCTAAAAACATTGCCGAATACGCAAGTACAGGGGTTGATATGATCGTCACCTCATCGCCCTACAGCGCACAACCTGCCGATATCAAAGTGAGAATAGAGCCGTTATGAATATACTCCCTACCACACTATCATCGATTAGCGCAACCGATCATCTCTCTTGCTTGAGTGTATCGATCGGCAAAAGTATGTTTCACATCCTTTTAGCGCAGCCCTATAACAAACCGCTCGGTTCGCCTCTAACCGTTACGTTCAAAGAGACCGAAGTGATTCTCGCGTTAGCCGCTACCCTCTGCACCGCCAACAGTGCCTACGCGACGGTCAAAGAGATCTCTCAAGGGACAATCCTCACAGAGGTAGCCTTAGAGTTTGAGGGGCATACCTTACGTGCTCTGGTTCCGACATTGACGTTCAAACCATTGAATATCGCCGTCGGAATGGAGATTGCATGGGCAGTACAACCGAGCGAAATATCTTTGATGAAAGAGACTCATGGAAGCTGATTTTTTACAAACGATGAGCCTGACGTTTAAACTTGCGGCGATAACAACACTGATCCTCCTCATCATCGGTATCCCCTTGGCAGCTTTTTTGGCCTATTCCACGGTACGGTTCAAAAGCGTTATCGAGACCATCGTCTCTATGCCTCTGGTTTTGCCCCCCTCGGTATTGGGATTTTATCTCCTATTGGCGTTCAGTCCGGTCTCTTCGATCGGGAGTTTTCTCGTCGATCACGGCATACGTCTGGCGTTCAGCTTTGAGGGGCTGGTGATCGGTTCGGTACTCTTTAGCCTCCCCTTTATGGTCCATCCTCTTCAATCGGCCCTTGCACAGGTTCCCAAATCGATTTTCGAAGCCTCCTACACCCTTGGAAAATCCAAAATCCAAACGATGATCCGCGTCATCCTCCCGATGATACGGCCGGGGCTTATTTCGGGGATGACCCTCGCGTTTGCCCATACGGTTGGAGAGTTCGGGGTGATCCTCATGATCGGGGGGAATATTCCGGGTGAAACCCGCGTCGCTTCGATCGCGATTTACGACGAAGTGGAATCGCTTAATTACGCGATGGCACACCAATATGCCTTGAGCTTGTTCGTCGTTACTTTCGCCATTTTATTGCTCGTTTATACCCTCAATAAAAGATCGCTCGGAGGGATCAAATGATTGCCGTCGATATTACCAAACGGCTTAACACCGCCGATGGGATTATGGATGCCCATTTTACCCTCCATGTCGAAGCGGGTGAACTCCTCACCCTCTTTGGCCCCTCCGGTGCCGGTAAAACAACCCTTATGCGCTGTGTCGCCGGATTGGAAAGACCCGATAGCGGTACCATTATCGTCGATGGGGAGATATGGTTTGATGCCCAAAAGCGGATCAACCTCCCCCCTCAGCGCCGAAGCGTCGGTTTCGTATTCCAAGATTACGCCCTCTTCCCGACGATGAGCGTCCGCGAAAATCTCCTCTTTGCCGCCGAAAACAATGAGCAAAAATCGTTTGTCGATTCACTCATTGAGATGGTCGAACTCACCGCCCTCGCCGATCGCCGCCCCGATACCCTCTCAGGGGGTCAAAAACAGCGGGTAGCACTGGCGCGTGCATTGGTGCGCCATCCGAAACTTTTACTCCTCGATGAACCCCTCTCGGCTCTCGATCCCTCGATGCGCAGCAAACTCCAAAACGAACTCTCCGAAGTTCACAAACGGCTTGGAGTAACCACCCTGCTCGTGAGCCACGATATCGCCGAGACGGTAAAACTCTCCGATCGTCTGGCATCGCTCCAATCGGGTAGAATCGAGCGGATCTGCAATCCGATGGAATTTTTCAGCTCCCATACCCTCAGCGGAAAACTGCAACTCATCGGAGAGATACTCAAAATCGAAGAGGATTTCCCCATCTGCATCGTCACCTTGCTGGTTGGTTCTACGGTAGTGCGGACCGTCGCATCTTCACAAGAAGCGGTATCCCTAAAAGTCGGAAATCATGCTATCATTTCGTCTAAAGCGTTTAATCCGATTTTAATACCTCTCCCCTAAGGAACCCTATGAGCATCTCTCACAACTGCATCGTTACACTCGACTACACCGTTACCACGACGGACGGAACCATGGTGGATGAGGGGAAAGAACCCCTCACCTATGTCCACGGCGGCTATGACAATATTTTTGAAACGGTTGAAAAAGCCCTGGAGGGTAAAGCGGTAGGCGATTCATTCAAAATCCCCCTCACCGCCGCCCAAGCGTTCGGAGAGTACGATGAAGATTTACTCGTCATCGAATCGTTGGAAAACTTACCCGATGATTTGAGTGTAGGGATGCAAATCGAAGGTTCTATGGAGGGAGATGAAGATGACACGATTCTATACATCGTAACCGAAATCCGAGATGACAACCAAGCCGTATTAGATGGGAACCACCCTCTCGCGGGCATTGATCTCGTTTTTGAAGGGACGGTTACCGAAGTCCACCCCGCTACTGAGGAAGAAGTTCAGGCCATTTTGCATCACGCACACGGTGATGATTGCGGATGTGAGGGTCACTAAAGGGATTATTTTTTCCCTCTCCCTTTCCCTTTTTTCGGAGCCGCTTTTGGGGATTCCTCTTCACGAGCGACACGCGGTCCCCGTTTGCCGATATGTTTCGGCTGTACGGGAGCTTTTT
The DNA here is from genome assembly GCA_964495485.1 of uncultured Sulfuricurvum sp. GTDB lineage: Bacteria > Campylobacterota > Campylobacteria > Campylobacterales > Sulfurimonadaceae > Sulfuricurvum. Next base: position 122,591 of record CAZBVJ010000002.1, read on the forward strand.
TCTTTTTGTGACCGAATGCACCGGGGGTGCGCCCTTTGGGTTCGTTCTCTTTGCTCATGCTCTTGCCGCGCGTTTTGACCAATCCGTTCTCAGCAGGCGGCTCAAATCCCGCTACCGCGATCGTCTCGACATTTTTACCGAGCATCGTAATGATCTTCTTCCATGAAATATGTTCCGCCGAGGAGAGAAGCGTAATCGCCAATCCTTCATTCCCCGCACGACCCGTCCGTCCGATACGGTGGAGATAGTCGGTAGCAACGTGAGGAATGTCGTAGTTGATCACGACATCCAGCCCCTCGATGTCCAAACCGCGTGCCGCGATATCGGTGGCTACGAGGATACGGGCGTTCCCCTCTCGAAACTCACTGAGGGCGCGATCACGTGCTCCGTGTTTTTTGTCGCCGTGGATGACGACGTTTTTCAGCCCGCTGGCGGTTAGCTCGTCACTTACTTCATCCGCTTCGGCTTTGGTACGGGTAAAAACGAGCACTTGAGGATAGTTATTGGAGCCGATCAGGTACGATAACAGCTCTTTTTTACGCTCTTTTTCGACCGGATGGACGACTTGACGGAGCGTCATGTCGGCGGCTTTGAGATTATCGATCTCCACCAAAAGAGGTTTTTTGAGGATTTTCTCGCTAAGTTGTTTGACTGCACCCGTCATCGTCGCCGAAAAGAGCATATTTTGCCGTTTGATCGGCAACAGATCGATGATCTGTTCCACTTCACGGATAAATCCCATATCAAAAATCGTATCGGCTTCGTCAAACACCAAAAACTCGATACGCGAGAGGGGGATATGACCTTGTTTGTTGAGCTCGATCAAACGTCCGGGAGTTGCGACGATGATATCGACTCCATCAGAGAGCTCTTTCGCCTGACGTGCCATATTGGCACCGCCAAACAAAGCGATAATATTCAAATCCAAATCCTCTGCATACGTTTTGATCGCATCAGCGACCTGTGCGGCCAACTCGCGAGTCGGAACGATCACCAATGCTCTGGCACTAGGTTGTTTTCCCAAACTGAGCAATTTGTGCAGAATCGGCAATGCAAACGCGGCGGTTTTTCCCGTCCCTGTCTGCGCAGCACCGAGGATATCACGCCCTCTCAATGCCAAAGGGATAACCTGTGTTTGAATCGGTGTCGGCTCGCTGTATCCGATGTGTTCTAACGTTTGAAGAAGCTGCGGTGCAAGCCCTAAAGTCGTAAATGACATAAAATATCTACCTTTTTGGTATTTTGTTGATGAATGTTACCATTTTAACGCTTCAAACCACCTCGCTTTGGCATTTTTTTTGCTACGATTGCACAACTAAAATTCTGGAGTTTTGAGTGAAGGCTATCGCCCTTTTAATCACCTGTGTCACATTCGGATGGAGTGCCGTTACAACGGGTACCGTTCTCGATAAAAAAACATCTAAACCTATCGCTTCGGCGATTGTCGTTGCGGGAGCCAAAGAGTACCGCACGGACGAAAACGGAACATTCCGTATCCCGCAATCTACCACTGTCGGTGTTCGAGCCGTCGGATATGAACGAAAATTTTACAAAAGCAGCGGAAAAATGTATCTCGATCGGGTCATTCCCAAAGCCCTCTACCTCTCCAGCTTCGGTGCTACCAGTTCCAAATTGATGGGAAATGCCAAATACCTGATCAATACGACCGAAATCAATGCTCTCGTCATCGACATCAAAATGGATCGGGGTCAGATCGCGTTTAAAACCGCCCATCCGATCGCTAATAGAATCGGTGCACAAGAGGTGATTTTGTTCAAAGACCTCCCGAAATTCGTCGCCGATTTGAAAAAAGAGGGGATCTACACGATTGCCCGTATCGTGTCATTTAAAGATACCCCTTATATCACCGCCCATCCGCAATTTGCCGTCAAAAAGGCAGACGGAACCCTCTTCAAAGACAAAGAGGGGCTTTACTGGATCGATGCGTCCCACAAAGAGCCGTGGAAATACATCATCGATATCGCCGAAGAGTCCGCTAAAGCGGGATTTGATGAGATCCAATTCGATTATGTCCGTTTTCCTGATCGCAAAGGGATCAAATTTGCCGTCGAAAACAACCAAGCCAACCGTGTCCAAGCGATCAGCGGATTTTTGGAGAGTGCACGCAAACGTCTCATTCCCTACAACGTTTTTGTCTCTGCCGATATTTTCGGGTATGTGAGCTGGCACGATGCCGACATCGAAATCGGTCAACGGGTAGATGCTCTCGCACCGTTTGTCGATTATCTCTCACCGATGCTCTATCCGAGCGGATTCAATGCCGGGATACCGGGATATTCCAATCCGGTGGCGGCAAATTATGAGATCGTCAAGCACTCACTTGATAAAGCGCTCGAAAAATCGGGAGGTTCTCCTCTGGCATATCGTCCGTGGCTGCAAGCGTTTCGCGACTATGCGTTTGATCGTCGCATCTACGGTGAAAAAGAGATTCGTGATCAAATCCGTGCCAGTGAAGATTTCGGAAGCTGCGGATGGATTTTGTGGAACCCGCGTAACGTTTACACCGCCGCGGGTTTGATCCGTCTGAATCAAAACGTCACCGAAAACGATACGCAAAAACCTCTCAAGCCCGCTTCGTGATTGATGTTTCCAACACTTAAAACGCTCCCTATTTGGGAGCACATCCCCTCGATTCAAAAAACCCTCTCAAACCATAACCGCCTCATCCTCCAAGCTCCTCCGGGTGCCGGAAAAACTACCGCCGTGCCGTTGGCTCTGATCAATGAACCGTGGTTAGAGGGGAAAAAAATCATTATGCTCGAACCGCGTCGTATCGCGGCCCGTACCGCCGCGTCACGAATGGCCAATATTCTGGGAGAGCAGGTAGGTGAGAAGGTAGGATACCAAATCCGTTCCGAAAAACGGCTCTCATCCCAAACCAAAATCCTCGTCGTAACCGAAGGGATTTTGACCCGAATGCTCCAAAATGACCCCTCCTTGGAGGGGATTGCGCTGATCATCTTCGATGAATTTCATGAGCGCCATCTCCACAGCGATCTCTCCCTTACCTTAGCCCTCCAGACACAAGAGTATCTGCGTGATGATCTTAAAATACTCGTCATGTCGGCAACACTTGATACCGATGCACTCCACAATGTGCTCGATGCTCCCCCACTCATCACCAGCCAAGGAAGATGCTATCCGGTATCGATCGATTATCGATCCTCTCATTTGCCCCCCATCGAGCCTAAGAACCTAATAGATGGGGTTGTCGATGCGGTTTCCCTATCTATTCGTGAGGAGAGTGGCAGTATTTTGGTATTCTTACCCGGTGAGGGAGAGATTCGCCGGGTCGCATCTCTACTGGGAGACTACAAAGAAATCGATCTTTTCGCTCTCTACGGCAATCTCTCAAAAGAAGAACAAAACCGTGCCATCCTCCCCTCTTCAAAACGGAAAATTGTCCTCGCCACCAACATTGCCGAAACGAGCCTCACCATCGAGGGGATCAACGTTGTCATCGATTCGGGATTTGAAAAAGTGCTCACATTCGATTCAAAAAGCGGAATGGAGAGACTCATTACCCAACGCATTTCACGTTCATCCGCCGATCAACGTGCCGGACGTGCAGGACGTCTAGAGGCGGGGAAATGCTACCGTCTTTGGAGCGAAGCGGCACACTATGCCCTCCTACCTCACAAAGAACCCGAAATTTCAATCTGCGATCTCACCCCCCTCGCACTCGAACTAAGCGCGTGGGGAGAGAGTGATCTCTCATGGATCACCCCACCACCCCAAAAAGCTCTGGAACACGGCAAATCTCTTCTGCACCACTTGGGGGCAATCGATTCGAAATCGATCATCACGCCGCACGGCAAAGAGATGATACGATTAGGGCTTCATCCCCGTTTGGCACATATGATTCTTATTTCAAAAACACTCGGATTCCAAAGCGAAGCGATCCTTCTCGCCGCCCTTTTGAGTGAGCGTGATCCGTTTTCCAAGAGCACCTACCGAAGTGCCGATATGCGAGAGCGTTTTTGGCTCCTCTGTGATTTTTTCCGTAACAATGCTGTCGATGCCCAATTTCGCCAAAGCCTCTCACTCATCCTTACAACGGCACATGATCTCGCTGCGCGGCTCGGTCTCTCCCTGAAACTCTCTTCGGAGATTTCCCCCTCCATGATTGCGCTGCTCCTGGCCCTCGCCTATCCTGATCGGATAGCCAAACTTCGAAACGCCAATGGGGAAAAATATCTCCTTAGCAACGGCAAGGAGGCCATATTATCGGTTGAAGACAATCTTCGAGGAGAAGAGTGGCTGGTGATTTGTGAAAGTGACGGAGACAGCACTGCCGCACGAATTCAACGATGCGCCCCTCTGGATATCGATCTTTTGGAAACACACTGCACTGAACTTTTTTCTGACGATGAGACGATACAATGGAACCGCAAAACGCAAAAAGTCGAAGCGAGAGCCGTTCGCCGCCTCGGAGCTATCGTATTGGAGAACCATCCTCTGGGCATAGCCGATAAATCAAAAATCCAGCAAGCTTTGTTAGAAGGGATCCGTCATCACGGTTTGAAATCACTTACATGGTCTGAAGAGGCCCTCTCGCTCCTCCATCGTCTCCGTTTTTTCCATCATCACACCCCCTCGGATTCCTATGGAGATTTTAGCGATGAAACGCTTCTGCTCACCCTGGAGGAGTGGTTGCTTCCGCATCTAAACAATCAAACGTCACTCAAAGATTGCGCAACTCTCAATCTTCACACGATCCTATCCGCACACCTCTCTTGGGACCAATTGCAACACCTCAATGCCCTGTTGCCCAACCATTTCACCGCTCCCACAGGGAGCCGTATCCCGCTGGATTATTCCGATCCCGAAGCGGTTGTTTTGGCGATTCGGATACAGGAGGTATTCGGTCTCAGTACCCATCCGAGGATTATGGAGGGGAAAATTCCGCTATTGATTCATCTCCTCTCCCCCGCACGCCGTCCGATCCAAATAACCCGCGATCTCGTCGGATTTTGGAACAGTTCTTATAGTGATGTGAAAAAAGAGCTCAAAGGGCGCTATCCCAAACATTTCTGGCCTGATGACCCCTCCCAAGCCCAAGCGACCGCCAAAACCAAAAAACAGATGTAAGGTGTCGCTTGACATCACTCATTTAACGTATTATAATGATTAAAATCATTGAATAATAGCGCTCTTATCTATCTTTAAAATGGGGGGAGAAGTTCATGTTCCAATTTATCCACAAAAATAGAATTATCGTCTCCATCATTTTTTCTTTTTTTGTTATCTTAGGATACGCTGCATTTAGCTATCAAAACCAAAAGAGCGTCATTGTAAAATCGATTGATGAAAAACTGATTTCATCCGGTATTGCGGCTCAGGTTATTATGGGTGAGCGTTTTATCGACCGCGCCCAATCCCCCTCCTCAATTTCCCCCAAAGAGGACATGGAAAATATTATAACCCTCACCAATTTTGCCAAAGCTGCCGGCGTGAAATACATCTATTTAATGGTACTGGACCAAGAGCAAAATATCCGTTTCGTATCGAGCAGTGCCACGGATCGTGAACTGGCAACCGGCTATAAACTGACCCGTTATTACGATATATATGAACCGAACAGATCCATTTTAAAAGCATTCAAAACCAGACATGTGGTTTATGAAGATTTTAACGCTGACGCATGGGGGGAGTTTAGAAGTATCTATATCCCCTACACAACGCCGCGAGGAAATAATTATGTTGTCGGCGTCGACGTCGATTTATCCCTAATCAGAGAGCTATCGCTTAATGCCGCATTCAAAGAAGTGACCGGCGCATTTTTAATTCTCCTCTCACTCTCCCCAATCTTGTATCTATTAAAAATGTTCAAAAAAGACAACTCAATTCTCCAACACAAAATCGATGATGCAACCCGTGAGCTCAAAGAGATCAACCTGCTCCTCCAAGAAAAAGTGTGTGATAAAACCAATGAATTGCTAGAGCAGTTTTATCACGATACCCTCACTAATCTTCCGAATCGAAATCGCCTTAAAGAAGATTTGCAAACACAAAAAATTTATGGAATCGCCATTCTCAATATCGACGATTTCAAAGAAATCAACGATTTTTTCGGGATCAAAGCCGGAGATGATATTTTGGTTCAATTCGCCCATTTTTTGAACGAATTTCATTTTACTTATCGATTGAGCGGGGATGAGTTCGCCCTCATTTACAACGATGTCTATACCCTCGAAATGATGAAAGAACAACTCGAAACTCTGATTTCCACCATAGAATCGGAATCTTTTACGATCAACGATCAAATCATCAGCATCCGCCCCTCTATCGGCTTGGCATATGGGACACATGCCAATCTCATAGCTGCCGATATCGCACTGCATCAAGCCAAAGAGAACAAAGTCCCCCTCTTTATTTTTAAAGAAGAGGAGCAGATCAAAACCAATTTCGAAAAAAACATTAAAATGGCCAATACGATCAAATACGCAGTAGCCAATAAAAAAATCCTATGTCATTATCAACCGATCGCCACTTTTGACACCAATGAAATCACCAAATACGAAACCCTTGTCCGACTTCAAACCAAAGATCACAAAATCATCTACCCTAACGATTTTCTAAAGCTATCCCAAAAAACAAAACACTATCCCGATATTACCAAAAGCGTGATCCAGCAAGCATGTGAAACGTTTCAAAACCGCAGTGAAAATTTCTCTATCAACCTCTCGATTAGTGATCTTACCAACGTTGAAATGGTTCAGTTTATTCTAGACACTATCCAATCAACAAACACCGCCCATAAAGTCATTTTCGAAATTTTGGAATCAGAGGGGATTGAGAATTTCGATATCGTCTCCCATTTTATCGAGCAGGTCAAATCGATGGGAGCGAAAATTGCGATTGATGATTTCGGCACGGGCTATTCAAGTTTTGAAAACATATTGAAACTCAACATAGATTACATCAAAATCGACGGTTCTCTGATCAAAAATATCGATATCGAAGAGAAACATGCTATTGTCGTAGAGACTATCGTCGAATTTGCAAAAAAAATCGGTGTCGAAACTGTTGCTGAATATGTCTGCAATGAAGCCGTCTATACCAAATGTAAAGAGCTCGGAATTGGCTATGCCCAAGGATTTTTTATCGGAAAACCTGCTGAGCTTTGAGGAAAAATAAGCTTAGATCTCATAATAATGGGGTTGATACGCCTGATCGAGTTCAGAGAGTTTCATCCCGAACAATCCCCGCATCTTCTCTTCGATGTCTGCCCAAAAATATTCCAAAATCAAACTCGATCCTAAATTACCCTCAATCTTATAAAACGGCCCTTCCAAAGCCTCGATAATCTCGATCACTTCAATCTCATGGCTGGGACGGGAGAGTTTATACCCTCCGCTTGCGCCGCGAATACTTGTTACCAGATTATTGCGCCGCAGTATCGAGAGGAGCTGTTCGAGATAACCATGTGAAATTTGAGTCATTGCCGCAATCTCACGTACCTGCATAGCACGTGATCTAGGAGCATGGGAGAGGACATGCATCGCGGCCAGCCCGTAGATCGCTTTGGAAGAGAGGGCTGCCATTATTTAAACCCCTTCGGATATAGTCTTTTAGCGATATAGTAGATTTTACACGCGATACAATATCCGAACAATAGTTCCAGCCCGGCGCACGCTAAAAAGATTGCGGCAATGGCATTAACCGCTATCTCTGAACCTGCAAGAGATGAAATCAAGATTGAAATCACAAATCCGACCCCAAATATTGCCGCAAGGCGCTTGGCACCGGCATCCTCCATTTTGGTCGGAAGAGAAAATTTTTTCTGAATAAACAAAGAGGCGTTGGTAATCGGGCTCCACTGTTTTAGCCCATACAAACGGAGCATAAAATCGATTATGAGTGCGACTAATATCACCCAATTTTCACTAATCAAAAATCCTACAAGAGCAATAACCACAAAAAGAGTATTGATACGGGTTACCGTCGCATCGACTTGTCGAAAAAGCAAAGGGCATTGTTGAGACATGAACATCTCCTATAATTTTTCACAATATTAATATAGGTTTTGCTTATTGTCAAGTATCCATACCATTTTAATAAGGTATTAACTTTTGGGACAAAAAAAAAGGAGGAACCCTCCTTTCCTAACTTATCGGGATTTTACCAGTTCACGAACCTTTTTCTCCACGTTGGCAAGAGAATCGAAAGGTTTGAGAAGATAGTGATCTGCTCCGATTTTATGGCTTTGCAGCACTTTATCGAGAGTGGAGTAAGCGGTCATCATAATCACTACGCACTCCGGATCTTTCTCTTTGATCGCTTCAAGTACACTAATACCGTCTTTTTGCGGCATCATAATATCGAGTAATACCCCATCGTATTCCCTTTTTTTGAATCGAGAGAGGGCATTGACAGGGTTATCAAAATAGGTTACTTTGATATCACCGGAACGGGTAAGCGCTTTTTCCAACATTGTGCCGATTTGCACTTCGTCATCGATAACCATGATACGCATTATTTTTCTCCTCCAAACAGATTTTTGAGTGCACTCCCCATCATCTCTTCATTTTTCTCCGTAACCAGAATATCAAGAGCGGCAAATACTTCCTGACTTGCATCTTCGATTTTTCGGATACGTTCTTCAATTTGGGTACGTGAACAGAGTTTTTTACCGTCACCGCAATCGGCGATCAATGCATTCGCTTGGGCATGAACCGTAGCATGAGGAGTTTCAAGACGGCCGTAGGATTTAAGCATACCGAACTGCTCTTTGCCGACACCGCTATCGTACCATTTGCCTAAGCGGCATGAGTGATGGTCAACCGCTTTGAAGACATTCTCTTGACCGAACAAGAAGGCATAAACATTATTTTTATAGATCACGTGGTCAATTTTCGCCAGATTACTGAAAATATAGTTACTGATATCCATAATTTCATAGACACTTCGAGAGGCGTTTCGCTGAAAAATTGACATTCGATCCGACATTTTCGTCACTTCATTCTTGGTCGTCGATACAATCCCCGAGAGTTCTTCCGTTGCCGTTTCGATCTCGTTGGTGTCTTGCTGCATCGACTGGATTACAATCTCGATCTCTTTGGTCGCTTTTTGAGTTCGCTCGGCAAGTTTCCTTACCTCATCGGCAACGACCGCAAAACCCCGTCCGTGTTCTCCCGCACGCGCCGCTTCAATCGCTGCATTAAGCGCCAAGAGGTTGGTTTGATCGGCAATATCTTTGATCAATGCAACAACATTGGAAACTTCATGGGAACGGGAAACCAGATTCGAGGTAGTGGTAATCGTCCCCTCCATAAGCTCCGAGAGGGTATTCATATCATCATTGACATGCTTCGCGATTTTAAGCCCCTCATCCGAACCGCGTGCCGTTTCATTGGACTGTTCCACCATCTCTTTGAGTTTCTCTAGGATATCGACAAAAACATGCTGTGTCGCATCCAATGCACCGCGAATACTTTTTTGGTGCATCTGAAGCAGTCCCCCCTCTTCCGAACCGACTACAGTCGATTTGATGAGGATAAATCCTTTAGCGCCGTTACTCAAATCTTTACGGATAACCGACGCTTCACATTCACCAACCACAATCTCTTTGAGCCCTTTGGTGATTTCACGGACAACAGCCTCTTTGCTCGTTATACCGCTCGCTTTTGTGTTAAAAAAGATCGGTTCGTCATTTTTGTCCAATACGACCACCGCCTCTTTGTCACTCAAAGCCGCTATCTCTTTGTAAAGTGCCAATTCGCCGGCGATCATATCACGTTCTAAACGCAATAAATCAGCTTCTTCTTTATATTTTCTCGCTTCATTACCAAAAAACATTTATACTCCCTTATACGTTTTTAATCCGATCTCAAATACCGCACCCTGATCATCATTACGGGCACGAATCACTCCACCATGCTTATCAATGATCGCTTTGGCAACATTCAAACCGATCCCCATACTCTTTTTTTTCTCTCCGGCTATTGAAAAATCAAAAATTCCTTCCAATACATGTTCAGGAATCCCTCCGGCATTGTCGGCTAATTTTACAATAATATCATCATCATTGCATAGCAAAGTGATATCTATTCGACGATTTTCATACGGAATCTTCCCTTTTTCAAACTCATCGAGAGCGTTATTGATGATAATGATCCATACTTGCTCCAATCGTGTCGAAATCCCTTTGGTCATACACCCGTTAGGATTGTATTCGCTGGTTAGAGAAAAGAGTTCACCATTAACTCTTATAGGTACAATATGTTTTGCACGATTGAGGACAATACGGAGGGCATATATGAGGGTCATGTGTACATTGCACGCTTTCATCTCCTCTTTACCCGTACCGGCAAATTCATACATCGAACCTACAATCGATTCGATCCTCTCTATCCCCTCGTAAATCGGTTGGAACATGGTATCGGCATCGGCTATTTTCTCTTCACACTCCCATTTGAGTAGTTCCAAATTCCCTTTGATATAGGTGATCGGGGTATTAATCTCATGGGTAATCGCAGCAGCCAATCTACCGACACTGATCAGTTTTGCATCGCTGATTTTCTCCTCTTTGTGCCGTTCAAAATCGCTCACATCGACGAAATAGAGGACATGATACTCCTCATTTTGGATCAACGGATTGGTCATGGAACTCATATGAACCGTATAGTATGTTTTTGCCCCCGCCGTATCAGCCAAAATAATCCGCCCGTTGATATGCCCTTTTTTTACCTCTTTGATGATAAATTCAAGCCCCTCTTTTTGGGAACATTTATCACACATAATCGGTAACACACCCTGTTGGGTCTCTATCATCCAAGACCATAATGTACAGCTTTGGGTCAAATCATGAAAACTATGATACCCGTTCATCTCCAAAAACTTCCGATTTGCCATGATCGCTTCATAACGGTGATCGAACAAAACGGCCAACGAAGTGTCATAATCGATCAACTGTTTCATACTCTCCAAAATCGCTTTTTTCATCTCACTCACGTCATGGGCGATAAAGACGATCTCTTCAATATCGTTACGACTATCCAAAACCGCGTAGATCGTTGAATCAACGGTAATCATCCGATTATCTTTACCGATAATTTCGATGATCCCCCGATAGATCTCACCCGATTCCAATTTTGCGCGCACCAATGTCCGCAGATATATCCAAAATCGACTCTCGACGAATCGGAGCCAGTATTTTCCCACCATCTCTTCGGCTTCCAACCCTATCAATGTGGTGAGGAGCGAATTGACTTCCGATATCATTCCGTTTTGTCGAATCCGTACCAACAACGCCGTTTTAGAGATCGATCCGAACATCAGTTCGATTTGTTTATAAGCTCGCTTAGCCTGTTTTACTTCTAACGACTGGGCGATTAATCGTTCAACTACTTTTTGCACCGCACTTGGCAATAGAGGTTTAAGGAGATATTTATCTACCCCGACATCGATTGCCTGTAAAAAAAGATCACTTCCGTGGGCACTGGAGATGACGACCGTTTTGATCGTCGGATTTGCTTTTTTGCTACGGCTGATGATATCAAAAACCTCTCCATTCATCTGCATAGGATGGAGAATCAATAAATCGATTTCGCCGAATGTCTGAGGAAAATCGGTACGAACAACGACCTCAGCATCAAACGTTTCCAATACTTTCAAAAACGGGTCTTGATCTGAGAGACGATGTTCCCCTATCGTCCAGTCACTGACATAAACAATTTTTATACTCTTACCCATAACGTACCGTTCTTTTTTTTATAATCATACACCATATTCTTTTCATCTTTGTGTAAAGTTCTTAAGATACAATCACGCTCATTATATTTAAAGGATAATAAAAATGAATAAACTCCTATTCATTCTCCTCACCGCTCTAGCGCTCCATGCCGAAGACGTTTATGAGGGGGATCTTACACCTGCTGAAGCTCATGAAATGCAAAAAAAGGGCGAAGCGATCATCGTAGATGTACGTACAACCCTCGAATTCATCTACACCGGACACGGAGAAGGGTTCATCAATATCCCTGCTTACGAGTGGACTTATATCCCAAAATCGGTAGAAGAGCGGGTCAAAAGTGCAGAATTTGAGCTTAAAACCGATAAACCCAAAGGGCACATCGAAATCCAAAAACTCTACGACGCCAAAGAGGTATTCAACAAAAACTTCATCAGCGATGTTATGAAAGCGATGAAACTGCGAAATACCGATGCCGTTATTCTTGTATGCCGAAGTGGACCGCGCTCCAAAGCGGCGGCAAATCTCCTTGCCAAAGAGGGGATCAAAGCCTACAATCTCGACAACGGATTTATGTTCGGATGGAAAGAGGCGAAACTCCCGTATGACGGGTATTGATTTGAGCGTTTGTGTTATCTTCGGATAACGTCGCTCTCTCTCACGTATAAATTTTCTCCCGGTGCGGTCGACTGCCATACGCGATTAACAAAATACCCCGTAATATGAACCCATCCCCCTGAGGGATTACCCGCCGTAAAGGAACGACGATCTTCCCATGTATCGACTTGCGATCCTCCAGGAGCATTGTAGATCGGAGCGTTACCCGAAATTCGGTATGCCGACGATCCCCCCTTCTTCGTTGCTGCTGTCACCGACGTATTAGCGGTTTTTACTTCCGGTGCTTTAAGTGTTTTGGACTTTTCAGAAACGGCAACACTCGGCGCGCTCAGTTTGGTCGTTTTAGGAGCAACCAATCTAGACGAAGAGGCTTTGAGCTTTGCCATTTGCGCTTCATTTTCCGCCAATTTTTGCTCTAGTGCCCGATTGAGTTTTTCGGTGGCATCATTGTTTTTGACCACTACTTTTTCAACAATTTTCTCTTGAACGACCGGACGATCTCTGTAAACCACTTTTTCGACTATCTTCTCTTTGACGATCGTATTGGACGGTGAAATTTTCAGATTCGCCAATTTTGCCTGCGCGGCAGAAAGCTCACGCTGCAGTGCATTGATTTTGTCACCCGATTCGACGATACGATCCTTATACACCACTTTTTCAACAATTTTTTCCTGAGGAGATGATTTTATCCCCTTTTTCAGATTGGCGATCGTCGCTTGCGCAGCGGAAAGTTCCCGTTGCAATGCAACAACTTTTTCGGTCGGTTCGACGATACGATCCTTATACACCACTTTTTCGACGATTTTTTCGGTTACCGGCTGGGCAGAAGCACTCTGGAGTTTTTGGATATAGGCATTTGCACGTGCCAGTTCACTTTGGAGTGCTTTTATTTTTCCGTTTTGATCGCTGCTGATGGTTGCTTTTGGCGTTTCAGGCACTTTTGACGCTACTTGTTGAAGAGGCGGTGTGTGTTTGAATTTATCGATTTGCCCTTTGGCTATTGAGAGCTCTTTTTCAAGAGCAATTTTCTCTCTTGAAAGTTTTGAAACAACGCTCTCTAACCGTTCTGCTTCAAATTTTGCTTTTTCGAGCGACGAGGTAAGATTTTGCCGTTCGATACGGCTCACTTTGGCAGTGTTGGATTGTTCAAGAACTCTCTCTTTTTCCGCTACTGCTTCACGATACCCTTTGTCCCGGGCATTGAGCGTTTTTTCCAAACTTGCGATAACCCCTTTTTTTTGGATCACTTCGCGTTCTAGATCATTGGAACTTTTTTTCAATCGGGAGAGCTCTTTATTGGACTGTTCAAGTTGCAATTCAAGATTAGAAATCCGTTTTTGATACCCTTTGATTTTAGCGGATTGATCAGCGGTGGAACTTGATAGTTGTTGCTGGCGGCACTCTTCGTATTTTTCACGCAGTTTTACCACTTCACTCAATACATTTTGAGGATCAGCTCCATACAGATAAGACGCCGCGACAAGACTGACGATTAGTGTTCTCACTTGAGCCCTTTTTTGACTAATTTCACACCCATCTCCAGATGATGGGTATAGGGGAACTGATCAAATGCCGCCAGTGCAGTGACTTCATGCGTTCGGGAGAGGAGTTCCAAATCACGATGGAGCGTTTCGGGATTGCAGGAGATATAGAGGAGATGATCAAACCGAGAGGCAAATGTGCACGGTTCTTCTCCCAATCCGGCGCGCGGCGGATCGACAAAGAGGGTTTTAAGGTGATAATCACTCACTTTTAGCCCCTCAAGACGGCGAAACTCCCGCACGCCATCCAGAGCTTGGGTAAACTCCTCGGCCGAGAGGCGGACAAACTCAATGTTTTCGACACCGTTGAGCCCCATATTTTGTTTAGCGGCATGGATAGAGGCTTTGGAGATTTCCGTCGCCAAAACCGAATCAAATTTTGAGGCGAACGGAATCGTAAAATTCCCCGCACCGCAATAGAGTTCGAGCAGATCCCCACCAATATTGTCGAGTTGCGAGAGCGACCATTCGATCATCTGTTCATTCACTCTGGGATTTGGTTGGGTAAAACTATTCTCGATATGGATGTAGCGGTACTCTCTGCCATGAATACGAAGAGTCTCCGTCACGTAATCTTGGGAAAGGATCAGTTTCTGCTTTCGGCTTCGCCCGATGACATGTATACCAAGCCGTTTTTCGAGTTCAAGCGCTTTGGCTTTCCACTCTTCATCAAGTGCCCTATGATAAAGCATACTGAGCGTCATCTCTCCACTCCCCGATGTTAGAAAATCAACACCAAAGAGCTTATGCCCTATTCCTAAATCACTGATCTGCGGCAATAATCTATCCATTAGCTCTGCAATATGGGGAGAGACGATACCGCACCGCTCTATTTTTAACGCCCCCTGCCGATCAAGACGGCTCATCGCATACGACATCCCGCCATCGTCATGGTAGACTTTAAACTCGGCTCTGGAACGATAGCGCTCTTGGGGAGATTGGGCGACAAAGATATCGCCGCTGTAGAAAGAGGTAAACAGTTCTTTGACTGCGGAGACTTTACGTTCTAATTGAACTTCGTAACCCTCTTCGTAATCGCGACAGCTTCCACATTGTCCAAAATACTCACATTGCACGCATTAAACCCTTTATCTCTATTTGACACTGGCAATCAAGTTGCCTATAAGCAGATTCCATCCGTCCACCATGACAAAGACCAAAATCTTGAACGGCATCGAGATCATAACGGGAGGGAGCATCATCATCCCCATCGACATCAAAATGGAGGCAACAACCATATCGATGACCAAAAACGGCAAGAAGAGCAAAAATCCTATCTCAAACGCTGTTTTTAACTCACTGATCACAAATGCGGGGATCACGATGGTGAGAGGAACCTCTTTGATCGATTGGGGATTTTCCATATGGCGAATCCGCAAAAAGAGGGCTAAATCTTTCTCACGGGTATTGCGCACCATAAAACTTTTAAAGGGCTCGGTCGTTTTTTCAAATGCCTCATCATAGGTAATTTTCTCTTCGCTGTAAGGTTTAATCCCCTCATCGTACGCTTTGGTTGCTACCGGTTCCATCACAAAAACCGTCAAAATCAAAGCAAGCATGACCAGCAATTGGGTCGGAGGAACTTGCTGTGTCCCTAATGCCTGCCGCAGAAAACCAAACACGATGACGAATCGGGTAAACGTCGTCATCACCAGTACAAGGCTCGGTGCCAAGAATAAAACGGTGAGAACGAGCAGCACATTCAGAGAGCTCACCACCTCTTCAGGTGTTTCGGGGGCAGTGAGATTGAAGTTCATCGCAGGAACTTGCGGATCAGCTCCCCATAAAGCGTAGGGCAAGAAAAGAAATAAAAAGAAAAAACGGCCCAAACCGACACTCCTAAACGAAAGAAATGATGATACCATAGAGTTAGGATGAATCTTAATTAATCGGTTCACTATTTTTGCCAATAGTATTATCTACACTAACAATATGCCCATGATCATCATGGTAAACGGTAATGAGTTGACTATAGGTACATTTTTCTAATTCACTGTTACTAAGTTTAAAATACTCGGCATAATCATCCGGATGATAGATCAAATGTTCAGTCGGTACATGATGGCGGCTCAGCCGTGACAATACAAAGAGGACAATCGGAGTTACGATTAACATCATAACAGCATGTTCAAAGGTAACACTATGGATTTCGCCGAAGATCCAATCCGCCAACTCTTCCTCCGGCGCATCCAAAGTGATGATGCGGTAAAATACGTGAAATACCGGCTTCCATAAATAGATGAATCCTATCCATAAAAATACGGTGACAATGTCCCAAAAAAGACGTTTTGTTTTAGGAAGCTCATGCCGTTTGTTAATGATTAAAGTCTCTTTCATGGATTAATCCTTATTGAGCAATTGATGAGCACCGCGATCAGGACTAACCCAGCGAGCACGCCTTTTTTTCCCGAACAAAACTTTAGGAAGTGCGGTAACAGCGGTAAAGAGGTTTAAAAGCCAATAAGCAAACGGATACCAAATCATCCAAAAATAATTTTTCCCCATCCCTTGATCGTAATGACCGTCTAACCATTTGCTAACAGCAAACTGTACCAAACATGCACCGATGAGAATGATACTACTATCATCAGGCAAAATAGGGGACTGATTCGGCATGAGATAATTAATTGGAAAAATCAGACTAACAAGCCATACTAAAAAAACCAACATCATACTGTAAGCCCAAATAGTACTAAGTATCAATTCGGTCATTAGTCCCCACAGATGAGTTTGTTTATGTGAAAACAAAACTTTAAAGTTTTTCAGCATCACTTGCGCACCGCCCATAGCCCAACGCAAACGTTGTTTCCAAAGTCCACTCAACGTTTCCGGCATCAAAATCCATACTAACGCGCGAGGCTCAAAACGGACATCCCAACCGTTACGCTGCAATTTCCATGTAATATCGATATCTTCAGTGAGCATATCGGGGCTCCAATATCCTACCTCATGCACTGCCGCTTTCCGAAACCCGGTAATCACCCCTGAAACGGTAAAAATACGTCCAAAACTTCGCTGCGCACGTTTGATCATCCCTACTATTGATGAAAACTCACCTACTTGGATTTTACCCAACAGCGTCGTACGGTTTCGGATTCTTGGATTTCCGGTAACTGCAGCCACTTCAGGATAACGGATAAAATGTTTTACCATCCAGTAAGGGCAATACGGATCAATCAAAGCATCTCCGTCAATACCAATCAAATACTCATATTTTGCAACGAGAGCACCAGCTTGAAGTCCTAATGCTTTACCTTGATTAGCGGCTAAATTAACCACTTTCAATTTCGGATTTGTTTTTGCTAATTCGAGTAAAATTTCCAAGGTGTTATCTTTACTCCCATCGTTAATGGCAATGACTTCAAATTCAGGGTAATTTACATTCAAAGCATATGTGATGGTTTCAACAGCATTTTCACCTTCGTTATAACAAGGTATTAAAATACTTATTCCCGGCCACTCTTCACCCTTTCGAAGAGGAGGAATCAAGTACTTTAGATATGGTTTTTCATTTTTAAAATAAAAAAAGATAGCCCCTATGATCCATAAGCTCGACATAAAAAGCGGATAGTAAAAAATATACCCTAGAAGAGTATGCCATACAACGTGCAAAAAAACAGTTAGTGTCATGTTAACCCTTTTATTTTTTCAATGTCGGATCGTTTGTAGGAAGAGTAAACATTCGCAGAGACTTTTGCGACATACTACGGCTAATCATTTCTGCATCCGGAATATTTTTAAATTGGTTATCTGGATAATAGGCAACATGATGAACTCCCATACCATAGAGGGCATCGTAAGTTTGATCGATCTCTTCAGCCGGTATCGCTTCATCATCTTTTTTACGCCAATTAACTGTCTGAATCTCCATAACTGTCCGTTCCAATCCACACTCTTGAGCTTTCACGTTATCCACTATATTTTTGTAGAACGCTTGATGATCATCAGCTTGTTCCATATACGGCATTGCCATGATAGCAGTGTAATCGTAAGTTTTGATAGACTCGGAAAGCGATTGCGAGTACCATTCTTGCGCATCAGGATTTAAAGCAACCTGAGCATACAGATTACGTGCAGTTTTCAATCCGGGTTGTTCTTGACGTACCAATTCGGCAAGTTCCATTGTAAAATCATCCAAGTATTTTGTTTTAAGCCTAGTCCATTTTAAAAATTGTTCATGGTTTGCTCTAATTTTTCTCACTTTATCCGGCAATCCCCATTTGACGTATTGCTTGCGGGCAAAACGACTATCATCTTCATAATCCGATAGCGTCACATCATCATGAAATAAAATACCATCGATATGAGAATGCTTGGAAAGATCTTCGTAAATATCACGAATGACTTGACGCACACGCGGAGAAAACGGCGACAATCGCGGATACCCCATGTTAAGATGGGTTGAATCGACTTGCAATGTTATAACCGTATCTTTTGCAGCCTTATTGTTTGCCGGTAATTCCCAAGCAATTAATGGCATCCATGCATAAATACGTTTAACTTGAGTACGAGTGGCGATTTGCCACGAAACACGGTTAAAAAGATCAGCCCTCATCGGAATATGACGATTCGGGAAATAGACGTAATCAGCTGCACCGTTGGCATCGGGATCAGCAAAAGCCTGCAAATATACCGTGTTAACATTCAACTTTTTGATACGGTCGAGCAAGTCACCCAAATTCTTTTCTTGCTGAACTGGGTCAGGATCATAGATGTAATCTAAATCGATGTGTGCCGCTTTCGTCGTACGCCCATCATCGGTAAAATTCATATTACGCATCCACATGTTTATTTCTAAATCACGCAAGGTAAATTTTTGGTCGACCAAAATACGTCTAAGTCCCCATAAAGGTGTATTTTTAGTATTACTTCCATCATCGAGAGTCAACCCTATCGACATCCCTAACTCTTCAGCAATACGGCGTGCTTCGATGTTGTAATGCCCATAAGGCCACACCATAATTCTTGGTTTTTGTCCCGTATAACTTTTTAAAAATTGATTATTTTGGGCTAGATCTCGATAAATACGTTGTTTGTAAGTCGCTTCATCTTCATACCGTTTGGTATCTGCAAAATATTGACGCGTTGTCAAAGAAGGCTGTGTATTATTCTGCGGATTACCTACAATCCCATTATGAGATGCGTAGCTATGACTAGCTACTTCAACCAATCCGCTCTCAACCATTTCATGTATCTCTTTTTGACTCATAAATTTGTCACGATCAATTTTATGTCCAGCGAAATCAACATTATATTCTGCTTTCATCCAACTTCCCACTAAAGCAATTACGAAAGGTATTTTATGTTGTTTTAAAACTGGAAAAGCATTGGCGTAAACAGACTGATAACCATCATCAAAAGTCATTAAAACCGCTTTTTTCGGAAGTTTTTTCCCATGATTTCGATAATCCAAAATGTCCTGAACACTGATAAAATGAAATCCGTTGGAAACCAGCCACTCTATTTGTTCTTTAAAATGTTCAGGAGAAACCGTGTAGGTCGAATCGAGAGTTTCCCCTTTTGCAGCGATCTCATGATAACTAAGAACCGTAAATTCGTTCGCGCTCTTGTCTCGGCTACATTGATTCGGCAACTCTTCAGCCGAAAGATTTACGACACTTAGTAAAACCATAAAAGTTAAAAAAAATCTAATCATCTTGCAATATACTCTCTTCGTGAATTTTAACTGATTATTATAGCTTAGTTACCCTTTCAAACTTCCATTGCATCGATATCAAAGAATTGCTGTAGATTTTTTTGATAAAATATCGTTAATAACACTGTAGGAGCCTCCATGTCCCATTCTCTCTCTATCGTCATTTTAGCCGCCGGCAAAGGATCTCGGATGAAATCGCCAAAAGCTAAAGTACTGCACGAGATTTGCGGACGGGAGATGCTTTATTATTCCATCAAAGCCGCACGGGAGATCACTGATGACGTCATCGTCGTCGTCGCCCACCAAAAAGAGGCTGTCATTGCGGCGATGGAGAAACATTTCAGCGATCTTACATTCGTCACCCAAGATGCCGAAAACTTCCCCGGCACAGGGGGAGCGATGATGGGAGTCTATCCTAAATACGATGATGTTCTCGTCCTCAACGGCGACATGCCTCTCGTTGCACGCTCTTCGATCGAAAAGTTCCTCGCCAATCCTGCCGATATCGTCATGTCCGTTATCCCGCTCGACAATCCGAGTGGTTATGGCCGTGTAGTGATCGAAAATAATCAAGTCCTTCGCATCGTTGAAGAGAAAGATGCAAGCGAGAGCGAAAAAGCGATCAATACCGTCAATGCCGGTGTCTATGCGTTCAAACATCATGTACTCCAGACCTATATACCTCGCCTCTCCAACGCCAATGCTCAGGGGGAATACTACCTCACAGACGTGATCGAGATGGCACGCAATGACGCCCTCTCCATTTCACCGCTCTATGTCGAAGAGGTAGAGTTCAAAGGGGTCAATTCCAAAAACGACCTAGCACATGCTGAGATGATTATGATGGATCGACTTCGCCGTACGTGGATGGATGCGGGGGTGATCATGCAGCTCCCTCACACCATCTATATCGAAGAGGGAGTAAGATTTGAGGGGGAGTGTATCGTCGAAAACGGCGTCCGTTTGTGCGGTGACACCCTGATTTCCAGCTCCCATATCAAAGCCCACAGCGTGATCGAAGACTCTAGTGTCAAGAATTCCGATGTCGGCCCGCTTGCTCATCTCAGACCGCTCAGCGTCCTCGAAGATACCCACGTCGGGAACTTCGTCGAGGTGAAAAAATCAACGCTCACGGGG
Organism: uncultured Sulfuricurvum sp.; assembly: GCA_964495485.1. Lineage (GTDB taxonomy): Bacteria > Campylobacterota > Campylobacteria > Campylobacterales > Sulfurimonadaceae > Sulfuricurvum. Next base: position 143,259 of record CAZBVJ010000002.1, read on the forward strand.
GTCAAAGCAGGTCATTTGAGCTATCTCGGTGACGCTACTATCGGCTCTGGAACGAATATCGGTGCAGGAACCATCACCTGTAACTACGACGGGGTGAAAAAATACCAAACCCTCATTGGTAAAAATGTTTTCATCGGGAGCGACACCCAGCTAGTTGCCCCTGTCGAGATCAGTGACAACGTCATGATCGCGGCAGGCACCACCGTCACCGCCGGTAAGTACGAGAGCGATATCCTCATCCTCAGCCGTACCCCGATCCGTAAAGTAGCCGGATTTTTCACCAAATTTTTCGGCAAAGGAAAATGATGACAATACCCTCCAACCTTTTAGCAGGTAAAAAAATCCTCCTTGGAGTAACAGGATCGATTGCGGCGTACAAATCACTCGAACTTCTCCGCTTCTACATCAAAGCGGGTGCCGAGGTACGGGTAGTGATGAGCCCTGCCGCTAAAAAATTCGTACAACCGCTGAGTTTTGAAGCTCTCAGCCGTAACCGGGTTCTGGGTGATGAGAACGAGTCGTGGGCGGATGATTTTAACCACATCAAAATTACCCAGTGGGCGGATCTGTTTGTGATCGCCCCCGTTACCGCCAACACCATCGCCAAACTGGCCAACGGTATCGCTGATACGATGCTGACCCAATGCGCCCTCGCCTATCCTGGGATCAAACTCCTAGCCCCTTCGGCGAATACCAACATGATCCAAAATCCGATGATCCAAGCTTCACAGAAAATGCTCGCAATCGCCAATTATGAGATTGTAGCGACCCAGACGAAAGAGCTTGCCTGTCAAGTTGTAGGGGATGGTGCGATGGCAGAACCGCAAGAGATCTTCTGGCACTCCGCACGAGAATTGCTCAAAAATGAATTTTGGTCTGATCGCCGCGTTATCGTTACGGGGGGAGGGACGATCGAGAAACTCGACGATGTTCGCACTATTTCCAATCGTTCCAGCGGAAAAATGGCCTCCGCCCTTGCGACTGCCCTCTTTTTACGGGGAGCCGACGTTAACCTCATCGCAACCCGATTTGAACCTAATCTCCCGACATCGATCCACACCATCGATGTGGAAAGCTCTGCGGAGATGGGAGAGTACCTCACCGACTCGATCCGGATTGCCAAAAAAGGGAAACTTTCCAAACCTTCCCTCATCAATGATGCACCGATCGCGCTGATCCAAAAAGAGCCTTATCTCTTTATGGCGGCGGCAGTCAGCGACTATATCCCGACCCATCCGCAAGAGGGAAAACTCAAAAAAGAGATGCTTGGTGAGTCGTGGAACATTGCCATGAAACAGAATATCGATCTGCTCAAATCATGCAACAAAGAGGGTATTAAAACAGTTGCATTCAAAGCCGAAACCGATCCTGCCATTGCTTCCCAAAATGCACGGAACCTTTTGGTGAATAAAGGGGCAGATGCCGTCTGCCTCAACATCATCGACGAAACGAACCCTTTTGGAAGCGAATCGAATCGGATTGACTTTATTACATCCAATGGAGAAACAGCACTCCCGAAAAACGATAAGCTCACCCTTTCACTCCAACTCTTAGACGAAGCGGCGGCGTTATGAGTAACCGCCCTAGTCATATCGCCATCATCATGGACGGCAACGGCCGCTGGGCAGAGTCACAAGGTAAAAATCGAACCTACGGCCATGAGAAGGGAGCCGAAACGGTTCGTACCATCACGTCATTCTGTGCCTCACACAAAGAAATCGATCGCATTACACTTTATGCGTTTAGCACTGAAAATTGGAAGCGTCCGAAAATCGAAGTCGAATTTTTAATGAAACTGCTGGAAAAGTACCTAAAAAGTGAGCGTTCTACCTATTTGGAAAACAATATCCGCTTTGAACCAATCGGCGATCTCTCTATTTTTTCCAAATCACTGCGCACAGTGATCGATGATCTCCAAAACATTACCCACGGGTGTAACGGACTGGTTCAAAGTTTGGCACTCAACTATGGAGCCCGTGATGAGATTGTTCGTGCAGTCAACGATTTATTTTCCAGTATGCCGATTACTATCGATCAACTGAGCAACGCTCTCGATTGCAAACATGATATCGATTTACTGATCCGTACGGGAGGAGATCATCGACTCTCCAATTTTCTCCTATGGCAAGCCGCTTATGCCGAACTCTTTTTTACCGATACCCTTTGGCCCGATTTTACTATGAAAGAGTTTGAAACTATCATCAAAAAATTTAAAACGGTCGAAAGACGCTTCGGAGGTTTGAACTGATGGAATTACTCCTTGCCTTTATACTGGGGTCCCTGATCGGATCGTTTCTCAACGTCCTCATTATCCGTACTCCACTGGATCAAAGTGTCTCCTTTCCTGCATCGCATTGCATGAACTGCAACACCCCCCTACGTCCTTGGCACAATATTCCGATCTTCTCATGGCTCTTTTTGCGTGGGAAATGTGCGTTTTGCGGGACAAAAATTTCAGCACAATATCCTATAATCGAAATTCTTAGCGCCCTTATTTTCCTCTTTAGCGCTATGAAATTTGGGATTAATTTCCAAGCTTTCGGGGTAGCGCTTACCTTCGATCTCCTCCTAGCCCTCTCCGTGATTGATTACCGCTACAAAATGGTTCCGGATAGCATCAACCTCTCCGCCCTCACTGTGGCGATATTCAGCGTCTCTTCTCTCGGACAGCTGGGATATAATTTTACCAATGCCCTATTGTTTGCAGGTGGATTTACATTACTGCGCTTTTACCTCTCCTACGCCATCAAAAAAGAGGCGATGGGGGAAGCCGATATCATGATCGCCGCTACGATGGGGGCATTGCTTGGGGTACAATTGGGGCTGGTCGCGATTTTCGCTGGAGCAGTATTGGCACTTCCAGCACTCCTCTTGACCCAAGGTGAGAGCGAAGATTCCAAACAACTCCCTTTTATTCCGTTTTTGGCAATGGGGTGCTGGATCGTGTTAATGTTCGACACCTATGTGAGTGCATATTTGGCGGGGCTGTATGGATAAATTACGCCGATACCTCTTAGCCAATCTATCGATCCTATTTTTCTCGATCTTTTTACCTCTTTTTGCGATCGCATCGGTCATTTTTATGATCAAACTCGCCACCTATACGGCCGTGATTCAACTGAGCGTTGCCGAAATGGGGAAACTTTATCTATTTGTTTTACCCGAACTGCTATTTTATACTCTTCCGATCGCATTTGTCGTCGGTGCCACCATCACACTCTATCGTCTCTCCAACGATAATGAAATGGTAGTTGTTTTCTCTCTAGGGATATCCCCCACTTTCATCGCAAGAGTACTCGCGGTTCCTGCATTTTTGCTCTCTATCTTATTATTTGTCAACTATCTTGTCGTAACCCCCTATATTAAAATCATCTCCAACAATTTTCTGGATCAAAAAAAGGCGGAAGCGAAATTCAACCTAACCGCCTCCGAATTCGGCCATAACTTTGGGGATTGGATGCTCTTTATTAACACAAGCGATGAGAAAACCCATACCTTCGGTGATATCGTATTGTTCAATAAAGAGATGAAAGAGGAGATCCTCATCACCGCCGAAAAAGCGGAACTCATCAATAATAAAGGTGTTTTGCAACTCCATCTCGAACAAGGAGAGAGCTACAGTAGCGATAATGACGTCTTAAAAATAATATCTTTCAAAAATGCAAATATTAATGATATGCTTAATAATAAAGTTCAAAATTTTTCCGATCCATTTACATATTGGACAACACTTCATTTTTATTTTAATGGGATTAAATACCCTGACAACAAAAAAATTCAGCTTCTTATCACCAATACATTACTCAGCCTTTTTCCCCTTATCTCTATATATTTGATGATAGCTATAGGGATTGTTCACGCACGCCACCAAAAGCGGTGGATCTATCTGTGGCTGTTCCTCTCCATCGTCGGCTATTATTCAGCTTCTATCATCACCCAAAAATGGCTCGGATTCCATACCATCTGGGTTGTCTCCATCGCGTGGGTCATTCTCACCTACGCCTTTTATAAACGTCTGGTGGGGAGCCGTTTTTGAGCCGTGCTAAAATCACCCTGAGTTATAACGGCTCGGCGTTTATGGGTTCCCAACAACAGCCCAATACCGACAATACCGTCTTGGGTCATCTCATCACCGTACTCCATCGACTCAAAATCACCGCAACCCCCAAAGCCTCGGGACGCACCGATCGGGGCGTGCACGCCACCCATCAGGTGATCCATGTCGATCTCCCCGATTTTTGGGACGATTTGCAGCGCCTCAAAGAGATGCTCAACGTTCAACTCCCCTCCGCGATGCGGATACAGCGGATCGAATGGGTTAGTGATGAGTTTCATGCCCGATACAGTGCGAAGCGGCGCGTCTATCGCTACATTATCAAAGAATCGGAAATCAACCCCTTTGAGGATAATTTCGTCACCTTTGTCCCGCAACTCAACGGTGACGCGATTCGTGATGCCATCGGCTGTTTCGTAGGAACTCATGATTTTGAGTATTTCAAAAAAAGCGGCAATGACCTCGAACACCACACCCGCATCATCTACCGTGCTTTTGCCTACGTGCACAAGGGATATTTTATTATCGTCTTTGAAGGGAACGGTTTTTTACGCTCCCAAATCCGCCTGATGGTCGGTTTCTTGCTCCGTATCTCATCGGGAAAAGCAACAAAAGAACAATTGATCGAGCAGATCAACTGTGTGAAACGCCACTCTACCGATATTGCACCCCATAACGGACTCTATCTCACTCATATCAAGTATTGATATATGTACTTTTCTCTTTAGCGAGAAAAGTACCAAAAGAGCATACCGTGATCCAAGAACGCTCGTTCCTCTCGGCACTACTGCCTTCGGAACGGCTCTAGGGTTTGGATCACGGGAATTTTTACATAATCATGCCCTTACACCACACCAAGAGCAAGGTCGCGTGCGTTTAACCGCAAAAAAGAATATATACTTTAGTCTTTTACACTAAACATTTTTGATACTTCTTGCATTATTAATTTCATTTTGATACAATCCTCTCCGCAAAACTTTATATAAATACACTAAAGGATAGTCACATGGCAAAACATCAGTTCCAAACTGAAGTCTCACAAATCTTACACCTTATGATCCACTCTTTGTACTCCAACAAAGAGATTTTCGTCCGCGAGTTGGTTTCCAACAGCTCCGACGCCCTCGATAAACTCAACATGCTCGTCCTCACCGACGACGCCTATAAAGGGGTGAACTTCGCACCGCGTATCGACATTACCATCGACAAAGAGGCGAAAACCCTCACGATCAGCGACACAGGTATCGGGATGAATGAAACTGATCTCGTCGAAAACCTCGGAACCATCGCGAAATCGGGAACTAAAGCGTTCTTGGAGCAGCTCAGCGGCGATCAGAAAAAAGATTCCAAACTCATCGGTCAGTTCGGGGTCGGTTTCTATGCTTCATTTATGGTTGCCGACAAAGTGGAAGTCATTTCTCGTAAAGCGGGTGAAGAGAGCGCGTACAAATGGAGCTCAATGGCAGGGTCAGAATATGACCTAGAACCGGCAGAACGTGATTCTCACGGTACGACCATTATCATGCACCTCAAAGACGACGAGAGCGAGTTTTTGGAGACGCACCGCATCGAGAGTATCGTCAAAAAATACTCTAACCATATCCCGTTCCCGATCTACATGGACAAAGAGGAGTGGGTAGCCCCTAAAGAGGGTGAAGAAAAAGGGCACAACGAAACCGTTAACAAACAGATCAACAAAGCCAACGCATTGTGGACGATCAGCAAATCCGACATCACCGACGAAGAGTACAAAGATTTCTACTCCAGCATCGCCCATGACTCTAGTGAGCCGCTTGTATGGATGCACAACAAAGCTGAGGGGGCGTTAGAGTACACCACCCTCTTCTACGTGCCGTCCAAAGCGCCGATGGATTTGTACCGCGTCGATTACCAAAGCGGTATCAAACTCTACATCAACCGTGTCTTCATCACCGACGATGAAAAAGAGCTTATGCCGACTTACTTGCGTTTCTTGCGCGGGGTGATCGACTCTGCCGATCTACCGTTGAACGTCAGCCGCGAAATCTTGCAAAGCAACCGCGTGATGGCGAAGATCAAAAACGCATCTGTCAAAAAAGTGTTGGGCGAGCTTGCTAAATTGGCGGAGAACGATGCTGAAAAATATGACGCGTTCTACAAAGAGTTCGGAAATGTCCTCAAAGAGGGACTTTACAGCGATTTCGGCAACCGTGAGAAAATCTTGGAGCTTCTCAAACTCAACACCTTAAACGCATCCGAGCCGGTAATGTTCAGCAAATTTATCGAAAGTGTCGATGCGGAGAAAAAAGAGATCTACTACATCACGGCGAAGATGTCTCTCTCTATGCTCAAAAACTCTCCTGCTCTAGAGCGTTTCAAAGCCAAAGGGATCGATGTACTCGTCCTCAACGAAGAGATCGACACGATCGTATTCCCGATGGTCACCGAGTACAACGAGTATAAATTCGTCAATGTAACGGATGCGAAACTCGAAGAATCCGAAGAGGAGAAAAAAGAGCACGAAGAGAAAGCCAAAGGGCTTGAGTCTTTCGTCGGCCAGCTCCAAAACGCTTTGGGTGAAAACGTCTCTAAAGTCGAAACGACATTCGATCTCACCGAATCTGCCGTATGTCTGAAAGTCGACAAAGAAGACCAAGGGTACATGATGGCGCAGATGATGAAACAGTTCGGGCAAATGGGCGGAGATTTCCCGGCTCCGAAACCGATCCTCCAAATCAATCCGAATCATGAGTTGATCAAAAAACTCAGCGATTCAGCGGATATGAACCTCATCGACGATGCGGCGCATGTATTGCTTGACCAAGCGAAACTCTATGAGGGTGAAACGCTTGCGGATACAGCAGGGTTTATCGCACGTCTTAACCGTATTATGGCGAAGGCGCTCTAAGCCTCTGTCATTACGAGCGTAGCGTGGTTTAGAAATGCCCATAATTTAGTCAGGACGTACCATGAAAATGCTGCTTAGTTCGAACAAAGTTTTGCTTTGGCTCACAACCTTGTCCTTTGTCATCGGCTTTATTCTTAGCATCTATTGTCGTGATTACAATTGGTTAAGTCGTTTTGGTGCACTTATCATCTGCTGGGGCATTCTCTTACTTGCTCGACCAACCATTACAGGCAAGGAAATCGGGCAACATATAATCTCTGCTGATTCAAATTTGAGCCTTTTTGATCCAGAATACTATAAACGTAAACACGAGCCAGTACCAGACTGGGTACAGGACAACGTAACTTCTCGTCGTGCAGTTGGGGTGTATGGTCCTTTAGTTTGTTTCTTGGGAACTTTGACCAACGGCTTTGCAAGCTTATTAAATGGAGTCGCTGGTTACGCTCCATGACCCCTCATTTTCCCTCGTTCCCACTCTCCTGAGTGGGAATATGATACTATTCTGTCCAAAAAATACTCAAGAGTCTTATGCATATACTCCCCGTCACCGAAACTAATCTCCACATCTATCACAACCTCGTGCAATGCTACGAAGCCGAGTTCTCACCGATCACGGGCAAAAAACCTGACGCTTCAGGACGTTTTGCCCTCGATACCGAAATCGGAGATAATGTAGTCGGCTATCTGCTCTATATCGGTGAGACACCCGCAGGGCTCGCCGCGATCGCCCGCAAAGAGGAAGATCATTTCGAAATGTGCGAGTTTTACGTCGTCCCTTACTTTCGGAAAAACGCCATCGGTATGCAATTCGCCCATGCGATATGGAGCACCTGTCCCGGAGAGTGGGAGATCAAACAGATTCAGGGAGCCGAATCTGGCGCAAAGCGATCCAACGCTTTAACGATACCCCCTTCCGCGAAGATCACTACAACGCCCCCTATTGGGGAAGTGTCACAAGACAGAAATTTACAATATATTAAAAAGAAAAATGGGATGGGAAAAAAGGGGACAGGCTACTTTTTCTAATTGTAAAGTTTCAACGTCTCCCCAACACTCAACCAAGCTTCTCTTTATGCCATATTGATACTCTCACGCCACGGGATCGGACTCACTTCCGGCGACATCAACCCTTTGGACTTATGAACACGGATCACATACTCGCCGCTGTTGACAAAATGATCGTTGTATTCTGCGATATAAGGCATATCCCACACGATACACCCCTCAGTTGGACAGAAAACGGATGTCTGTCTCCATTGTTTTAATGGAAAAATATGTATTATCTATTCTTATTTAGAACGTATTTTGCGGTGCTCCAAGCTCTTTTAGCTGTAGATCAAAAAATTGCTTAAGTGTTTCTCTATCACTATCTTTTAGTACTGCGTTTTTATGCATCATCAGATACTCTCGCTTAGGCATCATCTCGTTGGTAACGACTTGTTTCGCACGCTCCAAACGTTTGATTTTTGTTTCACTATCGATGCTTGCCCAATTCGAAAAATCAAGTGCTCGACGTCCTTTGGAAATATTATCGGACATAATCCATGACATAGGAGCTATATTATGGTACCAAGGGTATTTTGTTTCACTAGAGTGACAATCATAACACGAGTTTTTCAATACACTCATCACGGCTGGATCAGCATTTAATGTAGTAGCTTGATTAATACTTGGATTGTTAAAATCAGGTCGAATTACCTGAATAACGATTGTAATCCCCAATATCCAATAGACTACTTTTTTCATTATTACCATCCATAGATTCAAAATTTATTCGTAATGATACCTATTAATGGTAATAACATACAAAGATGTTCGCAATATTCAACTGAATCTATAAATGATACTTGAAGCTTGTCAGATCAACAAAACTCCATAAACTCTGCACAATAGATCATCATCTGTTCATGATACAAAGAGTGACTGATTTTCTCGGTACTCTCGATCGAGCATAAACAACGTTCCTTTGAACAGTTGGGACACATCTTACATTCACGTTCTGAGTAACAAATAAACGTCGGTGTATTTTCATAAAAATCAATCTTCCATGCACCGCTGGCAAACATTTTTGCCACTTCTTGTCTGCCATTAATATTTTCTAAATGACTAAACCATTCCAATGTATTCATGATGAAGCCTTTGTTAGTTTCCAAGAGTGAAACTAATTTTATTTAATATACAATACCAATTATAATTATAGAATCTTTTGTTTTTGTTAATCCTTAGCAATAAATGGATCACGCTACTTTTTTATTCCCCTTCCATCATCCCACATTTCAAACTCTCTTTGCACTTATGCTACAATCATCCACCAACATAAGTCAAATTAGGACGTGATGAAGATGCAATGGAGTCAGGTTTTTCTCGTATGGTTTTTGATCATCATAGCCGAAACCCTGCACGGTATTTTGAGAACGCTCTATATCACCCCTCTCATCGGAGATCATGCCGCACGTCAGATCGGTGTGCTGATCGGCTCCATTCTTATTTTTCTGATTGCGTGGTTCACTATACGATGGATCGGCGCATACACACGAAAAGATCAACTCTCAATCGGTACCGTCTGGGTTATCCTCACAATCCTATTTGAATTTCTATTAGGAATAATGCTAAATTACCCGATATCTCGCATCCTCTCTGATTATGATATTACTCAAAGTGGTTTTATGGGATTAGGTATTATATTTATGTTCTTTGTCCCAATGCTAGTATCAACACTCAAAGGGAAAAATCAATCTTCAAAGAAGTTAAACGATGTCCATAATCAATAAACGCCTCTTTTACCGCATCGGATTGTACTCTGTAGCAGGGATCATCGCCTACACCCTGTATGCAAGAGCAAACGTACCCCCCGAAACAGATGCGGAGTATTGCGAGCGAAAAGGGATGGTAAAGATACACAATCGGTTTTATAAATACGATGTGTATCAGCATGACGAAATGAAGCCTTTGGTCGATATGCTGATCAAAGGGTGTAACAACGATCCTTATTGCGAAGTCGATCGAGCCTATCAATACGTCCTCAAAATCCCTTACAAAGAGAGCACAACAAACCGTAACCCCTCAGACGTCATCAACCAAAACAGCGGCGATTGCGATGAAAAATCATTTTTGCTCGCTACATTGCTCTTACAAAAAAAGCATCCATCGCTTTTGATAACGACCAAAGATCACGGGTTTATCGGTGTTCATCTCCCTGATGAGAAAGATATCCAATCCCCAAACTCCTATGTGACAGTTGACGGAAAAAAATACTATTTTGCCGAAACAACCACCCCGACCGGATATATCGGTCAATATAACGGTGTAAAGATCGAAGAGATCGAAGGGATCTTTGACATGACGGCTAAAAAAGAGATACCCATGGAGCAGGCTGTTTTTCACCTTTCAGCAAATTAATTATACAGCTTTAACGTCTCCCCGACACTCACACGAGCTTCTCTTTGCTCCATACTGATACTCTCACGCCACGGCATCGGACTCACCTCCGGCGACATCACCCCTTTGGACTTATGGACACGGATCACATACTCGCCACTGTTGACAAAATGGTCATTATGCTCTGCGATGTAAGGCATATCCCACACGATGCACCCCTCGGTCGGACATACATCGGCACATTTCGGTACGGCGGAATCGACACACTCGATACATTTTTCAGGTTTGACATAGGTGTATTCGCCATCTTCCAACGGTGAGTCCGAAGCGCTGACGATAGCGGTAGCGGGACATTCATCAATACACGCATCACAGTTGATACACAAATCGGTAATCAAAACGGCCATACAAAACTCCTTACTCTTTTCAATTGGATATGCAAAACCTATTCAAGATTTCGAGGTATCCAAAATGAAAAGCCAAAGTGTGTTCAAAGTCATTTAACATCAAACAGCCTCTTTTTTAACCACCTGCCACCATTTTCTGATCCTTAATCTCGTTACAATGCTTTTATCACTCTATAATCGGCATCCCCTCAAGGCTCCTTTTATTCAGCCGTAAACCAAAGGAACCTTTGTGAGAGCCTATCATCTTTGCTTTTTGGGACGGGATGAGTATATCGAATCTGTCTCCCTTATCGCCGATCCGAAAACACAGCGGTTTGCCGATCAATCTTTGGCGTGGTGGGATCGTCATGCCAGCTGGAAAGCATCCCGTTGTGCCGTACTGTGTGACGCTGATGATAACCATCTTTGCTATCTCTTTTCCCGTATCGACCGCTATAATGAGTATCTTACCCTCTATAATTTATTTACCCCCCTGCTCCACCGCCGTCACGGCTATGCCACCGCCTTATTGCGAATCGTTTTAGACGCAGCGATCCAAAAGCATGTCCGACGCATCACTTTTTCATCCGTTTCAGGATCTTTGGATTTTTACAAATCGCTAGGATTTATCTATTGGGGGATTAACGACATAGGGGATTACTACTGTAATCTCCCGCTCCCCTTGGGAGGACTTGATGCGATAGGAGAAATGAGTTCTACCGAATCCACAGCAGTGCTGGTCGGACATTCTCGTGAGCTTATCCATGCCAAAATTCACGGCAATGAAAGAGATCTCTCAAATGATCAGCATCATAAATTCGAAGCAGATAAAGAGCGTTTGGGAGAGAGTTACGCTAATCAGCGATTCAACCCCTCCTAACTATCCGGCAAAACTCCCTCCAATAGCTGTAATAAATCATTTCTTATTTTTTTGTATCATTTAAAAAAATTATATTTCTATAATATTTTCTGCTTTATGATTAACCCATTACGAGACAAGGAGTTTACTATGTTACGATTGATCTCATCAGCTCTTTTAGCTGCGTTACTCACAACCTCCATTAGTGCTGTCGAATATGACGGTGAAAAAAGCATCATTTTCGAAACGAAATACGATGTGTGTGTTATCCCTCCGCAAGTTGGCGATGCCGTTGCCAAAGGGGTAAAAGTGGTCGATGTCCCTACTGCAAAAAAACTCTATGATGAAAAATGCCACTTTTACGATGCACGTGAAAAAAGACACTTCGAAAAAGAGCGGATCAAAGGGGCATATCCTGTCTATTTCGATGTTTCCAAAGCCGAATACATCGTCATTCAACTCCCAAAAGACAAAGATGAAAAAGTTCTTTTTTACTGTTACGGAGAGACATGTGCCAACTCATACGAAGCGGCTTTAGCGGTTCGTAAACTCGGCTATACCAATGTTTACTGGCTCTTGAACGGATTTGGAGAGTGGAAAGAGATGAAGTATCCGGTAGAGAAAAAATAAAATCATATTGATTAGTATTCAAAAAATATTTTTATTGCCGATTTAGCTCTTCCAAATATTCGAGTGAGCTATGGCAATGAAAACGACAAAACTTTTTTCACGTATTATGACCCTATTTTTGTTGATGATGTTCGGATTTGCACTGGGTGCGAAATCGGCAGGTATCGAAAACTCTCAGTTTTTTCTTCTTATGGTAATCATCGGTACCGTCTCTTTTTTACATTTTAGAATGATGCGCAAAAAATTCAATCAATACTAAACAATATGAAAAAAATATTCGCCGCAGTTCTGACCTTTTTATTCCTGCACAGCGAAGTTCATGCAGAAGCAACCGCATGGGAGTTGTTCGGTTGGATGGAAGACGGGCTCGGCGGTGAGTGGAAACTCTCTTCAGCAGAAGATCAAATCGGGACTGAATCGTACAAACATAAAGCAGTCCTCCCTCTCGCCGGAACCGATGCTACCGCTATGGCGTTTAAACTGATCGGAGGAGAGGTGACGATCCAAGAAGATCTCCTCCCCAATACTGCCAAACAAATGGTCACGATGTACCACTGCAAAGATATCGCCTGCACCAATCTCAAAGCGACTCACTACTGCTCCAAACAAAATCAGCCCGAATTTTTGGGGAATTTGCAGGAGAGCACCCCGACTCGAATCGTATTTGAATGTGATATGTCTACCGAACTATGTCAATCGGATGAAGATCATATTCACCAAATCGTCCATGAGCTATCGAATGAGGGAAAGCACCTAAAAAGCTCTTATTTCGCATGGAAAAACAAAAAGCTCAGTACCACCCACTCGATCTACCATTTCGATCGTAAATAGCTATTTAGGCTATAATGCGCTATTTAACCAAGGTTGCCCGCTATGACCAAACACCCAACCCTCCTCCAGCAATTTCGATCGTTTTGTTTTCAAAACAATGCCACCGATATTGAACGCGCCATCGAGTATTTCGCCGTATTCGGAGGGATGGGATACAGTGTAGATATGTCCAAGCCTCTCGAAGAGCTCATCGAAGAGAAGGTGCTCAAAAACTATCGCTACATCCATGGCGATTTGACCAAAATCACCCAAAGCAACAAAGCCCATCATGCCCTCCTCTCAGCTATAGCACTCGGAGATCGACGGGAACACTCAGCCTACCGCCGCGCCAATCTCACCCGTAAAGAGGGGGAAGAATCGGCGGCATTTTTAATCAAGTTTGGTCTACTGACTAGAGTAGCTTCTCAAGCCGATCCCCTCGATGAGAACGAAGAAAAAAGTGATCGACTCATTTTCACCGCTCCGTTTTTACGTTTTTGGTTCTCTGCCGTATCGCCGTATTACAAGGGGATCAAAGAGGGGGATTTCTCCGAGATGAAAGCCAAATGGGAAAACACCAAAGCGAGCTTTTTCGATCAAGTCTACGAAGCCCTCGTCATTGCCTTAGTCAAACAAAGTTTCAAAGAGGACTGGGTGGCAAAAATCGGCTCGTACTGGGATAAAAGCACCGAAATCGAGATTTTAGGGAAAACCAAAGGGGAGAAGGTAATCGTGGGAGCGTGTAAATACTCCAAAGCCAAAGCCAACAAATCAGAACTCACCAAGCTTCAAGAGAAATGTGCGAAAGTGGAACTCTCACCCGACATCTTCGTGATCTTCTCCAAAAACGGCTTCTCCAGCGAGTTTAAAAAAGAGAAAAGCGAAGCCCTAAAACTCTACACCCTCAAAAATCTAAAAATCCTCATGGACGATTTGAGCGAAAAAGATCTCCTTGTAACTACCAATAAAAAGTACTAATAGGTTAAAATTTCAAAAATACAACAAAGGATCATCATGGCATGGGCAACTGCACGTCATATCTTGGTAAGCACCGAAGCAGAGTGTAACGAACTCAAAAAACAAATCGAAGAGGGGCTCTCTTTTGCCGAAGCGGCAGCAGACAACTCCCAATGCCCATCAGGACGCAAAGGGGGAGATTTGGGTCGTTTCTCACCGGGGCAAATGGTTCCTGAGTTTGATAAAGCGGTATTTACCGGTGATGTCGGGGTACTATATGGTCCTATCAAAACCCAGTTCGGCTACCACTTGCTCGAAGTAACTGCTAGAGGCTAATCTCCCCTCCTCTCTTCGGCAAAAATCTCCTTGCCGAAGAAAACCAATCTCTTTGTAAATTTTTTCTTCTGATTGTCAAAATCAAATATACATTAATACTGTTTTTAAATATTATTGTCAGCAAAATAGAACTACCATTATGAATATTTGTTTGCATAATAATGCAAACCGGCTCTAGAACCTTTTTTTGAGGAGTCAATCATGGAAAATTCAACCTATACGTGGGAACAAAATGATTCGTTACCCATCGAAATCATAGGCAATGGTGTAATCATCGGCATCTTAGCAGGTCTAGTGGAGGGTGCAATCGTCAGTGTCATGATGGATTTTTTCGGATTGTATGAGAGAATGCCGATTTTTGGATAGTTTTAAGCAAAACACCCTACAATAAATCAATCGTTGAAAGGTGAAATTATGCAAAAATATATCCATTATGACCCCTCTCCCGAAGAGATCAATTCATACCATATGCAAGTTAGCTCGGATAACAACCACCATTACTACAAAATCCATCTCTCTGAACTCACCGAAGGGCAGCGCAAACGTATCTCAGAGCGCTACAGCGTTATGCTCAACATTTTAGAGAGCGAACCCTATCTCACGCTTGTTCGAATTACCGATATTTAAACTCTGCGACTCGATTGCATCGCTATAATACGCCATGCAAAATACCTCAAAATTCTCCGCCGATGTTATTGTCGTAGGTGCCGGAGCAGCAGGATTGATCGCTGCCATCACTGCCGCACGCCTTGGACAGAGCGTAATTCTGTTTGAAAAACTCTCCAAAATCGCCGCTAAACTCAAAGCGACGGGGGGAGGACGGTGTAACCTCACAAACACCCTCTCGAATGAAGAATTTATGGAGCGTTTCGGTCGTGAGGGGCGGTTTATGACCCCTGCGCTCAACGCATTCGACCATAAAGCGCTGATCTCTTTTTTTGCCGAAATCGGGGTCGAGAGCCATGCACCCGATGGATATCGGGTTTTTCCGGTCTCCCACAGTTCACAAAGTATCATTGAGGCTTTGGAAAGTGAAGTCCAACGTCTAGGGATTACCCTCAGCACAGGGACACGTATCGATAGGATCGAATCAGACGGAACCCGTGTAAGCGGTGTTTCATCCGCAAATCAAATCTATAAAGCCCCCAAAGTGATCATCGCTACAGGAGGGCTTGGATATCCCCAACTCGGTGCCGAGGGAGATGGATTTGAAATGGCGAGGGAAGTTGGGCACAAAATAACCGATCTCTATCCCGCCATGATGCCGCTCCGTACCAAAGAGACTTGGGTAGCCGAGTGTCGTGCCGATACAATCCCCAAAGTCGAAATCAAAATCGATCTCTCCAAAGCCAAAGGGATCCGCGCCCATGGAGATCTGATCTTCACCCAAAACGGGATTCGCGGCCCCGTCGTTCTCGATGTTGCCCGAGAGATCACCCCGCTCATCGATAAGTATGGTTCCGTCCCTCTGCTCATCAATATGACCAAAGGGCTCAATGAAGAGCAGCTCAGAGCCCATATAAAACGTGAAATAGATCGTCGTCCCGAACACTCCATATTAACCCATATGATGACGCTCCTCCCCGAACCGCTTTGCCGTGCCTTGTGCAGCCTCGCGGATGCCGATCCCGACAAAGGGTTTAATAAACTTGATGGGATTCAGCGCGACCGTCTCATCAAACTTCTTGCATGGACACCCCTCACCGTGATCGGACACGACGGATTTAAGATGGCGATGATCACCCGAGGGGGAGTGTCGCTCAAAGAGATCTCCCCCGACACGATGGAGAGCAAAATCCTCAAAGGGCTCTATTTTTGCGGTGAAGTGATGAATTTAGACGGCCCGTGCGGCGGATATAATCTTCAATGGAGTTTTTCGAGCGGTTATATGGCGGCAAAAGGATAACAATCTTTTAAAATAACAAAAATAATTGTATAATGTTTCATATACCTCAATTGTAAGGTTCTTTATGAGCATACCAAAACGTTACCCTTTTATTTTTACCGGAACGGGAGGGGAGTATTTCCGTATCTGGATCGTCAATATCGCCCTCACGATTATCACCCTGGGAATCTACTCGGCATGGGCAAAAGTACGTACCAACCGTTGGTTCTACGGACACACCCTCCTCGACAATTCCCCCTTTTCGTATCTGGCCACTCCGATGCAGATACTCAAAGGGCGCTTGATTGCCGCTGCACTGTTGATCGCTTATACCATCACCAGCTCCACCGCGCCGGCAATAGCGGGGATAATCATGTTGGGAATCATGATCGCTTCACCATGGATTATCGTCATGGCACTCCGTTTTGCATCGCGCCAAAGTGCCTATCGGGGACTCAAATTCAACTTTACCGGAACCGTCGGTGAAGCGGCCATCGTCTATCTCCTCCTCCCTGCCCTCTCGTTTATCACGCTAGGGTTGGCGCTCCCGTATACCGCCTATCGTCAAGTACGATTTTTGGCGAACAATTATGCTTACGGAACGACAGAAGCACATTATGAGGGGAGCCTAAAACCGTTTTGGGGTGTCTATTTGAGCGCTCTGGTTTTACTTTTTATCCCGATGGGGATTTTAGCGTATGCTTTTTTCAGCGCCTATCAGCTCGGATTATCGGGGATGCCCAAAGAACTTATTTATGCCGCTGTCGGGACACTAGTTCTCGTCGGGATAATTTCGTTTTATCTGATCATCCCGATCATCGCCGCATTTGTTCAGGCTCGTAAAGCGAATCTTTATTACAATCATGTTGTTTTAGGAAGCGTACACTTCCATTCGACTCAGCGTGCCCGCGATCTGATTTGGATTTATCTCTCCAATCTCATTTTGATTGCTATTACATTCGGCCTCTTTATCCCCTTTGCCGCCGTCCGTATCGCCCGCTATCGCGCCGAACACCTCACCCTCCTCTCGGAGGATTTGGCTTCTTTTGCAGCCGAGGCACGTGAAAATATGAGTGCGGTAGGAGGAGAAATTTCCGATCTCTTCGACATGGAGATCGGAATCGGATGATCGAATTTGTCGGAGAATATTACGACGGGTTTAGTTCACGACCGAACCCGGCAGTCATCACCGTCTATGAGACGAACCTTGTTATCAAATGCCCCGATTGTGTACTGGATATTCCCCTATCACAGATCACGGTCGATCCTACCGTCGGAAGTGCTAGAGCGATTATTCGACTCGAACATGACGCCGAAATCCACAGCAGTGACACCGAAGCGATTCGGCTTCTTGAGATTCAGCTCAAGCCCAAAACTCCCGAAAATATCGCCCGTCATTTGGAAAATAGACTCCTCTATGCCTCCATCGCATTGATCCTTACCATCGCTATCATCGCTTCCGTGCTGCGTTGGGGGCTTCCCGCGTTCGCAGAATACGCATCGCACGTATTTCCTGTAGATACCGAGAAAAAGCTCGGGGCTGAGACCCTCGAAACTCTCGATGAACTCTATCTCAACCCCTCCAAACTCCCGCCGCATCGTCAAAATGAGCTCAACACGAGACTGCAACGTCTCTGCAATCTCCAAGAGTGCCCTCCATTCGAACTTCTGTTTCGAAATAGCCAATCATTGGGAGCCAATGCTTTTGCCCTCCCTGGCAATCGCATCGTCATTACCGATCAACTCATCGAGAGATCGAAACATGATGAGGAGATTATGGCGGTACTTTTTCATGAACTTGGACATGTCAAAGAGAAGCATATCGTTCGGATGATGCTCCAATCGATCGGATCAGGGGTCGTGCTGGTGATGATTACCGGAGATATCAGCAACTACTCCGATCTTGCCGCCGGACTCCCAGCCATACTCCTCCAACAGGGGTACTCACGCGATATGGAGGACGAAGCGGATCGTTTTGCCCTCAATGCCCTCGCCAAAGCGAATATCTCAACCCACCGTTTTGCCGATATTCTCATGCGTATCGATCCGGACGCGAACGGCTCGACCACCCTTTTCTCCAGCCATCCGGATACCCGTGAGAGGATAAAACCGTTTTTAAAAGAGAAGGATACAGTACGTTAAAAGCGCTATAATAGTTTCTATGAAAACGACAGCACTTTTATTGCTTTTTATACTCCTCTTTTTTGGCGGATGCCAATCCTCTACCCCTCAGACCTACAACGGCTATGCCGAGGGGGAGTTTGTCAATATCTCCTCTACCCAAAGCGGTAAGCTTGATAAGCTTTTCGTAACACGCGGTGCACACGTATCCCCTAACGATAATCTCTTTGCTCTGGAGTGCGAAAGCGAAGTGTTGGCACTCCAACAAGCCAAGGCCGATCTTTCCGCCGCCGAAGCGACCCTCAGCGATTATCAAAAAGGCTCCCGACTCGAAGAGATCGGTGTCATCGAAGCGCAACTCTCCCAAGCAGTCGCTTCGGCTGAGAATGCCGCCAGAGAGTTTGAGCGCAACAGTGCCCTCTTTCCGACCAATGCCGTCTCCAAAACCCAACTGGACGCTTCGGAAGCGCTAGCCAAATCGAGTGCCGCCAAAGTCAAAGAGCTCAAAAACAGCCTCAACGTTGCCAAACTCTCCAAACGTCCCGATCAAATCAAAGCCCAAGAACACCGGATTGCTCAATTGCGCTCTGCGCTCCAACAAGCACAATGGAAAATTGATGAGAAAGGGGTCAAATCACGGTATCAAGCCTTGGTGTACGACACCCTCTACCGCGAGGGGGAATTTGTTCCGCAAGGGGGGATTATCGTCCGTCTCCTCCCGCCGCAAAACATCAAAATCCGCTTTTTTGTCCCCCAAAAGATTGCCGAATCGTTGCAAATCGGAACCAAT
This sequence comes from uncultured Sulfuricurvum sp., assembly GCA_964495485.1. Taxonomy (GTDB): domain Bacteria; phylum Campylobacterota; class Campylobacteria; order Campylobacterales; family Sulfurimonadaceae; genus Sulfuricurvum. The sequence goes on from CAZBVJ010000002.1 coordinate 162,352, forward strand.
ATTTCCATTATTCAACGCAGTGACGGCAAAAAAATCGCCGCACACGTCACCTACATCTCACCCGAAGCGGAGTACACCCCTCCTATCATATACAGCAACAAATCAAAAAATAAACTCTCCTACATGATCGAAGCCTATCCGTCCAAAAACGATGCGTCGCTGCTCCATCCGGGACAGCCTGTGGAAGTGACACTTGAACACCGCTGATGCCGCGATTGAAGTTCGGGGGCTGAACAAATACTTCGGCGACAAACACGTCGTCAAAGATCTCTCCCTCTCAGTTGGACGGGGAGAGATTCTCGGTTTTTTAGGTCCAAACGGGAGCGGTAAAACAACCGCTATTAGGATGTTGTGCGGACTGCTGACCCCTGATAGCGGCGAGGGGCATTGTCTGGGATACGATATTCGTACCCAAAGCGACGCGATCAAGCGGGACGTCGGGTACATGACCCAAAAATTCTCCTACTGGGAAGATTTGAGTATCCGTGAAAATCTCGATTTCGTCGCGCGGGTGTATGAGCTTGCCAACCGTAAACACGTCGTCGATGAAGCGCTCGAAACACTCGGACTCATCTCTCGTGCCTCTCAGCTCGCACGTTCCCTCTCGGGTGGCTGGAAACAACGTCTTGCGCTCGCGGCATGTATGCTCCGCCACCCAAAACTGCTGCTGCTGGATGAGCCTACGGCAGGGGTCGATCCCAATGCACGGCGCGATTTTTGGGAAGAGCTGCATGAGCTCGCGGCAAAAGGGGTATCGGTACTCATCAGCACCCACTATATGGACGAAGCGGAACGGTGCCATAAACTAGCCTACATCGCGTACGGCAATCTCCTCGCACAGGGGAGTGCACAAAGCATCATCGAGAGCCAAAACCTCTCAACCTATGAAATCACGGGTGAGTCACTGATGGAGGTTTCCAAATCACTGGAACAACACCCCGCTATTGAGCAAACCGTCATCTTCGGCTCAACCCTCCACGTCAGCGGAAAAGATCCCAAAGCAATCGAAGAGACACTCAAAATACACTCATATAAGCCCATTTCCACCTCGCTCGAAGATGTCTTTATCTATCTGATGAAACACACGCGCGATAATTACGGATCAAATCATGAGCTTTAGTTTCAACCGATGGTGGGCGATCGTCCTCAAAGAGTTTTTACAGCTCAAGCGTGATCGTGTCACCTTTGCGATGATGCTCGTTCTGCCGATCATCCAGCTCGCCCTGTTCGGCTTCGCGATCAATACCGATCCCAAGCACCTCCCCACCGCCGTGATCGCGTATGATGATAGTGAATTTACCCGTACCATTATCAGCTCCATGCAAACCTCGGAATATTTTGCGATAAATACCCGATACACCACAGCCGAGCAAGCGCAAGAGGCATTGCAAAAGGGAGAGATCCAGTTTATCCTCACCATCCCATCGGGTTTCTCCCAAAAGCTTTTACGCGGCGAAAAGCCCTCTCTTTTGATCGAAGCCGATGCCACCGATCCTGTCACCGTATCCGTCGCCCTCTCATCGATAGAGGGGATCGCTCAGCAGGTTGCCAAAAAAGATTTACGGGGGAGCCTCTCAACACTGTGGTCTCAGAAAAATCCCTTTGAGATTCGAGTGCATCGCCTCTACAACCCCAACAGCATCAACCAGTACAACATCATCCCCGGTCTCATGGGAACGGTTATGACGATGACGCTGACCATGATGACAGCCCTCGCGATTACCCGTGAACGAGAGCGCGGAACGATGGAAAATCTCCTCGCAACCCCAGCCCGACCGATCGAAATCATGACGGGGAAAATCATCCCCTACGTCTTTATCGGATTGGTTCAGGCTTCCTTGATCCTCTTTGCTTCGCACGTCGTCTTCGGGGTTCCGTTTGAGGGGTCGATTCCGTTGGTTTATATGGTTGCACTCCTCTTTATCGCGGTGAATCTCACCATCGGGATCACCATATCTTCGCTGGCGCAAAATATGCTTCAGGCGTTGCAGCTCACGATTTTCTATTTTCTCCCCAGCATCCTCCTCTCAGGGTTCATGTTCCCCTTCTCCGGTATGCCCTCGTGGGCACAGCACATCGGATCAATGCTCCCGCTCACCTATTTTAACCGCCTGATACGGGGAATCGTCCTCAAAGGGAACGATTTTTGGCTTCTGTGGCCGAATATCTGGCCATTGATGATTATCGGTGCGGTGATGATGACCTTAGCGGTTCAATTTTACAAAAAGACCCTCGATTAGCGGGTATAATTCCCCTTTATTTTAATCCGAAGCGACCCTATGCAGCGACTTTTTTTCCTCCTTGTCCTAATGTTTCAACTCACCCTCTTTGCCAATTCAGCTGTTATCTACGATATTCGTGGCACCTCTCCTCTGCTTGATGCCAACATGAGCCAATTTTTGGATGACTGGAGAATCAAAACGATCAATCCGGTCAAATCGGGGGAATACCAAAACGTCATCGTCAACGGGGATACGACGAAGCAAACTATTGCCCTCACTTTTGATGATGCACCCGATGAAAACAATACGGCACAACTTCTCGACATACTCAAAACTCACCACGTAAAAGCCGCATTTTTCATGATCGGCAGTACGATGAGCGACAGCAATGCCACAGTGGTGAAGAGAGCAAGTGATGAGGGGCATCTCGTCCTCAACCATACCTTTACCCACCCACGCCTCAGTGATTTAGAGGAGAACAACATTACTGAGCAATTGGATCACGCCGCCACACGTATCGAAACCATTACGGGACACTATCCGCTCCTCTACCGTCCGCCGTACGGTTCGATCAATCCGCTCGTGGTAAATACCCTCAATGCTCACGGACTCACTACGGTACTGTGGTCACTCGATTCGCTCGATTGGACGCTCAAAGATTCCGATGCGGTCGTAGAAAACGTTATTTCTAACGTACGCAACGGCGATATTATCTTGATGCACCGCAATCCCACCAGTGTCGGAGCACTCCCGAACATCATCGAAAAACTCTCCGAGAGAGGATATACCTTCGTCCATTTAGATGAATTATTGGGGATAAAAGCGTATCGATAAATATCTCGCTATAATTGCATTATCATATGCGTTTTCGGTCTACGCTTGAACTTCTTCACAGACCGCTTATCTCCCCTCTTGAATGAGGCTTAATTATCCAAGGACTTTTTATATGTCATCGACCATCAAACGCCAGAACCACCGTATCCATCCGTGTAACCGCCCTCGCAAAAATGAACTCATCCAGTTTTTGATCGAACGCAATGCGGGAAAAAGTATTCTCATCGCTACCTCCGAAAATAATGAAGAGCTTCCGGCACTCTTCTCAGGTAAAAATATCACCGTTCTCAGTGATGCCGAATTAGCCGCAAAACCTGATTTGCGTTGTGAAGTGCTCATCAGCTACGATCTACCTGAAAAAGCGATTGTCTACATGTCACGCTTTGCGCGAGCGAGTGAATATGCCCTCATCACCCTCGATGCCGAGGATCAAAAACGGCTCTATCCTATCGAACTCCTCAACGGGCGAACAATCGTCCAAGAGGTTGTCAATGGGTTCGAACCCGATTTCGGAATCGCCGTAGATAACCAACAAAAAGCCGAGGCCAAAGCACGCCGTGCCGAACGTGAAGCACGCGATGCGCTAGATCCTCGAAATCGTGATAAAAAACCGATCCGTGACACCCGTCCTCCACGCAACGAAGGGGATGGATTCGAGTCTAAAAAACAGCATAACAGCAAATCTCGCTTTGTGGGCAAAGATGAAAGCGGCAGACCTATTTTTGAGGGTAAAACCCGTGAACGTAACCATTACATCGATGGTACCCCACGAACCGAAGAGGAAAAACGGAGCCGCACAAAGTTCGGCAGTAAACCCAAATTCTTCGGAGATAAAGAAAAAAAATCGGATGATCGAAAGAGCGAAGGTGAACGAAAATCGTATGGTGAGAAAAAGCCATTTGATAAAGATAAAAAATCGTTTGGGGATAAGAAGCCATATGGTGATAAGCCTGCCTTTGGAGAAAAGAAACCTTACGTGGAAAAAAAACCATTTGGTGAGAAGGTGAATGGCGGAGCCAGAGATGCTGCCCTGGGGCACAAAAAACCGTACGATAAAGAGGGTAAAAAATCATTCGGCGATCAAAAACCTTACGGAGACAAAAAGCCCTATGGGGATAAAAAACCGTTTGGAGACAAGAAACCTTATCAGGATCGTAAACCAGCAGAAGCTCCTGCCGCACCGAAACGCGCCCCTCGCCGTATTGACGTAAAATCGCTCAAACCGAAAAAAGAGGGCGAATAAACCTAAAAATCGATCTATTTAATAGAGTATTAACGCGATTGGGAATAGAATAACCCATAACGATACACTAGGAGATAAGATTGGCAGGTATTTCTACAAAAGGGAGTTACGGTCTCGCCGCCATGTATGAACTTGCACTTCATTATGGGCAAGGGCATCTTCAGATACGTGACATTGCCGAAAAAGCCAACATTCCCCAAAATTATCTCGAACAGATACTTGCAACCTTGCGAAAAGAGGGGTTGATTCAAAGTATTCGCGGTGCGGGAGGGGGTTATTTGCTCGCAAAAGCCCCCAATACGATCAGCGTATTTGATATTTTGGTAGCATTGGAGGGGGAGTTGTGTAACCCCTCAGATGATCGGTTACAGCCGATTCTCCACCTCTATTGGGATCGTATCCGAGAAGAGATGAAAGGGGTTTTTCACGAAACGCTTCAAGATCTTGTCGATCAAGGAACATCCCTCGATCAGCAATCGATGTATTTCATATAACTGCCGCTTCCGAATGGGAATAGTGCGGTAGTTTTCCGTACAGTTTTACAACATTACCGAATACGATAACGGCAGGTCCATCAACTTGTTTGGCCGCTTTTTCCAAACCGGCCAGTGTGGTAATTATACTTTGTTGCTCCGGTCGCGATGCGTTTGAGACAATAGCTACCGGCAAAGAGCGATCAACCCCTATCGCGTATGCCGATGTTTTGATTTTTCTCGCCAGACTCAGCCCCATCAACACTACGGTCGTATGGTTGGAGAGTTTCAATAACTCAAGCCAATCGGCATTGAATTTCCCCTCTTTGAGATGTGCCGATACCACCGAAAAGCTTGCCGCATACCCTCTCGCGGTGGGTGGAATCCCCGCACATGCTGGAGCACTGACCGATGAGGAGATCCCTGCGATCACTTCAACATAATGTCCACGTTCCAATAAAAAAAGCGCCTCTTCGCTTCCCCGTCCGAAGATATAGGGATCGCCGCTTTTGAGCCGTGCAATCGTGAATCCTTGATTTGCATAATCGTCGATCAAATGGTTGATCCGATCTTGCGTTATCGTATGGGTATCTTTGGGTTTCCCCACATAAATTTTACGTGTTTGTGAGGGAACCAAATCCAAAATCTCTTTGGTAATGAGATTATCGTACAAAACGATCTGAGCTTCCCGGATAATTCGGTACGCTTTGAGCGTCAACTGTTCTGCATCTCCCAAGCCGCAGCCTACAAGATACACTTTCCCTTTCCGTGCCGAAAACGTATGGGTAGATGCGGCTGAAATCGGTTCTAATATTTTGGTCATTCGAGCCTCCTTAGTGACTCTTTAATCGCTTCCAATAATGCGTCAATGTCCTCTAAACTTTGCGAATAATGGATGCTGATTCGCAGCCATCCCGGCCGCTCTTGGAAGGGTGTATTGTCCTCCAGTCCTAATAAATCGTGTCCGTAAGGTCCTGCGCACGAACATCCCGCACGTGTCTGAAACCCTTGTGATTCTGAGAGAATCGTGCACAACGTATAGGGATCAATCCCTTGGACGTTGAACGATACGATTCCGATGTTTTCTGAGTTTCGGCAACCGTAACAAATCGCCCCCTCAATCTCTCTCAACCCTTCGATAAAACGTGTATACAAACTTTTTTTCCGTTCCGAAATCCACTCAAACCCGAGTTCATTACGAAGCTGATACGCCAATGCGGCGCGGATCAGCTGCAATATCCCCGGTGTTCCGGCATCTTCGCGATCTTCGATTTCATCCACAAAATAGTGGCTCGTTCGACTCACATAACGGACCGTTCCCCCTCCTGCAAACGTCGGTTTGGCATCCGTATCAAACAGATTTTTACGTACCGCCAGCAACCCGCATGATCCCGGTCCCCCCAAAAGTTTATGCGGGGAATAAAACATCGCGTCATACAGATCACACGGTATGTTGATGTACGGTGACGAAGCGGCCGCATCAAAACAGACGATCGCTTCGTAACGACGTAAAATGGCTGATATCTCCGCATAGGGTGTGATCGTCCCCGTTACATTCGACGCAATACAAAACGATCCGATAATCTCCCGATTTTGATTCGCTTTTAATAGGCTTTCAAGCTGTTCAAGATCGACGAGACCTTTGTCATTCAATCCGACACGCACCGTTTCGCAAAGTGCTTCCCGGTAACTGATTTCGTTGGAGTGGTGTTCATACGGCCCGACGATCACCAACGGAAGCTCATAACTCGGCGGAAAGTCCCGATAACGTGCACGGGTAGCGGGTGGGATATAGAGTCCCAATATCTCCTGCAACCGTTTTACTGCACCCGTAGCACCGCATCCGCATGGCATGAGAGCGAACTCCTCATTGAGCCCCAAGAGCGATTTTAGGTGCTCTCTGGCTTGACGGTAATACTGATCGGTTCGTGCCGCCATCGACGCCTCTTTGGAATGGGTATTCGCATAGGTTTCGAGTACTTCATGAATACGCGCTTCAATCGGTTCATACGCCAATCCCGATGCCGTAAAATCGAAATAGGTTTTTTTATGCACTCCGATCGTATTACGTCCCAACTGGGTGTATTTATCCCCCTCTTCAAGGAGCGGTCGGAATAACTGACTCATGCGCGTACTTCTCCACTAAAAAATTGCCGAAATTGATGCTGCGGCTCGTCTCAAACTCATGTATCAACGATTCAACAAGCCCTGCAACCTCATCGGCAGCCACCTTTACCCCCGTTTTTACGGCAAAACGGCTCTCTTCGCCCTCCAAATGTCCTCCGACGATCAGATCAAATCCTTTGAGGCGTTCCTCACCCCGTTTTACGATCGCCCCCACAAATCCCAAATCCACAATATGCGGATGGGCGCAGGAGTTCGGACAGCCGTTGATACTGATGCTGACCGGTTCGTCGAAATCGGGGAATTTGGTATTGAGATAATCCACTACCTCAATTGCCAAATCTTTGGTTTCACTCACCGCAAATTTACAAAAATTGAGCCCCGTACAGGCCAGAGTTCTGGCTTCAAAGACACTCGGATGGGGATGGAACCCTACCGCTCTTAGCGTATCGATCATCGGCTCAGTTGCATCGCTATGGACATTCAAGATCACAAAATTTTGGGTCGGTGTCAGGGTAATCCCCTCCGCCCCGTAAAAATGCAAAATACGCCCGAGCTTTAGGAGGTTTTCTCCATTAATCCGTCCACTTGTCACGGCACAACCAATCGTGTTATACCCCTTACGTACCGAAGAAGCGACGCCAAAATGACTGCGTCGCGGATACGGGGTAAAAGGTGCTGCATCATAGCGTTCAAACGTAACCTTGGACTCATGTTCCAATGTCTCGACAAAACGATCAACGCCCCACTCCTCTACCAAATGACCCAAACGGGCTTTAGTACGGTTATCGCGACGTCCAAAATCGCGATAGATACGGGCTACCGCTTCGGCAACCTTGATAATATCGCGCCGTTTTACGTAGCCGATATGATCGGCAATCCGCCGGTTGCTCGCCTGCCCTCCTCCGACACTGACGCTAAATCGGAGCTCGTCGCCGTTTTTGACGGCAGTAAACGCCAAATCCTGCACTTCATGATGGATGCAATGTTTATTACATCCGCTCACCCCGATTTTGAACTTTCTCGGCAAATTCGAGAAATCGGGATTTCCGCGATAGAGATTGTTTAGCGCAACCACCACATCACGAACGTCATCAATCTGAGCATGATCGACCCCGTTCACCGGACAGCTCACAATGTTACGCGGACAGTCACCCGAAGCTTCCAATATACTCAGCCCTGCTTTGGTAAGTGTTTCGAATATCTCAGGTAAATCCTCGATTTTCAGCCAATGAAACTGAATATCCTGACGCGTTGTCAGATCACCGCTTTGACGCGCGAATTTGACCGAAATATCTCCCAGAATTTCAACCTGATTGGTACTAAGATACCCCCCCTCAAGTTTGACACGAAGCATGTAGTACTGCGTTTCATCCTCTGCGGACTGCAAATTCCGATTTTGGGTATACAGCCCATACCATTTAAACCGGTCAATATCTTCAGGATCGATCGGTTCGCCGCTTTGGGCGTATCGGTAAATGTCGGCAATAACCTCTAATCCATCTTTTTCACGTTTAATACGCTCTATTCGTTCAGCTTTTGTTTCATTTCCCATCACCTAATCCTTTAGACGACTGTTGCGGCATTCCAATGGGGAAAATGTCGCCTTACGAGAGCGTTCAGCTCTATCTCAAAAGCCGTAGCTCCACCGGAGCGGCTCTCCTCTTCTTTCTGCGTGCTTTGCGTTATCATCCCCGCTGCCACCGTGTTGTTCGTGATTTTATCGATCAAGATAAATCCCCCCATCTCACGGTTCTCATCGTAGAGATCAAACGCAATCGAATCGGCCAATGCCAACCGTACCGATCCGATATCGTTCAACCCCAAAGCGGTCGCCGGATGTCTCTCTTGGGTGTTCACATCCACACGATAATCAATCCGATCCGCATACACGGTTGTCACCGTCGAACCACGTTTCAATAGATAATTTTTGGACGGAACAAATTTCTCATCATCCATCCATACCACATTGGCAACTACCGAGTTACTGTTCAAAACAGTTTCACCCGCTTTGATCAAAACATTCCCTCGGCTGATATCGATCTCCTCTGTGAGGGTCAATGTCACTGCATCTGCTGTAGAAGCTGATTCGAGATTTCCATCATACGTTACGATCGATTTCACCGTCGCTAGTTTGAGAGAGGGATAAGTTGTGATCTTATCTCCCACACGGATAGTTCCCGATGCAACGGTTCCGGCGAATCCGCGAAAATCAAGGTTCGGTCGGTTAACGTACTGCACAATCATCCGAAACGGCGCATCCTGTGAAGCGGATGCGAGCGGTACGGTTTCAAGTATCTCCAAAAGCGTTGAGCCTTGATACCATGGGGTACGGTTGCTCTTCGTCACCACATTATCCCCATCCAATGCCGACAGGGGAACAGCATGTATCCCCTCTATACCAAGACCCTCGGCGAACGCGCGATACTCTGCGGTTATCGTATCAAATACCGATTGATCAAAATCGAGCAGATCCATTTTATTGACCGCTACGATCACGTTACGAATCCCCAACAACCGGACAATATAGGAGTGGCGACGCGTCTGCGTCACAATCCCATATCGCGCATCGATCAAAATGATCGCTAAATCGGCCGTCGAAGCACCCGTTGCCATGTTACGGGTATACTGCTCATGACCCGGGGTATCGGCGATGATAAACTTCCGTTTATCGGTCGAAAAATAGCGGTATGCCACATCGATCGTAATCCCTTGCTCCCGTTCACTCTGTAACCCGTCTACGAGGAGTGCGAGATCGATTTTATCTCCGGTCGTCCCCGACTTTTTACTGTCATTTTTGATGCTCTCCAACTGATCTTCGAAAATCATCTTCGAATCGTGCAGCAGCCGCCCAATCAGGGTACTTTTGCCATCATCGACGCTCCCGCATGTAATAAAGCGGAGCAACTCTTTGTGTTCTTGTTCTTTGAGATAGCCCTCGATATCGGTGGCTATCAAATCGCTTTGATGTGCCATTAGAAATATCCTTCAATTTTTTTCTTTTCCATTGAACCCGAGCTGTCAGCATCGATCAGACGCCCCTGACGCTCCGATGTTTTTGTCAACAGCATTTCCTGGATGATGTCACTGAGCGTAGTCGCATGGCTCTCGACCGCCCCCGTAAGCGGGTAACATCCCAGCGTCCGGAAACGGACGTTTTCGATGACGGGCACTTCCCCCTCATGCAGCGGAAACCGCTCATCATCCACCATGATCTTCACTCCGCCCCTCTCGACGATCGGACGCGGTGCCGAAAAATAGAGGGGAACAATCGGAATCTGTTCCAAATAGATGTATTGCCAAATATCGAGTTCCGTCCAGTTTGAGAGGGGAAATACCCGAATACTCTCTCCCGAATGGATGCGTCCGTTGTAGATATTCCACAACTCGGGACGCTGATTTTTCGGATTCCAACGGTGGTTTTTGTCCCGAAATGAGTAAATCCGCTCTTTTGCACGGCTTTTCTCTTCATCGCGACGGGCTCCCCCGAATACCGCATCGAATTGATAGTAATTCAATGCCTGTTTCAGCCCTTCGGTTTTCATCACATCGGTATGGACTGCACTCCCGTGGATAAACGGGTTAATCCCCTGTGAAATCCCCTCAGGATTTACATGGGTGAGGAGCGTCAATCCCAACTCTTTGACCCTCCTGTCACGAAATTCGATCATCTCTTTAAATTTCCACGTCGTATCGACATGGAGCAGAGGAAACGGCAACTTCGAAGGGAAAAACGCTTTGATCGCCAAATGAAGCATCACCGATGAATCTTTCCCGATCGAATAAAGCATCGCGGGATTGTCAAATTCCGCAACCACTTCACGCATGATGTGGATCGCTTCAGCTTCTAACGCTTTTAGATGTGTTTTTCTCTCATGAGTAATCATAGTTTTCTCCTTTTCACCGTTTTCTCATCAAATATAAATAGCCCAATCGGCCAACTCTTTACGTCCCGAATACTCATCTTCAAGTATTTGATCCAATATTTCCAACAAGAATTTCATTCTCAGACCTTTTCAAATGGAGTCCGCACTCCTTATGCTCAGGATTTTCCCACCACCACCGTCCGGCTCGGAGATCTTCTCCTTCACGAATCGCACGGGTACACGGGGCACATCCGATACTGGGATACCCTCGATCGTGCAATACGTTGTAAGGAACTTTGTGTTGAATAATATAGTCCCATACATCTTTTTCGCTCCATTCGATCAACGGATTCACCTTCACAACACCATGGGTTTCATCCCATTCCACCATCGCCATCGAATCGCGTGTCATCGATTGGCTCTTTCGGACTCCCGTAATCCAAACATCTACATCTCTCAACGCCCGTCTAAGCGGAAACAGTTTGCGCACTTGGCAGCACCGTTTTCGATTTTCGATACTGTCACGAAATCCAAGTACCCCTTGTGATCGGTACAGCGACTCTATGTCGCGTAGATCAGGAAAATAGGTGTCGATATGGAGGTTATATCGTCGCATCGTCTCATCCATCACTTTGTAGGTCTCTTCGTGAAGCCTCCCCGTATCGAGGGTGAAAACAGTGATTGTCGGATCAACTTTGGTGATAATGTCCGTCAAAACCTGATCTTCGGCACCGAAACTGGATGAAAACGCAATCTTGCCGGAGAAATTTGTGAGAAAATAGCGTAAAATCTCCTCAACACCGGCTCCGAATAACTGTCGGTTCACTAACTCAAAATCAATATTCATCTTTTCCCCTATATCTGATAATCGTTTTCAACCACTTTGATCCGCCCGAAATCGGTGGCATTCCACGCCCTCTCATGCAGATAATACAAAAACATTTTAGTAACCACTTCGATCGATCCGATCGATACCGCCATCACTAAATTTCCGGTGATGAAGTACGAAACAACCACCGTATCGATAGTTCCGACCGTCCTCCACGATATCGCTTTGATCACACTTCGATAATGTTTTTCTCCCATTTTTTCCCCGCTTATCCATTTTCAGAGGGAAACTCATAAAGCTCCGTACTCAAATACCGCTCGCCGGTATCGCACAAAATCGTTACAATCGTTTTCCCTTTATTTTCAGGACGCTCCGCGATCTTTCTCGCCGCTGCGACATTGGCTCCGGATGATATGCCGACCAAAAGTCCCTCTTGTTTCGCAATCGTTCGTGATGTCGCAATCGCTTCATCGTTGGTGATACGGATGATCTCATCATAAACACCCCGATTGAGTACCTGAGGGATAAATCCGGCTCCGATCCCCTGTATTTTATGAGGACCCGCCAACTCACCCGACAATACCGCCGATGCATCGGGTTCTACTCCGATGATCTGAATGTTCGGATTGTAGGCTCGAAGCACCTCTCCAACACCGGTAATCGTCCCTCCTGTTCCGATCGCCGCAACAAAGATATCGATTTTTCCATCGGTATCTCTCCAAATCTCTTCCGCCGTCGTTTCTCTGTGAATCTGTGCATTGTCCGGATTGTTAAACTGCTGTAAAATCACCGCATTAGGAATTGAATTCCCCAACTCCAGCGCTTTGACGACAGCACCGCCCATCCCTTTTTCGGGTTCGGTTAACACAATCTGAGCCCCCAAAGCGGCAAGGAGGCGCCGCCGTTCCAAACTCATCGAACTCGGCATAGTGAGTATCAATTTCAGCCCCAGACTTGCGGCGATACTCGCTAACGCAATCCCCGTATTGCCGCTTGTCGGCTCGATAATGACACTCTCATCGGTAATCTCACCCCGTTTCAAGGCTTGGAGGATCATGTTGCAACCGATGCGATCCTTGACTGAACTGGATGGATTCATAAATTCACATTTGCCTAGGATCGTTGTTGATTCGATCGAAAAGTGGTTTAACGTAATGAGCGGTGTATTTCCAATCAGTTCCGTAACATTGGCTGCAATTTTCATTGTTCACTCCTTTCCTTGATGAGATTCATAAATGAATACTTATTCATTTTTAATTTCGGAAATTATAGGTGGATATTTTTTCATTGTCAAGTAATTTGACTGAATTAGTATATTTTATTGGAGAAAGAATCTATAAGTGCCTATTTTGCGGGGTTTTTTAAACTATTAAATCCATATTGTTTTACTAAGGTATATACTGTAAATAGGATGCTTGAGGGCAAAATGGCTATAATTTCGATGATATTGCACGACCTGTGCTACTATTTTCAAAAAATTTGAGGATATTTATGGCTATCATCTCCATCGCTTCCACCAAAGGGGGAGTGGGTAAAACATCACTGGCTTTTTCGCTTGCCAAAGATTTACGCTATCGTTATGCCACCAACGATATGTCCGTAGCACTCCAAAAATACAAAAATGCCCGCTATTACCCGAATAAAATCCCCCTTTACCCTGATACGGTGTATGATTTCGGGGGATTCGACGATCCTCATGCTGAGGAGATTTTACGTCAATCGGACATCATCATTTTACCGACCACAAACGATCAGAATTCGATACTCAAAAGCCAGCTTTTTATTAAAACTTTCAGAGAAAAAACGATTCTTGTCTTTGCCAATATGATCGAAAATCCCAATGATGCGGTAGTAATCCGTCAAAAAATCCACGAGCATTTCCCCAATCTCGCCTTTACCTATCTTCGCCGGACGAAACTACTGAAAAATGCGTTGGAGAGCGGTATGAGTGCAACAGAGCTGTATGAGAGCAGCAATCACTCCCAACACGTCTATAAACAAGCATATGCAGAGTATTCCAAAATACTCAATCTCTTTATCGATAATGACCCGCTAGATGAGCCATCACCTATTTGACAAACGTGTGTTCAATCAAAATATAGACTAAATCGTTTCGATACGACTCATCGATCACCGTATAATTGTCAATTTTTCGTTGCGTCAATACGGTTATCTGCTGATCCGTTTGGGTCTGACTCAACTGAGTATTTTTGGATACGGATGTGATCGAGCGGACATCGCTTTTGAGCTGAGTGGCGATATCGTTGAGCGCTTTGGTTTTGGCATCCAAAAAATTTGTTCCGACCCCTACACCATACACTTTTGTGGTGGTCATCATCGGGTGTTCAAGTGCGTATTGGGGGGGAGGCTCTTTGGGATTTAACCAATCAAACAGCCAAAATCCGTAAAGGGCCTGTGTACTTATCCATACCGTAACCAATAATTTAATCATCACCCTACTCTCAATATCTCGGTAAAACGAGATCTCCCACTTCGATCACCGGATTGTGATCTTCATCATCCATCACGATCCATGCATAATTGGCCATGATCTGATTGGATACCGTTGCGGTTCCGATGAGCACTTTATTGGTTATGGTTTTGGCTTCGATTTCGTCTTTTAAAATAACCTCTTTATAAAGAATAACTTTTTGAGACTCATACAACCCCTCATTTTTCCCCATATTGATCAAAAAAATCATCTCATCACTATCTTTTATCGATACTTTTTTACTAACGACCAACCCTTCGGGAGCAACATCATTGGCGATCTGTTTGAAAATACGATTCAAGTTGTACTGAATCGATTCAACGTATCGATAGCGTTCGATTCCTGATTTGTATTTTCCGGTAATCGAATACGAAGATTCATCATCCGCATGAAAAAACTTTTTCTCCCCGCCTTGCGATGTCAATTCTCCGACCAACGCTGTTTGAATCGTATAGGTCCAATACGGATCGGTATAATAGCTTTCATCTTTGACATAAGAGCCTTTATCGGTTTTAATAATCCGCTTACGCTCAACGTACTGTGAAGGGGTAAATTTTTCACGGGAACTGAGATTATGGAGTGTTAATTTGAGACGATACGAACCGTTTTGATCGAGTTTAAAGACCTGTTTCTCATTATTGTATACCAAAAAATAGTCTTTTAAAATACCCTCATAATCGCCCCATTGACCATCATCTACAGCAATATTAGGATTTAAAGAGGGTCTTTTGACTTTGAAATCGGCTTTCATCTCATCGACGATGCTCACCGTTGATACGTCTTTATACTGATAAAGGTCAATCTTCGTTTTTGTCGAACACCCTGCCAAAAAGAAGAGGGTGAAAATCGTCAAAAAAAGACTATTTAGCCGTCTCACGATCGAGTTCTCCGATGACGTTGTCCATCATCTTTTGATGAGAGGTGGTTGAGTGTGTTGAGCATCCCGATAACGCTAAAAACGCCAAAAGCAAGAGAGTTTTGTAAATCATTCTCATTTCTCCGACTGATCAAGCTCTTTCCATGCTTGAGTCGCTTGAAACTTTTGCCAGAGGGCATCTTCATTTTTAAACGAAGATTGAAGTGTTTTTTTCATCTCTTTCTCACTCACTGCACTATCGAGGACGTATAATGTGTACATAGTCCCCGTTTCACTGTCTACATAGAGTCTCTTTTGCTGCGATTGTCTGAGCGTCACATCAGTGATTTGTTTGGTTGCGTACTGAACCGCATGATCGATGCTTTGGTTTTCACCGCTCCCCAGCTCCTGAGTGGCCCGTTTAAACATATCTTTAACACGCAATTCCATTTGACGCGCCAATTCCGCTCTCGCTATTGCAGAAGCTTCAATCCGTTGCAACTCAATATCTCCCGCTTTATTGGGTTTGGCCGATCCGGATGCGGCATATTTGTCCCCCAAAACGGTCGGTTCTTGATACCATTGGGGCAATGCGTTCAAAGCATTGCGAGATTCAGGGCTTTTGCCACATCCGCTCAATCCCAAAAGCACCAAACAAACTCCTAGCCATACCCCTTTTTTCATCCTCAATCTCCTTATTATCCGATTATTGTTTGCAGTATAGGATCATACTGTAGAGAAATAGTGAATTGCCTAAATCACAATCACCCTTGTTTTTTTATCTCCAACCGATCGTACATCTCCAACATATTGAGATAATCCCTATGCAATCTGGTTGAAACCAAAGTTTCCTCCCCTTTCACAATCGCCAATGCCCTCTCTACACGCTCAGGAGTATAGAGATCGTTGAGAGCTTGAACGTAATCATCCCATTCCAATCCCAGTTCCGCCATTTTGATGAGTTCTATCACCAATACATTCAACGATTTGGTACTGAATTCTAAATAGCCGATCGCCTCTTCAATGTTCCCTAATGACAAATGCAACTGTGCTTTGAGTTCCCCGATGGTAAAATTCTCTTCAAAAATCACCCCGATAAATTTCTCGACATTCAAATGATCTTCGAGCGCTTCGATCTCATCGAGTACATTTTCGGGATCATACTCTGCAAAATGCAAAACCGCATCTCGATAAAATTTCCCCCGATTGCGGTTATTATAGACCAAATCATCGATCGGATAGACTTCGGAAACTCCCGGCACGATCATTTGACACGAATAAAACCCGAGATAATCGTATTCACGAATGTAAATCTCACTCCCCATCGATTCAATGATTGCGGTAAGATAGGCGAATTCATCTTCTGTGCAACTCCCTTTATAGTTCCAAGGGGCAAATTCAAAACTCTTTTTGGCACTCAAAAATTGTATCCCCATCTTGCCATTGGAATCGATAAAGTGGGATTCGAGATTAAAACTCTCCGAGACGATCGACATATCAAACGTCGGAACTTCAAACGCTTCCAAATTCTCCAGCCCACGTCCCTGCATCAGCTCCGTCATTGTCCGCTCCAGTGAAACTTCGAGGATCGGATGAGCGCCAAACGATACGAACAATGTCGCATTGGCAGGATTGATAAACGAGATTGCTGTAACGGGATACTGCCCCCCCAGTGATGCGTCCAAAACATTAACGATATAGCCTAACTCCCGAAGCTTGGTTAAATCGCTGTAAAGACGTTCAAACTGTTGTAAAAACTCATCCGGATAATGGGGCAACGCATAGCCATTTTTGATAATCTCAATCTTGGCATACCGCTCCAATATCTCACTCATCGCCTGTACTTGCGCCTCTTGAGCGGTATTTCCCGTCGCAAGACCGTTACTGACATAGAGGTTGCTGAGGATATTGATCGGAAAGTAGACGACATCATCTGTTCCCAATTTTTTGAACGGCAAAGCGACGATTTTATCTTCGGTATCGCTGTTAAAATCGAGAAGCTCATCCATGCTCAGCTCGTTGTTTGGATCGTAGAGCTCGATCAATTCAGGGGTCAGATACCCGCCATCCCAATCAAACTCCACCTCATCGGGATAATATTTACGCTCCGGTAGATGAAAATCGATAAAAAAGTTGTTGGTTTGAAGCCGCTCAATATACTCTCCCAACGCGCTCGCTTTGGAGGCTTCCGAATAGATCCCTTTTCCGTTGGAGTAGATGTGTTTAGGGGCTTCTACAGAAGCAAGATTCACCGAATAGCAATGATTAAGGGGATGTTTTTCTTCTGAGTAGGTTACGTTACATCCCATATCACTTAATATTGTCTCCATTTTTTGGATGGAGACTTCGACTGGAGCATTTTTGGAGGTTAAATTCATTGGAGTTCACTTTTAAAAATTGTGGCTAAGTATATCCAAAAGAGTTGGGGGATCACTTTTTTATATAAATATAAACTCTTGCTTAAGGAGGAAATTAGTTTGCTATTAGCAAAAGCAATTTAACTATTATAAATTACTATAAGACAATATCTTTGAGATAAAGGGGTCAAAATGAAACATAATCTTATGGAGCTTCCCTATGAGCAAACGGCATTAGAACCTTATATATCGGCTGAAACCATTTCTTATCACTACGGCAAACACCATGCCGGATATGTCAATAAACTCAATTCTCTTATCGAGGGGACAGAATACGAGGATAAACCTCTTGATTATATTGTCCAATATGCGCATGACGCAATTTTCAATAATGCGGCGCAAATCTACAACCACGATTTTTATTGGAAGGGGCTCAAAAATGGATCGACAGCTCCCTCGGTAGAGTTTTTAGGGCTGATCGAACGGGACTTTGGATCGATTAAAGCTTTTGAGGATGCTTTTTTAGCCGCCGCCACAGCTTTTTTCGGCTCAGGATGGGTATGGCTTATCGTTTCCAATGAGAAAAAACTGGAGATCAAAATGACTTCTAATGCCGACACACCTATACGACATGGAGATACTCCTCTACTGACGTGCGATGTATGGGAACATGCCTATTACATCGATCATCGTAATGCTAGGGCGTCGTATCTTTCCAATTGGTGGAAACTGATCAATTGGAATTTCGTTTCCGAAAATCTTTCTGCTTTTATGAATGATCCGATTACGGGTTATAGCCAATCGTGCAATGATCTAAGTCCTGTATGCGAATATGTCGATTTTATGCAAAAGAATGAGCGTACCCCCTCTTAAATAACAAAATAAGGGGGGTATGATTCAAAGTTCAACGCGCTCACCATGAACGTAGACTAAATTTTTGATACTTCCAACTCACTCACCACCTGCCGCATTTTGAGCAATGAATCGGGATTGAGAGAGATCGAATCGATCCCCTCTTCGACTAAAAATCGGGTGATCTCGGGATAATCGGACGGTGCTTGACCGCAGATACCGATGTATTTTCCCCGCTCTTTGCACGCACGGATCGCCATGGAGAGCATCCGCGTCACCGCCTCGTTACGTTCATCAAACACCGCCGCAACCAGTGCACTGTCGCGATCGACGCCGAGGGTAAGCTGTGTGAGGTCATTAGAGCCGATACTGTAGCCATCAAAGATTTCCAAAAACTGATCGGCTAGGATGACGTTGGAGGGGATTTCGCACATCGCATAAATTTCCAAAGAGTTTTCCCCCTGAACCAATCCCGCTTCGTTCATCACCGCGATCGCTTTGCGCCCCTCATCGGGAGTTCGGACAAAGGGGAGCATCACTTTCACATTATCGAGTCCCATCTCGTCTCGTACACGGCGAAGCGCTTCACATTCCCATTTAAACGCCTCTTTGTACTGATCGGAGTAATAGCGGCTCGCCCCCCGAAACCCGATCATCGGATTCTCTTCGTCGTTCTCATATGCGGCTCCGCCAACCATGTGCTTGTACTCGTTTGATTTAAAATCAGTGGTTCGGACGATAACAGAACGGGGATAAAACGCTGCGGCAATCATCCCTACCCCTTCGGCGATCTTGTCGATAAAAAACGTTTTGGGATCATCATACCCCCGCATCGCATGATGCACGGCTTTGATCTCATGGATTGTTTTGCCTTGTGAAAGCTCTACCAATGCCATCGGATGAGCCGCTACATAATGGGTGATGATAAACTCCATCCGTGCCAGCCCTACCCCGTCATTCGGCAAACGTGCTACCCTAAACGCAATATCTGGATTCCCGACATTCATATACAGTTTCGTTTTGGTCGGGGGGAGGGATCCTAAATCGATAGTGCTGATCTCATAATCGACCAATCCTTGATAAACTCGTCCGCTTTCACCGTCGGCACAGCTCGCCGTCACCTCATCCCCATCATGAAGCACGTCGGTCGCATTGACCGTTCCGACGATGGCAGGTACGCCGATCTCACGGGCAACGATAGCAGCGTGACATGTCCGTCCGCCTCGGTTGGTGATAACGGCGGAGGCTTTTTTCATAATCGGTTCCCAATCTGGGTCAGTGATATCAGCAACCAAAACGTCACCGCTGACGAACTGTTCCCCCTCAGCAGGTGAATGGATAATTTTGACCCGACCCGAACCGATTTTTTCCCCGATCGCTTTACCGGTGAGAAGCACTTTGGCATCAGTCTGGCTCATATGATATTGTTCCAAGATATTGTTGCTTAGTTTTTGACTTTGTACTGTCTCCGGACGGGCTTGAACGATGAAAAGTTCTCCGCTGAGTCCGTCTTTCGCCCACTCAATATCCATCGGACGATATACCCCTGCTTTAGCACTATAATGCTCTTCGATGGTGAGGGCATAACGGGCCAATATCGCCACCTCTTCATCGGTGATCGAGAAACGATTTTGACGCTCTTTGGGGGTTGAGAGATTCATCGTATGGTGACGTTCATCATAGGTCATGGTGAGGGCTTTAGATCCGAGTTGACGCTTTAAAATCGTCGTTTTGCCCTCACATAATGTCGGTTTGAATACGTAAAACTCATCGGGATTGACCCGTCCACCGACGATGTTTTCCCCCAATCCGTAAATCGAGTTAATGAGAATCAAATTTTCCGAACCGTTCTCGGTATCAATCGTAAACATTACCCCGCTGGAGGCTAAATCGCTTCGCACCATTTTTTGTACCGTTACCGATAGAGCTACGGCGAAATGGTCATAATCACGGCTATGACGGTAACTGATCGCACGATCGGTGAAGAGTGACGCAAAACACCGTTTCACGTGCTCGATCAGCATCGTCTCCCCTCGTACGTTGAGATAACTCTCCTGCTGCCCCGCGAAACTCGCATCAGGGAGATCCTCCGCCGTTGCCGATGAGCGGACTGCGACATCGACCTGCTCCATACCGTATTGATTCTCCATAACACGGTAACTCTCAGCAATCTCGCTTTTTAATGCATCAGGCATCTCTCCGGTGAGCATCAGAGAGCGGATCGATTCCCCACATCGATTGAGCGCTTCGATATTACTGAGTTCGACTCCTTCGAAAAAATGACGGATTTTCGGCTCAAACCCGTTATGTTTGATAAAGAGACGATACCCGTCCGCCGTGACTGCAAACCCTTCGGGTACTTTGACCCCCAAAGGTTTCAGTGAGCTGATCATCTCCCCTAACGAAGCATTTTTTCCGCCAACTAATGCAACATCTTCAATCCCCAATGAATCCAAACGACGAATATAATTCATACATACTCCCTTTAGGCTCTTAGTAGGTATAGAATAGCATATAATACGTTTATCTTTTATCGGAAAACCTATGCATACGATTCTTTTAACCACCCTCAATGCCCGTTACGCCCATACCGCGCTGGGACTGCGCTATCTCTATGCCAATATGCACGAGTTGCAATCCGAAACAACCATTATCGAATTTACGATGAACGAGCAAATACAGAGCATCACCGAAGATCTCTTAAAACACTCTCCGCGTATTATCGGAATCGGTGTTTACATTTGGAATGCCGCCCAAACCTCCGAACTGATTCAAACGATCAAAAAAGTCTCGCCGCAAACGATCATCATCCTCGGAGGACCCGAAGCGGGATATCTGCCCCATCGGGTCGATTTCAGTAAGGCTGACTATATCATCAGCGGCGAAGGTGAAGTGGCGTTTTATGAGTTGTGTAAGGAGTTGCTATCACCCGTTCATAGTGAGCTTGTCGAACCATCCACCCTTCGACAAGCTCAGGGCGAACGGAACCCTCATTTTATCAAAGCCCCACTCCCCGATCTAAAATTAATCAACCTCCCCTATTCTGCATTTAATGACGAAGATGTTGCGCACCGTTACATCTACGTCGAAGCCTCACGCGGCTGTCCGTTCGAATGCGAATTCTGCCTCTCCTCTATCGATGAAAAAGTACGTAATTTCCCCCTAGATCAGCTCCTCGAAGAGTTTGAAACCCTTTGGCAACGGGGAGCACGAAGTTTCAAATTTATCGACCGAACGTTCAATCTCAATATGAGTTTTGCTAACCGCATCCTCGATTTTTTTCTCTCCAAAGAGCCGCCGTACTTTGCCCATTTTGAAGTAATCCCCGATCATTTCCCCGATGTGCTAAAAGAGAAGATCAAACAATTCCCCGCCGGATCACTCCAGCTGGAGATCGGTATCCAAACGCTAGATCCCGAGATTGCTAAAGGAATCAACCGACCGCTGAAACTCGAGAAAATATTTAATAATCTACGATTTCTCGAAAACGAGACCTCCGCCCACATGCACCTCGATCTGATCGTCGGATTACCGGGAGAGAACATTGAGGGGTTTGGACGTAACCTCGATCAACTTGTCTCCCTCACCCATAGCGAGATACAAATCGGTATTTTGAAAAATCTATCAGGGACTACCCTCTCACGACACGATCGAGCTCATGGGATGATCTACAGCGACATTCCGCCCTATGACATCCTACAGAATAATCTCCTCAGCTTTGAACAAATCCAAAAGATGAAACGATTTGCACGGTTTTGGGATATTTTTTATAACAGCGGGAGTTTTACGAAAACCGTTCCGTTACTGTGGAATGAGGGGAAAGTATTTGAGGGATTTTATGCATTTAGCGAGTGGATCTATACCCAAACCCTCTCAACATGGAAAATCTCATTAGAGAGACAAATCGCATTGATCCATACCTATCTGTGTGAACATCATGATAAAGAGGTTATAGAAGCAGCTTTAGTCGAAGATTTAGCACAACGTCCCGAAAAAACGATCCCGTTTTTTCTACGACAATCAACAATGACAAAAAAAGAGAAAGAGGCGAAAGCGATTACGCCGAAACGACAAGCAAAAAGAATCTGAAGTTATCCATGAAGTGTTGAGGAATTGCCTGAGAGTGACGAGTTCTCAGACAAAAAGCTTAACATAAGGAGAATGGAAAGGGCCCGAAGGCCCTGAAAAGGAAGAGATTCTAATGAAGATTAGAATTTCAAAGAAGCGATGATACGGAGGGTATCAGTTGTTTTATCAGTTGTATCTGTAGCTTTCAAATCTTTATCAAACTGAGTATAGATAGCTGTCACACCAACTGGACCCACTTTTGTAGCCGCAGTAATGTCCCATGCACTGTAATCAGTTTCTGCACGAGTTGCATTGTTTGTCCCTTGATCAGCTTGGCAGTAACTAGCTGACAATGTTACACCCGGAACCGCTTTGGTAGATGCACCGATTTTCCATGCATCGGTATCAGGAGCCGCTACGATTTCACCATCCATGTAGATGCTTCCAAGAGTTGTATAAACCATTGATTTATCACCTGTAGCAACGTTAGCAAAACCAAGTGCTCCAGAATCTACAGTTGAATATGCTGCGTAGACATTAACCGGTCCAACATCTGCAGCCGCTTTAATAGAGAATACATCAGTTGATTCAGCAGTTGCGGGAAGAATACTAGACGAATTATCCGGATTCATACCTGCGTATTGAACTCCAAGGTCAACCATCCCCATCAATTTGCTATCTGCTTGCAACCAGAATGCATCGGCAACGTTCCCTACATTGTAGTACCATGCTTGAGCTGTTGTGTTTGGAATAGATTTATTGATTGCAGCGACTGCATAAGCGCCTTCTGATGCAAAAGTTCCAAATTCACCGTTCCATGCAACAGTACTATTTCGTCCAGCGCCCAAAAGACCTACACCGTTATGTTTTCCAACCCATGCTACTGCCAAAATGGTATCCGGTACAAAGTAACCGTGTGCGACTACCGCTTCAAAAGTATTGTCAACAGCATTCCATGCTTCAGTAAATGCTAGAGGAGTTTGGAGTGCCATACGACCTGCAGCGATATCAAAACTTTTTGTTGCGTATTTAAGATTCAATACTTCAACCCATGCTTGATCTTGTACACGTTCAGGAACAGTTGTTGCAGCGCCGGTAATTTTTTGTTTTACAGTTGGTACATCACCAACCATGTTGTTTTCAAGGCCAAGTGTAGAGACAGCAGTTACTTTTACCGCTCCGCTCAAGTTTTCAGCCAAATTCGCTGAAGCACCAAATTTTAGAGCAGTCAAAGCCAAAGAGTTTGTACCTTTATTGAAAAAGTCTTGATCTGCTTGTGTTGGACGATCAACATCACCAGTAGCAGTTGCAGTTGCACCGTTACCGCTGTACTCAGATGTTTGATACCAAACTTTTGCTTCACCATCTACTTTAATGTTATCAAGAGCAAACGCACTTGTTCCAAGAGCCATTACAGCTACAAGACTCAATTTTCCTAATTTCATTCATTCTCCTTCAAGAAACTGTCCAGATAAGATTTTCTTATTCCGAATCTTGTGGTGATCATAACAATTGTTTCTTAAAGATTTCTTGATATATATAGATTTTTTTAATATTTTAGACAAATTTGTAGGATTGTGAGACAAAAATGTGATAAAAACGTCACATAAGAAAAATAAATTTGATTCAGAAAGAATACATTAGAAAATTAAATGATTGGATAATAAAAAAAATAGAGATTCCCGCCTACGCGGGAAGTGAGAGAGAATTACCAGTTACGGATACGAATATGGCAGGATGTACATTGCTTAAGAAGTTGGGTGTAATCATCCAATGCGTTGTCTGCACGTCCCGCTTCGATAGAAACAATCATATCGTCCGAATACATACGGAGCATTTGAGCTGTTTTTTGGGCAAATTTATAAGCATAAACCTGATCTTTCGGCAAAATAGCTTTGACCTCTTCCCCCTCTAATGACTTCAGAGTCCCTTGAAGTTTCTTAACCCCCGCTTTCATCTCATCGGGTGAGCTGTACAATCCGCCGCGTTGAATTTGCTCCATTGCGTCCATCATGGTACGCATATCTTTCATCAGTTCCAATCGCGGATCGGCTTTTGGTGCTGCTGCTTGAAGCGATAGAGCGAGAAGTGATCCCAGTGCCAGTGCAGATACTATTTTTTTCATAATGCCCCCTTTTAGTATTGGATAATTTCTTTTGAAAATTCAGAGAGTTTAACCGTTTTCGCCGAAATTGAGACGAGTTTTTTCGCCTCTGCCGGTCCACCGTAAAATTGTTTCATTTCAGGACGGAACTCTTTGAAATAATCATGAAATTTATCCTGACCTAAAATTCCGACTGCCCAGAGGGTATCATCAGCCGCGTGTTCCAAAACAACTGCTTGAAGCGGTTGGGTAGCAGCTCCGCCGAGAACTTTTGCTCCCGCTCCCGCATCAAATGCGGAGAGGTGAGACGAACATACAATAATTCCAGATTTTTCATACGCCATTGTTTTACCCGACGTCGGAACGTAGGTGATAAAACTGTCATTCGGAGTAGGATGGGTCAATTGGTGGGTACAGATAGCGACATACGCAACAATAGTGCGATCTTTACCGACACCGCTTGTCCATGTATACATTTCTCCGCTATCCGATTTGAGTTCTACATTTTGTGATGTCGGCTTCGGAAGGTTTACCAACATACACGGAGTGGATGCATACGGATAATTGAAAATGTACGTCGTCTCTTTCAAGAGAGCCGAAGCTTTGATCGGTGCACCGGCAGCATCTACCAATTGGGTTTTTTCATACGCTTTGAATAAACGTCCATCATCGGCATATAATGTACCGCGAATCAATGAAGGGTTGATTGCTACGACAGTCGCGCCGGCAGCTACCACTTTTAAAAAATTTCTTCTATCCATGTGAGTATCCGTATTGTGAGTTTATAGGGTTAGTTTAGCAGATTTTGCATTAGTTGTGAATTTTGATTCACGGTAAGAATATTTCCCCTCTCCCAAGTGGGTAGAGAGGAAGCAGAGACTTAGTTGAACAAGTCGCGCATTGCACCTTTGTACCAGTCGCGGTTTGCTTTCGCAAGACCTGTAGTGCGGAATTTACCGGTTTTTTCATCTTTAGGTACTGAACCTTTAGAACCGATAACCGGACCTGCAACCATGAACTCATGGTTAACCATAATTGATTCTTCCGGATTTGATCCAACCATTGAGTAACATACGTTAGCACTTTTGTATGGAAGTGCTGATGCAACACTGTATGATTTACCGTGAAGAACGTGAGCAATCTCTTTCGCACACTCTTTACCAGACCAAATAGCTGATTGACCGCTTGGTGGGATACCATGACCAACAACGTCACCAACTGCATAAACAGCTGCATCAGTAGCCGTTTGGAATGAAACAGGTTTTTCAGGGCTAGTTGCCATTTTAACTTTTTTGAATCCGTCTGGAGTTGTCGCGACACCTGCCATCTCGATAACCGGGTTAGACATGTTGTGAGGGATAAAGTTGAACACACCGTATTTAATTGTTTTGGTAGTTTTTGTCCCTTCAGTATCATCTTTATCTTTGAATACTGTTTGAACGTACGTGATCTCTTTTTTGTCAAAGTCGACATCCACAATTTTACAATTGCTTTCGTGTACTACTTGACCTTGGTTAATTTCTGCCCAAGCTTCTTTGAACGCTGCACCTTTAGCGATTTCAGCGGTTTCATTGAGAATAATTACTTTACCAGTCAATCCCTCTTTTTTCATATGGTTAGCAATCATACTTGCACGCTCGAACGGTGCCGGAGGACAACGGTATTTACCCGCTGGAACAGTGATAACGACATCACCCTCTTCCATAGTTTTTACCAAACGATCCAATGCAACGTGTTCACCGCCAGGGATCAATGCAGCCGGTGCTACGCGACGCGCTTTTGCGATTTTAGCCGCATCCCATGTTGGGAATTGTCCTTTATAGTTATAGTCGATACCCGGAGCAAGAACAAGGATATCGTAACCTACGCCACCTTTAGAGGTATGAACTACTTTCGCTTCACGGTCGATTCCGGTAACAACTGCAGTCAACATTCCGTAACCGTGTTTTTCGATAGCTTGAGAATAATCGTGAGTCAATGTGTTGAGATTGAACCCTTCGATTCCGCCAAGGTTAGAGTTAGAGAGCGGGCAAGACATAAAGCTATCATTTTTTTCGATAATCGCAACATCGAATTTAGGATCGATTTTTTTGAGCTCTTTAGCAACGGTCAAACCGCCCCAGCCTCCACCGATGATAACGACTTGATGTTTACCGAGCATTTTACCTGAAGTAGCGCCTTGTGCACCCGGAGCTGCACCTGTAGCCGCTGTACAACCTGTAACCGCAGCTGCCGCTGCACTAAGACCGGCAAATTTAAGCAAGTCACGTCTTGAAATGTTCATAATGAGTTCTCCTTCATCCTATGCAATATCGATTGCGAATTTTGATTATCGCTGGGGACATCATAATCGTCTTAATCTTAAATATTTATAAGAAATAGTGAAATATATCAAAAAATGCCGAATAAGATATTATTATATAAATTTGTGTGATAATTTTGTGATATATCCTTTCTGACTCGAAACTATGGTAAGATAACACTATATAAATATGGGAGATTTCGTATGAAAGTAGAAGAGTGTCATTCACTAGCCGAAGTTCGTCAATTTATCGACTCGCTCGATGATCAAATCGTCGAATTAATCGCCGCTCGTAACGGCTATGTTAAACAAGCCGCCAATTTCAAACACTCTATCGATGAGATCAAAGCCAATGAAAGAATGGAAGCAGTGATGGATCGCGTCCGTAACCGTGCGATGGAGTTTGGCGTATCACCAAACCTCCTCACGACACTCTATAAAATTATGATAGATGCGATGGTGGAAGCGGAGATTGCAGAGTTTCAGAACGCAAAATCGTTGTAAAAGATTACGTTCGTGGTGAGCTCGTCGAACCATGAACGTCTTGCCACCCTTCGACTTGCTCAGGGTGAACGGTAAAATTTAAAACTTTGTCACTTCCCCGCGACAAATCGCCATCACCACTTTCCCTCTGAGCGTTTCCTTTTTATAAAGGCTGTGATGATGAGGAACCTCGAAATTCTCTTTCGGATTAAACACGACACAATTACACGCTGCACCAGCCTTGATCTCTCCCGATTTCATGCCGATGTGACGTGCCGGGGCACACGATGCGAGACGGAGTATATCGCTAAAGGCGATCTTCTCTTTTTCGATCAAATAGGTGTAGAGTAACGGCAAATACTCCATAATCGATGTTGTACCAACATGGGCATCATAAAAAGTAATATCTTTGTGAATATCGGAGTTAGGCTGATGCAATGCACTCAACGAGTGAATTTTTCCCTCTTTGAGTGCTTCGATCAGCTGAAGGCGCTTGGTTTCGCTTACCAACGGCGGATCGATTTTGGCATCGGTATCAAATCCCATACAAGCCGAATCATTTTTAAGGAGATGATGAAGTGCAACTTCACACTCAACATCGATCCCTTCACTGCGGGCTTGCGCGATCAATTCGATCGAACGGGGTTCGGTAACACTTTTGAAAACTATTTTGACTCCAAAATGGCGTGAGATTTCGATCATCGAGGCGATATGAACCACTTCGGATAATGGCGAGATCCCCGGTAATCCTAGATGTGAAGCTACCGCCCCATCACTCATAACCCCGCTCTCAATAAAACTTTTCTCCTGAGCTTTGTAAAAAATGGCTTTGTCTGCCATTTTGGCATACTGGGCGATACGGCTGATCAGATTGTAATCGTTGATCGTAGAGGTATGGACGGCAACACACCCTTTTTTGAGCATGATAGCGATGTTGCTCAATGCACCTTTTTCATTGAGCGCACTTACAAGAGGGAGGGTTGTAGCACCGCCAGCAAGTGCATGATGTTGTTGGACAAATTCCAATGTTATCTCATTGTCGATCGGAGGGGTAGTATCACTGGCAAGAACCACCGTACTTACACCGCCCATCAACGCACGGCGGGAGAGTTTTTCGAGATTAGTCCGGCTTAGCTGTCCATCTTTGAGACGTACATCGGTATCAACGAGCCCCGGAATCAGATAACACCCTTGAGCTTCGAAGACCTCAGCGCCGCTGAGATTCTCACCGATCTCTTGGATCACCCCCTCTTCGATACGAACATCGGCTCGACGTTCCCCATTAATATCACAGATAATTGCGCCGCTAATGATCATTTGACCGCCTCCGTTGAACATTTAAAGGTATAATGTCGGTATTTTAGTCTAAGAAACGTTAAAGGTACCTCTAAAGTGCTCAAAATTGCCCTCTTTTGTCTACCAATACTTCTTTTCGGTGCTTCCGATCCATATCAAAGCGGAAAAAATCTTTATTTTGCCAAAGGGTGCAGCGGTTGCCACGGTATTTCAGCCGGAGGCACCAATCAATACCCCCCTCTAGCCTATCGACGCAAACCGTTTTTGATCGGTAAACTCAAAAATTACCGTGCCAAAAAAGGGGATACTCAACAAGCGCAAATGATGATCCCTTTTGCGATGGGACTCAGCGATAAAGAGATCGATTTGATTACCACGTTTTTGAGCGAATTTCATGAAAACAAGAGTAACTATAAACCTGATATGGGTGCACGAGGAGACGGCGGATCATGAGATTACTTGTTAGTGCACTGGAGCATTCCGCCAATGTTCATCTCTCCTATTTAGTCAAAGCGTTAGGTTCTGAGGTCAAGTTATCGGGTATCTTTGATAGCTCACTCGGTGAAAGTATCGTAGATTTACGCTCTACCTCCATCATGGGGTTTGTCGATGCGATCAAAAAGCTCCCGTTTTTCTTCCGTCTTAAAGATCAGATGGTGGAATTGGCATATGAAGCCGATAAAGTATTGCTCATCGATTCCTCGGGGTTCAATCTCCCTCTGGCCAAAGCAATCCGCAAACGCTACCCCGACAAAGAGATCATCTACTACATCCTGCCGCAAGCATGGGCATGGAAGAAAAAGCGTATCCCCGTATTGGAAAAAACGATCACCAAATTGTGCTCGATTTTGCCGTTTGAACCTTCCTACTATTCTCAGGGTGCCCCTATCGAATACGTCGGTCATCCACTGCTCGATGAGATTACAATCCGCAAAAGAGATCTGACACCCAGCGGCAAAATCACCTTTATGCCCGGAAGCCGCCCCGGTGAAATCAAACGTCTTATGCCGATTTACCATGAACTGCGGAGCATGATCGAATCTCATGCGCTCCTCGTAATACCGCCCCATTTCACTGATCGGCAAATTCGAGACCTTTACGGTGACGTATCGGCTTTTGAGATTACTCACGAAGCACATCAATCTTTAGCGGAATCCGATTTCGCCTTTATTTGCAGCGGAACAGCGACGTTGGAGGCGTGTTTAATCGGAACACCGTTTATCTTAGCCTACATCGCGAAATCACTCGATTATGCAATCGCATCGCGTCTCGTTAAACTTGAGTATGTTGGATTAGGGAATATCCTGTTCTCCCACAAGCACCACAGATCACTCCATCCCGAATTTCTCCAAAACGAAGTTAATGCTCAAAATCTGTATAATGCGTATCAACAAATGGATAAACAACAATTTTTCGATGACGCACAGGCTCTGAGAACCCTTTTAGATCACGGAAGTGCCGCACGCGTCAGCACGATTATCAAGGAACACCAATGATTCGACTTTTTTCATGGATGAAAACCGCCTCTCGAAAATTCACCGATGAGAAAATCATCCCCTATGTCTTTACCCTGAGTGAAGAACCGATGCTTTTGCGCGATCTGCTCAAAACCAATAAAATGTATCAGGACGGATTGAAACTGGAGGGGAAAATACCCGGTTTTCGTCTCAGTATCGGACGAAGTTATCTGGTTTTCATCGCCCTTTGGCACCTCATTTTGCTCCCGGCATCGGCTATCTTTCATGCTGTTTTGGCTAAAATTGACTGCCATCTGTTGATCATCATGGCAATTCTTTTTACAGGGATGTTTTTTGCGACCTATGCAATTTTCAAAGAGTATCTCATAGATACGGTTGCATTGCGGATTGTTAAAAAGGGATGGGAAAATCACTTTCCCCATTTTGACTATGATTTACACGCCAAAGAGGTAGGAAAAATCTATTCTGAAGCGTTGGAAAAAGAGATACCGCATAAAAATCTGCAGCTCTATATTTTGGATAAATTGGTAGAGAATAAATAATCTCTACTTTTTCATCTTCCCTAAAATCCCCATAAAGGTCGGAACATTTGCTCCGCCGTCATGCCGACCGATTTTTTTCCCTTTTGCATCTAAAAAATGGAATGTCGGCGTTCCGATATAGCCTAACCCCTCAGGGATAAAATCTTTGTGAATATCCAAATGGACGGGGACAAAGTTTTTGGTGATTTCATTCTCTACCGCTTTTTCTTCAAATACGATATCGTTCATATATTCACATGCCGGACACTCTTCGCGGGATAGCATCACCATCACTTTTTTCTTCTCTTTTGACGCTTTTTCCAACGCCGCATCATACGACGGTGCCCATTTGAGTTCGGCAAAGGCACAACTTGCTATGAGCGACAAACCTAAAATAATTTTACTCATTTGATCTCTCCTAAATGGTTTAGAAACTCTTTGGGTTCTTTGAACCCTACGATATCGGCGTTTTTGAGGCGTGTTCCATTTTCATCGAAAAACAAAATCGCCGGAGGTCCGAAAATACCGTATTTGGAACTGATCGCTTTTGCCGCATCGTCATTTGCGGTCAAATCAACCTGTACCAAAACATATTTATCCATGGCCGTTTTGACATCATCGTTGCTAAACGTTTTCTCTTCGAGCTCTTTACACGCACTGCACCAATCAGCATAAAAATCGACAAGAACTTTTTTTCCTTTGTTCTCTGCCAAGATAGCGTCCAATTCTTCGATAGAGGTGATTTTCTCAAACGTTTGATGCTCGTTTGCAGAGGCGACTGCTACTGCTGATTTATTCGGTAAAAACGGATCTAGGGGATGGAGAGGATCTTTCGCACCGCTCATACCGCCGAGGAGCAATGACATACCGTAGAGAAAAATAATGATCCCCAGCGCTTTTTTATTTGCCCGACCGCATTTGATACATCGCCCGCGAATCGGCTCCAGCGCTCCGATATTGATAGCCACGAATACCCCTAATGCTCCCCACAGCATCATCGAAATATTCTCATCCAATATCCGGCTGATCATCCAGATCGATACTCCGATGAGCATCACCCCGAAAATCGATTTGACAGTATCCATCCACATCCCCGGACGCGGCATAAATTTCCCGGCACTGGTACCGATGGCGACAAGCGGAACTCCCATACCGATACTAAGAGCAAATAACGCCGCCCCTCCAAGGAGTGCATCGCCCGTCTGACCGATATAGATAAGCGCTCCTGCAAGCGGTGCGGCAACACACGGTCCTACGATCAAAGCCGATAGGAATCCCATAATAGCCACACCGATTACACCGCTGCGCTGACCGCTGATTTTGGTAATTTTCGCCTGAATAGCGTTAGGAATTTGGAGTTCAAAAAGATCGAACATCGACATTGCCAAAACTACAAAGATTAAAGAGAACAACGTAATGATCCACGGTGTCTGAAATGCCGCCTGAAGATTGGCTCCAAAAAGCCCTGCCAAAATTCCCGCGATCGTGTAGGCTACCGCCATCGAGAGAACATAGACGACCGAGAGCCAAAATGCCCGCTTTGTCCCGATCCCCCCTTGGGAAACGATCACCGAAGAGATAATCGGAATCATCGGGAAAACACACGGTGTCAATGCTAAGAGCAATCCGAAGCCAAAAAAACTTAACAAGATAAACCAAAGGCTTCCACCCTCGATCACTTGGGCAATTTGATCGGTTTCAGATGTTTTTTCCCCTTTCGGTTCCGCTTTTTCAGGTTCAGAGGTCGTTACCTCCAACGCTGCGGTATCTACCGCCGGAGCTTTTAAAATCGAATTTGCTGCATTGTCGTTCCCCGGAAGTTTATCGGCTGAAACCTCTACTTTCAATACCGTTTCCATCGGCTCGTAACAAAGCCCTGCCGCAGAACACCCTTGATAAGATAGTTTAACTTTGATCTCTTTTAGACCCGAAACATCAGTGCTCTTGCCAAGCTTGATCCGGATTGAGGGAGAAGATTCAAACACTTTTTCTCCGTCATGCTCTACCGGATTTGCCATCGATACCGATGCAAAATCGATACCGTCTTTAGGATCGGCATCTTCGACTTTGAGCTTGTCGGCATAGATATAGATCTGATCGCCCAATTCGATCTCTACCCCTACCGTAGCCTCATCGATCATCGAAACTTTCGGTTTAAAAGCCTCTTCAGGTTGTAAAAAACCTACTGCCAAAAGGTTGATTGACATAATTAAAGCAAATATATAACGCATAAAAGTACCTCACAAAAATATCACTTCTTATTGTATCGCATTAAACTGTGTCAAAGCCAAAGGAGAAACATTGTTAATAATTTTCAGGTTGATCATAGCCGTAAATGCTACACTACATTCACTATTCTATGGAGGATATCATGTCCAATCGTCTCGCCTTTGAAGACTCCCCCTATCTGCAACAACACAAAGAGAACCCTCTA
The DNA here is from genome assembly GCA_964495485.1 of uncultured Sulfuricurvum sp. Lineage (GTDB taxonomy): Bacteria > Campylobacterota > Campylobacteria > Campylobacterales > Sulfurimonadaceae > Sulfuricurvum. Next base: position 195,185 of record CAZBVJ010000002.1, read on the forward strand.
GATTGGTATCCATGGTGTGACGAAGCGTTTACAAAAGCCAAAACAGAGCACAAAGCAATCTTCATCTCTATCGGCTACAGCAGTTGCCATTGGTGCCATGTGATGGAGCATGAAGTATTTGAGAACCCTGAGATTGCCGAGTTTGTTAATCACCATTTCGTGTGTATCAAAGTGGATCGTGAAGAGCGCCCGGACATCGACAAACACTATCAAGAACTCCATATGCTCCTGAACCGCCGAGCGGGAGGATGGCCACTCTCTATTTTTTGTACCCCAGATAACAAACCTTTTTATGCCGCTACCTACATCCCACCTCACAACCAAAATCAGATGATGGGGTTCAGCGAGCTCACTGCCATCATCGCCGAAAAAGTGGCGCAAAACGACGAAAAGCTGTTCCAAAACGCTGAGGAGATCACCGCCTTCATGCGTCCGAAAAACGAAAGTGTTCAAGCGACTCTCTTGAATGAGAAAATCATCATCCAGTATGTTCAACAAGCGCAGCATAACTACGACGAGAGCAACGGCGGCTTTTCAAAATCTCCGAAATTTCCCCATGTCTCGACCCTCAAAACACTCCTCACCATTGACAGACTCCAAAGCGATGAAAAGATCAAAACGATCATTACCCACACCCTCGATTCGATGGCATTGGGAGGATTATACGATCATGTCGACGGTGGATTTTGCCGCTATAGCACCGATGAATCGTGGCTTGTTCCCCATTTTGAAAAAATGACCTACGATAATGCCCTCCTCTGCGGACTTTATGCAGAGGCGGGAATAGTGTATCATGAAGAACGCTACCTACGGATTGCCAAAGAGAGTGCCGATTTTATGCTCCGTTTTATGATGGAAGATGATCTCTATTATAGCGCCAGCGATGCCGACAGCGAGGGGGAAGAGGGAAAATATTTCATCTATTCCTACGATGAGGTCATCACCGTGCTCGAAAAGCTCTCCATCCCCAATCCTCATGAAGCGGCACGTCTGATCGGAGCATCTCCCGAGGGGAACTTCGAGGGGCACTGTATCATCCGCCTTTCCAATAACGAACGGCCTGAGTGGTTTGAACCCTTTTGCCGAGAACTCAGCATTTTACGTCAATACAGAACTTACCCCTTTATTGACCGAAAAGTGATCACCGCATGGAATGCCATGATGATCGAAGCACTGTTTGTTCTCGGTAAATCGGATCGTATCTATACCGATCAAGCGATTCGATCTCTCGATAGGCTCTTATCAACAATGTTTTCAGACGGTATACTCAAACACTCGACTCTCATTCATAAAACACCGAAAATCGATGCTTTTTTGGAAGACTACGCTTATGTATGCCGTGCGTTGATCGAAGCCTATCAATGCACGTTTGATGAGCGCTATCTGATCGATGCACAACGCATTGCCAACAAGGCAGTCGAACTCTTTTATGAAGGGGGAAAATGGTATTTCAGCCGTGGAGCATTTACGACAATCGCCGAGCTTGATGATAGTACTTACCCAAGCGCATTGGGGGTTATAGTGAATGTCTTGCAAAACCTAGGAATGCTCATCGATCCGAAATATGCCCATTTTGCGTTCAAAAGTCTCGAATACGTTTCGCTCAAACTGATGAAGACACCAATCTACTACCCTACCCTCACCGCTGAAGTGATCCGCCATCTAAAAACTCAACGACTCATCAAAAACAACTCCGTCTCTCTGGGAGAGATCAGACAGACACTCTACCCGTTTATTCTACTCAAAAACGATGAAACACTCCACGAGTTTACCGTCTGTGGTGAGAATTCCTGTTTTACGGCCACAAAAGAGATAACAAAACTTGACGATTTAATCCAATCAACGTTATAATCAAAAAAACGAGGGAGCCGGAAATGGGTGCAAAAAGCGCAATGGCAAAAGCAGAAATCGCCGAAGCGGAAAAGATTGAAGACGTCGTTCATGACGATCGGCGAAAAACTGAACAAGCCAATGCGAAAGAACGGCGGAAAAAAAGTAAAGTCGAAGAGAGGCTCCCCGTATGGGTCAAAAAATCGGTCTTAGAATACGAAGAGGAGTTGAAAAATCTCCAAATCGAACTCCTCAAACTCCAAAACCATGTCAAAGATCAAGGTCTCAAGATCCTGATGATTTTTGAAGGGCGCGATGCGGCGGGCAAAGGGGGAACGATCAAACGGATCACCGAGCATCTCAACCCACGCGGAGCGCGCATCGTTGCACTCGAAAAACCCTCCGACGTCGAAAAAACGCAATGGTATTTCCAACGCTATATCAAGCACCTCCCGAGTGCCGGCGAAATCGTCCTCTTTGATCGCAGTTGGTACAATCGCGGCGGCGTTGAGCCGGTCATGGGATTTTGTACTCCCGAGGAGCATCAGGAGTTTTTGAACCATGTTAGCGAATTCGAGCGTATGCTGGTGAACTCAGGGATAATCCTCTTTAAATTCTATTTTTCCGTCTCCAAAAAAGAGCAGGCAAAACGGTTCAAAGAGCGTAAAACCGATCCATTAAAACAATTTAAACTCTCTCCCGTCGATGCCAAATCGCAAGACATGTGGGACAAATACACGACCGCAAAACTCTCGATGCTGAAGGCTTCGCATACCGGAACCTCGCCGTGGATCATTATCCGTTCCGACAACAAGAAAAAAGCCCGTGTCAACTGTATCAAACATATCTTATCGAGCGTACAATACCCATCCAAAAATCCACCCGATTTAAAAACATCCAAAAAAATTCTGATTTGGGGTGATGAAGAGATCAAGTTGATGGAGACGGGGATACTACGCAATGAGGACAAAGAGTCTCATACAAAAAGCTAAGCCCCTAATGGGGTTAGATATTAGAGAAATTTGAGGATTTCGGCTTCGATATTCTCTTTTTCTATAACGGTGCCTTGTGTGATCGGCTTACTAAACAACCCTTTGATCATCGCAGGGATCGGTGTTTTAGCTGTTTTTGAGATCGATTCGAGAGCATCGATGTCATACGCATCTTTCTCACCCGTGAGAGCATTTGCAATCGTCGGAGAGAACTTCGTCCACTCTGCCGTTGAATAGACGATAGTTTTGAGCGGTTTGGTCGCACAGCAATCGTACGCTTTGAAACACGTTGCAGTGTGCGGATCCATCAAATACCCCGTATCAAACGCCTCTTTGATATACCCTTTTCCTTCCGCACCGTTACAATAATCAGCGGCAAACAGCGTCTGAATTTTCATCGTTTCATTATCGTTCAGCGCATAAAAACGCTCCGCTTCCAACCCTGCCATCAACTCTTTGGTTCGTTCCGTACCAAAGAAATCGAATAAAATACGCTCAACGTTACTGGAGATCAAAATATCCATAGCCGGAGAAGTGGTTGCAACAACACTCTCACCACGCAAATCATAGCGTCCCGTATTGATCAGACGGGTGAGGACGTTGTTTTCGTTGGAAGCGATGATGATCTTCTCAACCGGAAGCCCCATTTTGTATGCATAATACCCGCCCAGTGCATTCCCGAAATTTCCGCTCGGAACATCGAGATACACTTTTTCGCCCATCGTAATAACATTCTGTCGAACCAATTCAAGATAGCTGTGAATATGATAGATGATTTGGAAAATAATCCGTCCAAAATTGACCGAATTCGCCGCTGAGAGAGATATATTTTTCACTTTGAGGGCATTTTTGAACGTTTGTGAACCCAAAAGGCGTTTGAGAGCGCTTTGGGCATCGTCAAAATCCCCTTTGATCCCGATTACTTTGAGGTTTTGGGCATCTTCGGTCACCATTTGCAGACGTTGTACATCCGAGGTTCCCCCATCAGGATAGAGACACGCCACTCGGACGTTCGCTCTATTTTTAAACGTCTCCAACGCCGCAGGACCCGTGTCACCGCTCGTTGCTGCCAAAATGAGGTACTCTTCTCCCCGTTTTTGAGCGATAGAGCTGAGAACCACACCAAAAGGCTGGAGCGCCATATCTTTGAACGCACGGGTCGGTCCATGATAAAGCTCACTCACATACAAATCATCACGCACTTTGACGACAGGGACAGGATTGCTTGGGTCATCGAATTTGTCGTACAAAGCAAGCGCTTCATCGATCACTGAGCCCTCAATATCGATAGCAAGCGTCGTGAGTAGATCTTTCGCAAGCTCTTTGTAACTCGAATTCAAGTGCTTCGTCAAAAATGCTTCCCCAAGATTAGGCAATTCGCTCGGAACATACAATCCGCCGAACGATGCTATCGGGCTTAAAATCGCCTCTGAAAAGGTAACCTGTTGTGGATGGATTCCGTCATTTCCGCGTGTTTCAATAAATTTCATTGGTTCACTTTATACAATTTTCGTGATTATACCAAAGGCTCATTCACTTGATGCTTAGAGCAAAGAAGATTTATATTTCAGGTATTTTTTGTTTTTTTACACTAAAATACATCATCTTTTAAGTGGAACATGAATGGCAACCATCTACGATCTCAAACCCGCATTTCAAAACCTCCTCCGTCCTATCGTCAACGCTTTGGCACGTGCTGGGATCACGCCCAACCAAATCACCTATTTCGCACTCGTACTCTCGTTTGTCGCCGGAGGCTCTATTGCCCTCACGCATGGGGCTTCGTGGGTATTGCTCTCTATTCCTGCGGTGATGTTTATCCGTATGGCGCTCAATGCGATTGACGGGATGCTCGCCAAAGAGCACGATATGAAAAGTGATGCGGGGGCGATGCTCAACGAGATGAGCGATGTCCTCTCGGACGCAGCGCTCTATCTCCCATTTGCCCTCATCGAGGGGGTATCGGCGCTGTGGATCGTGCTATTCGTCATCGTTTCTATCCTCACCGAAATGGCGGGGGTACTGGGAGCGCTCATCGGCGGGGTACGGCGGTATGATGGACCAATGGGAAAAAGCGACCGCGCGTTTGTATTCGGCGCCCTCTCACTCATTCTTGGGCTGGGGATTTCGCCTGAGGGATGGCTCGTTTGGGTATTGATCTTAGCGACCCTCATGGGAGCGTGGACGGTAATTCGTCGTTCTGTACGGGGACTACAATCATGATAGAGACGATTACAACTCTCTTTAGCGGAAAAAGCGGCATCGTACTGCTGATTATTTTAGGGATTTTGGCGTTTGCGACGGCGGTGACGTGGATCTTTTGGCGTTCTCACACGGAGTTAAAAGAGCGTGTTGCCTCATGGTGGGTGATCATCGGTGCATTTATCGCAGGGGCGATGCTCAACCATACCGTCGCGATGGTCTTTTTCGCCCTCATCAGCTACCTCTCGCTCAAAGAGTATTTCACCCTCATCCCGACCCGTCGTACCGATCGTCGAATCATCTTTTACGCCTATCTCTCGATCATCTTTCAGTACTGGTTTGCCGGAGTCGGGTGGTATGGGATGTTTATCATCTGGATTCCCGTTTATCTGTTTTTGCTTCTGCCGTTTCGTCAGGTCTTGATCGGAGAGACCAAAGGGTTTTTAGAGAACACGAGCCGCGTACAGTGGGGACTGATGATGTTTGTCTTCGGTTTGAGTCATCTGGCGTACATGATGAGCCTCCCTCCGCTCGCAGGTCATGATGTCGGCGGAAAAGAGCTGGTGCTCTATCTCGTCGTCCTCACCGAACTCAACGACGTGTTGCAGTATCTGTGGGGCAAAGCTCTGGGACGGCACAAGATCATCCCAAAAGTCAGCCCCAACAAAACGGTTGAGGGGTTTTTGGGAGCGTTCGCGACACTCGCTGTCTTGGGATGGGCATTTTCATTTCTCACCCCCTTTAGTGCTTTTCATGCGGTACTCGCAGGGATGCTGATCAGCGGAGCCGGTTTTATCGGGGATGTGGTGATCTCGATGGTGAAACGTGACATCGGGGTCAAAGATTCGGGCAATCTCCTGCCGGGGCATGGGGGGATACTCGATCGCGTCGATAGCCTCACCTATACCGCGCCGCTGTTTTTTCATTTCACCTACTATCTGTACTACTGATGATGAAGCGTCTCTTTTTTACCCTGATCGTCCGTCCGTTTGTGCTGTTGGTGTTCGGTATCCATGTGCGGGGGCGGGAGCATATCCCCACTGAGCCGTGCATCCTCGTCGCCAACCATAACAGCCACCTCGATACTCTGGTGCTCATGAGCCTCTTTCCTCTCGGTCGTATCCATCGCATCCGTCCCGTCGCGGCAGCCGATTATTTCATGACCAACCCACTGGTACGATGGTTTTCGACCCATATCATCGGGATCATCCCCCTGCACCGCAAGGTAGAAAAATCGCATACCCATCCGCTGGAGGGGGTCAAAAATGCCCTCCTAAACGGCGATAGCATCATCATCTTTCCGGAGGGGAGCCGAGGAGAAGCGGAGCAGATGAGTAAATTCAAAACGGGAATCGCCCATCTAGCACGCATGGTTCCCCATATCCCTATTGTCCCCATTCGGCTGGGGGGAGCGGGAAAAGTACTCCCCAAAGGGGAAGCGCTCCTCGTGCCGTTCATCATCGACATCACCATCGCACCGAGTGTGCGGATTGGCGAGGATGAGGGAACTCAGGAGTTTACGGAGAGGTTAGAAGAGATTATTAGAAATATGGGGATAGAGATTGTTTCAGAATAATTTCAGCAAAACATCCCTATCATTTCCATATGTCTAAGATTTTAGGAATATAGAAATGAAAACGATCGACATCCATACTCACCTCCTCAGCAGTGACGTCGCGTTCCAACGCTCCTATGACAAAATCGCTCTGCGCTTTTTTGCCAAAAAGTTCGGGATGAACCCCAAAGCACTCGCGAGCAATCCCTACGGCGAATACACCCGCGCATTGGTTGAATCGGTCAGAAATTCTCAGCACGTCGAGAAAATCGTCCTCTTCGGGGTCGACGCACGTATCGATGATCAGGGTGCAATGCTCCACAAAGACATCACCGTTTGTGCGACCAACGAAGATGTCGCTGCACTCTATCGCGGAAATGAAGATGTCATCATCCCTTTTTTCTCCATCAATCCCAAACGCCCCGATGCGCTCGATCTCATCGACCGCTACGCCGATGCGGGATTTGCGGGGGCGAAGTTTTTGCAAAACTACTGAGGGGTCGATACCCGTGAGGCACGTTACCGCCCCTATTTTGACAAACTCGCAGAACGAAGATTGCCGCTGATCGTCCATGTGGGGAGCGAGAGCAGTGTCCACTCGTACAAATCGTGCGAAAGTATCGAAATGCTCGATCAGCCGCTGGATGCGGGGGTGAATGTCATCTGTGCCCACATGGCGCTTACCTACGAGCCGCGCGGTATCCTCAAAGCCCTCTCGAAAAATCCGAAACATTTTAACTCGGAGTACTACACCCTCATCGAAATGCTGAAATCCCATCCGAATCTCTACGCCGACATCTCCGCCCTCCTCACTCCCGTGCGGGCAAAGGTGTTGCGCCATCTGAGTCATCAGAGCGATATTCACCACAAGCTCCTTTTCGGCACCGATTTCCCCGTCCCCTTTAGCATGATCCTCAACAGCTACGATCTACCGTACCGCAAACGCTTCGAGCTATCGCGCGAAGCCAATCCGTTCGACCGCTATGCCAAAGGGATTTTAGAGTATTTCCCGCATGACAATCCCATCTATACTAACTACACCAAACTATTAGGAATCAATCTATGAAAACCAACTACACCGACGTCCTTCCTCCTGATTGGAAACCGACATCCGAGATATTTACCGCATTGGGGGATGAGCATCGCCAACGGATGCTATTGCTGTTTGAGCCGGATGAGCGTCTCACGGCGGGACAAATCGCCGATGCGTCGACACTGGCACGCACCACTGTATCCCACCATCTCAAAATCCTTCGTCAAGCCAATGTCCTCCTCAGCGAGAAAAAAGGGAAAGAGGTGTGGTTTTGGATCAATAAACCTCTACTGGAACAAACGTTTGGAAATGTACTCAACTATCTATGCGGGGAGAACCAATGATTAAATTTTTACTCCGGATCATCGTTCGCATCCTGTTTCGAATCCGAGTTGTCGGGAAATTTGAGCGTCATGAAGAACATACGATCATCATCGCCAACCATCAATCGTTTCTGGACGGGTTGATTTTAGGCTTAATGCTACCGATCGAACCGGTATTTGTGATCAACACCGAGATTGCCCGCCGACCGCTGATACGAGCCTTTTTGTCACTGAGCGACTATCTCACCGTCGATCCGGCCAACCCGATGGCGGTCAAGCAGATCATCCGTCTGGTGGAGAGCGGTCGTCCGGTCGTCATTTTCCCTGAGGGGCGGATCACCACAACGGGGAGTTTGATGAAAATTTATGAGGGATCGGCGTTTGTGACGGTGAAAACCGCAGCGATGATCCATCCGGTTATCATCGAGGGGGCGACATTCAGTACCCTCTCTCGGATGCATGTTGACCATCCCAAACGGTGGTTTCCCCGTATTACCCTCACCTACTGTACTCCGACGAAACTAGAGGTTCCCGATCATCTGAGTGCACACGATCGGCGCGTCAAATCGGGCGAAGCGATGCGGACACTGTTACAGCGCTGTATTTATGAATCGCGTACTCCAAACACCCTCTTTGGTGCATTTATAGAGGCGGCGGCAGATTATGGATATTCACGCCCTATCGTCGAAGACACCAAACAAATCGAGTATACTTATCGTCAAGTTCTGACGATGGCATTGGGTTTAGGTAAACTCCTGACACGCCATACCGCTGAAAAAGAAGCGGTGGGGGTACTAATGCCGACCGCCGTTCCGACATTGGGATTGATCCTCGGACTCAACGCATTTAACCGCATCCCTGCGATGCTCAATTTTACTGCGGGGAGCGATGGGCTTCAGAGTGCCTGCACCGCCGCTTTGATCAAAACCATCATCACCTCGCGCGCATTTGTCGAACAAGGCAAACTTGAACCCAAACTCGAAGGGCTCCACGATATTAAAATCCTCTATCTCGAAGATTTGCGCCCGACGATGAGTATAGGGGACAAACTGTGGCTGATGGGATTCGCGCGCTGGTTTCCGCACGCCGTGATGCATAACACTGCACCCGAAGATCCTGCAGTGATCCTTTTCACCTCAGGCTCAGAAGGGAAACCTAAAGGGGTCGTCCTCTCCAACGATGCGATACTTGCCAATATCGCCCAGATCCGTTCGATCGTCGATTTCTCAACCGAGGACAAAGTGCTCAATGCGCTGCCGATTTTTCACTCATTCGGCCTCACGGCGGGGACACTCCTGCCGATTTTGGGAGGGATACCGCTGTTCTTGTACCCTTCGCCGCTCCATTATCGCGTTATCCCCGAAATTGCCTATGATCGCTCATGTACCGTGCTCTTTGGAACGAGTACCTTTTTGGGCAATTACGCCAAACACGCCCATCCGTACGATTTTTACCGTCTCCGTTACGTCGTTGCGGGAGCCGAAAAGCTCTCAGAGAGTGTCAAAGAACTTTGGTTTGAGAAATTCGGGATTCGGATATTCGAGGGGTACGGAGCGACCGAAACGGCGCCCGTCATCGCCGTCAATACCCCGATGGCGTACCGAAGCGGCAGCGTAGGGCAAATCTTGCCGGGGATCGAACACAAACTGATTCCCGTACCCGGTGTCGATGCCGGAGGGATTTTGCACGTACGCGGGGATAACCTCATGAGCGGTTATTTGCGCGTCGAACGTCCCGGATTTTTGGAAAAACCTACTTCGCAAGCGGGAGACGGATGGTACGATACGGGAGACATCGTCACCATCGATGATGAGGGGTTTGTCCGTATCGCGGGTCGGGTCAAACGGTTTGCGAAAGTTGCCGGAGAGATGATCTCGCTCGAATCGGTCGAGAAACTCGCTTTGGGTGCGTCATCTGCACACATGCACGCCACCTCCTCACGCAGCGACGAATCGCGCGGAGAGATGCTCGTCCTCTTTACAACCGATCCAAATTTGAGTCGTGAAATGCTTCAGAATGCGGCACGGGAAGGGGGCTATCCCGAGATTGCCGTACCGCGAAAGATCGTTCACGTGAGTGCTATTCCACTGCTAGGGACGGGAAAAACCGATTACGTCACCCTCAAATTGATGGCGGAGAGCGTATGAGTACCCCTCTGTATCTTTTTCGTACCAAACGGTTCTCTCCCCTTTTCGGGACGCAGTTTTTGGGTGCATTCAACGACAACCTCTACAAAAATACCCTTGCGGTGCTCCTCACTTTTCAAGCCGCCGAGTGGACATCGATCTCCTCGGCTCTTCTCGCACCGTTGATCGGAGCGGTCTTTATTTTACCGTTCTTTATTTTTTCGGGATTATCGGGTGAGATTGCCGATCGGATCGACAAAGCACGACTCGCACGGATTGTCAAAGTGTGGGAAATGGTCATGATGATTGTCGCGGTGGTCGGGTTTGCCCTCCATTCGTTTTGGATACTGCTCGCGGTCGTGTTCGGGATGGGGATGCACTCGACCCTCTTTGGTCCCATCAAATACTCCATTATCCCTCAGCACATGCACAGCAATGAGCTCATCAGTGCCAATGCTATCATCGAGTCGGGGACATTTGGAGCGATTTTACTCGGGACCATTGCGGGGGGTGCACTTGCCGCAGTTCCTAATGGTGGAGTAATCGCTTCTCTATCTGCTTTGGGAGTAGCGGTGGTAGGGTATCTCTTTAGTCGCTACATCCCCTCTGCACCGCCGCCGAACCGCGAAGAGCCGTTTCGGATCGGGTTCTGGAAACATACCACCGACGCCATCCGCCTTGCTTTGCGCGATCGGCTCGTCTTTTTGGCGATTTTGGCGATCTCATGGTTCTGGCTCTATGGGGCATTGCTCCTGTCGCAATTCCCCTCACTGGTCAAAGATCTTTTGATGGGGAATGAAGAGACGGTGACCCTCATCCTCGCCCTCTTTACGCTGGGGATCGGTGTGGGTTCAGCGTTATGTGAGAGGCTAAGTCATCATCATGTCCGCTATGGGCTTGTTGTGACGGGTGCTGTGGGGATGGCGATTGCCGGGATCGATTTCGCCTACGGTATCGGGACATTCGAAGCAAACGGTGCATTATCCGACAATATCCATTTTTGGCGGATTGTCGCCGATGTCACGTTACTCGGAATTTTCGGCGGGCTTTACAGCGTCCCCCTCTATGCACTAGTACAGGAACGGAGTGCACCCGAAGCCAGATCGCGGATTATCGCTGCCAACAACATCCTCAACGCCCTTTTCATGGTTCTAGGAGCCGTGGCAACGATGATAATCCTATCAATGGGATATGCTATTGCATGGATGTTTGGGATTGTTGCGCTGGGGACGGCGCTGGTTGGAACTATCATCTATAATGTGAGGAGCTAGCAATGAAAAAAGTGATTGTAGGATTAGGGTGTGCATGGCTAATGATTATATCACCTGTATGGGGAGCTGATAATGCCCAATCCGATTTAGCACAGTTAGTCAATTCCGCCCGCCATAATGACGCAGTAGCGGTCGAAAAACTGATTCAGCGTTCTCTCATACTTCGTCAAAAGATCCCCACATTTGTCGAAGAGGCCGATCAAGCAACCCAATCGCGTAAAGGGGCTATCCCCGCAGCCCTCTCGGCAACCATCGCCTCTTCGATCGGCGAAGCCGATGCAATCCGTACCACCCTCTTTCCCTACGCTTTGCGCTATCGCCACGTTCTCTATCGAACGGATGATTCGCTCGATGATCGCGACCGTATCGAATCGATCCTGATTTCGATGGCAGCGGCACTCACCCTCTATGATAATGCCCATTTTATGGAGGAGCAGTTCGGTTCCAAAAGCGCTTTACGGGAAAAACTCAACGAAGCCTATCCCGAATACGGTGTAGAGAGTAATTTTTATAAAGATTCACTAATGCGTTCTTCAACGCTAACCTATCGCTCCACTATGCTCGATGCGATCCGTTTTTTTGAGGAGAACCGTCAGAGTATCGCGTATCATATCTCTCAAGCCGATCCAACCGTCCGCTCTTTGTACGAATACATTAACCGCTCGCCGATGCGTGCTAAACTGGGTGGAGACAACGCCTTTACCCTCATCTCCGATCAAATCGGCGCACTCCTCTCACGCACCCTCGAAATTCCCTTTGCAACCGTTGAAAAACTCAAATTTAACCTCTCCAAAGGGGTGGGGAATACGATGGGAATGGTGCGGTGGCGCAACGGAAAACTACGGGACGATCACGCTTTTCTCCATGAGTTTTCAACCCATTTGAAACCGGGGGATATCCTCCTCGAAAAGACTCCGTTCGCCCTCACCGACAAAACGATCCCCGGACATTTCGGCCATGCGGCGATCTACATCGGCACCTTTGAGCAGCTTCGGGATATGGGTGCGCTCGATACGCCGTTTGTCCGTAAACATATCGATCAGATTCGGGAGGGAAAAGTGATCCTCGAAGCTCTGCGTGAAGGGGTCGTCCTCAACCGCGTGGAAGATTTCATGAATATTGATGATGTGGCGGTACTCCGCCCGAATAGGCTTGAGAGCGATGCGATGCGGACGTCGCTTGATTTGGCATTGAGCCATTTTGGGAAAAAATATGATTTTGATTTTAACGTAAACACTACCGAAACCATCGTCTGCTCCGAGCTCGTCTACGCGGCCTATCCTCAGATCGATTTCATAACCAAAAAAGTGCTCAGCAGTTTTACCATCTCACCCGATGACATTGCCATACTGGCTAACGGAACTTCGGACGCTCCGCTGGAACTGACATTCTTTGCTCATGATGGGAAAAAGGTGTATGTAAAAGGGGAAAATACAGAGGGGGCGAAACTCTATCGCACCCTTGTTGGGATCGAGGAGAAATATCGATAAGGACTACATTGTAATCTGTGTCCCTACTCCGTCCGAAGTGAACATCTCTAGCAAAATCGCATGTTCGATCCGTCCATCGATGATGTGTGCTTTGGGCACTCCTGCATCTACCGCTTCGAGACATGAATCTACTTTCGGCACCATTCCGCCGCTAATCGTTCCGTCCGCTTTGAGCGCTTCAATCTGCGCTTCACTCAGCGAAGAGAAGAGCTCTTTCTCTTTGTTGAGAACGCCCGGAGTGTCGGTCATAAAAATCACTTTGCACGCACCGATCGCTGCCGCAACCGCTGAAGCAGCCAAATCAGCGTTGATGTTGTATCCCGGATGACCGACGATAGGATCAGAACCGATCGGAGCGATAACGGGAATAAATCCTTCACGTAACAGGTTATGGATTACGTCTGAATTGACACTCTCGACTCGTCCGGTAAGGCCGAATTTCACTTCGTCTTTGGGCTTGGCGCGGAGGAAATGGGCATCTTTTCCGCTGATACCGATCGCTTTGGCTCCGTAAGAGTTCAGCAGTGAGGTGATCTCTTTGTTGATCTCTCCGCTGAGCACCATCTCGACAACCCGCATCACTTCAGGGGTACTGACACGCTCACCGTCGATAAATTCAGTCGGGATTTTCAGATCGCTCAAGAGTTGAGAAATACGGCTTCCGCCGCCGTGGACGATTACTACTTTTACCCCCACAAGATGGAGCAATACGATGTCCTGAGCGAATTTAGCTTTGAGTTCCTCAGAGGTTTGAGCCGATCCGCCGTATTTGATAACGACGATCTCATCACGAAACTCTTTGATAAACGGCATCGCGTCCATCAAAGTTTTTACGGTATCAATTTTGCGCTGCATCTACATAATCCTTTACTGTACGTATCAATGTTTGATCCAAATCGATGGAGAGTTCCATCACGGAGAGGTTTAGTTTAATAGACGCTATTTTAACAAAGTCTTTCTGAGTAACCAGCAAGCTTTCCGCTCCGCTCTGAGCTAAAATTTCTTCAAGTTCACCCTGTGTAAAAAAATGGTGGTCTTCAAAGTAGATTTTATCGATTACCTCCGGTAAATAGGAGTCCAATCTCTCCGGACGGGCAATCGCGGTCACCAAAACCATTTTGGATGTTTCATTATGAATCCGGACATGACGGCGAAAATGTTCCCCCTCTCGGATCACAATCGCTTCTTTCCCTCGCCATAGCATCTCACGATACGCACCGCTGGGGAGACAAAATGGGGTTGGAGTAGGAACCTCTATAATGATATCGAGTTTTTTAATCCCGTGTTTGCCGTATCCGTCATCGAGCAACACGACATCGCATCCCATCGCCTTGGCTTCGGCAATGGCACGTTCACGAATCTCACTCACGATCACCACTGCATGGGGGAGGCTTGTTGCATATACCATCGCTTCATCGCCGCTTTGTTGTGTGTCACAGAGGATATCGCGGTCTTTGACAACCACCATCCCTCGACTCTGCCGTCCATATCCTCGTAAAACAATCGCAGGCTTTTTAAAATATCGGGCCAATTCGCTGACGACAGGGGTTTTTCCGCTCCCACCGACGATCAAATTTCCGACACTCACTACCGGTATTTCGTAATTTTTAGGTTTGGTTCGGCGATAACAAATCGATCCGGCGAGACAATACAAAAAACTGATCGGTAAAAGGGCTACAGAGAGAATTTTTTGCATGAGTGTAGGACGATACAAATACTGTTCGCCCCACTGAACTAAAAAACGTTTCAAACGCGGGTAGAAGCTACATCCAAAATTGCGTCACAAATCTCCTCAACATCCTCATCGCTGAGTGCCGCATAGTTCGGAATAGAGAGAATTTGCTGATAACTGCGTAGCGCCACCGGAAAATCGTTGACACGAAGCGAATATTTCGACTTGTAATAGCTCAACAAATGGAGCGGAATATAGTGCAAACCGCACTCAATTCCCCGTGCCGCCAACTCGCGTGCGAACGAATCACGATTTTTATCGACTTTGATAATATAGAGTGAGTACGGATGCTCTTCACTCGCGTACGGAAGTTTGATATGCGGAGCATCCGCAAGACGTTCGTTATAGACTTCAGCAATCTCGCGCTGACGTTCGATATTCTCGTCTTGTTTCTCCAACTGTACCAAAATCGTTGCCGCATCGAGCGGGCTCATCATGTACTGGCTTCCGATATCGGTCACGTCGTAGATATATCCGAGACCCTCATCCTCGATCACCATGGCATGATGGCGAAGCGATCGTGCCCGCTCCATAATCTCTTCATCATCGCAGACCAACATCCCACCGTTGCAAACATTGCGGCGCAAATGGGGACTAAAGTCAAAACAGGTGATATCCGCACCGGTAGAACCGATTTTTGCCCCTTTATAGGTTGCTCCCAAGGCATCGGAAGCATCTTCGACAATCTTGACATCATACTCTTTGGCAATTTCGTACAAACGATCCAAATCGACACTTTGTCCGGCTACATGCGAGACTATCACCGCTTTGAGCTTTTTGCTTTTGTTTTCATGGAGATATGCTTCAAGCTTATCCAAATCGATTGTAAACGTATCGGGATTGATATCGATAAAGATCGGCTCCGCATCAAAATGGCGCACCACTTCAGGAACATTAGGATAGGCATTAATCGAACAAATCACCTTGTCCCCGCGCTTGAGATCGATCGCCAACATCGCCAAATGGAGCGCCGCTGTACCGTGAGATGTTGCCAACGCATATGATGCACCGATGTACTCTTCAAACGCTGATTCTAAATCTTCGATGATGTTAGGGGCTTCACCGTCAAGCACTTCATCAATCTTCTCACGTTCATCTCCGCCAACTTCGACACGGTAAAATGGGATACTCATTGTTTTTCCTTTATAAGGTGATATCTCTGGGATAATTAAAATCGTGATTGACCGTCCGTGAGGTCAATTTGGCTATCAATGGCATACGCCGTTTAAACTGATTCTTATAAATTCTGCTGATGATCATATCGACTAAATCAGGATTTTCCCCACCGTTGATCATCTCTTCACGGGTATGACGCTCTTCGACGTAACGTTTTAACACACGGTCAAGTTCACTATAGGGATAACCGATCTCGGCTTCATCGCTTTGCCCTGCCCACAAATCGGCTGAAGGGAGTTTATCGATAATCGAAGCGGGAACGCCGAGATAACGGGCAAGTTCGAAGATTTCAGTCTTGTACAAATCTCCGATCGGATTGAGTGCACTCGCCAAATCCCCATAAAGAGTTCCGTATCCGAGCATCAATTCGCTTTTATTACTCGTCCCTAAAACCAGTGCCCCTTCTCGTGCCGAGATGTCGAACAATGTTACCATCCGTAAACGGGCAGAGAGGTTCCCGACCCGCAGCGGCGACATATCCGAAGTCTCATACGCTTTGAGCATCGGCTCGATACTATGCACTTCCGAACGTAAATTAAACGCCTTGCACAGTTCATCCGCATCATCGAGGGAACTCTGTGAAGAGTAGTGAGAGGGCATTTTGACACACAAAAGATCATCTCCGAACGCACGGTATGCCAATACCGCGACAACAGCGGAGTCGATTCCGCCGCTTAGTCCGACAACGACTTTATTCAACCCGGTTTTACGAACTTCCTGACTTAGAAATTCAGATAAATATTGGGTGATTAGCTCGTATTTACCCACACCATAACCTTATTCGTGTATTAACATTTTGCATTATAACTAATTTTGGCAACAAAGTATCAACACAAGGTTAACGAAATTTTTGAGAGTTCTTCAGCAGTAAACCCCGCTTGTTTGCGTGCAGAACAGTTGATATCGATTTTTCGTGGGAAGCTTTGGGGATAGTGTTTGTCGATAATCTCAAAATAGGATGAAAGAGGTTTTTTCTCTACATTGCAAGCGTGTTCAAACCAAATATCCCCTTTGCGGACATGATCGATCTCTTCATCTAAAATCACATGGAGTGCGGCAACAATTTTTTGAATCATCGGATCGTTTTTGAACGGTTCTAATTTTCGCAATATCAGCGGGGTCGCATCCAGCCCGTTAGCTTCGAGATACCTCGGAACAACCGCCATCCGCTCAATTAAATCCAGCGTACGCATCGATGATTCAAACAGGGCATCATGAACCGGATATTCACCGTAATAACTCCCGAGTTCCCGAAGCAGCCCCTCGATCATCTCAAAATGGCGCACCTCATCATCCGCCACCTCTAGCCAATCACGCTCAAACGCTTCACCCAATCCGCGAAAACGGTACACAGCATCGAGTGCCAGATCAATGGCGCTGTATTCGATATGGGCAATCGCGTGCAACAAAAGCTTCTGCCCGTGAGCGGTATTGAGCTTGGTACGTCTCGGAACATCCTGCGGATTAATCACACTGCAAAACTCACTGTATGAAGGACGGGTGAATACCGTAGGCTCAGATCGGTTCTCTCTCGTCACATCACCCCGACGATAGAGATCAAAAAATGTTCTAAAAAGGGCGATTTTCTCGCTCGGAGCGGAGGTGGTTAAAAGGGTTTCAAGAGTGCTATAGAGTTCCATAAAAGCCATTATATCGTATACTATCCTTATGAAATCATCCGACAAAGCATACACCCTCTACATTCTCAAATGCAGTGACGATACCTACTATACGGGGATTGCCGTCGATGTCGAAAAACGGCTACTAGAGCACAATACCTCTGAGAAGGGGGCGAAATATACCCGTGCCCGTCGTCCACTCACCTTGATGTATACGGAGATGTGTGTTGACAAAAGTACCGCATTGAAACGGGAACTCACTATCAAAAAGATGAAGCGAACCGCAAAAGAGGCTCTATGGAACACCTAATCTTTATGCTACAATCCAAATAAAAAAGAGAAACTTTATGGAAATTTTAAAACGCCCGATGGGGGATTATCAAACAAACTGCTATATTGTTAAAGAGGGCGGTAAAGAGATCATCATCGATCCGGGGATGGGAGCGACCGAGTGGGTATTGGCAAATGTCCAAAATCCGATCGCCATCCTCAACACTCATGGTCATTTCGATCATGTTTGGAGCAACAGCGAGTTGCAATCTAAATTGGGGGTTCCTCTCTACTCCCCCAAAGGAGATATGATGCTTCTCCAAAACAGTACCTGGATGCCGGGGTTGCCTGCATCAACTCCCGATATCCAAGTCGACGGAGATCAAACGTTTGAGATTCAAGGGATTGAGGTCACATTTCACCATTTCCCGGGACATTGTCCGGGGTGTTCGATGATCGAAATCGGGGATGCGGTATTCAGCGGAGATTTTTTATTTGAAGGATCGATCGGACGTTGGGACTTCCCCTATTCCGATGCAGAGGCAATGCGTCAAAGCCTCAAAAAGTTTTCGACATGGAAAGAAGACAAACCCCTCTATCCGGGGCACGGGAATCCTACCAGTGTCCAAAAAGAGCTTCAAAACGTTGATTACTGGCTGAGAGTCGTCTGATTACGACTCTTTCTCTACGTTTTTCATAAGATCGAGGCGGAGGACATGTCGCTCGGTCACGACTGTTTTAAACTCCCCTTCAAACACTTTGATATCATGAACGAATCCGCGAACGGTCACATTACGTTTACGTCCCTCTTTTTGGTGCTCGGTCGCTTCAAATGTGACAAAATCACCAATTCTTACCGGAGCCAAAAAAAGACAGTTGCATGACGCCAAAACGACGTTCGGTTCATTGACCGCAGCCATAGCTGCAAAATCGGCAGCACTGAAAATAAATCCGCCGTGTACCAACCCTACCTCATCGGCTCGCATCGCTTCAACGGTCTCTAAAGAGACTTTTGCATATCCTGATTCAAGCTTCACAACCTCACCGCTGTAAACAGTATTGATACGCTCATGCGTATTCAATGACGTGCTGACGTTTATCGCGACTTGAATCTCACCGTTATTGCTGTTATCGTTTTGTTCTATAGCCAAAATTATCCCTTTTTAATCCGTACGTATCCACGCTTCGGTGCCGGATACCCCTCTACTGTTTTGGTATTATCGGCAGGATCGAGAAAATCTTCAAGGCTTTGAGACTCTATCCACGATGTTTTCCGCTGTTCATCCGATGTCGTTACCACCGTCCCCAATACTTCAAACGATGTAAATCCGGCACGTAAACACCAGTTTTCAAGCGCTTTGAGCGTTGGAACAAAATAGACGTTGGGAATTTTCGAATAACTTCCGCTCGGACAAAGGGCAACCGGTTCATCCCCGTCGATGATAAAAGTATCAAGATAAATTTCCCCCCCTTCGGCCAACCCTTGACCTAATGCTTTGATCATCGCCACCGGATCGCTGCGATGGTACAATACCCCAAGACAAAAAATAGTATCAAATGTCTCTTCGTAAAAGGGGAGATGCTCTACCCCGAGAAGTTCATACACGATATCACTTTTCACATAGTGGTTTATGAGATCAAATTGGCATTTAAAAAGTGCGGAAGGGTCGAATCCAACCACTTTTACGGGAGAATCTTCGAGAAAGCGGAACATATAATAGCCGTTGTTGCACCCGATATCGGCCACTTTTTTACCGCTGAGATTAAAATGGGGCCGGAGAAAGTTATATTTGAGGTCTGAGCGCCATTCGGTATCAATGAACAAACCGAACAGATCGAACGGCCCTTTTCGCCACGGCATCATCAAACGGGCGGTTTTTTCCAATTCCTCAAGATCAACACTCTCTTGTGTCGAGAGTTTAACCGTATTGCCGAGTTCGTGAGTCGATTCAATCTTTGGAAGCCGATCCAGCGCATCGCGCAACGGAGCGATGTTTTTCCAAGTCATCCATTTTTGACGTTCTTGCCGAATTGCGTTCAAATCCATACTGACTCCTCATAAAATCTCGAAATTTTAGCGTTTATAGGCTAAAATACCCCCATGCGTATTGAACAAAAAGCCACCCTTATCTCCACGACCGTCGCTTTTATCCTCGTAGCTTTTAAGCTCACGGTAGGGATGATCAGCGGTTCTGTCGCCGTTCTTGCTTCGGCCATCGATTCACTGCTGGATATGGTAGTATCACTCTTCAACTATTTTGCTCTCCACAATTCCGATAAAGAGCCGGATGAACATTTCAACTTCGGTCGTCGCAAACTCGAACCCCTCGCCGCCGTAATCGAGGGGACAATAATCAGCCTCTCAGCACTTTTTATCCTCTATACCGCTATTTCCAAACTCGTCCAAGGGAGCCCGATCGAGCATCTTGATCTCTCGATCGGTGTCATGGTAGCTTCGATCGTCGTCACGGCTGGACTCGTCGTGTTTTTACATACGATTGCCAAAAAAACCGGAAATATGGTAATCGAAGCCGATGCACTTCACTACAAAACCGACCTGCTCACCAATGCCGCCGTTCTGATCTCTTTGGGGGTCATCGCATTTACCGACTATACCTATATCGATCCGATTTTAGGGATAGGGATCAGCATTTATATGATTTATTCGGCATACCCTATCATCAAAGAGGGGATTTTGATGCTCCTTGACGCCGCACTCGATCCGCAAAGTGTCGAAAAAATCAATAATCTTCTCAATTCCCAATTCGACATCAGCGGTTATCATGATTTACGCACACGCCGTTCTGGAAGTGATATTTACCTCAGTGTTCATGTTGTTTTCAGTATCTCGACATCATTGTACGATGCCCATATGGTAGGTGATCGGATTGAGCTGGCTCTCAAACAGCTCTTCCCGGAAAACAACGTTTACGCGCTAATCCACCTCGATCCTTATGACGATTCCGACGTCGATCATTTAGAATAAATGATTTATCCCCTCTGGGGAGATTACATGCAAAGTGGGTGATTAAACGAAATTATTCTCATTCAATGCGAATAATCTTCGCTCCAGCCGTTCAATAGAAGAAATGAGTTTTTCAGAGACCGCCTTGAGCTCTTTGTAATGCTCTTTGGCAATCTCTTGGTTCTCCGGAGAAATCTTTTTACGCGTACCGAAAAATTTGGCGAAAAAAGAGCGATCTTCATCGCTGAAATAGATTTTGAAAATTTTCATATAGATATCATGAAGTTCGAAATGTTGCTGCTCAATCTCTTTGAGACAATCCATACTCGGGATCATGTTGAGTCGCTGCCCCTCCCCGTAAAACCATAGTCCGAATTTACAATCGGTACAGCTGACAGGAACCTGTTCTTTTTCTACCGGCAGCCCCTCGATCAGAGCGTGAGCGCGATGAACCCATGAAATATGGGCTTTTTTCGCATTACGAAGGTGAGTTAAAGTCTCTTCTTTTTTCATGGAATAGGATTATCCTCGGAAATATTTGGAGGCAATGATACCACTTTTATATCAAAACGTTATAACATTTATCCCTAAAAAACATTATCGGGCGTATTCAACCGCTCGACTCTCCCGTATCACACTCACTTTAATCTCTCCGGGAAACTGTACTTTCTGAGATATCTCATCGGCAATTTCACGAGCGATTAGTGCCGACTCATCATCGTTGACGCTTTGTGCACTCACGATGACCCGGACTTCACGTCCGGCATTGATCGCATAGGCTTGTTTGACCCCCGCTTTTTGAGTAGCAATCTCTTCGATCTCGCTCACGCGGCGTAAAAAACTCTCCAACACTTCACGTCTGGCTCCCGGACGGGCGGCAGATAGGGTATCGGCGGCGCACACGGCGGCACACTCGATACTTTTGATCTCTTCATGTCCGTGATGGGCATAGATGGCGTTGATCACCACCGGATCTTCGCTGTAACGGCGGCACAGCTCGACACCGATATCGACATGATTTCCGCCCCCCTCTTGGGTCAGCGCTTTGCCGATATCGTGGAGTAGTCCAGCACGACGGGCAAGTTTGATATCTCCCCCCATCTCTGAGGCCATTATCCCTGCCAAATGAGCCACTTCGAGAGTATGCGCCAGAGCATTTTGCCCGTAGCTGGCACGGTATTTGAGCCGTCCGATCAATTTTAACAGCTCCGGATGGATCCCCTGCAATCCTAAATCGATTGCAATCTCTTCCCCCTCGCGTGTCATTGCCTCATCGAATTCGTCGCAAACCTTTTGGTACACCTCTTCGATCCGTGCAGGTTGTATCCGACCGTCTTGCACCAGCAATTCGATTGTTTTGGTCGCGATTGCACGGCGGTATAGATTGAACGAACTGACGATGATGGCATTAGGGGTCTCATCGATGATGATATCGACCCCGCTCACCATTTCGAGGGTTTTGATATTACGTCCCTCTTTGCCGATGATCCGCCCTTTTAGCTCATCATCCTCCAAATGGATAACACTGATGAGACGTTCAGCCGCATATTCTCCGGCAAAACGTGACGTAGCTTGTGCCAATATATAATTGGCTTTGCGTTTGAGCTGATCTTTGGTTTGCTCCTCTAAAACTCTCAGTTCACGGGCAAGTTCCGAACGGTAATTGGCCCGTATTTGATCCAATAAGATCGCTTTGGCTTCCTGAACCGAAATTCCGGCACGCTCTTCCACGATCATCTGTAATTGTTCGCTTTTTTGACGGTAGTCTTCTTTTAATTTCTCTAAAGCTCGCTCGTTTCGTTCAAGATTGAGACGACGGTTATCGATGGCAGATCGTTCCTGTCCCATCTTCTCCTCTTCGTTATGTCGAAGAGTTTCAAACTCGCGCTCCATCCGCTCCAGTTTCTCTTCACGAAGAGCAAACTCTTTTTTGACCTGATCATAGGTCTCATCATACCGCTTTTGCGCCTCTTTTTCGATCTCGCGTGATCGAAGGGAGGCACGTTCTAAAATCAGTTGTGCCTCGTTTTCGATCGCTTTGGATTTAGCACGTGCTTGCTCCAGATAGAGATCAAAATGGGCGGCTGTAATCTTTTTTGAAATTAAAAATCCGACTAACCCGCTTACAGTGGCGATTGTACTGCCTACGAGTAATTCGTTTAACATTAGTTTTCCTCAAACTATAAACCCCGCGAGGAGTGACAAGCATGTCTCCTAGCACATCATAATCATCGCATAAATTGCGCGTCGTCCGACACACATTAGACTGGACAAAAATAGTAAACGGTTTCGTTTTCAGGGTCGGAAAAAATCGATCATACATCCCCTTGCCGAAACCAATCCGGCCGAGTGACCCGTCTACCCCCACTACAGGGACTATAGCTACATCTATTAAATTATATTTTCTATACGAATCCCGAGGCTCATAAATCCCAAAAGCTTTATGTTCCAACGGGTATCTCAATGGTACCATTTTGAAACTGACGCCATCCATAAACGGTAAATAAACCTTAGAACGCCGCCGCATTTTTGAAATGGTTTTGCGAATATCGGCTTCAAACCCCATCGGCCAATAGAGCAATACACGCTTTGATGAGAGTCGGATCAGCAGTTGTTCGAGGATGGCATTGATTGTGGTATCTCGAACTCTCTTGGTGTAAGGGCTGGATCGTTTCAACCGCTCTAAACACACCTTCCGAAAATCGCTTTTGGACACTTTTTACCTTTGCTTCGTTATAATCTCCCTAATTTTATCTTATTAAAGGTCAACATTGATGCGTTTTTCTACACTTCTCATCCCTTTGGTTACACTAAGTCTTTTATTTCACGGCTGCGGCGGTGAAGAGTCGTCTGAAGAAGCAATGGTTTCAACCGCAGAATTTACACTGATGGATACTCAAGGCAAAAGCTACACCGTCGAAAAACGGGGAGCCAATTTTACCCTTGACGCGGGTGAAGACAAAGTGGTTTTATTCGATATTTTTGCCACATGGTGTCCCCCTTGTCAAGCCGAAGTGAAACATTTGGGGAATTTGCAGAAAAAATACGGTGAAGATCTTGTCATTATGGGGATCACGATCGAAGAGGACAAAAGTAACGCCGAACTCGAAGCGTTTCGTGAAAAATACAAAGGGGGAGAGTATCTTATCAGCAATAAAGCCGATAACCAAGAACTCGCCCGCTCCATCGCCTCTACAATCGGTGTAGGGCAACAATTCCCGATCCCTCTTATGGTACTGTATAAAAACGGCGAATACGTCACCCACTACGCCGGTGCGACCCAAGAAGAGATCATCGATCACGATATCGCTCAAGCTTTAGGAAAATAATATGTTCGGATTTATCAAAAAAGGGCTCCAAAAAACACTCGATGCGATCAGTGCCATCGTCCCTGAGAAAAAAGCGACGATCAGTAAAGACGATTTGGAGAGCATTCTACTCGAAGCCGATGTGGAATACGATCTTGTTGAGATTATCCTTCGTGAAATGTATCAGGAAAATATCACCCGTGATCAGCTCCGTTCCAAACTCCTAGCAACCTTGGCGTATGCCCAAAACACACTCCCAGAGAATCCCGAAAAACCGACCGTTACCCTTATCATCGGCGTTAACGGCGCGGGGAAAACGACCACCATTGCCAAACTCGCACAACGCCATTTGAATAACGGCGAACGGGTGATTCTCGGAGCGGGTGATACTTTCCGTGCCGCCGCGATCGAACAGCTCACCCGCTGGGCAGATAAACTCGATGTCCCAATCATCTCCTCACGCCAAGGGCATGATCCGAGCGCCGTGGCATATGACACGATCGAATCGGCCAAAGCACGCGGATTTGAGCAGGTAATCATTGATACTGCCGGACGGCTCCATACCCAAACCAATCTCGGTAACGAACTCAAAAAAATCGTCCGAATCTGTGACAAAGCCCATACCGGCGCACCTCACCGTAAAATCTTGATCCTCGATGGGACTCAAGGCTCTTCGGCGATTGCTCAGGCCAAAGCATTTAACGAAATGGTAGGGGTCGATGGGATCATCATCACAAAGCTTGATGGAACCGCCAAAGGGGGATCGGTATTTTCCATCGCCTACGCCCTCTCCCTCCCGATCCTCTATATCGGTGTCGGTGAACAACCCGATCATCTGATACCGTTTGACAAATACGAGTTTGTGGACGGGATTTTGGATGCGATCTTCCAGTCGGAGTAATCTATGAATTTTCTTTTTTCTGGTATTGGCAAACTTATTTTTGCGAGTATTATCGGGATACTTTCATTCTTTATTCTACTTGCTCTCTCACCGACGCCTTCGGAACCCATTGAAGGTTTCGGAAATTTTCTGGAAACGTTACTATCTTCATTGAGCATTGCAGTTCTTGTGTTTATCGCGTTGCTCTCTTATAAGCCTTTACCAAAAACCGAATCTTCAGAGGAAGAATCATCATCAGCAAAAATCAGTGACAAGCAAATGATGATTATCTTTTCTGTTTTGATTCTTCTCCCTTTGATAATTTATTTCGCGACAAAGTGACCACATTAATATGGCTAAGAAAAAAACTGTCCTCTTCGAATGTCAGCACTGCGGATTCACCACCCCAAAATGGATGGGAAAATGTACCAACTGCGGTGCTTGGGAATCGCTGATCGAGCTAAACGAGCAACAGCAGGAGATCATCAAACTCACCTCTGCGTCGTCAGGTTCAGGAGCGACAAAAGCCAAAGAGATCACCCAAATCGTCGAAGAACACACAGAGCGTTTCAGCAGTGATGATGCCGAACTCGATATGGTTCTTGGCGGCGGTGTCGTCCCCGGCTCACTCGTCCTGATCGGTGGAAGCCCGGGAGTGGGAAAATCGACTTTGCTCCTCAAAATTGGCTCCAATCTGGCGCGTCAAAACCGCAACGTCCTCTACGTTTCAGGTGAGGAGAGCGAAGGTCAGATCAAACTCCGAGCGAATCGTTTGGGAGCCAATGTCGACAATCTCTATCTCCTCGCCGAGATACGGCTTGAGCAGGTTCTCGCCGAGTTGCATGAACGTGCGTATGAGTGTATCATCATCGACTCGATCCAAACCCTCTACTCCGAAACCATCGCCTCCGCACCAGGGTCGGTGACGCAGGTACGCCAAATAACCTTTGATCTGATGCGGATCGCCAAAGAGCGGAAAATCGCCATCTTCATCATCGGTCATATTACCAAAGAGGGTTCCATCGCAGGACCGCGCGTATTGGAGCACATGGTGGACGTTGTTCTCTATTTTGAAGGGGACAGCGGACATGAACTCCGTATCCTGCGCGGATTCAAAAACCGTTTTGGTCCCACCAGCGAGATCGGGGTATTCGAGATGCGCCACGATGGTCTGGTCTCGGCAAAAGATCTCTCTTCGCGCTTTTTTAACCGAACCAAATCCCAAAGCGGTTCCGCCCTCACCGTCATCATGGAGGGAACCCGCCCTATCGTCCTCGAAGTCCAGGCATTGGTGAGCGACACCCACGCCCCCAACCCGAAACGTCAGGCGACGGGATTCGAGAACAACCGCCTCAATATGCTCTTAGCCCTGCTGGAGCGGAAGCTCGAAATCCCTCTCAACAGCTACGATGTTTTTATCAACATCACGGGGGGGATCAAAATCACCGAGACTTCCGCCGATCTGGCGATTCTCGCCGCCATCATCAGCAGTTTCCGTAACCGCGCCATCTCCAAAGAGACGGTGTTTATCGGCGAAGTTTCCCTCGTAGGGGACATTCGCGAGGTGTATCAACTCGATCAGCGGCTCAAAGAGGCGGCTTCTCAACAAATTACCAAAGCCCTCATTCCGAAAAAACCGTTGGAAAAAACCGCCGTCAAATGCTACGAAATTGACGAAGTAAGTAAACTGATTGAATGGTTTTAACCTAATTTTCGTATAATAACAAAATCAAAACGAAGGATATTTTATGCCAGTATGTTCTATTGTTGCCGACCATAAATCCGAAGAGCGATACACTAAGCTTTCTCTTGCATATTCGACCGAAGAAGAACATCAGATGATTGAAAAAGCGATTGCCGAGTGCACATCGCTATGTTCGTTGACCCCCAATATCTACGGTGGTGCCGTTACCGAGGGGAAACGGATGATCACAATCGAATATCATGACGATTGCGACCGCGAAGGGGGAAAAGTGTACGATGCGATCATCAAATGTTTGGGGATTGAAGAGTGCCGTTAAGCAAAAATGCCGCAGACCTGAGCCTCCAACGTCTCAAAGAGTTTGCCGACGGGAACGAAACGTTTCAGAAGAGCTATTTTAAAAAGCATGAAACCCAACTGCTTTCTCTCGTAAAAGAGGGGCAAAATCCCCGTGCCCTTTTTATCGGCTGTTCCGATTCACGCGTAATCCCCGATCTCATCGTCCAATCGAGTCCCGGTGATCTTTTCGTCGTCCGCAATGTCGGCAATTTCGTCGCTCCCTATAAACCGGATGAAGATTTCCACTCCACAGCGGCAGGGATTGAATACGCGGTCTTGGCTTTAGGGGTTTCCGAAATCATCATCTGCGGCCACTCTCACTGCGGCGCAATCGAATCGCTTTATAAATCATCATGCGATACCTCGATGATCCATACTGCCAAATGGCTTACCCTGGGGGAGAAAGCCAAGTCAATGGCAACCCTCGCTTTGGGAGAGACCGCTACGCGTGAAGAGCTTCTCCGCGCTACAGAGCGACTCTCGATCGTAACTCAAATCGAGAATCTCCTTACCTATCCGTATGTTAAAAAACTGGTTTTGGAAGAGAAACTCTTTATCCACGGATGGTACTACGACATCGAAACGGGCGCTATCGACTATTACGATCCCGACACCTATCAGTTTCGTCCATTGAGTGAGCTGGGGGATTGATATCCCGTTCACCCTGAGCAATGTCGAAGGGCATGTTCATGGTTCGACACGCTCACCACGAACGGCACTATTACCAATCCAAATATAAAAAGAGCGCGGAGAGAAAATAGTTAGCGACGAAAATCGCTACGGCAGAGTAAACAACGGCGTAAATCGTCGATTGTCCGACTCCTCGCGCTCCTCCGCTCGTGTGATAACCGATGTAGCTTCCGATGGAGCTGACGATAAATCCGAATACGGCCGCTTTGATCACCCCGGTCATAATGTCATTAAATTCCCCCAAACGCATCAATGTCTCTTGGTACGCAATCGGATTGATTCCCAAAACACTTGTTGAGATCACATATGCCGATCCAATCGCGATAAAATCGAACCAAATGACCAATAACGGCAACGAGATCACCGTTGCGATAATTCGGGGGGTAATCAGATACTCTTTGGAATCGACCCCCAAAATATCGATTGCATCGATCTGCTCACTCACCCGCATCGTCCCCAGTTCTGCCGCCATCGCACTGATCGAGCGCGAAATCAGCATGAGTGACGCAAACACCGGTCCCAGTTCTTTGGTGATAGAGAGGAAAATCGTATAACCGATAAAATTTTCGACCCCGAACTGATGAAATCCATCATAGAGCTGAATCGCTTCGACCATCCCCGTAAAAAGGGCTGTAAGGGAGATAACCCCCATACATCCTAATCCGATCACTTCGATTTGAGTCAAGACAATTTTGTAGCGTTTAAATGCAAGCGAATAAAGTTTAAACAATGAAAATTGAAAGAGTATGAATAAACCAAACCGTTCTATTGTTTCATAAAAATGGAGAAACGGACGACCGATATACCCTAAAAATCTCTCTACCATAGATATTTCCTTATTTTCTTGCAGTAAGTTTAGCTAAATCAACCCAAAATTCAAAAGTTTCGCGCTACAATAAGCGAACAACATTATCTTGAGGAGCTATGGATGGCCGATAAAGAACACGAAAACGAAGAAGCAGCACCCGAGGGTGGCGAAAAGAAAAAAAGTAATTTACTCCTTATCATTATCATTGTCGTTTTGGTATTGATATTAGTGATAGGCGGCGTTGTCGCTGCGCTCATGATGGGGAACCACGATGCTGAGGCGGAAGGTGCACAAGGAGCCAAAACAGAAGTTGCGGCGGAGGCTCACGATGGAGAAGCGGCTCCCGCCGATGAGCATGCAGCAGAGGGGTCTCACGGCGGCGAATCAACCGAAGTGGGTTTAATGTATCCTCTGGATGTATTCACGGTCAACCTTCTCTCAGAGAGCGGTCGCCGTTATCTTAAAGTGGAGATGAATCTTGAAATCGAAGGTGAAGAACTCTCCCCTGAACTCGATCAGAAAAAACCGGTTTTCCGAGATATAATTATCCGTATTTTAAGTTCAAAATCCCTCGAGGAGATCTCGACGATCAAAGGGAAAGAGAAACTCAAAGAGCAAATTGTCAGTGATTTGAACACCCGTCTCAAAGACGGTAAAGTTAAAAACGTCTACTTCACCGACTTCGTGGTGCAATGATCGGGATCGACCTTATTAAAACCGATCGGATGAAACGCTATATGGAGCGTTTCGGCGATCGCGGACTTCATAAATTTCTATCCGAAAATGAGATATCTTTAATCAAAAATTATCGAACCGCGAGCGGGTTTTGGGCGGCTAAAGAGGCGTGCTCGAAAGCACTCGGTACCGGAATAGGTTCTGAATGCGGTTTTCACGATATATATCTTTCCAAGAGCCCCAAAGGTACCCCTCTTATCGATCTTTCGCCGCGAGTGAAAGAAGCTTTCGGTATTCAAAGTCTCAGTGTCTCCATAACCCATGACGGAGAATATGCGATCGCCGTGGTCGCTATCGAAAAACTTTAACACTCTCTTAGAGCCTCTAGGGTATCATTTCACGACCAAAACGAGGACAACCATGCACCAAATCACGATCACCAAAAACGCCGCCCGAAACCTTCGCAATTTCTTCTGCTGGGTCTATCAAAACGAAATGATTGCCCCTGATGATATTAGCGATGGCGATAGTGTCGAAATCCTCGCCCCGAACGGTGAATTTCTAGCCCTCGGCTATCTCAACCGCAAAAGCCAAATTTCGGTCCGGGTACTCAGTTTTAAGCGATGTGAGATCGATGAAGTGTTTTTCCGTGAGCGGATCACCACTGCCCTCGCCAAACGCTCCCGTATTGCCGAACAATCCGATGCGTATCGCCTTATCCACTCCGAAGCCGATTTTCTTCCGGGACTCATTGTCGATCGCTACAACAACTATCTCGCCATCCAGATCAATACGCTGGGTATGGAGCGCCACCGCCAATCTATCCTCTCAGCTCTCATCACCGTGGTAAATCCTCTGGGAATTATCGACAAATCTGATGCCAAAGTACGCACCAAAGAGGGGATTGAAACTCACAACGGTATTATCCACGGAAACGTCCCCGAAGAGATCGTTATTACCGAACACGGCGTCAAATTCAGCGTCAATCTCCATGAAGGGCAAAAGACCGGATTTTATCTCGATCAGCGCCGTAACCGACGGATCACCTCAGAATATCTGCATCAGGGGATGAACGTGCTCGATGTATTTTGCAATGCGGGAGGATTTGGGCTTTATGCTCTGCGTAACGGAGCCGATGTCCGTTTCGTCGATCTCTCCGACCACGCACTCACCCAAGTACGCCACAATCTCACCCTCAACGGATTCGGAGAATGTGATGTCATCAAACAAGACGCATTTGATTTTCTGACTCTCGAAAAAATGGCTGAGCGCCGCTATGATGCGGTTCTCCTTGATCCCCCGCCGTTTGCCAAAACCAAAAAAGAGGTAGAGGGGGCGATCAAAGGGTTCAAATTTCTCTTCTCCGCAGGACTCTCGCTTGCTAAAGAGAACGGTATTGTAGCCCTCTTTTCGTGTTCGCACCATATTGCTTTGGAAGAGCTTTTGGAGATTGCCCGTGAAGCTTCGGCAAAAACGGGGACACCTCTTGAGATCCTCGAAGAGCTCCGTGCTGACAGCGATCACCCCTACGTAGTGAATATCCCAAATTCAGACTATCTGAGCGGAATAATCGTCCGTAAAATCGCACTTTAGGAGAAGAATATGGAAAATTTTATCACGATTCAAAAATACGCCTCGATTCACCGCCAAAGTATCCACAGTGTCCTCAAAAAGACGATGAACGGTGAGCTTAAAAGCATGGAGAAAGAAGAAAACGGGCGCAAAGTACTCTACGTCGAATACGATGGCAATGTCCCAACCCCTAAAATCGAAACACCTGCCCAAAGTGACGAAGAGATCGATTACAAACAGGCGTATGAAGATCTCAACAAGGAGTATCTGATCCTCAAAACCAAATACCAAAAACTTGTAGAGATGTTGGAGGGATAAACCCATCGTTATTTGGGTATTATGCGTATAAAGTAAAGGAAAAGAATATGCCTACCGAAAAAAACCTAGAAATTCTCCTCAATGAGTGCGCAACCGCAGTAGGAGGCAAAAACTTTTTCCTCAATCTTGCCGAAACGATCCGCAATACCCGCGAGGGAATCATCGTTGCAGAGAAAAAACAGATCAACTATGCCAACGGCACCATGACATGGAATAAAACGCTCCATGCCGATAACTGGAGATTGTTGATCGAGTCGGCTAAAGTGCGAACCAAGGACGGAAATATTCTACTCCCCTCTGAAGACAAACGGCACAAAAATATCCTCAACATGATCCGCACCCTCAAACCTCTCACGTTTACCGTCAAACCGAACAACAGCGAAGATGGAGAGGGGTTTAGTTTTGCCGCACTTGAGGTCATCGATAATCAAACGACACGGGTATCACCGCTGTTCAAAGCGATGTTTGTAATGCCGATCGAAGTATTGAAAAAAAATATGGGGTGATATTCACCCTCCCCCGACAAAATCGAGCAGTTCGATCACATCACCCTCTTTTAAAACCGCTTTATCCCACGCGTCTTGTTTGACGATCTCCATATTCAGCGCCGATGCCATAACTCGTTCTGCCAATCCCAATGAGGTGATTAACCCCAGCATCGTCGTCCCCTCGGAAACGTCCCTGATCTCACCATTTACTTTAATATTCATTTTAACTCCTACATCGACATTTTAATGAGTTGGGCAATTTGAAAATTCCCTTTTGCGATCGCGAAATCATACGCCGTCGCTCCGTCATTGTTTTTGAGGTGGGGATCGGCTTTGGCTTTGAGCAAAAAATCGACCACTTTTTCATTGCCGCTGAACGCCGCCTGATGGAGTGGTGTGATTCCGTCGTTGTTGGCGAGATTGATGTCCGCCCCTCGGAGGACGACAAACGTTACCAGCTCCACATCTTTTTTCTTGACGGCGAGGATCAACGGCGTGTTACCGTTGTTGTCTTGGAAATTGATATCGGCACCGTTTTCGAGCAAGATTTTGGCTATTTTCAAATCACCCATCTTGATCGCCACGTGTAAAGCACTCAACCCCGCACCGTTAGGTTCGTCCACCCCTTTGTGCAGACGCAAATGCTCTTGAAGTTTAGGGATGTTCCCCTCAAAAGCGCAATCGTGCAATACCCCCCCATACAAGGAGGCGGCAATCAACCAAATAAGGGCTGCGAAACGCATCGGTTATCCTTTTGTAAATCGGATCATTTTAAACCGTTCCCCCATCAAAGAGGGGGTAATGAGGATTTTAACCTTTTCAAGTTCTTGGGTGTATATCTCATCTCCGGCATGCTCTTTGAGCATTGCGAGCAAATCCAAAATCCCCATCTCGACCAACGCAACCAGCTGTGTAGCGTACTGAACACATTCGATCCCTGAAGCGGCAAACGCCTCTTTGACATGGGTGAAATTGACATCATAGGTGATGTCGGTCCCTCCGAACGCTTCGGAGCGATTCAACCCCTCATCAAAGAGCGGATAGGTCTCATGCTCACGATAGACACGGATCGAAAAATCGCTCCGTGCACTCAGCTCACCGTAATCGAAACTCATAAATTCAAATCGCTTTGAGGTTTTAGCCATCACGCTGGCAAACGATTCGTAGCCTACCGCGATTTCGCCCCGATCTTGCTGATATTTTTCTGCCAATGCAGTGATTTCAGGATCGTCAACATCAAAAATTATCTCGTGGTCTTCAACTCGTCCGATATGTCCTTTATAAAACAGTTCGCACGGGAAGGCATCGAAAATCTCATTGGCGATGAAAAAGGTACACATCTCATCCAATTCGCTTAAATCGCTGTAATGCTCCAATGTCACCGCATTCCCAAACGACTCGTCAAAATACCGTTTTTGGGCATCGCGGAGGTGTTCAAAACGCTCATTGATCCCAAAGCGAAGCGTATGCAGCAATGAGGGGCGGAGTGTATGGATAAACTCGATAATATCAGCCAACAAATAGCCGTGATGGGCACCGATCTCACATATCAGCGAATCGGAACGCAAAAACCCCTCATCAAGGCGTTTGATGATATGGTTTGCGATCGCTCCCCCGAAAAATTTAGAGGTACTCACTGCCGTGTAAAAATCCCCTTTTTTACCGATCGGACGATACGTTGCGTAATATCCCTCTTTTCCGTAGAGCCATTGCTCCATATAATCACTAAATCGCACACACGCTCCTAGAGTGATGCAACCGCTTTTTCGAGGCGGGCAAACCCTTCATCAATATCGGCTTTGGTAATGGTGAGCGGCGGGAGGAATCGGAGAGTATTGCGTCCTGCTTTGAGAACGATAACCCCTGCTTCGCGTGCGGCGTTGATAATTTTACCGAGTGTATCGGCGTCACATACGCGTAGTCCGCGCATCATCCCCAATCCGACATGCTCCAAAAAGATCGCCGGATGGGATGAGGCAAATTTAGCCAAAGCACCCTCAAAATAGAGAAGATGCTCATCAAGTTCGCCGCTCGCTTTCAGCTCTTCAAGAATATCCAATACTTCGTTCGCCGCAGCCGTTGAGAGGTAGTTTCCTCCGAATGTCGAGCCGTGATCGCCGGGAGCAAAAATATCTTTTTTGGATGTCATAACCACGCCGATCGGGACACCGCCCCCTAGCCCTTTTGCGAGGGTAATCACATCGGGTTCAATCCCATAGAGGTTTGAAGCCAAAAATTCCCCTGTACGATAGATTCCCGTTTGCACTTCATCCACCATTAGCAAAATATCGCGCGATTTGAGCAATGCGGCTAAAGCCTGAACTTTGGCACGATCTTGAGGCTGAACTCCCCCCTCCCCTTGCACCAGTTCGATCATCACCGCTACCGTATGATCATCGAGCAGCGATTCGATTTCATCGATATTTTTGGCATAAACGAATCCATCAGGGAACGGTCCGAAATAGTTGTGCATCGACTCTTGACCCGTCGCTTTGAGCGCTGTAATCGTACGCCCGTGGAACGAGTGATCGAGAGTGATGATTTTATAACGCTTCGGTTGCCCTTCAATCTCTCCGTATTTGCGGGCAATTTTGATCGCCCCCTCATTGGCTTCGGCTCCGCTGTTGCCGAAAAAACATTTCATGTCATACCCGCTGAGTTCAACGATACGGCGCGCGCATTCCGCCTGAGGTTCGATGTAATAGAGGTTGGAGACATGGATCACTTTGCTCACCTGATCGCAAATCGCTTTGGTGAGGCGATCATTAGCGTGACCGACGCTGCACACGGCGATCCCTGCGGCGAAATCGACATACTCTTTACCCTCGGAATCGATCAGCGTCGCATTTTTCCCCGAAACAAAACTTACCTTTTGGCGTCCGTAGGTGGGCAATACATAATTTTCAAAATTGTTCATCATACTTTTGTTACCTTTATTTTAGTTTCTTGATAGACCGCATTTTCCCCCTCGTAACTGATCCACGGCGGGGTTAGACGGTTCACCAGTGGGTTTCCCGCATACATCAGCAGACAATCACCCCTAAGATGCTCATCCAAAGCAACCTCCATTTGAGCCGCTCCATGCTGCGTTTCCAAAAAAACCCGCTCACCCGCACCGAATCCAGCATCGGGGTGAAAATAGACCTTTGTGTCACGATAAAACTGCGAGTTGAGTCCTCGCGGGTGTTTGTTGGTGAGGAGATGAAAACCCTCTTCCGATCCGAGTTCCAAACTCGCCTCTTCCAAAAACTGGAATTCATCCTCTCCAAACCCATCGGCATAAGGGATGGCGGGGGAATCCGGACGATAACCGATCCCGTCACTATACTCGATTTGTCCTTTAAAACCCTCTAAATAATGGCGTTCATCTTCGATGGGAATCCCAAATGCGCGACACAAAAAAGCGCTCAAATCGTATTCGCTGATACCCCATAGAGGTTCTTGAAGCTTCGGCATCATTTCACAGCTAAAATCACCGTACGAACTGCGGATATCGTTTTTCTCCAAAAAGCTCTGTGCCGGAATAACGAGATCGGCATGAGCAGAGGTTTCATTCTCATAAAGACCGAAATAGATGCTAAATTCAGCTTTTTTGAACCCCTCTTCAACTCTGAGTGATGAGGGCATTTGGGCAAGGGGGTTGGTACCTTGGACAAATACCGTTTTGTATTTCGAAAAATCGACCGTCGGTTTGGGAACTTTTTTGGTACACCGCTGAAACGGAATTTCCAGCGATTCGGTAGAATTGCCTAAAAAGCTCACCCCGCACCCCTCTTTTCCGAACAGCCCCATCAACGCCGCAAATCCATCAATCGCGCGGAGCACTTCATCGCCGTTACGGTATTTTTGCACTCCCGTCCCGACCAGAATCACCGTCTTTTTCCCCTCAATGAGGGAGAGTACCTCTCCGATTTGGTGCAGCGCCACATCGATCGATTCAAGGGTCGCTTTGATCCTCAGCCCCTGTGTGAGCTCGTAATACTCTTCATAGCCGCTTGCGAATGCGTCGCAAAATTCCACATCGTGTATCCGTTCGATCATGGCAAAACGGCTCAGGAGCAATGCCAAATGCAAATCGCCGTGAGGACGGATTTGGATATGCAGATCGGCTTTCTCCGCCAAAGGGGTTCGTATAGGATCGATCACGATAAGGGTTTTGCCCTCTAAAAAAGGGAGGAGATGCGAATGGCTGACGTGGGGATTTTTTCCCCATACGATCACCACTTCGCTTTGCGCGATCATCACGGGCGACAAAGGATAATTTTTTCCACGTCCCGCCATGATCCCCGATTCACCGGCACCGTCACACAGCGATCCCGAAGTACCGACAGCACCGAACCCTCCGAAAAAATGTTCGGTGGAACGTTGCATCAGTCCGAGATTGCCGCTCCCACGATAATAGAGCACTTCATGGGGTTTGGAGTTTTCAAGCTCCGTTTTGAGTCGATTCAAAGCCTCTTCCATCGTGATCTCTTCACCTCGGAATCGGGGCGTTTGAATACGCGGATACTCATGATAATGGTTGAGATTTGGGCACAGATAACCGCGTGTTACGGGATGGGATTTATCCCCTTTGAGCTTCCCCTCCGGATTTAGGGTAATCCGACACGCATCGAAACAATCAAGCGGACAGGAGGTTGTCGAATTTGCTGTCATCAACTTTTCTCACTTAAAACAGAGGATTTTGAGGATATTTGCGCATTTTACCTATCGCACCCTTTAGATTTTAGTAAAAAAAATCCCCGAATTGGATATGATTAAAAAATATAAATATTTTCGAGGTCACTATGTCTCTTTTAGAACACGTCGACGCCGCTACGAATCTTGCTAAAAACAATGAAGTTCAATTATTAGTTTTTAAAATTGATGCGGATGAATCTTCACCCTACTATGCCATCAATGTTTTCAAAACCCGCGAGGTTGTCGAATCCAAACGCCACCATCTCACTCAAATCCCCGGGGCGCATCCATTGCTGGAAGGGACTATCGTACTGCGTGAACTGCAAATCCCTATCCTCAATCTCCCCCGCTGGCTAGGGCATGAGCTAGGAGATCAAGCCAAACGAACCTCAAATCTCCTCATTTGTGATTTTAACGGGGTTATCATCGGGATTCGGATTATGTATGCCTATCGCGTCGTCAAAAAGAACTGGAATGAGATGCATTCCCCCGACAGCTACCGGTTGGGAGATGACGGATTGGTGATCAACGATACCCGTCTGGATGACGGAAGCCTTTGTTTGGTACTTGATTATGAAAAACTTTTGGCAGAAGTTATCCCTCAGGCAATGGTTAATGTCGAAAATGCAGGAAATTCTTTGGCAGGGATCGATGTCCCTCCTAAACTTAAAAACGGTATTGTCTTAATTGCTGAGGATTCAAAAACAGCGCAACACCATCTTAGACTTATTTTTGAACATGCCCATATCGGATATCAAATCTTCAATAACGGCAAAGATATGATCGAATTTATCGCCAGACACCCTAATCCATCCTCGATTCCGGCAATAATCACCGATATCGAGATGCCTGAAATGTCCGGATTTACCGTTATTCAACGCCTAAAAGGCAATCCTGAAACCAAATCGATCCCGATTATCGTCAACAGCTCTATGACGGGAGATAATAATAAACGCGAAGCGGCGGGACTCGGTGCCGATGGATTTATCGACAAAACAAAAAGTGAAAATATTTTACCGTTGATTGTAGAAAAGATGAATGATATGGAGATGAAGCAACTCTCCCGTTAAGAGGGAGAGAACGATTATTCAACGACTGCGAGAACTTGTCCAGCTTCGATTTTATCGTTCGGTTGAACACTGATAGAAGTGATTTTACCTGTACGTGGAGCGAATACGTCGATTTCCATTTTCATCGCTTCAAGGATCATGATTTTATCCCCTGCGTTTACACTATCGCCAACAGATGCCAATACTTTAAAGACAGATCCCGGAAGTTCAGCGCAAATTGCGTTTGCATTCACTGCCGGTGCAGCCGGTGCAGCTGTTACTGCCGCAGGTGCAGCGACTGGTGCAGCAACTACCGGTGCTACGTTTTGAACGGTTGCTTGTCCACCTACGATTTGAACATTATATTGTTGTCCGTCTACGATTACTGTGTAAGTTCCATTTGCCATTTCGAAATTCTCCTCAAGTTTGATTGGTTTTGATTGTGTTTCAGTTTTAGGGCTGTTTTTACGAACGTTAACCGTCGCTTCCCCTTTTAAGAATGCGATACCTTTGACATCGCATGAAGCCGCAATGAAAATATTTTCATCGGTTGCTTCAAGTCCTTCGTCACTCAATTTTTGAGTCCAATAGGCGATCGATTTTGTTTCGTCACGATCGGCTATGTCAATCGCATTTTCGGTTGTCGGCTCAAGCTTGAGTTGTTCCGCTGCGATACGAACGATTTCCTCATCCGGTGCAGTAGGTGTTTTACCAAAGTAGCCCAATACCATTTTACCGTAACCCGGTGCGATTTTTTTCCATGGTCCCATCAAGGCGTTGTTAAGTGCCTGCTGAAAATAAAACTGAGATACCGGAGTAACAGATGTTCCGTATCCCCCTTTCTCAACCACTTCGCGCATCGCACGGATAACTTCCGGATAACGATCCAACATATTGTTATCACGCATCATTTGCGTATTCGCAGTCAGTGCACCCCCTGGCATCGGAGAGAACGGAATCAACGGAGAAACCTGCGTCGCTTCCGGCGGCATGAAGTAGTCTTTCAAACAGTCTTGAAGAACATCCTCGTATTTGAGGATTTTTTCGACATCAAGTCCGCCAAGGTCAAAGTTTTTCCCTTTTACCGCGTGAAGCATCGTCAAAATATCCGGTTGGGATGTACCGCCGCTTACAGGAGCCGCCGCCATATCGATACCGTCAACCCCTGCATCCAACGCTGCAAGGTAACATCCGACACTCACCCCCGCTGTCTCATGGGTGTGAAGACGAAGGTGGGTCCCCTCAGGGACTAAACGGCGAGCCATTTGGAGTGTTTCGTACACTTTTTGCGGGCTCGACGTACCGCTCGCATCTTTAAAACAAATGGAGCTGTACGGAATACCCGAATCCAAAATCTCACGAAGCGTTTTTTCATAAAACGCAACGTCATGCGCGCCGACACATCCCGGAGGAAGATCCATCATGGTGACGACCACTTCGTGTTTCAAACCGTGATGAACGATCCGTTCACCCGAATATTTGAGATTTTCCACATCATTGAGGGCGTCGAAGTTTCGAATAGTGGTCGTTCCGTGTTTTTTAAACATTTTTGCATGCAAATCGACCATTTCACGGCTTCCGGTATCCAACA
Organism: uncultured Sulfuricurvum sp.; assembly: GCA_964495485.1. GTDB lineage: Bacteria > Campylobacterota > Campylobacteria > Campylobacterales > Sulfurimonadaceae > Sulfuricurvum. Next base: position 233,869 of record CAZBVJ010000002.1, read on the forward strand.
TAACTGTATTAACACCGCGAGCAAGCGTTTGGAGATTGGCATCCGGTCCCACGATAGCGCGAAAACGATCCATCATATCAAACGCATTCTCGTTCAGATAGAAAAAAAGACTTTGAAAGCGCGCTCCGCCTCCAAATTCGAAATGTCGGATTCCCGCCTCTTTGGCCGCTTCGACCGCAGGGAAGAAATCTTCCATTAACACTCGTCCTCCGAATACGGACTGGAATCCGTCACGGAACGTAGTGTCCATCACATCGATGTATTTTTTTGCCATTTACGTAATCCCTACTTCTTTTTAGTGTTATGGTGGTGGATTGCGGCAATCAATGCAGCAATACCGACGATACCACCGTTTTGAGAATTTTCAAGTTCATGATGGTGAAGTGCGGCCGCGATGGCAGCGACTTTGGCTCGTACATCATTGTTTTCCAAATCATGGTGATGCAGTGCCGCCGCGATAGCAGCGACTTTGGCACCGTCGACCCGTTCGGCCGTCGCTGCGCATACTGTCTCACTTGCAAAGTTTTGAGATTCCGGGGCATTTTTGGATTGAAACTTTGTCAAATAGTTCATTACTGTTTTCAGTAAAGCCATTCACTACCCCCTGATTATTGTTTGCACGCGTAATCTTTACACGATCACGGATTTTAGTATAAAGTTCATTAAAATAGATTTACTACGTGCGGTTTCAATGAACCTTTTAGTTTCTTTCGTTACAATCCGCCTCATTATTTTATACTTACAGAGGTACACCCATGGATCTTAGTAAAATCGGTTACGGCGAAAACCCGGACAAAGTCAAAGCGATCATCGAAATCGCTTGCGGTTCAAACATCAAATACGAAGTTGAAAAAGAGAGCGGTGCCTTGGTGTTAGACCGTGTAATGCACTCGGCAATGTATTATCCGGCGAACTACGGATTTGTTAACAAAACTCTTTCCCAAGACGGTGATCCGGCAGACATTTTGGTTCTTACCGAATATCCTATGGTTGAGGGATGTGTCATTAACTGCCGTCTTGTCGGTGTTTTGATCATGGAAGATGAAAGCGGTATCGACGAAAAGCTCCTTGCGGTTCCTACGTCAAAAATCGATCCAACCTTCGAAGAGATCCAAGATCTTAACGATATCCCGAAACATACATTGGCAAAAATCCAAAACTTCTTTGAAACCTATAAAATGCTTGAACCGGGCAAATGGGTAAAAGTAAAAGGATTTGAAGACAAAGCCTCAGCGACTAAAATCCTCGAAGACGCGATCAAAAACTATAAAGAGTAAATTCGAATGTTCGATTTAGGTTCTCAAGACACGTTTGCGTATGCGATTTTCGGATTAATTCTTAATTTTGTTTTTTCCATCGCATTCGGCCTGTACCTAAGCAAAAATATCGGCGTAGAAGAGATGATCCTCTCCAAAGGGGACCGTGAACAGCCTTGGTGGCTATCAATCTCTCTCGCTATCCCTTACGCAAAAATGGCAATTACCCTCTATCGGGTAGCCATATTACAACTCTATTTTCTCGATCAGGGAAAAACCCACAAAGAGTATTGGATTTATCTTACCTCCCAAGAAGAAAAATAGTTATTGTTCCCCCTTCATACAAAACTTTTGGATTAAAGTATCGTGAAGCCCGGTTTTACTGCTCTGTGCCCCCGTTTGTGCTTTTTTTAACCTTCCGTTCCATTCGCTGTTGTTAAATGCCGGATCAATCAAAGCAAGTCCGTTTTCAAGCAACATTTCACTCAGAGTCTCTGCCCCGTTCGCATAAAGTATACACCCCTGCCCAATTTTTTCATAATGGTACGTTTGTTGAATATATAAATGTTCTTTTGCGAATACTTTTTTATGCGGATGGGTTCTGTAAAACTCACCGATATGTTTGCGGCACTCCTCTGGACTCGCTCCGTTTTCTACCATTTTTTCTAATGGTATAACACCGAAAGCTTCACAAACAATCGTTGTGTTCCGATTAAGGAGCGTCTGCTTGCTATTCATATCAATAGAGGTCAGAATTCCGACACTCATTTCACCATACAACGTTGTGGCAAAAATGAGTAAGAGGATAAATCGGACAAAACATGTTTCATTTTTACTCAAGATCATTTTTTTCACCGTTTTTTTTACTCTTTTTAGAAAATTTTTTACCTTAAAACTTAAACTAACATCCATAATTATAATATTTTTAAACAATTTTAGTCAGTTTTATCCCCTAAACTTAAACTCTCCTTTCCCGCTGTAGGGTGCAATAGGGATGTTTTCTATTAGTTTTTCTTAACTGATTCATTTAAAAACTTCACACCATTGTTATCCGCTCCACACTACCCTAAAATTTCACATTCCATTTTCGAGGTGTAAATTTGAGAATTCTTTCCCTAATAGTACTGATGTTTTTATCACTCACAGCTGATGCAATGACCCCAAAACAACTCCAAGTTCTCCAAACTGTCCGTGACGTTGCCAAATCAATTCCTGACAAAAACGGCAAGACCTATGAAAATACCGTTAGTGCAATCTGTCTAACGGAAAGCAGTGCCGGAAAAAATACTATCGGTGATTATAAACATAAAAAATCATTTACAAAAGCTTCCCTCGGACCGATGCAGATCAAAGTTTCCACCGCACGCCATGTTTCACAAAACGTCAAAAAACTCCGTTGGCTTAATAACCTTAATGATGTTCAATTGGCAGGTCGTCTTCTTGGTGACATCAAACTCTCCGCTCAAGTAGCGACACATTATCTCGTATTGCTCCAAAACCAGCGTCAAGAGCACTTTTATGCAATCAGCGGATATAACGGGGGAATGATCAATCGCCCTTACTATAATCGTGTCATGAAAAATATGGATGTGGTCAATCACCTCATCTCTTCAGGCAAACTATCCTAGCCCTATTTTAGTGTATAATGCATCTACCAAAATGAGCGGTGGAGCATGACCATGAATGACGACAAACTCAAAATTGTACTGGCTCTTCTTAGCGGTATTGTTTTCAGTCTCATTTTCATCTTACTTGCATTTGTCCTTCCTGTCGATAAACCCAAAGCACCCCAAAAAACAATGGAGTCCGAACTTCAAAAACTCTCCAAAGATTATAAACGCAATCAGTACACTCCCCCTCCCAAAGAAAATCACTGAAATTCTAATAGACATATTAAGGCTACCAATATCTCTCTGATCCATCGTATAATATCCATTATGAGGAGTTTTATATGATTATTGCCGTCTCAGCTTGTTTATTGGGGGAGCGAGTACGCTTCGACGCCGGACATAAACATGACCCTTTCATCACTAACGATCTGGGTTCATTTTGCACTTTTATCTCCTTTTGTCCCGAACATCTTGCCTATGGAACCCCCCGTCCTACCCTCCGTCTTGTCAATAGTAACGACACTATTCGTGTCATCAGCAACAAAGACGGTGAAGACCGAACCGATAGTTTGGTCGAAAAAAGCGCTCTGGAAATTGAACGTATAGCTCAAAATCCGTTGTGCGGCATTATTTTCAAATCCAAATCCCCCAGCTGCGGTCTCAAAAGTGCCAAGGTCTATCTGGAAAACGGATTTTGCGAAGGGAAAGAGGATGGAATTTTTGCCGCGATGTGCCATGAACAATTTCCCCTTCTTCCGATGGAAGAGGAAGGGAGACTTCAAGATCCGTGGCTTCGAGAAAATTTCGTCATGCAAATTTTCGCGTATGAGCGATTTGAATCGTTCAAAAACAACCGCCCTTCTCACAAAGAACTCGTCCAATTTCATACCGTTCATAAATTTCTCCTCCAGTCCAAAGATGAGCAACTCTATCGTGAACTTGGAAATATAGTCGCCAATCGTGATGAGAGAACGTTCGATACGTTATTGGCACTGTACGAGCTTGGATTCAAAACAGCGATCTCCCGCAAAAGTACGATCAAAAAAACACGAAACGTCCTCGAACATCTCTCAGGTTTTTTCAAAAATCAACTCACATCAAGCGAAAAAGAGGTTCTTCATACCCAAATAACCGATTTTGCCCACAAAATCATCCCCCTTATCGTCCCCCTTTCAACCATCCATCTCTATGCCAAAAAATACGATATCCGCTATCTTCTCGATCAAGCTTTTTTGGAACCCTATCCGAAAACCCTTGCTCTCCGTTCCCATCTTGATGCTGGAAAATAGTCATGCGCCGTATTTTATGGTTTCGGCGTGATCTTAGAATCGATGACAACCCTCTCCTCTCGCAAGAGGGAGAGGTACTCCCTATCTTTGTCTTTGATCCTGCTATCTTAAATACGTTGGAGAGTAATGATCGCCGTGTCACCTTTATTTTCCAAAACCTTCTTAAACTTAAAACTAAACTCAGAGATCGAGGGCTAGATCTGGCACTTTTTTACGGCAACCCGAAAGATGTCTTTACCTCGATTTTGAGCATACATTCATTTGATGAAGTGTGCGCATCGGGAGATTACGATTCATATGCACGGGAACGTGATATAGAAATATCCCATCTATTGCCATTTAACTATCTTCAGGATACCTATATTTTTACCCCCGATGAAGTACTCAAAAACGATGCTACTCCCTATTTGGTTTTTACGCCGTTTTACAACCGAGCCAAATCTATTTTCAGAGCTGAACATATGCGAGAGTATTTCCCCGTTTCGCAGAGTCTGGTTCCGTTTGATTTTGAGACGCTCCATTGTATTGAGGGATCACACCATAGTGCAAATCCGATTACTTTGAAATCGATCGGATTTATCCCTCAGATACTTCCCGCTGCGCTCACCCAAATACCCGAACAAAAGCTCGATCTCTTTGCTTCTCACATCACTACCTATTCTCGTGATCGGGATTTCATGGCAATGGGAAACACCTCCCGCCTCAGCAGTGATTTGCGGTTCGGCACCCTCTCAATCCGTTCTTTACTACGATGGCTTTTGGAACGTAAAAAAGAGGGGATCGATACGGAACCGTTTTTCAGAGAGATTATCTTTCGGGAATTTTACGCCATGCTTTTGTACCATTTCCACCACCTCGCATATGACAACTTCCGCTATCCGTTCAAAGGTATCCCCAATGAACGCTATTACGAAGCATTCACTCATGGACGTACCGGTGTTCCGATCGTCGATGCCGGGATACGTGAGCTGTTAAGTACCGGAGAGATGCACAATCGCGTTCGGATGATAGTGGCGTCGTTTTTCACTAAAAATCTCCTCTTGCCATGGCAATGGGGAGAACAATTCTTTGCGGCTCATCTCAACGACTACGATGCCGCATCCAATATCCTCTCGTGGCAATGGAGTGCAGGGACGGGGGTCGATCCCCAACCCTATTTTCGGATTTTCAACCCCTATGTTCAAGCCTCTAAATTTGACTATCAGGGGGTTTACATTCGACGGTGGGTTCACGAGTTAGAGGGGATTCCGTCTAAAATTATCCATAATGAAGCCGCTTTACGTTCTACGGAAATATTTGGTTATCCTCATCCGATAGTAGAACATAAAAGCAGTTCTGATGAAGCAAAGAAATATTTCTCCGCCGCATTAAGATAAATATGAGAAAACTATGCTATCATATTTTTCAATGATATTTTTTGTTGAACGGTGGAGTTGTTTTGAAAACACTATCTTCATTTCCAAAGATAAATAATTGCGACGAAGAGCAATCAAACGAATTCCGTCGCCTTAAATTTGCCATCAGCTCCTCCGAAGACGGCATTTGGGAATACAATATCCAGAGCAACTCTACCTATGTCTCCAAACGGTGGCTGGAGATCATCGGTTATGACGAAAACGAATACCAAAGCTCGATAGAATCATGGAAAGCCCTCCTCCATCCCGAAGATGCCGAACGGGCATTCGGCGTCTTAATGCACTCCATCATCAACAAAGTTGAAAGTGCCCATGTCCGATACCGTGTCCGCCATAAAGAGGGACATTGGCTCTGGATCTACGATCGGGCGAAAATCTTGTTCGATGATGTAGGTGAACCGTTGATCGTGGCGGGATTTCGTACCGACATCACCCACCAAGTCGAACTCGAAAATCATAACGAAGAGCTCGCCGCTATCGTCCAAAACGCCACCATTGAAGTGTATGTCGTCGATACCGAAAATTTTCAATACCTCTATGCCAACGACGGAGCACTTAAAGCGCTCGGTTATACTCTTGAAGAGCTCAAAGAGCTTACGTTGTTGGATATAAACCCTGAACTCTCACCGGAACAGCTGGAGATGTTTCGCCAATATCTAGAAAATATCAGCCCCGTTCTCACTAATATCTCGCGCCATAAACGGAAAAACAGTTCACTCTACCCCGTCCAGGCAAGTGTTCATAAACTCACCTATCTGGGTCGCCCTGCCGCTGTGATCTTCGATACCGATATCTCCGAACTCACCGCAACCCAAGAGCAGCTGCTCCATCAAGCAACACATGACCCCCTCACAGGACTTCCCAATCGGGTGCTCTTTCGAGACCGCCTCCAAATGGCAATACGAAAAAATCAACGTTCCCGTGAAAAAATTGCTGTTTTGTTTGCCGATATCGACCATTTCAAGCAGATCAACGATTCACTGGGGCATGCTACCGGTGATAAACTCCTCATTCAGGTTACAGAAAGACTCCAAAAAGTATTCCGAGAATGTGATACCGTTGCACGGATGGGAGGCGACGAATTTAACATCCTGATTGATGGGATCACACACAATGAGCATCTCATCGATATTGCGGAAAAGCTCCTCAACACTTTCAAAGAACCTTTCTCTATGGATGGACATCTTTTGTACACTAGCGTCAGCATAGGCATAGCTCTCTACCCTGATGATGGAGTGAACTCTGAAACACTCCTCAAAAATGCCGATACCGCGATGTACCGTGCAAAAAACGAAGGGCGGAATACCTATCGGTTTTACGCCAATGAGATGGGGGAGAAAGCGTTCGAAAGAGTCGTTATGGAAAACGCTCTGCGTATCGCCCTCAAAGAAGAACAGTTTAGCGTTTATTATCAGCCCCAAGTTGATCTCCTCTCTCACATGTGGGTTGGAATGGAGGCATTGGTACGCTGGATACATCCCACACTCGGGGTCGTATCACCGGCCAATTTTATCACCCTATGCGAAGAATCGGGATTGATTCAGGAACTCGATTTTTATGTCTTTGAAAATGTGGTGAAACAACACATGATCTGGAGAAATAAAGGGATAATCGCCCCAAAAACAGCCGTCAATTTTTCGGCTAAAACTCTTGCCAACCGCAATATTGCCAAAGAGGTGTGGGCAATTTTGGAATTTTACCATTGCGATCACACCTGTATCGCGATCGAGGTGACCGAATCACAGATTATGCGTGATCCCGAAGAGGCGATCGAAGTGCTCGGAGAGTTTAAAAAACTGGGGATCGAGATTTCGGTCGATGATTTCGGCACCGGATATTCCTCCCTCTCCTATCTCAAAAAGCTCCCCCTCCACAAACTAAAAATCGATCAAAGTTTTATCCATGATATCCCCCAAGATGAAGAGGATATGGCTATCACCAAAACCATCATCGGTCTGACGCAAAATCTCAAACTCGATGTCATCGCCGAGGGGGTAGAGACACAAGAACAGGAGCAATTTTTGATCGAAAACGGCTGTCTCCTTGCCCAAGGGTATCTCTACGACAAACCGCTCGATCCTGAAACAACGACCATCAAGCTTGCATCGTTCAAATAACAGAAACTGTTTTATTGTTTTTTGTGCTATAATCTTTACTTAAAATATACAAGTGGTAGGGAGGCTACTCATGTTTAATCTTGCAACGATAAAAGGGAAACTTATGGCCTTGATGGCTCTGAGTTTTATCAGTTACGTTATTTTGGGATATCTTGCCTATACCAATAATAACGATGCCAAAAAAACAGCCGAACGGATGGTTTTGCTGGGTGATATCCGCGCCCATACCAATGGAGCCATGATGGAACTCCGAGGGTATCAGCTTCTGTATAAAGAGGAGTTTGTCGAACGGTATAAAGAACGTAATACCAAACTCGCTGAAGCGATTGAGAAACTAAAATCAATAACCCGTTCTGAAGAGAACAAACAGCGCCTAACCCTCATCGCATCTCAGCATGCCGAATGGCAAAAACTAAACGAACCTCGTATAAAAATCATTAGCGAAAATGAGAATCTTATTCACGATCCGGAATTTACTTCAAGCCCGGAAGGAAAAAAACTTCAACAAATCACAAAAACTTCCGCTGAAACATACGATAAACTTCGGAGTGAACAACTAGAGTTGGTTGAGAAAATGAAAGAGAAAAATCTCGCAACGCTTGATTCAAATGCCCTTATGATCGAAATTATTTTGGCTGTTTGTGCGGCATTGATGCTCGGTATTTTCTACGTCATCATCCAAAGCATCACCCACTCGATTGAACGTCTCGAAGAGACGGTCGAAGCGGTAGCCAAAAATAAAGATTTCACCCGTGTCATGGAGATCAAAGGGAACGATGAACTATCCCAAATGGCGCGCAGTGTCAACGAGTTGGTCTCTGTTTTGCGACAGGCATTCAGCGGTATCCGCTCCGCGTCGGCTGAAAACCTCTCAGTCTCGGCTGAGCTCTCCGCTACCACCCTCTCTATCGGAAAAGCGGCAGAAGAGGAGGCTAAAATCGTCACCCAAACCACCAATGAATCGGATCGGATGAAAGAGACGATGAAATCCTCAGCACAAGAGGCAAAAACCGTTCAACAAAAAGCGCTCGGAGCTCGTCAAAATCTCCAAGAGGCACAATCGGCTCTCCACAACACGATCGAGCAGCTCTCGATCACTGTCCAAATGGAAGGGGAGATTAATGACCGTCTAAATGCCCTATCCCAAGAAGCTTCCCAAGTGAAACAAGTCCTCACCGTCATCGCCGACATCGCCGATCAAACCAACCTCCTAGCTCTCAATGCCGCTATCGAAGCGGCGCGTGCCGGTGAGCATGGACGCGGATTTGCCGTCGTTGCCGATGAAGTGCGTAAACTAGCAGAACGTACACAAAAAAGCCTCGTAGAGACCAATGCAACGGTGAATGTCATCGTCCAATCGATCAACGATATCACCGATCAAATGAATACCAATACTAAACGGATCGAAACCCTTTCACAAGCCTCTTACGAGGTTAATGAACATACTGAAGTCGCAGTTGAAGCGTTATCCGATACCGTTCAGGCTATCGATAAACTTGCCAACGATGCCCAAACCAATGCATCAACTACCGAATCGATTATCCAAAAAATCGGAAATATCAATGAGCTATCAACCTCAAATGCTCGCAGTGTCGAAGAGATCGCCGCGGCAGCGGAACATCTCCACCAAATGACCGAACAACTCACCGCTCAAATTTCGGTTTTTAGAACCTAATCCTCTTCTCTTCTCCACCTCATAGGGGTGGAAAGCTATCAAAATTACTTTTTTATCAAAAAAAATTATCAAATGACATTTTTTGCACACTAAACGAATCACAATTCAAATTTTTTGTGATAAAATAGATTCAACTATGAGTGTTTCAAGAGGTGAATAAAGCATGCCGAAAAATGAGATGGTTGTTGTCGGAATCGGCTCTTCAGCTGGTGGATTGGAAGCATTACAGGTTCTTTTATCGAAACTCGAAGATATCCCAAATTGTTCGTATATCATTGCTCAGCATCTGAGCCCAACCCATCGATCCATGATGGTTGAACTGCTTAATCGTGTCACGAATATTCCCGTTATCGAAGTTCAAAACGGTATCGTTATCAAACCGAAAACAATCTATATGACCCCTGAAAATACCGATATTTACCTCAGTAACGGTCGAATCTATCTCAAAGCGATCGAATCAACCTATGGTCCGAAGCCCTCAGTCAACTATTTTTTCAATTCTCTGGCACAAAACTACGGTTCGAAATCGATCGCCATCATCCTCTCCGGTACCGGAAGCGATGGAGCGTTTGGGATTCGTGCAGTCAAAGCGGCGGGGGGGATCACCATTACCCAATCCCCCGCAACCGCCAAATACGACGGTATGCCCAATTCAGCCATCAATACCGGCAAGGTCGATATTGTCGTTCCGATCGATGCTATGGCGAATGAAATTGCCCGTATTGTCAAAAATTTGGGGAAAAACGTTGGAGATAGCATCAATGAACGATCATTGCAGCAAATTTATCGGATCATATTTGATGAAAAAGGGGTCGATTTTTCGCAATACAAACGCAACACCCTCATTCGACGGATCGAGCGGAGGATGGCGGCTCTCAAAATCGATACCCTCAGCGACTATCTCGATACACTGCGCGGGGATGTTGAAGAGATATCCGATCTTTATCACGACGTTTTGATTGGTGTCACCGAATTTTTTAGAGATAACGAGGTATTTGAGCGTTTGGGCCCCTATCTCAAAGAGCTCATAGACAAAAAAGAGCAAGGGGAAGAGATCCGTTTCTGGTCGATCGGATGCTCTACCGGAGAAGAAGCGTATTCACTCGCGATCATCCTCTCCGAAATGCTTAAAGAGAAGATCAACCGCTATAAAATCAAAATTTTTGCCACCGATATCGACGATGAATCGCTCAAAATCGCCCGCAGCGGTGTTTATTCTGAAACGAGTTTTGTCAACATGGACAAAACCTTGATACAGCGCTATTTTACGGTTCAAAAAAATCAGTTCGAAGTGAAAAAATCGCTTCGTGAATTGGTGATTTTTTCTCAACACAACGTTATCGCCGATTCACCGTTTCTACGGCTCGATCTCATTACCTGCCGAAATATGCTCATCTATTTCAACCAAACGCTGCAAAACCGATTTTTCCCTATCGTCCATTATGCCCTCAAAGATCAAGGGCTTTTGCTTTTAGGTAAATCCGAATCGATCGGTCAACATTCCGATCTTTTTGTGGTTATGGATAAAACCGAAAAAATATTCAAATCCCAGTTTACTGGGATAAAAGAGCCTCCCAAACTCTATAACTACACGACACCATTCAAAGGGTACGATGAGCCCAAACACCTCTCGTTTCGAAACGAAGAGGAGATTTTGGAGGAGCGGGTAGTCGATGCGGCGCTCTCCTATATTCTCAACCAATGTGTCGTGATCAACAGCTCTAATGAGATCGTCTATGTCAAAGGGGATATCCCCTATCTAATCCACTCTCAGGGGAGAGCAACCAACAATATTTTCAAATCGGTGCGCGAAGAGCTGGTTTTGGATTTGCGCAGCGCAATCAATGAAACGAATAAAAACAACACAATTCATATGACCCCTTATCGGCTGATAACACTTTTCGGGACTATCTCCCGATACGTTAGAATAGTCATCGTTCCAATCAAAAACGATAAAAACGACGATCAGTTCAACGCATTGTTTTTCCAATCCGAAGAGGTTGAGAACATACACGGTTCAATCCGAACAAATGATGATGAAAATGAGATGGTCGCTCGATTAACCAATGAATTGAGCCAAACCAAATCGCATCTCCAAAACGTCATCGAAGAGCTTGAGACCTCTTACGAGGAGATGCAAAGCCTAAACGAAGAGCTCTCCAGTTCGAACGAAGAGCTCCAAAGTTCGAACGAGGAGTTAGAGACGACGAATGAAGAGCTCCAAAGTACGAACGAAGAGCTTCAAACCGCCTACTCTGAACTCAAAGTGCTCTATGATGATAAAGATATGCGAAGCAAACAGCTCGAAGATTTGACCTCCAAACTGATGAGCCAAACCGAAAACCTCCGCAAACAAAAAGAGATCACTGAGGGGATCATCAACACAACTCCGACCGCTATCACCATGGTGGATGAGAACGGTCAGCTCACCTTTGCCAATACCAACGCTTTGGTGCTCTTTAAATTGACTAAAAATGAGATTATACATCGCACCTACGATTCCAACAAATGGAATATCACCGATTTAGACGGTTCAGTATTTCCGCCCGAGCAACTCCCTTTTAGCCGTATCAAACGAACCTATGAATCGGTTTACAACATCAAACATGCAATTACCACAGGAGATGGATCGACTATCATGATCTCCGTGAGTGGAGCCCCTTTATTCGATTCACAAGGCTCCTTTGTCGGTGCCGTTTTCAATATACAAGACATCACCTCTCTACGCGACATGGAACAAATAATTGCCAATTATGAATATGATAGCAAAGTCACTATAAATTCTCTCGATGAAAGAATATCTGCTACATTTGATAAGATGAAACTCTCCAACCTTGCAGAACAGTGTGAGCAGGAGTTTGCACTGGTACAAATCGGTATGAACGATATTTCCAAGCAATGGAGAGGTGAGCTGAGTGAACTGATGGTACTCTCCAAAGCGCTCCAATTGAAAAACGATCCAACGATCCTATCGATAGCACAATCGATCGAGTCGCAAATCCAATCCATGTCCGACAAGCTAAACCATCATCTCAATTTTTATCGTCAAGATTTTCACACCAAGCATGACTCCTTTGGAACCATCATAGAACGCGCAGTATCACTGTTTGGTGAATCTTTGGAAGAGCACGACTTAACCATTACTCTCGATTTGATCAAAACCCCTGAAATGTGCAATCTTAGAGAAGGAAGTTTGGCGTTTACCACATTAATCGAGCGAATAGGATGTAGCAAAACGGCGTGGAATCCTTCCGGTCATTCAAAATTACACATTACCAATGCTATCAGTGAAGATGGACGGATTGAGTACACCCTATGTCTCACTTCTCTCGTAGATATCAACATAGAAGATACCCCATGCGATTGGTCTTTTTGTATCGTCCAATTCAAAAACGGCTGTAATGCTGATCTCTCCACATCCTTTGGAGAGGATTCGTTTTGTGTCACCCTCACATTTTTTGAGGACTTAGGTAAATGAAATATACCCATCTCGCTATTTTTACCGAGAGTCCCACGATAGCCACAGGGTATTGCACCCTTTTTGAAGAATCGGTCGCGTCGATCTTTTCGTATACACTGGATCAGTGGGAACAATCACTGCAAAACCCTGTCGATATTATCCTGATCGATTTTTCATCCAAAAAGAGCCGGTTGATCGTCGATCAGATCATCAACCGATATCAAGAGCTCTCAAAAATCATCCTTATTTCTCCCTATACACTGATAGAGATCCATACCCTGATTCCCCGCTTCGAATCAATCGATCTGATTTTGCATAAACCTTTTAATGTTGATCGCCTCATCACCTTTATTCAGCATCACGCACGCCTGATTGATCGGCGTATGATGCTCGAAGCCAAAAATACAATATTAGCTGAAGTTGTTGATCTCAACCCAGCACGAATCGCGGTTTTTACCACATCAGGGATCCTTTTTTACGCCAATACCCACTATCTTCAGGCTAATTTATTACAAATTTCCGATATCGATCAGCTCCATTTTGATGCGATCAGCCAATGTCAGGTGCCTTTTACCCTCATTAACCATGAATTGAAAACATCGCATACCTATTTTATGCAGCGTCAAGAGGGAAAACAGTGGTTTGAATCCTATTTTTATCTCTTGAGCGAAGAGTACGTTGTCCATATCTGTAGAGATATCACGACGACAAAAGAACATGAAATGCAGCTCGAACAATCGGCCATTTTTTTCGACCAAAGTTCCGAAGCGCTCATGATAGCCGATCAAAATGGAACGATATTGAGCGTCAACCCCGCTTTTTGCCGTATTACAGGCTACACCAAAGATGATGTCATCGGTAAAACACCCAAAGTACTAAGTTCTGGGATGCACGATCAATCATTTTATCAACATATGTGGAGTTCACTGCTTCATAACGGGCGATGGCAAGGGGAGATTTGGAATAAACGTAAAAACGGTGAAATCTATCCGGAGTGGCTTTCGATCTCCAAAGCGACCAGTCCCAAATACAACGAAGAATTTTTCATTTCAGTGTTTACCGATATTTCATCGATCAAAGAGACCGATCGCAAGCTCTATTTCTATGCCAACCATGATCCATTGACCGGTTTGGCAAACCGCGTCCAGTTTGAATCTCAACTCAAAAAAAGCATCGATTCCGCCAAACGACGAAGTGAAAAAATTGCCCTTTTATTTATCGATTTGGATAAATTCAAAGAGGTGAACGACACGTATGGCCATTCGGTAGGAGATATGATGCTCAAAAGCGTCACCAAGCGTTTAGGCGATTCCTTACGCGCCGATGACTTCCTCTCCCGTATCGGAGGGGATGAATTCGTCGTCATTGCCGGAAACATCGATGATACCGACAGTGTTATAAGTATCGCATCGAAACTTTTAAATATCATCCGTGAACCGATCATCATCGATGGAAAAGTTTTTTTTATGACGTTATCGATCGGGATAGCGCTCTATCCGGAACACGGGGTGACTTCCGAAGATCTAATCAAACACGCCGATGCGGCAATGTATGAGGTCAAAGAGAACGGTCGAAACGGCTATATGCTCTACGAGCAAAGTTTCAGTGACAAAATCTCACACAAAGTTCAAACCCAAAATGAACTCAAAAATGCTTTGGATAACGATGAATTCGAACTCTATTATCAACCCATCATCGATCTATCGACCCACAGTGTCATGGGTGCTGAAGCATTGGTGCGATGGCATCACCCCACCAAAGGGCTCCTCTATCCCGCTTCGTTCATCAGTTATGTCGAAGATAGTGAACTCATATACGACTTCGGTATGTTGGTCTGTACCAAGGCGTTTCACGATTTGACGGTATTTAATGCCCGAATTGATACCCAAAAACCGTTTGTCCTCTCTATCAATATCTCCACCAAACAATTTTTTGAAGAAAACTTTGTCGAAAAGCTATCGAATCTGGCAATTGATTTTGCCGTCGATCCCCGTCAGATCGAGTTGGAAATTTTAGAGACGCAAGTTATGAAAAATCCTCATATTGCCCAAAAAAAATTCGAAGAGCTGCATGAAAGAGGGTTTGAGCTGGCGTTGGATGATTTTGGAACCGGATACTCTTCTCTCTCGTATTTGAAACATTTCAAAATCGATAAGCTCAAAATCGACCAATCGTTCGTTCGTGATTTACTCATCGATGACAACGACCATGCGATTGTCCAGACCGTTATCAATATGTCCAAAGTCTTTAATATGAAAGTTCAAGCCGAGGGGGTAGAGACGCTGGAACACGAAATAATACTCGAATCTATGGGGTGTCAACTCTCTCAAGGGTACCTTTATGCCAAACCGATCCCTATCGGAGAGTTTGTAGAGTGGTGCAAAGGGTACGTATCATCCCATGAATAATTTCTCCTTGCCAACTTACCGAGCGATCGATGATTATAAACAGCAACAGCTTCATGTTCTCATTTGGGTATTTGAGCAACTCTCCACTGATCCAAACGTCAAAAGTATGCTCGATTTTTTTACCGAAGAGGGGTTATACAATCAACTCATTTTTCACCAAAAAATGATCCTCAGCGCGTGTGAATTCAAGTCAAATGAGTTGCTCAACGATTATATCCGATGGCGATATCGAGTCATCAAAAACCGTGATATCTCTACCGAATATTTGCTCTTGGAAAATCAATTGTGGATCAAAGGGATTCAAAAATATCTCTTTGAGGCATACGCTTCCGAATTTGTAAACATATACTACACTCTTCTTACGCACCATGAACAATTCAACGAACAAAGTGTCAAGTTATCGGATACTGCTCACGACCTTTTAAGTGAAGAGCTGTTTGGATTATTGCTCAAAGGCAATGAAGATGAAGTAGCCCATTTTTTCGCAACCCATTGGACCACTATCGGGTCAACAACCCTCTTTTTGGACAATATCATCAAACCGGCGATGATCAAAATCGGTCAAGCGTGGGAAACCAATCGTATCACGGTCACCAAAGAACATGTGGCTACCGCTATTATCGAACGGATATGGAGCCGATTTTCGGATACCAATGAGCGTTCCTGTGAAACGGCTAAGATAGCTTTTGTGATCACTCCGGATGAACAGCTCCATAAGCTCGGATCAAAAATGGTAGGGACTCTGCTGTATCAAAAGGGTTGGAAAGTTGCCTATTTGGGTCTGGAAGAGAACTTTAACGAGCTCTTCGATGCGTTGATGCAATTTCGCCCTAAATTGATCATTTTATCGGCGACTATGGCAATCTATATTCCAATGATTCAGCGTTTTGTGAATAGGTTGCGTGAGCCGACAAGTTTGGTTAAAGTTCAAATAGCGGCGGGAGGACAGGCATTTTATCGAACCGATCCCCCTATCCATCTCGAAAATGTTGATTTTCAAGGGGAGACATTAAAAGAGTTTGAACTCTTTTTGGAAAGAGTTTAAAATTTACTCTTTCTCTTTACACCCGCTCTCACGAATTGTTTTGTAAAAATAGCCCAACGCCACAAACATGATTGTCGTACCGATCAACAGATAAAATGCGGAAGCCATTTTCGTATAATCATCCAGCGCGATTTTAAATACTACCATCAGCGTCTCGATCGAGAGAGCAATAATGATCGATATCATGAATTTACCCAATACCTGATACTGCTTGTCTTCGGGGTGGTGAAACGATTCGAAGATAACCTCATGTTCGAAAATCTGTTTGGCTAAATCATACATCGCCAATCCTAACGTCACGGCAATGATCGATTTGAATACGTCGTGCAAAAAGGTGTGATCATTGAACATAAATATCAATTTGAAAAATACATAGCCGCCGTATCCGATCAGCGCCAATGCGACAAGAGCCAGCATCGATGAACCTAGAAAATAGACACTTCGCTTAATCTTCTCATGCGTTTTGTTGTATTCGATCAACCGTAAATCTTCAAGCAGTTCGATCAGATTAATATCAAAAACGTAATAGTTACCGTTCAAAAACCGGACGACGGAGATACTCGCTTTGCCGGTACGGTAATGGATGTAAGGGTTGGAGATATAAAAGCCGTCCTCATTAAGATTCAACTTCATAAAATAGTGGCTTTTATCACTTCCGATTTGTTTGGTATCTTTTTCACGACGACAAACGATAGGGGAGATTTGGTGGAAATTGCCATCAACAGCGTAAATAAGCTGGATAAAATGGTGAGTTTTGAGAATAGTGTCCGATACCCCCATGTAATCGGGAGGGAAACTTTTGATCAGAGTCTCGATGAAGTTATCAACGGTAATTTTATGCTTTTTGTATAGATTGATGACCTCTTTCATAATGAACCTTTAGGGTATAGTGTTTTCCCGATTGTAACACAATATACCCCTTACCTCATTCAAACGTTACGAATAGCAACTGATTTGGTGCTGTTCGATTACCATTTTATCCAAAGCGCTAAACAATTGAGCACTGGCTTCTTCCATTTTTTTGAAATTTTGCAGTACGATTGGAATTATATCTTTGCGGTTTTGTAATTGTTTCTCTACCATTTGCACATTTTCAATCGCATAATGATGTACATCATGATGCATCGTATCGATAGATGGATACATGGAGGTGTGACCATAAAATTGTGCCCCTTCATTTTGGTACCATTTACCGAAATTACATTGACGGTGATCTAAAAAATCCTCCATAACCGTATCGTTCAGAACCGTTGAATAGGCTTTGTGTTTAAAGACAACATGATCGATTTTAGCCAATGAAGCGAAAAGCTGATTTTGGATAAAAAATGCCTCTTTTGCCGTTTGATCGGCATCATGGTTAAAGCTTTTAACCATCATCGAAAAATTCTCGACCTTTGGCAGTGCTTGTTCCGATATCACTGACATCGTTCGTGCATTTGCCGTAATTTCATGCGTCTCTTCATGAAGCGAATGGATTGTAATCGCAATCTCCTGCGTCGCTTTTTGTGTCCGTTCCGCAAGTTTTCGAACTTCATCGGCAACAACGGCAAATCCGCGTCCATGCTCACCCGCCCGCGCCGCTTCAATGGCGGCATTGAGTGCAAGAAGGTTGGTTTGATCGGCAATCTCTTTGATCAAATCGGCAATCATCGAGATCTCATTGGTTTTAGTAGAGAGGATTTCGATACCATTATACGTTTGCGAAACGGTTTCATTGAGCGAATAAAAGCTGCTCAACAATTGCTCAATAGACTCCAAACTTTGCTTGGCTTGCTCCGAGGTTGAATTCGCACGACTGCTGATCTCTCCCATCGTTTCGTTGGTATGGACAATATCACTTCGGATTGTCAACAACCCTCCGGTTGTTCCACCTCCGATTTTTTGAAACTCCTCGGCATACTGACGGCGCGCGAACAAAAGCTGCTGAGCTTTAATCCCCTTTGCCGATAGGTTGATAGGGTCTACCGATAATTGAAATAACCCTTTGAATCCTTCCGGATGCATTCTATGTTCTTCTAATCCCTTTTCGGCAAGCTGCATTGCGATGACACTCTCTCGCATGTACGCCTCAACTTGATCGAGGAGGTTGTTAAAACTCCAAGCCAACGACTTGTATGGGGATTCATCTGTAATAGAAGTAATGCGTCCCTCCAAGCTACCTTGTGACGCATCAGCCAATACCCGCTCGATTTTTTCGAGAATTGGATCTTTACTGTTACTTCCAGCAAGTGTCATAGAGACGATAATCAAGATCAGAGAAACCACTAAAACAACGCCATAAGGTGCCCCAAACACCAAAAAGAAAAAAGTGATTCCCCATATTCCTAGCATCATAAGAAAAAGTTTATTGTTGAAGGCTGAGGACAAATTGATCATACGTCACCCCTTTTTCATCAAGTATTTTGGATAGATGTGTGGATGAAGCATTCATTCCACCGTTACGCTCTGCATTTAACAACTCGCTGTAAAGCGGCTCAATCGTTGATAATGCTTTTTCCTTGGGAGCGCGACGTACCGAGTAATATCCTATGCGGTTCCCCGATGAATCGAATGATGGGGTCACATAGGCAAAAACCCAGTAGTGGTCCCCTCTTTTGGTTTTATTTTTAACGTAGGCATAAATCCCCTCACGATCCTGTATTCGTTCCCATAAGAGTTTAAAAATGAGTTTCGGCATATCAGAATGGCGGAGAATATTGTGAGGTGCATTGAGGAGTTCAGATTCGGTATAACCTGACATCTCTATAAAGGTTTCATTCCCGTAAGTAATCAGACCTTTTAAATCGGTTTTGGAGACGATAAACTCTCCCGGCTTCATTTTTAATTCCATGGATACCTGCCCGTTTTCTAGGATTAGAGAGTATCATAGCACAATAGTAAGCCATTTTTCAAAACAATTATTAATTTTTTTTACATTTTTAAACTCTGTAAGCATTTTATAAACATAAATTTTAATAATATAAAATTAACGAGAAACCATTTTACAAAAGTTGAGTTTTTCTCCCAATTCATAAGAGAGTGCACTCAAGCGACTGATTTTTTTATCCATATTTTCAATAATTTCAATATTTGCCATTGAATCATGATCGATAGAATCCATCCGATTTGATGTCGATTCGCCGTGTTGATGAAGAACCATCAAACGCTCCTGTGTTTGATTCATTGTCACAACGACTTCGCGCATCGATTGAGCAGTAACATTGATCGATTCCTCTGTCAATTCTGTTATTTTCGCCAATTCGCTAATCTCCTCCGAACTCTCAATCGTCCCATCCGCTATCTCACCCACAGAACGTATAATAACCTCTGTCATACTGGCGATATCAGTCAGACTGCTTTGAGTTTTTTCAGCAAGTTTTCGTACTTCATCGGCAACAACGGCAAAACCGCGTCCGTGTTCTCCGGCACGTGCCGCTTCGATCGCAGCATTGAGGGCAAGGAGATTCGTTTGGTTTGCGATATCTCCGATAATGGTTAGAATAGAACGGATCTGTTCTGCTTCAGATTTCAATTGACGGAGTTGTTGAGCCAGCGTTTCACCGTTTTGAGCACTTTGACGAGCGCTGTCAGCTACTTTATGAATACTTGTTTTAGTTGATTCCAGCTGATTATCGGCTTTGTTGAGCGATCCAACCACACTTCCTGAGTAGTGCGACACTTCATCAATTTTAGAGCTGATTTGATAAATCTCTTCAAGATTTTTATGAATCAATTCACGGGTATTTTTAATTTTTTCGGTCACACCATACGCTTCATTAACCGTATCACCAGCCAAAGCAACATTCTCTTTGGAAACATTTGCCGCTTCATGAATGACGGAGCGGATTGTATGTAAAAAATGATTCAGCGAATTGGACAAACGAGCAATCTCATCGTTTCCAATCAACTCAAAGTTGGTTGTCAAATCAAGCGAATTGGAAAGCTTTTCGACATTGATGGTCAAAAGACTCAAACGTCGTGTAATTAACGAAGAGATCCACAAAGCAATCCCACCCGCGATAATCAATACAATGACAAAAATACCTACTGTCTCAAGTAATAAAGCGTTGAGATCCTTTTGAATATTGCTTACACTAATATCCGCACCCACCATATAGAGTTTTCCGTTAGTAGAGCGGCAAATTTTGAGATAAGATCGGAAATTTCCGTACTTATCGACCGTATCTTCATAAAAAGTATGTCCCTCTTGAAATCCGTTTTGAATTCCTTCACTCGCTTCGTATTCCGTATAAAAAGGGTCATACTCCTTGTTTTTCAACTCATCCGGAGTAGCACTGCTGATGACGGTAAAAACTTTATCTCCCTCTTTGACCATTAAATAGATGTATTCCAATCCGTTTGATTGCGCATAATCACTTAGCTTTTTAACTAATTGAAGGTGTCTCTCTTCACTCATTGGATTCGATTGATCGAATCGATCTACCAAATCATCTCCCAGATAGAGATTTCCCGCCTGAGCTCCAAGTTTGAGCTTTTTATCGATCTCTTCCATATAAAGAGATTTTTGCACATCGTATACGAAAAACATAAAGAGGAGACTCGACAGTGTTGCTATCGATAATGTCGCCACGATAATTTTTGCACGTAAATTGTTTAACATCCACATTTCCCTTTTGTTTTAATAACCATTATTGATCAAGATTTGAGATAAAGATGAAGCTTTTGAAGCATATCTTCATTATTGTCTATGACAATATAATCCGAATCAAACGTTACAATCTTATACGGATCAACCGCGTTAAGATTGATCATCCGTCCTTCGAAAATTTTATCATTTGCCGATAAAATCAAAAAGTCATCCCCCTCAAAACGGAAAATTTTTGATTTCGGGAAATGTTCTTTGAGCTGATTGGCAACCGAGATCAGAAGCTCGTTTCCTTTCGTCCAAGACATCTGTTTATTATACACTGTAATGTTATGTAGACGGATGACATTGATATACGTTTGTGTCTCAATCTGATGAAGAATCAATTGCAAATACGATTCGTTGTACAAGCCGGTCAAATTGTCGTTAAAGAAATAGGAAAATCGTTGTTTCTCCAAATCGCTTTGGGGCATTTGGGAGGTCTGGGATATCATCTCATCAACCAAAACATGATTTGCCGCATCAACAACGAGAGGATGAAATTGGGTTCCGCTTTGACGATTCAATTCATCGATCGCATCATGAACACTTAAACGCCCTTTGTAAATCCTGTTGGTCGTCATCGCATCAAATGCATCGGCAACAATCATAATATGAGCTTCCATCGGAATCTCATCCCCTTTGTACCCATAGGGGTACCCTTTTCCGTCGTAATGTTCATGGTGAAATTTCATAATCTCCGCCAGTTCAGCGTACATTTTAACTTTTGAAAGCATTTTGTATCCGGCTGTCACGTGGTTTTTAATCAACTCGTATTCCAACGCGTTCAACCGACCAGGTTTGAGCAAAATAGTATCCGGAGTAGCTATTTTGCCGATATCATGTAAAATAGCCGCCTTTTCGATTTTGTGAATCATCGCTTCATCGATGCTAAGATAACTGGCGAGTTTACGCGAATATTTTGCGACCCGAATGGTATGCCCTGCCGTATAGGCATCACGCTGTTCGATCATATCAACAAATGCCAAAATCGTCTCTTCGTAATTGCTGATCTGCTCTTTTTGGAGCCTTTCGGTCATTTTACGCTGCTTGTAAGCACTCAGCGCCATGGTGATATCATGTACTACCGTATCCAGGATATTGATCTCTTCTTGATCGAATCCCCCTTCTCGGTTTGTCCAAAATGCCAAAATATCAAATCCCTCTTTAGTATCTTCAATGAGGGGAAAAGCGATGGAAGCCGTGAGATCATAGTCCTCTTGGCGGTTTCGATTTCGATGGGGAAGATCGATCAAACACGGGGATTGAAGGTTCCAATGACGCTCAACGATCGCTTTGCAAATTGAAGTGTAATCGCTGTTAGTTTCCAACTCGCTTATCGGCAAATGTTCTTTGGTAAAAACACCGTACAAATCCCCCGAAATATAACGGCGATGGAACACCTCTCCATCAAAATGTCCGAACATAATGATTTTGTAATTGGGATGATGTTTGAGGGTCTCCAAACTCGTCTCGATAATTGATCCCAAAGAATAGGTGTTGATCAACGACTCATTGAGTTCGCTGATCGTCTCCAAAAGCCCTTTGAGGTAGTGCTCACGCGTATAAAGTATTTGCACCTCTTTGGTGCGGTCGGCCACTTTTTTCTCTAATGTGACATTTAACTCTTCGATTTGCTCTTTATGTTTGAAAATTTTCCCTATAAAATAGAGCAATAGAACCAATCCCAAAAGATAAACACCAATCACCATCGTGTAAAAGAGTCGGAATTGATCATGTATCGTCGCCAAACCCTCTTGGTATTTAGTCAACGGCAACGTTATCTCGATCCCGCCGCGCATCTCTCCAACGGTAAAATTGGTGTGACATGCGACACATTTTGGCTGTGTATACAATACCCCTACATACTCAAAGTTTCTCTGATCGGGGCTGAATCGATGATAGTAGGACTCTTTGGGGTTATTTTTGAGATAGATCAATGCATCTTTTACAAAACCAAGTGCCCTATTGTCACTGTTTTTCGGTTTCAAACTGTAGATATTAAAATGGTAATCGTCCTCTTTTACCCCTGCTTTGAATACCCCTCCGAACTTGTTATGCCAGATTTCGAGTTCTTTGATCATCCCGTAATGGGCTGTTGCTTCCTGAACCAATAAGAGTTGATTTTGCTCGATCTGCTCTTTTTTGGCATTGTTTAAAATAAATAATACGATCACTAAAGCTACAAAGCTCACAACAACCGTGAGGGCTAAAAATATTTTCCGCTCAATACGTCTAATCACTCTTTATCCTTTTTAATTCAGTCGATTCGAGTACAACACGGGCGATCCCGAAAAGTCCGATGATCTCTCCCTCTTTGTTTTTGATCGGATATTTTCGATTATCGACCCATCCCGCATGTCCATTGTTATCCAAATAAGGCTGTATCTCCTGTGCCACCTCTAACTCTGCGCTAAACACCTCTTTTTCAAGTTTAAAGTAGTGATCGGCAAACTCTATCGGAAATACCTCATAATCGGTTTTTCCGATCATGTCCTCTTTTTTGAGGACATTGGTTAATCGTACAAGGGTTTGACTCGCACCGGTAAACACATGAAATCGATCTTTGAAATAGATGAAATCATCGCTATTGTTCATCATCGCATCAAAGTTTTCAACAATCATATTCTCTTCTACCGATTTGGCAAGCAATATCGGATCTTGAATCTCTATACGCCAACTCTCTTCATAGGGCATACACTCGAATTTGAGAATTTTGACGTATCCCAGTCCGTGACGGATACGGCATGTCGTCATAAAAGGCTTTTTCTCTTCTAATTTTTCGAGAAAATCGATATCATCAAGATAGAGCAGTTCATCCCACCCCATCTCCCCTTTGATCAATATGTCACTGGAATATCCCAAAAGATCGATAACATCAAAATCGGCATAAACGATTTTGAAAGGTTTATCCAACTGCGTCGAAAGAACGGTTTTAGCAATAAAAGCGGGATTAGCCGCATTCTCAAGGCTCCCTTTTAGCGTAATAATTTTATTTCTTCCTGAGCGTTTCGCTTCGTACAACGCATCGTCAGCGTATTTTAGAATCAACTGCACCGTATCGGCTTTAATCCATTTGGGGTGATAAACACCTCCGCTGATTGTCACTTTGATCGTTAAATCATCGTATTGAAAGAGATGATTTTCAACCATTTGCCGAAGAAGTTCGATTTTCTCAACAATGACATACTCATCGATCCGATTGAAAATAATAACAAACTCTTCTCCCCCTACACGGTAGGTGCTGTCTTCGGAACGGATATGGGAGAGGATCAACCCAGAGAGGTCTTTGAGGACACTGTCCCCGATCTCGTGACCATAGGAATCGTTGATTTTTTTGAACCAGTCGATATCGATCATCGCCACCGCGAAGGGGATACGGTGCTGTTGATAATGTTCAATCAAATTTTCCAAATCGTGTTCGAGATTGAGGCGATTTTTTAACCCGGTCAGCGGATCATGGGAGGCCAGATGCTGCAATCGGTAGTTGCTCTGTTCTAGACTGAGGGTGCGTTTTTCAATCTCGTTTTCCAAATGTTCCTGATTCCATTTGAGTTCTTGAAAGAGTTCTTGGAGCTTATGGGCCATCGGTTGAAAAATAAAAATCACTTCGAGCATTAGTGCTAATAAGGTGAGGAAAAACGCCGCGTTTTCTATCGATTTGATCAGTTGAAGATTCTCTTCCCCCTCCTTTTGGTACTGCAAAACCGCCTGATTCAAATCGGGGAGCAACGATTCGGATTGGAGGGTAAGATGATGAGTCATTAGATAGAGTTTTTCAGGTTTATCTTCCCGCAAAACTTGATTTGCCAGACGCAAATACTCATCGACTCGATTTTTGAGCGCCATTTCCCCAAAATAGAATTCCCGCATGGTAGAAGAAAGAGGTGAGATCATATCCGAAGTGATACGACCTGAGGAGAGGTTTTCATTGGCTAACTCCATCTCACGAATCACCTCTGCTAGCTCAAAGCGGATCTTTTGAACATCCGGTTTTTGTGCATTGTAGATATGAATTTGATAGTGAAGGCTCAAAGCGGCAATTCTTTGCAAAAGAGTTCGCTGTTTTCCCGCAGTATTGACAATCAATGCCGTAGAATCAGAAAGTTTAAAAGCAAAATGGAGGGTATAAAAGGTGATACCCGAAAGGATCGCAATAATCCCGATTGCCAAAACATAACGTTTCGTAAAATGGGATTTCAACTCTTCTGTTATGAGCATCTTGCGTTACCGATCCTTGTGTTAGATAGTCAATCCGCGAAATAAATCTTGTTTCTCCCACTATTTTTCGCATCGTAAAGTGCCGTATCGATTCGGGTAATGTTTTCGTGTACACTTTGTTGATGGTTCATCTCTCCCACCCCGATACTAACGGTAACCGGAAAATCAAGATTGAAATCGAACTTTTCGACACGCTGTCGAAAATTTTCAGCCGCCTTTAGCGCCTCATTTTTAGTGGTATGGGGCAAAATAACCATAAACTCTTCACCACCCCATCGACCGATTATATCAGTATTACGCAATGTTACTCTTAAAAGATCAGCCAACTGTTGCAAAATACGATCCCCAATCTGATGTCCGTACGTATCGTTGACATGTTTAAAAAAATCAACATCCATCAACATTATACTACAATGATAATCAGGATATCGTTCCATTTTTCTATGTTCTTCAATCAATCTCTGATCGGTTTTTTGACGGTTATAAAGACCCGTAAGTTTGTCGGTGATGGAGAGCTCAAGGAGCTTTTTGTTATAGCGTCTAAGCTGATAGGTGTGCCAGCCAAATCCTGAAATGATAAGCACTAATATCCCTAATGCTTGAAAGACTTTGTTTTTATCGATCCATGCTACCTGTTCGATCGTCGACGTCCAACGGTTATAAATACTCTGCATCGACTGTTCATCCATTTGGGATACTAATTTTTGAAAAATGTTTTGTAAAATCGGTTCATCATTTCGGGTTGCCACCCCCAACTCCACTTTATCATCTAGCCGTAAGGAGACTTTGAGAACCCCCGTATACTCCTTTTGGATATAGGAAGATACCACCATCAGATTATCGATATATCCATAAATTTCACCGTTTTGGACTTTATCCAGCCCTTCGGTGATGGTTTTGACCTCAACAAGCTGCAATTCAGGGTAGAGTGATTTGAGTTTTTCGGTGATCGAGTACCCTTTGACCACACCGATTTTTTGACCTTTGAGGGTTGCGATATCTCCGATAAAAGGTTTATCCATCGTCGTCGCCATAACAATCGGCAACGTAATGTAAGGGGTAGTAAAATCAAGATATTTCAAACGACTGGGGGTGGGTGATGCCAAAGAGAGGATATCACATTGCCGTTTTTTGGCGCGCTGGAGCGATTCATCCCACGATTGGGTAGGAACTAGCTCGATCGGAACTCCAAGTTTTTGTTCGAACGTTTTCATTACATCGGCGGCAATACCGATATGGGTCCCCTCTTTTATCGCTTCAAACGGGTACCATTCAGGATCGACACACATTTTGATCACCCGTTTCTGGGCAATATAATTTTTTTCAGAGCCGCTCAAGGGGAATGATTTTTGGGAACTCGCCACGATATCGTTAAACAAAAACTGCCCTAATTTCTGATCCTCGCGAATAATACCCGCACGGACAAGCTGTTTAAAAAGACGCTGAGTCAATTCAGCATTCGTTTCACCGATCCGGTACAAATCGCTCATCATCAGTTTTTGGATCACTTTGGCTTCATAGGAAATGGCTTCATACGATTTCGCAACACCGTATCGCTTTTTGAGAATATCAATCATTTCCCCCGGATGTTCGATAGCATACGCCCATCCCCGATTGGTCGCCTCGATAAACCTCTCGGCACGGTCTGGGTGTTCGATCGTTTCGGCATAGGAGGTGAAAAGATTCCCTGCATTCATTACAAAGCCATATTCGACCGGATCGATAATTTCATACGGGATTTTGAGACGATCGAGTTCATATAGCTGATTAGATCGATAAGCACTCATCGCTTCGACACGCCGTTCCACGAACGGATCGATCGTAAAGGTGTGATCGATTAGATGGGTATTTTGAGGGGTGATTCCGAAATGGGCAAGGAGGAGCGACAAAGAGCTATGCTGAAATTCGTTATGAGTCCCCATGATCGTTTTTCCGATCAGTGCAGCAGGGTTGTCAAGTCCTTTTTGAGAAACAATCACCAATGGAGAGTGCTGCAAATAGGTTGCCATTAAAACGATCGGCCGAATACGACCGTTGTTAATTACGATACTACTATTGTAAACCCCATAGGTCGATTTTCGGTTGAGAACATTCGTGACGACATCTACACCTGCATTGTATTCGCGCAGTTCAACATCCAAGCCCGCATCACGGTAGAACCCTTTCTCTTTTGCCGCGATGTATCCAGCATATTCAAACTGATATTTCCAATCGAGTTGAACCGAGACTTTTTCAAGAGGTGCGGCGGAAAGGAGCGAAATTGAAAAAATCCATACAAAAACGAGGTATCTCACCATCTCAAACCAACTTTTTCACGTATAAAAGGAACTAATGCTTTATTCTATCCCTAATCCTCTAAAACTTCTCCTTAAACAGGGTGATTTCAACACGGATGAGTGAAATAGGAACACAACAAACAATCGATAACGTTATCAGGTTATTTTTAAGGATAAAGAACCTACAATAAAGTCACCTTTGCGATTTCGAGGAGATTTTATGAGCCTTGTACGAACATCATCGCTTCTTCTGAGTTTCGTTACCGTCACTACATTATCCGCACAAAACCAAAATCCCATCACTGCGAGCTACTTGGAACTTCTCCCTATCGATACGCTGGTCAGTACGCTTAGTCTCGAAGAGTTAACCCAAGTGGTCATCACCGACACCAAAACGGCGCAATCACGGGATAAAGTGACCCAAAAACTCGAAATCATCGACCATACCCGATTTGAGCGTCTCGGTGAAAATAACCGTAACCTTGCCGAGCTGATGCAATACACCTCAGGGCAGTTTGTCAATGTCCTCTCACGCAACGATGCCAACTGGGGGAGCTATGCGGGGCTGGGACCTAAATACAACACCTATATGCTTGACGGTCTCCCCATCGATTCGTTCACCGATGCGATGAGTCTCGATCCCTGGGCGTTTGAGCGGGTTGAAATCCAAAAAGGGCCTGCCGCAATTTTGTACTCCAACTATCTCACGATGGATTTCGCCGGAAACGAATCGCCGCTGGCGGGAACCACCAATTTTATCCTCAAAGATCGGATTGAGGGATCGCTTAGCCGTTTTCAAATCGGCGCGGGGAGCTACGGCACCCAAAATATTCGTGCCTATCACCAAAACCGCAAA
The DNA here is from genome assembly GCA_964495485.1 of uncultured Sulfuricurvum sp. Classification (GTDB taxonomy): domain Bacteria; phylum Campylobacterota; class Campylobacteria; order Campylobacterales; family Sulfurimonadaceae; genus Sulfuricurvum. The sequence continues at coordinate 262,121 of CAZBVJ010000002.1, forward strand.
GGGGATCTGAGCTATTTTGTCGGCACAAATGCCGAACGATCCAACTACACCCAATACGGGAAAGAGAACTCGTGGCTCCAAACAACCGAAGATCCCGATTATCAAAAAATAAAATTCTACGGAAAGCTCTCCTATGATCTCTCACCCGATCATCGGCTCTCACTCTTTTATCATCTCACCGATCATGACGGAGACACGGGACGACCGTACCGCGATTTTGACCACCGTTATCACACTCTCAATCTCAAATACAATGGTGCTTTTTCTCCATCACTTCTTCTCCAAATACAAGGGGGAATACGCGATTACAGCCGAGTTTTTGTGAATGACAACTATTCCACGTCACTCTCCTATACCAATACCGATCATTACGATCAAACCATCATCCCCGTAGATATTACTCTCAGCTATTTGCACAATGAGGGTAACGTGCTCTCTATCGGCAGCGATATGCAATCGACCCGCTTTAGCTCGTATCGGATTGACGAAGCGGGTGTAAAATCATCCCAAAACGATGTCGATGCCTTATCCAACAGTCTTTTTATTCAAGAGAAAATTCTCTTAGGCGATTGGGTAGTACGAGCAGGGCTACGCTATAACCGTGTCAAACATCAATATGAACAATTAGGCGGAGTTTCCCCAAATGATAGAGAAGCAACATGGAATAAGACTTTATGGAATATCGGAGTCCGTTATAATGCGGACGAAACACTCTCGTGGTTTGCCAATAGCGGAACCGGATTTATGACCCCTTCGGCTAAACAAGTAGGGGGAACAATTTCCAATCCTGCAACCGACAGCGGTCAAATCGCAAATTCAAGTTTACAGAGCGAACTGGGTATGGGAAACGATATCGGGTTTGAATGGCATCCGACGCACCAATGGACGATAGGTGCACGAGCATTTTATAACACGATCGATAATGCCATTGTCGATAGCGTCATCAGTTCCTCCCCTTCACAAACGCAATCATTCAACGCGGGAAGCACAACCGCCAAAGGGATCGAAATCGATATGGAGCACCATGTCGATGATGCAATGGAGTATTTTGCCAATTTCACCTTCACCGACACAACCATCGAAGATTCCCAAAACAGTGCCAATGACGGCAGTAATATCCCTTTTGTCCCGAAATATATGGCAAATATAGGTATCACCGCGTTCTTGCCGTTTGAGATCACTGCATCTGCTTACCTGCAACGTGTCGGAAAATATTACGATTCTGCCTCTAAAACCGATCGCAAAGGGTATGGAGATTACCACACCCTCAACGCCAAACTTCAGAAAAATCTGATCCGTAACCGTGACTATTCTCTCAGCGCTTTGTTGGAACTCAATAATCTCGGGGGAGAGCATCATCCGCTTCCGTGGGATTTTGAAAACAGCGGATTTAATGCTCAGGGCACTATTGCTCTGACATTCTAGGATACGCTATGACACGTAACGGATTATCGCTTTTCATTTTTGCTTTGATCGTCTCGACATCTTCAGTATGGGGATCATCAAGTGCCCTTGAAACGAAAATCAAAGCGGCTTATCTCTATAACTTTACCAAATTTGTCGAATGGCCACAAAATGGTGGAAAACCGGTAAAAATATGTGTTTTAGGCGATGTGGGAATGAATAAAATACTCGAAGAACTCTCCGCTAAACAGGGAGAAAAAAAAGAGTTTTCAGTTCAGTCGATCACCAAATCACAAATCGAATCGTGTGATATCCTCTATCTCTCCGGTTCCGATCGTGACGTTCAAAACACCCTAGAACTCGCTAAAGATCATGACATTCTCACCGTTAGCGATAATGAGAGTTTTAGCAACAGCGGCGGGATCGTTACCCTGTTTTCTGACAATGGAAAAATCCGCTTTACCATCAATATCGCCGCCGCCAAAAAAACCAATCTCAAAATCAGTTCGAAACTCCTCGAACTTGCGAAAACAAGGTAGGATGGGATGAATTTGTTCTCGTTTAAATCGCTCCCGATCAAAACTAAAATCGTCACAATCGTTGTTGCAACTTCTTTGACCGTCCTTCTCCTAACCTGGATCGCCTTTTTGGTTCAGGATAGAACCCGAAGCCAAGAGGAGCTGCACCAAAACCTCTCCACCATTGCGCTCCTGATTGCCGATCGCTCTACCGCCGCCCTCACCTTTCAAGACGAGAGCGGTTTGAATGAAACCCTATCGGCACTCCGGATCAAACACGCGATCAAAGGGGCCGCTATCTACGATGCCGGTGGGAAACTGAGTGCACGCTATGACAACGGTTCAGCCGGAAGCATCACAATCCCTCCATCAACCAATCGTGATGGAATAGAACAAACCGGCAAATGGATCTATCTTTATCAACCGGTTATTCTAGAGGGGGAGCGGATCGGAACATTGCTCATCATATCAGACACCAGTGAGTTTGATTTGCAATGGAGTAATTTTCTCCTCACATCAGCGATGATTCTCCTCCTTGCTTCACTGCTAGCCTATATCATTGCTGCACGGCTTCAACGCCTCATCTCCGAACCGATCAGTGATCTGACCAAAACGGCGCAAACGATCGCAGTGAGCAAAGATTACACCCTCCAAGCCCGTCGATATAATGATGATGAGTTGGGTGATCTGGTCGAAGCGTTCAATCGGATGATTGAAACCGTGAACCAGCAAAATACCCAAATTTTGGAGTCCAATGAATCGCTCCGCGAACGGGACAACGATCTGCGGATCGCCAATGAACAACTCGAAGGGCGAGTCATCGAGCGTACCCGCGAACTCGAAGAGAGCAATACGAGACTCCAGCACCTTGCCGACGAACTGAACCGTGCCCGAGAGACTGCCGAACACGCTAATCAGGCCAAAAGCCAATTTCTGGCCAATATGTCGCATGAGATCCGTACTCCGATCAACGCGATCATGGGGATGCACTATCTGCTGGAAAAAACACTTCTCGATCCCCAGCAAAAAAACTACATCACCAAATCCCAAAGCGCCGCAACTTCATTACTCGGTATCATTAACGATATCCTCGATTTTTCTAAAATCGAAGCGGGTAAACTCGATATCGAAACGATCCCTTTTACCCTCGAAAAAGTGCTCGAAGATTTCAGCAACGTCATCGGTTACAAAGCACAGGAAAAAGGGCTCGAATTTAAAATCGATATTGAACCCGATATCCCCCTCTCTTTGATCGGAGACCCTCTAAGACTGGGGCAAATTCTCCTCAATTTGGGAAATAATGCGGTCAAATTCACCAAAAACGGATCGATTGATCTGAACGTATCGTTAATCAAAAAATCAGAGCATAAAGTAAACCTACAGTTCTGTATCCAAGACAGCGGAATCGGGATGAGTGAAGAACAGCAGTCGCTTCTGTTCAGCGAATTTACCCAAGCCGATTCAAGTATGACCCGCCGATTCGGGGGTTCCGGATTGGGACTGGTCATCAGCAAAAAACTCTCAGAAATGATGAACGGTCACATCTGGATCGACAACAGCGTTCCGGGGTTGGGAAGTACCTTTTGTTTCAGTGCCGAATTCGGAATCGCCGAAGCGGAACTCAAAAAATTCGGAGAGAGGGTACAATCGGTCGGAAAAGCACTCAATGAAGTACGGGTACTCGTCGTCGATGACAACGCATCGGCACGTGATTATCTCACCAAAACCGTCCTCTCTTTAGGTGCGCAATGCGATCCGGTAACCTCCGGCAATGAAGCCCTCGCGGTACTCGACAAATACCCTTACGATATAATCTTGATGGATTGGAAAATGCCTGAGATGGATGGGGTGGAAACCGCCTTGAAAATCCGTCAACGTTTTGGAGAAAAGGCACCGAAAATCGTCATCGTCACCGCATACGGACGTGAAGAGGTGATTAAACATATCCAAGAAGCCAATTTGGACGGTCTGCTGATCAAACCGATTTCCCCCTCTACGTTACTCGATACGATGCTTCAGATTTTAGGATTCCATCAACACATACCAAAGAATAAAATTTCCAGTAACTTCAGTCTCAAATCGATTGCGGGTTCGCGCATTCTCCTCGTGGAAGATAACGAAATCAACCGTGAATTTGCCGAAGAGCTTCTCCGTGGCGAAGGGTTGATCGTCGAAGAGGCGCATGATGGATTTGAAGCGATCGAGCAGGTCAAAGCACACCGCTACGATGCCGTTTTGATGGATATCCAAATGCCGAATCTCGACGGGATAGAAGCGACCAAACGGATCCGCCGTCTCAAAGAGATCCTCGAAGACGATTACTACTCCGATGTCCCGATTATCGCGCTGAGCGCTAACGCATTGCGCAGCGATATCGACCGAAGTCTGGGATCGGGGATGAACGCTTACGTTGTCAAACCGATCGATCCGCCGATTTTATTCAAGACCCTTTTGGAGTGGATCCCTTCTAAAAATCCTGAAGCAGAGGTTCTATCGAATCCGGTGGAGATCAAACCGGCAGTCGATTACTCTTCCCTTAGCTCTATCGATATCGATCGTGTAATGCGCCGGATGCTGGGGAACGAGAACCTCTTCATCAAGTTGCTCAAAATGTTTCAAGAATCACATGCAAACGATTTTTCAACGATTGAGAAAATGATTGAGAATTCCAATATTACCGAAGCTGAATCTCTCACCCATACGCTCAAGGGATTATCCGGAAATATCGGTGCCGCCTCACTGTTTGAAAAGCTTCAATCCATCGATACATTCCTGAAAGCCTCTCAAACTCCGCACGAAGATCTCCTCAAAGAGGCGCGTCACGATTTCGATGCACTGATGGAACAGATTCATACATTCTTCGAACACTATCACGAAAAAACAGAACCATCTTCATCACTGGCGAGTTCAGATGACACAAGGATACTTTTGGAGACAATGAGAGATCATATCGAAAACGATACGGGGGTTGTCTTTGATACCTTTAACCATCTCAAAGCCCTAAAAACAGGTCTCAAGAGTGAGGATATCGAATTGCTCCAAATGAGTATCGATACATTCGATACGGAACGACAAAAAGATATTTTAAACCGTCTCATATTACAATGCACCGACACTAAAGAGGGAAAAAAAGATGAATGAGTCCTTTAAACGAGAAAAAATTCTAATCGTGGATGACAATCCCGAAAATTTGATGACCCTCATGAACATCCTCAAAGAGGATTACTCCGTGATCGCCGCAACCAATGGTGAAAAAGCACTTGAGCTCGCTTCGAAAGAGCCAAAACCAGACATTATCCTCCTCGATATCATGATGCCCGGTATCGATGGGTATGAGGTGTGCCGACGGCTTCAACGCGATCTCCCGACCCGTGATATCCCCATCATCTTTATCACCGCAAAAACCGATGTCGATGACGAAGCAAAAGGGCTTGATCTGGGTGCCGTCGATTACATCGGAAAACCGGTCAATCCCGCTATCGTACGTGCCCGTGTTCGGAACCATTTGGAGCTTAAGCGCCACCGAAACCACCTCGAAGAGCTCGTTGCCCAACGGACGTTTCAACTCAAAAAGGCTCAAGAATCGGTCATCGAGGCGATGGGTATGGTCGCCGAGCACCGTGATCCCGAAACCGGTTCTCACATCAGCCGTACCAAAGCGTATGTCAACCTTTTGGGTACCGAGCTCTCCAAGCTCCCACAATACGCTAAAATCCTCACCCCCCATATTATCGAACTTGTCACCAACGCGGCACCGCTCCATGATTTGGGCAAAATCGCCATCTCCGACTCAATCCTCCTCAAAGAGGGGCCTTTGACATCCGAAGAATTTGAGGTGATCAAAACCCATCCTCTGATCGGAGAGGAGACGATACGGATGGCGGAACTCAAGTTCAAAGATAACGATACGCTAATGATTGCCCGCGATATTGCCGGAGCCCATCATGAAAAATGGAACGGCAAAGGATATCCAAGAGGGCTCTCCGGAACCGATATTCCGTTGTGGGGACGAATTATGGCGGTAGCCGATGTGTACGATGCCATCATCAGCCGACGTTCCTATAAATCACCCAAATCGCACAAAGAGGCGGTTTCCTATATCGTCGATCACAAAGGGACCCAATTCGATCCCGATTTGATTGATGCGTTTTTAAATGTCGAAGAAGAAATCCTCGAAATAGCCCTCAAATACGCTGAGGACAATGAACATCGGAGTGTATTGCTGGCGTAATCAACCACCATTTTCTCCCTACAAAAATTTTGATCCCTCAACTACAATTGCGGTTAAAATGGTGGAGAGATACAAAGTGAGAGAATACGCGATCATCGGAGGGGGCATTGGAGGGTGTGCAAGCGCCGCACTCCTCAACGCTTCGGGGAGAGATGTCGTATTGTTCGAAAAAGAGCCTTACCTCGGCGGATGCGCTTCGACGTTCAAACACAAAGGGCACTTTTACAACGCCGGAGCCACAACATTGTGCGGCTACGGTGAGGGTCGCATCGTCCGCAAACTGTTTGATCAGGTGGGTGTGACACCGAATCTGATCCCTTCCGATCCCTCGATCGTGGTGATTCAAGGGGATAAAACTATCATCCGTTATCAAGATGTGGATCGGTTCATCGAAGAGATCAACCATGCCTACCCCCATCCCAAACATCACGATTTTTGGCATCTGGTACATACTTTGACCACCGAGTTTTATGCCATAGAGGGGTATTACTACTCCAATGCATCACGGATCAAAAAACTCTACTCATTGTGCAGTTTCTATCCGTTGCTGCGGAAATTTTGGAACTATCTTTTTGATGATGCTGCGACCTTTATCCACCGTTTTTACGGAGATATTGATCCAAAATTTTTTGATTTTCTCGATGCACAGATCCTCATTGTTGCCCAAGTCAAAACCGACTCGGTCAATTTTCTCACCGCCGCTTTGGCTCTGGGATATACCTTTGAGAGCAACTACTACGCGCTGGGAGGGATGGGAAGCGTCTGCGAGAGCCTCGTCTCCAACATAAGTGATTGCAGACTCTCATCCCCCGTCACTGCGATTACTCCCATCGATGGAGGATTTCGAATCACGACACCTCAAGAATCACTCGATGTTCAAAACGTTATCATGGGTGCATCCTATTTTGAGAGTTCAAAATGGGTATCTGGCTCTGATATCAAAAAATATTACAAGCGATATGAGGATTTGAATAACCATCAAAGCGCTTTCGTCCTCTACCTCACCATCCCAAATTCTAAAAATTTTGCCCACCACTATCAGCTGATATCCGATAATATCCTCCCCTCTACCCTCTCTCAATCTCTTTTTGTCTCGATCAGTGATCCTCAAGACATAACTCTATCCTCCGACAATACGCTCAGTGTCACTGCATCGATCCATACCGATGAGAGGTTTTGGCTCACCCTCCCCAAAGCGGAGTACACCAATCAAAAAGAGCGCTTATCCGCCTTGCTGAGCGATTGGATTTGTGATACACTGATGATTGATAAAGGTTCGATCATCGAACGGTTTGCGGCAACCCCAAAAACCTTTGGACGCTACATCAACCGAACCCAACTGGGAGGCATACCTATGCACCGTCATAATCTCCTCCCCTCTCTCCCCTCCAACGATACCCCGATAGAGCATTTTTATACCGTCGGCGACACCTCCTACGCGGCGCAAGGATGGCCCGGCGTAGTGATGGGAGCGTATAATCTCATGAGAGTCATACGATGAACGAACTCAAAATCACGTGGCGTGATTGGGTCAGCGTCTTTGTCACCGGCACACTATTCTCCGCATTCCTCTCGATGCTTGCTTATTACCTGCTGCGGATGGAACTATTTGACGGCTTTATGTTCGGAGTGGCTTTAGGTTTTTTTATCGCTTTGTATTCGCTCCTCTTTGTCACCTCCATGAACCGCTATCTCCTCCCCTACCTCCCCAAATCGACATGGAATGCGGTGGCCGCCTTTTTCTCTTTTTTGTCGGGATTTATCGGAACCCTCAGCACCTACGTTCTGTTTTTGTTTCTCCCTGTTCCGACGGTGGAGCTGTTTCATGCCCATCCGATATCCGGCAGTTCGATCATCGGGGTACTGAGCTATCTGATGGGGGCGCTGATGTATCGGTTCGTCAAAGCACGAAATGAAAAAGAGGAGAAAGAGCAGCTCTTTATACAGAGCCGTTTACGTTCATTGGAGACGCAACTCAACCCCCATTTTCTCTTCAACGCCCTCAACTCGCTAAGCGAATTGGTCCACCAAAACCCCTCAAAAGCCGAAGAGGCGATCGTAAAACTCTCCCATTTTCTCCGCAATACGATGGGAGAAAAAACCCTCATTTCGCTCGCGGAAGAGATTCAAAACGTCAAAGACTACATCGATCTCGAAACGCTCCGTTTCCCCTCTTTGAGGCTCACTACCGAGATTGATACCGATACGCTCACCCGCAAGGTTCCCAAATTCTCGATTCAGCTGTTAGTTGAAAACGCCATCAAACATGGATATGATCCCTCTTCGGAGTTTTTTGGGATTTCGATCCATGCCTCACTCGATTCGCTTATCACCCTCCGCGTCTCCAACAACGGCAAAGCAGTACACTCCAAACGGTTCGGAATCGGCCTCTCAAACCTCCAAGAGCGGATTGCCTTTTTGTGCGGCGGGGATGTGACGCTTGAATCTTTTCACAATCCGGTTACTTATCAAATCACACTAAAGGGATGCCATGAAAATACTGATCGTCGATGATGAACCCCTCGCCCTCGCACGTCTGAGACGATTATTGAGTTCGCTCGATCACCACGATGTCTCCGAAGCCTCAAATGCGGATGAAGCGATCGAACTCTCACGCGACAAACATTTCAATATTGCCTTTTTGGATATCTCGATGTCGGGTATGAACGGGATTGAGCTGGGATACGCTCTACGCTCCGAGTATCCGCATATGGGGATTATCTATCAGACCGCACACGAAAATCATGCCCTCGAAGCGTTTGGTGTCGGGGCGAGCGATTATCTCCTCAAGCCCTATACGGCTGAACAGCTGGAGCGCTCTTTGGAGCGTGTACAATCTCAAAAACCGACCAAAGAGCTCCGCCTCATCGCCAAAATCGGCGATAACCATCAACTCCTCAAACCCGAAGACATTTTCTATGTCAAAGCCGATCTCTCCGAGGTGATTTTGCGAACCAAAGAGGAGTTTTGCTACTACCCGAAAAAAATATCTGAGCTTGAGACGATGTTGGAGCCTTACAGTTTTTTGCGGGTTCACCGCTCCTACCTCATCAACCTCGATAAAATCCGCGAAATGGAGACGATCGACCAAAGCCGTATCAGTTTTACGTTTGAGGGTATCAAAGAGAGTGTCGAGAGTTCCAAAGACGGTGCCAAACACTTTCGCCATCTCTTTAAATAACAAAAATACCCTACGAAACCACCCCTCTTTTTTTTACAATAACAGTAAACAAGGAGGATAATATGTTTAAAACATCGCCATCGTATCCTGATATCGTCCTCATCGGATCGATTCCGCTCGTCATAGCGATTCTCAGTGTGATATGGAATGCGTCATGAACCGACGGAAAGCTCTCCTTTTGCTCAATATGGGTGGGCCAAACAACCTCTCGGAGGTGAAAGTGTTTCTAAACAATATGTTCAACGATCACCGCATCATCAATGCTCCCAAACCGATCCGCCGACTCATCGCTTGGCTGATTACCTCCCGCCGTCACAAAGAGGCACAACACAACTACGCCGAGCTGGGGGGAAAATCCCCCATCGTCGATCATACCCGCCGCGTGGTTCAAGCACTCTCCGAGCGGCTCGATGCCGAGGTTCACTACGTGATGCGCTATACCCCCCCTTACACATCGGAGGTTTTGAGCAAAGTGGCCGCATTCGATGAGATTTACGCGATACCCCTCTACCCCCATTTCTCATCCACAACAACCTTATCATCGTTCGATGCGCTGTTCGAAGAAGCGGAAGCACTGGGGATTCGAGACAAAATTGTCACTCTGGAGAGTTACTACAGCCACCCCTCCTACATCGCCGCCATCGTCGAGCGGATCAAAGAGTCACTCGGAGAGGATAACCCCGAAGAGTATGAGCTGATTTTCTCGGCGCACGGTCTCCCCCAAAAAATCATTGACAAAGGGGATCTCTATCAACGCCACATCCGAGCCAACGTCTATCATGCACGGCGCGCCCTCAATGATGCGGGGATTTTTTTTCATAAAACCCATCTGGCGTATCAATCCAGACTCGGACCGATGGAGTGGATACGCCCCTATTTGGAAGATAAACTCCAATCACTCCAAAAGAAAAAAGTAATCATTTATCCCATCGCGTTTACGATCGATAATTCCGAAACCGAATTCGAACTCGATATCGAATATCGTGAAAAAGCTCTACGCGTTGGGATCGAAGAGTATCGTGTTGCACGAGCTCCGAATGATCATCCGATGTTTATCCAAACCCTCGAAGATCTTTATCGGAAGATGGAATCATATAACGTATCGTCTTATCGCTCCACTATTCCTACCGAAACCACAGCCTCATGATTGCCGCTCCGAGGAGGAGATAGGCGGGATTCTCCCACCCCGCCATGAAACATCCCACCGCTCCCAGTGAGAGAATCAGTGCCGTGATGATCGGACGGAGTGCATTCTCGACCAAATGAGTGAGATTCTCGATCTGACGGGGAGAGATTTCGACATTCAGCTCCCCACGGCTCGCACGACGTAGTGTCTCGCGCGCGGCGGTGAAATCGTCGGGCAAACGGCGGATCTCGTCGCGGAGATTCTCCAAAAAGCTCTCTTTGACCCCCAACGCACGGGGAATATTGCGCTGTAGAATCGGGAGGATGTCTTTGATCCCGTTGAAATTTTCGATATATGTCGTCCCCAGCCCTTCGATGATCGCACTGACGCGGAGGATGTAGATCGCCTCTTGGGGGAGTTTAAAGGGGAGGTTTCGGGTCTGTTCCATCACCTCGAACGCCAGCTGCTGCATACTGCCGCTATCGAGCGCATCGTTGCCGAAAATCTCGAACATCCGCTCGGTAAACTCTGCCAATTCCGAAGAGGGGGCATCGTACGCTACCGTTCCCATCCGCTTGGCTGCACTCACGTAGGCTTCGTAATCTTTTTCGTTGGCAGCGCGGATCAGCTCGATGATCGCTACGCGCATCGGATTGGAAACCCGTTTCACCATCCCGAAATCGAGCAAAATCAGCTCCCCTTTGGCATTGACGAGGAGATTTCCCGGATGAGGATCGGCATGAAAGAACCCCTTGACCAACATCTGTTCGGTATAGAATCGAACCAATTGATCGATGATGGGGGAAATATCGATATGATGAGCCCTCAACGATGCTTTGTCGTCAAACCGAAACCCCTCCTCAAAACTCATCACCAGCGCATCGTCATTACAATAGTGCGGATAGGGGATCGGAAATCGAATCCCAGAATCCGCATACACGATGCTGAACCGCTCCAGATTTTGCCGTTCACGGCGCATACTGCACTCTTGGACAATCATCGACGAAAACTCTTTGATGACCGATTCGATCGAGTGGCGGGTTGTCGGGGAAAAGAGGGGTTGAAAAAGGGTGTTGAACACCGAAATAATCCGGATATCGGCACGAATCCGTTTTTCTATCCCCTCTCGGCGGAGTTTGACCGCCACACGGGTCCCCTCATGCAGCGTCGCTTCGTGCACCTGACCGATCGATGCCGAAGCGATGGGGGGTTCATTGAAATACGCAAACGGGGAATCCGGAAACGCACGTCCAAAAACCCTCCGATACTCACCCTCACTCATCGGCGGCAGATCATCATGAATCGTGCGCAGATGGGAGAGATAGCTCTCCTCGAAAAAATCATTTCGGGTTGCCAACACCTGCACGAGTTTGATAAAACTCGTCCCCAACGTCACGACACTATTCGAGAGCTCTTCGGGTTCGAGGGCCCTGAATCCCAAAAAACGGGGGCGTTTTTTGATGAGGAGATAAAAACTGAGCAATAGGCGGAAAATCCGCCATACCCGTAGCGGCGAATAGGTTCCCATCACTTCTTCAGCGCTTCGATATCCTGTTTGGTTGCGATCCCGAGCTCTTCGATCACCTCACGGATCGCCGATTTGATCTCCTCTTTGAGACGTTTTTCTTCCTCTTCCCCTTTGGTTTTGAGGCTCTCTAAAAAGCTTTTGGTATCGGTTGTACTGATTTTCCCTTTTTCTTCGAGTTTTTTGAGCTCTTCTTCGACCTTTTCTTTGAGGAGGAGTGCCCCTCCCATTCCGGTATAAAGTAGTTCTTTGAGCATAATACACCTCCAAGTGTTTTGACCATTATAAAACGAAATCAACAACATCGATACCCTTTTTTTGTCAATCGATATTCTCATTCATAAGATGACATTTTTATCCTATGAAAGAATTTTGTTTTGGGGAATACTTATGAGTACACATCCGAAGGGGTCATTATGTTCTATTTGTACGATCAGCACAGACTTAGAGCCTTGCGAAACACACCTGATGAAGCGATAGCACTCGCCCGTTTCTGTGATGGGATACTCGTCACCAACAAGATAGACGAAGCGATTCATATCGCACACTATCCGAAATCGGCTTTTTTGCTCCATCCCAAAAACACCCTCTCCCTTTTTGGTTTTTGGAAATATCAGCTCCGATACCGTACAATGGATGAATTTCGAATCATCCTCTATGCCTCACCCAAAAATCTCCTCTACCGATTTTTGAGATTGGCAACGTGGATCAGCTGCGGTACCTACCGCCTTATCCCCTATTACAGGAAAAAACAATGACCCAATCAGTACTGCTTACCGGAGCGGATGGCTATATCGGACGACGCCTGAAACACGTTTTGTCCAAAAGAGACGATATCTCTCTGCGTCTCATGGTACGCAACCTCAACAGCATCTCCAACCTGGACAATGATGCTATCGGTATCGTCCAAGCCGACGTATTGATCCCCGAAACTCTCGATGCTGCACTGGAGGGGATCGATACCGCCTACTATCTCATCCACGCTCTTCACGATCCCAGCTTTAAAAACCTCGACCGTCAAAGCGCCCAAAATTTTCTCGATGCATGTATCCGCCAAAACGTCAAACGGATCATCTATCTCGGAGGACTCGGAGATAAACAAACGGGGAGTGAACATCTCCTCAGCCGTATCGAAACCGGAGAAGTTCTCAGCTCCTCCTCTGAGGTACAGTGCATCTGGTTTCGTGCGGGTGTCATCATCGGTTCGGGAAGTGCGAGTTTCGAAATCATCCGCAATCTCGTCCAAAAGCTCCCCATCATGATCACCCCCAAATGGGTCTCCACACCGATTACCCCTATCGGAGTTGGTGATGTCATCCGCTACCTCTCAGAGTCTCTTGATATCTCTTCTCATGAGAATCTCATGATCGATTTAGGGGAAGAGGCGATGAGCTACGGAGAGCTTATGCTCAGAGTTGCCAAGGCAATGGGGCTCAAACGCTATCTGATTCCAATCAATCTCCTCACCCCTAAACTCTCCTCCTACTGGCTCACCCTTTTCACCCCCGTCCCCTACAACGTAGCCAGTTCACTCATCGAAGGGCTCAAAAGCGAAGTCCTCACTACCAACACCCTGCGCCGAAATTTTTTCGATTTTGTCCCCGCTACCCTCGAAGAATCTGTTCATGAAGCGATCGATGAGATCGAATCCAATCAGATTCAGAGCCGATGGTCAGACAGCGGAACGGGCGCGTGGGAGATCGATCACCGTCACGATATTGCCAATGCGGTTTTTATCGACCGCAGAATTCTCCCCCTCGGCAATCTCACACCCGCAGAAGTTTACAAAACTTTTTGCGCCATCGGAGGGACAAACGGATGGTTTGGATACGACTGGCTATGGAGAGTGCGCGGTGTCATCGACAAACTCGCCAAGGGGGCAGGAATCAATCGGGGAAGACGCGACCCTCTCACCCTGAGACCCGGAGATAGCGTCGATTTTTGGAAAGTGGTTGATCTCATCCCCAATGAGCGGCTCTTGCTGTACGCACAAATGAAACTCCCCGGCAAGGCATGGCTCGAATTCAAAATCCATGACAATACACTGATCCAGAGTGCCTATTTTTACCCCTACGGGATTCTGGGCCGCCTCTATTGGTATGCGCTGATCCCGCTCCATTATTTGATCTTTACCAATATGATCAAAGAGATCATGGCAAAAGCCGCCACACATTCCCAACACCACCACAAGGAGTCCCGATGAGCTGTACCAAATGTCATACCGTCCCCATCATCCCTAAACAAGGGGGAGAGGTGATATTTAGCTGCGATGTCCCCGAGCTTTGTACCAAAATATCACTGATTCTCGATCAACAACGGATAAATTACCATCGTGAAGATTTTTACACCCTCATCGCGTCGACCGAATGCTTTGAGACGTTTCTCGAACAACTGTGCCATTTTAACACTTTGGACAAAGTCGAACGACAGGGGATTCGGTGTCTGTTTTTGGAACATTCACAGCCTCTCACCCCATCGATTTTACGGGAAATGAGAACCCTGCAACAGTACAAAGACCTGATGGGGGCAAACGAACTCTCACTCCTTATTGCCAAAGGGGCACTCACGACCCATTTTCAGCCTATAGTCGATCTCCGTGACGGAGAAATTTACGGTTACGAATCACTTGCCCGAGGGGTCAATGATGATGGGAGCCTCGTCTATCCCGACAAACTTTTTAGCTGGGCAAAACAGGGAGATATGCTCTTTTATCTCGATCGTGCCTGTCGCGAAACCTCCCTCAAAACCGCCGCAGTCAAAAACATTAAAAACAAAGTGTTCATCAACTTTATTCCCACCGCCATCTACGATCCCGAACACTGCCTTCAATCGACCGTTAAATGGGCAAAGCAACTCGAATTTAATCCTAAAAATATCATTTTTGAGGTGACCGAAACCGAACAGGTAGAGGATGTCGAACACCTCAGTAAAATTCTCGCATTTTACAAATCCCAAGGGTTCATGGTCGCTTTGGATGATGTGGGGAGCGGCTACTCATCACTCAACATGATTGCCCGTCTCAAACCTGATATCGTCAAAATCGACCGTGAGATCATTGACGGCATCGATACCAACACGGTCAATCAATCGGTGTTCAAAGCGATCGTCACTCTCGCCAAAGATACTAACATCATCGTCCTCGCCGAGGGAGCTGAACGTGCCGAAGAGGTCGCTTATTGCACCGCCAACGGTGCCGATCTCGCTCAGGGGTACTATTTTGGGAAACCCTCCGCCGAACCGATACGAAAATTGAACTAGGAGATAGCTATGAAAGCCTTAGTATTCATCACTTTATTTTGGAGCGCCCTCATGTCAGCACCGTCCATTTACGATTTCGAAGTACTCGATATCCACCACCAAAAAACCACTTTGGCACCCTACAAAGGGAAAGTTCTCCTCATCGTCAATACCGCCAGCCGATGCGGCTATACACCTCAGTTTGCAGGGCTCGAAAAACTCTATCAAACCTACAAATCAAAAGGGTTCGTGGTTTTGGGCTTCCCCTGTAACCAATTCGCTTCCCAAGAACCCCTCAACGAAAAAGAGATCGAAAATTTCTGCCGAATCGATTATGGGGTTACTTTTCCGATGTTTGCCAAAATCGACGTTAACGGTGCCAACTCCCACCCCCTCTATCGTTACCTCAAACAAAATGCTCCTGGGGTTTTGGGGAGCGAAATCATCAAGTGGAATTTCACCAAATTTTTGATCGACCGAAACGGAAAGGTGATCCGACGCTACGCCCCATCAACCACACCTGAATCGATCGATAAAGATATTAAAGAGCTTTTATGAAAAAATACTTCTACCCTATTGCACTCACCCTTTTCTTGAGTGGATGTACTTCAGCCCCCGCTCCCCATCTCCCCACCGTCGAAAAAATCGATTTGGAACGCTACAGCGGAAAATGGGTCGAAATCGCCCGCTATGAGAACCGTTTTGAAATCGGGTGCGCAGGAGCGAGCGCCGAATACATAAGCCAAAACGATCATATTCGAGTCATTAACAGCTGCTACGATGAAAAAGGGATCAAAACCGCCGAAGCGATCGGAAGAGCTCACGCCGTAGAAGAGAGCAATAACTCTAAACTCAGAGTCAGTTTTTTCCGCCCTTTTTATGGTGATTATTGGGTTGTGATGCTCGGAGATCGGTATCACTACAGCGTCGTCGGTGATCCGAGTCGCAAATACCTGTGGATCCTCTCTCGTACCCAAAAACTAAGCCCAGAGGATAAAGATAAAATCCTCACGTATCTGCCGACCATCGGGTATGATCCGGAGAAATTGTATTGGACTACTGTTCACAAAAACGAATCACCATGATCAAACTACCAACGGATAGTATTAGACCCTACAATATGAGTATGAAAGTACATACTCTACACTACTCTTGTATCCTCAATGCCGATGTCCAGAGAGTATTTGCTTTTCATACCGATACCCGCAATCTCCCTCTCATCACCCCTCCGTGGGTAGGTGTCGAGATTGTAAACATGACTCTTCCGCTCACAGAGAAAAGCACCGTTTCACTCGATATCAAACGTTTCGGAATTACCACACGATGGGAGATGGAGATTGCCACGCCGGAATTTGCTACTACGATTACCGATGTGATGATCAAAGGCCCTTTTCGTTATTTCAAACACGAACGCCATTTTATCCCTTTGGAAAATAACGAAACCCTCATGCGTGAGACCATTTCGATCACCTTGCCGTTTGGATGGCTCGGAAACCTCCTCTATCCGTGGATCAAAAAAGATATGGACGATATGTTTGAATATCGTCACAGGGCTACTCAGCGCTATTTTTTAAAAAAATAGTATTCAACCCTTTCCCTCAAATACCGTACCTACACATCGAAGTTCTATTAACTCTCATTGGATACCATATCGATATCTGAGCGTTACCCAGCAAATGAGATCCATTGTGAAACACAAAACCCGTATTTTTCACCTACTGCGCGACGAAACGCTCCCCTTTTCGGAACTTTTCGCCGCGATCGTACATTTTATCCGTCCCCAAAAAGCAACCCATACCGCCGAAGCCGAACACAACATCACCCATTTGATCGAATGGATACACTCTGACCCTTTGGTTCAAAAACAGCTGGGGGAGGCTTTTTTCGAGTGGCTTTCAAAATCCAAACTCTCCCTCTCGTTCCTGCGAAACGGCATCGTCTCCAAAAACGGTTTCAAAGAGGAGCTTTCCGAGCGTCTCTACAACAAATTTCTCCCCCCTCCCCCCAAAAGCGACAACATCGATGAGTTGATCGCGTACGCTTTCACCCGCAAAGAGGATTCCCTCTGGGTCAGCAACATATCCAACGATAGATGGAGAGAGCTTTTTGGCCTCCTCTATCCTCCCAATCATGCGCAAGAGGGGATGAGGCTCTTACTCGACGAATCGCTTTATGCGATGGAGATTTTAGCGGTTTGGATCGCCTCTGAAGAGTTTGACAACGATTTTTTGCGGCTCGATGAGACCTCAACCGCACACGACTCCCCTTTCGTCGCGCTGCACCGAGAGATCGGGGTGATTACCGACTCAATTCGATACATGGAGGAGACTGAGGGGAAATACACGTACGATCCCTCCCACCTCGATGTCTTGATCGATCAGTGTATCTGGCGAATAACGATGTTGAAAAAGAAATCGGTCAATCGGGGAATTTCGGTCTCCCTCACCTACAAATTCGAGCGGATCGAACAGATATTGGAACGGATACAAACCCTCTCCGGACTCATTCAGGCGCTGGAGCGCTCCGATGTCGCCGATACGTTGATCGATATGTTCAAAAAAGCCCTCTTCGACACCACATCACGCGGCTCCATCGGCGGTATGGTGAGTCAAAACTTCAAAATTCTCGCCCGAAGCGTCACCAATAACGCCAGCGATCACGGAGAGCACTACATCACCTCCAATTCGCGCGAATATCTCAAAATGCTCCTATCCGCAAGCGGCGCGGGCGTCATCATCGCCCTCATGGCACTCAACAAAATGTGGATCGGTTCACTCGGACTCACCCATTTTCTCCACAACCTTTTTGCCGGACTCAATTACGGTCTCGGATTTGTTTTCATCCATATTTTAGGCTTTACGATCGCTACCAAACAGCCTGCGATGACCGCATCGACAATCGCTTCGGTGATCGAGAAAGGTTCCAACAACAAAGCCAACCAATCCAAATTGATCGAACTCTTCGTCCAAGTGAGCCGATCACAGTTTGCGGCGGTGATCGGCAACGTCACATTGGCCCTAGGGGTTGCCTATATGATCGGCTACCTCTATACCCTGAGCGGCGCATCGGTACTTACGGCTGAAAAAACAGCTTACTATCTCACCGATCTCACCCCTTTTACCCCTCTCTTTTATGCCGCGATTGCGGGATTTTGGCTCTTCCTCTCAGGACTGATTGCCGGATACTTCGATAACCGCGCCAACTATCTCAACCTCGAACAGCGCTATTATCACCACCCTGTGTTAAAACCTTTGATCCCCGATCCCCTTCGTCTCGATTTTTCACGCTACCTGCACCAAAATCACGGTGCGTTTATAGGTAATTTTCTCTTTGGGATGCTGCTGGGATTGACACCGTTTGTAGGGTACATTTTTCAAATCGACCTCGACATACGCCACATCGCTTTTTCGTCAGCGAACTTGGGATACTGCGCGGCGAGCACCTCTCTCACCATGATCGATTTTTTGATCTATCTTTGCTTTGTTTTGATGATCGGATTGGTCAATTTAGGGGTCAGTTTTACGTTAGCCCTCATTGTCGCACTCAAAGCGCGAGGGGCCTATTTCGGCAATCCGTTTTCGTTTGCCGCGTTACTTGTCCGCCGTTTCGGGGTTGCTCCGAGAGATTTTTTCTTCCCCTCTTCACGCTCTGATAAAACGGCACTATAAATTGATCTTGCCATTTTTTGAACTACCAGTCGAACAGTTCCCCCAAAATCGACTCTTTTTTGTGGGGCTTGTGGTATCCGTGATGTTTCCGGTCATCATGATATTTTCGATCATCATAAGGGGATTTTCGCTCATCACGATACCCTCTCTCCTCTTTATGGTTTGAACTGGCGGAGAGCTGCTGTTCGGAACGTTCGATGATTTTATCGAGTTCCCCACGATCGAGCCATACTCCTCGACATTTTGGGCAATAATCGATCTCCACTCCGCTACGCTCAGACATCACTAACGATTCAGTTACACATACAGGACATTTCATGATTATTCTCCGTAAAAAATTTACAGGATAATAATCAAGATTGGTAAACAAAAGCTCTCAACTATTTAAGTGATGTAAGGTATCATTTTAGTCAATCCCTTTTTTGAGGAATTTTCCGATGGCGCAAGAGATAGAGTCCGAACCTCTTTTGATCACCGATACTACACCCGCTCTGAGTCTGCCCAATCTTCTAACCCGGAAAAAAACCATTTTTTATTCTACGGGTCAGGAGGCGTTTACGAGCGATGATACCCTCAACTATTTTTATTTTATCATGCGCGGTAAAATCAAAATTTCCCAACTCAACCCGCATACCGGTAAAGAGCAGACGATCCAGCTTCTGACACGGGGAGATATGTTTGATGTCATCACCCTCCTCGATCGCCAAAGCCATGAATACTTCTCCACTGCCCTCGAAGAGTCCGAAGTGATCCAAGTCCCTATCCGCCATATCCGTGATCTCATCGAAACCAATCCCGCCTTCAACCGCTATTTTTTCCCCTATCTGGGCAAACAGATGCGCCATATGGAAGATTTGGCGATCGATCTTTCACTCTACGATGTCTACCATCGTCTCCTCAGACTCTTTGCCCGCAATATCGAGGGAGAGGACGAGAGCAACCTCGCACTCATCAACGACCTCTCCCACGAAGAACTCGCCGCATTGGTCGGGAGTGTCCGCAAAGTGGTCAACCGCAGCCTCCAACAGCTCAAGCACGAAGGGATCATCGACATATCGCGCAAACAGATTATCCTCAAAGATTTGGAAAAAATTCTTGATCAATTAGGCTAAATCGTCTTTGTGCCACTTAAGTGGCAGACAACCATGAGCCATATCGACTAAACTTTCAGTGTAAAACCAATTTTTACTAAGGAGTTTATCATGTTGCTTACACCTTACTACCCGTTTAAAGAGATTCGTGAGATTGAAAACCGCCTTTTCGGCAATCGCCCTGTCGCCTCCGAAGAGAGCGTCTCGACGTTTACCCCGAGCGTCAACACCCGTGAGGGGGAGTTTGCTTATCATGTCGATGTCGATCTCCCCGGTGTCAAAAAAGAGGATATCAAAGTCGATCTCAAAGAGAACGTCCTGACCATCAGCGGTGAACGCAATACCAAAGAGGAGGTGAAACAAGAGGATTACTACCGGATCGAAACCCGTTTCGGCAAGTTCTCCCGCTCATTCACCCTCCCCGATGATGCCGATATCGAAAACATCGATGCCAGCAGCGATAATGGCGTATTGGAAGTGGTGATCCCCAAACTCGCCAAAGCCAAAGGGACCAAATCGATCGCGGTCAAATAACATTTCTCCCATTTTTTGGCTACACTATTTGTAGCCTATTTCCAGAGAGGGGGAGAGTATGGAGTCTCGATCATCAAGCCGTTTTTTAGGGGTGCTCATCGCCGTCGCATCGGTGATCATACTCTGGGAACTGTTTCAAACGGCTCACGAAAGCTTCATCAGCGCCGAACCCCGTATTGTGGTCGAACGCCCTCCCCTCTCCAGCCACGAAAACCAAACGATACACCTCTTCGAAGCGAACAAAAACTCGGTCGTTTACATTTCCACCGCCCAATCGGTTGTCGACGTATGGACACGTAATGTTTATAATATCCCGCGCGGAACGGGATCGGGATTTGTCTGGGACGAAGCGGGACACATCGTCACCAACTACCACGTCATAGCCCAAGCCTCTTCGGCCTCTATCCGCCTCAGTGATGGACGGGACTATCCCGCCACCCTCGTAGGCGCCGCCCCCGAAGTTGATCTGGCGGTACTCAAAATCGACGTCACCTTCAAACCACCCCGCCCGATTGCAGTGGGAACGAGCCATGATCTCAAAGTGGGGCAAAACGTCTACGCCATCGGTAATCCCTTCGGTCTGGACTGGAGCCTCACCACAGGGATCGTCTCCGCCCTCGATCGTACCATCGGCGATCGCAACTCAGCGATCCACCACCTCATCCAAACCGATGCCGCCATCAATCCGGGAAATTCGGGAGGACCTCTGCTCGATAGCGCCGGACGGCTCATAGGGGTCAATACCGCCATTTTCAGCCCCTCAGGAGCGTATGCCGGAGTGGGGTTTGCAATCCCCGTAGATGTGGTCAACGAAGTAGTCCCTCAGATCATCAAAAAATCTAAATAACAGCTGTTGTTAATTGATTTCAGCCTCTCTTTATCTCAACTGCTTGATAATATAGTATATTGAGTGTTATGGGGTAAAATGGAGAGTAAGAATCGTCATTCAAACCTTTTTATTACTAACGATATCGGTATGTGGGAATGGAATATCCAAAGCGGTGAGCTGTGGGTCAATAAACGGTGGGCAGAGATAATCGGGTATGAACGTACCGACCTTGAGCCCATATCGATCCGAACATGGGAGAGATTTCTTCACCCACAGGATGTTGACGTATCCGAAGCGGCAATGAACGCTCATATTGCGGGGGAAACTTCCCACTATGAGTGCGAAGTACGGATGCTCCATAAAAACGGTGAATGGATATGGATTCTCGATCGAGGTCAAATCATCACACGCACACCGGAGGGCAAACCCGAATGGATCAGCGGCTATCATCTCGACATCACCGCAAAAAAACTCTCACAACTCGCTCTCAAAACGAATCAGTCTCTGTTACATAACATCGTCAATGAAATGCCCGATGTTTTCGTCCTCAAAGACAAAAACGGCAACTTTCTCCTCTGCAACGACACCTTAGCCAAACTGTATAAAACCACTCCCGAAGCGATGGTCGGCAAATCCGATGAAGATTTCGGCGTACCCAAAGAGTTGTCCGATTTTTTCCGTCAAAACATCCTCTCGATCATGGAAAAAGGGGAAACCGAAGTGGTCTATGAAGATAGCCGTGATGCCGAAACCGGTGAGATTCGCCATTTCCGTTCCATCAAAAAACCGCTCAAAGATGAAGAGGGGAACAATCAAATCATCGTCATCGCCCAAGACATTACCGATATAATCGATGCAAACACCAAAATTGCCGAAAACGAAAAACGGCTCAAAGAGGTACTCGAAGCGACCCAAGAGGGGGTATGGGATTGGAACATTGTTACCGGAGAGGTCTATCATAATGACCAGTGGTATAGTTTGCTAGGTTACGAAGATGGAGAACTCGAAGATAGTGTTGAATCGTTTAGCAAACTGATTCACCCTGATGATATTGAACTTGTATGGAACCGAATTCAAAAACTGTTAGAGGGTGAAACCTCTTCTTATTATTCCGAACATCGGCTTCTCTGTAAAAACGGTGAGGTTATGTGGGTTCAAGACAGAGGACAAATCGTCGAATTTACCCCTGAGGGGAACCCCTGTCGGATGGTAGGAAGCTATAGTGATATCTCGCGACGCAAAGAGTATGAACAATCTCTGCGCCTCTCAGCCAATGTATTTACCTATGCCAATGAAGCGATCATGATCACCGATAATGAGGGAAAAATTCTTGAAGTAAATCGTGCCTTTAGCGACATTACAGGCTTCAATCATGATGAAGTGATCGGTAAAACCCCTAGTGTCCTCAAATCAAACCACCATCCCAAAGCTTATTTTGAAAGAATGCGGAAAGATTTGATCGATTTCGGGTACTGGAGAGGAGAAATTTGGAATTCCCGAAAAGACGGTACCCTCTTCCCTACAGCCCATACGATAACCGCCGTCAAAAATGACAAAGATGAGATCGTCTATTTCGTTTCGCTCTTCTCAGACATTACAGCCCAAAAACAGCACGAAGAAGAACTCGACCATATTGCCCATTACGATCTTCTTACAGGGCTTCCAAACCGTCTTTTACTCTCGGATCGCCTTGAACAAGCGATGCTCCACTCTGATCTCCATCACCACTCTATTGCTATCGCGTATATCGATTTGGACGGGTTCAAAGAGGTGAACGACCGCTACGGCCATAATATCGGTGATCAGCTGCTTCAACTCATTTCAACACGAATGCTCGAATCGCTTCGGAGCGAAGATACCCTCTCTCGCTTAGGAGGGGATGAATTCGTAGCGGTCATCGAATACGAAGACGGATTCACCAACTGTGAAAAAATCATCAACCGCCTCCTCGCTTCAGTCTCAGAATCGATCCTTATCGGTGATCTCTCAGTCTGTGTATCGGCAAGTATCGGGGTAACCTTTTATCCGCAAATCGATCCGATCGATGCCGAACAGCTTCTTCGTCAAGCCGATCACGCCATGTATCAAGCCAAACTTTCCGGTAAAAACCGGTTCCATGTTTTTGATGCGGCTAACGATCAGCAAATACGTGAGCACCATCGACTGATTCAGGATATCGAAAAAGGGCTCATACATAACGAATTTCTCCTCTATTATCAGCCCAAAATCGATATTCGCACCAATGAACCGATCGGATTCGAGGCACTCATACGGTGGAATCATCCTGAGCATGGAATCCTCACCCCCGGAGCTTTTATCCCTGATATCGACTTTCATCCTCTGGGGATCACTGTAGGTGAATGGGTTATCGATACGGCTCTGAGTGAGCTGGAAACACTTTATGATATGGGGATCGAACTTCCAATCAGCGTCAACATTACCGCCCACCATTTTCAGCAATACGATTTTGTGGTCCGGTTGGAGAAATTGCTTCGAAATCATCCCACCGTCCACCCCTACCATCTTGAACTCGAAGTTTTAGAGAGCAGCGCAATCCATGATATCAATTATGTTATCGGCGTCATGGAAGAGTGTACTCGTCTGGGAGTACGATTTTCACTCGATGATTTCGGAACCGGTTTTTCCTCCCTCTCCTATCTCAAACGGCTCCCCGTTCATACGATTAAAATCGATCAAAGTTTTGTACGGGATATGTTAAACGATACCGAAGATGCCAAAATCATCGAGGGGATTATGGGGCTGGCAAAAGCGTTCGATCGCCATGTCATTGCCGAGGGGATCGAGAGCCATCTGCACATTACGGCGCTTTTGGAACTGGGATGCACCTACGGGCAAGGGTACGCTATTGCCTACCCTATGAATGCCCAGATGCTTAGCGCATGGCTCGAAGAGCGAACAGGGTAGCTATTATTCTGTATCGACATAACGCTCTTGAACGGCGATAAAACGCTCTATATATTCAAACATCAAATCAATGAGTACCGGATCGAACTGTTTTCCCCGCTGCTCTTTGAAATGCTCCATAATCTGCTCACTCTCCCACACCTCTTTATACACCCGTTTGCACCGAAGTGCGTCAAACACATCGGCAATAGCGGTGATACGACCGAAAATAGGGATATCCTCTCCCGTCAATCCTCTGGGATACCCTGTCCCGTCCCACCGCTCATGATGGGTATAGGCTACGGTTGCCGCTGCTTGGAGAAGCGGACGTGAGGAGTTTTTGAAAAACGATCCGCCGATTTCGGCATGGCGTTTCATAATCTCGAACTCATCGGCATCTAGTTTCCCCGGTTTGTTCAAAATAGCGTCCGGAATCCCGATTTTACCGATATCGTGCATCGGAGCCACCAGCCATATCTGCTCGATCTCCTCAGAACTCAATCCGACGGATTCGGCCAAAATCTTGGCATACTCGGCTACACGGCGAACATGGTTTGCCGTCTCTTTGGATCGGCTCTCACCCACATATCCCAGAGTGATCAAAAGCTCTTTTTGGGTCTCTTCAACCTCATGTTTGAGATTATAAATCTCACTGACGTCTTTACGGATACTGATGTATTCGGTGATATTTCCGTTACTATCCAAAATCGGGCTTACCGTCGAATCGACAACGTAATCTCCCCCCGATTTGTTGATATTTTTAATCACCCCCTGCCACGGGCGTTTGCCTTGGATCGTCTCCCACATCTCTTTGTAGACCTCTTTGGGGACATCGGGATGGCGGACGATTTTATGGGCTTTTCCGATCAATTCATCCCGTGTATAGCCGCTGATTTCGCAAAATTTATCGTTCGTATAGGTGATTCGACCTGAGAGGTCGGTTTTGGTGACAATAGAGCTGAGATCGACAATCTCTTTGTACTGTTTGAGAAGCTCTTTGTTCTCGGATAGCTCTTCATTGAGCCGTTTTTGGGTTTGACGGAGTTTGAGCTGGGTATTAACCCGCGCGATTAGCTCACGCCGTAAAAACGGTTTGGAGATATAATCGACGGCACCCGCTTCAAACGCGGCAATCAAACTCTCCTCGTCATTTTTGGCGGTCAAGAAAATAATCGGTATCTGAGCGTAACGTTCATCGCTTTGGAGTTTACGGCAGGTACTCAGTCCATCGAGTACCGGCATCATCATATCGAGTAAAATGAGATCGATCGCATTATTTTCAACCCTCTCAATTGCCTGCTCACCGTTGGTCGCATAGAGGATACGGCATGTCGTCACCTCTTTGAGGACATTCGAGACGACTTGAATATTTCGGGGTTCATCGTCCACCACTAAAATAGTCATTCCATCCATCATCTCACCTCCCATTGCGATAGTTGCTCATTATACCCTTTTAACATCCTCTCGACCGATTCGATATCAAACACTTCCGCACTTTGGAGCAGTTTACGTCCGTATTCAGCTATCACCTCGGAGTTTGCCTGAATCCCTAATGTGTGCATCTCATTGCCCAAAGCTATAGCATCCTCCAAATCACCCGATTGCAAAGCATTCGTCGCTTTGTCGGAGAGATTTTTGAGAGGCTCGATGATCTCAGCGATTTGCCCCATACTTGAGACGGAAAGGTTTCCTTGATCCTTCGGTTCATCGTTTTTTACAACCGAAGGGAGAAATTTACTCAACATATGGATCAAAGCGCTCCGATTGATCGGTTTTTCGAGGATTCCGTCAAACCTCTCACTCAGACGGGTATAATCGTGTTTCATTACTGATGCGGTCACCGCGATGACCGGAACACTTTGACGAAGCTCGTCACGAATCATCGCCATAGCCCCCCACCCATCCAGATTCGGCATACGGATATCCATCAGCACCAAATCATAGCGATTCTCTCTCATCTTCTCAATCGCAACCATCCCATCCGATGCTTCATCGATCCCAAACCCAAAATCCCTCAGAACCTCTTTGAGCAATGTCCGATTATCCGAAATATCATCGACAATGAGTATCGAAGCCGCCTCAAACGCAATATTGGATTCCAACGTGTCGCTGTTACTCTCAATCAATAACGGATCCGATATCTCGATATTATGCAACACCAATGTAAAGGTGCTGCCGGAACCCAGTTCACTCTCGATGTTCATCTCTCCGCCCATTAAATGGGCCAATTTTTTGCAAATCGAAAGTCCCAACCCCGTTCCGCCGTATTGTCGGGTATCTTGCCCCTCATTTTGGACAAATGCATCGAAAATTTTGCTCTGGTCACTCGCGGATATCCCGATACCCGAATCATGCACCTCAAATCTCAGTGAACAGATACCCTCCCGACAGAGATTCGCTTTGATCTCGAAACGGACGCCCCCCTCATGGGTAAATTTGAGCGCATTGGAGAGAAGATTGAGCAAAATTTGCCGTATATGGATCTCATCGGCAATCACCCACTCCGGTATCTTTTCATCTATAGTGTACCCAAGGGCGATCCCCTTTTTTTTCGCACTCTCTTCGAACAAGTTGGCAATATCTCGAATAAAAGGGGAGAGATGAAGAGGATGCATCTCGATTTTCATATGCCCCGCCTCGATTTTCGATAGATCCAAAATATCGTTGATCAAGGTCAAAAGGGTACGCCCCCCATTTTTAATCGCTTGGAGATATCCGATCTCTTTGGGCTCACTGATCCGCTGTTCGAGCAAATCGGCGAAACCGATCACCGCATTCAATGGGGTGCGGATCTCATGGGACATATTGGCTAAAAACTCCGATTTGAGTCTGTTGGCAGAATCGGCTTCATCTTTGGCTTTTTTGAGCTCTTCAGACATCTCAATCTGCTTATCGAGCGATATCTCCAAATCAGCCGTGCGGATTCGAACCTCCTCTTCAAGATGAAGATTGAGTTTTTCAAGTTTATCATTCGTATAATCGAGCGCTTTTTTGGCTTCTACCGCTTTGATAAACTGCACCCGCTGAGCATGGATGATATAGCTCAGCACAATCGCTTCAGCAACGACCATCACCCCATGCAAATAGACGTATTCGATCCCGCACCCATAGCTGAATATCATGATCGGCTGACCGTCGATGTAGAGATTTTGGGATTGAAACCAGTTAAACAAAAAGTGGTGGACAATAATCCCGATACTCGCAGTGATCATCGGCAATGTATCTTTGTAGACGGTTAAAATAGCCAACCCGATAAATACATGAAAATGCATCTCGATCCGACCCAGATGCTGTTGGATATAGAGGGCTGAGAATCCCATCACCGCCAAAGCGGCAATCAGCCGAAACCATAATGTTCCTCTCAAGGTTACATAAGCCACAGAAGTTAGAAGCAATAACACCCCGCTCCCAATCATCCCCATCTCTACCGTATCGTAGTAACTCGACGTAACGAAAATAGCAAATAGAGCGTGCACGATCAAAATCAGCATCATCTTCCGATCGGCTTCATAATAGTCTACGTTGAGCGCTTCTTCAACGTCTTTGTTAAAAAATTTAAAATTGTTCATGATCCGAACCTCTTGATATCTTCTAAAATCGTTTTTTCAGGATAAGGATGCGTTGTATAAATCCTCTTGAGTACGTAGTGATTTTTCTCCAAAACCATCAAATAGAGGTTTGAGCTGTGTCTCATCTCCGCTCCTTCACTCACCGCCAGATTGAAATCTCTCTCCAATCGATCACTCTGCTCTAGAGTTGCATAGATGCCGTGAAAATCGGGATGGAAACTTTTCGCAAACGGCTCAACCCATTCAGAGGGCTGTGTGGGGTTGAGATTGACAAAATAAAAAGCGATTCCAGGGTGGCGAGATTTGATTTTTTGATAGAGGGGGGCAAGTTCGTTAAGGGTAGGGATACAGATAGAGGTGCAACCGACATACCCAAAATAGAGGAGAACCGCTTTGGATCGTTCAGCTTCCAAAAACCACGGTTCAATTCCCTCTTTTTCCAAACGAACCACTCCCCCCCTATCTCCTAAAAAATGGGCAAATAGAGGAAATAGGAATAAAAACGTGATAACACCGAATAATAATAGAGTGGCTATCATTTTTTGTTTCATAATAGAACATTATGACGACACTAGCTGATAGCAATATTAAAACGGCATTCGAAACTAATAAATCACCCTATTGCGACCGTTGTTTTTTGCCTCATAGAGGAGCTGATCAGCACGATTAAGAAGATGCTCTGCATCCTCGTTCTCTTCAAGTGTTGCAACTCCGAACGAGCAGGTGATTGTCCCTATCCCCTCAAAATATTTCGCACTGATGACATTACGAAGCATCTCTGCAACATTAATCGCCTCATCCAACTCCGTTTGGGGGAGCAGGATAACAAACTCTTCTCCCCCCCAACGGGCTACAATGTCACTGCGGCGAAGCCGTTGGCTAACCGCATCGGCAATCTCTTGGAGCACCCGATCTCCCGCCAAATGCCCATAGGTATCATTGACATCTTTAAAATGGTCAATATCGAAAAAAATGATCCCGAGACTCTTTTCGTTTCGCTGTGCGACATTGATCTCATGCTGATAAACCATGCTAAAATGGAGCCGGTTAGGGATTTGAGTCAATGGATCCATCATCGTTTGATTTTGCATCATCGAAATATCGTTGAAAATAACGACGTATCGGGTATCGTCACTCACTTTGAGCACCGAAATACGAACTTCAAAAATCGTGGTGATCCCCCCTACCGTAATCTTTGCTTTATGACTTTTGAGCGGGTGTAGAAGCATATATTCCGTCCAACGCTGATCATCATGCATCGGCATAAGATACTCATCCGTATCTCCCGGTTCAAAATACTCGCATACACACGCATGATCTTTTTTGAACGCTTCAACACTTCCATAGCCCAAATACCCCAAAAACGATCCGTTGGCGGCAATCAGATTCGCTCCATCGGTGACAATGACGGGAGAGGGCACCGAATCGAGGATCATTTGCGCATAGCGTTGCTGGAAACTCATTTTCTCTATAACATAGCTATATATTCTATCGACTGCGAATACCATGACCACAATCAGCGCAAATACAATCATAATCGAAGCGATGATGATGTGACGGACATGGGCATCAAAATCACTCGATGAACGGATAAACATAATCGCACCGACCGGCTTGGCCATGAAATCACTGACATTGAGAATATTGACATCATACGTGTGGTTCGTGAATTTTAAAACACTGTTTTGCAAATTGGTATGACTCGATGCATATTGTTCTATCAGCGGACGGTGAATGAGAGGAATATCGATCCCGATGTATTTGCCGACATCGATACGATGTTCAATCCGACCAAATTTCCCCAACATTGATTTGTCGACAAAGAAAAACGATTCATACCCCGCAAAACGGCGGATTTTATCGGTGAAATAGGGAGAGGCTATCCCAAACTCGACTGCGCCGATATAGACTCCGCGATCAAAAGCAGGGATCAAAATCCGAAATGCCAACCCCTGTCGCCCCTCTTCAAATCCCGAAACACTTTGTTGTGTTTTATGGGCATACGCAACCATCGGGCGATGATCGGCAATCCGATCGCCATAGACCTCGGGCTGATGGAGCCGTAGCAACGAAGTCCCGTCCGCATTATGAAACTGCATGACGACTAACCACGGATTTTCCCTCTGCAATACTGCCCAACGAGGAGCAATAAGGGCATAGAGTTTATCGTGATTTCGCTCTTTGAATGCTTGGATCGTCCCCTCTGAGCGAAGATTCGCCTCGGCTCTGGAGTGATAAAACGCGACCGTATCGTTGATCGTTTCACTGTAGGTACGATAAACTTGATCGTATCCTTCATTCAACCGCAGTTGATTATTTCGGGCATCGTAATAGAGGTTATAGACCGTACTGATTGAGGAGACCAAAACGATCAAAAAACTGAGTGTCAGGATAATTTTGATTTTTGGATGCATATCTCCTTCCTTATCCATGGCAGTAATGTTCAAATGCTTTGATATCGAGCGGTCGGCTAAAATAGTACCCTTGATAGGCTCTGCATCCGAACGAACGGAGAACTTCGAGCTGCTGTGCCGTCTCAACCCCCTCCGCAATGACCGATAACCCCATACTCTGCGCAAGAGCAATCGTCGATTTGCAGATGATAGCATCGTTGTTATCGATCAAAATATCGCGAACGAATCCCTGATCAATTTTGAGTTGATCGAGCGGAAGCCGTTTGAGATAGGAGAGAGAGGAATAGCCGGTTCCAAAATCATCGAGCGAGAATCGGATACCATGATTTTTCAGCTGCTCCATTTTGACTATCACCTCTTCGATATTTTGAACCAGCAAACTCTCGGTGAGTTCGAGCTTAAGCGCTTTGGGATCGATTGCATATTCATCGATCGTCCCCAAAAGCGTCTCGATAAAATTCGATTGATTGAACTGGCGCGCACTGACATTGACTGAAAGGCTCAAATCTCTAAAAAACTCCTTGTCACTCCATGAGCGGATCTGAGCACACGCCGCTTTGATGATCCATTCTCCTAACGGGACGATCAATCCGCTCTCTTCAGCTATCGGAATGAATTCAGCCGGTGAGACCATTCCACGCTGCGGATGGTTCCATCGTACTAGTGCTTCTGCCCCATAGACAGCACCGTTGTCATCGACTTGCGGTTGATAGTAGAGGATAAACTGCTCCTCCTCTATCCCGCGACGAATCTCCTCCTCAAGACGTGAACGTTCTCGGAGCGAACTCTCCATTTTCGGATCAAAAAAGCTCAGGGTGTTTCGACCCAGTTCTTTGGATTTGTACATCGCCAAGTCGGCTTGTTTCATCAGTTCATCATCACTGACCTCTTCCCCTCTAAAGAGGGTTATCCCCATACTACCGCTCGATTGGTAGGAAATCCCATCCAAAATGTATGGATTTGCCAACTCCGCCAATATTTTTTTACCGACCGTTTCACACGCAGAGGCGGCGTGTTTTTCATCACTTCCCAAAGTGTTGAGGAGGACGACGAACTCATCACCCCCCAGCCGAGCGACACTGTCCCCCTCACGTATAGACTGTATGAGACGTTGACTCGATTGCTGCAAGAGCAAATCTCCCATAACGTGCCCCAACGTATCGTTGAGGGTTTTAAACTGATCCAAATCGATAAACAAAAGGGCATAAAACTGTTTATTACGGGCACTTTGCACTTGTGCTTGTTTTAGGCGATCGATGAAGAGGGTACGGTTCGGAAGCTGTGTCAATGAATCGAAAAATGCCAAACGTTCGATCTCTTCTTCCGCCAGTTTGCGCTCCGTGATATCCTGTACCGTTCCAAATGAGCGGAGCGGTCTTTTTTTCTCATCAAACTCACTCGCACCGCTCTCATGCACCCATTTGATCCGACCGTCTTTCATCAAAAGGCGATGGGTCACTTCGTAAGGCTGCTGTGAAGCAAGAGAGCTCATATACGCACTGTTTACCATGTCCCGATCTTCAGGGTGGATATGTTCGACAAATGCTTCGTAGGAAGCTTTGAACTCTGTCGGATCGAGTTCAAAAATCCGATACACTTCATCCGACCATAACAGTTTATGATTGAGCAGATCGAGCTTCCAACTCCCCATGCGGGCAAACCGCTGCGCTTCATTGAGCATTTCGGCCGTGAGACGCAAACTCTCCTGCATCTCTTTTTGGCGGGTAATATCTTCATAAACCCCCAAAATTCCCAATACTTTACCGGTGCTGTCTTGGAGGGGAACTTTCGAGGTACTGAGCCATATTTTCCCACCATCGGGTGTTGTCTGCTCCTCTTCGTAAAAAAGTTTGGCCTCTTTCGATTCCATCACGGCGCGATCATCGGCGCGGTACATATCGGCCTGTTCCGCCCATCCCATCATATAATCGTCTTTGCCAATCAGCTCCGATGGATCCTCCAACCCCGCATCACGGGCGAAAAGGGTATTGCACCCCATATAGCGGAGAGATTTGTTTTTCCAAAAGACCCGAATCGGAATCGTATCGATGATCGTATTGAGGAGATTGCGCGATTCGATAATCGCATCTTCGGCTTTTTGCCATGCCGTGATATCCGTATCATTCCCCCGATAACCGAGCAATCTCCCATCCGGGGCGATGAGGGGGATTCCGTTGGTCATGAGCCAGACGGTCACACCGTTTTTGCCCTGGGCACGGTTTTTGTAGTTACTGAAACTCTCTTTGCGTTTGAATACCTCAAATGCTTTTTGTTTGAATTCTTCTCTTCCCGTGAGAGGATGCAAATCGTAAAAATATTTCCCGATCAACTCCTCTTTGGTATACCCCAGAACTTCATACGCAACATCGCTCATATAGGTATAGCGCCCTTCGCTATCTACCTCCCATGCGATGGTACGGCTATGTCGGGCAAGTTGTTCGAGCCGCTGCTCGCTCTCCAACAAACTCGACTGCTGATGGTCGATCTTCTCATCGCTTTTTTTGAGCAATCGATAGACGAATCCCAGCATCAGCGCTACCAACACCCCTCCCGCTAAAACGATGATCGCAATCATGTTGTAAAACTCGATATTTTCATTGGTGATGTTTTTAAAGATAAAGATATCCCCTATATCTCTACCGGCGATATCTTTAAACTCTATCATGGCAGCACGGTAGGTATTCCCCTCTGCCGAGATCTCATCACTGCCGTTTTCATGCATATGTCTAAACGCCAAATCTTTGTCTATATGCTCGATCATTGCTGATGGGAGGTGTTCTAAACTCGAATAGATCAGAACATCATTTGCAAAAAGCTTCCAGTTCGGTTCCCTTCCCATTAACCGCATCCCCTCTTCCCAATCGGGACGTTTAACCACATCTTTGCGCAGCGCCATTGCTAGTTCGATATCCTCTGAGAGGTGGAGAACCTGCAAGATATCTTCGATCTCTTTACCCATCTCGACATAGCCGATTAACTCATTATCAATGATCACCGGTTGTACAACCCGCAACGTCAACATTCCCATCGGGCCCACTTCGATTCCGGCAGAGAGCTTTCGGCTCCACTCTGCTTCTTGCGTCGTAAAGCGATCGATAATATCCCCTTTTTTACTAGGCTTGTGGACACGAAGTATAACGACTCTGTTTTTGTCCATAAAATAGAGGTGGGTAAGTCTATTTTCGAGTTTCATTTTTTGAAAAACATCCTGCCACTGATCGAGCAATGCTTCAGAATCTCCCAGTCGAAGAGAGCGCTGCACGGATGGATCGTTTACAACGGTTTTAAGAGACATAGAAAGGGCAGAGGTTTGCTGCTGGACTAAAACGTGCATATCATTTCTCGTCTGCGCGATATTGTCCTTAAATTGGTCATAAAGATAGTGTCGATGCTGAGTGTACAAAAGGAGCGCTACACTGATCGAAGAGAAGATAATCAAAAAGGCCAAAACCGGCATAAGCCGCTGTACGAGAGATTTTGATGATGTGCGGACCCGTTCATACGATTTCGATAAAAAGGGGATGTTTTCGCTCACGTCAACTCTGCTTTGTCTAAAAATGTTATTGTTCTAAATCGTTATAACGATACCCTCTTAGAGCTTTGTGATTTCTTAGATTCCTACACCCTCTATGGTTGTTTTCTAGCCGATAAGGGAAAATGCGTTAGAATGAGGATATTTTGCCGCTTGAAGAGTCCCAAATGTTAGAACTGTTTTGCCAAAATCCCACTCTGTTCAATCAACTTTTAACCCATCTTCAAGAGGGGATAATTGTCCATAACTCGGAAGGGAAAATAGTCTACGCCAATCATGCCGCACACCATATTTTGAAAGATTTGAGCGATACGATTATCGGAAATTCTCTGAGTGCTTTTTATCCCCTCTTCTCCTCTGATATTAGGGACAAACCGATCCAACTGTGTCTTCTATCGGGGCACACGCGGTGGATAGAAATACACTCAGTATTGAACGCTGAGGATCAGCAACATTCGATCATTCTGTTTAGCGACGTGAGCGAACATAAAAAAGCGCTGGAGAAAGCGACATTGTTTGAGTCTGCGGTCGAATCGATCGATGTGGGGATCACCCTCGCCGATCCGAACCTGTCCGACACCCCCCTCATCTACGCCAATCCGGCATTTTTAGAAAAAACCGGTTACTCCAAAGAGGAAGTGATCGGTCGAAACTGCCGATTTTTACAAGGTGATTCGAGAGATCAAAGTGCTAGAGAGATGATACGTCAGGCCATCCATGAGCACTCATCGACCCAAACGGAACTCCTCAACTACACCAAATCGGGAGAACCTTTTTACAATTTTCTCACCCTCTCTCCGATCTATCTGCATAATGAGCTGCGCTATTTCGTAGGGGTTCAACACGACATAACTCCTATCAAACGCCAAGAAGAGAAACTCAGAGAACAAGCCCAATATATCCAGACGATTATCGATGCCCAAGAGGATATTATCATCGCCACCAACGGTAAACGGATCGTCTACGCCAATAAAGCACTCCTCGACTTTTTCGGATATCCCGCATTAGAGCCGTTCATCGAAGAGAGTGAGTGTATCTGCAACCGTTTTATTCCGGATGAGCATTTTTTCCATCTGGGGAAAGTGGCACCAGATGAGCTGTGGGTCAACACTCTCATGCGGCTTGAGGAGAAACACCGGATTGTCATCATGGAATCGGCTGAAGAGATCACCCACTATTTCAAGGCGACGGTGATCCCTTTCAACGAATCCCACTACATCGTCTCATTTCACGATGTTAGTGCCTCATTGCTCAAAGAGGAGATTCTCCTCTCCAAAGCGTACCATGATCCCCTCACCCAAGTCTATAACCGCCAATACTTTTACGAATACGTTGCCAAATGGGTTCGCAAAACGACCAAATACTCTACGATGGGGATAATTTTGCTCGATTTGGACAATTTTAAATCTATCAACGACACCTATGGTCATCTTAAAGGGGACGAAGTGCTGATCGCTGCGGCCAAAGCGATCCATGCCGTCACCCGTACCGGCGATCCTGTTGTACGATGGGGGGGAGAAGAGTTTATCGTTTTACTGGAGCTGGAGAGCCCGAACGCCCTTTATCGGGTTGCCGAGACGATCCGCTCCTCTATCGCCGGCACCAAGATCGAAGAGGTGGGATACGTCACCGCAAGTGTCGGAATTACCCTCATGGATAAATCCGAGTCTCTTGAGAGTGCGCTCAAACGCTCGGACGATGCCCTCTACCGCGCAAAAAAAGAGGGAAAAAATCGGGTTATAGCGGAGTTTTAAAGCTCGATAACACACTCATCGATAGGATTCTTTTGGTTCGATGAGACATAGAGTTTGATTTTCGTATCTTCGGTGACGATATGATCGATCAGCGCTTTTTTGATGATGAATTTTAGTTTGGTTTGAATCATAGCGATGGTCGGTGAATTCGATACCGAATGGTTGACGAATTCGATAATATCATGATGAAGTTTTTGGTGATACGGATACTCGGGAAAACCGATTTTTCGCATATAAATCTCCTCATCATGAAAATGCTCTTTCATGTATCCACTGAGTTCACCCAAAATCTGTTTCAGATCCTCTTTGGTCGAGGTTGCCGCATCCAATGCCGCGATTCGGCCCACAATCTCAAAAAGGTATTGGTGTTGTTTATCGATCCCCTCGATTCCCAATCGGTAATCTTCACTCCATTCCAATCCGCTTGCCATACTCTCACCCGTTTTTTTTATGTGATTGTACCTATTTTTTGCGCACTATGATGTTACATACTTTCCGACAGAGCTGATATAATACTCATCATCGGATCGGAGAAACAGGATGAATGATCTCAAACTATTAGCGCTTCAGCCGTGGCAATATCCCCTCTTACTGACCCTTTTTATCACTCTTTTTGTAACATTGAGCCTATCTACCCAAAACGGATTTTCCCTTCGAGTCGATCAGAGTATTTTAACCTGGTTTCACCACCTCCGATCCCCCCTGCTCGATACCTATTTTTCAAACGTAACGTGGTTGGGATCGTTGTGGATATTGATCCCCCTTTTTGTAGTGTACATGATCGTGTACGGCACCACACATCCAGTTCAGGCGAAAATGTTTACAATCCTCTTTTGGGGAAGCGTCATCACTACCTATTCCCTCAAATATCTGTTGGAACGCAAACGCCCCCATTTTTTTGCCCCCTACGGTGAGCTCCCCCTCGATCCCTCGTTTCCGAGTGCCCATTCGGCACAAATCGCCGCTTTCACGATTGCGCTGGGGCTGACGTTTTACACCTCATCATCACCATATAACAACGCAATTCTGCCCCTTTTAGGGATTATCGCCCTGTCAGTTTTCGCTTCACGAATGTATCTGCAAGTCCATTTCCCTACCGATATACTCGGAGGGGTCCTCATCGCACTCGCTTGGGCAACCCTGGCGGTGTGGATCATCAAAGCAGGAGTCAAACCATGAAAAACAAATTTTTAGAGACCGGAGAACACGGCTATCATCCGCTTCGCAAATTCAAAGTTATCCTCTCCGGATTGCGGTTCGCGGTACTCTACGATTTTAGCGTTATGTACAAAATTATCCTCTCTTTACTTATCCTCATTCCGGTCTTTATGTATCGTGAATGGATCGATGTAACCATCATTATCCTCGCCACCGGCGTGATGATTTCGAGCGAAGTGTTCAACACCGCGATCGAAGCGGTATGCGATTTTATGGAGACCCGCTACAACGAAAAAATCGGAATGATCAAAGATATCTCCGCCGCCGCTACAGGAATTGCCATTTTTGTTTGGATAGTAGTGATCGGATTTGAAGCGATCAACCTTATTACTCATTTACAAGAGTAGATTAAGATTTCTACGATACCATAAACAAAAGTTATATATTAAGAGTGCACGTGAGTAAGCTAAATTTTACCAAACGTCTTTTTTTTGTTATCACCGTTTTTATCCTTGCGGCACTCGCATTTATGACATTTCAACTCTATTCTCAAACCACATCCCATTTTAAAACACATGCGATCAGCCGTGCCAAATCGTTGCAAACCTATTTCATGTCGATGCGCTATGTTTATCATCATCAGTTTTTGAACAGCGGGATTGATCTCAACGACTCCACAGTCGGATTTTTACCCGCCCACGCGGCATCGTTTATCAGTGATGAATTCTCAAAACGCTCTCAAGACGGTCTCTCGATACGCAATGTAAGTGATCGCCCCCGCAATCCGAAAAACAAAGCCGATTCCGATGAACTTGAAGCAATGAGGGCTTTTCAAGAAAATCCCGAACTCAAAGAGCGTTTTACGACCATCCGACAAAACAATCAAGATTATTTTTTCTATACTACCCCGATTAAAATTGAACCCTACTGTATCCAATGCCACGGGAAAAAAGAGGAAGTTCTCCCCTACATAGCAAACCGGTACGATACCGCCTTTGATTATAAAGTAGGAGATGTACGGGGGATTACCAGTATCAAAATCCCCCAACAACTTATATCCAAAGAAGTACTATCTATTTTTTGGATGCAAACATTTGTCAATGCTGCAACCGTCTTATTATTACTCGGAATGATCCATTATGCGATACGCCTCCTTACCCGAAAAGAAGTTCAAGACAAACAGCGGCTAGAAGTGGAAGTTCATAACCGCACCGCCGAACTTGAACAATCAAACAACTATCAAAAACACCTTTTTTCAATTCTCCGTACCGTTGCCGACAGCAATCAGATCCTCATAACCACCCAGTCACTCGATGAATTGATTGAAAAAACGGCTCAATGTTTGGCTGAGAATGAGTCGTTTTCGATCGTTAGGATCTCTTTGGTAGAAAAGGGGGAATTACGAGTTAAATCAATATACGGATTAGAGAGCGAATGGAATATCCTCCCCATCGAAGAGAGGGTGCTGCACACAAACCAATCCTCCGTCATTACCGATTTTTCGACCGACATTTCGGATACGTGCAAAGAAAAAGCTATCCGATATGGCATTACCGCCATTTACGTCTCCCCATTGCGCAAAGACAATTTCGCATCCGAAGCGTTTGGTGTAATGATGATTTGTACCTCTCAAAAAAACGGTTTTACCGCTGAAGAGTGCTCGATGATCGATGAACTTTCAGGTGATTTGGGATTTGCGATCAACTCTTTTAATCAACGAGAAGATATTGTCAAACTCTCCTATTTTGATCCGTTGACTGAACTCCCTAATCGCCGTCTTTTGATGGAGAGATTTGAGCAAGCAATACTCAGTAGTGAACGGACACGTCAATTCGGGGGATTGCTTTTTATCGATTTGGATCATTTCAAAGGGGTCAATGATCTCAAAGGGCACAGTGCAGGGGATATCGTTTTGCAAGAAATGGCACAGCGGCTACGTACTGTTTTACGCCAAAGCGATACCGTTGCCCGATTCGGAGGTGACGAATTTGTCATCTTGATCGAAAATTTAGGGAAATTTCGACACGAAGCGGCAATTTCTATCCAAACAACCGTTCAAAAAATACTCGATGTTTCCAAAGAGCCTTTTATCATTAACGATCAACTCTTCTATTTAAGCGCGAGTATCGGGATTGTTTTGTTTCTCGACAACGAACATCCTATAGATCAACTCTTTTCGTATGCGGACAGTGCGATGTACGCCTCTAAAAACAGCGGTCGCAATACCTCCCGTTTTTACGATGAGCTATTGCAAGAGAGTATCAGTGCCCAAGTACAGATGATGCAAGATCTTAGAACCTCGATTAATCACGGCGATTTTTATCTGGTCTATCAAAAGCAGGTCGATAAAGAGGAGAATACGGTGGGGGTAGAGGCGTTGATACGGTGGAACCATCCTACCAAAGGGATCATAGCTCCCACCGAGTTTATTCCGGTTGCCGAAACATCAGGATTGATTATCCCCATCGGTGATTGGGTACTCAAAGAGAGCGTCAAACAACTCACCGCATGGAAAGAGGATCCGATCAAAAGAAATTGGCGCATCTCGGTCAATATCAGTCCGAAACAATTCGTTGAAGAGGAGTTTGTCACCAAACTGCACCGTCTCATCAATACGGTTGGAGCTAATCCCTCTCAGATCCGTTTAGAGCTAACCGAAGGGCTATTGATTCAAGATGCCCAAAATGCGATGGACAAAATCAATCTCCTCAAAAATTTAGGATTTTCCCTCTCTATTGACGATTTCGGCACAGGGTATTCCTCATTATCCTATCTCAAAAATCTCCCGATCGATGAACTCAAAATCGATCAGTCGTTTGTGAAAGCCCTCACCACCGACAATTCGGATAAAACGATCGTTCAAACTATCATTACGATGGGACACACCTTCGGACTCGAAGTAATAGCCGAGGGTGTAGAGACGACAGAACAGTTTGAAATCCTCAAAACGATGGAGTGTGACGAATTTCAAGGATATCTATTCAGCAAACCGGAGAAGTCGGAATTTTATCTTTGAAGAGAATTACCCTCTATCGGTTGAAAGCGCGGTGATACTCTTCTGACGCAATTGTTTGATCAATTCAACCAATTGATGGCTCTCTGAGGAGAGTTTTTGAATCGCTTCTTGATCATCCATTCCGGGAAAGTTATGTTTCTCTTCGATCATCCGATTCGCAATGGTGTGGACTAAACGGTGTTTCTCACTCATCTCGACAAAAAGGGGAAGATTGTGATACCGCTTTTCCCCTTCCGTTATGAGCCATTGTCCGAAATGGCACTCCTCTTCATCCATCGGAGGGAGATCCATACGTTCGTTATTCATGTATTGAATCACTTTAGCCACCCATGCGCTATGCTCGACTTCGGCAAAAACCAAAGCGATATCGTCACGGCTGATCCGCTTAGCGTTCAGCCATCTCTCATCCGGACGCCATACTCTGAGCCATTGAACAAAAGCATCCGCACTCATTGGTCTGGCGATAGCGTATCCTTGGGCATTGACACATCCCAAATTGATGAGCATCTCACCGTGTTCACGACTCTCTACCCCCTCAGCGATCAGATTACGCCGAAACGCCACAGAGAGTCCGATAACACCGTCTAGAATCGCCAAATCATCCGGATCCCCTAGCATCCCTTTGACAAAACTTTGATCGATTTTGAGGATTTTTGCAGGGAGCCGTTTGAGATAGGTCAACGATGAGTATCCGGTACCGAAATCATCCAGTGAAAAATGGATGCCGATTTTTTCACATCGTTGCATGACCTCTGACACCCCGTCAATGTCTTCCAATGCGCTTGTCTCTAATATCTCAAACTCCAAATCCCCATCCTGAACCAGCGGATATTGTTTCAACAATGCGATCAGTTGCTCGACAAAATCCTCTTGCTGGAGCTGTAACGCATCGACATTGACACTGATCGGAAAATCAATCCCCTCATGTTTAAAGAGGCTAATTTGCCGCATCGCCTCTTCAATCACCCAATATCCGATCTCAACCGACAAGCCATGTCCCTCGATCGTCGGCAGAAAACTCCCCGGCGCCAATATCCCTTTGGTTGGATGTTCCCACCGAATCAGCGCTTCGGCTCCGATCACCTCTCCGGTTTGCATGTTTACTTTAGGCTGATAATAGAGACGAAATTCACGGTTGAGCAGTGCCGCTTCGATCGCTTCCAAGCTCTCATGGTGGGTACGGATCGTCCGATCCTGAACCGCATCGAAAATGTGGTAGCGGTTTTTACCCGCTAATTTTGCCTGATACATTGCCTGATCGGCTTGACGGAGGAGCTGATCGGGATCGAGGTTCTCCCCCTCCCCGTAAAAACTAACCCCCAAACTGGCAGAGACATTCATCGCTACATTGTCGATCACAACACTTTGGGAGGTTACCGACAACAACCGAATAAGCATCGGAACACACTCTTCGTGATCTTTGAGATTGAGGAAAACTGCAACGAACTCATCACCGCCGAGACGAGCAACCGTATCGCCGTTTCGAAGTGTCTGTTTCATCCGTGACGCCAATGTCGAGAGGAGAGTATCCCCCACTTCATGACCATAAAGATCATTGATCGTTTTGAATCCATCCAAATCGAGATAAACCACCGCAACCGTTGTCCGATTGCGTGAAGCCTGCGCCATTGCCTGCTGTATCCGATCATAAAGGAGCACCCGATTAGGCAAACCGGTGAGCGCATCATAATGGGCAATGTATTGAAGCTTTCTCTCATGCGCTTTGGCTTCGGTAACGTCTTTGGTACTGATGAGGATTTTTTGACGATCCGGCATCAATGCAATTGCCATGTTGATGACGATGTGTTTACCGTTTTTGACAATGCAGGTTTTTTCGAAATTGGTCAAAAAACCTTTTTCCATGACAACTTCAATCGCTTTTAGCGCACGATCATGATCTTCAGGAACACTCAATCCGATACACGATTTGCACAAAAGCTCTTCTCGGGTGAATCCCGTCATTTGCAAATACGCTTCGTTAAAATTCAAAAAATTAGAATCCAAATCGAGTATCGCAATCCCGTCCCGCGAGATATTGAAAATCGTTTCAAACTCCTCTTTTTGTTTTTGGAGGGTCTGTGCCTGTTCGTGGAGTTTGGCTTCAATGATTTTTTGATCACTCAAAAGCTTTTCATGCTCTTTCATCTCATGGACAAGCTCAAGCGTATTGGAGGTGAGTGTCCGATAAATCGACAAAATAATATCGATCAGCATTCGGGTCGAACCGCTCATCTGTACATCGGCGCGTGCTTTTGCCGTGTCGATGTTCAATCCCTCTTGCAATCCGAAAACGATGTACGCCATATGGCGATCGGTTTCGAGAATGTGAGAAGCCAACCATCTCGCCAAATATTCGAGTGCCTCTTTGGCTAGCTCGATGAGAGGTTTGTTTTTTTGTTCCTCTTTAAATCTCAGCGCCGTTTCGACAAACTGCTGATGGACACTCTGATGAGCGCTGTCGAGGGGATCATCGGGGAGATGTTGATGCCAAATCGCCTCTTCGGTTTCAAAATGGTAGAGGGTATAATCGGTCAGTTCATCAAAAATAGCGTTGAGCACTTCCGCATCGGCGTTAAATGCCACATTCGTCGCCAAATCGTTGAGGATCTTGACCAATTTTCGGTGTTGGTTATCGACCGTGGTGATACCGGTTTCAAAATGTTCATTCCACGGGAAAATATCAATATTCAGCATCTTAAAACTTCTATGGGATGGGATTTCCGTTAAAGACAATCATATCGAATCGTCCATCAAGTTTGGGTTAAAAAATACTTTTTTCTTTAAAATTGATCACTAAATTACTCAATTTATATTCATATCAACATAACAAAATTAAACATGGTAAAAAATATTAGGGAAGACAACCCCGACGCTAATCCGTCGCCTTGTAATATTTTATCCCACCAACGTAATATTCCTCCAAAGCAGGAATCTTGGTCACAATATCGGCATGACCGAAGAAAAAGAGGGTATCGGGTGAAGATGCCACTTTTTTGAGCTGTTCAATCGCCCGCGTAATCGTCTCTTGATCGAAATAGATCAACATGTTTCTC
Source organism: uncultured Sulfuricurvum sp. (assembly GCA_964495485.1). Taxonomy (GTDB): domain Bacteria; phylum Campylobacterota; class Campylobacteria; order Campylobacterales; family Sulfurimonadaceae; genus Sulfuricurvum. The sequence goes on from CAZBVJ010000002.1 coordinate 304,865, forward strand.
GAAAAAACAATGTCAAATTTTCCCAAATTCGAAAACGATTCATCGAACAGATTGCAAGGGTGAAACGTCACTTTTTGACGAATCGAATCAACAAGCCGATAACCGTTTTCATCCGGGATAAAATAGCGCGCTTTGATCTCATCGCCGAGGCGATAGAGGGAACGGATCGGGTAATAACCGCTCTGCGCTTTGGCAATCACTTCCGTATTGATATCGATGGAGACGATCTCGATTTTACTCAAATCACATCCGTGTTCGCTCAAATAAATCGCGATCGAATAAGGCTCTTCGCCGCTTGAGCCGGGAGCGCACAAAATCCGCCGATAGGAGGGGTCATTTTGGATCGTTTTGGCCGCAAATTCGATCTGTCCCATCTCTCGATAAAAATAGGTCTCGTTCACGGTGAGGAGATTGATCAACGATTCCGTGCACTCCCGATCACTCCGCAATTTTGCGTACAACTCTTCAAAACTGTAACACTCATACTCTTTCGCGAAACGGATCAGCTTGGGGGTGACGATCGACTCTTTTTGGTCAAAATGGATACCTGTGAGATCGGTAAAAAAGGTATAGACACACGAGGGGTCGTTAAAGCGTTCTACCTTGGTGACATCCGTGGTAGTAATGGCGGTAGATTTGGGTTTAAACCACGAAAACATCACTCTTCTCCAAAGCGCTTGATCGCCATCGTAATCTCCTCAATCGTCCCCGTATCGCCCTCTGGAACAAGTTCTAACGCCCGTCTTGGCATCCCATAGACAATCGCGCTCGCTTCACTCTCAAACATACATTTTCCACCCGAATGGAAAAATTCCAGCGCACCTTTGGCACCGTCCTCTCCGATCCCCGTCAAAATCACCCCTAGCCGCTTATAGGTGGACGGAAGCGATGCTGCAGAGCTAAAGAGGGCATCGATATCGGGAGTATAGATGCTCTCATGCGATTCTTGATGGTGAAAAACGAGTTGATCATTTTTTTCGACAATACGGCACTCACCGCTGCATACATAGACACATGAAGGGTGAAGAACCATCCGGTCGCGTACAACATGAACCTCTAGCGGCGAGATCGTACCGATTTGTCGGGCAAAACTCTCGATAAAATAGGGGCTCATGTGCTGGGCAATGACGATCGTCGCTTTAAAATTTTGGTTTAGCCCTTTGAGAATCTTATCGATATGTCCCGGTCCTCCGGTGGAGGAACCGATGAGAATGAGTTTCACATCCTGCTTAATTGGAAATTGATACAAAACGATCTCTTCCTGTTTCTTTTGCTTGATACAAAGCCTGATCTGCTAAATTAATTAAATCTTCGGACGGCATTTCCTTGTTTGCTGCATTACTGGCAATACCAAAACTAAATGTAATTGGGTCTAATATGATATCTTGATACTTAAGTCTGTTGATTTTTTTCAAATTCATTTGAATTTCATAACACACTTTCTGAGCCGATTCAATATCCGTATCATACAGAATAATAATAAACTCTTCTCCGCCGTATCGAGCGATAAAATCAGAACTGCGTTTTAATGAGCTTTTTAACTGTAATGCCATCTCTTTTAAAACAAAATCACCAACAATATGTCCATACTTGTCATTAATAAGTTTGAAATGGTCAATATCACACATAATGATTGAAGTTACCACCTTTTTGCGTTTACTCAGTTCACGAATATCTTCTAAATGATTTTCAAGAGATCTTCGATTCGGTAAATTGGTCAAGGTATCTGTCAAAGAAAGTTCTTGTAGTTGCAAATTTACTTTTTCTAATTCTTGAGTTCTCTCTCGTATTTTTTCTTCTAACGATTGATTCAAATCTTTTAAATCTCTCGAATAATGATTTATTTTTTCAACCATTTTAATAATGGCATTATGGATAATACCTACCTCATCCTTTCGGACAGATCTGTGAAGTTTAAAGTTATTAATTTGTGGGTCATAATTCAAAACACTCTCTGTAAGTTCCCCTAGAAATCTAAATTGTGATTTGATATATATGATAAAAACGATAAGAACTAAAAACATAATCAGAAAAAGACGAAAAGTAGCCTCATTATTTTTTTGAAGCATTGTCTGATATTCACGATCATCGAAATACAATGAAACCATAGCAATGTTTTCATCGGTAACAGGATCCTTGATCAGTTGGTGCAGATAATGGGCACCTTCTATATTCTCTTGATGATTCAAAGCTTGGTTTTTGGTATAAGAAAATAACGTTTCGCCGTTAATATCAATCATTTTAAAGCTCAAAAGATCACGGTTTTGTTTGATGATTTTATTAAGATATTCAGTGTTAGCTTCATTAAGCCCTAACGAGAGGTTCAAACCGATAACAGGGGCGATTGTATCGATCAATAATCTATTTTTTAATTTTTTTGATTCAATAAATTGCTGGACAATATTATCTGTGATCTGATAACGTTCTACTCCAACCAATACAAGAGCAAAAAGTATAGTGCCGATAATCATTTTGAGTTCAATACTTAAACCGCGCATTACCGTTCTTCCTGCCCATAAATTTTAGAAATTTGAATCAATGTATTGTCCAGTTCTATTCTATTTTTTCGAAGAACTCCCATATTAATATAAGGAACAACTTTTTTCCCTATGTATAATGTCACACCAACACCGTATTCCAAATATTTGGGATTGTAAGAAAACGTCAAAATACGATTTTGATTAAAAAATTTAAGACTTTTTTCTATACTTTGTTCATTGGTGTCAAACATAATTGCAATATGGGCTTGTTGACATATATTTAGTGCTGAATAATTTGTATTGATCAATTTCAGTTTATAGTTTTTAACTCCATTGGGGTAGTTTTTTTGAATTTTATGAATCATTAGTGATCCATATTCATCATCCAGAGAGTCATTAACAACACAGATATTTATAACAGAACGAATCTCATCGGTTTGGTTGCTCATCACTACTAAACGGGGAGCAATTTTCGAAAAAACTTCCAATAACTCTTCATTGTATGATGAAGAGAACAAATAGTTACTATTGAATATAGATAAGAGGACTAAAGTAACTAATTTGTTATTTATTTTTTTCATTAAAATTTATACTGCAAATTTGCCCAAAAAGTCTGTTTCATATAAGGGATATCGTTCGAATTCGGCGGGTTCAAAGGGAAATAAAGAGTTTTGATTGTTTTTCCAAAAACATTTTTCACACCGAATTCTAAATCAAGACCTTTCGATATACCCTCCACTTTTTGTGTAATATTCAAATAGTCTTGTGCGGGTGTCGACCCATTTGTAGTATAAGGGCGTATTATATTACCATCATCATCTAGTAAATTATTACTAACCCGATGTTTACTTCCTGTGTAGTGATACCATAGTGTCGTTGGATAAAACGTGTCACTGTTTATCGTAGCAAACAGATTTCCCATAAACCTGGAAGTTAGGGCAAATTCGCTAGCATCATAGTTGAGAGGATATCCATTGTTAGGCAGTTTAATCTCTCCTCTGCGAGATTTATACACAGCCATATTCGCACCAAACTGTAGATTGTCATAGTTCTTTGCCAACTCCAGTTCGATTCCATTTACCGTAGCACTATTTTCAAGATTGATCGTTTCATAGGTAAAATCATGGAAAGTGATCATATCTGACGTTTTGGAATTGAATAGCGTTGTTTTAATCGAAGCATCTTTTGTTTTGAAAATATAGGATAGCTCAATCGTATCAGCAATTTCTGAATCAAACGTCTTATTTGTAAATGGAGCATTGTTTGGCGAATACTGTTCGGAAAAACTAGGTGGTCTAAATGCTCTCGAATACTGTACTTTTAAAATGTTGGATTCATCGTACAAATAGACAAACCCTATTCTCGGGGATAACGCTTTGCGACCGTCACTATAGGTGTCATAACGTGCTCCAATCGTTGCTGTAGTTTTCTCATCAAACTGAATTTCATCCTGTAAATAGAGTGCTCTGTTAATTCGTTTTGGATCATTTTTTGTCAGTATATTACTTGCTATACCGGGATTATATATAGGTAACCAGCTACTATTATAGCTCCAAGTTTGCAGCACATCGTCTTGATCAACCGAAAGAAACCCTACATAAGCTCCACCCAATAATCGATGTGCATCGATCGTTGATTCCAAGGTTCCTTCTACGTATTTCGTACTTTCAGAGTAGTCAATTGTTCTTACACCATCCAATGTACTTCCCAATACAGATGCAGGGTAATAGACAACTTCAGCACGATTGGTGTATTGATTCATTCCTGCTTTTAATCTAAATACCGTATTGGAAAATAGATCAAATGTTCCCTCTATCCCGAACATGGAATAGATATTCGATTGCACAGGTTCGTCATCGTCTTGTGGTAAATAATTTGTAGGATCCCATTGTAACCGCGCATAATCGTTTTTGGATTCCAAACGATACACCCAAAAATCAAAGTTTTTATACGACACATCAGCCATCAACAGATTGTTACTGCTAGCATTAGGAAGATTACCAGATTGTAATGGGGATTGTGAGACGACAGGAAGGTTCCAACCATCATTTTTATCCAGTGAAACGACAGTGGATACTCTTAAATCATCCTCTTCATAGGAACCGTACGCGCCTAAGCCTTTGCCGAACTTATTGCTTTCCATTTGTGAAACAGTTGAAAAGATCGCATCCGACCCTTTTTTAGTAATAATATTGACAACACCATAAATGGCATTTCCACCATAAATCGCTGATCCGGGTCCCCTAATAATTTCCAGTCGTTCAATTGCGTCAACCGGTATCGGAAAAACGATCTGACCTACCCCTAATTTTGGGAGCCCCCAAATTTCAGAAGTTATCGGTTTGTCATTAATCATCCATTTGATTTTGTTACCCTGAGAGCCGTAGATTGACCCCGCTCCCCTAAGGGAGAGTGTTGACGAATCAAATCCTACAATCATATCATATGCGTTTTGTTCAGCTAAATTTGTAATACCGAGGGATTTGAGTTTTTCACCACTGATAACCGTTACAGTGCCGGGAACATAATCAGCATTTAACTTTGTTTTGGTCGCAATATAGGTAGCTTCATCTAAAATATTCTGTAGATCATCACTCTCCTCTGCAAAAAGAAGAGTTTGTATTACTATGAGTAGACTTAGCGGTGCAAATAAGTATTTCAATTTGTATCGTTCCTCCTACCCCTTAAATATGATTCTCAAACAAACACTTGGACAATATTCTAAAATATAATAGCATAAAACATTAGCAGATATTCATTGTATCGTTATGTCTTAATGCCGACTAGAGGTTTTCGGCAATCGTATCGTAAAACAGGCACCTTTAGGGGAATTATGGACGGATATCGTCCCTTTGAGATGTTTTTCGATGATCGTTTTAGACATATACAGCCCTAACCCCGTCCCCGTTTTTTCATCTTTCGTTGAAAAATAGGGATCAAAAACCAAAGGGAGAATCTCATCACTTACCCCTCCCCCGCTATCACAGATTCGGATGACAACCGAGTCCCCATCATCTTCGATGAGAACATCGATATTTTTCTCTATCACTTCATTCATCATCATTGCCTCTTTGGCGTTTTTCAAAATATTGATCAACACTTGGAGTAATTCCCTCGAATGGATAAAAACCGTCTCGTGCGAATGATCGATGATACTTAGAACAATCCCGTGGTGGTTGAAACTCGCATTCATCATCGCATACGCTTCATTCAAAACATCGGCAACCCGAATCTCTTCGCACTCTTTATCCGGACGGAAAAAATCTCTAAAATCTTCAATCGTCTTCGAGAGATAATTGATTTGTGACTCAATCTCCTCTCCGCTAACACGGCACGATGCAGGGTCTAACTCTCCGAGTTCAATATCGATCATCATGTTATTGACGACCATCGAAATGATACTGAGAGGCTGCCGCCACTGATGAGCGATCATCCCGATCATCTCCCCCATCGCCGCGTGACGCGATTGGGCAATCATGAGTTCTTGGGTATGGCGTATCTCCTCCGTCATCTGCCGTTCACGGGTAATATCGGTATGAAATCCGATCATCCGTACCGCTCTTTCACCCTCATAGATCACTTGCCCACGATCGAGGTTCCAGATATAATACCCCTCTTTATGACGCAAACGATGGATATTCTCATAGGGGATTTTAGTTTCGATCGCCATTTCAATCGCTTTTTCCGCCCCCTCCAAATCCTCGGGATGAACCAGTGCAGCCCATGTTTCGAGTTCGTTGAGTAGTTCATGATCTTCATAACCCAACATCATTTTCCATCGCGGAGCAAAATAGACCTCATTGGTGATCAGGTTCCAATCCCACAAACCCTCTGATGCCCCATTGATCGCCAATTCATACCGTTCACGATCTTTTTCGAGCCTTTTGATCTTCTCCTCATGGTGGAGGAGCTGATCATGCGAATATCGATTCTCTTCGAGGCAATTCATCTATTCTCCCTGCTCCTTAGCACCCATAAAGTTCATGAACACGTTCCGTCCCCCCCTCGACGTTCTCAAACCACTCCAAAAACTTCATAACATTTTCCCCCCTAAAGAGCGATCCGTGCTGAGGGGCTATGATATCGACCGGATGACGGCGAACACATTCTACCCACGCTCGGCAAAAAGCGTTCGATGCCATATAACGCCCATGAAAACTCTCCAAAAACGGTCGGTGTTCTTCGAAATCGTCAACCCGTTTATTGAGATTCTGAGGGGATAGTACCGCCGCTCCGATATCACCCGAAAACAAAATTTTGGATCGGCTGTCATAGAGAGAAAAATTTCCCGGTGAATGGAGAAAATGGGCGGGGATAAACTGTAAAAAATCGCTTCCGAATTTGATTCGTGCGCCGTGATCTTCCAATGCCACCAAACGCTCCATATCCATCAGCCCGTAATGTCCCATAAATCGTGTCCATAATTGCGACATTACCAGTTTTGCCGATGTTGCTACACTCCACTCCGCAATCGCTCCGGCAACGTCGGGATCTTGGTGAGAGAAAAAGATAAATTTGATTTTGGCTGGATCGATATGACGCGATACCGCATCATATAACTCTCCAAAAATCCCTCCGCTCCCCGGATCGATCAGCACCGCACTCTCCTGCTGAATGATCAAAAACTGATTCACAGAGAGGGAGTACTCTTTGTGATCTTCATCTTCCAAACTGAACATTACACATTTATGGTGTCCGTCATCGTAGAGCAGTGTTTCATTTTTCATATTGCAATCCTTTAAATTCACGAATAAGGAGCATTTGCCGTTTCGCGATGTAGTCGATGAGATTTTTTTGCGCTTGCCCATGGAGTTCATAGGTAGCGACCACTTCAAACCGGTGCTGATTTTCTTGTATCCTAAATACCTCCGATGGTGTATTGATGATCACCGGTCGTCCTGTAGCCATCATGACCATGTCGAGAATCAACGGCTGCTTGGGTGCGAAACCGGCCGGTAGAGAGGGGAGCGAAAATCGGATCGCGTTGATCGAAATATCCATCACCTCCACATCCGCATCGAATTTATGCCCCTCATAGAGGAGAGTAAGGCTCAATTTATCATCCGGGACCACCCGAATGGATGAGCGGCGTGTCGGTGAGGTTTGCACCATTTTATAATGGATACACCGAACACTCTGCTCGTCAAAATCGATCCTCTCTACCCCCTCACACAAGATATTCATCGGAAAAAGTTCAGAGGTGAGATAAAACATCTCTTCGCGCTGAATCGCTTTGAGCTGAACGTACGGTGTTTTGATCAGAGCACCCTTCTCGCTAATCGATTCGATCAACGCGTCGTTGGTGATACTGAGCCCCTTATAGAGATTGTGAATTTTAACTTTGGCTCCGTTGCGTACTGCCATCTCCAATACATTCCGCACCACTTTTTCATCTTTGGCGAGTTTTTCCCGTTCCACCGCAGAGGCATCATAGAGCTTCAAAAGCCCAAGCTCACTCACATCGTTCATCGATAAAACACCATACCCTTCTTTGTCGGGGATTGTTTCATAACGGAGGATGAAATGGTGATTTTCTTCACTCATGTCGGCAATTTTGACATTAAACAATTTCGAGGGGTTATGAGAGAGGGCATTAAACCATTCAATAGAATCGTGATTGTAAAGAAAGCTGTTATGGGGCAGAAGGAGGTTCCCGAACTCATCAAAACGGCGGCGCAAATCTCCGATATTGGCACAGCCGAAAAACTCGATACACGGTTGGTTTGCCATTACCACCCTTTTGGTTTGCAACAGTATCACCAAAGCGTTTTGATAGTTGAAAATCGAGTGGAGATTCGCATAAAAAATCTTCCGATGAAGCTCCTCTTTGAGGACTTCGGCGCACCGTGTCAGCGTTTCGGAGACATTTTCGATTTTGAGCGGTTTGACCAAAAAATCAAATACCCCTATCCGGATCGAACGATGGAGCAAATCTCTCTCATCGTGAGCCGTTGTGATAATAATCTTGCAATCTGGGTCTATCTTCAAAATCGCTTCCGCCATACTCAACCCGTCCATTTTGGGCATGGTGATGTCAGTAATAACCACGGAAGGCTTATGGAGTTTGAAAAGTTTTAGCCCCTCTTCACCATCATAGGCGGTATAGACGGTTTCAAAAATCTTTTGGAATAAAATAGTAGCCTGTGCGCTTAATCCCACATTGTCCTCGACGTAGAGCAATGCATGTGATTGAAGTGAAGATCGTAATTGTTTCAACGCGGCGGCATCTACCATTTTTTACCCTTTTGATCATCACTCAAGAGAATAGCAAAACTACTCTTAAAAATATTCTTTTCACTCCAAACCATAGCGTTAGGTTATATTTAAGGGAAAACAAATCTAACTATCGTTTATAATTAAACCATCACTTACATTAAAATAAATAGCTAACAACTTTATTAGTTATTTAGAAGGTTGTTCTCATGACCATCAAAGCCCGATTACAGTTCACCTCGATTTTAGCCGCCATTGTGATGTTAATCATCGGTTTCGCATCGTATTGGATCATCGATAGCGTCCGAATCAAAGGGGAAAGCTACAACCAGATTATCCTGAGTAAAGACCTCATCGCCGATATCCTCCCTCCGCCGGAGTACATTATTGAAGCACGATTGATTACATTGGAAATCGTAGAAGCCAAAAACCGATCCGAATACGAACTGCTGGAACAAAAATTCATTCAACTCGAAAAAGATTTTGCGGATCGTCAACAGTTTTGGAAACAAAACAATTTTAATGAGAAAATTTACACTCTTATCACAGGCGACGTCAAATCGAGCGCAGAAACCTATTTTAAATCAGTCAAAAATGATCTTTTTCCTCTCATCCATGCAGGGCGCTATGACGAGGCAAAAGCACTGGCACACGGTAATCTCGAAGAGCTGTACAACGATCATAGAGGCAGTATCGATGCGTTAGTCAAACTGGCAACCAAACAAGCCAAAGCGAGTGAGAGCGCTTCCGATTCGGTCGTTACGAACGGATTTATCACTCTCGTTCTTGTCCTCATCACCGGCATCGTCACGATTTTAGGGCTATTACTCTTAACCTCTAACCGTATTGTCCACCGTTTGATTGATTTTAACACCAGTGTCAATCAAATTGCCAAAAATCACGACTTCTCCCATTCGGTTAAAATCGAAGGTGAAGATGAACTATCGCACATGAGCCGCGGGATCGATGAACTGGTTGTTTTACTCCGTTCAACGTTTAAAACCATCCACTCCGCTTCCAGTGAAAATTTATCCATTTCTGCGGAGTTGTCAGCCACCACCAAATCGATCGGAAAATCCTCCGAAGAGGAGTCAGAGATTGTCATCCAAACCACCTCCCAATCCGATGCGATGAAAGCGATGATGCAATCCTCCGTAACCAAAACCCAATCGGTCAGCGAAAAAGCGTTCCAAGCCCGTCACAATCTCGAAGAGGCACAATCGGCTCTTCAAAATACGATGGAACAACTCACCCTCACCGTCCAATCCGAAAGCGAAATCAACGATCGGCTCAATTCCCTCTCACAAGAAGCGTCTCAAGTCAAAGTTGTCCTCTCAGTTATCAGCGATATTGCCGATCAAACGAACCTCTTAGCCCTCAATGCCGCCATCGAAGCGGCACGGGCGGGTGAACACGGACGGGGGTTTGCCGTCGTTGCCGATGAAGTGCGCAAACTCGCCGAACGGACCCAAAAAAGTTTGGTCGAAACCAACGCGACAATCAACGTAATCGTCCAATCGATCAACGATATTACCGATCAAATGAACCATAATACCCAGCGGATCGAAAAACTCTCCGAAGCGTCGGCTGAAGTCTCCGAGCATACCGAAACGGCGGTAGAAGCACTCGATAATACGGTCAACGCCATCGGAATCCTCTCCCAAGAGATTCACCAAAACGCCATCACGACCGAAGAGATCATCCAAAAGATCCAATCGATCCACCACCTCTCAACCAAAAATACCCGAAGTGTCGAAGAGATCGCCCAGTCCGCAGAACACCTGCATCAAATGACCGAACAGCTCAGTGAAAAGATATCGGTGTTTAAAACCTAATCTTAACTTTTATTCCCTCTTGGTACTTAAACCAAAAAGCGTCATACTTCCCGCTTCAAAAGGGGACAATGATGCTTCAATCCAACCATTTCGACTCCATCGCCGAACATTTTAACCGTATTTGGTATTTCTCCGAGAATTACAAAGAGTTCGTCATTTCCCATATCCGACACGATCTTCAATTCACTCCCGATGATATTTTTGCCGATATCGGCGGAGGTACGGGGAGTTTTACTGCACGTCTTCAGCAAGAGGGGGGATTACAGAGTGCCTATTGCATAGAACCCTCGGCACCGATGTGCAATGAAGCCTCAAAACTTCTCAACATCACAGCGTTGTGCACCGATGCCCACGGTTTTTTGGAACAAAACATCCCCTTTACTAAAATGCTCCTCAAAGAGGTGATTCACCACATCACCGATCGGGAACGATTTTGGCACAACACCTATAACGCCCTCCCTATCGGTGGAAAACTCCTCATCATCACCCGCCCTCAACACATCGCTTTTCCATTTTTCGATGCGGCGAAAAAGGCATTTTCTCGCAATCAACCCCCTCACGAAGAGATCGAGACAGAACTAAAAAATGCTGGGTTTGACGTTAGCACTACTCGCAGAAGCCACACCTTTACCCTCCCAAAAGAGAGCTGGTACGATATGCTCCGCCACCGTTTTATGTCCGATTTGGGGGCATTTAGCGACCAAGAGATTGAAGAGGGGATAAGTGAAATAGAGTCTCGATACGAGGGGGAGACGATCGATATAGTCGATCACCTGATATTTATTACGGCACGTAAATAATCGTTATTCTTTCTAAACTGGAACTTTGATCGGCTTATTTCACCGCTTCAGCTTTTATCCACATTTTGATCTCTTTTTTGCCTTGGTAGCTGATGTAATACCATTCTTGTCCTGTATCATCAGTTTTTGTATCGAGTAGCTTTACTTTATCACCTGCAATTAGGTACATTTTTGATTTGGATGATTCGGAAAGATCTTTGTAAAGGTAAGATTTTACTTCAAGGGTTTTACTCATCATACTTGTAGACATATTTGATGGACTGCAATTGAAAAGACTATTTTTTATAATTTTTTCTACAGGTAAAAGCATACTTTTAGGTGCATAGAATTCTCCATCTGCATTTTGTAACAATCTCCATTTTAGAGAGCAATCATCATTGATTGTGATTTGTGCCTTAGCATTCTGTCCTTCGAAGCTACTATCAAATGTGAACACTAAATTTCTTTTATCTAAAATACCTGTAATATCATTAGGACCATCAATTTTAGCACCCCATCTAGTTACATAAATAAAATCACCAACTGCTTTATATTTATCATCAATTTTTAAATTGATTTCAAATGTATTATAAGGCTCTTTTTTATTTCCTGAATATTCTTCCTTACTCCATTTAGCTATAAACACTGATTCATCAGCTGATATAAAATTAACACAAATTAATTGTGCAATTAATGCTAGTTTTATAATTTTCATATTTCTACTCCCATACAATCATTTACACGGTTAATCCAACCATTCAAGAACTTATGATTCTTACTAGGCGTTGTTCCATCTGCTTCATAAGCCAAACTTGTGTAGTAATCCTTTCTAATTTCAGAAATTCGATTTAATAATTTATCTTTATCAACAATGTTGTTCAAAGAAGATATCGTTGCCTCATCCATTGACCCTGTAGTTGATATGTTTTGTTGAAATTCATCTTTTAAAAGTTGTTGTACTTTTTTAATAGCTCTTCCTGATGTTATTGACCAGTCATAGACCATTAATCCTATTCGATCATTTTTAATTTTACAAAATCCTTTTGGTTCCCAGTATCTTTTCCTGTATATAATTTCTGCATCTGCATCAGAAATCAATTTTAAATGTTCTAAGGTTGGTTCTACATTCAAATCTGATTTAGCATATGCAGTCCATGTTTTCCAAGCAATACCTTTATTTGTTGCTCCGCCAGAGTCATTCGGGTCATTGACATAGCCCCCTTCATGTGGAATGACCCCCATTTGGTAGACGGTTTAATTGACGACCGACACCTCATGGTTT
>CAZBVJ010000003.1:0-39780 GCA_964495485.1 uncultured Sulfuricurvum sp.
CATACCCCAAACCTGCTTTTGCAAATGGAGTAATTCCACCCATATCCATCTCATAAACACCGTTCAGCATCGTTGTCAAAACACCGGTTTTTTCATCAGTACCTAAAACACGATCACGTCCATAAAGAACTGATAGCTCTGGTTTGATGACGTCACATAGGTCATTTGATTGCAATTCCAAACCATATACTGCATGGTTTTCTACCCCGCCCATAGCGCTTGGGTTTGTTTCATCAGATGTACTGTTCCAAAGGTAGCCCGCAACTGGGGTAATTTCGTAGTTAAAATCGCTTGCACCAAGCAAGGTTGCAGCCAAAAGGCTGGAGAAAACTAATTTTTTCATGATCCAAAGTCTCCTTAAGACAGATGAGATTACAAGAAGTATAACACACAAATGTGAGTGAAATGTAACATGGAGAAAACTAACTATTTTTTTTAATGGTTTCAAACTCTGACTGCATCGCATTTAAAAGGGAGTGAATTTCGTTGCTTAGTTGTGCTTCGGCAGCATCGATTTTTTCGAGATGGGAACGTTTGATCGCTTCAAGTTTTTCAAGAGTTGATTTGAACAGCTCTTCATCATCGGTTAATAGGACGATCTCCTCTTTGGGCGCCCATTTTCGTTTTACAGCACCATCATGACGAAACTCAAAAATAATATTTTGAGAGTTGGCTGAGCTAATATAGCGGGGGACAGTGTAAGCCAAATAGTGTTTTTTAGGGTCACCATGGTGACGTTGGATGACATAGTACATAAAATGTATCATAACATAAATACAATTTATCCTCTTATATGATAGAGTATATGATAGAGTATATGATTTAGATGAAACAGAGGGGTTCGTATGGAGCGTGTGTATCAGTTGGCAATAATCGGTGCGGGACCTGCCGGGATTGCAACCGCGATCGAGAGTTATGTTTTGGGGATGCGGGATATCGTTCTTCTCGAAAAAGATGAAAATCATAACGCTACGATCCGAAAATTTTACAAAGACAACAAACGGGTCGATAAAGATTGGAAAGGGCAAAAAGTTGAATTGGACGGTACCATCTATTTTATGGACGGAACCAAAGAGTCGACATTGGATTTTTTCGATCAACTGCTCGATCATGAGTCGTTGGAACTCCGCACCCACACCGAAGTTCAAAAAATAGTGAAGCGTGATAACGGTTTTGAAGTTTTTATTGCTGGCGGAAGCATTTTTGCGAAATACGTCGTCGTGACCATCGGACGGATGGGGAAACCGAATAAACCCGATTATAAAATTCCCCCTTCAATCAAAAATCAGGTTCATTATACGTTGGATGGGTGTTCTCAGGGGGAAAAAGTGATGGTAGTCGGCGGAGGTGATTCCGCGATCGAGTATGCGGTGGAGTTGTGTGATCGAAATGATGTCACTATTTGTTATCGACGCGGAACCTTTCGACGTGCCAATCCGACCAATCAAGCCGATATTTACAAAGCGATGAGTGATAACGCGTTGCGTGCCCTCCTCAATACCGAAATTGTCGAATTGGAGAGTGAAGGGGGAAAAGTAAAAGTGATCTTCAGTGACGGAGAATCGGAATTGTATGATCGTTTGGTGTATGCGATCGGAGGGACGACACCCAGCGGTTTTTTGGCAGGGAGCGGGATTCGGGAAGAGGATGGGAAGCCTGTTCATGATGAGAACTACCAAACCAATATTCCGGGCCTTTTTGTGGCGGGAGACATTACCCAAGAATCGGGGGGATCGATTGCGTTAGGGCTTAATCACGGCTTTGCGATTGCTAATTATATTATCGGTCTTTCAAAATAGGTTCACTTTGATGGCTTAATTCTCCATCAGCGGTAAATAGCGTGAGTTTTATCGTTGTATGGAGATATTCGGAAGTGACGAGGGGATCAAAATTTTCATCTTGAAACGCCGCTATTTTGGCGTTACGGATAATCTCTTCAAGAAGAGATCCCTCTGTAGTAGCGCTTCGGCTGTTTCCACGCACTTTATTATCTAAATAAAGGGTAACCTCACACTCCATCGGTTGAGAGAGGATAGGATACTCTTTGAGAAGTTGGGGACGATCAATGGATGTTTCGGCCTGAAGAACCTCTTCGATAGAAGCTCTGGCGATCGTTAATAATACCGATTGTGACATCTAACCGACCCCTTTGCACTACTCTAGATGGTGTTATTATAACTTACTTATCCTCAGGTGTCGTTGCGATTTCAAATCCTAATTCTTTGAGCATCATCAGATCGGTATGGGCTTCACGACCTGCTGTGGTCAGGTAATTTCCGATGACGATACTGTTCGCCCCCGCCGCAAAAATCTCATGCTGACGTTCTTTGAACGTGATTTCCCGTCCTCCGGCAATCATGATTCGATCGGCTTTATCCAAAATACGACGAGCTAAAGTAATGAGCTCCAATGACTCTTCAATGGTGAGCGGATTAGGATTGAGCGGCAAAGCCGGATTGTGATGGTAAAAATTGAGCGGTACCGATACGGGGCCCAGCTCTTTGAGTGAGTGGAGCATACTAAGCCGATCTTCGGGTGTCTCTCCCATTCCGAATATCCCTCCGCTGATTAGCTTCAGACCGACGCGATTGACGTTTTCACAGGTCTCATACCGCTCATCCCACGGATGGGTCGTGCAGATTTGGGGATAGAATTCACGGCTGGTTTCGAGGTTGTGATTGTAGGCGGCAACTCCGGAGCGTTTAAGCTCCTCGAGTTGTTCGACTGAAGCGGTTCCGTTGCAAGCGATGAGCCGCAGACGGGGAACCTCTTTTTTGACTTCGCGTGCTACATTGCAGACAAATTCCAAGGTTTTGTCATCCAGCCCCTTTTGGGCCGTGACGAGACAGAACCCAAGTGCTCCGAGGGATTCCATTCTGCGCGCTTCATCGAGGATCGTATCAATCGGTTTTTGTTTGTAGCGCTCGATATCAGCTTTGTATTTAACGCTTTGGCTGCAAAATTTACAATCTTCATTGCAGGTTCCGCTATTAATGTTACAGATAGAACAGAGAAATATTTTTTGGGTCATCGTTAGGATCTTTCAAAAGTATAGTGACGTTCATCGAAGTTATCGCTTCCTACGGCACGAGAGTAATGGGTTACGATCAAGGAAGTATCGGTAATCTCCAGCATCGCGCAGTTTGAAAACGGTTTATCCCTCGCACACGTTTCCCCGGGATTGAGAAATAGGGTGCGGTTTTTAAAGTCGCATTCAAAAACATGGGTGTGACCGAAGATGACCACTTCTGCATCGGGATTCATGTAAAACGGCAGATGCATCAGTTTGAAATTGACTCCGCCGAGTTTGAAATAATGGGGTTCCTGGACAAGGTTATAGCGTGTATGGTATTGAACCAGCGACGCATCATTATTGCCATAGACAGCGACATAACGGAGTCCGCTATTTTTGAGCTGTTCGAGGATTTCGGGCTTGACGATATCCCCTGCATGAATCAAAAATTCAGCCCCTTGAGCTTTGAGGTGATTGATCACTTTTTGGGACCGACCCTCTTTTTTATGGGTATCGGAGAGTAACCCGATTTTCACGCATTTTCCTCTTCTCGCGGTGTACGGTCTTTACACTTGACGCACTCATATACCTCTTTGTTCCGATAGGTTCGGGGAGCCAATGCACCCCCGCACCCCTCAACTTGACATTTTTTGGTACTTGGTTCAAATTTGGAGATAAATTTACATTTTGGGTAATGTTCGCATCCCCAGAACGCACCGCGACGCGATTGGCGCCAAAGCAGTTTTCCGCCGCAGTCAGGACATGGAACCTCGGAGATCTTGGTCTCTTGGTTGAGGGTCTTGGTGTTTTTGCACTTCGGATAGCCGCTGCACGCCAAGAACTTTCCGTTACGCCCGTTTTTGACCACCATCGCACTGCCGCATTTTTCGCACACCTCTTCGCTCACTTCATCGGGAGCGGCCGGGTTCTCTTTTTGGTTTTCCTCGGTTTGCTCGGTGTATTTGCATTTCGGGAAACCGCTGCACGCGATAAACTCACCAAAGCGTCCTGAGCGGAGCAATAACTCGCTGCCGCACTGCGGACAGTTTCGTCCGAGCGGTTTCGCCATTTTGAGACTTGCGATTGAACTTTTCCCCGCTTCAATCTTTTCGATAAACGGATAGTAAAAATCGAGGAGAATTTTGTGCCACGATTTGCCGCTCTCGCTGATCTCATCGAGAGTCTCTTCCATATTGGCGGTAAAGCTGGCATCGACGATCTCGTTAAAATGGTTCTCCAACATCTCGGTTACCGTAAAGGCGATCTCGGTCGGGATGATGGCTCGCTTTTCGATCTCGATGTAGTTACGAGCCTGCAACGTACTGATCGTCGGTGCGTAGGTTGACGGACGACCGATCCCCTCGGATTCAAGTTTTTTGATCAGACTCGCTTCACTGTAGCGCGAAGGCGGTTCGGTAAAGTGCTGCTCAGGGGTGATGCTTTGAATTTCAATGGCATCCCCTGTCGTCAGTGTCGGTAACAGTTTGTCTTTGTCATCGCTCCCCGCGACACGGTAGAACCCGTCAAAGAGGAGTTTGCGACCGGTGGCGCGGAATTCGGCCTTTGGACTTTCGAACGTGATACTTTGCTGCTCAAAACGGGCATCATTCATCTGACAGGCCAAAAAGCGGTTATAGATAAGACGATAGAGTTTGATCTCATCGGGTTTGAGGTACGTTGCCGCCACCTCGGGGGTAAAAGAGAGCATCGTCGGGCGGATCGCTTCGTGCGCCTCTTGCGCCCCTTTGGCTTTTTTGACGTAGACTTTGGGTTTTTCAGGAAGATACGCTTTGCCGTAGCGGTTCAAAATGTGCTCACGCGCCGCTTCGACCGCTTCGGTAGCAAGGTTGAGGGAGTCGGTACGCATATAGGTGATAACTCCGCTCGTTCCCTCGGGCGTTTTAACCCCTTCGTACAACGCTTGCGCAATCATCATCGTCTTTTTCGGAGAGAACCCGAGCTGCGAACTGGCGCTTTGTTGGAGCGTCGAGGTCATAAACGGCGGAGGGGTTGAGCTTTTACGCTCTTTCGTCTCGATCTCACCGACTTTGAATGCCTCTTTTTTGAGTGCTTCTACGATCCGCTTGGCGTCATC
The DNA here is from genome assembly GCA_964495485.1 of uncultured Sulfuricurvum sp. Taxonomy (GTDB): domain Bacteria; phylum Campylobacterota; class Campylobacteria; order Campylobacterales; family Sulfurimonadaceae; genus Sulfuricurvum. The sequence goes on from CAZBVJ010000003.1 coordinate 5,109, forward strand.
ACCGGTTTTGATCGTGAGTTTCTCGATTTTTTCGTTTTCAAAACTCACCAGTGTCGCTTCGATATCTTTTTTGAACAGGGTATCGATGCTCCAGTATTCCTCAGGGACGAACGCGCGAATTTCCCGCTCACGATCGACGACGATTTTTAGGGTAGAAGACTGAACACGACCCGCAGAGAGTCCTTTTTGGATTTTGTTGGCCAAAAGGGGAGAGAGTTTGTACCCCACGATACGATCGAGCAGACGGCGTGCTTGCTGGGCATCGACCCGATCCATGTCAATGGTGCGCGGCGTCTCTAACGCATGAATAATCGCATTTTTCGTAATCTCATGGAATACGATACGCGGCAACGACGCCGGATCTTTGTCAATCGCGTGGGCGATGTGCCATCCGATCGCTTCCCCCTCGCGGTCCTCGTCCGTTGCGATAAATATTTCATCGCTTTTTTTGGCTAATTCTTGGATCTGTTTGACGGTAGCGGTGCTATCTTCGCTAATCCGATATTCGGCAACGATTTTTTCGTTGTCAATTTTGATTCCAAAACGATTTTTCGGGAGATCACGAATGTGCCCCTTGGAGGCAATAACCTCATAATCTTTGGAGAGGAAGTTTTTGATGGTCTTGGCTTTGGCCGGAGACTCGACGATGATGAGTTTCAAGTAGTCAATCCTATATATATGGATAATGTTTCAGACAAATTTCGAAAGTGTAACAAAAAAATTGTCAAAACCGTTAAAGTTTTTCGTTTACGTCCCGATATAGTTGTAGAAGCAAGGATGCTTGAATAACTAAAGAGTCAAAAGTACTCTTACGATAAAGGATTTATCATGGGTTTCAGAATTAATACAAACATTGCAGCAATGAACGCTCATACAGCGGCAAGTGTTAATAATCGTAATTTGGACAGTTCATTGTCTAAACTCTCTTCAGGTCTACGTATCAATACGGCTGCTGATGATGCATCAGGTATGTCTATTGCCGATTCTCTTCGTTCACAAGCATCAGCTCTCGGACAAGCGATTGCCAATGCGAATGACGGTATCAGTATGATCCAAATCGCCGACAAAGCGATGGATGAGCAACTTAAAATTCTTGATACAATCAAAGTAAAAGCGACTCAAGCGGCACAAGACGGCCAAACGACTCAATCACGGGCAGCGCTTCAAGCCGATATCAAACGTTTGATGGAATCATTGGACAATATCGCTAAAACGACTTCGTTCAACGGTCAATCACTCCTTTCTGGTTCTTTCACCAACAAAGAGTTCCAAATCGGTGCCTACTCTAACCAATCAGTAGGTATATCTATCGGTGCAACCAGTTCGGATAAAATCGGGAATGCCCGTTTTGAAACAACAGGTACTATTACAGGTTCTGGTTCTGTTCAAATGACATTTACCAATGTTGACGGTACAAACAGCTTTACGTTGGAATCAGTTAAAATTTCTACCAGTGCCGGAACAGGTCTTGGGGTGTTGGCTGAAACAATCAACAAAAACTCCGATATGCTCGGTGGAATCCAAGCAAGTTTCCAAGTTGTTGAAACAGGAAGTGCTTCGATTGCAACAGGTACAATTACCGGATTGAAAATCAATAACATCGAAATCGGTGATATCAAAGTTGAAGATGCAAACGATGCAAACGGTGTATTGGTTGCGGCAATTAACAACTTCAAAGACACTACCGGTGTTGAAGCAAGTGTCGACAGCCGTGGACGTTTGACTCTTACCAGTCGTGATGGACGTGGTATCCAAGTTTCTGGAACCGGTTTGGATACTGTCGGTGGTTTGACAAGTGCAACAACTGAAAACTATGGTCGTTTGACATTGACTCGTGTCGGTGCGGCGGATATCATCGTTAGTTCAAGCGGTGCATTGCAAACAGCTATCGGAAGTTCTGCGGAAGCGACTGTAAACCTCAGAAGTGTCGGTGGACAAATTGAGAAAGATGTTGCAAGCGCAATGGGATTCAATGCCAATGCAAATGTTCAAAACGTTAGCGCAGCTTATAAAGGTGCCGGTGTTACAACCCTCAAAGGTGCAATGGCCGTTATGAAAATCGCTGACTCTGCGATTCAACGTTTGGATCAAATCCGTTCAGACCTCGGTTCGGTTCAAAATGCGTTGGTATCTACAGTGAACAATATCTCTGTAACGCAAGTTAACGTTAAAGCGGCAGAATCACAAATCCGTGATGTTGATTTCGCGGCAGAATCTGCTAACTTCTCTAAATACAACATTCTTGCTCAATCAGGAAGCTATGCGATGTCGCAAGCGAATGCTGTTCAACAGAATGTTCTTAGACTTCTTCAATAGTCTTTTCTCCTCTCGGTACTCGCTTTATGCGGGTACCCTTTAAGCTATAATCACTCTTTTACCTCCATAAAACCATCTCTTTTGTTTCTGGTTAATTCCTTTTTTTATTTTTTGGTATATTTTTTGCTTTTAGTTGCTTCAATACTGCATGGACGCAAAAAAATCCGAAGGAAATATCATGGGTTTTCGAATTAACACAAACATTGCGGCGATGAATGCCCACACAAACGCAAGTGTCAATAATCGTAATTTGGACAGTTCATTGTCTAAACTCTCTTCAGGTCTACGTATCAATACGGCTGCTGATGATGCATCAGGTATGTCTATTGCCGATTCTCTTCGTTCACAAGCATCAGCTCTCGGACAAGCGATTGCCAATGCGAATGACGGTATCAGTATGATCCAAATCGCCGACAAAGCGATGGATGAGCAACTTAAAATTCTTGATACAATCAAAGTAAAAGCGACTCAAGCGGCACAAGACGGCCAAACGACTCAATCACGGGCAGCGCTTCAAGCCGATATCAAACGTTTGATGGAATCATTGGACAATATCGCTAAAACGACTTCGTTCAACGGTCAATCACTCCTTTCTGGTTCTTTCACCAACAAAGAGTTCCAAATCGGTGCCTACTCTAACCAATCAGTAGGTGTATCTATCGGTGCAACCAGTTCGGATAAAATCGGGAATGCCCGTTTTGAGACCTCTTCATCGATTACTGCTGGAGGGACTGTTCAACTGACGTTTACGAATGCGGATGGTGTTAACAGCTATAGCCTCGAATCGGTAAAAATTTCTACCAGCGCCGGAACAGGTCTTGGGGTATTGGCCGAAGTGATCAACAAAAACTCCGATATGCTCGGTGGAATCCAAGCTAGTTTTCAGGTTATTTCAACCGGATTACAGGCGATTGCAACGGGTACGATTGCAGGACTCACCATCAATAATATCAAGATTGGTGATATTGAAGTTGCCGATGCAAACGATGCAAACGGTGTATTGGTTGCGGCAATCAACAATTTCAAAGACACTACCGGTGTTGAAGCAAGTGTCGACAGCCGTGGACGTTTAACTCTTACCAGCCGTGACGGACGTGGTATCCGTGTTTCCGGAACCAATTTAGGAAGCGTTGGCGGATTAGGGACAGCTAATCAAGCATTTAACAGTACGACAACGGCTGATGTTGTCGAAAACTACGGACGTTTGACACTGACTCGTATCGGTGCGGCGGATATCCTTGTGAGTGCAAGCGGAAGCACTGCCGTCAACTCTGCGATTTCGGTTAGTGCCGCACAGGCTACAGTGAACTTGCGAAGTGTCGGCGGAGTTATTGATAAAGATGTCGCCAGTGCCATGGGATTCAATGCCAGTTCGGTTTCTTTGAATGTTAGTGCATCGTATCGCAGTGCGGGGGTTACTACGTTGCGTGGTGCTATGGCGGTTATGAAGATTGCGGACTCTGCGATCCAACGTTTGGATCAGATTCGGGCTGATTTAGGATCTGTTCAAAACCAATTGACCTCGATCGTTAATAACATTTCGGTTACACAAGTGAATGTTAAAGCGGCAGAATCACAAATCCGTGATGTTGATTTCGCGGCGGAATCGGCTAACTTCTCTAAATATAACATTCTTGCTCAGTCTGGAAGCTATGCAATGTCGCAAGCTAATGCCGTCCAGCAGAATGTACTAAAACTGCTCCAGTAGTTTTAACACACACGGAGAGCCGCAGAGGATCGGCTTTCTTCGTCGATGGAACCATCGGCTGAACATCGATACCTCTAAGGGACTACAATGAATCTGTTTAAACGCAATATCGAATCTCTCATCACCCTCAATCCGACGTTAGGATCACGGCTATTTGCTATAGAGGGGAATGAACGTTATGAGGTATTTCAAGATCCGAACGATCCGTTAAACGTGAATCTGTATGATCATCATCACGGTGTTGTTTTTTATGAGGGGCAGCCTCAAAGTGAAATTCTTACTCAACTCGATCAATTTGAGAATGAATTTAGCCGTTATCCTGTTTTGTTTGTTTATGGGATTGCGAACGGTCTTTTTGTCAAACTTCTACTCCAAAATACCAATCATACCCATATCATCGTTATTGAACCCGAAGTGGAGCTTCTCTACATTGCCCTTAATCTGATCGATTTTTCCTCTGAGCTGAACCAAAAGAGGTTGTATTTTTTTGAAAATCACGAGATCGATTTTGTCCGTTCTGTAGGGATATTTAGTGACTCCCAAATCAAAGTGTTCTGTAAAACCTACCATCTTGAGCCGAATATCCGATATTATGAGCAATATTACGGCGATTCTTTGGTTCAATGCAACGCTCATATGGTCCGAGCGATTCACCATGTCGTGACCGGTTTAGGAAATGACACCACAGATGCTCTGATAGGGTTGGAATGGCATTTGGCGAATGTCGATAAAATGGTCGAAACCCCTACGTTGTTAGAGCTGATTCAGAAGATGAAAACGACCAAAACGGCGGTGATTATCTCTACCGGTCCCTCATTGGCAAAACAGCTTCCTCTTTTGAAAACGATCAAAGAGCATGTGACATTGCTGAGTGTCGATGCCAGTTTGCCGATTTTGGAAAAGTACGGGATTAAGCCCGATGTCGTATTTTCGATCGAGAGGGTGGCAGAGACGGCGGAGTTTTATCGCCGCACCTCCAAAGAGTTTCAAGAGGGGATTATCTGTGCGATCTCCTCTTTGTCCCATCCGATCTTAGTCGAGAGTGCGGCCAATATGATTTTGCAGATGAGTATGCGTCCCTTCGGTTACACGCGCTATTTTGAGTTGCCACAATACGGTTATATCGGTATCGGGATGTCGGCGGCGAACATGGCCTACGAAGCGGCTTTTCATGCCAAATTCGAAAATATTATCCTCATTGGACAAGATTTGGCGTATGGCGAGGGGGGAAAATCCCACAGTGACGGACATATTTTTGGAGCCTTGAAACGCCGTAAAGACGATGTTGAAGTGGAAGCGTACGGAGGCGAAGGGCGTGTTGTCACCAGTATGATCTGGAACATGTTCCGCAACTTTTTTGAAAACGATATCCATATAGCTTCCCAAGAGGGGGTAGTGACGATCAATGCCACTGAGGGGGGCGCTCGGATTCACGGTGCGAAAGAACTCCCTTTATCTACGGCAATCGAGCACTATGTTGATCTCAATGTGATCAAAGAGCCGATTCATCTAACGCAACCTGATCCTGAGAACGTTGAAAGCTTAAAACAAGAGGTTGAGAAAAAAATTGCTTTTATGTCGGAGTATGTTGAGCAAACTCAGGCAAAAGTTTCGGGATTGTTCGAAGAGGTAGCGGCGTGCGTGGAACATCTCGATAACATCAAAGGGCGCACCAATTTACAAAAAGTCGATTATGACGAACTCGCACGGTTTATGGAAAAAATCGATGAGGTTAAATCGCTGTTCGATGATCAGCAATTCGTCGATATTTTTATTGATGCGACACAGGCGTTGATTGTTCATCACGAGTTGGAAATTGCCCGAATTCAAGTACGTCCGATCAAAAATGACGACGATCGACGTCTGAAAATGATCGACTGGATCTATGCACATCATCATTGGCTGTTTGCATTGGCGGGAATTATGGAAGCAGAACTCGTAGCCGTCCGACGAAGAGGAGAACAGAGCCGGTATGTGCATAAAGCGAAATTGAGTGATTCGGGGACAATAATTTCAGGATGCTTTTATAATTATTATGAAGAAGAGGGACTCTTTAGAGTAGGGTTATATATCGATGGTGAAGAGATATCTGAAACCATTATTAATTCACATGAATACGGAAAACGTAATTTTTCAATCGCTCTGCCAGAAAAATTGTTTAATAATCAGGTTCATAATGTTCTCATAAAAGAAAAAGAAAGAGGTATTATCCTTGCAGGAATGCCGGATGAGAGAATTTTCTTTGAAGAAAATCGGTATAAAGCCCACATTTTAGAATATTTAGGTCGGAATAATAATGTGTCTATCCAGAATAAAATTGGTTTTATAGCCAATCACGATAATATGAGAACTCCCCTTTTTAAAGATTTTATCGAAGATGTAATGCGGACGTTTTCACAGTATAGTTTTGTAGCCTTTTTTATAACCGATACAGAATATCAAGAACTTAATATGTGGAAAGATGATAATAATTTTGAGAATTTGGAAATTTTGTCATTGAAAGATGAGAAAAGTGCACATTTGATGGATGAATGTTTGGTATATATCCATAATGTTCAGTCGGAGTTTTTTGAAGAGCTGAGATTGAAACTATTAGAACTGAAAAATATTTTTGTTTTGGAATTTAATCCATTTTACGAACATAAAAGTTTTGAAGATTTGCGAAATCCATCAGTATTCTATTTCAAAAAACCGGAGCTTTTTGGTTTTAGCGAGAAAGATGTTGAATGTGCAAAAGGGTCTCATTTTGCTTTGATTTATAATGCAGTATTTTCACGTTTTGCTAAAGAAAACTTTACCCTTTCTCTCAACCAAACTTTACATCAGTTCCAAAAAATCGAGTTGATAAAATATATTATGACCTATCCGGAAATAATAGCAGAGTTGAATAAAATTCGATTTACCTACTTTAAAACGTTATAGGTTGGAGAATAATGATGAAATTTAATCAAACAATTACTATTGGAGATCGGATTATTAATCACTCTTCACCTACATATATTATTGCAGAAGCGGGTGTTAATCATGGGGGTAATTTGGAAGTCGCCAAAGAATTGATTGATATTGCTGCCGAAGCAAAAGCTGATGCCGTAAAATTTCAGGCATTTCGAACGGAAGAACTAATCCTCAAAGGGGTAATAAAAGCTCCATACCAGAAGTCAACAACAGATGCACTAGAATCTCAATATGAGATGTTGAAACGGTTGGAAATGACACAAGAGATGAATCAATCTTTACAAAAGTATGCACAACAAAAAGGGGTTACTTTTTTGAGTACCCCTTTTGATGAAGTATCGCTTGATGAACTCGATAATGTCGATATGCCTGCATATAAGATTGCTTCTACCGATTTGACGAACCTTCCTTTTTTGAAAAAGGTCGCTCTAAAAGGAAAACCGATTTTTTTATCAACGGGTATGAGTTATCTATCAGAAGTTCAAATGGCTTTAGAAACAATATATGAACATAATAAAGATCTAATTTTACTTCAATGTACCGCAAACTACCCGATTGAAGATTGTGAGGCAAATTTACGCATTATTAATACATTCAAGCATCATTTTGATGTTTTGGTTGGATTTTCAGATCATACGATGGGGATTGGCGCTGCACCATTTGCTATACCGATGGGAGCTAAAGTGATCGAAAAACATTTTACCCTTGATAAAACACTTAGAGGCCCTGATCATCGAGCTTCACTTTCACCGGAAGAATTAGTTGAATTGGTTGGATTGATTCGCAGAGTCGATAATTATATGGGGCAAGAGATTAAAATACCAAACCTTTCTGAACAGGCAACTCGCCGATCGTTGCAAAAGTCGATAGTGGCAAAACGATACATACAAAAGGGTACGTCTATTCAGGAGGACGATATTCTAGCAAAAAGAACAGGTGGTATTGGCATTTCACCGATTTATTTTCGGGAGATTATTGGAAAAACCGCACAAAGAGATTACTATGCAGACGATATCATCGAATATTAAGCTGGCAATTGTGGGAGCGGGCGGTCATACCCGTTCAGCATTAAATTTAGTGAAGACTTTGTGGGATAAACATGAAATTGCAATTTATGATGATACCTTTAGTGAAGCTATCTCTGAAAATATTGAAGATATACCTTTGGTAGGTAATCTCAACGATATTACCTCCTTTCAAAAGGTTTTTTTATCAATAGGGGATAATAATAAACGTGGATTGCTATTTAAAGAGTTTTATCAACAGATAGATCGGCGTAATATGGTTCATCCCTATTCTTTTTGTGAGTTTTCTGCAAAATTAGGGATAGCAAATCAGATTTTTGCATTTGCCTATCTTAATAGTGGTGTCAAAATAGGGGATAATAATATTATCAACAGTGCAGCTGTTATAGAACATGAATCGGTTGTAGGAAATCATAATCATATTTCAGTTGGAGCTAAAATTTGCGGAAGAGTTAAAATCGGAGATTACTGTTTGGTTGGAGCAGGTGCCGTAATTAAAGAAAAAATATCGATCGGCAATCATATTGTAATTGGTGCGGGGAGTGTGGTAGTGAATGATCTAAATGAAGCTGGCGTATATGTTGGAATACCTGCAAAGAAGCTTCGATGATTTATGTCTCCAGCTCATCGGTACGACATAGATATATTGCAGAGTCGGTAAGAGAGCTAGCCCAAAACGGTTTTAAGAATATTGAACTCTCAGGAGGGACGGAGTGGTATGAGGGGTTGATGGACGATTTGCTTGAACTTAAAGAACAATACAAATTACAATATCTTTGTCATAACTATTTTCCCCCTCCAAAAAAACATTTTGTTCTGAACCTCGCATCTTTGGATCAGGAGGTGTATGAAAAAACGTTTGAACATCTCTGTGAAGCGATTCAATCGACAAAACGTTTGGGAGCAAAAAAATTTGGGTTTCATGCCGGATTTTTTATCGATATTAAAGTTACCGAGATTGGCAAAAGCATTAGTGCTACTCACTTGTATGAAATTGATCAATCGATAGAAAAGTTTTGTACAGGGTATTATCAATTGAAACAAGTTGCGGACGAAATCGTTTTGTATCTTGAGAATAATGTATTTTCAGCTACCAATCGTCAAACCTATCCCGATATCAATCCTTTTATGTTATGTACTTCTGCCGATTATCATACATTAGTCGAAAAACTCCCTTTTCAACTTCTTTTGGACGTTGCACATTTAAAAGTAACAGCGAATACGGTAGGACTTGATTTCAACGATGAATTAGAACGGATGATTGGGCATAGCGATTATTTACATGTGAGTGATAATGATGGGTTAAATGATCAAAATAAATCTTTACTAAAGAGTACAGAGTTATTGGGATGTTTATCAAAATACGATTTGAGTTCAAAAGATATTACTTTAGAAATTTATGACGATATAGAGAAAATAAAACAGAGTTATGATGTGTTAGAAAGGATCATAGATGATTGATAAAATGGTATGCAATATCGAACATAGTTTGATAGAAGTGATGAAAATTATCAATGAAAATGCTATGGGGATCGCATTTGTTTGTGATAATAAAAAACTATGTGGAACCGTTACGGATGGTGATATCCGAAGAGCTTTGTTAAATAATGTCGGACTGCAAGAGAAAGTCAAATCAATCCTTAGTGAAACTTATGTGTATGCTTTACAATCAGAAACATACGAAGAGATGATGAAGAAAATCTCCACAAAAGTTAAGATTATTCCGATTGTTGACGAGAATCATGATGTTATTGATTTTTTTGAATATAAGCAAAATCTATATTTTCCTGTTGCCGTTCCCAATTTAAACGGAAATGAGTTTAAATACCTCACAGATGCTTTTTTGAGTTCATGGATTTCCAGTAGCGGAGAGTACATAGGTCGTTTTGAATCAGGATTTGCCGAATATTCCGACTGTCGTTATGGTGTGGCGGTATCAAATGGGACAGTTGCACTTCATTTAGCCTTGGTTGTGTTGGGGATAGGTGAAGGGGATGAAGTTATTGTTCCTGATTTGACTTTTGCGGCTACTATCAATGCGGTATTGCATGCTCATGCAACACCCGTGATAGTGGATATTGATGAAGAAAACTGGTGTATTGATCCTAAAGCAATAAAGCGTGCAATCACACCAAAAACAAAAGCGATTATTCCGGTACATCTGTATGGACAGCCGTGTGATATGGAAGCGATTATGGAGATTGCGAGAGAATATGATCTTAGAGTCATTGAAGATTGTGCGGAAGCACACGGAGCAATGTGTAATGATAAAAAAGTAGGAAGTTTTGGCGATGTAGGGTGTTTCTCCTTTTTTGGGAACAAAGTTATTACCACTGGAGAAGGGGGCATGTGTACGACCAATAATCCAGTTTTAGATGAACGGATGCGTATGCTCAGAGATCATGGAATGAGTAAGAATAAAAAATATTGGCATGAGGCAGTGGGATTTAATTATCGGATGACAAATTTGCAAGCTGCAATCGGTTTGGCACAATTGGAAAGAATTAATGAAATTCATGACAATCGTTGTAAGTATGAAGTAAATTATCGAAATGTTTTGGAACCTATGGGGTTTGAATTTCAGCAAAACTTTGTGAATCGGCATCGGATTACATGGCTTGTAAGTATTTTGGTCAATGAAAATGTTAACCGAGATGATTATATGGAAACGTTGAAAAATGCCGGAATAGATGCAAGACCATTTTTTTATCCATTGAGCAGTATGCCAATATATACTAAATACTGTCAACAAAATACCCCTGTAAGCCAAAGAATTTCGAAAAAAGGGCTCAATTTGCCAACATATGAAAGTCTCAAAAGCGTTGATGAGATTACGGCTATTTTGGGAATGGTTTAAATAAATATTTAGTGGGAGCACAAACTTTGGATTACGACAATCTTCAGGAAACAACTTGTGATTTGTGTCAAGGTGTATCTTTTGATCAATTGGCCAATCGTGTACAGTTTAATATGTCTTATCAGGTTGTGATATGTAAAGAGTGTGGATTGGTACAAATAAATCCTAAGCCAAAGAAAGAGGAATACGATAAATTTTATAAATATGAATATGCCAAATACTATGGAAATGGATCTGAAAAACTTTATAAAGAACGAGGGTATAAAATTTTTGATTTTGTCCAAGAGTATCTTATTGCAGAACAGTTGAATGTTCTGGAGATTGGGAGCGGAAATGGCGGTAATCTAATAGGAATTTCGGAAAAATTGAGACAAGGAAGATTCTTTGCTATCGAACCAGGTGAAGAAAATAGAATCTCTTTAACGCGATATGGGATCAATTGGATCGGGAGTTACTATGATGAAATGATATATGATTTATCCACGGTGAATGTAATTGTTATGGCTCATGTACTTGAACATTTTTATTCTCCCTCTTTTGTATTGAATAAATTATATAGAGAATCTTCTGATAATACATTAGTGATAGTTTTAGTCCCTTCTATTCGGACAATTAAAACTTTTAAACCTTTAGAAGAGTATTTTTTTCGATTGGTTCATTTGTACTATTTTTCTCTTGAAGTATTGGAATCAATGTTGAAACTATCCGGATGGAAAATTCTAAAAAGTTATGATAAAGATGGAGAAATTGGTATTTGTATGATGAAAGAGAGTTCGCTTGATCCTCTACATATTCCAAACCATTATGATTTAGTTTATGACGATTATCAAAAATATTTAATGAATGTTGCTAAAAATGTATCACGATAAATCTATCATCGCAATTATTCCGGCGCGAGGGGGAAGTAAGCGTTTACCACAAAAAAATATTAAATCTATTGCTGGCAAACCATTAATTGTTTGGAGTATAGAAGCTGGATTAAAGAGTCGCTATATTGATAAAATTGTTGTATCAAGTGATGATGAACATATTTTGAAAATGGCTTCAGCATACGGAGCAGAAACGCTCAAACGCCCTCAAAATTTAGCAACGGATACGGCAACCAGCTATGATGTTATGGTTCATGTATTGGAACATTATCCTGAATATGATTATATCGTTATGCTCCAGCCTACTAGTCCGCTTAGAACTTCTTGGCATATCGACGATGCAGTAGAATATCTTCATCAAAAAAATGGAGAGGGGGTTATTTCAGTATGTGAGAACGAGCATAGCCCTTTATGGAGTAATACACTTCCTGCAAATATGGATATGTCGACCTTTCTTCCTCAAGAGATTCAAACCAAACGAAGTCAAGACTTACCAGTATATTATCGGTTAAACGGGGCTATCTATATTTGTTCTGTTGAAAAATTATTGGAGACTAAAACACTCTTCTTACCAAAAGGACTATATGGATATGTCATGCCGCGTGAAGTGTCCGTTGACATTGATACGCAGCTTGATTTTGATATTGCCGAAATGCTGTTATTAAAGAGTCATGGATGACATTTTGTTTTGCTGTTTTTAATGAACCCCAGAATTTTGATTATTACCCCTATTATTTTTATCAAACTTTTCAACATATTCCAGCGGTTGATACCTTTGAACAGTATGATGATTTTCTCAAAAATGGGTTTATTGAACCGAATTATGATGGTTATTTTGAAGTACATGAAGCGATTAACCAATGGTTAGATCGTATTCAGGATGTAAAAATAGCAGGTGTTTCACTTCCTGAAAAACTTGCGTATAACAATGTTTCTCTTTGGCCCTTTGCGAAAGAGAAATTTTCATGGTGGCTACGACCCAATATTACTGCATTTGAGTACTTTAAAGCAGCATATCGAAACCAAACAGTTAAAATAGACAAGGTCCTTTTCGTTACAAACCTCGATGATCAATTATCAGAGATGATCAAAACATTTTGTTTGGTCGAAGGGGTTCTTTTTGAATATAAAAAAAATAAAAATTCTAAAGTTTTTTTGCATAAATCCGAAAAAAATGAAGGTGAAATTCAACACTTTGATAAAGCAAGTCGTCGCGAGATAGGTGATTATATCCGCTCTAAAAGATCATCTAATTTTGAAAAAGGGCGTGTTCTTCTTGTGAATATGGGAGGTCTTGAAACTATTGAAGATGACAAAATTAAAGATAATTATCTTCATCTTTTCCACTGTTATTTTAAGAATCGATCAATTGAAACTTACCGTATTATTCTACCGCATTATCCATATGCTAATAAAAAGAAGTATTTAGATGCTCAATTAAATGCTCCATCTTACTATCAGAATCTATTTATGGATGAATTTATGGATGATGGTATGTGGGAATACTGCCAACAATTCCTTTCTTCTATCGAATTAGTATGGGAAGAGTGTAGTAAGGATATCGCTTTTCAAAATGCTTTCAGTTGGGGAGAAATCTGTTTATTGACCCCTTTTGAAAAAGTGATCAGGGAAATCTTGACAAGATATATTGTTTTCCGAGGAATAGGTGCTATGTGGATGGCATCAAGAATGTTGGATCAATTAGCCCCCAAGGCGATCTTTTTAACGAATGAAGCTTTTGAATATTCAAGAGCGATTATTATCGAAGCCCACCGCAGGGGAATAGAGGTTGTTGGATTACAACATGGCGCTATCTTTAGACAGCATTGGTATTATCTTGATAAAAATGTTTCAGCAGAACCTGATATTCTCAATAAACCTTTTTATGGATTTATCATTCCGAAGAAAACTTTTGTTTTTGGACATTATTTTAAAAATGTTTTGACGTTAAAGGGACATTATCCAGATGAGAATGTTTATGTTCTACCAAATTGGATTATGTTTTCTAAATTCAAAGGTGAGCAGTTTATAGCGAAAGAACAGTTGATAGAATATTACGGGTTGAAGAGGGATTTTATTCTGGTATTGTCCGGGGTTTTTGTAAACGAAAACATACGGCTTATTGCGAATCGATACAAGAAGAATCCAGTGAAAATGGTAGTCAAACTGCATCCGAATGAAAATTATGCAGAGAATATCGTCAAAATTTTACAAAAGGAAAATTATCCTTTTGTAATCACTAAAGAGCATTATGCGGAGCTCATACGTTATAGCCATTCTATTTATGCATCAGAAAGTTCGACAGCGGTTTTGGATGTGGCATTGTCAGGTCGAAAAGCCCGTATGTACGGAAAGTATAAACGTACAGAGGAATATCCATGGAGATATGTAGGATTGAATTTTGATGATGATTCATTGGATGATTCTCTTACGAAAGAAGAGAAAAAGAAGTTAGATGAGATATGTTCCGAATGGGGAAGTGAAACAGAGTTTTTTAATACATTGGACCGTATTTTCATTGACAGCAGTTTCGGGAAAGGGGTAGCATGAGATGCAATAGCAACGATCAAGTAAAAAAGTCAAAAATACTTTGTATAACCCATGATGTTGGTGCATATGGTGCATCCAGAAGTCTGCAGCTTTTGTTGAACCGTTTGGAAGGATTTGAAATTGATTTAGTAGTTCCGAGATATGTTTTTTCTTTTCGTAGAATGTTAGAGAACAAAAAATTTTTTAGAGAACAGGATGAAGCTGATATTAGACGAAAATTCGGAAGTCATATAGGATCTGTACATCAAGTAATCATGGATTGTGATTGGTTATGTTTTGAAGCAAGTCATTTTAAAAAAAAGAAAAATATTTATACTATATTAGAGTTTATTTTCAGCACGACAGATACATGGTATTTAAAATATCTTATATGGAAAAATCAGTATGAATTTATCCATTTGAATTCGACAGTTTTGCATCGTTATGCGACTTTAGGCCGTGAAGTAAAAACACTAATACATATTCGTGAAGATGTAAAGCAACCGAATCCGAAAGATTTCATTCATGACTATAAATTATGTCATGGTGCGATTTTCATCGATCGTACTGCGTATTTAAGCTTGGAATGTGCAGATTCGATACCCAATAGGGTCCTTATGAATCCATTTGATATGACCGATGTATATGATTATGGAATACCGGATATTGGTATAGAATTTGATAATAAAATTGTCTTTGCTATGTTTGGTCAAATAAATGAGACGAAAGGGATAGATTTCGTTATAGAAGGGTTTGTAAAAGCGAATCTCCCTAATACGGTTTTATTGATTGTTGGAAGTGGTTCTCGAGAATATATTGATGTATGCCGTATTAAAATAGCTGATAATGAAAATATCTTTTTTCTTCCCGAAGAACAACAGATCAAAAAATATTATGCAATTACCGATTATGTGATACGAGGAGAGAGCTATCTTGGACTGGGTAGAACAATATATGAAGCTTTATATTCCGGATGCGGTGTAATTGTTCCTGGAAAAGAGGAAGAATTTGCAGAAATGTTTTTTGAATATCAGATTTTTTGCGAAAAAGTCATTGCTTATACCGCGCGCGATATCGATGCATTTGTAGTTGCTATTAAACGTGCCGATACGAAAAAAGATGCCAACTTTCAACTTTTATCGAATTGTGAAACATATGTGGAGCAATTTAAAGATTTTTTACAAAAGGTGCCGTGATGGAAAAAAATAAAATTACCGTCGTGACTGTAACGTATAATGCGGCAGAGTGGCTTGAAAAAACAATTCAGAGCGTCTTGTCTCAAGATTATCCTAATATTGAGTATATCATTATTGACGGGGGAAGCTCGGATGGCACATTAGAAGTCATTCGAAACTATGAAAGTCACCTTGATTATTGGATTAGTGAACCTGATAAAGGCATTTATGATGCGATGAACAAGGGAATTTTAGTTGCAAGTGGAGATTGGATTAATTTCATGAATGCTGGTGATACATTTGCCTCTTGCGCTACCTTGAGTGATATTATTTGTGAACTTACACCTGAAATAGGATTATTTTGCGGAGCTATTCAACGGGTAAATGAGAATGGGGACCTTTTGGAGATTCGATTGCCCAATAAACTTCAATCAGTATGGCATTTAATTCCAGCTTGGCATCAAGCTATGCTGATTAAGACGTCTCTTATGAAACAATATCTATACGATACCGGCTACAAAATTGCAGGAGATCACGACTTTATATTAAAGTGTTTTAGTCGGGGAGAACAATTTAAATTTACAAATAAAATATTGTGTCATATGCTCTCTGGTGGCTTAAATGAACAAGAATCGACGCGTACCCGAATCGAATCTCTTTTTGCTCTGTCTCGGTATGTCCCGGATGAAAAATTGATTTATGGGAGCGTGTGGTATCAGGGCTTAAAAGCAAATGAACCTAATGATAACCGACTTTATGTTTCATTGCTGTTCAATAAACTGTTTGATCAGATTATGAAATTGGTCAAGGAATATGAGAAAATAGCACTTTATGGATATGGAAAAGTTGGAATGATGATTGCGGCTTTGTGTCATGAAAAGCTCGTGGTTATTGCTGATAAAGAGGATAAGCGCAATGAGCTCTTCCCCTCTTGCTTTCCGGATGAGTTATCTCGATATGAGTTCGATGTTCTCATCATAACCGTATTGGGTAGAGAAGAATATATTGTAGACGATCTAGTGGCATATTCTGGAATTTCGCCTAAAAAAATAGCAGTATTAAATTTTGATGATTAATCTTTCAGTCATTATTCCTGTTTATGGTACCGAGGAGTTCCTTGAACGTGCGCTTACAAGCGTATGCGCTTGTACATTAGAGAAATTTGAGATTATAATTATTGATGATGCGTCACCCGGTGATTGTAGCTCGATTATACAAAAATATCAAAGTGGATCAATTGACGTTCGATATATCCGCCATCCCAGAAACAAGGGGACATTGGTTGCGCGGATGAGTGGTACAATGGTTGCGCGTGGAGAGTATATAGCTTATCTTGATCCGGATGATTGGATAGTGAATGATATCTATACACAGGCATATAATCATGCCTTAAAAAATCATCTTGAGATTGTTTGGTTTAATTTTACAAATTCTGATGAGACGGGACGGTTTTGGGATGAGAAACAAAATAGGTTACCTCAATGGGAAAAAGAATCGGGTGCCTTTTTTTTGAAAAATATTTTTTCAAATGTTTCTCGATCGCGTGTTTGGCATGTGAATTGGAACAAACTTATAAAAACGGAAGTGGCTCAGAATGTTTTTCGCTCTATGAGGGTTAGAATCCATCTAAATATGTATGAAGACTTATTATGGTCCATAGCCCTTTTTTCATATTTGGAAGATCGACAAACAATCGGAATGATCGAAAAAACAGGGCTGATTTATTATCGTCATAGCAAATCAATTACCAAACGGAAAGACTTTCAAAGTTATGTTGGCAAATATCATAATATGATTCGTATCATTAAATCTAGTAAAGTGGTACTTGCTCAGTATGGGTTAACGCAACGCTATACCTCGATATTTGAAAAAATGAGATGTTTTTTGTTGTACAATTTTTCTCCATGGCGGCAACAACATCAGGGATTGTATGAATGGGTTGTTCTTTGGGGATTAAGGATTCAACATTCACTATTGTGGAATGGCGGGTGTATAGAGTATGATCCGATTGGGGATGAGATAGTAACGGTTGTTGATAAAGTTAAAACGATTGGAATACCAGAAGTTGGGATATTTGGAACTGGTGATTTTGCCATCCGGTTATCTATGGAATTAATGAAGCAGGGTTTTAAAACCATTCTTTACATTTCGACAGACCCTTTGATGGTCTCTAAAAAAATCAATGGTATCCGGGTAGTAGAGATAGAAGAGGGATTGCACGATTGCAAAGTAATCTGTATTTCATCGGTCGGAGCTTATGGAGAAATCGCTGAATTAATTAGAAGTAAGTCTTTGGATAATGTCCCTTTGCTAGTCACCGTTGAGTAATCTGTTAACAAATAAGGTGATTCGTTCGGAAGCATTACAATCCCTATTGGTGAAAAATCGATCTTGAATTTTTTGACGTTTAACTTTTTCTGGATCCTTTCCTTCGATAATATTATTGATTGCTTGTTGTAACTCTTCTTGATCCTTTACCTTTTCACCCGGAGTATTTTCATCATAATCATACAAAAACCCGTTCATATTCGTTTCATATTCCTCTTTGTCGTAGTCAAAAAAGATAATCGGACGATCAAGCAGAAGAAAATCGAAATAGACCGAAGAGTAGTCGGTGATGAGAATATCGGCGTATTTGAGGAGCGGGTACACATCACCTTGGGTAGAGTGAAAGAGGATGTTGGAGTAGGTTTCCTCGTTTTGGTAAAGCTCTTGAACAAAATGGTGAAGTTTGAGAATAATTGTAGCGTTGATATTTTGTAAAAATGCATTCAATCTTGCAAAATCCAAAGGAATTTTGGACGCTTTGGAAGACTCTCGGTGTGTCGGCATATAGAGGATGATGGTATGGTCACTCTCAAAACTTTGTTTGGCGAAGTCGTACATAGAACGATCACAAAAGAGCAGGTCATAATCATCATGTTCATTTTTTAGCAAAAGATCGTTTCGAGGATAGCCAAAATTTTTATATTCTTTGGCTGTAATCACTTTGCCGAGCGTTGTCTCATTGACGAAATCCGATGTTGAAACCAAATAATCATAGGAGACGGTCGTTAGTTTGCCAAGCCGTTTGAGGGGTACTCCGTGCCACATTTGCAAACTTTTTTGACGGGGAGTGAGCAGATTGATCTCTTCGGTGAGATTGGCTTGGTCTTGTATGGTGATTTTTGCCTGTGCCAGCAGAATGTACGCCTGATAACTATCCAGCCATACAACCGGCAAATGGTGAGAATTGAGCTCTTGATACTGCTCTGCATTATCGGTGAGCATCCAAACATCCAAACCTTTTTTGAAACAGTGGATAAAGAGGGCTTTGTTGTTGGAGGTGATGGAGCTTTTGGAGACAAAAACGATTTTGTGACGTTTGTAACCTAGAGCGTCAAGGGTGCGGGCGCAGTGTTTTAAAAAGAGTTGTTTGCGCTTTTTGCTTTTCTCTTGGGTGAGGGATTGTTGCACTTCATCGGGACGTAAATAATGATAGATGCCGTGGTGCTGTTCTACTTTGATCAGTTTGTGTTTTGGCAGTTTTGTACTAAAATCTTTGAAGATGGCATTGCCGTGATTGGCTGAGAGTATCAGTATGTAATCGTAATCCTCGGAGATATGTGAAGGGTTGATGATTTTATCCCCTTCTTGGAAATTATCAAGAAACCCTAAAAATGTCAATGGATAGGCATCTTGAAGTTCCGTCGCGAACATCGTCGTTTTCGGTGTATAGGGTGCGATGAAAACTCTTTTGCCGCTAAATTCCAAAACCGGCTCCCTGATGTTTCAAAAACTCGTTAAGGGCAATTTTGAGTTCGCTTGTGGAGATCTCTTCGGTGCGGGGGAGATAGACCACTTCACAGTACGGAGAGAGAAAATCGAATTTCCCTTCCCAATCATTTCCCATGGCAAAGATATCGACGTTGTGACTGCGGATATCATCGATTTTTTGATCCCAGTTCTCTTCGGGGATGACGAGATCGACCCCTTTGATCGCACTGACGATTTTGGCTCGTTGGTCGTAGGGGATGAGGGTTTTTTTCCCTTTGATCGCGTTGAATTCATCGGTAGAGACGGCGACGATCAGTTTATCTCCCAGCGCGCTGAGACGTTGGAGGAGGTTGAGATGACCGATATGGAACATATCGAAGGTTCCGTAGGTTAATACTATTTTCGGCTTCATCGATTGATCCTCATTTTTTTAAACCGTTCACTAAAATTGGTACGATCGACCACTTTGACATGGGTGGGGATTTTGTAGGGATCGAGTTTATCCTTGCAAAACTGCCGGATTGTTTTTTTGATCCCCTCTGCATCCTCGGCGTTGTGAAGAACCACTTCGGCGGCGACGCTTTGTCCGGTGATGGCATTGGGCATCGCGTAGATGAGGACGTCATCAATTTGGCTCATCTGCATCAAAACCGATTCTACTTCGATCGGGAGGACTTTTTCCCCACCGACGTTGATCACCTCTTTGCTTCGTCCTACAATCCGCAGGTATCCGTTGTCCCCCTCTTCGACAAGGTCACCCGTTTTGAACCATCCATCCTCGGTGAAACTCTCCATTGAGGCGTTGAGATAGCCGAGGATCTGGGTGTGGCTTCGGAGCCACAACTCACCCTCAACGATCCGATATTCCAGATCGGGATCGTCGATTTTCATAAAGGTGGAGTTGGAGGATAGGGAACTGGTAGTGGCAATTCCCGTCTCGCTGGTACCGAAGGTTTGCAAAAATTTTACCCGTGGAAAGGTGGTTTTGAGACGTTCCAGCAGTGAATCGCTCATCACTTCGGTGCCATAGGTAATCATACGTAGGCTGGAGAGGTCGAAACGATTCGGTGCATCGGCGATCATCATCAGATTTAAAAAAGTGGGGGACGAGGGGAGTACCGCGATGGCGTATTTTTCTATCAGGCGACAAATCTCCTCGACGTTGCGTGACGAGGGTATAACCATCGTAGAACCCATCGAGAGGATGTTGAGGAGGGTATTGAGCCCCCCGATATGATCGAACATCAAAAAGAGGAGCAGATTCATCGATTTGGGCTTTTTGCCGTTGTAGCTTTGAGCGAGGGTATCGAGATCGTGAATCATCGCTTTGGGCTTTCCGGTACTGCCGCTGCTAAAGAGGACCAAACCGCTGTGATTGCGTGAACGAAGGGTTTCGATCATCGGATGTTGTTGGGTCTCATGACGCTCAAAAATGCGGTATTCTCCCGCTTCGATTTGGATCGCTTTGTCGGCATACGATTCACTCAGTTTTTCATCGATTTCACTTTCGATCGTTGTCGTGATCGGTACGATAATATTGCGATTATGCATAAGTGCCAAAAACAGAGCAACGGACTCAAAGGAGTAGTCTGAGAGGATGGCAACCACCTCGCCCTGTGTTATGGATGTTATAAGGGTGTTATGAAGCTCTGAGAGGGCGTTGGAGAGGTCGTTATAGGTATAAATTCTCTCCCCGTCTATAACGCTGGTTTTATCGCCGAATGCGCTAAAGTCCATCCACTCCATACTCTTCCCTTATCGGCTGACTCCGCCCAGATAGAGAATCTGGCCGGTGAGAAAGTCGCTTTTTTCATCGATAAAAAAATCGATCACATGGGTAATATCGTCAAATGTTCCGAGTCGTTTGAGGGTTTGTTTCTCAATGAGAGCATCAATTTTCTCTTTTGGAACCGCTTTGATCAGATCGGTTTGGATCGGAGTTGGACCGATCGCATTGACCGTAATGCCGTAGAGTGAGAGCTCTTTAGCGGTGGTTTGGGTGAGGTTTTCGATCGCCGTTTTGGCGCTGGCGTAGATGGCTTCCCCCTCAAGATGAAGCGGTGAGGCTACGGTAGTAAAATTGATGATTCGCCCCCGCTCTTGTTTCATCATCACTTTCGCCCCTTCGCGCATCATCAGCGCCGTCCCCAAAACATTGACACGGAACACTCTCTCCATCGTCGAGAGGGGGGTAGTGAGGAAGTGGTTCATTGAGGCGATTCCGGCATTGTTGATGAGAACATCGAGCTTCCCAAACTTTTTTTTGATGCTCCGTACCATCGAAATCACCGCAGGTTCATCGGTAACGTCGAGGCAAAAATGGCGGTAGGCATCATGGGTGATACTCCCATTTTCTCGGGAGCATCCGATAACGGTATGACCCTGGGCTAGATAATGGCGCGCCAACGCTTCTCCGATCCCTTTGCGGGTTCCGGTGATGAGGATCACTTTAGTCATTGAGGAGCTTTTCGACATAGTGGCATAGTGATTTGACATCACGAAACGGGGAGGTACGTTGGCTCATTGCCCTCTCATCGGCGAGTACGATGGAACGATTGAGCGCATCGTCGATTTTTTCTTCGATATCGGCAATCAGAGAAACGAGAGCGAGACTGTCGAGCGCACCGCCCTCTCCAAAAAGCTTTGTCTCTTCATTGACGTTTTGCAAGGTTTCATTCTCTAACTCTTCACCCATCTCACGAACGGCTGAGGAGATGATTTCAAAAATAGTTTCTTTCATAGACTCTCCGGATGGATGGGGTAATGTGTGGCGTATTGTAGGATGTTTTTGAGGATTTTTTTCTCTTTTTGAGCGTTCCAAGCCGTTTTATCCAATTCCATACGGACAAAATCGTCGTTTTGCTCCAGAGGTTTAAATCCGAGTTGACGGTTAAAAGCGATGGCGCCTGTATTTTCGGTTCGGATCAAAGATGTGAGAGTCAGCAACCCAAGAGACTTAAAACATCGGTCGATAAAATAGAGGGTAACGGAAGCGATAAGCCCCAAAGGGGTTTTCGGATCGAAAAAAATCCCCCATGTAGCGCTATGATCACCGTCGCGGATGAGGTGTAAACCCCCTCGGAGCGTATCGTTTTCGATGACGGCATAGTAGAATTTTTGGTCAGTGTTTTTGAGCGATTTCACCCACTCCAGATGGTGTTTAAAATCGATTATCTCTTGGTTACCCGATGTACTGCGTATGCTCTCTAAATTGCGAATCGCTAAAAGTGCGTGATGCTCTTGCGGCGATAAATCACAATAATTTTTAAGTATTATCATATCAGCTCTACGGAGACCATCGTCGTATTCAACGGCGTCCCCCGTTTGATGTCGGTGGTCGCATGCGCATGTAAGAGGGTATTCATATGACGGGGATGAAGCCCGTCCCCCGGTCGGATGCTTCGGATATTATCGGAGGTAAAAGGCTCTCCTGCAGCGATATCTCGTACGGCGAAAAGGCTCCGCGCGTATTTTTTGTCCCCCCCACGGTAATCGGGGGAACCGATCATCTTTTCGACATTTCGGATACTGTGAACCAGCGCTTTAAGCTCATTAGGGTTGAGTGAGAATGCCTGATCGGCGGAGGGGACGCTAGGATCGGGGGTGAAGTGTTTTTCGAGGATACGGGCTCCCAGTGCAACGCCGGCGATGCACGCCTCCAGCCCCAGAGTATGATCGGAGAGTCCCACCGTGACGCCGAATTTGTGAGCCATATCGGGGATTGTTGAGAGGTTCATCGACTCAGGCGGGGCGGGGTACGAACTGGTGCATTTGAGGAGTGCGATTTGATCATTCCCGACGTTTCGGCACGCTGTGATCGCACGGTGTATATCCTCTTCGTTTGCGATTCCCGTAGAGATGAGGATCGGTTTTCCAAACGCCGCGACATGCTCGATGAGAGGGATGTCGGTGATTTCAAAACTGGCAATTTTATAAGCGGGCATATCGAGTGATTTGAGCAGGTCGGCACCCGCACAATCAAATGCGGAGGAGAAGAGGATGATCCCGAGTTCTTTGGCGTAGGCTTGCAGCGGAGCATGCCATTCCAGCGGCATATGCGCCCTTTGGTACAAGTCATAGAGGTATTCACTGCTCCATAAATGTCCCGCCTTGAAACGCTCCTCTTTAACATCGATGGTCAATGAATCGGCGGTATAGGTTTGGAGTTTGATCGCATCGGCACCCGCTTCGAACGCGAGTTTGACCGCTTTTTTGGCAAGATCGAAATCTTGGTTGTGATTGGCGGAGAGTTCGGCGATGATAAAGGTTTTCCCCTCGTTAAAATCAAAATGCTCTATCTTCATCTGATACTCTCCAAAACGGTATAGCCGTTTGTTTTTAAATATTCCACCATATCGTCCTGATTGCGCGCGGTTTGAATCGCCTTGAACGGAAGCCCCATAAAGAGAGCTTCATGAACGATTCCACTCGGGGTTAAGATCGCTTCTTTGCTTTCGTTCATAATTCTGGCGACATCGGAGGTGTTAATAAAAAGGTGAACATTAGGATGGGTTTGCGCATACGTTTGCAGTTGTGGCAGATGGAGATTTGCCGTTGTTGTGATAACCGCGACGATGCGATTTTCCATGCTCGGGAGTATTTCGAGTATTTTATTGGCGGTATCCGCTCCTCCCATCGCGATTAAAAGATCGTATTTTTTTTCACGAACGATCGATTTTTCCTTGATGAATTCAGAGCGTATCAAAGTGTGCTTTTCCCCGCAGAGCAAGGTGCACCCCTCAGGGACTAAAGAGTTATATTTTTCCGGGTTTGCGCTGATGTTATGGTTCAGCAAAATATCGCAATGGTGTTTTTCATAGGTATCATCCAGAACCATGATCTCTATTCCTGTGGCGTCTTTGACTTTTTTTTCAAAGTTGCAGTCGATGCCGTAATGATCGAAGACAAGGCGTTCATAACGGTTGATACGGATCAGTTCGATCAATTCACTCGGGTCGTTGCCCATCAGTGTATGTACAGGGTAGGGGATTTGATCGATGATATTTCCATCCAAAGGGATAGAGGCAAAGGCAATTTCACCCCCAAGCCTTTGAGCCAGAACGATATCGCGCATGATATGCCCCACTCCGATTGTGCCGGAGCTGTCGGCGCGGATCAGTGTTTTCATGAATGGAGAGCTTTGTACATAAATTCGGCTCGGATCCAATCTTCGGGGGTATCGATATCTTGAACCAGATGACGCGGCAGAACAATCGGAGCGCTGTAAGGGGCAAATATCTTTTTTTGTTGACGCCATGATTCGGTTTTTCCCCAGTAAAACTGCCCCGCATCATGGTAGGTTTCCGGCAAATCCTGACTTCGTGCCGAAGCAAATTCGGGCCATACCATGGTGACTCCGTTTTCTTCTTTTTTTAAAGCGCGAAAGATTGGATAGGGAAACGTCGTGACTGAAAAAGAAAATTCCGAATCGGTGTGGACGAGCGTTTCGTAGCCATGGATTAAAGAGGTCGGTGAGAGAAAAGGGACGGTTGCATAGATACAGCAGGCATAATCGGGATGGATCCCTTTGGATGAGAGTTCCTCCAAGGCATGAGCCACGACCGCTGTTGTACCGGTATAATCATCGCTCAGTTCTTTTGGGCGCAAAAATGGTATTTCCGCATCGTATGAGCGGGCTATATCGGCGATCTCCTGATCGTCGGTACTGACGATGATTTTATCAAACAGATTCGAGGCGTGCGCCGTTTGGATTGCGTAGGCGATCATCGGTTTCCCGTGGAAGAGTTTGATATTTTTGCGCGGTATCCGTTTGCTCCCGCCACGGGCGGGGATGATGGCGACACGCATTAGAATGTACATCCTCTATAGGCGTATTTTTCCATCACGTCCAAAACGGTATCGGCGACCATACGGGCATCGTCCAGAGTCATCTTCTGATGACACGGGATGGAGAGTTCACTTTTGTAGAAATGTTCCGTATTCGGCAACCGTTGTTCACCAAAACGCCCTTTGTAAAAGCTGTTTTGATAGATCGGTTTGTAATGAACCTGTACCCCTAATCCCCGTGTTTGCAATTCGCTGAAAATATCCTCTTTCACGCAATGCAACTGCGGGCTCAGCAAGAGGGGATAGAGGTGGCGTGCACTTTGTTCATCCGGATCGATCGCAATCGTCGTGAACAGTTTGTGACCTGCAAAGCGTTCATCGTAATAGCGGGCGATATCATTGCGGGTTTCGAGAAATCGATCCAATTTATGAAGCTGCGACAACCCCAATGCGGCGGCAAATTCGGTGAGGCGGAAATTATGCCCCAAACTCACCATATCGGAGTTCCAAAGTTGTTTTTTGACAATCCCGTGAGAGCGGAAGAGTTTGAGTTTTTGGGCGAACGTTTCATCATTGGTGACGACCGCACCCCCCTCACCCGTGGTGATCGGTTTGATGGCATGAAAACTAAAAATAGTCATATCCGCAAGTAAGCCGATTTTTTGATTGCCGATACCGCTCCCCAACGCGTGAGACGCATCTTCGATCACGAGGAGATTATGTTTTCGGGCAATCGCTTTGATCGCCTCTATCGCCACCGGTTTACCGGCAAAATCAACGGGGACGAGTGCGCGGGTTTGGGGTGTGATGAGCGATTCGATGAGAGATTCATCGATATTTCCATCCATTTTCACATCACAAAAAACCGGTTTTGCCCCCAGCGCGATCGCCATATTGGACGTTGCCACAAAGCTGATGGGGGTCGTTATGATCTCGTCGTTTTCACCCAGTTCGGCTACCGCATAAGCTCCCAGCAAAGCCGAAGTAGCGGAGTTGAACGCGACGCAATAGCGTGCTCCGACATACTCCGCAATCGCGGTTTCGAACTCTTCAACTTTGGAGCCTTGAGTGAGATGGGAACTTCGCAGGACGTCGACAACGGAGGCAATATCATCTTCTTCGATGAACTGGGTCGAATAGGGCAACACGGCTATTTTTCCTCGTTGCGGGTGAGCTCGATTTTGGCGAGCAGTGCCTCAGGAGTGAGCCAATCGGTATTGTTGTCGGAACGGTATGCAAATCCATAGGGGACGCTTGAACCTTTTTCCCCTAATGCGTTGATATGATAGTTCGGTTTATGAGAAAACTGGATCGTCGGCTGAATCACAAAGTGGTCATCAAACTCGATCGTGAGATGGGAATCATCCTCTGGACACATCACCTCATGCATCTTTTCCCCTGGACGGATACCAACAATGGTATGTTTGAGGGCAGGTGCGATGGTTCGGGCGACGTCGATCACATTCATCGAGGGGATTTTAGGGACAAAAATCTCCCCGCCGTGCATCCGCTGGAAGTTTTTGAGGACGAAATCGACCCCTTCTTGGAGGGTAATCCAAAACCTGCTCATCCGCTCATCGGTGATAGGGAGTTCGCTCGCCCCCTCGCGGATCAATTTTTCAAAAAACGGGATCACCGAGCCACGTGAGCCCATGACATTACCGTAGCGTACGACGGCAAACGATATCGGTTTGTCTCCGGTGATATTGTTGGCGGCGACAAAAAGTTTATCGGATGCGAGCTTGGTAGCACCGTAGAGATTGATCGGATTGGCCGCTTTGTCGGTGGAGAGAGCAATCACTTTGGAAATTCCGTTAGCGATGGATGCATCGATGACGTTCTGAGCGCCATTGATATTGGTTTTGATACACTCCATAGGGTTGTATTCGGCGATAGGGACATGTTTGAGAGCGGCCGCATGGACGACATAATCGACCCCGTTCATCGCTTTGATGAGACGGTCTTTGTCCCGAACGTCACCGATAAAATAGCGCATACATTTGTCGTCAAAACGTTGCGCCATCTCATACTGTTTGAGTTCATCGCGGGAATAGATAATGATTTTGTTGGGTTTGTAGCGAGCTAGAATGGTTTTCGTAAATTGCTTTCCAAAACTTCCGGTTCCACCGGTGATCAGAATATTTTTTCCATTCAGCATTCAAACCCTTTTGCAGTAAATATTGTCTCCCTAAGTGTATCTTATGGGATCTTAAAATCTTCGACTTTAGGATCCGTTAACGGCCATAGAGATCTGTTGGCTGAGGGAGGAGAATTGGTTGTTCAGTTTACTGATGATTGAATCGTATTCGATAAATCGAGCGGTCATCGAGTCGTATCGGGCATTCAGTAGCTCTTGAGTACGTGTTTTATTGGCGGTTAATGTTTTTGTCTCTTCTTTGGAAGCATCGGTGAGCATGGTCATAATACCGTTATATCCGGTATAGCGATCCAACCAAGTGTTGAGCTGTGTAAAAACTCCGTCTACCTTTTCGTCTTCGTTCCCATTGATATCGTAGGTGACAAACCCGCTAAAAAACTTTTCGGAAGCTTCAGCATCCTCTTTGAATTTACTTGCAAAAGTTGTTGCATTGAAACTCATGGTTCCGGTTTCATTAAGATCGATTCCAAACTGCGTGAGGGAGTAGCCGTCGCTGTCGAAGGATGTCAAAAGCTTAGTGATTTCACGGCGAATTCCGGTGATGGTGCTGTCTCCGTTGAAAATCCCCACTTTTCCATTTTCGGTATCGGCCAGCGTCATCGAGTTGAGCTGTTGCGTCAGGGTGTTATAGCTGGTGACCATAGTGCTCATCTCTTCACCGATCGCATCGACATCTTGGGTGATATCGATATTGGTACTCTCGTTGTTTTGGAGGAGATTGATACTCACTCCGGTGATGAGGTCAGTAATTTCATTACTGCTTCGGGTGATTGAGATACCGTTGTATTTAAAACTGGCATCGGAGGCTTGCTGTATCACCTCGGATGGGGCATAGTCTTTCATGGAGGTGGTGAGTTTGGTACTCAAATAGCTTCCGCTGTCAGATACGCTAAACGAAGCATCATCCCCTGTTGCGGTTGATTGAAGCATGAGTTGATAGGAAGACCCCACCTGTTTGATGGATGCAACCGTACTTCCGACCGCCGTATTGATGTTATTGGCAAGTTGTTGGAGCGTTGTTGTTCCATCGTAGGCGATGCTGTAGTTGTTCCCGTTCATCGTGATATTGTAATTTCCGGAGATGGTTGGCGTTATGTCGGTTGTTGAGGCGGTAGCGACTGAATCGACTGTCGTGAAGGGAGAGGTAATGGTATAGTTTGTTGATGGGCTATTGGAAGTGACGGTGATGTCATTTCCACTGATTGTAGCGGTAAAAAGACCGCTTGCATCGATCGCGTCTTTGAAATTGGCGAGTGTTGTTGCATGGTCGGTATCGAAATCGGCATTATAAAGGACACCATTGATTTCAACCGATATCCCTCCGTCGGTTAGTGCATCAGAGAGGGAAAATTTGGTAGATTGCGGGTTTGGATTTGCCGCGATCAACGAAGTTGCAGAGGTAAATAGACCACTCCCTTTAAGATCTTTTTGTTGATAGAGAGCATAGTCTAAACTTCCTCCTGTAGAGTCGGAGAGGGTGATGTTTTGAGATGATCCGGTAGCTTTTGAGGTGAGAACCATCCGATAATCGTCCGTACCTACCTGAAGAATGGACGCTTTGACTTTATCCCCTGCTTTGTTGTTGATTTCACTAACAAGATCTTCGAGTGTGGTAGAGGATTTGTAACCGACATTGTAGGTTTTTCCATCGATTGCGAGGGACATTGTTCCGGTACCGTTAGCGACAAAGCTCGTTTTTGATGAAAATCTCCCTGATTGGCTTACATATTGTTTGGCCAGTTGCGTATCGCTGATCGAGAACGATTGGACTGCAACCCCCGAATCGGCCGTCACTTCAATGGCATCAGTATTGCCGCTGACACTCCGCTTTTGAAATGTGGTATCGTCATCCAACGCGCTGATATTGCTTTTGAAAGTCGTGAGCAGCGATGAGAGTAAATCGAGCGCCGATTTTTTTTGTTCGGCCAAAGTGATTTTATTGGTTATAGGGGTGACGCTTAAGGCTTCATCATTCTTTTTAAGTTTCTCGATGATATCAGCAGTAAGTACTCCCGATCCGATCCCGAGTGAATTAATCGTACCAGCCATAGCAAATCCTTTTGCTTTTTCTTGATGAATATATCGGCAAATTTGCCAATCTATTTAGACTGGATATTTCAAAGCAAAAAGTATACCTTTACCGTTTTTTGGTGATTCCGAATTTGCGTGCTCGGATAGTCATTTCGGTAATTCCCGCCCCTTTGCGTAATGAAAGCGAATTACGGATCGCTTCAGCGATATCGGAGGCAAAGAGTTTCGTATTTTCATCGTCGCCCACTCCAAAACGGAGATGATCGAAAAACGGTGTATCGGTCATATCGGGATTGATCGTGAGCACTCCCACTCCGGAAGAGCGTACCTCTTCGTAGAGCGAATGTCCGAACGCTCTAAGCCCCGATTTGGTCGCAGTATAGAGGGCAGAGAATTTGCTGTGGCGGGTCGCTTCGATACTGGTGATGTTGATGATCATCCCCTCTGTTTTTTTGAGAGAACGCAATAACATATTGGTTAGCAGGATCGGGGCGGTGAGGTTGAGAGCAACCATATCGGTAATGATCTCGGATTGCAGCTCCTCAAGGGGCTCAAATCGTCCAAATCCGGCGGCATTGATAAGCAGTGTCAGATCGCTCAAGGCTAACAGTTCCGTTTTAACCCTTTCGATTTCTTCGGATCGGCTCAGATCACACTCGATAGCGTGAAAATAGGGGTTATCGATCTCCCCGTGGGTGCGGCTGAGTCCGATAACCCGATACCCTTGTGCTAAAAGCATCAGGGTGATCGCTTTGCCGATCCCTGAGCTGCTTCCCGTTACGATTGCCGTTGCCATGTTCGAATCCTTTCTGGTGGTAGGTAGGGTGTTGCTTTGGCCAAAAGTGTCTCCAAAATCCTCTGCTCGATTGCTTCAGGATAGGTTACCATCTCGTCTTTGACACTGTAGGGGTAAAAAGCGATGTCGCTGCGTCGAAGTTTTTTGAGAGAGCGCAGATGGCTTTGGCTCATTCTAAAACTCCCCAGCGTCAGATGCTCGATCCTCTCCGGTGCTATGGTTTCAAAAATGGTATCGATGAGGTGGGGATAGAGGGTAGAAAACTCATCGGTATAGATAACGGGATCGATGCATAGACGGACTCTCCACCCCGCCTCAATCGCTTCTTGTGCCGCTTTTAGCCGCTTCTCTAAACTCGGCGTGGCGTGTTCGTATCGATCGATGATTTTTTGCGGGGACAACGTCCATGCTAATGTCACTCGATCATTGGGGGGAAAGTGCCTGAAAACTTTGATATTGGCACTTTTGGTACGGATTTCGAGGTGCAGATTAGGGTGCTGTTTCGTAAACTCCAGCCATTGAGCCGTTTGGTGCGTGAGCGATTCGATGGCGAGGGTGTCGGTATCGTACGAGGTTGCTACCAGCGTTTTTTCCCCGAGATAGGGGAGGAGTTGATCAAAGGCATTTTCGAGATTGACAAATAACACGGTGTTAGCCGAGGGATAAAGCCCTTGGAGGTAGCAGTAATCGCAGTCATACAGACACCCCATGACGCTTGAGGCGTAAAAAAACTGCTCGAACCCGAATCCGTCGCTGTATTGGCTCCCCTCGTGCAAAAACTTCCCCTCTTTGTGAGCGAGGATCAGTTTTTTAGAAATGCTTTGTGCCCCGAAGCTTTGATTGGGTCGGTTGAAAACCTCTTTGTAATGATTGATCACGATGATGTGGGAATTGTCGAATTTCTCCATCATTTTGAGGGTGTGAGGATGATTCAGTACTTTTCTCTCGATGTAGAGATGGGAGAACAACTTAGGCCGTGAGGGTTGTAATGCACTCTTCAAGGAGGATACTCCTTTCACGTTTAGAGTTAGGGACGTCGCAGGGCAAGAGAATGGTTCCCATAGGATTCTTGAGTCGGAAAAAACACAAAGCGTCTTCAAGGGCGTCCCCTTGACTTTTGGTAAAGTATTTTTTAAACGTTTCGATACGGTTTTGCTCTTCTTCGTTAAACAGTGACGAAGGGGGCTGGAGCGTTTTCAAAGAATCAAAGAGATCCTCGATGATGTTCAGATTCGATCGTACAAGATCAATAACCCCCTCTTTGGTCACCTTTTCAGGGGTGAAGTGATCGGAGACGATTTTGAGAAATGCCATTTGGTGCAGTTTGAAAAATTTCGATGCCGCCAAAAAGACCCCCGAACTCTCCATATCGACCGGAAATTCGGAGGGTGAGGATTGGGGTGCATCGACACATAGGAGAGAAGTTTCTCTCAATGGATGGGAATAGAGAATATCGGGGTAATAGTGTCGCTCGTTATCAATGATTTGATGAACCAAAAGGGTTTCCCCGATCTCACAGTGTTCCGGTGCGCCACAGATTCCGATGTTGATGAGAAGATCCCCCTCTTTGGGGATTCGGTAACCCAGCAGCGCGCTTGTTGCCATCAGAGCGTTTATTTTACCCATACCGCAAACGAGGAGAAACGTCTCTTCATTGGTGTAAAGAGTGTAAGGAAGATCAAAACACCGTTTGAGTGAATAGGACTCTATCAGCACTCTGGCTTCGGCATCGAGAGCGGTAATTATATATTTCATGAGAGAATTGTAGCGTTCTTAAGCAAAATAGTGTATAATTCCACCTCTCCTCTAGACCTGTGCAAGGGCATGGTCGGACAACGTGTCAGGGTAGGAATACAGCAGCACACCCGTCCATGTTTTGTGCCGCAGGTATCTGGGGGAGTCCCTTTTTTACCCCTTTTATCACATACTTATCAAAATCCCATTAAAAACGAAACTTTAAAGAAAACATTTAACTTACATTGTTCTATAATCGTTTCAAATAGACTAAATATTTTTTTGGAGAGAGCTTATGAGAGTTGAATTGATGGAACAGATTGAACACGTTCCGATGCTACCGGAAACCGTTCAAAAAGTCGAAAAAGTTTTTAATGATCCGAATGCAACGGTTGCGGATATGGCCAATGCGATCAAAGACGATCCGATTATCACCGCCTATATTTTGAAAACGGCGAATTCGCCGATGTACGGGTTGAGCCGGACAGTCAACGATGTTGCTACGGCAGTTTCGTTGTTGGGGAGAGAAGCGGTTCGTACCTTCACCATCGCATCAGCCGCAAACACCTGTATGGAGATCGATCTGGCACCGTACGGGATGAGCAAAGAGTCCTATTTGGCGCGTGCACAGCTCCAAAATGCTTTGGTCAGCCGATGGGTATCCAAAGTGGATCGTTCATTGTTGGGACACCTTTCGTTGGCATCGTTTTTGTTGGAACTGGGCAAAGTGGTGATCAGCCGCTATTTGATCGAAAACAACCAAGCCGCATTGTTGCGTGAAAATCTTGAAAAAGGGATTTCGGTCAAACAAGCGGAAATCGTCGCGTGCGGCTCAAAATCCGAAGATGTCACCGCGACCCTCTTTTTTCGCTGGAATTTCGATCCCGATTTGGTTCATTTGATCCGTTTTGCCAACGAGCCTGAAGATGCCTCCGATCCTGAAACCCAAGAGATGGCAAAATTTTTGAAAGTGGCCAAAGAGGCGATTACATTGGATGGAAAAATCACCGAAACGACACTCAAAAACGCCCATGAATTGATCGAAGAGTACGGAATGAACCAAAACTTCTTTGACGAAGCGGTCGAAAAAATCCTCGCTGCGGCGTAATCTAAACTTTCTTATTCTTCTTTTTTACTACTTCCCACTTTGCATTGCGTCGGTGCACTGGGGGGATTATCCCTCAAATAACACAAATCCTCATACGTCTGTTTTAGAACTTTGCTTTCGCGTAAGAGAGGGAGCATCTTTGCATCTTTTTCGGTGAGAGAAAGCGATTGATTATACAACAGCGCTTTTATTTCGGCATCGACAGCGGCAAGTGCGGTTTCTATGTGGGTAAGAGAGATCATACAACCAACTTTTAGTTTATTAACATTATACAACATAATAGCCTTAATATTTATCAGTAAATTTTTAAGCTTATATACACTAAACTTTAAATAGAAAATAAAGTAAACGAGGACCATTCATGGCTACAGTAACAGTAAATAAATCATTCAGCTTTTTGGAAGCTCAGGATTGGATATGGAGCGTTGCAAGTGCTACAGGCAGCCATATCTCTTTGGTAGATAGTTTTCGTACCCAAAATCTTGATGGCTCATTCACCTACAATGCTACAACCGGAGATTTATCCGGCGGAACAGCCACAAGTATTGATTTTGTAGTGAATGGAGTAAATCAATACACCGTAACCGGCCTAACAAGTACAACCGGCAGTGCCTTAAAGCTGCAAACATTCGCAAATAAGACAGGTGATACGCAAGAGACTTATGCCTATGTATTATCGGGAAATGATACGATTAACGGAAGTACCGGAGACGATACCCTTTTGGGATATGCGGGCAATGATACGATTACTGGAGGGGGTGGTGATGACATCATAATTGCGGATGGCGGTACGGCAGATATCGCCGTCTTTAGCGGTAAAAGTTCAGAATACACCGTTACTAAAAATCTTGACGGTTCTTATACCGTTCAGGACAATACCAACTTGCGTGATGGAATAGATACTTTAACGGGTGTCGAAATACTCAAATTTTCGGATGTACTTGATAAAGTAGGGATCAACGACGCACCGATCTTCACAGGTGACAATGTAGGGACTACAACAGCAATAGCTATGACACTGGATAAAGTGAATGCCGAGGAGGGGGTTGCGTACACAATTACCCATGCGGACTTAAAGGGGACATCTAACTTTACCGATGCAGAGGGCGATGCGATCAGTTTCGTTATCAACACCGTGGATACAGCGAAAGGGACATTGTTACTTAACGGCACTACGGCAGTAGTGGCGGGTAAGACAGAAGTTAAATCAACAGATACACTAACATGGGTATCCAAAAATGTGGTGACAACAGGGGACAGTGGAGTTGTATCGGCATTTACCATCAAAGCGAAAGATAACGCGACACCTACAGCGGCGACAAGCGCTCAAATCGTAAAAGTGAATATCACAGTTGACGCATGGAATATGGCACCGACGATTACCGGGACACAGGCAAATATTACCTATACAGAGAACGGAGTAGCATTAGCCATAGAGAGCGCATTGGTAGTAGCCGATCCAGATTCGACAGCAGCGGCGATTACCGGTGCTAAGGTAACGATTGCGGATAGCGAAGGTAACTACCTAACAGAAGACGTGCTAACCTTTGCCGAGACAACGAAACTTCAAGGTGAGTTCGTTGATGGTACATTGACGCTTACCCTTAAAGAGGGGTATACGGCAGTAACCGCAGCAGAGATGACGACTGCATTAAAAGCAATTAAATATCAGAATATGAATCCGGATGATTTAAGTGTCACAAACAACAATCCGACCGCAGGGAACCGGACGATTACCTATACGGTTAGCGATAACGGAGCGCAGAACAGCACAAGTAGTGAAAAAACAAGCACACTGATTGTCAAAGCCGTAAACGACGCACCGATCTTCACAGGTGACAATGTAGGGACTACAACAGCAATAGCTA
>CAZBVJ010000003.1:39880-57056 GCA_964495485.1 uncultured Sulfuricurvum sp.
AGGGCGATGCGATCAGTTTCGTTATCAACACCGTGGATACAGCGAAAGGGACATTACAGATCAGTAAAGCTGGAGGGGCATTAGCGAACGTTGTTGCGGGTAGTACGGTTGTTACGGCAGATGATGAGCTAGTGTGGACACCGGCGAATATTGATTTCTACTCACGAACTGCATTTACTATTAAAGCGAATGATGGTGAGTTAAACTCTCCAGTTGTCAGTGTTAAGATAGACGTTGGTGAAATTACTGATGTAAAAGCATTGCTCGGATCGGGTCAAACATTTTATAATGTTTATGATTTTGATGAATATAATCTCGAAATGGGCACATTCACTCTAAAAGGGACAAGTGGTACATGGAAGGATTACGTATTTGATGTTACATCATTCGAAAGTGATGGTACAGGAAATGTTACGATTTCAAATGTTACTGCAAATGGTTTTAGTGTGTCGGAGGGATCATATTTTAAAGCCAATGTTGTTTTGAGTGATGCCCATGCTGTGACGGCACTCTATGGCAATCCGGTAAATGGATTGAATCAAGTGACCGCTACCTTTATGGTGACAGGTGCACCGACAGTGGCGCAATCGACTGATTGGGAGAACGCAGATTGGATGAAAGATCCTGAAACAAATCAGTTATTCACATCTCTTACAAGCTTACGTGATGTATTGATTAATACAGAATATATGAATACGGTATGGATAAATGATGATGTGGATGTTAAGCTTATCGGTAATGCAGGTGCGACGTCGGGTACACTAGTACAGATTCTTTGGGATGAGAATTGGATTTATACAGAAGAGCCTATAGTAGGTACTTGGTCATTAAGTGGTGGGTATTTGACGGTTACGACTCCGGTAGGCATCACTGCATTTAAAATGAGCAGTGGCAACCTAATGCAAACAGAAATCGAACCGGTTGGATATACTTATCAAGAAACATGGTACTATGGTAGTGGATGGACATTAACATCATTCCAAAATACTCTTATTGATAGTTGGAATCTAGATGATACATATTTAGGTGATGATGCTTTACCAAATGTACTGATTACTACAGCCAATTTTCATGATATCACGATGAGCGATATTCCAACACTAGATACTGGAAAAGCCTATACAAATGATTATGTTAGCGTCACATTCACAAATGAAACTTCTGGAACGATTACTGAAGACAATGGTTTGATACATAATTTTACGATTAGTGGCGGAGTGTTTACTTTTGAGGTAGACAATGTCCAACAGCAATACAAATTGATCAGTGCAGATGCTAATCAAAATGTATTGATTTTAGGCAATATAACGAATGATTTGGCTTCATCTATGAATGATGAAGGGACTCCAGGCGTTATCACATTATTAAATAAGACAGCATTGACTCCGATCGATTTAACTTCGGTTACTATCCCAACGACATTGTATGAAACCAATACGGATGCATTTGGTGACGACAACCGTGCAGTTTCATATAATTTGAGTCAAAGTTCATTAGGAATCAATAATATATACAACGGCATTCCAGGTACTATTGAATCTCCTTGGGCATATAACATAAGTTTTTCAAATCAATATACGATGAATTTTAGTTATTCTCTCTGGAATAATCTGTATGTTATTGATGGCAGTATGCAGTTGCTTAGTATCACGAATGATGGGTACTATATTTTTGAACGTGATTCTGTTATAACTACATCGATGGCTTCCAATTATGATAATACGATGCTAGTAGATTCTAGTGTTTCAGCTTATTTAGCATCACATGATAACCATTTGGGCGATTTGGATTGGACGCTAGAGGGGAATGAAGTGAATGGGTATCACTATGTCAATAGAGATGTATCTGGTAATATTATCGAATCGGTAGATGCTGAGTATGATATAGATGGAAACCTTTATATCCATTGGAGTAGCAACGAAGTTGAAAAAGTGTATTGGGCTAACAATCACATAGACTATGCCGGATTAATGCACACTATAACCTATACGAATGAAACAGTAACATTATCCGATCATCAGATGTATGACTATACATTTCTGATTGAAGGAACACGTACAGGTGGGAACAGTGATAACATACCTACTCAGTCTAGTGCTGGGGTTGTGAGCGTTGATGCTACAGTGATCGATAGTTTTAGTATCGATGCAATGAAAATTCAAGATGTTGATGCATTTAATATTGGTACTTATTCGAATGATAATGTCTCTTATCTGTTTACGAGTAGTTCTGGAGGTGAATATTCTATTTTTGATTCAAAAGTAGCCGATGTTTCGGTTTTCAATGGACAAATATCTTATACACCGTTAGATACCATGGATCATTTATCTGCTGATGTATTGATGATGACTAATGATTTTATGGTTATTGGGTATACAGCTTCAAATCCATTTGATGGTAGTAGCATGTACTCTATTGAAACATTAGTCAATGAAGCTATTGTTTCGACATCAACACCATGGCCTTCGACTGGAACGTTAACGGTGTATTCTCCAACTGCGAATCAAATGACAAATGTCTATGGTCATCAAGTTACTATTAATTTTGATACTACTGAAATTAATTTAACAGATTTAAATGGAAGTGTTGAGACATATAATTTTGTAATAGAGGGTAATGCAATCGTATATACAGATCAACATTTTATGTCAGGTATGATTGATATTGCTGAAGTGCGTATGGAATACATGGCTTCATATAATGGAATGCATATCGTCAAACAAACGATTACTCCATCAGGAGCGCCTGAATCTTTAGTTATTTATAATAGCTATAGTGATACAAATATTTTTT
Organism: uncultured Sulfuricurvum sp.; assembly: GCA_964495485.1. Lineage (GTDB taxonomy): Bacteria > Campylobacterota > Campylobacteria > Campylobacterales > Sulfurimonadaceae > Sulfuricurvum. Next base: position 42,674 of record CAZBVJ010000003.1, read on the forward strand.
CAACATTGGTGACACATCCGTTGATTTCACATTATGATACGCTGAATGATGACTCCATCATTGGAACAACAAGTAGTGATAAGTTTTATGTTAGTGACGGAAACGATCTAATAGATGCGGGTATCGATATGAAGGAGGATATATTCAGTTATCAAGTTGATTCTAATCAAGGTAATGATACGATTTATAACTTCGATGCATCGCTTGATAAAATTCAACTTAGTACCAGCCAAACTGAGATCGATACAAATTTTGCAATGTATGTGACCGGTATTGAAGCGATCAATGGTACCGATACGTTAGTGACACTGTCGGGCGGCACAACAATCACTCTGGTAGGTGTCCTCTCCACAGACGTCACATCGGCAGATTTTTTAGGATATTAAGAGTTAAATTAAGATGCAGATGTTGTCGACATCCTGTACCTCTCTCGCAGGATCATGGTCATTTCAAGGTATTCGATCTGGTTCGCCGAGAGGGAAAATACAATCAACGGTGCAATTCACATCATTGAGGAACGCACCATGAGGAAAATCGTTTCATTGGCTACAGTATCGGTATGACCGATACTAATATTTTGATGGGAGGGATCTAATTCCTGCCGTACTAATCTGCGTATATTATCTATTTTTATTATGATTCTACCTACCTGTAAATAGCTATTTTCAAAACTATACATAAATGATTACAGTTTGATTGCAGATGCATTGACTCTTAGGAAAGTTTAATTCTATTTAGTTATTATTATGGTAGCTGTGCATCTACTTAAAGCTGAGTTGTTTTGTTGGTTCTTGTTGAATCAGAATAGGGCAACTGAGTAGAAAATTAGCAAGTTGAGTTGATCGAAAGATCTTGGAACAACATAAAAGTATGTTTGTATTTATTTCTTAAGGAGCTTCTATGCCTATCGTTACAAATTCTGCCCCTACAAATAGTTTAAATCCTACACTGACAACGAATGATATCACTCCGTTGGTTTTCACAAGTAGTCAATTTAGTGCAGGATATTTTGATATAAACGGTGATGCATTTTCGGGTATCAAAATCACACAACTCGAATCATCAGGGTCATTAGAGTTTTGGAATGGTTCAGCTTGGACTGCCGTAACACTAAACCAAGTTATTACGAAAGCTTCTCTTGATGCTGGAAGCCTCCGTTTTATTCCGGATGAGATGGGAATCGACGCTACGTTCAAATTTGCCGTACGTGATGCCAAAGGTGCATTTGATGCTACTCCGAATACAGTAACGATCGATGTTGTTTCAACAAATAACGCACCGGTGTTTACAAGTGGGACGACATTGACAACAAATGAGGATAATGCAGTAACCTATTATGCATACGCAACTGATGCAGATTCTGACGCTCTAACCTATTCTCTTCAATCAAATGCTTCTCACGGACAGGTAGTATTTGCAAATGGGGAAGATTTTACCTATACACCGGATGCAAACTACAATGGTGCTGACAGCTTTGTTATAGCCGTTTCCGATGGAATAGCCACTGTGACACGTACGGTCAATGTTACGGTCAATTCAGTAAATGATGCACCTGTTGTGAGTGCTCCTGTGACATTAGTATCTACTGTAGAAGATAGCGGTGCAATTACCATCACCAATGCACAACTTATTGCCCATGCGACTGATGTGGATGTTGGTACGGTATTGACCGCGACAAATGTTTCAACCAATGCAGGAACTTTAGTAGACAATGAAGATGGTACATGGACATTGACACCGGCTGCGAACTACAACGGAACAATCACATTGTCATACGATGTATCGGACGGCACAACAACAACGGCTGCGACAGCGACACAAGTGGTTACAGCAGTGAACGATGCTGCAGTAATTGGTGGTACATTGACAGGAAGCGTTACCGAAGAAACGGCATTGACAGCTACCGGTACGGCTACCAGTGCAGATGTCGATAATACTGCAAACCTTTTCCAATCAGTAGCGGCAGGTGCAGCTTCTGCAAACGGCTATGGAACCTATGAAGTGACAACAGCGGGTGTCTGGACCTATACATTGAACAATGCGTTAGAAGCGGTACAAGCTCTTAATGAGGGTGATACTCTTGCAGACACAATTACCCTAACGTCAGAAGATGGTACAACACAAACCGTTGCCATCATGATCAACGGAACAAACGAGTTTAATCATCAACCTGTTTTAGTCGATGATACCCAAGCTCTTACGGCGATCGACGAAGACTCTAATGGTCTACCGGGGACAACCGTTGCCGATTTGATCGCGGCGAACAGCATTACCGACATTGATGGCGCTGTCGATGCGATCGCCATTACCGGTATTGCGAGCAGCGGACCGCTTCAGGTAACGATGAACGGTGCAGCTGAAAACAGTGTCGATGCGGCAACCGATGCAAGCGGCAATATTTACATTGCCTATGAGCGGGATGGAGTTGTTTATACCAACACCTACAATGCTACAAGCCAAAGTTGGGGCAGCGAAGTAACTGTTGGTACAGGAACGGATGCAAATATTGCAGTTGATGGAAATGGTGTAGCGCACATCGCTTACATCAATGCTGGGAATGTTCAATACGCAAACAGCACCGACTGGATGTCCATTTCAACACCGGGAATGCAAAATGGTACTGCTACTATGATTGATATTGCCGTTGAAGCGGATGGAACGGTTCATATGGCAGTGCGTGAAGATTGTGGTGATCAGTACTATGGTGAACCGGCATACATTACAAACAGTAGCGGTGACTTTGTAGAAACAGCTTTAGATAATAGCGGTGGCGGGGGTGGTTCATACCACTATTCCGGGAATCCTACGATAGCCGTAGATTCGAATGGAGATTATCATATCGTTGCAAACTGGTTTAATGCAGATAGTTTCGCTGGCGCGCCCGATCCTGCCGGATTTGTTTATTGGACAAATGCAAATGGGGGTGCATCTTATGGTAATACAATTATAGGTTTCCAAGAGTGGGGGAATAACGGTTCTGTCGGAGGTATGTTTGAGGATCTTCGCGGTTCATTACAGATTGATCCTGTGACAGATACCCCTTATCTAGTTTACCATGATCCATTTAACTATAGTTATGGCGGTGTTCCGGCTGGAGGGTATTCGGGTGCAGTCAATACGTTGATTTCTGTTGATTTATCGGCAGGATGGAATGAAACAATCATTAGCGGAATTACAGGAACGCATCAAACCCTAAGCATTGATGCAGATGGTAAACAAACGGTTGTTTACATCGATGGAACAGGTCAAATGATGACAATGTCAAGCACGGATAACGGTGCAACATGGTCAGAACCTTCCACCGTCGAAACGGCTGGAACAACTCCATCATCTCCTGTTATCACTTCAAATGGCGATGTTATTTACTTGGCTTCTGATGGGGATACCGAGGTATATCATACGAGTGTTTCTCAAATGCCGAGTCCGGGAACATGGGAATACAGTACCGATGCAGGTGATACATGGAACACTATTAATCCTGCAACACTCAGCGATACAAATGCACTGCTCCTGAGTAGTACTGATCTCATCCGATTTGTTCCGTCTGCGAACTATAACGGAGATCAATCGTTCACGTTCAAAGCATGGGATCAATTTACCGGAACGAACGGCACATACGCCGATACTACCATCGATCCTGTAGGTGATGATCAACCGGCATTTAGCAGTGCAAGCGGGACAGCTACTATTACCGTTACGGCTGTAAACGATGCTCCAGAGAATATTGCATTAAGTGCAAACTCTGTAGCAGAAGGTGCGGCAAACGGAACCGTTATCGGAACACTCAGTGCAACCGATATCGAAGGTGACGAAGTTACCTTTAGTGTTATTGATCCGGTAGGAGTATTCTCAGTCAATGGATCAAATCAGCTCGTTGTTGCCGATGGTGAGAGCCTCGATTACGAAACCCAAGACAGTATCACAATCACAGTACAGGCAATTGATGCAAACGGCGCAAGCAGTACGCAAGAAGTAACCATTCTTTTGACTAACGTCAATGATAACGCGCCGGTTCTTGCTGATGTTACCACCAGTATTGATGAAAACAGCGCCGAGGCTACAATCGTAGTGGATTTGGATGCTAATGATGCCGATGGAGAACTCAATCCTCTTACCTACACAGTAACCGGGGGAACAGGTTCAGCATTATTTGACGTAAGTGCTGATGGAATCGTTACGGTTGCCGAAGGTGCAGTATTAGATTACGAAGATGAGACAAGTTACACTCTAAATGTCGAAGTGACAGATGGAACTCATACGGATACGGCAACGGTTACAATCAATTTGAATAACACAAATGACAACGCACCGACATTTACATCGGTAGATACCGCAAGTGTTGCTGAAAATACAACAGCGGTAACAACGGTTGAAGCAACGGATTTGGATGGTTCACTTAACGCGTTCACTTACAGTATTTCTGGGGGAGCTGACAGTGCACTGTTCACCATTAACGAAACGACGGGAGCATTGAGCTTTATTGCTGCACCAAACTTCGAAGCACCAAGTGATGCTGGTGAAGATAATGTTTATAATGTTACTGTGGCAGTAAGTGACACGCTCCATTCGGTGACGCAAGATATCACTGTCACAGTTACGGATGCTAACGATGCTCCGGTGATCGCAAATGATCTTCTTGATCCGGCTCTAGAGTTCTCAACGACAACGTTTACCCTTGATGATCTCGAAGCAAGTGATGAAGATGGCAACCCATTGACATTTACACTCACATCATTGCCGGAATTAGGGCAGTTGTATCTAAACGAGCAATTGATGGAAGTCGGTGACACATTTACCAATGACGACATCAATAGCGGAGCTTTAAAATACGCTAATGATGGACGTGGTACAACCGATCTTCAAGGGCATGACAGTTTCGGTATTACGGTAGGTGATGGTGAAGATACTACTGCGGGAACCGTTGATATTAACGTATACCGTGATAACACGGCTCCAATCCTCGATCTTAACGGATTAGTTCTCGGTGGTATCAACGGTAACCCTGTTGAGTATACCGAAGAAGCGGCAGCGGTAGTTTTGGCACCTGTTGTTTCGTTTACGGACACCGATACACCGGATTTGACAGATGGGCACTTGCTCGTAGAGATAACAGCGAACTCTGAAACAGCCGATGTTCTATCAGTTCATAATGGTGGGTCTAATGGGCGTATTACGATTTCAGGTGATGCAGTATCGTTTGATGGAACAATTATCGGTCATGTTGATAGTACAAACAACGGAATCGATGGCGCGCCATTGCAAATCAATTTCGATGCCAACCCTGTCAGCGTGATTGCCGTGCGTCACTTGGTTCAAAGTGTGACATTTGAATCGGATAGTGTCGGAACACACTCTGATGTAGTTAAAACAATCAATTTTACGGTCAATGACGGTGAAGGAGTTGTTGCCGAAACATCAGCTGACGCAACGGTAACCTTGACAGCTCATCCGCACAATGACGCACCGGTAGCGTATGAATACAACTTGAGCAATATGTATGAAAATGCTTCAACTGGCAACATGGTTACGACGATTTTAAATGGCGCAACCGATGAAGAGGGTGATGAGATCACGGTGACAGCAGTGGATACGGCCGGAACAATCGGAATCGTCACATTTGATGAAATGGCGCAAACTCTCTACTACGAATCAGAGAATATGGATCAATTGGGTGAAGATGAGATCGGAACGGACAGTTTCACTTATACGATCAGTGACGGTGTTAATGAAGATACTGCTACGATTAACTGGACAATCACCGGTGTTAATGACGCTCCGGTAGCGGTTGATGATGTCAACACTATCAGCGCCGATGCGACAGAAGCGATTAATGGTAATATGATTACGGATGTAAGTATTGCACCTTTCAGTGCACCGGTTATTGCTGTCAATACGTCTATCAGTACAACGTTGGCACAGGATGAAGCGAATGAAGACAGAGCGGATGTATACGGTGTACATTTCGTTCAAGGAACAACCTATACAATAGATTTATCTTCAAATTTGGATGCTTTTTTAAGCCTTTATGATGCTTCTGGCACACAATTAGCAAGAAATGATGATTGGGCAGGATTAAACTCTCATATCGTTTACTCGGCTACCACTACCGGAACATATTATTTGGTGGCAAAAGATTTGGGTGATCGTGTCAACATGAATTACACTCTCCAAGTGAGCGATGGTGGTGCTGTGACACCGGCAGTTAAAGCAGAAGAGGAATCAGGCTTTATTGTGCCAACAGCCAGTCAGATTTGGAACGATGCATCATTGCAACATGCAACAGCCATAGACAGTGATATCGATCACGGAGCGGTATTGAGTGTTGCGGATGTAAGCACATCAGCGGGAACACCTCCAGGAAGCATAAATGATTACGTAAGCGAAACAGTTGATACACGATGGGATATTAATCCACAAGTTATTAATTTAGGTGACGAAGTTACTGGAAGCGTAGATTTTAATGCAGGGGATGATAGTGATGGTTTCCATATTCATTTAACACCAGGAGACTATCAACTTACAATTGCGAGTGTGCAGAATGTTAGCATTGATGTTTATCAAGTTGGACCTTCTTATACTTTTATCAATGGTTACCAAAATGCTCAGCAAAGTAATTTACACATTACGGTCGAAGCTGATTATTTACTAATACCGTATGTTTATAGTGGAAATCCGACATATACTTTTTCGGTTGTCACAGCAGGAAACCAAGAAACAATTAACCTTGGTCAAGCATTTGCCGGTACCTACGGAACATTCCTTGTTAATGCGGATGGATCATACACCTATACCGTTGATACGGAAAATAGTGATCTAATCGCATTGGGCGAGGGTGAATCGGTTGAAGATACCATTACCTATACCCTCACGGATGAACACGGTGCTACCGATACGGCAACATTGACCGTAACGGTTAACGGTGTCAACGATGCGCCGGTTATCGTTGCATCGGGCGAAGGATTCAGTGAAAGTAACGTACCGTTCGCGTTTGATGGTTTGGGCGGCAATCCTGGACCGATCACAGTCAGTGATGCAGAAGACGATATTTTGACCGTTACATTGAGTGCGACAGCAGGAACCGGTACATTGGATATCGATGAAGTATTAGCAGGAGAAACATTAGACTCTTTCAGCGGTGATGTATCATCAGAGGTGACATTGGTCGGAACGTCAGATGCAATCAATGCAGTTCTAGCCGATTTGACATTCATCAGCAACAACGGCTGGTACGGAACAGGTTCTGTAACCGTAGAAGCGACGGATGGATTGGATGCGGCAGTAAGCCAAGCGATCAACTATGAAATTGTTCCGACATCGGAAGAGTACTATTTTGATGCAAACTTTGATGAGCTTGTGTTGGAAGATGGAAACGGTGGAGTACTTTTAGGTCAAAACGTCATTTATAACTTTACTTTGGGTGACGGCGTTGAAGAGAGCGATTACGATAGCTTGACTATTTCAGGCGCGAGTGCGGCAGACGCTGATATCGTCATCGGTGATTTGGATGGAAATCCGGGCAATGGAGATAACCTTCTCATCAACTTTGCTGACGCGAGTGTCGCGTTGGTGGGTGTCGCGAATGATGTCAACTTTGATAGTGGACGTATCACGTTCCAAGACGGATCGTTTCTTAAACTTAATACATCAGGAGAAAAAGCTCTTATCATCGGCGGAGCAGCGGCTGATCAGCTGATCGCCGGAAATATGGGAGATACTCTACGCGGTCTCGGCGGTGATGATAAACTCATCGGCGGAGAAGGGAATGATTGGATTTATGGCGGCAGCGGAAATGATTTAATCGAAGCAGGAGCAGGCAACAACATGATCAACGGCGGCGTCGGCGATGATGAAATGGTTGCTGGAGAAGGACAAGACTGGTTTAGCTATAGTGGTAAGCTAGGCGGACTCAACAGTGGATTCGATGCTATCTTCAACTTTGATGTAGCCATGGATAAAATCCAATTGACCGGCTTTAAAACGATTTCTCCGTCATTGATGGATACGATCGTGTTTACGGATGATATTGGAGATGGTTCAGGGAATGCAATGCTTCTATTGGCGGATAATAGTATCATCACGTTGGTTGGCGTCAACGTCAATGATTTGAGCATCAACAACTTCGCAGGATATTCCGACACATTTACCGCGATCTGATTGGGTAATCAAAGCGTCATGAGGGAGAGGTTTTCCTCTCCTTTTTAGTCTTTACTGAAAAACTGACCTATTGAAATCTTTTTTATAAGGGTTCAATAGGTCAGTTTACAAATTTAAAAGGATGTTATTATGGCAACACCAACACTTACAACGATCAGTACACTTACTGGAGCAAAAGAGAACAGTGCGTTTACAATAGGATATTCAGCATTACGTACAGCGGCGAATGAATCGACGATTACAGACGGTTTTTTGGTTACCGGCGGGACGGAAGCACTTGAATACTGGAACGGTTCAGCATGGGTATCCGCTTCGGGGATGACAAACCTTATTATTGGAGCCACCAACACATCAATCAATGGTGTAGTGGTAACGACACAGGTCCGATGGACGAGTGAACTTCCTGGGGTACAAAACGCATTCACCGTCAGAGCGATCGATAACGCCGGCAATACAGCTGGATGGGACAGTACAGATTTGACAAATGGGATTTCAACAACCGATGTCACAGTAAAAGTCAATGTAACAGCCGTCAATGACGCACCAACTATCAATGAGCCGGAGGGGCCACTCACGACTCTCGAAGATACGTCTCTCACGATCTCTTACAACGAGTTGTTAAATATGACCGGAGCATGGGACGAAGAGGGGAGCGTTTTATCGTTTCGTATTGAGAGTGTCAACAATGGAACACTCACAATCAACGGAAACGCAGTTGTAGCGGGATCAACTATGGTCACCAGTGCAGATACCCTTGTATGGACACCGGATACCAATGAAAACAGCGACAACCAAAACGGGATCGTCTCAGCGTTCAACGTAAAAGCGTTTGACGGATCGCTATTATCTGTCAACACGGCAAGTATCGATGTTAATATCACTCCAGTCAACGATGCTGCGGTAATCGGCGGTGTTTCAACGGCAACCATGACTGAAGATGACGTGAGCACTTCAGGAACATTGAGTGTTAGCGATATCGATAGTGTAGAAGAAGAAGCGTTTGTAGCTCAAAACAACACGGCAGGAGACTTTGGTACTTTTTCGATTGATGCGAATGGTGCTTGGAGCTACACACGTACAGGCAATACGAACGGAATGGATGATGGCGAATCGGCGACCGATACGTTCACGGTAACGTCTGTAGACGGTACAATGCACGATGTTGTGGTAACGATTGAGGGTCAAAACGACGCCCCTACGGCCTTGGACGGTGTTATCGCGATCGATGAGTCGTATGAACATGTATTTACTCTTGCAAACTTCCACTACAATGATGTCGACGGCGATGCGATGGCAAGCATGACCATTACAGCACTCTCTTTGCCTGAGAGCGGCGTATTGACATTAGACGGTGTAGTAGTATCGGTTGATGATGTGATCAGTGCGGCAGATATCGATGCAGGATTGTTGGTATTGACGATTACCGATACGGCGCTCAATAACGCACTTGATTACGCTACGATCAATTTTACCGTAAGTGATGGCGATGTATCGAGCGAAGAGCAACAGTTTGTTGTGAACGTACTCGGTGAAAATACCGCACCAGTTGCTGTCAATGATACAGCTGAGATCGCGGAAGACGCTATTCCGAATTTTATCGTCGGAAATGTTTTGGCAAACGATGAGGATGTCAATCTCGGTGATACGATGAGCGTCGTTGCCGTTGCAGGATCGGCAGAGTTTGTCGGTCAAGTGCTACAAGGAGAATACGGCACCGTATCGATCGCCGCAAACGGAACAATCACCTATACACTGGATAACGAAAACTTGGCTGTTCAGGAACTAGGAGAGGGAGACACACTTAGTGATACGATCACCTATACGATGGCGGATGCGGCAGGAGAGACCTCTACTGCAACTGTCACGGTGACGATCAATGGAACGAATGACGCTCCTGTGTTGACTGGAAATGAGATTCTGTCAGTAGAAGGAACCGAAGACGTTCCATTTGCAATGTCGGTAGGCGAAACCGTTTTCTTTAACTCTGAAGATGTTGATGGACCGATGCCGGGTATGGCGGTGACAGGGATCAACGGTAATGTAGAGAACTATTACGTAGCGTTTAATGGTGATATGGAAAATATGATGCCGGTTACGGTATGGATGGAGATGTTCAATAACGGAGATTTGCCGAGCGAAACGTCTGCGGCACTCCTCTCTCCGAACGACGTGATCGTTTATGTTCCAAGTCAGGATGAAAATGCCCTCAATGTTGAAGGTTTGCCATCTTACACCTACAAAGTATGGGATATGAGTGATATGGGATCGTATGAGGTTCCTGTTGCCGATACGACGGTAGGATCAGCGTTTAGTCTCGACAGTCAAATCGTAGAGTTGACGTTGCTTTCAACACCGGATATTGTGAATATCACAACTGAAGACTCTGGATATTACAATGCAGGGGATACTTTATATTTCTCTGTTACATTCGATGAACCAATTCACAATATTGTAGTTTTGGGTGAAGGGCTGTATCCAACACTTATGCTTGATATTGCGGGTAATCAACGTGAGGCAATGTTTGATTATCAAGATGAGAGCGGTTTAGCGATATATTTTACTTACATTATCCAAGAGGGTGACGAAGTCGCTGAAATGATGTTGATGGCACCGATAGAACAATCGGGCAATGTCACTATTCTCGGTATCGATCCAAAAGATGCAACTATTGTAGGTGATAACGGTCCTGCTGATTTGAGTGCTGAGTATGTTCAAACAAATATTACAGTCGATACGGTGGCACCATACGCGCCATCTATCGATATGATTGCAGAAAGCGACAGCGGTATCGACGATACTGATAACATCACCAACGACACGACTCCGACGTACCGAATCGATTTGACAGGGACTAATGCAGTAGCAGGCGATACCTTGACCCTCATTACGGACTTCATTGAGAATGCAGTTCACTATCCTTTGACAATTGATGATATCGAAGCAGGCTATGTCGATATGACCGCTGCTGAGCTAAGTGCAGGTGAGCATGCTGCCGGAGCGTACATCACCGATATGGCGGGAAATGTCAGCGAAATTAGCGAACCTCTCTTTATGATGATCGATACAAATGAGCCTATCCCATTCACATCTTCAAGCAGTGTCGATGAAGACAACATCCTTGAGGGCAGTGTTTATGGCGAAGATGGTGAGAGCTATGTAGCAGAGTATACGCTGTTTGATACACCAACCAACGGTACAATCGAATTTGATGTAAACGGAAACTATATTTATACACCGGATACGAATTTTGAGGGCGAAGACAGTTTCAGTTACATGGTAACGGACGCCGCAGGTAATACAAGCGCTCCTCAAACCGTAACGATCACCGTAAATGGAGTTAACGATGCACCGACGGTAGCGAATGCGATTGAAAATCAGAATGCTATAGAGGACAGCGAATTCAGCTTTGTTGTTCCGGCAGAGACGTTTGCAGATGTTGATGCAGGGGATACTTTAACCTATACAGCGACATTGGCGAATGGCGATCCGCTTCCGGCATGGTTGAGCTTTAATGCAGAGACACAAACTTTCAGCGGAACACCGGTGAATGAAGATGTAGGAACAATCAGTGTAACAGTAACAGCAGAAGATGTATCAGGAGAGACGGTTACCGATACATTTGATATTGCAGTATTGAATACCAATGATGCGCCTGTGGCGGTAGATGATACAAACAGCGTATCTGCCGATGCGACAGAAGCTATCAGCGGCGACGTTATTAGTGAATCTGATTCAGACGTCGATGCCGGAGCAGTACTAAGCATTGCAGGAGTGAGTGTCACAACAGGAACACCGCAAGGTTCGATCACAGGTAATGTCAATGAGACATCCGATACCGGTTATCAAAATGGAGTATTCCAAACAATCGCTGTTGGTGATGAAGTGACCGGTTCAAATGTTGGCGAAACGTATAACGGTGATGGTTATGTCATAGCACTAGAGGCAAATACTAAATATGTATTGACAACCGGCGCGGCTGGGAATATCCCGTTTGTTGTATATAGCAACACAGACTATACTGGATTTGTAGCATATAGAGAAGGAGCAGGAACAGTCGAGTTTACAACGACCAATGCCGGAAACTATTACATTAATCCGTATAACCTCACTGGACCATACACCGTATCCATCGTAAAAGCAGCGGTTGAGACAACCACCCACTATGATGCCGGTGTAGAGGCTGCCGGTAATTACGGTACATTTGTTGTCAATGAGGACGGTACGTATACCTATACCGTTGATACTGAAAATGAAGCGGTACTCGCTCTTGGCGAGGGAGAGAGTGCGCAAGATGTAGTGACCTATACCCTAACAGACGAGTTCGGTGAAACCGATACGGCAACATTGACAGTAACCGTGAATGGCGTGAACGACGCACCGGTGGTAACAAGCAGCGGAACCCTTACGACCAATGAAGATACTCCGGTCACTTATACTGCAACATCAACAGATGCAGATGGTGACGCGGCTACTTATACACTGAAAACAGACGCTACTAATGGCTCAGTTGTTTTGGCGAATGGCGATGAGTTTACCTATACACCGGATGCAAACTATCATGGTGAAGATACGTTCGTGATTACCGTCAATGACGGTCACGGCGGAATCGTTGATAAAACAGTGACAGTGACAGTTGATAGTGTGAACGATGCACCAGAGTTTACAAGCGCTACAACATTGACAACAGATGAAGATACTGTAGCAACTTACACGGCTACAGCGACGGATGCCGATTTAGACTCATTGACATACGCTTTGGGTGAAGATGCACTTCATGGATCAGTTAGTGTAGAGAATGGAGTATTTACATATACCCCGAATGCAGATTACAATGGAGCGGATAGCTTTAATATTACGGTCAATGATGGAACAACAACAGTAACACAAACCATAAATGTAACAGTCAATGCGGTGAACGACGCGCCGGTACTTACAGAATTAACAGCTATTTCAGCTTTAGCAAATGAGCTTCATACGATTACTCTCAGTGCTACTGATGTAGATGCAGGCGATACTTTGACCTATAAAGTAAGTATGCCTTCAAAAGGGGCGCTTTATCAATATGATGAACTAGCGGGAGATCATAAAGGTGCGCTAATCGAAGCGAACGATACGGTTGTAACCGATGCAAGCCATCGTGTGATATTTCAAGCAGCAGATGTTGATAATACAGGGGATGCAACTTTCGCATACAGTGTTACCGATAGTGCAAGCGTAACCGACAGTGCAACGATGACCATTCATGTGGACGACTATAAAAACGACAGTACAACCACTGCTGTATTGACGGTAGATGGCGCAAGTATGTCAGGACATGTAGATACTCCGGCAGATAGCGACTGGTTCAAAGTATCGCTTGTAGAAGGGCAAATGTATCAGTTCAAAGCTCAAAATGCCGGTATGGGCGGTGTCGGCGACGTTTATTTGTACCTTTACACTCCGGCAGGGACATTGATTACTGCGAATGATGACGGCGGACCGGGGTTGGATTCGCTGATTCGTTACACAGCTGCGACAACGGGTGATTATTATCTTGGTGTGCAAGGATATGGTAGTCATACGGGTAACTATACCGTGAACGCGTTGACCAACAGTGCCCCGGTAGCAAACGATGCAACGCCGTCTGTTGATGAAGATACCGTTTTGAATGGAACTGTGACTGCAACCGATGCTGATGCTGCATACGCAGATGATCACGATGTTTATTATTCTGGAGCAAATAAAGCCAGCTTTACGGTAACAAATGACGTTGATCATGGTACATTAGTACTTAATGGAGACGGTTCTTATACTTATACACCGAATGAAAACTACAATGGATCAGATAGCTTTACCTATCAAGTAAGAGATTACTTAGGTGCTACCGATACGGGAACCGTAACGATCACAGTCAACGCGGTGAATGATGCACCGGTAATTACATCATCAGATACGGCTACAGCGATCGATGAGAACAGCGGGGCTGGACAAGTGGTTTACACCGTAGCTGCTACAGACGAAGATACGGCTGATACGATTACTTATAGCTTGAGCGGAGCGGATGCGGCATTGTTTAGCATTGACAGCGCGACAGGTGCAGTAACATTGACAGCTGATCCGAACTATGAGACAAAAGCGAGTTACGCGTTTGATGTGATCGTAACGGATAACGGAACGGGTAACCTTACGGATACGCAAGCGGTAACGTTGGCAATTAACAATGTGAATGAAGCGCCGGTAATTACATCAT
>CAZBVJ010000003.1:57156-255252 GCA_964495485.1 uncultured Sulfuricurvum sp.
AAGATACGGCTGATACGATTACTTATAGCTTGAGCGGAGCGGATGCGGCATTGTTTAGCATTGACAGCGCGACAGGTGCAGTAACATTGACAGCTGATCCGAACTATGAGACAAAAGCGAGTTACGCGTTTGATGTGATCGTAACGGATAACGGAACGGGTAACCTTACGGATACGCAAGCGGTAACGTTGGCAATTAACAATGTGAATGAAGCGCCGGTCTTAACTGCACCAATTTCAACTTCTATCACATCAGTTGGTGGGACTACAACATTCAGTGGCACTGTTTCAGTAAACGATGTGGATGTTGGAGATACCTTTACCGCTGTAATCACAGCGTTCAATGGTACATTGAATCCAACGGGCGATAATGGAGCAGTGATTTCAGGTGATGGGACATCATTTGTAGAATTGCATGGAACTATGAGCGATATCAACACTGCCCTAAACGGTATGGTATTTACCGCTGATGGCGCAATGGATGGCGGGATCTTTATCGCTATCAGCGATCTAGCGGGTGCGACAGATTCGAAATACATCGAGATTCAGGTCGCATCGGCAGACGCTCCTCAATCGGTCAATTTGAGTTCGGCAGACCTCTCATTGGCTTCTTATGATGTCACGACACCGGTATTTGTATCGGGTGTTTCAGCGGCACAAACCGAGGTTCTAGTAGGCGATGATACCCTTATCAGTTTTGGAACGCATAGTTTGACTCTCGGAGGATTTAACGGTGATTTGGATGGAACGTTCGTTCAGTTTACCGATGGATCGTTGCTCAAAACTTCTTCGATTGCTTCAACCCTCGTCGGCGGAAGCGAAGACGATCAGTTGATCGCTACCGGTGTAAATGCTAACACATTGCGCGGATATGCGGGTGATGACGTACTCGACGGCGGTGAAGGCAATGACTATATCTACGGCGGTCAAGGTGCGGACAGCATCACCGGTGGAGCAGGCAGAGACCTCCTCTATGCAGGGGATACCAGTCTTAATGATGATGCGATTGATGTTTTCAACTATAACCACGGTGTCAATGAAGGCAATGACTTCATCATCGGTTTCGCTAACGGTCAGGATTTGATCCATGTCGAGGGTGGTAATGATTATGCGACGGCTGTGACAGGTGTAACCTACAGCGGTTCAAATGCGATCGTAGCGCTTGCAGGCGGAACGACTATCACCTTGATGGGTGTCTCTTCAGGTATCAATGCGGATGATTTCACGTTTAGTGGTGTAATGCCTTAATTTCTTCGATACTTTTCCTTTTTCCCCTGCGGGGGAATCTCCTCTTTCCAATCACCTAAAATCTATTCGCTTATTGCTGTATAATTGTGTTTTGAAGCAATGCCGCCTTATGGCATTCATTAGGAGAAAATCATCAATCTAACCAATTTTATTCATGATTATGCTGCACAATACAGTGCAAATACAGCCCTAATAGTCAATGGTACCGAAATATCGTTTGAGAGGTTGAACCGAACGATCGATTACGCGGTTGCTTTTTTGTCGGAAAGAGGGATAAGATCAGATGATGTGTGTACGATCATCTGTAACGATGAATACACGCAACTGATATCTTTACTCGCGGCGGCAAGAATCGGTATGAGTGTTTTTTTGACCACTAATCCTTCGAAGATATATGAGACATCCGAAACGGTGGGAGTTAAGTATATTTTAACGGACACAACAGCTGCTCCTATCGAGCATGTTCAGTTAGTTCATATTGATATCTCGATGATTGAAAACAGTGTTGCTCAAGAGGATTTGATCGGATATCAGATGGCGGAAACGTCATCCCCGTGGATCATCATCGAGGGATCGGGAACGACGGGAAAGAGCAAATTGATTCCGGTGACACATCACCAACAGATTGAGAGGATTAAGCTCTCGTTTGAGTGTTTCGGAGCCGATGAAAACGATCGATTTGCGAGTATGGTGAATACAGGATTCTATTCAGCGCTATTTATGATTCTCTCATCTCTATATAACCGTGTACCGGTTGTCCTGTATGATCGGAAAAATGATATTTTAGAGACGTGCCGTTCGTTAGGGATAACGATCCTTTACAGCACTGTATATCATGTTGAACGGATGATCGAGAAGATGGGGGATGAAGATACCAATGTGTATGGTTTTCTGAAAGCACTTTTAGTGGCAGGATCAAGCGTATCTTCTAGATTGAGAGAAAAAATTGCCCATACAATAACAAAAAAACTCTATGTCGGATACGGCGCGAATGAAGGGGGATCGCTGGTTAGAGCGGTACCGCCGTATTCCTATACTTTGAGCGGAAATGTCGGAAAACCATTGTCTGGCGTGTGTGTGGAAATTGTCGATGATAATGATGCTTTATGCCCTATAGGGACAGTCGGTAATATTCGGATTAAAAGTTCATCGTTGATCGACAATTACTTCGATGATCAAGAAGCATCCGAAAATGCGTTCAAAAAGGGATGGTTTTATCCCAAAGATATCGGTAAATGGAGTGATGAGGGGTTTTTGATCCATTTGGGACGCAGTGATGATATGATGATGATGCAAGGGATCAATATCTATCCCGCAGAAATTGAGAGTGTTATGCTGGAGTATCGCGGCGTTAATGATGCGGCAGCGTTTCCGATCAAATCAACCTTACATCAACATATTCCCGTGTGTGCCGTCACGGTTTCAGACATCAAGATAAATGAAAAAGATTTGATGATGTATGCACGAAAAAGGATGGGAAACAGAAGCCCTAGAAAAGTAGTTATTGTCAATGAAATTCCCAGAACGGAAACAGGGAAAATCATTAAAAAGAAATTGCTCAACCTAATAGACAGAAAAATGAGGGGGTCTTTTTCACCAAATCGACAAAAACAGCCTCAAAAAAGCTTCACAATCGTTTTGCATCAAATGAGAGGTTTTAATACAATCCACTGTGATGAATGGTTGAGAAAGGGGTTGAAGATTGAGCCAAAAGAGCTAGCGTATCCTAACATCGCAGATGAAAATATTGAAATTCCGGCTTACATACCTGCTATGATAAGCAGAGTGCTCCTTATGGTTCGTGAATTTTTGCAGGGAGTGAAGATCCCCGTATTTGATACCGGAAAAATAGTAGCGATTAAAAAGATACATCATGGAAATGATCAAAAATACCAAGTGACACTGAGTATTGCACAGATCGACAACATCCCTGAACACCCTTATATCGTGGCTATTGAAACGGCGCTTGAAGTGATAAAACGGTATCAAAATGTCCCCTTTTCTCTTGACGCTTTAGAAGGGTTCTATGATTTTATAAACACAAAAATAATACAGCCATTAGGGAAATCTTCCGGTTCAGGCAAATCGACGATACCGGTATTGTCCGCTGCGTATGAGAGAGACATCTCTTTCCATCATTTTGGGAATGGGGTGTATCAGTTGGGTTGGGGAGCGAAATCGATACTCATGAATCGCAGTATGGTAGAGAGCGATTCTCAAATCGGGTCACAAATGGCGCATAATAAAGTGAGTACCGCAAATGTGATTCGTATGGCGGGGATGCCCGCACCCGTGCATGTTGTCATCAATGATAAAAAAATGCTTTTCAAAACAGCTGAAAAGCTGGGATGGCCTTTGGTCGTGAAGCCTGCGGATCTGGATAGAGGAGAGGGTGTCAGTGTCGGATTGAACGATAGAGAATCGTTAGAAAAAGGATTTAATACCGCTTTTAGGGTATCGCGCTCCAAGCGTATTATCATTGAAAAAGAGGTACCGGGCGTATGTCATAGAATATTTGTAGCGTACGGAAAAATATTGTATGTCGTAAAGCGGTTACCAAAATCGGTCATAGGGGATGGCGAACGGACACTCAAAGAATTGATCGATAGAGCGAATGAACATGAAAAACTTCTCCCCCCTTGGAAGAGAAGTGAAAACTTTCCAATGGATGATTTGGCAATGGCATCTATCCAAGAAGCCGGTTTGACACTCGAAGCCATTCCAGAAAAAGGGCGAGTCGTATCTCTTCGAAAAATCGAAAGCACGCAATGGGGCGGTTATGATGAAGATATGACATCATCCATCCATCCGGCAAATCGGGAAATTGCGTTGAAATCTGCCGATTTGTTTAGATTGAGTGTAGCGGGTATCGATATTATCAGTGAGGATATTTCAAAACCGTGGTATGAAAATGGTGCAATCATTAATGAAGTCAATTTTTCACCTCTTTTTGGCGGGGGTGAAATCTCCAAACGTTCTATCCCCGCTTTTTTTGAAATCATGATGGGTGGTGGAGACGGGTTCATACCGGTAAACGTATTTATTGGAAATGCACAAGCATGGGAAAAAGCCAAAAATGAACACCGTGTATGGATGGACAATGGAATCAATGGGTGTATCACTTCGAGTACAGTAACCCTCAAACCTGATGGCAGTATTCTTCATTTCGAATTTACGACTCTCAAACAGAGATTAAAAGCGCTTATGATTGATCGATCGGTGGAGGCGCTGATTGTAGTTGCTATGTCGAAAAAAGAATTGGAAGAACTTCCATACCATGATAGATTTGAGATTGTGTATCAAGAATAGGGGTGTAAGCAGCAGAGATGCACTAAGTAAAACAGCGTTATAATCGCTACCCATACATTAAAAAAAAGATTGCTCCACAATGGATAATAATTTACTGAAACATCTTTTACGCCTTGATGATGAACCCTATATCTATGTTAGCGATATCGATGCGCACACTATTTTGATGAACCATACGGTATCGTTTATGGATCATTTATTTGAATTTTATGAACGGTGGGGATGTTCACAAGAAGAGGTTGAATTGCCTTATAAACAGGTTTTCTCGAGTCGTAAAAGTCGGGGTGATTTTCGTGTAATGCCTTGCAGCATTGAAGATCGGGACTTGAAGTTTGTCAAAATCATCGGAACCAACGAAGAAGAAAAAACGATCAAAGATAAAATCAGTGTTGGAAAAGCGCTTTTGATTGACCAGTACGATAATTATGTCTACGCTATATTGGATGTGTGTGCATTTTCATCATTTCGTACAGCCGCCATATCGGTTTTGGCGATGCGTCTCGCGCAAACTGCATCAGACGCAATTGGGATCATCGGAACGGGAAGGATTGGATTCTATACCGCGTATATTCTCCATCGATGGCTTGGAATACGTCATGTGGATGTTTTCGAGCCGAATGAGGGGAATTATCAAAAATTTTTAACATTGTGCAATCATTATATCCCTCAACTGACTGTACGAAGAAAAGAGAGGGATCAGCTGCTCCAGGAAGCGGAAGCAGTCTTTGCCGCTACAACATCGGAAAAAGCGTTTATGAATTCACTGAATGCAGGACATTTGAAATTTGTCTCCAGTGTCGGAGCCGATGCGGATAATTTGAGTGAAATCGATGTATCACTTTTGGAGACACATAGGTTGATTACCGATTCCATTCAATCTATCTGTTTAGGGGATATGAAAAGATGGAAAGACAAAATGGTGATCTCGGATAGGATCAGTGAATTAAAAGAGTATGTTAGCGAACCCGTATCCTCTGATAAAGTGTTATTCATCTCTACGGGAATTGCATTGCAAGATGCTTTGGTTTCTCAATTTATTTACGAAAAAATGGTATCGGCATAATCGATGAAGATTTATAAAGTACGGATAAAAGTACCTGAAAATAGTAACACCGAATGGATATCACAATGGTTACAAGAAACTCTCGCTATTAAAGAGATAGTGGAAGGATCAGACGATACAGCTTTATATATCGGGAAAAGTGGACTCAAACTGATTGGCATTTTACTTCAGGCATGTTCCATTCCTGTATTTGCAGATGGGATATTACAGCAGATTGAAAAAGAGGGTGATTATCTTGTTTATACCATTAAAATCATCCATATTGACCTAATTTCTCAAGTTCATTACGTTACTGTCATTAATGCATCGTTTGATGCGATACTTTGGATGGGGAAAAATCAATTGACACCCCTCAATCGTGAAAATATCCGGACGAAGCTCTACAAAGAAACGGTAATACCGATACTTTCAAAAATGCCCCCTGGAAAATCGAGAATGAATGTTTTGCGAAAGGCATACGAAAAGAATATACCGTTTATCCATTTGGGAGATGGTGTTTACCAATTAGGATGGGGTTGCAGAGGAGTGAAATTTGATAGGAGTACGGTGGCATTTGACAGTGCTATCGGTTCTCGTATGTCTCAAAACAAGATAGTTGCATCCAATTTGATCCGAATGGCAGGATTGCCTTCTCCTGAACATAGAATAGCAGTAACGGTTGAAAAGGCTTTGAACATTGCATCGGATTTGAACTATCCTGTAGTGGTTAAACCGATCGATCTTGACCGAGGTGAGGGGGTGAGCATTGACATCGATGATGATCAAAAATTAACACTGGCATTCGAAAATGTCGTTAAGCTCTCTCCCAATAAACCAGTGATTATCGAAAAACAGGTTCCAGGGGTGTGTTATCGATTTTTTGTCATTAATGAGAGATTGTTGTATGCAGTTAAACGATCTGGACTCTCTATTGAAGCAGATGGAGATAGGAGTATTGAAAAGTTAATTGATGATGCGAATGAACTCGAACTTTGTAAGGTACCATGGGACACTAATAAGACGTTTTATCCAAAAGATGATACGGCAATCGAATCGATTGCAAAAGCGGGATTTACACTGAATTCTATCCCTTCAAAAGGGGTATGGATACCCTTAAGAGACAAAGAATCGACTCAGTGGGGCGGAAAAATTGATGACGTTACCCATATGGTTCATCATGAGAATGTGAAGATTGCTTTGAGGGCAGCAAAATTATTTAATTTGCATGTTGCGGGGGTTGATATTATCACTAGTGATATTTCTAAACCGTGGTACGAAACAGGTGCAATCATCAATGAAGTAAATTATGCGCCGATGCTCGGAGGACATCCTATATCCAAAGGGTATCTTTCAACGTATTTGGAGTATTTGATACCTGAAAATGGCCGAATCCCGATTGAAGTCTTTGTCGGTGGAGAAGAAGCATTTGATGCTGCCGTGTTAAAACATCAATCGTATTGCGATCGAGGGATAAAATCGTATCTGACAAGTCATAATCAAACGTTGAGCTATCGAAATAGTGTTGAGATGTACCCTTTTGACAAACTGTATCTTAGGGTGAAAGCATTGGTGCTAAATCATGAGGTTGAGGCTCTTGTCGTTGTCGTTCAAACGGATGAATATAAAGCTCATGGATTTGCATTGGATAATATCGATACTTTACATCTTCACACGAAAGAGGGTATGACTTCGATGGATGGAAATTGTTGGTTGAGTCAGGATGATTTTGAGATGATATGCAATGAGATGAGTGCACTTTTTTCTCCCTAAACGTACAATTAATAGAGAATGTGGTAGACTCCTTTTTCTTTAAAAAAATGCTCATATTTTCAAACAAGGATCTGTTTTTTATGTCAACGCCGATGAAATCACCTGAAGAAAAAGAATTGCTGAAGGTGATCAAACTTTCTAAAAACGCTTTTTATTTTGCCGCTTTTGTCAGTCTATTTATCAATTTACTGATGTTGGTTCCACCACTTTATATGTTACAACTTTATGATCGGGTTATGGCGAGCCGATCTGAAGAGACATTACTGATGCTCACAATTATCGTCGTTGTTATGTTTGCGGTCATGGGAACGTTGGAATTTGTACGTTCACGAATCCTGATCCGTGTAGGCAATGCGATAGATGCACGATTAAGTCCGAGGCTTTTTGATACGATGTTCGCATTGGCAAATCGCAAACCCGGAAAAGCTACCTCTCAGCCGCTCTCCGATTTGACACAGATACGACAGTTTTTGACAGGTACACCTTTGTTCGCATTTTTTGATGCACCGTGGATACCGATTTATATCGGAATCATGTTTTTGTTTGACACATGGCTCGGTTGTTTCGCGATTTTTGCAACCATTGTCGCTTTTTCACTCGCTCTGATCAATGAAAAACGGACAAAATCACTTTTGGAAGAGTCGAATAAACAGTTTCAGCAATCGCAAGGATTTATTCAGGCGAGTTTACGCAATTCAGAGATCATCGAAGCAATGGGGATGCATGAAAATGTCCGTAAGCGTTGGATGATGCGTTATATGGGTTTTTTGAATGAACAATCGGGTGCAAGTGATGAAGCAGGGCTTTGGTCGAATGTGTCGAAAACCGTTCGTATGTTGATGCAGTCATTGGTGCTTGGGTTGGGTGGATATTTGGCGATTATCGGAGAGATGACTCCGGGGATGATGATTGCGGGTTCTATCATACTGGGGCGGGCTTTAGCACCGGTAGATTTGATGACCAACACATGGAAACAATTTTCATCTGCCAGAGAAGCATATCATAGACTGAATCAAATGTTGGGTGAATTTCCCGAAAAAGAGAAACCGACTCCACTGCCGAGTCCAAAAGGGTTTATTGATGTAGAAGGGGTCGTGGTTGTCCCTCCTGAGTCGAAAGTACCGGCGCTTAAAGGGGTGACTTTATCGATTAAAGCCGGTGAAATGGTAGGGGTGATCGGACCGAGTGCGGCAGGGAAATCGACACTGATCCGGGCAATTTTAGGTATTTGGCCGTTGTATAACGGAAAAGTACGGATTGATGGCGCAGAGATCAGCCATTATGACCGTGTATTTTTGGGGAGTCATATCGGTTATTTACCACAAGATATCGAACTTTTCGATGGAACGATTACCGAGAATATCGCCCGTTTTGAAGAACCTGATCCGGTAAAAGTGGTTGAAGCCTCTATGGCAGCCGGAGTACATGAAATGATCTTGCAGTTACCTCAAGGGTATGATACGCCTATAGGTCCCGGCGGTGTAGCACTATCGGGTGGGCAACGCCAGCGTATCGGGCTTGCCCGTGCAATGTATCGATTTCCTCAAATGGTTATCCTCGATGAACCCAATTCCAATCTCGATGATGCCGGAGAGAGAGCATTATTGATGGCAATGGCAGAACTGAAAAAGCGGGGTACTACTGTGGTATTGATTACCCATAGACCTTCTATTTTAGGTATTGCTGACAAGATCGCGTTTCTCAAAGAGGGACAGCTTCAAATGTTTGGTCCGCGCGACGAAGTGATCAATGCGCTCTCACCTAAGGCACCGGTTCAGAATCAATCAACACAAGGAGGTGCTGCATGATACCAATGGGAGAATTGATAACCCCGCAGCAACCCAAAACACCTCAAACGGATGACCGTCAGTATAAAAAACTTGGATGGACTGTTTTAGCTCTGTTTATAGGTATTTTTGTCATTTGGGGATCATTGGCTCCATTGAGCAGTGCCGTTTCAGCTCCCGGGAAAGTGATGGTTGCATCAAACAATCGCATCATCCAACATTTAGAGGGGGGGATAGTTCAAAACATCTTGGTCAAAGATGGTGACATCGTCAAAAACGGGCAGGTCTTGATTGAATTGGACAATACCCAAGCTAAAGCTCAACTGGGAATTGCAGAAGCGAGTTACTATCAAAATCTTGCCCTTGAATCACGTCTGTTAGCTGAGCGTGATAGACTGCCTTCGATTGTATTTAGCCCCGAATTGGATTCTATGTTGGATGTCACCACCAAAAACTTGATGGTAAGCGGTCAAGTGAATGAATTTATTCAGCGTCGAAAAATGATGAGTGACAATCGCATGGTTCTCGTACAACGTATTGAACAACTTAAAAATCAAATTATTGGATTAAAAGCAATTATTGATACAAAAACACATCTTTCGGCTTCTTTTGCAGAAGAGATCAAAGAGTGGGATGCGCTGTTTAAAGAGCAGCTGGTAGATAAGCTCAAATTACGAGATATGCAGCGACAGAAATTAGCGACGGATGGAGAAATAGCCAATGCAAAAGCGGATATTGCAAAGGCGATGGCACAAATTGGTGAAATGCGAGCACAAATCATCAGTGAACAGCAAAAATTTGATACCGAAGTTGTTGGATTGTTGAGTAAAACGCAGGGTGAATTAGCTGATCTTCGTTCACGTATAAAAGCCTTGAAAGATACGTTGTCTCGAACACGTATTAATGCTCCGGTCGATGGGGTTGTCGCTAACTTGCAAGTGCATACGATAGGTGGAGTTATTGCCCCTGGAAATCCCCTTTTGGAAATTGTCCCGAATGGCGATGCTCTGATTATAGAGGGGAAAGTAGCTGCTAATGAAGTTACCAATGTGAGAAACGGTTTGCAAGCAGAAATTCGTTTTCCAAACTTTGCTCATGTCAAATCTTTGAATATTGTTAAAGGAGAAGTCATTTATGTCGCTGCTGATGCAATTATGGAAGAAAAAACTCAAGCCCTATATTACCCTGTAAAAATCAGGGTAACTCCTGAAGGGATGGCAGAACTCAGTAAAAATCAGTTGAAAATACAGTCTGGAATGCCAACAGATACTATGATTGTTATAGCGAGTCGTACGTTTATGGATTATATGATCAAGCCGTTGAAAGATATGTTTTCAAAGGGATTCAATGAGCAGTAAGTTTCTGATCCCTTTGTTTCTTTTGAGCACCGTTTGTTGGAGTTCAGATATCCTTAAATTGAGTGATGCCTATGAAATGGCTCTTAAAAATGAGCCTCAATTGCGTGCGTTAGCACTCAGAACCGCTTCGGGTAAAGAACAAATAGAACAAAGCCGTTCAAAATTGTATCCGCAATTACAAGGTTCATTTACGTGGGGTCAATATGGATATCAATATACAACTCCAACGTCTAAACCGGTGAAAGAATCGTATAAAAGTTATTCACTCTCTGCAACACAGCCTCTTTTTCACCCTGAAGTATGGCGAGGTGTTGACGTAGCAACGGCTCGTCAAAAGAGTGCAGAGTATGAATTTAAAGCAAAAGCACAGCAGGCAGGGCTGGAGTTGGCAAAGGCTTATTTCTTAGTCCTCTACACTCAAAAAAATGTTGAATTGATCCAATCGCATAAAGCTTATTATGAGAGTAAATACAAACAACTCGAAGAGATGCTAAAAGTAGGATTATCCAATCGAATAGATTTACTGGAGACAAAAGTTCAAAGGGACAAATCAACCAGCGAATGGTTAGCTGAAAAAAAGAAATTTGAAGTCGCTAAATTAAAATTAGAACATTTGATTGGAGAAAATGTCACAGAAGTGCAATCGTTAGATTTTTCAGCGATAGACACTGTAAAATTTATCAGTACGCGAGAAGAATGGGAAAATAAATTACTAGACAATCCGATGTTTAAAAGTTCATTGGCAGCTGAAGAAACAGCGCGACATGACTTGGCAGTTCGAGAATACGAACATTATCCGAAAGTTGATTTAAGCATATCGCGTAAAGAGACCTATACACAAGATCAGATATCCCACAAATATGACAATCAAGCAGTCGCGCAAATGACAGTTCCAATTTATCAAGGAGGCGCTACGGAATCACGTATTCGTGAAGGGAAGTTACTTCTTGATTCTGCAACTCAGGAACGAAATTATTATCAAAAAGAGGCTCAATACCGGTTTGAATCGCTTTGGGTAGAGCGACAGCTCTATTTGGAAACCATTGATGTTTTAAAAGAGTCGGAAAAATCTGCGGAACTTTTTTTACAATCAGTAGAAAGAGGACAGAGTGCAGGTTTGAAAAGTGTTGTAGACGTCTTGGAAGCTAAAGCTAAACTCTATGAAGTACGTCGTCAAATGATAGAGGCCGGATATCAATTGGTTAACAATCAACTTGGACTTTTGGATATTACCGGTACACTTAATGTTGATAAAATCGCGCAGTTTGAGACATTATTGCAATCAAAAGATAGAATCTCAAAATAACGAGGGCTGCAGCGCCTTTAGTTTAAAACTTTGTCGATGGATCGGACAATATCCGTATTGTCGGATCGCTTCGATATGGGCAGTGCTTCCATACCCTTTATGCCCCTCAAATCCGTATTCGGGATACTTTTGCGCGAGTTCAACCATCTCACGGTCACGGCTCACTTTGGCTAGAATCGAGGCGGCGCTCACCTCAGGGATGGTCGCGTCGGCTTTGACCATCGTTCGGATACCGATCACGCCGAATTTTGAGTTGCCATCATACAGATAGTCGGCCTCCCCCAATACACCCATAATCTCACGCAGTCCTGTCGCCAAACATACCGAGAGCCCGAGTTCATCGATTTGTGCCGCATCAAACCTGCTGATGTGATAGCGGCTTTTGGATGTGATCTCCTCAAAGAGTAACTCACGCTTTTTCTCAGAGAGCTTTTTGGAGTCGTTCAACCCCTCGACGGGTTCGATCAATATCACTCCGGCAATGTATAAAGGTCCCGCCAACGGACCCCGTCCTGCTTCATCGATTCCGCACAGCTTCATAGACCACCCATTGTTTTTGAGGGTATTTTATCCTAAGTGTTCATAGTAAATTGGGTATGATTCGTAAAAAAAAAGGTTTCTCATGATGAAATCATCTATTTTAGCATTGTGTTTGATCTCCGCGAGCGCCTCAGCGGCGACAATTTTGGGATTCGGTGCGGAGGCCGATTTTTATACACCGAGCGTAAGCGGCGATTTTAATTATAAAAGCACCCAAACCCATTTCAGTAATGACGATGAATCGAGCTATCAAGTGGGATTGTTTGTTGAACATCCACTCCCAATGATCCCAAATATTCGGATCGATTTTACCCCTGAATCCACTTTTAGCGGTTTTGACGGGATTGGCGGGACGAACAAAGTCTCTTTCGAACAAACCGACATCACCCCTTATTATGAAATCTTGGATAACGTCATCGATATCGATGTAGGGGTAAGTTTGAAAATGATCGATGCCCGAATCGAGGGGGCGATTAACGATCGTTTTAGCGAAGTGATCCCGATGGGGTATTTGGGTATGGCGCTCACACCTCCCCTCTCCCCTTTGAGTGTTGAGGGGAGCATCAAATATATCGGATATGATGGGGATACTTTGAGTGATGCTCGTATTAAAGTGTTGTGGAAAGTGGCAGCGGGATTCGCCGCACAAGCCGGGTACCGCTATGAATCGCTCAAAATCAGCGATCGTTTCGATACCAATACGAATGTTACCTTCAAAGGGCCGTTTATCGGTTTGAATTACCGATTTTAACCATCATCTCCCAATGCCCATCGCTCAAAAGGGATCATCTCGATCCGTGAGACCGGATGGGAGAGGGTAGCCTCCAGTCCCATGGTTACCGCGATGACTTCCCGAACCCGATTAGATACGATAAAACTCTCCAGACTCTCTACTTTTTTGAATAAAGCGTGTTCGTTGGCAAATGCCGAAGCGATGATGATTTGATGCCGGAGGGGGAGGTAAAAATCGATCCCCTCGTCATAATAGCATTCGATACCGTGTTTATCAAGTTCGGAGAAAATAAGATTTTCAAACAACCGTCCGAAATGCTTTTGAAAAACGAGGGCGTGTTTGATGGCGATATCGCAGAGATAGAGTTTCTTGACGGCACTGGGGTGGTTGAATTTCCCCAAGCTTTTGAGATATCCCCGATCAAACATCGATTGGAGATGGAGATAAAGTTTGTCTTTGGAGATTTTACGCTCGTTTTTGAGCCGCTCATAGAGATTGAATGCGGAGACTTTCTGAGTCACCATTTTGGATGCTTGGGAGAGGATTGAAAATTCGATCGGCTCCAATGCTCTGAGAAGGGTGTTTTGTAAATAGAGAACCCTCTCTTCACTGGGGACGCGATGCATCGCCGGAAATCCACCCAGTTGAAAAAAATGGCTCAGTGTCGTACCATCATATTTATTCTCAAACGCCAAAAACTCTTCATAATCGAGCAGTTCGAGCCTCACCGTATGATAAGGGAGATTGAGGAGCGTTTCGTGGGCGAGGATAATTTGATCAACGTCGAATAGGCGGATACCCTCACGATAGTTGTCGAGTGCCAGGATGGATATTTTGTTTTCACGGCAAAATGGCTCCAGATGGAGGTTTAATTCATCGATGTCGAGTCGTATGTCACGGCAGTCGAGATAGAGATAGGTCGATTTTTTGTGAGAGAGTAGATAGTGTTTGATGAGGGATGTTTTTCCCGATTGGGCGATACCGTATATGAGGGTATGCTCGTTCGAAATAGTCGCTTTTCGCTCTATATAGCCCGCATTGTGCAAATCGTATCGGTAATATTCATCAATCAGTGTATTCATACCAATATAATACCTAAAAAATAGTATTTCCTTTTTAAAAGGAAGTAAATTTTATATGAATTACATTTTTTGCCCCTAAAATCCTTGACCGTTAGCGGATATGTCAGTATAATTTCGCCGCCTTATATAGTCAGACATGATCTGACGAGTTCTTTTATCTAAGGAAAACATTATGGAAAAAATTCGTTTGAAACTTAGAGCATACGATCATCGTGTACTCGATCGTTCAGTTGCCTCTATTGTTGAAGCTGTAAAGCGAACGGGTGCGGAAATCCGCGGACCGATCCCTTTGCCAACCAAGATTCGTAAATATACGGTTCTTAAATCTCCGCACGTCAATAAAGACTCACGTGAGCAATTTGAGATCCGTATGCACGCACGTTTGATCGACATCGTGTCGGCTACGCCAGATACAGTTGATTCGTTGATGAAGCTTGACTTGGCTCCGGAAGTGGACGTAGAAGTTCGCTCTATGGACAAGTAAGGAGTAGGGTGTGGAATACATTGTAGAAAAAATCGGCATGAGCCGAACGATTAGCGTTCCGAGCAAAGTAGTAACTCTTTTAAAAGTAAAAGAGATGAAAGTTTGTGAAGTGAACGACGGTGTTGCTCTTGTAGCATACAGCGAAGGTAAAGCGATCAACAAACCGGTTGAAGGTCAACAAAAGAAATATAATCTTTCTGCTGAGTTCAACAAATTTGCAACATTGGAAGTAGCAAACACCGAAGCCGGTGATTTGGATATGGCTCCTTTGGCAAACGCAACTACGGTTAAATCGTCTTTCAACACAAAAGGTCGCGGTTTTACCGGTGTTATGAAACGCTGGAACTTCGCTGGGGGTCCTGGTGCGCATGGTCACCGTTTCCACCGTACAAGCGGTTCTATCGGTAACCGTGAGTGGCCGGGTAAAGTCCAAAAAGGGCGTAAAATGTCAGGTCAATACGGTAACGAGCAAGTTACTGTGAAAAACGAAGTCATGTCATTTGACGCAGAAAACGGTGTATTGGTTGTTGTGGGTTCTATCCCGGGAGCAAACGGTGCACTAGGTCGAGTAAAGGTTGTTAAATAATGAGCGCGATTGTACTGAACGAAAAATTCGAAAAAGCCTCAGAAGCAGCATTGCCAGAGAGCTTTAGCGGTATCAACCCGCATAACCTCTACTTGTACGTTAAATCGTACCAAGCGAGCCTACGTGCTGACACTGCATCTGCAAAGACTCGCAGTGAAATGCGCGGCGGTGGTAAAAAACCATGGGCTCAAAAAGGTAAAGGTGGAGCACGTGCCGGTTCACGCCGTTCACCTGTATGGGTTGGCGGAGCGGTAGTTCACGGTCCAAACACTGGTCGTAACTACACCCAAAAAATCAATAAAAAGCAAAAGAAATTGGCGCTTAAATGTGCGTTGGATGCTTTGGCTCAAGCTGGGAAATTGTTCATCGTTGATTCGATCGAAGTTCCAAGCGGAAAAACAAAAGATGCTTTGGCGTTGTTCAACAACTTGAACGTACGTGACGCATTGCTCGTCAAAAAAATTCTTGACGAAAAAACGTATTTGGCATTCCGTAACATCTCTAAAACGTACATCGTTGAAGAGAATGAACTCAACGCCTTTTTGGCTGCGACATACCGCTCGGTAGTAATCGAGAAAGCGGTATGGGAAAATCTGACTAAAGAGAGCTAAGATGGCAGATATTACTGATATCAAATCGATCCTGTATACAGAGAAGACTCTTGGTCTTCAAGAAGAGGGTGTAATCGTTGTTCAAACGTCTCCACGTATGACAAAGAACGCTCTTAAAGAGGTGTTTAGAGAGTATTTCGGAATCGTTCCGGCTCGCGTTAACTCACTAAACCAAGACGGAAAAGTAAAACGTTTCCGTGGTCTTGCTGGTAAACAAAACGACTTTAAAAAGTTCTATGTGAAATTGCCAGAAGGCGCACAAATCGATAGTTTGGCGGTGTAATATGGCGATCAAAACGTATAAACCAACCACACCGAGCCGACGTTTCTATACAAACGTTGATAACTCGGACATTACAGCAAAAGCGTCTGTTCGTTCATTGTTGGTAAAACTTCCGGCAGCTGCTGGTCGTAACAACAACGGTCGTATTACATCACGCCATAAAGAAGCGGGAGCGAAAAAGCTCTATCGTATCATCGATTTCAAACGTAACAAATTCGGTATCGCCGGAACTGTTGCAGCGATCGAATACGATCCATACCGTAACTGCCGTATCGCTTTGATCAATTACGTTGACGGTGACAAACGCTACATCCTCCAACCAAAAGGTTTGGTAGTCGGTGACAGCATTATGGCAGCTGAGAGCGGATTGGACATCAAAGCGGGTAATGCGATGAAATTGATGAACATCCCTGTGGGGACAACGGTTCACAACATCGAACTTAAACCTGGCAAAGGCGGTCAAATCGTCCGTTCAGCGGGAACATCTGCACAAATCATGGGTCGTGAAGGGAAATACGTTTCACTTCGTCTTCCATCAAGTGAAATGCGTTATGTTTTGGGTGAATGTATGGCAACGGTCGGTACTGTCGGTAACGAAGAGTACATCAACGTTGTTTTCGGTAAAGCAGGTCGTACACGTCATATGGGTATCCGCCCGCAAACGCGTGGTTCTGCGATGAACCCTATCGATCACCCGCACGGTGGTGGTGAAGGTAAAACCAACTCAGGACGTCACCCGGTTACTCCATGGGGTAAACCAACTAAAGGTGCTAAAACACGTAAGAAGAAAGCAAGTGATAGATTGATTATTACTCGCCGTAAACCAAATGCTAAAAGGGTAGGCTAATCATGGCTAGATCAGTAAAAAAAGGACCATTCGTTGATGGACACCTTATGAAAAAAGTGATTGCTGCCAAAGAGACGAAAAACACTAAACCAATCAAAACATGGTCACGCCGCAGCGTGATTTTGCCAGACATGATCGGTTTGACGTTCAACGTTCACAATGGCCGTCAGTTTGTACCGGTTTTCGTAACGGAAAACCACATCGGTTACAAACTTGGTGAGTTTGCACCAACACGTACATTTAAGGGCCACAAAGGTTCTGTACAAAAGAAAATCGGGAAATAAGGAAGAGATATGGCAAGAGCACTATTAAAATTCGTTCGCGTATCTCCAACGAAATCTCGTTTGATCGCTCGCGAAGTTCAAGGAATGAATGCAGAGCAAGCAATGGCTGCGTTGGAGTTCACTCCAAACAAAGCGGCTCGTATTATCGCTAAAGTAGTGGCGTCAGCCGTTGCGAACAGCGGTATCGATGCGGAAAACTGTGTTATCACATCATGCCGCGTTGATAACGGTCCGGTACTTAAACGTTTCATGCAACGTGCACGCGGAACTGCTTCTGGTATCCGCAAACCGACAGCACACATTTTGGTAGAAGTAGAGGGTAAATAATTATGGGTCATAAAGTTAATCCTATCGGACTTCGTCTCGGTATTAACCGCAACTGGGAATCACGCTGGTTCCCTAACTTTAAAACAGCTGCGGTTTCTTTGGGCGAAGATCACAAAATCCGTACCTATTTGAAAAAAGAACTCTACTATGCCGGTGTGAGCAACATCGTGATCGAGCGTACTGCGAAACGTCTTCGTGTTACGATCATTGCAGCTCGTCCGGGAATCATCATCGGTAAGAAAGGTTCTGACATTGAAAAAATCAAAGAATCTCTTCAAACCCTTATCGGTAAACCGGTAGCAGTTAACATCAAAGAAGAGAAAAAAGCACAAGCTTCTGCACAACTCGTTGCAGAAAATGTTGCTACTCAACTTGAAAAACGTGTAGCATTCCGCCGCGCGATGAAAAAAGTTATGCAAAATGCACAACGTGCAGGGGCTAAAGGGATCAAAGTTTCAGTTGCAGGTCGTCTTGGCGGTGCCGAGATCGCTCGTACTGAATGGTACCTTGAAGGTCGCGTACCGTTGCATACACTTCGTGCAAAAATCGATTACGGTTTTGCAGAAGCGCACACCACTTACGGTGTAATCGGTATCAAAGTTTGGATTTTCAAAGGTGAAGTTCTCACCAAAGGTATCCAACCAGAAGCAAAAGAATCTAAAGAAGAGGGTCGTGATGATAAACCACGTCGTCCTCGTCGAAAGGCTGACTAATCATGTTGATGCCAAAGCGTACGAAATATCGTAAACAAATGAAAGGGCGTAACCGTGGTTACGCTACTAATGCAAACAAACTTGACTTCGGTTCAATCGGATTCAAAGCAACGGAAGCGGGACGTATCAACTCTCGCCAAATCGAAGCGGCTCGTATTGCAGCAAACCGTCACATTAAACGTCAAGGTAAAATCTGGATCCGCGTGTTCCCAGCTAAACCTTTGACTGCCAAACCACTTGAAGTGCGTATGGGTAAAGGTAAAGGTTCTGTTGATCAA
Source organism: uncultured Sulfuricurvum sp. (assembly GCA_964495485.1). Classification (GTDB taxonomy): domain Bacteria; phylum Campylobacterota; class Campylobacteria; order Campylobacterales; family Sulfurimonadaceae; genus Sulfuricurvum. Next base: position 75,744 of record CAZBVJ010000003.1, read on the forward strand.
TGGGTAATGAACATCAAGCCAGGCCGTATCATTTTTGAAATGGGTGGTGTCGAAGAGACTCTTGCTCGTGAAGCTTTGTCGCTTGCGATGCAAAAACTCCCGTTCAAAACAAAAATTGTAACTGCGGAGATGAGCAATGAAATATACTGATTTGAACGGCAAGAGTGCTGCTGAACTTCAAGGGATGCTCAAAGAGAAAAAAATTGAGCTTTTCACTTTGAAAATTAAGCAAAAAATGATGCAATTGACTAACACGAGCGAACTTCGCACGGCGAAAAAAGACATTGCACGCATCAACACTGCCATCAGTGCAGTGAAGTAAGGGCTAAGCTATGACACACAAACGTGAAATTCAAGGTATCGTAGTGACAAAAGCGGGCGATAAAACAGCGACTATCGTTGTTGAGCGCCGCGTTATGCACCCACGTTACCACAAAACGGTCAAACGTTTCAAAAAATATCAAATCCACGACGAAAACAACCAACTTAATGTTGGTGACATCGTGGTTGCGATCGAATGTCGTCCGATCTCTAAATCAAAATCGTTCCGTTTGAAAACTCTTGTTAAAGGAGCGAACGCATGATTCAAAGTTTTACCCGTCTTGTTGTTGCCGATAACACCGGTGCAAAAGAGTTGATGTGTATTAAAGTTCTTGGCGGTTCAAAACGTCGTTATGCGACAGTTGGCGATGTTATCATCGCTTCTGTCAAAAAAGCGGCTCCAACCGGTAAGATCAAACGTGGTCAAGTCGTTACAGCAGTTGTTGTTCGTACGAAAAAAGAGGTTCACCGTGAAAACGGTTCACTTATCCGTTTCGACGAAAATGCAGCCGTAATTCTTGATAAAAAACGTGAGCCGATCGGTACACGTATTTTCGGACCTGTAAGCCGTGAAGTTCGTTATGCAGGTTTCATGAAAATCGTTTCATTGGCTCCGGAGGTTGTATAATGGCAAAATTTAATTTCAAAAAAGGCGATATCGTAGAAGTGATCGCCGGTGATGACAAAGGTACTAAAGCAGAATTGCTTCAAGTAATGCCTAAGAAAAACAAAGTAATCGTTAAGGGTGTTCGTGTTGCGAAAAAAGCGATCAAACCTAGCGAGCAAAATCCACAAGGCGGATTTTTGAACAAAGAGATGCCTATCGATGCATCAAATGTCCGTAAAGTTGAGGCGTAATCATGGCACGACTAAAAGATAAATATTTAGCTCTTAAACCTGAGCTTCAATCAGCGCTTGGAATTGCAAACGTAATGCAAGTTCCGGCACTTGAAAAAGTGATCATCTCTGTCGGTTGTGGTTTTGCCATGAAAGACAACAAATTGATCCAAAATATCCAAGATACCATCAGCAACATCGCAGGACAACGTGCGATGATCGTTAACGCTCGCAAATCAGTTGCGGGATTCAAAGTTCGTGAAGGGATGCCGGTCGGTGTTAAAGTAACACTTCGCGGTGCTCAAATGTACGATTTCATGGATAAATTGATCAACATTTCACTTCCGCGTGTTAAAGACTTCCGTGGTATTCCACGTAACGGTTTCGACGGTCGCGGAAACTATAACTTTGGTATCACTGAGCAATTGATCTTCCCTGAAGTCAATTACGATGATATCATGCAAATCCACGGGATGAACATCACTGTGGTAACGACTGCAACCGCTGACAAAGATGCGTTCAAGCTTCTTGAAATGATCGGTATGCCGTTTGCTAAAGGGAGAGAATAATGGCTAAGAAGTCAATGATCGCCAAAGCGGCGCGTAAACCTAAATTTGCAGTTCGTGCGTATACACGTTGTCAGATTTGTGGTCGTCCACACTCTGTTATCAGTGATTTCGGAATTTGTCGCGTTTGCTTCCGTAAAATGGCAAACGAAGGGTTGATCCCAGGCGTTAGAAAGTCTTCTTGGTAATTGAAAACGGCGGACGAGCCAAGCCCGTCCACCTACGCTAACGCTGAGTTTTCCTCAGCGGAAGGCTCAATTAACAAGGTGAAACTCCTAATGATTAGATAAGGAAAAAAAATGATTAATGATTTGATCGCGGATTCGTTGACTCGTATCCGTAATGCGGCTATGCGTCGTTTGGATTCTACAACATTGATGCACTCAAAAGTTGTAGAAGCGGTAGTTGCCATTTTGGCAGACAAAGGTTACATCGATAGCTTTAACGTTGTTGAAGACGGCGTTAAAAAAACGATCAACGTTGTATTGAAATACGATGAAAAAGGTCGTACAGTTATCAATGAAGTAAAACGTGTTTCTAAACCGGGACGTCGTATTTACAAAGGTAAAGATGAACTTAAACGTTTCAAAAACGGTTATGGTACCATCATTGTCAGTAGTTCTAAAGGTGTTCTTCCTAACGATAAAGCGTATGAGCTTGGCGTTGGCGGCGAAGTCCTTTGTACAATTTGGTAAGGAGATAAGATGTCACGTATTGGAAAACTTCCTATTTCTATCCCATCTGATGTTAAAGCGACGATCGATGGATCGGTCATCACGTTTGTGAAAGGTTCAACTACTCAAGTTTTAGATACTTGCGGTAACTGCGGTGTAACACTTGAAGATAACACTTTGACATTCAGTACAAACTCTGACAACCGTGCAGATCGCGCATTCTGGGGTACATACCGTGCTTTGGCTGCAAACATCGTTACTGGTTTGACTACAGGTTTTGAGAAAAAACTTGAGATCAACGGGGTTGGTTACCGTGCTGCGGTAAACGGAAACATTTTGAACCTACAACTCGGTTTCAGCCATGATATCAACTACGATATCCCAGCAGGAATCACTATGGCAGTGGAGAAAAACGTTATCAGCATCAAAGGCGCAGACAAACAACAAGTGGGTCAAATCGCTGCTGAAATCCGTTCATTCCGTCCACCTGAGCCGTATAAAGGTAAAGGTGTTAAATATTCTGATGAGACTATCCTGCGTAAAGCCGGTAAGACATCTAAGAAATAAGGGGCGATGAAATGACAGGTAAAACACTTAAAATCAAAGCGGCAAAACGTCTCCAACGTAAACGTCGTATCCGCTCTAAAATTTCAGGATGTGCGGCATTGCCACGTGTCTCAGTATTTCGTTCAAACCGCTACATCAGCGCGCAAGCGATCAACGATGAAGCGGGTGTGACATTGGCAGCAGTTCACTCAAAAACTTTGGGTCTTAAAGCAAATGTAGAAAGCGCTCAAAAAGCGGGTGAAGTATTTGCTGCAACCCTCAAAAATGCCGGTATCAATGAAATTACGTTCGATCGTAACGGTTTCTTGTATCACGGTGTTGTAAAAGCGTTTGCCGATGCACTTCGTGCAAATGAAATCAAGTTTTAAGGGCCGATGATGCAAGCGATTAACAGAGAAGAATTTGCAGAAGCGATCGTAAACATCGGTCGTGTAACGAAAGTTGTAAAGGGTGGTCGACGTTTCCGTTTCACCGCTCTAGTTGTTGTAGGAAATAAAAAAGGGACCGTTGGATACGGTGTCGGTAAAGCCAAAGAGGTTCCCGATGCTATCCGCAAAGCGGTTGACGAAGCGTTCAAAAACTTGACAAACGTGAAGATCAAAGGGACTACCATCGCTCACGATATCGAAGTTAAATACAACGCAAGCCGTATCTTGCTTAAACCTGCATCTGAAGGTACAGGGGTAATCGCCGGTGGTGCTACCCGTCCGGTACTTGAGCTTGCTGGTATCCAAGACATCTTGACGAAGTCTTTGGGTTCTAACAATCCAAACACCGTGGTTCGTGCAACAATCGATGCACTTTCACGCATTAAAGGATAAGTAATGGCACTCGAAAATCTTACTCCTGCCGAGGGTTCAACCCATACTAAAAAACGTCTTGGCCGCGGCCAAGGTAGTGGCCAAGGTAAAACAGCCGGTAAAGGTCACAAAGGTCAAAAAGCGCGTAAAGGTTACAATGAAAAACGTAACTTCGAGGGTGGACAACAACCACTTGCTCGCCGTTTGCCAAAAATCGGATTCATCTCCGGTGTGATCAAACCATACGTTATCAATGTAGAGAAAGTGAAAGAAGTAGCTGAACTCTCTGAGATCACTATGGAGACAATCCGTGGTGTACACCGTATGAAAAAATCGGTTACAAGTGTTAAACTTGTCGGCGCTAGCGCTAAAGATTTAGCATCTAAAATTAAAGACGAAAACGTTACAACAACTGGTAACTAATGAACCAACAAATTGTAAACAAGATCTTAATAACGATCGGTTTTCTTTTTATCTACCGACTACTGGCATACGTGCCGGTGCCGGGTGTTGACACAGCCGTCATCGCTTCATTTTTTGATAGCCATTCTGCTGACGCGTTAGGTCTATTCAATATGTTCAGCGGAAATGCAGTTGAACGTTTATCTATCATCTCTCTTGGTATTATGCCCTACATTACCGCCTCAATTATCATGGAACTTCTTGCAGCAACATTTCCGAACTTAGCGCAAATGAAAAAAGAGCGTGACGGTATGGTCAAATACATGCAAATTATCCGTTACGCTACCATCGTTATTACGATTGTACAGGCCATCGGTGTCAGTATCGGATTGCAAAGTATGACCGGAAAAGACGGCAGCAGTGCTATTTTGGTGGATCACAACACGTTTATTCTTCTCGCCGTCGTTTCGATGTTGGCAGGGACAATGTTGTTGATGTGGATCGGAGAGCAGATTACCCAAAGCGGTATCGGTAACGGCGTATCGTTGATCATTTTTGCAGGGATCGTATCGGCAATTCCGAATGCAATTTCTCAGTCAGTGACAATGGTGAATACCGGAGCGATGAGCTTTTTGACACTTCTTGCTATCGTAGCGTTAGTCATTGCGACCGTGTTGGTTATTATCTATGTTGAGCTTGGGGAACGCCGTATTCCGGTTACCTACGCTAAAAAGACAATGATGTTAAATCAAAACAAGCGTGTTATGAACTATATCCCTGTTAAAGTAAACCTTTCAGGGGTTATTCCGGTTATTTTTGCTTCGGCTATTTTGATGTTCCCGATGACTGTAATGTCATCGAGTACTAACCCGACGGTTCAAGCGATTGCAGATGTTCTTAATCCGAATCACTATTTCTTTAACTTTTTACAATTTACATTTGTTGTTTTCTTTGCATTCTTTTATGCATCGATCGTATTTAATGCGAAAGATATTTCTGAAAACCTCAAACGTCAAGGTGGATTTATTCCGGGTGTCCGTCCGGGGGAATCAACCAAAGAGTTCTTGAATGATACTGCCGGGCGTTTGACGATAACAGGTGCTATATATTTGGGACTCATTGCAACATTGCCATGGGTTATTATGAAAGGGATCGGTGTACCGTTCTTCTTTGGAGGGACGGCGGTATTGATCGTTGTTCAGGTCGCATTGGATACGATGCGCCGAATCGAAGCACAAGTGTATATGTCAAAATATCAAACCCTTAGCGCGGTTGGCCTGTAACGATGGCGATTGCGCTACGCAAAAATGATGAAATAGCTAAACTTCGTGAGGCGAATCGAATCGTCGGAGCGACGTTGGAGCTTTTGGCTTCCCACACTAAGCCGGGAGTTACGTTAAAAGAGTTAGATGCTATCGGTGAGGAGTTTATCCGCAGCCAAGGCGCTAGCCCCTCTTTTAAAGGGCTCTACGGTTTTCCCAGTGCTGTCTGTACCTCTGTCAACGAAGTAATTATTCACGGTATTCCGAGCGATTATGCGTTGCAAGAGGGAGATATCGTCGGATTTGATGTCGGGACAAAAAAAGGGGGCTATTTCGGTGATGCCGCTATATCGGTAGGGGTGGGTCAAATTACCCCTGACGATGAAGCATTGATTGCATGTTCGAAAGATGCCCTCTATTTTGCCATCGATATTATCACGGACGGAATGCGCTTTAAAGAGCTCTCGTATGAACTTGAGCAGTTTATTAAAGGGCGCGGTTTTGTACCGCTCCGAGGCTTTTGCGGTCACGGAATCGGCAAAAAACCGCACGAAGAACCGGAAATTCCAAACTATTTGGATGGAGGGAATGCGAAAGCAGGACCGAAAATCAAAAACGGGATGGTTTTTTGTTTGGAACCGATGATTTGCCAAAAAGAGGGAACTTCCAAAATTTTGGCAAACGGTTGGGATGTGGTGAGCACGGACGGGCTGAGAGGCTCTCATTACGAGCATACGGTTGCGATTATCAACGGTAGAGCTGAAATATTATCAATCGCGTAAAGGAAGAGTAATGGCAAAAGATGATGTCATTGAAGTAGACGGAAAGATTATTGAGGCACTACCCAATGCAACGTTTCGTGTTGAGTTGCCGAATGGTCATGTAATTTTGTGTCATATCGCAGGTAAAATGCGTATGCACTACATCAAAATCCTCCCTGGGGATACGGTAAAAATCGAACTTACTCCGTATAGTTTGGATAAAGGTCGAATCACCTATCGCTACAAATGATACTTTCCCCTCCTGGGGGCGGTAATAACTATTTTTTGATGAGGAAGTTTTCATTATGAAAAAATATTTATTACTGATAATCTTCTATTTCTCTACTCTTTATGCAGATGTACCGCAAAGTTTTTGGGAAACCTATACCTCTGCATTACGCGGTGACAAAGTAGCACAGTTCCAAACCGGTGTCATATATGAGCGGGGCGTCGGTGTGGATGTCAATCAGACTCATGCCGCACAATGGTATCTTAAATCGGCACAGCAGGGGTATGTTGATGCTCAATACAACGTAGCACTGATGTACATCGGTGGACGTGGCATTGAGCAGAATACGACAGCTGGGATGATGTGGCTTGCATCAGCAGCAAAAGCGGGGGACAAAGAGGCGCGAAAATTGCTGTTGGATGTGATTGACGGAAAATACGACAAGGTTTATAAAGAGAAGTCAGCCCCGATCACGATAGGTCAAATCACACCAATTACGGGGGTTCGTCTCAAAACCAATCGTGATACGAAGATATGCGATCAAGAGGGGCAATGTATCCCTATTAAAGCCAATACGACAGTTACATCACGGGGAAAAAGCGGCAGCTTGTATAAAGTAAGTGGCATTGGCGGTAAAAACGGATGGGAACCTTACATCGGTGAGGGATGGATTGAGGAGAGTGACGTTCGGAGGGATTAACCTCCGATCCATTATTTTACGAAATGGCAGCAGTAGTCGGAGACACTTTTGACTTTGAGGTGAAACGCGCTGTTCGCGGCAACTTCGAAATCTTGTGGACCTGTAACACTGATCCACTCCTTAGAACCCGGAAGCTGAACCTCCATATCACCGCTCATAATCTCCATGATCTCTTTATCGCCGGTGTTAAACGTGTATTCGCCCGGCATCATGATACCGAGGGTTTTGATAGTACCGTCTTCAAAACGGATCGTACGGCTGGTAACTTTTCCCTCAAAATAGACGTTTGCTTTTTTGTCGATGGTGACATTGGTAAATTGTGACATGTTAAATATCCTTTCGAAATAGTGGTGCCATTATAGCGGATTGATCTCTTTCTTGATCTTTTTCGGCAAGTGTGCAAAGGGAAAATCGGAGATGATTTTGGTCTCACCCCCCTCTTTGATCTCTACTTCCAAATCCATAGACTCTCGTTTCATCGAAATCAGGGTGATAGTACGCCCACCCTCTTCGTAGCTTATTTTACGAGGAGCAAGCTGGATGATGGCATTGCGTTTGTGCGGTCTATATCCCATAAATACCGTTCTCCTTGACTACGATTTTTTTCGCTTCGACGAGCTGATTGACCGCCGCTTTGAAATTCTTTTTGCTCAGTCCAAACGTTTTTTGGATCAATTCGGGATCGCTTTTGGTGTTATAGGGGAGCATCCCGCCGTTTTGCTGGAGCATCTCATAAATCTTGTCGGCGGCACTGGAGGCTTTGGCTTTGCCGATCATCTGTAATGAGAGGTCGAGTTTGCCATCGGGACGGAGTTGTTTGACAAAACCGTTTTTGATCTGCCCGACTCTGGTCTCTTCGAAAATCTCGTTGGCGTAAATCATCCCCTCGTATTTATGATCCACGATCACTTTGTACCCCATAGGGGTTTTGGCGATCACCATAAAGGTGACGGGAGTGTTGGGAGGAAAATGTTTCGGCGGCATCTCCAATGCACCGCTGATCTTCTCGGTTCCGACAAGGCGGTTGGTCTGTTCATCAAGTATAACGCGCACAAGCCGTTTTTCCCCGACAGAAAATGGCCGTTTTTGGAGTGCTTTTGGGACGAAGAGGTCTTTGGGCAATCCCCAGTCGACGAATGCGCCGATAGAGCTGGTATCCACTACCTCGACAAACGCGATTTCGTTCACCATCGCTTTGGGCATTACGGTTGTTGCGACGGGGCGATCTTCGCTGTCGGTATAGACGAAGACATCGATGGTATCGCCGATGTGCATTTTGTCCGTGACGTATTGGTTGGGCAGTAATACATCGCTCTCATCGAGTGCACGCAAGAATAATCCCGGCACGGTATCGCGATCGATTGTGAGGATATTAATTTCCCCGATTTTTAGTGTTTCATTCATGGGTATAATTATATCGATTATTTGCTTGCGGGAGAAAAGGGTGAAAATTGTAATTACAGGAGCCAGTAGCGGATTGGGTGAAGCACTGGCGCTTCATTATGCCTCGAATGCCCATCAGCTGGTATTGATCGCCCGCAGAGAAGATCGTTTGAGGGATGTCGCTGGGCGGTGCAGAGATAAGGGCTCTGAGGTCGAAACGATTATTGCCGATGTCAATGATTTCGAGCGGATGCGGGAAGTTGGAAGTGAATTAGCTAAAAAACCGATCGATCGGATCATCCTGAATGCGGGGGTTTCGGTCGGACATAGCGGCGGGGTAACGCCGTTTGAGGACTTCGAGCGGCTCTTTAAAACCAATTTTTTGAGTGTTCATGCACTTTTGGAACCGATCATCCCGAAACTCATCGAGCAAAAACGGGGTGAAATCGTCTTTATTTCATCTCTCGCATCACTCTTTACGATGCCCACCTCTATCGCGTATAGTAGTTCAAAACGGGCACTCAACGCCTATGCAGAAGGGCTCCATTATCAGTTAAAACGGCACGGCGTGTGTGTTATGACGATCATGCCGGGATTTATCGATTCGGAGATGACCCAAAAGAACCGGTTTAAGATGCCGTTTTTCATGTCGACCGAGAAGGGAATTGCCCGTATAACCCATGCGATTGAACGGAAAAAAATACGGTACGCTTTTCCTATTAGATTTGCCTTAATGATTCGAATTGTCTCGCTGTTTCCGCAACCCTTAAGAGACAAAATTGTAAACTTTCTCAATTTTAAAAAGGGCGCTTAGCCTGAGACTCAAGGGAAATCTCCGATGGTCATCGATAGTGTTTGTACCTATTGCGGTGTAGGGTGTGATATTTCCGCTGAGGTGGAAGATAACAAAATCCAAAAAATCTTTGCCAAAGAAGAGGGTACCGTCTCGCAAGGGAGACTCTGCATCAAAGGGAAGCAGGGATGGGATTTTGTAACCCACCCTAAACGGCTCCGTAACGCCCGTGTCCGTAAATCGTTTTGGGCTAAGAACATTTCGTTGTTTTCGGACATGGATATGGATTATCTCGAACCTGTCGATCACGATTTTTACGAAATCAGTTATGAGAGTGCGTATGAGCTGGTAGCCCGTAAACTGAAATCGATAACCGATCAATACGGCGCACACGCTTTTGCCGCCATCGGGGGAGCTCGTACCAGCTGCGAGAGTTCTTATCTATTTCAACATTTCACCCGCCACGTCATAGGTTCTCCGCACGTCGATAATTGTGCACGCGTGTGTCATTCACCTTCGCTCAAAGGGATGCGTACGACCATCGGCGAGGGAGCAATGACCAACCCGTTTGATGATATTTATGAGACCGAATTTATGGTCGTCATGGGATCCAATACGACTGAGGGGCATCCGATCGTTGCCAACCGAATGCTCGATGTGATCAAAAATGAGGGGGTCGAACTTGCAGTTCTGGATGTCCGCCGCATCCAACTCTCGAAATCGGCCACCCACCATCTGAGTATCCCGTATGAATCCAATCTGATGGTCCTCAATATGATGGCGTATGTCATTATCTCTGAGAATTTGGTCAATGCCGATTTTATTGCTTCACGAACCAAAGGGTATGAAGAGTACAAAAATGCGATTTTGAACGATCCGTATGCTAATCCCGATTATCTTCTACAGATTCCGGGTTATGAATCACTTCCCGAAGAGATCCGCGCGGTTGCTCGAAAATATGCCACCCGGCGTAGCCTCTTTTTTTGGGGATTAGGAATTACGGAGCAGTTGGACGGATCGTACGCGGTTATGGCGATCACCCACTTGGCAATGATGACGGGAAATATCGGAAAGCGCGGGGCAGGGTTGATGCCGCTTCGCGGTCAAAACAACGTTCAGGGAACCTGTGACGTGGGGATGCTTCCCTATTATGCACCCGATTACCAACCTCCGAAAGAGGTGGGGATGATGACCCCCGATCTTATCGAAGCGATGATCCGTGGGGAGATCAAAGCCCTCTACAATATCAGTGAGGATTTGGCCCATATCCATCCGAATCAAAATAAGATTCATCAAGCTTTGGGCAATTTGGATTTGGTTGTGGTCAACGAATTGTTTGATAACGAGATGACCCGATTCGCCGATATCATTTTCGGGGTTAAAAGCGCGTATGAAAAAACAGGTGTTTACGTCAATGCAGAGCGACGTTTGCACCTCTCCCAACCTCTGATTAATGTAACGATGCCCGATGACTGGGAAGTGATCGCTGAAATCTCTAAACGATACGGCACCGATTTGGGTGTCCATACCTCAAAAGATGTTTGGGAAAAAGTTCGATTGGATGCACCGATCCGTTTTGGCGGAGCAAGCTACGAAAAACTTGAAAATAACCGTCTGCGCGGGCTTCAATGGCCGGTGCAGGAAGAAGATCTTCCGGTTTTGCATATCGATAAATTTCGAACCAAAGACGGTTTCGGGACGTTTCGTTACCACCAATATACTCCGCGCGGGCAGGTTGAGGAGCTGATCCAAAACCGCGAACATGAGGGGTACTACCTCACTACCGGACGTATTTTGGTTCATTACAATAACGCCGCACAAACCAAAGCATGTGACAAACTGCTCCGTTCGCATGGTGAAGATATTCTTTTGGTGAGTGTTGAAGACGAAGAGTTTTTTGAATTCAAAGATTTTGTCGTCCTCAAAAGCGAGTATGGAATGAGTGCCCCTTTGCGGGTCAAAGTAAGCTCTACCGTCAAAAAAGGGACGCTGTTTACCACGTTTCACCATGCCGCAAGTAAAATCAATTATCTTTTCGGAGACGAAAGAGACGAATTGATCAAAACTGCACGGTTTAAATCGGTAAAAGTCGAAATCCTCAAACCCGATTATCTGGATTAAGGATGCATACCAAAGCCAAGGGAAATCTGGCGGAGGAAAAAGGGTGTGAGTATCTTCGAGAAAAAGGGTTCAGAATCATCGATCGAAACGTCTATAACCGTTTCGGGGAGATCGATATTATTGCCATTAGAGACAATGTAATCCATTTTGTTGAGGTTAAAAGCGCTCAAAGTTATGAACAGGCGGTCTATAATCTCTCTTCCTCAAAACTCCAAAAACTCGGTCGTACCATCCAATTTTATCTCCAAAAGAAAAAGCTCAACAGCGATTATTGTATCGATGCCTTGATTGTGAGCAATGAGGGGATAGAGTGGATCGAAAATATTACTCTGTAGCGACAGGTGTACTCATAGGTTCGTAATAATAGAACCCTTGCGCCGCATCGATTCCGAGCTCTGCAACAATATCGGCAACGGCTTTGTTGTGGACAAATTCGGCAACGGTATGGATGGAAGCGCTTTTGGTAAAATTAACAATGGTTTGGACAATGGTGATTGCCTTGTCATCGGTATCGAGATGGCGGATCAAAGAGCCGTCAATTTTAATAATATCGATTGTAAGATTTAAAATACGGGAGAAGTTGGAGTATCCGCTCCCAAAATCATCAATTGCTATACGGCATCCGTACCGGCGCATTTTTTGGACAAATTCGACGATCCCATCATACTCTTCGATCGCTTCGGATTCTAAAATTTCAAAAATAACCCTCTCTCCGATATGAGGGTACTCTTGCAGTTTATGCTCGATCATAGCAACTGTTTTAGGATTGGTTATATCTTCTATGGAGAGGTTGATCGAAAAGTCTCCTGCATGATTGGCTATGATCGGAAAACTTTGTTCGATGATCGCATGGGTGATGAGCGGATAAAGGTTAGCCTCTTTTGCAATACTAAGATAGGGAAAAATAGAGCGAACCTGTTCTGTGTCGGTAACAATCCGCGCAAGCACTTCATGTTTGTGGGCTTTGCACGTTGAGAGATCGACAATCGGTTGAAAATAAGGGACAATTTTTTGGGTTTCAAGGGCTAGTTTTAACTCTTGAGCTTTGGTAACGTTGTCATGGATCACTTGACGAAGATTGAGTCCCTCATGATAGATCACGGGATTGATATGAGCGTTGCTTTTGAGTGCCATATCTGCCGTTTCCAAGAGAGGTTTAAACGTTGAAGCGGCGACTGCGATCGAGGGGGTACGAATTTCATGGTCTATGACGATAGGGAGTGCTGCAAATGCATTGAGAAGCTCTTGAGCATATGTTTCGATTGAGGGATGAGGTGCGCATTGGTACAGTATCCCAAAATCATCGGCACCCAACCGGTAATAGGTCGGTTTTTGACCTCCAAACGGGAGTGATCGGATATGCGATGCTGTTGCGATTAATAGCTGATCTCCTGCGGCAACTCCGTAGAAATCGTTGTAATGTTTGAATTTACGTATGTTGATGAGGATCAGCCCCAAATCAACTTTTGAGTGTTTTACTCTCTCCTCATAGGCTTTTCGGTTCCCCAATCCGGTGAGTTGGTCGGTACGGGATTCGTATTCACTTCGGATCAGAAAAATAGTGATAAGGACGATACTGCCGATAAAGAGGATAATCAAAAAATAGGAGAAATTATTAACGAACTCCAGCTCTTTCATCGACTCTTCATCGAAACTTTTTTTTGCACGCTCCAGCAAAATATCCAATGTCGGTTTATTGATTTGGCTGAGCGCACGTGAGTAATCCGGAAAGACGTTCATAATAACGTTGAAATGGGATAAAAGTCGGGAGATATCTGGCTCTTGAGTGTGGGAAAACGAAAGGGTTTTAAGCGAATCAATCTCCTGTTTCATCGAGACGATGAGTTGAGTATCCATCGCATTTTTAGCAACGAGTATGGTTCCGCTCAGATGGGTAAGGCGCTGTAAACCCTCACGTTGCGATGGAGTTAAGTGTTGAGGAGAATCGAATAGTTTTGTTTGAAGCAGCGGTATAGCGGCAGTTGAGTTTTTGATGACGGTATTGGCGGTTTGGAAATCGTAGACGGCGTTGATTTTTTCTTCATACCCTTTTTGATATTCGAGGAGAATTGATTGTGTTTTAGGATGAAAAGCTTGAAAATGGGGATTGGTTAAAAGAGTATTGAGATGTTCATGGACGTTTTCAATTGCATTGATGACTTCATCTTGATTGGTATAGAGAAAAAAAGCATTGGTCAAAACGGCATGATCGAGTTTTTGTTGCGCGGTGTCCAGTTCTTTAAAATTTAATTCGATCGTATTGCGATGATTGTAGTATTCATACGAGGTTGATTTGAAATAAAATAGGGCAATGAGAGCGCTCAGCCCTAACAATGCGGTCAAAGTGAGTTTGATAGAGAGCTTCATAGCGGTTCAGTTTTTGAGGGGAGTTTTCCCGTCAGGGTATTTAAAAACGTAACGAGAAGCTCTATCTCTTTGGGAGTCAGCTTGATCCCCAAATTGTGATGGGACATTTTCGTAACCGCTTCGCGCAATGTGGCTGCACTGCCGTCATGAAAATAGGGGGCGGTTAATGCGATGTTCCTGAGGGTAGGGACTTTAAAGACGTTTTTATCACTCTCTCTGTGGGTGATCGCATAGCGATCATCAACGTTCGGTGCCCGTTCAAGCGGATTGATAGCCCCCATTTTTTGAAATGAGTTACCTCCCACGTTGACGCCGTTATGACAACTTACGCATCCGAGTGTTTTGAAGAGGGCATATCCCTCCACCTCTTTGGGTGATAGTTTCTCTTTCCCCAACAGATAAAGATCGAATTTACTGTTCGGGGTGATTAAGGTCTTTTCATATTCGGCAATCATCATTGCGATATCTTCAACCGTTACGTTTTTGCGACCGGTGATTTTGTAAAAAAAATTGCTGTAGGCAGGATTGGATTGAACCCTTTGAGCTGCTTCTTTGGGTGAAAGCCCCATTTCAACCGGATTGTGGATCGGTCCGAGAGCTTGTTCCGTGAGATTTTTAGCACGACCGTTCCAAAATTGGGTGAAATTAAAAACGGAATTTAAAACCGTTGGAGCATTCATGGATCCCTTTTGATGATGGATTCCGGTAGAGACACTACGGGCATCGGCTCCCCCCATGGAAAAATCGTGACAGGTGGCACAACTGATCGAATAGTCTTTTGAGAGGATCGGGTCAAAAAAGAGTTTTTTCCCGAGGGCAGCTTTGTGAGCATTATAAGGAACATGCGAAGGGATAGGAAGTATCGGTTCTGTAGCGTACACCGAGATTGCGGCTATGAAAAACAGGGTTGATATCCGTTTCATCCATTTCCTTTCAGTGAGTTACCTATTTTGACCTATAATAGATTAAAATAACGTAAGAGGCTGAGAAAAAATGTGAGAGTAATGTAATAAGTCATTTTAAAGATTGAGGCGTTATAATGGCTTTATAAAACATCCGAATTCTAAGGAAACATAATGGGTAAATACGTAGAATTGACAGTATCAAATTTTGATGAAATGACCAAAGAAGGTGTAGCATTGGTCGATTTTTGGGCTCCATGGTGTGGACCATGCCGTATGATCGCTCCGGTTATCGAAGAGTTGGCGGCAGAGTTCGACGGAAAAGCGAAAATCTGTAAAGTAAACACAGACGAAGAGCAAGATATTGCTGTTAAATACGGTATCCGTTCTATCCCGACAATCCTTTTCTTCAAAAACGGTGAAGTGGTTGAACAAATGGTCGGTGCCGCTTCTAAACAAGCGTTTGCTGACAAATTGAACGCGCTTCTTTAATTTCTCTATCGATAGAAAAGAATTTTCTCTTCTATCGTCCACTTAAAGCTTTATTAATCTAGTTTTCGAAGACGATAACCTACCCCGCGAGTATTGACAATCATTCCGTTTTTGAGTTTTTTCAAAAGGCGATGGATCCAATAGCGCATTGTCGCCGGTGCAACCTCTTCGTTGTCCCAGACATATTCTCTTAGTGTTTCGTTGGTTACAATATTTCCGATATTTTGAATTAATACGCGTAGCAGTAGCGATTCTATACGTGTGAGTTCAATTAATCTTCCGTAATGGTAAAGTTGATTGTTGTTAAGTGCAAACGTATACCCTTGGGATAAATTTACACTATCTTCATTCTTATCGGGATTCACTAACCGGATGAGATTTTTGATTCGTAAAAGCAGCTCTTCCATTTCAAACGGTTTTTTGAGATAGTCTTGGCACCCAAGAGAAAATGCTTTTTTGATAAATTCAATTTCGGCATGGGTGGAGATCATTATCACTAAAGCATTTGGATACCGGTTTCGGATGTATTCCAAAACTTCATTGCCATCAAATCCGGGAACATTTATATCCAATATGTACAGATCATGTCCTTTGTCGTGGACGATGTCCATTGCGGTGTCACCGTCGAAACAAAGATCGACATGAAATCCAATCTCTCGGAGTTCATTGGCAATGACAGTATTACTGCAATAATCGTCTTCCAGCAACAAAGCTTTCATGGGGCAAACCTATAATTTTTTTTGATCTTGAAATATAACAGACTATTGTTTGGTATCTGTTTGACGGATGATCTCTTTGGGGAGATAATAGCTAAATGTGCTTCCTAGCCCTTTGGTGCTGTCAATATTGATTTGAATATTATGATCGATGCAAATATCATTGATGATACTCATCCCTAATCCAAGCCCTTTTTGATGATTGGAAGCTCTGTAATAGATTTCAAAGATTTTTGTTTTTTCCACCTCACTCATCCCGATACCTTGATCTTTAAAAGAGAGTTGTATTCCGTCCATCTTTTCTTGGAGGGTAATGGTGATCACTTTTCCGAGTTCCATTGTGTATTTGATCGCGTTTGAAATATTATTATCAATCAGCCTTTGAAGCTCGGTTCGGCTCATTAAAATTTGGTACCCCTCATCGGTATCCAATTCGATAATAATTTCTTTGACCAGTGAGATTGAGTGAAAATAAAGAATACGATCCGCAATAAATTCGGAGAGATCGATCCATTCGATCGGATAGCATAGCTTCTCCTTTCGTGCTACAAAAACAATATCGTCGTAAATGGTAGCAAGGATGCGTGCAGAGCTTTTAATCATCTCAAGATGGTGGGTATTGCACTCTTTAGCGAGAATTCCAAGATTTAATTCAATCGAGTTAAGGGGAGTATTCATTTCGTGGATCATTTTTTGGATAAAAAAGTTTTGTTGCTGTTGCAGTTTGTGAAGCTCATGAATCACTTTTTCTTTATGGTCGATTTCACCACGAAGCGCTTTTTTCATATAGAGATAGGTTGATAAAAACGTTAGCAATATGAAGACGATCATCCAGATAAAGAAAGAGAGTTCCATTTATATAACCTTTTATAATAGTATATTGTTGTCTTGTTCTTTTAAAGAATCGTTTCTAGGATAGGTGAGAGTTTAGCGGGTTTACCCAAATAGTACCCTTGTGCATAGTCGATTCCGATCTCTTTAAGCGTTAAATAGGTCTCTTTGCTGCTGACAAATTCGGCAATCGTCTTTGCCCCTATCTTTTGTGCAAAATTGGAGATGGTTTCCACGATGATGCGATGCCGAAGATTAGTGGCGATTCCGGTGATCAACGAACCGTCAATTTTGATGAAGTCGATATTCAATTTGAGAATATGTTCAAAATTAGAATAGCCTGTTCCGAAATCGTCGATAGCAATTTTTGCTCCCAATGATTGGGCTTGTGCTATAAAATTCGCAACGCTATCGTAATTTTCGATCCCTTCGGATTCCAAAATTTCAAACGTAATTTGATGGGCTGTTTCGGTAGTAATGATGGTATGAATGATTTTTTGAACCACCTCATTGTTATTGATGTCTTCAATAGAGAGATTCACTGAAAAAGGTTCTTTGCGCTGAGCAAAAAGGCGGCACGCTTGTTGGATTACTTCTAAGGTAATTTGTGTATAAAGTTTTGTTTTTTTAGCAATCGGTAAAAATTCCATTGGCGATATCAAATGACCTTTTTCATCAACCATCCGTACCAGAGTTTCGTATTTAAAAATTTCGTCATTGGTACAATTTATAACGGGCTGATAGTGGCAAATGATCCTTTTTTCCGAAAGGGCTTTATGAATTTGGGTTGTCATCGCGATGTTTCTTTTGTAGGTTTTCTCGATATTTTCTTCCTCTTCATAAATAGCGATACATAATTTTTTCTCTTTTGCGGTATGAAGAGCAATATCCGCCCGTGTCAATAACTTTTCATTAGCGAGTGCCGCCCCTACCCGCATCTGTAAATTGATCGATTCACCTTCGATGACAAAAAGAACGGTGTGCAATCTGGCATGGATATGTTTAATTTGATCATAGAGGGAATCTCTGTTCATCTCTCCGTAAAACAATACGGCAAATTCATCTCCTCCAATTCGGTACGCAGTGAGATCCATTTTATTCCACTCTTCAGCCAGTTGAATCAATATTTGATCCCCGATATTGATACCGAAAAAATCGTTCATTTCACGAAATGCGTCAATATTAAAAATTGCGCAGGCTGTAGGGGAATAGTTTTCGATATCCATAACCAGTTTTTCACGATTCAATAAACCCGTTAATTGATCGTAGAGTGCCAGCTTTAAGATTTTCTCCTCTTTCTCTTTCATGGTACTGATATCTAATATGGCTAATATTTGGACATTCTGGCCTGCTAAAGTCACTTTATGGCTTCGTAAAAGAGCGGGAAATATTGTCCCGTCTTTTTGTTTCATCAGTGCTTCATACCGTTCAAGATAACCGTTTTGCATTATTTTGCGAACATGCTCATACGATGTAGGAGCAATAAAATCGAGAGCATTTTTGAAAAGCATCTCCTCTTCCGAATATCCGAAAAGGATCGGGGAGACATGATTGACGTAGATGCATTGCTTATGGTCGTTATAAATAATCAGCCCTTCGATCGTAGAGTCAATGAGTGTCTGAAAGGAGGTGATGGCATTATCTCTTTGCTGGAGAAGCTGCGTTTCCAACACCTTTTGTTGGGTGATATCGATGCCGATTTGTATTTTGACAAGACGACCGTTAAGCAAGCGAACGATTCGGTCTTTAAAGAGATAGTATTTTTGGTTGATACTGTTTTTGTTATCCCATTCAAAAACAGATCCTTCGGGAAAATCGAAAATGGTATTGGCATCCGGGAGTGGACAATAACGGCAGGGACACATCTGATCTTTTTGCAAAACACTATAGCAGGTGTGTCCGATAATATTACCAAACTCCTCTTTGCATAGGTCGTTGGCATACAAAATTTTGTAATTCATTAAATCGATTACATACACGAGTGCGCCTGAATGGTTGATAATCATATCCATTGTTTCTGCACTCAAATACGTACTCGTCATCATAAAAAAATTCTCCGGGAACATCAACTCATTTTTGAAGTATAAAGAAGATCTGTTTGGTGAATGTTTGATTTTAGTGTGAAGTTCTGTCAAACACTCACCAAACACTTCGTCCTTATACTTTTGTTTTTTAATGAATAATAAGGATTGGTTTAGAACATTGGATCAGAATGCCCATATTCACATTACCAAAACGGTAAAACAAAAAATTTTGCCTCTTAAGATAGTCTTTCCGTCCCATTACGCACGGATCTATTCTCAGGAAGCGGCAAGAAACGATATTGAACTTCATCCTGATGAACTTTTAAACTCTGAAATGTTGAGTGAGAAAGTGGTGCATCATGTCATCAGTCTTGCATCATGCACAGAGCGAGCGATTATCGCTATTGAAAATGAAGATTCCAAAACGCTTCAAGAGGTATTGGAAGAGACGAAGCAGCTTCGTAATGAATTGGATGAACTGCGTAAAGTGGTGTATGAAGATGCGTTGACCAAAAGCTATAGCCGAAAATGGCTCGAAGATGTCTATTTATCCAACGATAAATTATCGATGAATCAACAAGGGTCATTGGTATTGATCGATTTGAACAAATTCAAAGAGATTAACGATACCTACGGTCATAACGTAGGCGATAAAGTGTTGACGTATGTTGCGGAGAAATTAAAAGAGAGCGGGGGGCATGTCGTTCGCTACGGAGGAGATGAATTTTTGGTCCTTTTTGATGCCAAAGAGTCCACCCTTTCAATAACGAAAAAGTTTGCCGCGATGGTTCAAAGGTTTGGACAAATCTCTTTTAAGATGGATACGGCAAATTTTAAGATCGGCTTTTCTTACGGAGTCATGACGTTTGACAAAGGCTCGCAGTTGAGTCATGTCATTGATGCGGCCGATAAAGAGATGTACCGCCATAAACGACGTTAAACGGAGCATTTGATAGCATTGCATGTTACTATTTTCTTAAAACTTTTCTAAAGAGATTGAGTGATAAACGCTCTTTGGGTGAGCTTCAATTACAAATGTGTATCATACGTCAAATTTACAGTGGAGTTTCAGATGTTGGATTGTGCGATTATCGGAGGAGGACCGGCTGGTTTAACGGCTGGTTTGTATACCACACGCGGCGGTTTGGACAATGTCATCATGTATGAAAAAGGGATGCCGGGTGGACAGATAACGATGAGTTCCGAGATCGAGAACTATCCGGGAGTTACCGGACATATCACCGGGATGGATTTGATGATCCCGTGGCCGGAACAGTGTCAAAAATTCGGTCTCAAACATGAGATGGCGGAAGTGAGCCGCGTATCTCGCCGAGAAGACGGTATCTTTTTGGTTCATAAATCAGACGGCACATCCCAAGAAGCCAAAAGTGTTATCGTATGCACCGGATCAGCTCCAAAACGTGCGGGATTTGTGGGAGAAGATACCTTTTTCGGTCGGGGTGTGAGTACGTGTGCGACCTGCGACGGATTTTTTTATAAAAACAAAGAAGTTGCTGTTATCGGAGGGGGAGATACCGCTCTTGAAGAGGCACTGTACCTTGCCAAAATATGTACAAAAGTCTATTTGATCCACCGACGTGATGGATTTCGAGCGGCACCCAATACGATTGCTCGGGTAAAAGCGGCGGAGAATATCGAATTGGTCCTTAATGCGGTTCCTGAAGAGGTATTCGGCGGAGCGATGGGGGTCGATGGTATTCGGGTGAAACTCCAAGACGGTTCAATCCGTCAAATTGATGTACCGGGAGTCTTTACGTTTGTCGGTTACAACGTCAACAACCAAGTACTGATTCAAGAAGACGGTAGTTTTCTCTGCGATATGACTCCGTGGGGCGAAGTTAAAGTTGATTTGAGCATGAAAACCTCTATTCCGGGATTGTTTGCCGCCGGAGATATGCGCGAATCGGCTCCGAAACAAGTCGTATGTGCGGCAGGTGATGGAGCAGTAGCGGCGTTGCAGGCGATCGCTTACGTCGACGGTCATCACTAAACGAGGATTTTACGCCCTTTTAAAGACGAACAGGGTAAAATATCTCTACTAACTGTTATATAGGGATACCGTGATGATTAGAGCTGGAGTATTTGGTGCCGGTGGACGTGTCGGGAAACTGTTGATTGATGATTTGCACCATGAGAGTGATATCTCTTTGGGGGCGGTCTATGTCCGAAACGAACTCAACTTTTCGATTGACCCTTCGGTGCTGGTCACTAATGATATGGTGACGTTGCTAAAAGGGTCTGATGTTATCATCGATTTTTCGTTGCCGGAGGCGACACAGCTTCTTTTGGAAAAAGCGATCGAACATCCAAAACCGTTGGTGATCGGTACGACAGGGTTGGATCAGCACCAAATGAATTTGCTGAAAACGGCAAGTGAGTCGATGCCGATCCTCTATGCCACCAATATGTCATTGGGGGTTGCCCTCCTCAATAAACTCGTATATACGGCGGCGAAAACGCTCGAAGGGTTCGATATTGAGATTGTCGAGCAGCACCATCGCCACAAAAAAGACGCTCCGAGCGGTACGGCATTGACATTGGCCCACTCTGCGGCGGCAGGGCGTGATCTGGATTTGGATGCGGTGCGCGTCAGCGGCCGTAACGGAAACATCGGGGAACGTACCAAAGATGAAATCGCGGTGATGGCACTGCGCGGCGGGGATATTGTCGGACGTCATACGGTCGGTTTTTATAATGACGGCGAGTTTGTCGAGTTGCATCATACGGCTACGAGCCGCAATACCTTCTCCAAAGGTGCCATTCGTGCGGCGAAATGGCTGGTCGGAAAACCAAACGGTCTTTACAGCATCCAAGACTGTTTAGAACTAGCATAAGGAAACAAAAGTGCGTAGCTTAAACGAAAAATGTGCAGTAGTCGGTATTTTCGACCATCCGGAGGCTTCTAAACTCGCTTATTTCTCACTCCATGCCCTTCAGCATCGTGGTCAAGAAGCGGCCGGTATTTCTACCGGAGACGGAACTAAACTCTATACGATCAAAGATCGCGGTCTTGTAACCCAAGTCTTTGATAACCAAAAACTCCAAACCCTCAAAGGGCACATGGCAATTGGACATACCCGCTATTCGACGGCAGGTGATGACTCTATTCTCGATGCGCAGCCGGTTTTTGCACGGTATGATTTGGGTGAGATGTCGATCGTTCACAACGGTAACCTCACCAATGCCAAAGAGGTACGGGATGCCCTCATCAAAAAAGGGGCGATTTTCCAAACCTTTATGGATACCGAAAATCTGATCCATTTGATTGCAAAAAGCGATCAGCACCATTTGACTGATCGGATTATTGACGCGGTCAAAAAGATCGAGGGGGCATATTCGCTCATTTTCCTCAGCCGCACCAAAATGTTTGCGATGCGTGATCCTCACGGATTTCGTCCATTAAGCCTCGGACGGGTCGGAGACGGTTACGTCGTCGCATCAGAAACGTGTGCGTTTGATCTCATCGGTGCGGAGTATATCCGTGATGTCGAGCCGGGAGAACTCCTCATTTTTGAAAAAGGGAAAGCTCCTAAATCGATCAAAGTGTTCGATGCAACGCCTAAACACTGTATTTTCGAGTATGTCTATTTTGCCCGCCCCGATTCCAATGTTTACGGTCAAAACGTCTATGAGATGCGCAAATCGATGGGGAAAGAGTTGGCGAAAGAGCAGCCGGTTCAGGCCGATATGGTTGTCCCCGTCCCTGATGGAGGGGTTCCTGCGGCGATCGGATACTCTCAGCAAAGCGGTATCCCTTATGAGATGGCGATTATGCGCAATCACTATATTGGGCGTACCTTTATCGAACCGACCCAAGAGATGCGCGATCTAAAAGTCAAAATGAAACTCTCTCCAATCGAACATCTGATCAAAGGGAAAAGTTTGATCGTCGTGGATGATTCAATCGTGCGCGGAACCACCAGCCGTCAGATTGTCCGTATGCTCAAAGCGGCGGGCGCACGAGAAGTCCATATGCGGATCTCCAGCCCTCCGACGACCGATCCGTGTTACTACGGTGTCGATACACCGGATAAAGAGAAACTCATTGCGGCGAACATGACCAACGAAGAGATTTGTGCCTTTATCGAAGCCGATTCCCTCGGATATTTGAGCAATGAAGCGTTATTGCGCAGTGTGAACGGAAAAGAAGAGAACTACTGTACTGCCTGTTTTACCGGCAAATATATCATTTAGGAATTCCCGATGCGGGAGCAGATTTTTACGTTCGGGCAATATCTGCACCGCAAATTCGGAACCAAAGTCTCCAAAGTCCCCGTCTCCATCTCCGGATTTACCTGTCCCAACATCGACGGTACCGTGGCCAAGGGAGGATGTACCTTTTGCGAAAACGACTCTTTTAGCCCGAGTCTCGATAGAGTTCGTCCCCTCAAAGGTTTTTACCTCAATCTCAGCTCGACGACCAACCCTTTTTTAGAGAAACAGCTTGAACAGCTCGAATGGCAGTTTAATGCCCTCTCCAAAAAATTGCACGATGAAAACGGCGCAGAAAAATTTATGGTCTATTTTCAAAGTTTTACCAACACCTACGCACCGTTTGAAACTCTCAAAGCCCTTTATGAAAAGGCACTTTCGTTTGAAAACGTCGTGGGAATCAGTATTGGAACCCGCTCGGACAGTATAAGCGATGAGACACTGGATTATCTGGCAGAGCTCTCCAAACAAACCGAGGTATGGGTTGAATTTGGGATTCAATCGATTTATGATGAAACGCTGGAACGGATCAATCGTGGGCATGACAGCGCTAACGTTCAAGAGACGATTCGCAAAGCAAAAGCTCTCGGATTAAATGTGTGCGGACATCTCATCTTCGGCTTACCGGGAGAGGACAAAGAGATGATGCTGGAGACGGCAAAAGTTGCTTATGCACTGGGGATTGATTCGGTCAAATACCATCCTCTTTATGTCGTTAAACGGACGGCATTGGCGAACGAATACGCTCGAGGTGAGTTTAAACCGATCGAAGAAGCCCTCTATTTGAAGGTGCTTACTGAGGCGTTGCTCTTGAAACCGTCTCATGTGAGCGTCCAGAGGTTGAGTGCGGGGATAGATGATGAGAGCCTTATCGCACCGCTTTGGTGCAAGGAGAAAAATACCCAGTTAAGGGCAATCAACGAAGTGCTTAAATCGGTAGGATTAAAATATTAATCGACTTTCCCGATCACTTGAAAAGAGGCTTTTTTAAAGTGGGGAGGAAAATCCATCATAATACGGAATGTTTTCGATTTTCCGGGCTGTAAAGATTCGGCGACAACGTGTTCTTCGACAATATTTTGATGTTTGAATTTAGGATCATCCCCTTCGAATAATTCTGCAAATACGGTCGGTTGGCTGAACTGACTGGCTTTTTCGCTGTTGGCTCCCTCTTTATTGGTCATTTTGATAACCGCTACGACATTGTTCACCGGGTAATTACCGATGTTGCGGACAGTCCCTTTGAGCAATATCTGCTCTGATTGGTAATATCGTTCTTGACTGACATTGGTAATCTCTACCTGATAGGCGATTTCGTTGATAGCGTTCCAGCTAAAGACAGCGATCAGACTAACAATACTCCCGATGGTGATAAATATCGATAATGGAGATTTGGTTCGGAGTGAAAGAATTCCACCAAGGATTAAAATAAGGATAAAAATCCCTATAAGAGTGAAATGCAAAGGTGTTAACGGGCTCATTTGCAATTTGCCTTTATGGTAATATTAAAATCTTTATTATAGTGAAAAGGCTCAACCAGAAATTTAAAGGATTCAGATTCTCCGGATGGGATTGACTCTTTGAGAATCATGGAGCTTCTTTTAAAAGGGATATAGGGATAGAGTCTATCAATATATTGGTTATGGGTAACTTTATGTACTCCTACATTGATGGTGCACTCTTTAAATGGACGTTTGGAGGTATTATTGATATCTCCTTTGATCAGAAGTGCTTCGGTAAATTCGAGAGCTTTGACCTCATGCAGAATAATTTTATTTTTAAACAGATAGTTATGCAGAGCGATATACCCTCCAACCGGTCCGGCCGTAAGGACGCCAAAGGCTACCAAAACTAAAAAAATTGCCCAACCCAGTCGATCACGAAGGACAATCGCAAGGGTGAGCAAGAGGATAAAGAGGATAAATATCCCCCCAAAAAGGAGGTAATCGTAGATGAGAAGATTATGGATAAAATCGATTATTGTTGCTTTCATTTTTCCCGTGAATTTTTCTCCGCGATCCCGCTCATCCCAAATCGTCGGGCGAGTTCTTGTTTGATCCGGTCTGGAGAGATATTTTTATGCCCCAGTGCTACCAAGACGTGATACACTAAATCGGCACATTCATAAATAATTTCATCTTCATTGCCGTCTTTAATCGCAAAACTGAACTCTCCTGCCTCTTCGACTACTTTTTTGAGGATAGTGTTGTCCCCTTTGCTCAGCAGTTTGGCCGTCCATGAGGTTTCGGGATCGGCGTTTTTGCGACTCAGGATTGTATGGTAAAGCTCATCAATGATACCGTAGGTTGCTGCCGTATCAATTTGGGGCTCGCTGATGCTCTCGTTACTCTCGATATCGGTGAAGAAACACGATTTACGCCCCGTATGACACGCTACCCCCTCTTGGCGTACCAAAATAAGGAGGGTATCGTTATCGCAGTCGAGTAAAAATCGCTCTATGTGCTGAAGGTGCCCGCTCGATTCCCCTTTTTTCCATAGGCGTTGTTTGGAACGGGAATAATAATGGGCAATTTTGGTTGAGAGTGAAAGCTCAAGCGCTTCACGGTTCATGTACGCCATCATAAGGACTTCGAGGGTGGTCGAGTCTTGGACGATGACCGGAAGGAGTTCTGATTTTGCCCAGTCGATGGTATTAAGGTTCATTGGAGTCCCTTTTGAGTATTTATATACTCCCCACGCATGAAGAGTAGATAAACGCTCCCGAAGGAGGTTTATTTGGTTGAGGTCATTTTCTGTGCACTGTCGGTTTTCATATCAACCCAGATATTCGGGGTTGAGCCTCCCGGAGTGAGGAAAATTTTAGCGTCTTTGTTCTCTTTGAGCGCTTCGTTGAATTTGCCTTGTACTTTCACTTGTTCAAGTTTGAGCAATCCCGGAGTGAGGGAGTTGGCGATCAACTGATTTGCTTTGGCTTGTGCTTGTGCTTCAATGGTGAGAGCGTTTGCAACCCCTTGCGCTTCGGTCTCTTTTTTCAGAGCATCTTGCTTGGCACGCTCTACCTCTTGTTGAGCCCGTTCAACCTCTTGTTTAGCAACTTGAACCCGCTCGATCTGATCTTTCACCTTTTGCGGGAGGATGATTTCACGCAACTGAATAGAAGAGAGCTCCGCAGGGGCATTTTTTTGCCCTTCGACCGATTTACGGATTCCCGCTTCGATTTGGGTCGCGATGGTGTTACGCATGATAGGGAGATTTTCCGCTTCATACTGACCTACTACGTTACGGACGATATCGCGCGCAACGGGGTCGATGATTTTATCTTCCCAGCTAAAGCCCCAGTTAGAGATCGTTTGCGCCGCAAGTTGCGCATTAAGACGGTATTGAACGGTCAAATCAATCGCAACGGGAAGACCGCGCTTGTCGAGAACCGTGATGGAAGGCTTGAGTAAAATCCCTTCACCCGTAGCGGCTCCACGATCGGCAGAATCGGTGTAGTTGATGATCCGTACTTTGGTATCGACAATGTAAACTTTTTGGATTACAGGAATCAAAAAATGTAACCCGGGAAGGAGGGATTGATCGGAATATTTACCGTTGGTGGAGAGAATCCCACGTTCCCCTTCATTGATGATCACAAACGGTTTTGCGAGCACAAGCAGTAGAAGAATTCCACCGATAATCCAGAGCATCCCAGCTTTTTGGCCATTCATATTCAAGTCGATTTTAGGAGGTTTCGGAGTTTGAAATCCGCCGCCTCGCTGCTCTTCTTTTTTCTTTTTATTAAAATAGTCATTCATATCGCTGGCCATAATAATCCCTTAGTCGATATACGTCAAATAGTGTTCGAAATCGAGATTTCGTCCGCATACGATATCAAAATAGCCGCTTTGGAGTTTTTCGGTGATTGGTCCGCGACCACCTGCACCGAGAATACGAGCGTCTACTTCGCGAACCGGAGTGAGTTCAGCAGCTGTTCCGGTGAGGAACGCTTCATCGGCGGTATAGATCTCTTCACGGCTGATACGACGGCGGGTTACTTTGTAGCCGAGGTATTGTGCCAGCTCAATCACCGTTTTTTGGGTAATTGATGCTAATGAATTGTCATTTGGAGGGGTGATGATCTCATCGTCTTTGATCATGAAAAATGCCGCACCGCTTGCTTCGGCAACGTACCCTTCATCATCGAGGAGCAATGCTTCATCATATCCAGCCTCAACCGCTTCGAATTTTGCCATTTGGCTGTTGAGGTAGTTTCCGACCGCTTTGGCTTTACCCATGTTCGATTTGTTGTTCGGGCGGCTGAACGAAGAGATTTTGAGACGGATTCCCCGTTTCATCCCCTCTTCGCCGAGGTATGCACCCCATTCCCATGCGGCAACGGCAACTTCGACCGGTGCTTCTTTGTGATAAACACCCATAACTCCGTACCCGAGATAAACGATCGGGCGAAGATAGACGTTTTCACCCGTGAACTCATTGGCTTTGAGCAATTCGATTTGTGCTTTGTTGAGTTCCTCGACGCTATACGGGACGGTGATGAGGGTCATTTTTGCCGATTCGATCAGACGTTTGGTGTGGTCGCTTAGACGAAAAATCGCATACCCTTTTGGGGTTTTATACGCTTTGGTCCCTTCGATAGCACCGTTACCGTAGTGCAGTGTGTGGGAGAGGACGTGAATTTTTGCTTCACTCCACGGGAGCATTTTGCCGTTCATCCAAATAAATTTGGCTTCGTTCATGAGAAGATCTCCAAAAGAAAAATTGGGAGATTTTAGCGCAGTTGGGATTTAAGGTTTATTAAGGAATCAAAGATTCCCGCGATTGCGGGAAAATCAGTGTGAGGGGGTATTAATCATCCAGATCGAGAAAACATCGAGATAATCCCAAAACGATTGGATGTATTCGGGATTGACCCCCTCATTTTCGAGAGGAGGGAGGAGCTCTGCGTAAAATTCTAGCCATCGACGGCGAGCCGCTTCATCGATACGAAAAGGTGCATGGCGACCAACCATGCGAGGTTCACCGCGTGTTTGATTGAAATAATCGGGTCCACCGCAAATTTGGATCAGAAAATCGGCGGCGTGCTTTTTCGCATTGGCAAAATCCTCTTCGTCATTGACGGGAAATAAAAAGGAGATATCGCTGTTTCGGATCATCTCATAGTGATCATCGACCAATTTGCGAAAACGCTCTTCGCCTACTTGGAAGAAAAATCCCGGATGGGGTTTGGTAACGGGAGGGCGTACCCCTAAAACACCGTCGGTAATTTTGAGCTCAAGCATGATAGTCCCCTGCGTATTTTTGGGACACATTCTAAAGAGAAGATGAAAAGAAAAAGCTTAAAACATCCTCTCCATCCTCTTTTTAGGTGATGATTTGTATAATTGAAACATAATTTAGTGAGTGGAGAAGAGTATGGATGCACACGTTTGGATGGGATCACAGCGGGTTGTAGCGCAAAGTTACACACAGCGTCTCAGTCCGTATGACGGTAGAGTCGTTTCTCGTGCGGCGGAATGCAGTGCATTAGATGCCCTCAATGCACTAAAAATAGCGCAAAATGCTTCTAAAGTGGCAAAAAAAGTTCCTCTTCACCAGCGATGTGCATGGTTGTCGGATGTTGCTTCAAAACTCCGTGAACAGCGAGAAGAGTTTGCCAAAATTTTGTGCGATGAGGTAGGAAAACCGATCACCTACGCTCGGATCGAAGTGGATCGGTGTATCGAGACGATCACTCTCTCTGCCGAGACGATGCGGACAATGCACGGAGAGACGATCAATACCGACGCGATGGCAAGCGGCCGAAATGCCCATGCGTATTGGCGTCGAGAGGCGGCGGGTGTTGTCGTTGCCATTACTCCGTTCAATTTCCCCCTCAATCTCGTTGCCCACAAACTCGCCCCTGCATTGGTCTCTGGAAATGCGGTGGTACTCAAACCGACACCGGAAGCGCCACTTTGTGCCTATAAACTCGCACAGCTGTTTATCGAAAGTCCTTTTGCCACTCCGGATGCGCTGAGCGTTGTATACGGTGATGCGGAGGTGGGGAATGCTTTGGTTACGAGCGATATCCCCCGTGTCATCAGTTTCACCGGATCGGTGGGGGTGGGGAACATCATCACCCGAAATGCGGGGATCAAAAAAATCTCGCTCGAACTCGGCGGAAATGCAGCAACGTATATCGACACGAGTGCCGATTTGGAATACGCTGCATCACGGTGTGCCATTGGCGCATTTGTCAATTCGGGGCAGGTGTGCATCTCTCTACAGCGTATCTATGTGGATAGCTCTATTTATGATACATTTGCCCAAAAGATGGCCGAAGCAACCGCGAAATTGGTGGTGGGTTCGCCATACGATGACGATACCTTTTTGGGACCGTTGATCAACGACGAAGCTGCCGAGCGGGCAATGAGTTGGGTCGAAAATGCAATTGAGGAGGGGGCTCGTCCTCTCACTCCGCCTCACCGTGAGGGACGGATTTTTTATCCGTGCGTCATGGCCGATGTCACCGAATCAATGAAGATCGTGTGCGAAGAGGTTTTTGCCCCGATAGTCAGTTTGGTGCGGGTAAATGGAATCGATGATGCAATCGAGCGTATGAACAACTCGCCGTACGGGTTGCAGTTTTCGATCTTTACCAATGATCTTAGAAATGCCAAAAAAGTGATCGATGAGTGTGAAGCGGGGGGTGTTGTCATCAACGATATGCCGACCTTGCGTTTTGATATTCAGCCATACGGCGGAGTAAAACTCAGCGGTGTCGGGCGCGAAGGTCCCCGTTTCGCTATCGAAGAGTTTACCGAAATCAAATCGGTCGTCATATTATAAAAATCCCCGCGATCCAAACCCTAGAGCCGCGTGCGATGCAGAAGTGCAAGGAGTCACGCGAGCGTTCTTGGATCGCGGTATGCTCTTTTGATACTTTTCTCGCTAAAGAGAAAAGTATATAAATACTACAATAAGGAATGAATAATGTTAGAAGTAGGAAGTGTATCCCCCGATTTTTGTCTCAGTAACCAAGACGATGTAGAGATCTGTTCACGCGATTTACGCGGTAAATGGATCGTCCTCTATTTTTATCCGAAAGACTCCACTCCGGGATGTACGACCGAAGCATGTGAGTTTAGCGCGGCAATGGATGAATATGACGATATGGGTGCTATTATCCTCGGTGTGAGTGCGGACAGCACCAAGTCACACCGCAACTTTATTGCCAAACAAAATCTCGACATCACATTACTCAGCGATCCGACGACCCAAATGATGCAGGATTACGGCGTTTGGGCGATGAAAAAAAATTATGGTAAAGAGTATATGGGGATTGTCCGATCGACCTACATCATTGACCCAAAAGGTATTGTCCGTGCGGCATGGACGAATGTAAAAGTAAAAGATCATGTGGCAAAAGTAAAAGAGGAATTGGCGAAATTGGTGGGATAGTTTTTGTGTCATACCCAATAGGGCACAAGAACCTCTGTGAGGTCCCCGACTTAATCGGGGATCCATCTTAAAGAATTGGATTCCCAATCGAGTTGGGAATGACGAAAAGGTTAGAATTTATAGCGGATATAGGCTCGGATGTCTTGAGCTTTATCGACAACCATTGAACCTGCTCCGGCTCCAATTGCTTCACTCATACTCATTGGTGTACCGGTTGTGCTTCCAAAGAAACCGTTACTGCCGCTGTAATCGTAGTCAATATAGGTATAACGGAGTTGGAATGTCAAGATGTCATCAACAAGAGGTTCTGTGAAATATACTTCATAAGCATCTCCGCGAGCGGCAATTTTTGACCCAATAAGGGTATCTTCCCCATAAGTGATCGGACGCCAGTAATTGGAACCGTGGTTAAATTCAACTCCCCATCGTCCCTCATCACTGATGAGAGATGGAAATTGCGTACCAATCCAATAGCTATACCCTGTTTTACTTTCAGTTGAGCCTAACATTTCACGTTGACCGCTCAAAGTATTAATGTCAGTTCCTTTGTATGGATCTGTTTTTGACATCGCTCCACTTACAAAAATGATAGTTTCATCAAGAAAATCGTTAATTCCGTCTCCAATCCCATTCACCATTGCAAATGCTGTTGCGGTATGAAGCCCACCTACGGTTTTCATACTTGGATCAATTTGGCTTGTTTGATCAATTAAATTGTTTGCATAGGTGTATTGAAATCCGGTACTGTATTGTTTGTCATCGTAAGGGACGATAATAATCCCTGCCATATCAACATCGTTGGTTTTTGCAGAGCCGTCTCCTGAATATGGGGTGCTTGCGAATCGTGGTTCTGCTTCACTCATTCCGCGACCGAGACAAAGTTTGAAGTATGATCCGTCCAGCCCGATCAATTCTTCAGTGCCAAATTTGGCACTTGCTCCATCAAATTCGACATTAATTGTATGGGCAAGCGGTGATGATGCGGTGAGGTCGTCACGGAGGTTGATGAGGTGTCCTTCGGTCGATGGACGTCGACCGATACTCGCGGTCCACGGCATATCTAACCCCATAAACTCATCATCACTATAGAAAAAGTAGGCAGAACGGACACGTAATTCATCGTTGTACGCCGATTCGTTAGTCACCCAATCAAACCCTTCCATAGCTGAATTCGCGGTTACAGACGTAGCACGTTCACCAAAGGTTTTGTTATAGGCAAGTTGCCCTACGAAACTGAGGTTTTTCGTTGCAGCATAACTCATATTGAGCCATAAACGGTTCGTGAGGAGGGCATCATTTTTTTGTGTGCTACCATCAGCCATTTTATAATGGATATTATCGACACTGGTACGAAGATCAACACCGAATTTGAGATTGTTTCCGTTGGTTTTTTTGTTGAGTCCATCGATCTGATCTTGGAGATCTTCAAGTGTTTCATTGAGTTTGCCGGCACTTGCCACCTCTTTTTTAGTTTCAGTAGGTGTGGAGAGCTGAGTACTCAATTTCGAATTTTCTGCTTTTAAAGCGTTTAGCTCTGCTTTGAGAGCCGCCATCTCTTGTTCCATTTTTTCAAACCGCTGCATGAGCGCATCGTTTGCAGTTACACTGGTCGTGAGCAGCGCAGCAGCGACAACCGAACCCAAAATTCGTTGAGTCATCATTTCTCCTTATTTTAATGCCGTGTATTGTATTGCGAATGATATTAGCAAAAATTATATAAAATTAATTTGAAAAGGATAAATTTGTGTGATAAAAACGTGACGAGACTAATAAAATTAAACACAGCTAAAATTAAGTCATATTTCAGTACAATCCGCACGATTTTCTCTGAATTTTTCAGGAAAAAAATCGCAAGCGCGTCATTGTTTTCGTGCATCCGGTGATTCATCGGCTCTGTTATCGACCGCCCAAGAGAACGAAAACGCAACTATTTCTCTATCAGGAGTCACTTATGGTCACAATGAAAGACCTTCTCGAATGTGGTGTACACTTCGGTCACCAAACACGCCGTTGGAACCCAAAAATGAAAAAATACATTTTCGGTGTTCGTAAAAATATCTATATCATCGACCTTCAAAAAACATTGCGTTATTTCCGCAATGCGTATCAACAAGTTGTTGACGCTGCGGCTGAAGGACAAACGGTTCTTTTCGTAGGAACCAAAAAACAAGCGCGCGTAGCGATCCGTGATGCGGCAGTTGCATGTGGCATGCCATACGTTGACAACCGCTGGTTGGGTGGAATGTTGACAAACTTCCCTACAATCCAAAAATCAATCCGCAAACTTGATATCATCGAAGAGATGCAAGCAAGCGGCCAAATCAACCTTTTGACTAAAAAAGAAGCGTTGATGATGGAACGTCAAAAACAAAAATTGATCGATTACCTTGGTGGCATCCGTCACATGAAAACATTGCCGGATATGATGTTCGTTATCGATGCGGTAAAAGAACACATTGCGGTTCAAGAAGCTCGTAACCTCGGTATCCGTGTTGTTGCACCATTGGATACTAACTGTGATCCGGACGTTATCGATATTCCAATCCCTGGAAACGACGATGCGATCCGTTCTATCCAACTTTTCTGTAAAGAAATGGCGGAAGCGATCAATGAAGGTAAAGCACTTCGCAACGGCGGAAACGACGAAGCGGTAGCCGAAGAAGTTGCAACGGAAGAAGTAGCGGTTGAAGCGGCTGCTGAAGAAGTTGTAGCAGAGGAAGCGTAATCATGGCAGAAATCACAGCAGCAATGGTCAAAGACCTCCGCACGGCGACAGATGCGCCGATGATGGATTGTAAAAAAGCCCTCACTGAATGTGATGGTGACATGGATAAAGCAAAAGATTGGTTGCGCGATCGCGGTATGGCGCAAACTGCTAAAAAAGCGGATCGTGTTGCGGCTGAGGGACTTTTGGGTCTTAAAGTTTCTGACACATTCACTTCTGCTTCTTTGGTAGAGATCAACTCTGAAACCGACTTCGTTGCGAAAAACGACGGGTTTATCGCTCTTGTCGGCAACACTGCGGCGCACGTATTCACGAGCGGTGTCAGCACTATTGAAGAGCTTAACGAGTCTTCGTATGAGACCGGTACTTTCTCTGAGTACTTTACATCACAAGTCGCACGTATCGGTGAAAAAATCGTTACACGTCGTTTCGTAACCCTCAATGCGGCTGAAAACGGTGTAGTAAACGGTTACGTTCACTCAAACGGACGTGTTGGTGTATTGGTAGCGGCTAAATGTTCAGACGCTAAAGTAGCGGAAGCTATGGCTCCGATGCTCAAAAACGTTGCGATGCACGCTGCAGCGATGAAACCGACAACTTTGACTTCTAAAGATTTCGATCCTGCGTTTGTTGAAGCCGAAACTATCGGACGTATCGAAGCGATCAAAACTGAGAATGAAGAGTTGGCACGTTTGAAAAAACCATTGAAAAACGTTCCACAATACATTTCAGCGTGCCAATTGACTCCGGAAGTTATGGCTGCGGCAGAAGAAGCGATTAAAGCGGAATTGGCAGCAGAAGGCAAACCGGAAAAAATCTGGGCAAACATCATCCCTGGTAAATTGGCTCGTTTCGTAGCGGACAATACAACTTTGGATAAAGAGCTTGCACTTTTGGATCAAAACTACGTTATGGATGACTCTATGACGGTTGCGGAAGCGATCACAAAAGAGGCGGCAAAACACGGCGGAACAGCTGAACTCGTTGAGTTCATCAAGTACGAAGTGGGTGAAGGTATCGAAAAACAAGTCACCGATTTCGCAGCCGAAGTTGCTGCGCAAATGGGCTGATAGCACCTTTGCATTTTTACTCCGCTTTTTGCGGAGTCTCTTCTTCTTTTTAACCTTTTTCCCCTATAATCTCATTATGACACTTTTAAAAGCAGCCTCTTTATCGCACCATTTTGACTACCCTCTTTTTGAGGATGTGAATCTGAGCCTCAATGCCGGAGAATCGATGGCGATTATCGGCGTTAGCGGGAGCGGCAAGTCAACTCTTATGCATATTCTCTCATCCCTTTTACACCCGATCAGCGGCGATGTGGAACTTTTTGGAAACAATGTTTATCGGATGTCTGATAAAGAGTTGGTCAAACTCCGACGTAACGATTTGGGGATGATTTACCAAAGCCACTATCTCTTCAAAGGGTTCAGCGCCCATGAGAATCTCGAAGTGGCCGCACTCTTATCAAACCAGACGATTGATCCGTATCTGATCGAGCGGCTGGGGATTGATCGGGTTATCCAGCAAAAGGTGACCGAACTCTCCGGAGGGCAGCAGCAGCGGGTATCGATCGCGCGCGTATTGACCAAAAAACCGCGTCTGATTTTTGCTGATGAGCCGACGGGGAATCTCGATCATGCTACCGCGATGGAGGTGATGGAGATTTTTGAAGAGTATCTCGAACACCATCAAGCCGGTATGGTGCTTGTCACCCAC
Source organism: uncultured Sulfuricurvum sp. (assembly GCA_964495485.1). Classification (GTDB taxonomy): domain Bacteria; phylum Campylobacterota; class Campylobacteria; order Campylobacterales; family Sulfurimonadaceae; genus Sulfuricurvum. The sequence continues at coordinate 110,573 of CAZBVJ010000003.1, forward strand.
GATGAATCGCTTGCGTCTCGCTGTACCTATCGGTATCGGATGCAAGAGGGCAGTTTAAAGCAGGTTTGAGAGAATGGAATGGGCAGAGCTTTTTAGCGAAGGTCGGACAGTCGCATTTTTGCTCCTTTTTACCCGTTTTACTGCTCTGTTTATGGCGGTTCCGATATTTTCCCACATGAATATACCGATGTCGGTGAAAGCGGCAATGGCATTTTTCTTTACCGTTTTTTTCTTCGGGGCGGTTCCGCCGCTCAATATCCCAATGGATGCACTCAGTTTGACGGTTGCAATTTTGGGGGAACTTCTTTTTGGTCTAGCAGTAGGGATAGTGCTACAGTTGGCGTATCATGTCATCACCTTTGCAGGGGGGCAGATTTCATTTATGATGGGATTCTCGCTCGCTTCGGCTATTGATCCCCAGTCGGGGGTGTCGATGCCGATCGTGAGTCAGTTTTTGGCGTTATTGGCACTGATGGTGTTGCTCATTTTCGATCTGCATCACTGGATACTGCTTTATGCTTCCGAATCGATTGCATCGGTACCGTTGGGAGGTTTTATGATGACACCTTCCCTTTTTCAATACATCATGCATGCGATGACCAATATGTTTGTGGTTGGGTTTATGATCGCTTTTCCAATCACTGCTTTGACCATGTTGGCGGATGTTATTTTTGGAATGTTGATGAAAACGATGCCTCAGTTTAACCTTTTGGTTATCGGGATGCCAATCAAGATAGCCATTTCATTTGTTGTTATCATGGTGACATTGGGAGCGACGCTGATGATTGTAACCGCCCAAACGCAAGATGCCTATAACTTTTTGGGAAAATTATTCTAAATAGGGCTTTGCTTTTTGTCTAAGAGTTTTGACGATAACGTAATGTTGTGCAATGACCTCTTTGTGATCGCTGCAACGAACGTCCCTTTTGGATAAGCTCATCTCCTCTTCATCGATTTTGCCATTAAAACTACACATCATCCTCTCATCCACCAAAAAAGTGGTCTCATGAAGTTGTACGGGCGAGACTATAAGATCAATATTCTGATACTGGATCATCGAGAGGGGATCTCCTTTGGGGTTTGCGACGATGAGGGTGACTTGTGACCCTTTTTGTGCCGATTTTTCGATCTTTTTTTTGAGTTCGGTGTGGTTAAATGCGGGAGAAACGATAACAATGCTTTGAGCATTTTTGAAATACGTTCCGAGATAATAGAGTAAAGCGGAATGGTTGTTGGGGAGAATAAACGGTGTATCCGCACCAAAAACCGAGATAAACGAAAATAGAATGAGAAGAAGTTTTATCATTTAATTTTTTTTTAGTTACAATGATACCATGAAGCTTTTGGTTGAACAAGAGCATTAAAGAGGGGTAGCAGAGCGTATGAAAATTTTGCTTTTTAACGATAACCCGGTTGTTCGTAAACTGGTGGCTCTCAGCGCGCAAAAAACGAAAGATGAACTCAGTGTTGTGTGGTCGATAGATGAGATCGGCGAGAGCGACTATGATCTATTGATCATCGATGATGCAATGTACAGTGATGAACTGTTTTTCTCGCTTAAAGAGGTGATCACCTGCAAGAATACGTTATTGATGGCGACACGGGGTCAACCGGCTCCTTTAGGATTTGATAACGTTATCCATAAACCGTTTCTTCCGACCGATTTGGTGGATATGTTTGTCCAAATTGAGAAAAAGATTAACTCTTCGGTTGTTCCCGAAAAGGTAGAGGAACCGATTCATGCTATCAATCTCGAAGAGACATTGCCTGAGCTCTCGGGTGATGAAGATGGATTGAATCTTGAAGAGATAGAGTCGTTTGATTTGGGTGATTTGGAAGGCGAAATTGATTTGAGCAACGACGATTTGGATCTGGAGGAGTTTGAGACGATTCCGGATGAAACGCCTCAAACGGGAATTCTTGATCAAGAAGAGGTGCAAGAGGTTCAAAATCTCCTTGATGATACCGAAAGTGACGATTGGAACCTAGAGGAAGGGATCGAGATCAAACCGATCGAGGAGACATTAGACACCTTAGAAGAAGAGCCGGACGAGGTTGTTGCAGAAAACGATTCGTTTGAGGACATGGGGCTGGATGAACTGTTTGAAGAGGACAAAAACGGTGAATCGGATATCGAAGATGTAGAGATTCCGTCATTTGAGGATAAAGAACTTTTAGATGAAGAAGCATTTGACTTTGAGGATGAAACGGCAGCGGCATCGGAACTGAGTGATGAGAGCGGTTTTGATGAGGCATTGACTCTGGATGAGAGTCTGGGGGATGACCTGGAGTTGGATGGTCTCGATGAGCCATTGGTAGAGGAAGAGGACCTTGGTGATTTGGAGTCCCAAATCGAAGATGCCATGAACAACCTTTCCCCTGAGACGTTGGAGAGTGAGTTAGAGCTCGGCGATTTGGATCTTGAAGTAGACGATTCACTGTTGGAGGAGTTGGAACTTCCGGATATTGAAGAGGATTCGATGATGGATATAGGCGAAGGGGATCCGTTTGATGCCCTCGATGAGAAAGCGTTGAAACGGGCTATTGGTGAAGAGATAGAAGAGGAGAACGAAGAGGCTGAAGCGGAATCTGAAGAGTTTTTGGATGAAACTGAAGAGGAATCAGAAGCTATCGAGGAGAGTGTCTCGGCCCCTGTGTCGTGCGATGATGAGATCAAGCCCTCGCATGCTGAGGGGGTAGAGGCCCTCCAAGCGTTGCTCAAAGCTCTGTCGAATGAAGAGGTTGCCAAATCACTCAAAGGGCTTAACATCAGTATTAATATCAATTTCGGGAATGATGCATGAACCGTCGCAGCGGAGCTATACTTGTTTTATCCGGCCCAAGCGGAGCCGGCAAAAGTTCACTGATCTCTAAAATCGTTGATCATATCGGACCTACCTATTTTTCGATTTCGACAACGACACGACCGATGCGCAGCGGTGAAGTTAATGGTGTCCATTACCATTTTGTGAGTGTCGAAGAGTTCAAACATGAGATCGAAGAAGAGATGTTTTTGGAATATGCGGTAGTGCACGGCAACTATTACGGAACCTCACTTGGACCTGTAAAAAAAGCGCTCAAAGAGGGGAAACTGGTCATTTTTGATATCGATGTCCAAGGGCATGATGCGGTACAAAATCGTCTAGGGGATATCACAACATCGGTTTTCATCACTACTCCTACGTTAGAGGAGCTGAAACGCCGTTTGCATAACCGCCAAACCGATAGCGAAGAGATCATTAGTAACCGTATCGAGATGGCAAAACGGGAAGTGCAGCGGATCAGTGAATACAATTTTTTGGTGGTGAATGACAATCTAGATGAGGCGGCGGAAATTTTGATTTCGATCGCAAAAGCAGCGAGAATGAAAATACCGACGTTGCAAATCAACGAATTTGTTCAAACGTGGGAAGCATCGTAACCAATTTCTTTTGGTGTATTGATTGAAATACGTTATACTTCTCCACTTAATTTTTTACAGAAGGAACTCTGAATATGAGTATGCCAAGCGGAACTGAATTATTATTGATTTTCGGGATTGTTATTTTGCTCTTCGGTGCGAAAAAAATTCCTGATTTAGCCAAAGGGATCGGACAAGGTATCCGTAATTTTAAAAAAGAGATGAAAGAGGAAGAAACGGTAGCAACCGCTACTCCGACCGAAGCTCCAAAACAAGTGGATGCGACTACTACGACTACGGTCGAAGCTCCTAAAACTACTACACAAGCGTAAGCCTTGAAACAGCGAGTCAGTGCGCTGTTGCGCGATAAATTCAATTGTGACGTTATCCTCGAAAAACCGAAAGATCGCTCTTTCGGTCACTTCGCTACCCCAATCGCTTTTTCATTAGCTAAAGAGCTTCGCAAATCCCCAATGGCAATTGCCGAAGAGATTGCAACGTCGTTTAACGATCATGAGATGTTCGGTGCGGTTGAATCGGTCAAAGGGTACATCAATTTCCGTCTCTCTGAGTCGTTCTTGGATGAGTACGCTTCATGGGCGTTGAGCCACGGTGAACAATTCGGAAGCAGTGATAAAAAAGGGTCTATCCTTTTGGAATTCGTCAGTGCAAACCCGACGGGACCGCTCCATATAGGACATGCACGCGGTGCGGTGTATGGCGATACGATGCTACGGCTCGGACGCCATTTGGGCTACGATATCACGGCAGAGTATTACGTCAACGATGCAGGGAACCAAATCGATTTGCTCGGCGTATCGCTACAGCTGGAAGGGCGCAGCGCTTTGTTGGGTGAAAACGTCGAATGGCCGGAAAAATACTATCGCGGCGAATATCTGAGTGATCTGGCCAAAGAAGTTCTTGACCTTTTCGGTGAAGAAGCGTTGCGTGATGAGAGCCGCCAAAAAGAGTTGGCACTGTGGGCAAAAGATAAAATTTTAGCCCTTATTGTTGCCGATCTAAAAGCGATCAATATTGAATTCGATACCTTTGTCAGCGAAGCGTCGTTGTACGATGAATGGGATCGTGTTATGGCGAAAATGGGTGAGGGCGTTTACGTCAATGAAGGTAAAACCTTTATCCGATCCTCTGAACACGGCGATGATCACGATCGTGTCGTGGTGCGTGAAGACGGCCGTCCAACCTATCTTGCCGGAGATATCATCTATCATAACCAAAAGTTTGAGCGCGGCTATGAAGATTATATCAACATTTGGGGAGCGGACCATCACGGCTATATTGCCCGTGTCAAAGCGGCAGTCACCTATCTGGGATACGATGCATCGAAACTCGAAGTGCTCCTCTCACAAATGGTGAGCCTCCTCAAAGACGGTGAACCGTTCAAGATGTCGAAACGTGCAGGAACGGTGATTCAGATGAACGATGTCGTCGAAGAGATCGGATCAGACGCTTTGCGCTTTATGTTTGCATCCAAAAAATGTGACACGGCACTCGAATTTGATATCGAAGAGCTCAAACGCCAAGACAGCTCGAATCCGATCTATTACATCCAATACGCTCATGCGCGGATTCAAACTCTTGTTGCCAAAAGCGAGAAAAGTATGGATGAGATCATGGAAGCACGCTTGCATGATCTGAGTGCCGATGCGGACGGATTGTTGTTTGAGGCGTTGTTGTTGCCGGAAATTATTGATGACGCGTTTGAATCGCGTCAAGCCCAAAAACTCCCCGACTACCTCAAAGTGTTAGCGGGAAGATTGCATAAATTCTACTACGACAATCGTATTATCGGAACGGAAGATGAGGCAAAATTGCTAAAACTTCTCCTTGTCGTTGCCCTCTCGATTAAAACGGGACTCTCACTTCTTGGAATCCAAGCTAAAGATCGAATGTAGCCATTCGATCTTTAACCTCTTTTTACCCCAACAATCTCCCAATCGTTTGTCGAAGTGTGTCGTGCTGGTGACTCATTGCGATTTGAGCCAAATTGAGCTTCGTAGTACTTTGCTGATATTCGCTGATCACTTTGGCCAAATCGGTATCGGCAATCTGGCTTTTCGCGGCAGCGGCAGAGCTGATTTGAGTCAATAGATTATCGGATGCACTGACCATCTCATTGGTCGTTGAGCCGATTTGGGAAGAGGCTTGCGTCAGAGATTCGCGGTACGCTTGAATCCCCTCTTGATTGTCGATCGAGAGCGACTGCGGCGAAAGCTCAGGCAATGCACTCGAAATAGACCCTTCTCCTGTTGAAAAAGTCATCTCGCTTCCAAAGAGCGCTTTACCGCTAAATGTAGCACCTTCGACATTTTGCTGCATTGATTCGACCGTACGGTTAAATTCGCTTTGGAGTTCTTGCTTTTGAGTGGAGTTTAGGGACGCACTGTTATACCGTACGCTTAGGTCACTCAATTTTTCGCTCTGAGCACTCAATGAATTAAGAGCCCCTCCCGCGATTTGCATCATGGAAACGCCGTCATTGAGATTCATTAGTCCCTGAGACATCGTCGAAATCTGATTTTGAAGCATATCCGCAATGGATCGTGAGGCATTGTCTTGCATCCCCAGCTCAATGCCGGCAGCTATTTTTTCGAGAGTTTTATCCCTTTTGGAGCTTTCGGCATTGAGATTAGGGAGTGAATAGCTTTGATCATTGATCTTCATAATAGACTCCTTGATGCTTTGTTACAATAGGATAACACCGATAGCTTTAAGGTTTAATAAGTGCTGAGCTATAATTTTGTATAAGAATTTTGACGAGGTACGATTATGATCAAAGTAGCGGCAATCCAAATGCAAATGAGCGGGGATAAAAACGCAAATGTAGCCAAAGCGGAAACAATGGTGCGCGAAGCGGCGCACAACGGAGCCAATATTATTTTGATCCCCGAACTGTTCGAGGGGTATTATTTTTGCAAAGATATGGACAAAAAGTATTTCGAATGGGCGCAACCTCTGGAAAACAACCCTCTCGTTGACCATTTTAGCGTATTAGCCAAAGAGCTTGGGGTTGTGTTGCCGATCAGCTATTTCGAGCGGGACGGTGAGCACTATTTTAATTCGCTTGTGATGATCGATGCGGACGGCACCGTGATGGAAAATTACCGCAAAACCCATATCCCCGATGGTCCGGGATACGAAGAGAAATTTTATTTTGAGCCGGGAGATACAGGTTTCAAGGTGTGGAAAACCGCGTTTGGGAATGTCGGAGTCGGTATCTGTTGGGATCAGTGGTTTCCTGAAACAGCACGTTCATTGACATTGATGGGTGCCGATATGATCTTCTACCCCACCGCCATCGGAAGCGAGCCTGAGATCGGTGTGGACTCAGCGTCACACTGGCAGCGAGTACAGATGGGTCATTCTGCGGCGAACATTATTCCCGTTATCGCCGCCAACCGTATCGGGGAAGAGGTCGGCGAGAGTTGTACTCTCACGTTTTATGGCTCCTCGTTTATCACCGATCATACGGGCGAAAAAGTTGCCGAAGCTTCCCGTGATCGTGAAGAGATCCTCTACAGCGAATTTGATCCTGTATCCATTCGCGAACACCGTCACTATTGGGGATTGATCCGTGACCGACGACCGGAGTGCTACGGGGAGATTGTCAAACAATCGTAAAATTGGAACCTCTTTTGCTTTAGTGAGGTAAGAATCACTAACGGGGGTTGCTGTGAGAGTCGTTTTACGCAATAACGCTATCTTTGTTCAAGGAAGTTCCAACACGCTCGAAGAGTCGTGGATGGAGGAGTTTTTTGATCATCACATCCATAACACCCTGTTTTTGGATAACGGAGTATTGGTACTGAATAACGAAAGCTCCGCGAACCAAAAAGAGGAGTTTTTGGAAAACCTCAGTGAACGTTATACCAAAGCCAATGAGCTCAGCAGCCCTTTTTACCGCCGTTCACTCAAAAAATGCCGCACTGCCGCCGTGCGGATCGAAATCCCTTATCGTGAAAATGAAAAAGTGTCGATCAAACTTTATGCCTTCAGTTCTGCACGTGTTACGTTTGTTTTGTCCAAACCTTCCCGATGGGTTATCCGGTATCTCAAACAGCAGTTTGCTTCATTGGTACTTAGCTCTACCGAAACTTCGCTCCATGTCGATGTGAGTACATCGCTCGCAAAAGCACGGCTAGAGAAAACGCTCAATCGTCGCGACGTACTCCATTTTTCACTCAATTATGAATACGATGATGAGTTTATGAGCAAATTATACGGCAACTATCGGGGATGGGGATTCGGTAGCGAAGCACTCGATAAAATGATCCGTTATCACGCAATTTTTGAGTTGCCGGTAGGGGCCAAAGCCGATGATATCAAAAAACGGTACCGTGAGTTGGCAAAACGGTATCACCCCGATCGTGTCCAAACAAAAGGGGACCGCGTTATCAACAAATACACGGAGAAATTCCAACTTCTCCAAGAGGCGTACAGCGCTTTACGTGCCGCGAGCTAAACGTTATCCTCTGTTAGCAGTCAATTGAGCCAAATCCTCTGCACAAAAACGGTAAAGCCGTTTCTCTTTGAGTTCGCTCAGTTCGTTTGAAAATCCCCTTTTGGTAAAGAGAAGAATTTTATCGGGAGCGAGGGAGAGTTTAGAACATTTCTCTTCAAGTTTATGGAACTCTTTTTTGTTTACTTTGTGATTGGTCCATTTGCACTCACCCACCCATGTTTGACCATCGAGCGTTTCGGTGAAGAGATCGATCTCCACCTCACGATCCCAGTAACTCCCCGAATCAAGAATTTCGGCATCGAATTGTTCCGTTAAAATCTCCCGAATATAGAGATCACACAGCTCTTCAAACGTAAATCCGACAAACGCATTGAAGTGGGTATGGAAATGTTCATAAAAACGGGTGTAGTTTTCCTCACGGATCGAAGCGGTAAACGGTTCGACAAAGGCGAACCAAAAACGTAAAAACGGGGTAGCAAAGCGGAATTTATGGCTGATACGGTGGTGCTCGATCTCTTTTTTGAACTTCTGTTTCGGATAGAGCCTTTGGAGGGGGATTTCACGTGAACGCTCAATAGAGAGGTAACCGCAATGTCGAAGGTATTCAAACGCTTCATTACCCCGCTCTTTGCCGATACGGGCACGCCGAAATGCCGAACCCTGCCGCCGATCTCCTATGGCAATAGCGCGGAGGAGATTGATGTAGAGGGGATTATTATCCAGCGGTGAGATGATGGTTTCTCTATGGGATTCAAAGGGCTCTAAAATATGGTGTTTTAAAAGAGTCTCGATAGACTCGTCCACATTGATAGGGGAGGCATACCCGCCAAATAGGGTGAAGAGCTCGATACACTGTTCCATATCGTTGGGTTGGTTGAGGTGAAAAAAATCACTGATGAGTTTTCTATCCATTGAAGAGATTATAGCTTAGAAAAGGATAATCTCCTATCGGGATGCAACTCACATTTTTAACGCGTCGGTTATGTTTTTGAGAATCGAATTGACCCGTGCGGTGTATTCGGAAAGGGCCTCTTCGTAGTGCTCTTTGGTGCTGCTGTCAAGTTCGAGTTTACTGAGAATTTCAAGAATGGATCGGATAAAATCACGATGCTCCGCACACTCATGACACACCGAGTTACTGGCACACATCCCCTCATTCATAAGTACATACGCCTCTTCGGTGGCGATACTGAGCTGGGTAAAATAGGCGTTATCGTGTGAACTATTTTGCGTGAGCAGGGCATAGACCTCTTGAAAATGTTTTTGGGCTTCACGAAGAGTGTCGAGCATAGTGTTCTCCTGTTGAATTACATGGCGTTAATTGTATCTCAAAAAACGGTAGAATACAATTACATATTAATTACACTCAAAAGAGAACGAATGCACTATCGATATATCGGACGGAGCGGATTGCGGGTATCCCCTATTTGTATGGGGACGATGACCTTTGGGACGCAATGCGATGAAAAAAATGCCTTTGCCATAATGGACAAAGCGTACGATGCCGGAGTCAACTTTTTCGATACGGCAGAGCTTTATCCTGTCCCGCCTGAAGGACGTTTGGCAGGGTTGACCGAGGAGATGGTAGGTCGCTGGCTCAAAACAAAACCGCGCGATTCGATTATTTTGGCGACTAAAGTGGCAGGTGCCGCGTCAGGATGGTTTGTTCCACCGATTCGTCACGGGTTGACAGCGATGGATCGGTTCCATATCGAGCGGGCTATCGAGGGTTCGCTCAAACGTCTGGGTACTGATTACATCGATCTCTATCAGATGCATTGGCCCGATACGATAGTACCCATCGAAGAGTCGATGCGCGCGTTCGATGCACTGGTGCAAAGCGGCAAAGTGCGCTATATCGGAACCTCCAACGATACGGCGCGGGGGACGATGAAGTCGCTGATGGTTTCCAAATACGAAAAGTTAGCCCGCTTTGAATCGATACAGAACAATTTTTCCCTCCTCAACCGCCGCGATTTGACCGAAATCGGAGCATTGTGCCGTGAAGAAAATATCTCATTATTGCCGTATTCACCGTTAGGAGGCGGTGTGTTGAGTGGCAAATACAACCAAGATATCAACGCGCAGGGGCGGTTTAGCGATTACGTCAAATCGGCCAATAAACGTCAGCGTCTGATGGCGGCACGGTTTATGAACGACAAAACGTTGGCCTCGACGCAGGAGTATCTTCGTATCGCCGCCGAAGCTGGGCTTCATCCTGTGACGATGGCGATCGCGTGGAGCAAACAGTTTGACTTTGTCGCCTCGACGATTATCGGTGCGACGACACCTGAACAGCTCGATGCGACTCTTGCGGCAATGGATGTGATGCTCAGCTCCGAACTACTCCAAAAACTGGATGAGGTACATGCGAAAATTCTTTATCCTATGGGTTAGTCTGATAGCCCTTTTTTTGGGAGGGTGTGTTACGAAAGTATACACAGTCAATGAGCCTAAACTCATCACCCTCAAAACTCCCAAGCTCAAATTTGCCGATACGGGTTATGTTCGGCATGACGGATCGGCGGTGGAGATTGAACTTTTTGCAGCCGGAATTGCGGTAGAGAAAATCACTATCGATGAACAGGTGTGTGTGAGTGCGGGGTGTATGGATGAGGGGAAATTTGTCAAAGAGTATTTATACCCCGATTATCCGTCTGATACGATGCGACATGTGTTGCTGGGGAAAGATATTTTCGGCGGAAAGGGAAAAGAGGAGATGTGTGACGGGCGGCTGTTCCAGTTTATCCGAAACGATGATATGGATATTATGTACCGCCGAGGGAAAGGGGAGATCTATTTCAAAGACCGTCTCAACAGCCTCATTATTAAAATAGAAGATTTAAAGGAGACCAATGCGACTGAGTGAGCGAAGCGGCACGGTTGAGCAATCCCATATCAGGTCTATGACGAGAGCGTGTAACGCTATGAACGGAATCAATATGGCGCAAGGGGTGTGCGATCTCGAAGTTCCCCGAGCGGTGATCGAGGGGGCGTATGCGGCGATGAATGAGGGTATCAATATCTATACGCCGACGGAGGGGTTGCCTCGATTGCGCAATGCGATTGCCGCTAAAATGAAACGGTTTTACAATGTCGAGATTGCTCCCGAGCAAGTTCTCGTCTCGGACGGGGCGACGGGGGCGTTTTATACCGCATGCATGGCATTGTTGAACCCGCTCGATGAGGTGATACTGTTCGAACCTTACTACGGCTATCACCGCTCCACCCTTACTTCATTGGGGGCAGTTCCGACATTCGTCCGTCTCGAAGCACCGGAATGGAAACTCGATTTAGACTCCCTCGAAGCGGTAGTGACCCCAAAAACAAGAGCGATGGTGATCTGTAACCCCGCCAATCCGAGCGGTAAAGTGTATACCCGTGAAGAGTTGGAACAAATCGGCACGTTTGCCGAAAAACACGATTTGATTGTTTTCGCCGATGAGATGTACGAACATTTCTTGTACGGCGATGCGGTGCACGTTACCGCACTCAGTGTTCCCAATCTGAGAGATCGATGCGTTGTACTGAGCGGGTTTTCCAAAGTGTTCAGTATCACCGGATGGCGTTTGGGGTATGCGATTGCACCGACTAATGTCATTGAAGCGATGGCGCAGCTTAACGATCTGATCTATGTCTGCGCTCCCGCACCGCTTCAGATTGGCGCGGCGGTTGGGTTGGAAGAACTTGGGGATGAGTATTACACCCACCTTGCCCGACTTCATGAGCACAAACGTGATCTCTTTTGCAGTGCGTTGCGTGATGCGGGGCTGACTCCGAGTATTCCAAATGGGGCGTATTACGTCATGACCGACGTGAGCCGTGTGGCGGGAAGCGATGATTTTGAAAAAGCGATGGCGATACTCGAAAAAACGGGGGTTGCTTCGGTTCCGGGACGGGCATTTTACCACGACGATGCGGGGAAAAATATGGTTCGCTTTTGCTACTCTAAACCACTAGAAGTACTCCAAGAAGCGGCAGAGAGAATTCGGAAACTTCGCTAAAATACCAATACTAAACTATCAGGAATACTCATGTCTAAATTTGTCGGCGCTCACGTTTCCGCTTCGGGCGGTGTTTTTAATGCCCCTCTCAATGCGATGGCGATCGGGGCGAGGGCGTTTGCCCTCTTTACCAAAAACCAAAAACAATGGGCGGCGAAGCCTCTGGATGAGGAGACGATAGCGCTGTTCAAAGAGAACCTTGCCAAAAGTGGAATCCTCCCCAAACACATCCTTCCTCACGATTCGTATTTGATCAATCTCGGACATCCCGAAGAGGATAAACGGCAAAAATCGCTCGAAGCGTTTATCGATGAGACACGTCGCTGTATGCAGTTGGGATTGGATCGGCTCAATTTTCATCCCGGCAGCCATCTTAAACAGATCAGTGAAGAGGAGTGCATCGAGCGTATCGCTTCGAGTATGAATGAAACACTAAGTGTTACCAGCGGTGTCACTTTAGTGATCGAAAATACGGCGGGTCAAGGGTCAAATTTGGGGTGGAAATTTGAACACCTTGCCGCCATTATAGAGCGTATAGAGGACAAATCACGAGTGGGTGTCTGTATCGATACGTGTCATATGTTTACCGCAGGGTATGATATTAGAACCCGTGAAGCGTATGATGCAACATGGGCGGAATTTGATAGAATAGTGGGGTTCAACTATCTGCGGGGGATGCATATCAACGATTCCAAACCCGATTTAGGGAGTCATGTCGACCGACACGATTCAATCGGAAAAGGGAAAATCGGAGTTGAAGCGTTTCGGTTTTTGATGAATGATCCGAGAATGGATGATATTCCTTTGGTGCTAGAGACGATCGATGAGACGATTTGGGCAGAAGAGATTGAGCTACTTTATTCACTACAGGAGAGATGATGAGATACGCGGTACTACTGTCCGTCGCAGCGGCGGCAGCAATGGCGGGGGGATACAAAATTCCGGAGAGTTCGATCAATGCGACGGCGCTGAGTGCGGCGTATGTCGCTAATGCACATGGAGCGGACGCGGCGTATTACAATCCTGCGGCGATGGTGTATAACGAAGATACCTATCTGTTTGAAGGCGATATGACTTATATCGGGCTTTCGTCTATCCATTATGCTTCTACTAGCGGAACAACCAATATCGATTCCAAAAGTGAAAACTTTTTAGTCCCTACACTCCATTTTGCCTCTAAAAAATTGGGGGATAACGGTGCACGTGTCGGGTTGAGTGTAATTGTTCCGGCAGGTTTATCGAAACGGTGGGACAATGCTCCGGCGGTATACAGTGCGGAAGAGTTTACATTAGAAACGGTTGAAGTGAATCCGTCGTTTGCGGTACCGATTAGCGATACGGTCAGTTTCGGTGCGGGTTTACGGATTATCCATACTAGCGGAGTGGTTAAAAGTTCGTATGTAGTTTCACGCGATATGGAAGGAGATGCGATTGATTTTGGTTATAACCTTGCCTTAATGTATAAACCGAGTCAAGAGTTCTCTTTAGCGGCGACGTATCGTTCAAATGTAGATTTAAACGTTGAAGGAAACGCTAAGTTATATTCAGGAAGTACGCTCGCTTATAACGGTGATGTAAGTGTTTCAGTACCCGTTCCGGCAGCACTTAATTTAGCTGCCGCTTATTCATTTGGTCATGGTACTACGGTAGAAGCCGTATATGAGCGTACTTTTTGGTCGTCGTATAAAGAGTTAGATTTCAATTACCCTGTTTCAATTGGCGGGTTAGCACCTTATTTTGATACTCCTAAAGCAAAAAACTATGAAGATTCTAACAGTTACCGTCTCGGGTTAACGCAACAATACGATAAATGGACCGCAATGGCTGGGGTAGCCTACGATGAATCTCCGGTTCCGGAAAGAACGCTTGGGTTTGAACTCCCCGATTCGGATGCGTGGATTGTTTCATTGGGTGGACGTTATCAGCTTAATAACCAATGGAATATCGGATTGGCAGGATTGGTGGATTTGAAGAAATCCCGCACGGTCACTACAAACGATAATGGAATAAATGGGGAATTTTCTGATGCACGAGCCTATTTGATTACCGCCGGAATCGAGTATCGCTTTTGATCTCCTATCCGTATGAGAATTTTTATGCGATGCTTTTTAGTGTCGCGCAAGATAATCCCTCCAAAAGTGTAATCTTTATCGACGATCAGAGCATCCGTTATCGGGACTTTTTGGAACGTGTCGATCGGATGGCGCGGGCGTTGGAAGTGATGGGAGTGGTTCAAGGGGATAAGATTGCGTTGATTTGCCCTAACAGCCTCGAATTTGTCCAAAGCGTTTTTGCCATTAGCAAACTCGGAGCGATCACGGTGCCGATCAATACGATGCTCAAAAACGAAGAGTACCGTTATATTCTCAGCGACTGCGGTGCCAAAGTGCTGATCACCTCTTCCAAATTTTCCAAAGAGGTGAATGAACTTTGTGATGCGGTTGAGTCGATTACCCACACCATCTGGATCGATAAAGCGCCCAAGGAGGACGCTTGTCATTTGGTACTGGATGAAATCCTCTCAGATCATTTGCATACCCATACCGCGTCACCTGCCAAGCTTGATGATACGGCGGTGATCTTTTACACCTCAGGGACAACGGGGCACCCCAAAGGGGCGATGATCTCCAATCGCAACCTCTTCTCTAATCTCATTGCGGCGAAAGAGCGGTTCGATTTGAGTTCACGGGATCGTTTTATCGTCTATTTGCCGATGTTTCACTCGTTTACCTTTTCGATTATGGTGATGCTGCCGTTTTACATCGGAGGCTCATTTGTCATTATCCCCTCTATTTTACCTTTTAGCAATATCATCAAACAAACGCTTCTCAAACGGGTCACGGTTTTTATGGGGGTTCCTGATATTTATAATGCCCTCATCCGTGCAAAACTGCCGTGGTATTTTCTGTGGTTCAACTCCATCCGCTGTTTTATCTCCGGCGGTTCGGCGCTGAGTGAAGATACCCTCAACCGATTTCGTTCCACCTTTAAACGCGCTACGATGTTAGAGGGGTATGGACTCAGTGAGTGTTCCCCTGCCGTGGCGATCAATCCGCTAGGTAGACAAAAAACCCTCTCCGTCGGGTTGCCATTGTATGAGTATGAGGTCAAAATCGTCAATGATGAGATGGTGGAACTTCCGATTGGCGAAGCAGGTGAGTTGATCGTGCGGGGTGATTGTGTGATGCAGGGGTATTTGAACAACCCCTCTGCGACCGAAGAGACGATCCAAAACGGCTGGCTTCGGACCGGAGATATCGCCAAAGTCGACGAAGAGGGGTATATTTACATTGTCGATCGAATCAAAGATCTGATTATCTCCAAAGGGATCAATATCTATCCCCGACAGATCGAAGAGCAGATGATGTTGTTGCCGCAGATTAAACTGGCCGCCGTGATCGGAGTGCACGATCCCCACAGCGGAGAGGTTCCGGTTGCATTTGTGGAGCTTGAAGAGGGATATGAAGATACCTCCCAAGCTTTTATAAAAGGACAACTGAAAGAGCATCTGGCGGCATTTAAAATCCCTAAAACCATAACCGTGGTAGAATCTCTACCCAAAACCGCAACGGGCAAAGTGCTCAAGCGCGTTCTCAAACAAGGAATCCATTGAAATATCTGGTCGATTTTTTAGAAAATAAAACGATTGAAAAAACCCATATTTTTTCGCAGCTCAAATGTACGGTCGATGAGGCCAAAATTTTACGTCTTTTGACCCGTAAATTTTTACAGTCCCAAGAGGACGTTATCGTCGCCGAATTGCTTCAAGAGCTTTATGGTGCAGAGGATTACACCTATCTGGACCATTTTGGTGAGGTGAAAACCCTCCTTGAGCTGGGATGGCTGACCCACCACTCTTTCACCCCGCTCAAAATCAGCGAGCTTTCCCATTTGGAACTCTATAACACCCCCGTTGCCCTCACGTCGGTCTTTATGAAACTCCTTGAAGAGGGGTCGTTGGAGATGACCCTCCCTGACATTAAACCTTACGCCGATCATCTGGAGTATCTCCAAGATCAGTTTTTCCGAATCGAACTCTACCAAAAGATGTCGATTATCCGTCACAACGGAAACGAGCACTCTTTGGGGATCAACCGCATCCAAAACAAACTCGATCTTCTCGAAAAACGGATTGACGAGCGGATTGCCCAAACCTCTCAAGATGTGGTGTTGGATCGTTTTTTCAAACAAAAAAAGCTCGAACCCAAAGAGCAAGTGATCTTTTTAGCACTTCTCAAAGAGGAGTACAGCGCTACTGAGGGGAACCTGCGGGAAATGAATACCCTCATCGATCTGATCAGTTTCGATGATTACGAGCGAATCAAAAACCGTGCCCTCCTCGAAGACGGTTCCCGTTTGATCAATGACGACGTGATCGATTATGAGGAGATGCTCAATCCGTTCGGGGGTATCAGCAGAGCGTTTTACATTGTCGATGAGGTATTGCAATCGATCATGCATCCGCAGAAAAAGAAAAAAGTGCGCAAGCTCAAACTCGATATGCTGATCAAAGAGCAGGAGATTTTTGAGCTGATCGAACCGACGACGTCGCTCGAAAACGTCGTTTTGAACCCTTCTACCGAACAAACGCTCCAAAACTTGATGCGGCAGTTGGATCGTGAAGTGATCGCACGTCTCCATGAGTGGGGGGTTAAAGACAAAAAAGCGGGGATTGACGCACGGATTATTTTCTACGGCCCTCCGGGGACGGGGAAAACGCTCACCGCTCATTCCCTCTCCCGTTCGCTCAAGCGGCAGGTGCTTAGTTTTGACTGTTCCAAAATCCTCTCGATGTATGTCGGAGAATCGGAAAAGAACGTCCGCAAAATTTTCGATACCTACGCCGATTTGACCCGCCAGACGAAAACCGAGCCGATTTTGCTCCTCAACGAAGCCGATCAGTTCCTCTCTGCCCGTTCAGCAGGAATCGGCTCCTCCGCCGATCAGATGCACAACCAGATGCAGAATATCTTTTTGGAACAGATCGAGAAGTTTCAGGGGATTTTGATTGCGACGACCAATCTCCTTGAAAACATCGATCAGGCATTTTCACGCCGATTTAATTACAAAATCGAGTTCAAGAAACCGGATCAAAAACAGCGGTTGACTTTGTGGAAAATGATGTTACCGAAAAATGCACCTTATGAGGAGGGGTTTGATATCGATAAACTCTCCACTTATCCTTTGACAGGGGGACAGATCAATCTGATTGTCAAAAATACTGCCTATCACGTTGCGGCACGCAAAGATGCGACATTTAAACTGGATGATTTTGTTGCTGAGATCCAAAAAGAGCGAACGGGGAGTTTTGAAGGGGAAAAATCGGTAGGATTTATAAATCGTTAAATAATATGATTTTTTTGTGATAATAGAACAGTATAATGCGTCCAACACGCCATTATACGAGGTTCATTATGGGTTGGTTCAGCGACGATACCGAATTACGAGCAGAGATAAGTGCACTACGCCAAGAAAATGAGGCATTACGGGTTCAAAACCAAGAACTCTCAAATAAACTTCATGAGTCGGAGATGATATTCGCTCAGGAGAGTGACAAACACCGTTGCGGCAATGCGGCGATGATGATGACCTATGAAAACCAACAGCTTAAAAAAAATCTGATTGATGTACAAGGGAACATGGCTGCATCGGTCGCTTCCTCCAAAGAGAACATCTCCCGTTCCCATGAACTGTTGGAAAGCATTGTTGATCTAGGACATAAAGCAGCTACTATTTCGGTGACGTTGGAAGCGCTAAACCATTTAGCTGCCGAATCGATGGATACCGTAAGCTCACTGTCGCAGCGGGCTCAGGATGTGGCCAGTATTTTGGTGTTGATCAAAGATATTTCCGATCAAACCAATCTTTTGGCACTGAATGCCGCGATTGAAGCGGCAAGGGCAGGGGAACACGGGCGGGGCTTTGCGGTAGTTGCTGATGAAGTGCGCAAATTGGCTGACCGTACCGACAAGGCAATCAGTGAGATTAATATTTCACTTCAATCGATGAAACAAGATGTGAATACCATTGGTGATAAGTTTGAACAGGTGCAAGGGAGTATTCAGGAGTCCAATGAATCGATTGGCAGTTTTAATACGAATATGGATCAAAATGCGCAGATGATGCGTGAAACTTTTTCGCACACTGAGCATACGGCTGAGCGGGTTTTTATGAGTTTGGCAAAACTCGATCACATTATCTGGAAAGTCAATACCTATCTCTCTGCTGTGACCAAAAAAGAGCAGTTTGCTTTTGTCGATCACCATAACTGTCGTTTGGGCAAATGGTATTACGAAGGAGAAGGGGCCGATTTTTTCCGAAAAACTTCGAGTTACTCCTCTTTGGAATCGCCTCATTCGATTGTTCATAACTCTACCCATAAAATTTTCGATTTAATGAAAAGCGAAGAGATCGGTTCGGATCAATTTGTGAAAGTATTTGAAGAGATGGAACACGCCAGTGACGGCGTTTTTGCTACATTAGATCGAATGCTGCACGAAAAAAACTTATAATGCTTCTTTTGGTAGCACTTTTATAGGTGCTATCTTCTCCTGTAATTTTTTCCTCTCTCACAATGGTGTTCCAAATCGATACCAAAGTCAAAATTATCCCATAAAGTGTTACAAAAAATAACATTTGTCCTTCTTTTGGTCGCAGTGCCCTGTTTCCAATCGTGACAGCAGCAAAAAAATATAGGGTGTATAAGGGTTGGTTTAATTCTCTTTTTGTTATAGTGCAACAACTGTTTTTATAAAAACCGTATATCGTGGCAGAGATTTGCTCTGTTGTGATATATACCATCAACCATACAGAAGGTCGGAACTATGGAGCATTACAACGTAGCAAATCCCTATTTTGGGGTGTTTGTACTGTTTGTGTTAACGTTTGGCGCGTTCTACGCGACCACGGTGATCGCACGCTTGGCCAGCCGTGCGCTGGCAGCCAAAGATACGGAAAAAATCAAACTGACGGTCTACGAATGTGGACCGGAGGTAACAAAACAACCAAACCGTATCTCGACGCAGTTTTATCTTTTTGCGTTGTTGTTTTTATTGTTTGACGTTGAAATCGTTTTCATGTTTCCTTGGGCAATCGATTTCAAATTGTTAGGATGGTTCGGTTTTGTTGAGATGATGATGTTCATCTTGTTATTGGCAATCGGATTTATTTACGCGTGGAAGAAAGGGGCTCTCGAATGGCACAACATCAAGTAAATTATCTCAAAGACGGCGGACTTCCCGTCGCTTTGACGACAATCGACAAAGTGGTCAACTGGGGTCGATCGAACTCCCTTTGGGCTTTGACGTACGGTTTGGCGTGCTGCGGTATCGAAATGATGGCATCGGGTGCATCACGTTATGACTTCGACCGTTTTGGAACGATTTTCCGTGCCTCTCCGCGTCAGGCGGAGTTGATGGTTGTTGCGGGGACGTTGACGAAAAAACACGCCGAGTTCATCCGCCGTCTCTACGATCAAATGACAGAGCCGAAATGGGTTATTTCGATGGGGTCATGCGCCAACACCGGCGGGATGTTCAACACCTATGCAACGGTTCAAGGGGTTGACCGCGTTATCCCCGTCGATCTCTACCTCCCAGGCTGTGCTCCGCGCCCTGAGACATTACAGTATGCGGTATTGCTGTTGCAACAAAAAATCCGACGTGAGAGTGCTTCCCGCGCTCAAAAACCAAAAAGGCTGATGTAATGAGAGCATACACACCTAAAGACAACGTACAGAAAAAGCCCTATTACACCGACCGTTACTGGGTTGCTCCGCAAGTAGCCAAAACCGATGTCTCTGAAGATGCCGTTTTCGCTGCCGATCTCGAAGCGATCAAAGCCAAATTTGAGGTATTGGATGCCTATATCCAAGTCAAACAAATGGTGGTGGTTATTAATGCGGCCGATAATTTTGCAGTACTTGAGATGATGAAAAACGAGCTTGAGTATTGTCAGCTTTCTGAACTCTCAGCGATTGATTGTCTCGCTACTGAGGGAAAATTCGAGATTTTCTACCAAATGCTCAGTATGTCCAAACGTAAGCGGGTTCGTATCAAATGCAAAATCGGCGAAAAAGAGTCCATTGCGAGCGTCTCAAGCCTATTCCGTTCAGCGGATTGGTCTGAGCGCGAAATGTACGACATGTTCGGTGTAGTGATCAATAATCACCCGTACATGAAACGTATTTTGATGCCGGACGACTGGGAAGGGTTCCCGCTTCGCAAAACCTATCCGCTCCAAGGGGATGAGTTTGCTCAATGGTATGAAGTGGACAAAATTTTCGGAAAAGAGGCGCGGGATATTATCGGGCCTGAAAACCGCGATCCTGCACGTGTGGATCGTTACGACACCGAACGCTTTGCCCGTCTAGGGCACGAAGTACCGCGCGGCGCTGATATCAGCCAAGGTGAGCCGGATACTCCGTTGTGCTACCAAGAAGAGGGCGGTGTGTTCCTCATTGAAAAATTTGACGCAGAAAAAAGCGTCGTGATCTCCGATCGCGATCGTTAAGGAATTAGAGTATGCAACAACCGAATAGATTACGACCTTTTTTTGAAAATATTACATTTGACCGTGCCGACAATGAGTTGATCCTCAACTTCGGTCCTCAGCATCCATCGGCGCACGGGCAGCTCCGTTTGATGCTCCATTTGCAACAAGAGCAGATTACCAAAGCCCATCCGGATATCGGATACCTTCACCGCGGTATGGAGAAGATGGCGGAGAACATGATTTACAACGAGTTCATGCCGACAACCGACCGTATGGATTACATCGCATCAAGCTCCAACAACTACGGATTCGCGTTGGCGGTCGAAGAGTTGATCGGTCTTGACGTTCCTCGCCGTGCCAAAGTGATCCGTATGATGCTTTTGGAAACGAACCGTTTGATGTCCCACCTTTTCTGGTTGGCGACGACGGCACTCGACATTGGAGCGATGACGGTATTCTTGTTCGCGTTCCGTGAGCGCGAATATTTGATGGATTTGATCGAAGACTACTGCGGAGCCCGTTTGACCCACGCGGCGATCCGTATCGGCGGTGTACCGCTCGATCTTCCGGATAATTTCATTTCTGATTTGCGTAAATTCCTCGACAAATTGCCGGAAAACATCAAAGACTACGAAGACTTGCTTGATAGCAACCGTATTTGGAAAATGCGTATGGAAAACGTCGGGGTCATCTCCAAAGAGATGGCTTTGAGCTGGGGATGTTCGGGGATTATGCTCCGTGCATCGGGCGTTGAGTGGGATATCCGTAAGGAAGAACCGTACGAGCTGTATAACGAAGTAGAGTTTAACGTTCCGGTATCGGACAAAGGGGATAACTATGCCCGCTATAAACTCTACATGGCAGAGATGCGTGAATCGGCAAAAATCTTGTACCAAGTGATTGATATGTACGCGGATACGACTCCGGAGTTGATGGCGCATGCGCCGCAATACATCTCGGCGCCGAAAATCGACATTATGACCCAAAACTACTCGTTGATGCAGCACTTTGTCCTTGTGACACAGGGGATGCGTCCTCCGGTAGGGGAAGTATATGTCGCGACCGAATCACCTAAGGGAGAGCTGGGATATTACATCAATTCCCAAGGTGATGCCTATCCGTACCGTCTAAAACTTCGTGCGCCGTCATTCTGGCACACCGGAATTTTGACCGACTTGTTGCCGGGTCACTATATTCCGGACGTTGTATCTATCATCGGGACGACCAACATCGTCTTCGGTGAAGTAGACCGCTAAAAGGAGCATGCAGTGAAACGTTACGATTTACGTCATTTGAAAGAGAACTTTGCAGGCCGCATGTCCGATATTATCAAAAACGAAGCAACGCAGGGTGAAGTGTTGATCTTTTTATTTGAGATCGGTGATTTTAGCCCCGTACAACAATCGGCAGATTTGGTCAAAGAGCTTGGGTGTGAACTCATGAACTCGTTGAAATTCAACGAAGCCGATTGGACCATTGTGGTCAAGAAATAAGGAAGCGTTGTGAGTAAAGTCTATTTCTCCACGTGGCGCGGTGAGCAGATCAACAACTTCGGCAAGAGTGACGAAGAGTGGGAAAAATCTGCTTATAACCTCCCGCTGGAATACAACGAGCACGCGAGTTCCAAAGCATTTATCGGATGGGACGGTGTTGCTATTTTCGATCCGGAAGTCGATGTGGTTCGCCTCGCTACGGAATACGCCGCGCAGTATCAGGTCTATTCCGAAGCGTGTGGACGATGCGCACCGGGACGATGGGGCGGACGTATTTTGTACGATCTGCTTGATAAAATTGCCCGTGGTGAGGGAACTATTGCCGATATGGAACATCTACGCGAAGTTTCCAAAACGATGCAGGAGACCTCTAAATGTGAGATCGGCAAAACGGTTCCGAATCCCCTTTTGGATTTGATGAGCCATTTTGAATCCGAGTTTATGGGATGTATCGAGAGCCAAAAGGCTTCCAAACATTACCACTTGGAAGACACGAGCTACATTGCCAAAATCACCGCACCGTGTATGGATGCCTGTCCGGCGCATGTCGATATTCCGGCCTACATTGAGGGTGTCCGTGATTTGCGTTTTGATGATTCGTTGATGGCGACCCGCCAAACGATGCCGTTGGCACACACATGCGGACGTGTTTGTCCTCACCCGTGTGAGACCGAATGCCGTCGTACCAATCTCGATGAGCCGATCTCGATTATGGAACTCAAACGTCTGGGGGCCGATTACGAGACCGATCACGGTTTCGGGTTCTTCCACCCGGCTGAGAAAAAAGCTCCGATTGGTAAAAAAGTGGCAGTAATCGGTGCGGGACCTGCGGGGCTTACCGGAGCCTATTATCTCGCGCTTGAGGGGATCGATGTCGATGTGTACGAAGAGCTTCCAGTTTTAGGCGGTGAAGTAGCGGTCGGGGTTCCGGAATACCGTATGCCGATCGACAAATATAACCAAGATATCGAAGCGGTTCGCTCACTTGGAGTCAACTTTATCACCAACACCAAAGTCAACGCCGACATGATGCGTCAGTTTGAGAATGAGTACGATGCGACATTGGTAGCGACGGGTACACGGATTTCAAAAAAAGTCTATTGTGACAATGAACGTCCGGAGATCCAAGGGTACTGGGGAGCGATCGATTTTCTCGATAAAGTCAATCTCCAAGTCAAATACGACATTATGGTGGGTGAAGAGGATCAAAAACGTCATATGCTGCCTAGTGATTTTGTCGATTTGACTGGTAAAACGCTCGTGTGTGTCGGGGGTGGATTCACCTCGATGGACGTCGTGCGCTGTGCGATTCGTGCAAATGCCAAAAAAGTGATCATGCTCTATCGCCGTGACGAAGCGACGATCATCAAAAACACCACCTATGAAGAGTATCACGAAGCGGTCGAAGAGGGGGTAGAGTTTATTTTCCATTCGGCGGTAGCGGCGATGAAAGATGAAAATGATGTTCTCAAATCGTTGATCGTCGATCGGTTCGAACTCGTTCCCGATCCGAACGGCGGGCGTCCGACGTTGGAGAAAATCGAAGGGGCGAGCTTTGAGATGGAGTGTGATTATCTCATCCCAGCGGTATCCCAAAGTGCCGATTTGAAACTCTTGCCGAGCGAATGGGAGATCGAAATGACCTCTTGGGCAACGATCAAAACCAACGGTAAAGATTACATGACCTCACGCAAAGGGATCTTTGCGGCTGGGGATTGTGAATACGGCCCAATGACGATCGTCAATGCCGTCGGTCAAGCCAAACGTGCCGCATCGGTGATGAGCCGCTATGTAGTTACGGGGGATATTACCCTCACCGATGATGAGATCATGGAAGATCACCTCCGACGTCTCAAAGTCTACAACAAAAAAGAGAAGATCAAAGGGTGGCTTCCGGGATTGCCGCGTCAACACAGTGAAGTACTCACCGTGGATGAGCGCAAAGACAACAACCGTGAAGTCAAATACGGCTTTACCCAAGAAGAGGCGTTAGCCGAGGCGGAGCGCTGTATGCGCTGTTATTATATCGCGATGGTCGCGCACTAAGGAGGGATGGATGATCACTTTTACGATTAACGGTCAGACTGTCACTGCTCAAAAAGGGGAGACGATCCTCCAAGCGGCGCGCAAAGCGGGGTTCTATATCCCGACGATGTGTTATTTGGAGAAAACAACTCCGTGTGCTTCATGCCGATTGTGTGTGGTAGAGACTGATAAAACCGACGGCTTTATCCTTAGCTGTCAAACCCCTCCTACTGAAGGGTTGGCGGTAACGATCGATTCGGACGCTCTAAAATCAGAACGTACCAACATTATGCGTCTTTACGATGTCAACCATCCCTTAGAATGCGGTGTGTGTGATAAATCGGGTGCGTGCGATCTCCAAAACAAAACGTTGGAGTTTGGTATTGCGTCCCAACATTTCAGTGCCAAAGATCAGCACCGCAAAATCGAGCACTGGGGATTGATCAATTATGATCCATCACTGTGTATCTTGTGTGAGAAATGTGTCCACGTCTGTAATGAGATCATCGGAGACGATGCGATCGAACTCAAATTCGGCGGATATAAATCATCCGTGATTCCAAAAAACAGCGAAGCACTCGATTGTACGTTCTGCGGTGAGTGTATCGCGGTGTGTCCGGTGGGAGCGCTGGTCAGTTCTTCGTTCCAATACAGTGCCAATGCGTGGGAATTGACTCAAATTCCAGCAACCTGTGCCCATTGTTCAGCAGGTTGTGCATTGACCTACGAAGTGCGCCATACTTCAAACAGTATCGGTGCAGCGTCGAAAATCTACCGTGTGACCAATGATTTTGAGCACACGACCCTCTGTGGAGCGGGGCGTTTCGGGTTTGATTTCAATGTTAATGGAACCAAAGATCCAGAGGCGTTTGCGAAAGCGGTGAGTGCGATTCAGAGTACTGCGGCAATCCGTTTCGGTTCATTGATTACGAATGAGGAGGCGTTGATCCTCCAAAAGCTCAAAGAGAAATTCGGATTTAAACTTTACAACGAAGAGGCGCGCGCATATCAAAAATTCATGAACGCCTACAGTTCGATCAGCGGAAAAACCGGATTTGGCGGCACTCTCGATGCGATCAAACAAAGCGATACGGTGATCGTATTGGGGGGGCGTATCAGCACTGATAACCCGGCCGTCCGTTATGCAATGACTACTGCGGCACGCCATCGCGGTGCCAAAGTGGTCTACATGCACCCGATCGAAGATGAGCTTCTACAAAACGTAGTGACACAATACGTGAAATACGAAGTGGGAACCGAAGAGGGGGTTGTTGCGATGCTCGCCAAAACCCTTTTGGAGGGGTGTGACCTTGCCGATGATGTTCGAGGATTTTTGAATGAGTTGGATGAGGGGTATTTGTGCGCCGAATCCAATGTCGGAGATGAAGAGTTTAGCCGTATTGCCAAATCGTGTCTCCGTGCAAAACAAAAAACGATCGTCATCGGAAGTGATGTTTTGGCTCACAAACGTGCTGAAAACATTGCCAAATTGTGCGCATTGATTGAAACCCATACCGAATTTTCAGTGGTCGTGGTTGCTCCGAGCGTCAATACCGCAGGTGTAGCCCTTATTTGTGAACTGGATGCCGATATTGGCGGTGAAAACATTGTGGGATACAACGTCGAGGGTGATTTCACTATGGGGTCAGTGGGGAATCCGGATCTTCTTCTCCCTTCTCTCAATTCACAAGAGGGGACGTTTGTGAGTCTGAACGCTCAAGTATTGCCGACCAATGTTGCCGTAGCGTTCGAAGGGTACACGTTGAATGACATCGCCAATGCGTTGGGATTGAAGGCTGAAAACACGATCGATTATACTGTACAGCTTCCACGCCACAAAGGGTTCAACGGAACATCGTTTGATGATCTGGGCAATTTTTATACGGCGTTGGGTGAGGATAACCGAGGGTATATCTTGGAGAATCAAGACGTTGAAATCAACGCCGTTCTCGAAGAGATCGACGATTTGCCGGAGTTTAACGGCACCGTTGTTTATCGCTGTAACCCGATCAATCAGTTTAACGGTTACACGGCGCAAGCTGAACAGCTCGAAAAAGATGCAACTTTGAGAGGCTCAGCACAGTTTGCGGCTGCTGCAAAAATCGCCGATGGTGATAAAATTCGCATAGAATTCGCAAATGGTGTACAAGAGAGAGTATTTGCACTCGATTCAACCCTAAAAGGGACGGTTGCGTTGGTTCCGACTTATGACGTTGCTTTGGGTTCGCCAAGTGAACAATACCGCTTTGAAAAGGTGAAAATTATGAAAATGGGGAGTGAATCATGAACGAAATCACGATAACCATAGACGGCAAGGCTATCCAAACCCAAGAGGGTGAATACATCCTCAATGCGGCGCGCGCAAATGGGATATTTATTCCGGCTATCTGTTATCTTACACGGTGCTCACCGACGTTGGCGTGCCGTATCTGTTTGGTTGAGGCTGATGGTAAACAGGTATATGCATGTAACGCCAAAGCAAAAAGCGGTATGGAGATTACGACTACTACCCCCAATATTTTGGCAGAACGCCGTGCGATTATGGAGGTCTATGACGTCAACCATCCGCTGGAGTGCGGTGTATGTGACCAATCGGGTGAATGTGAACTTCAAAACTATACGTTGGAAGTAGGAGTTGATTCCCAAACTTATTCGATTAAAGATACTCATAAACCGGCACAGGATTGGGGATTGATCCACTACGATCCGGCATTGTGTATCATGTGTGAGCGTTGTATCACCGTGTGTAAAGATATGATCGGAGATGCGGCACTCTCTACCGTAGCACGCGGATCGGATGCGATCGAAGCGACGTTCAAAGAGACGATGCCTAAAGATGCCTATGCGATGTGGAATAAGCTCAATAAATCGTTGATCGCACCTAACGGCGGAGATACCCTTGATTGTACCAACTGCGGCGAGTGTAGCTCAGTGTGTCCGGTCGGGGCGTTGGTGAGCTCGGATTATCAGTACACCTCCAATGCATGGGAACACCAACAAATTCCGGCAACGTGTGCCCACTGTTCGGCGGGATGTCAGCTCAGCTACGATATCAAACACACCAGTATCGCAAATACCGAACCAAAAATCTACCGTGTTAAAAACGAGTGGAACTACGTATCGTTGTGCGGTGCGGGACGTTACGGGTATGATTTTGAAAACCGTGACGTAGTAAAAAATCCGGCTGCGTTTGAAGCGGCGATTGCGGCGTTCAAAAAAGCCGATACGATTGCGTTCACCTCGACCATTACCAACGAAGAGGCGCTAATCCTCCAAAAACTCAAAGAGAAATTGGGTGTCCGTTTGGTGAACAAGGAAGCGCTGGCACTCAAAAACTTTTTGAGCGGGTATAGTAGTATTAGTGGCAAAACGCTCTACAACGGCGATTTGAAACAGGTTCATGAAGCCGATTTCGTTGTCTCCATCGGAAGCGCCCTTAAAACCGACAACCCAAATGCCCGTTTTGCTATGAACAACGCCCTCTCGATGAACAAGGGAGCAGGACTTTATTTCCATCCGATCGCTGATCCGGTGATCCGAGATATGTCTAAAAACGTAACGCAGATCCAACACGCACCGATGATGGAAGAGGCGGCACTTTATTTGATGCTCGATCTTTTCGGGGACAAAGCGGCGATGCCATCGGCGCTAAATGAATACCTCGCATCATTCCATTCCACCAAAACAATCACGGTCGAAGAGACGGTGGATGAGAAAGTGACCGAAACGGTGACCAAAATGGTTCTCAACGAAGAGAGCGGAGTTGAAGAAGAGGTTACTGAAGAGGTGACCAAAACCGTGAAGAAAAAGGTGAGTAAAGAGGTGGAAGTGGATGAAAACGCTCTCTTCAACCTTTTGAGCGCTCCGAGCGGTTTTGCCGATACCCTCACCAAATACTTGGCGAAAAAAGAGAAATTTGCATTGATGGTAGGACCCGATCTCTACACCCATCCGAATGCGGCTAACTGTGCCCGTCTCGTTGCATTGATCGAAAAATATACAAACTTTAGTGTAACAATGATCCCGAATCTCGCCAATACCCTCGGTGTTGCGATGATCTGTGATTTGGACACTGAGCGCGGAAACTACACGATCGGATACAACACGGCAGGTGATTTCACCCTCAGTGCTCTAGGGAACGGTGATTTGGATATGCCATCTCTTAACCAGCAAGAGGGGACATTGACCGGCATCGACAAACGGGTTAATCCGACCAATGCGGCATTGCCGTACGGCGGATACGTGTTGAATGATATCGCCAACGCTTTGGGGTTGAACGCGAAATTGACTGTAGAGTATACGGCGAAACTTCCGGTAGATGTAGGGTTCAAAGCACTCGATTTTGATTCCCTCCCTAACCATTACACCAACAGCGGTGAAGAAGTTCGCGGATATCTGATCGATAATCTCGCGGTTAGTGTCAGCGGCGATGAGTCGGTTGCTCCGTTTGATGCTTCTAAAGCGATGAGCGATAAAGTGATCTATTTGGCAAATCCGGTATTGCAGTTCTCCCCTTTCACAGCAAAATCTCATCAACTTCAATCTTCCGGAGGACTTTATGTGGCGGCTAGCGCACTCAAAGCCAACGGTTGGAGCGAGGGGGATGCGGTGCGTGTGAAAACCTCACGGGGTGAAGTGAACACGGTGGTTATCGCTGACGGTAAAATCGAAGGGGATATTGCGTATCTTCCGACATTTGATACCACTCTAAATTCTGAAGCGCTGTTTGACGGTTACCGTTTTACGGCTGTATCAATTCAAAAGGTGTAAAGCATGGATGTAGCATTCATTATCGAAACGATCGTCAAGATCGTTGTCATCTTACTCATTTTCTCTGCGCTTGCGGGTCTTGGGACCTATTTTGAGCGTAAAGTGCTGGCGTTTATGCAACGCCGTCTTGGACCGATGCACGTCGGACCGTTCGGTTTGCTTCAAGTCGCGGCGGATGGGATCAAACTCTTTACCAAAGAGGATATTATCCCTCAAAACGTCGTTAAACCGATCTTTAAAATCGCTCCGGTGATCACGGCAGCAACGGCGTTTATGGCCTCAGCCGCTATCCCGTTTTGGCCTCAATTTACCGTATTCGGATACACAGTGCATCCGATCGTTGCCGATATCAACGTCGGTATTCTCTACGTATTGGGTGTTATGGCGATCGGTTTATACGGTCCCCTTTTGGGTGGTATGGCATCTGCGAACAAATGGTCGTTGATCTCTGCGGCGCGTAGTGCGGCGATCTTCATCTCCTATGAGGTGATTACAGGGCTATCCCTTTTAGCACCGCTTATGATGGTAGGCTCATTGTCACTGATCGATATCAACAACTACCAAGCGGGCGGAATCGGCAACTGGATCGTCTGGTCTCAGCCGGTTGCGTTTATCCTTTTCTGGATTGCCGCGTTTGCTGAGACGGGACGTACTCCGTTTCACTTGGTGGCGAACGACCACGAAATTATCGACGGTTTCGGTACGGAGTATTCGGGTATGCGCTGGGGGCTTTTCTTCATCGGTGAATACGCGAATATGTTCTTTATCTCATTTGTGATCGCGATTATTTTCTTGGGCGGTTTTGGTGACGGTACGATTGCTGGGGCGATTCAGTTGATCCTCAAAGTGGCGTTTTTCTTTTTCTTTTTCCTTTGGACACGTGCCGCATGGCCTGATATCCGTCCTGACCAATTGATGTGGTTGTGTTGGAAAGTTTTAATGCCGATCGCGGTGATCAACGTAGTGATCACCGGTATCGTGATGATGTTCTAAGGAGGTTGGGTTATGCATCATGAAGAAGTATTTACAGACCGTAATGTAACCGAATCATCGGCTTACTATTACGTCGATATCGAAAGTTATCCAACCACCGGATGGGATAAATTCAAACAAGTGGTTCGCCGAACGTTCAGCGGTGAGCTTTTCGTAGGACTTTGGGTCGTTATGCGCGAGATGATCAAATTTGACATCCATACCGTACAGTACCCGAAAGAGAAACTCCCTCTAGGACCGCGCTACCGTGCGGTGCATAAACTCCTTCGCCTTTGGGAGTCGGGGTATGAGCGTTGTATCGGATGCGGATTGTGCGAAAAAATCTGTATCTCTGATTGTATCCGTATGGACACACGTATCGATGAAAACAGCCGTAAAGAGGTAACCGAATACAGTATCAACCTCGGGCGTTGTATTTTCTGCGGTTACTGTGCCGAAGTATGTCCGGAATTGGCGATCGTTCACGGCCAACGCTATGAAAATGCTTCAGAGCAACGTGCCCATTTCGTAATCAAAGACGACATGCTTACACCGCTTGACATGCTTAAAGCAGGCCAACAAGCGGAATATCCGGGCTTCGGTGCCATTATCCCAGGAAGCGACGACGCGGTCAAAAAGACCCCGTTGGCGTATTAAGGAGTCAGAATGTTTGAAGCTATCGCTTTTTATCTGTTTGCCGCTCTCACCATCGTTATGTTTACGATTACGGTGATGACGTCTCAAGCATTGTATGCCATTACGGCTATGGCGGCAGGGATGATTTTTATCTCTGCTTTCTTCTTTATTTTAGGGGCTGATTTCCTCGGAGCGATCCAAATCATCGTCTACACCGGTGCTGTTATGGCGTTGTATGCGTTTGGTATGATGTTTTTCGATACGACCCGTAACGTCGTTGAGAAAAAGGTTAATCCGCAAATCGTATTCGTATTGGGTGTTTTGGCGGCTGTTTTGGTTGTTGCTATTTTCGTTGCACCGATTGCCTCTAACAACATTCATGCCCTCTATCCGGTTCAAGCGGGAGTCGGTAACTCTCAAGCGGTCGGTATGGTATTGTTTACCAAATACCTCGTACCGTTTGAACTTGCAGCCGTAATGCTTCTCGTTGCAATGATCGCGGGGATTGTATTGGCCGGTAAGAAAATGGACAAATCATTGACATTGATGGCTGAAGAGGATATCGCAAAAGCGCATCCGGAACATGAATCTCACCACAGCGCAGGAGGACACCACTGATGGAAGTGACACTTACCCATTATCTGGTTTTATCAACCGTATTGTTTGCCATCGGTTTGATCGGGGTTATGCGCCGTAAAAATCTTTTGATGCTCTTTTTTGCAACGGAGATTTTGCTCAACGCTACCAACATTGCGTTTGCGGCAATCTCTCACTATATCGGAGATTTAACCGGACAAATGTTTGCGTTTTTTATTATTGCGATCGCGGCATCGGAAGTTGCGGTGGGTCTTGGTCTGCTCATCGTATGGTACAAACGTACCGGTAAAATCGATCTAGATCAAATGAATTCAATGCGAGGATAAGCTATGGAACTATATTTATATATCGCACTGTTTGCTCCGCTGGTCGGTTCACTGTTCGCGGCATTGTTCGCCTCATCACCGAAAACAATGATCACCGGATACGTCACTTCCGGTCTCTTGTTCACGTCGTTCGTGAGCAGTGCTATTTTGCTCTCATACGTGATGAGCGGTCACACGGTGCATGTTGAACTGATGACATGGATGGCGACGGGGGATCTCTACATTCCGTTCGGTTTTGTCGTTGATCAGGTGAGCGTCGTGATGATGATGGTTGTCACCATCGTCTCTACGGTGGTACATATCTACTCTATCGGGTACATGGATCACGATAAAGGGTTCAACCGTTTCTTCTCATGGCTTTCGGCATTCGTTTTCTCGATGATGGTTTTGGTCATGAGCGACAACTTCGCCGGTCTTTTCATCGGATGGGAAGGGGTCGGTCTGTGTTCTTGGGGATTGATCGGTTTTTGGTACCACAAAGAATCGGCTACCTGGGCCGCAAACGAAGCATTCATTATGAACCGTATCGCCGACCTTGGAATGTTGATCGGTATTTTCATGGTCTACTGGAATGTCGGATCGCTTCAATACGACGTGGTGTTTGAACAAATCGGAAATCTTCCGGTCGTTGTCATCACATGGATCGGGATTTTCCTCTTTATCGGTGCGATGGGTAAATCAGCGCAGTTTCCGCTTCACACATGGCTTGCCGATGCGATGGAAGGTCCGACACCGGTTTCGGCATTGATTCACGCCGCGACGATGGTTACGGCAGGGGTTTATCTCGTTGTCCGCTCAAACCCGATTTACGATTTGATTCCAAACGTCGGATTGTTCATCGCGAGCCTCGGAGCGTTTGTTGCGTTATTCGCGGCATCGATGGCACTTGTTAACCGTGATATGAAACGGATTATCGCCTATTCAACCCTTTCACAGCTGGGCTACATGTTCGTAGCGGCTGGTTTGGGTGCGTATTGGGTAGCGTTGTTCCACCTTATGGCGCACGCGTTTTTCAAAGCCCTCTTGTTCTTGGGTGCGGGTAACGTTATGCACGCGATGCACGATGAACTCGATCCATTCAAAATGGGGGGATTGCGTAAAGTGATGAAAGGGACGTTTGTCATGATGACCCTTGCATCGGTGGCATTGGCGGGTATCTATCCGTTTGCCGGATTCTTCTCTAAAGATTTGATTTTGGAAGTGGGCTTTGTAGAACACCACTATGTTATCTATAGCGTCTTGTTATTGACGGCGGGATTGACGGCGTTCTATTCGTTCCGTCTTGTCGCTTTGATCTTCTACGGAGAAGAGCGCTACAAATTGTTCGGTATCCATCCGCACGAAGCGTATAAATTTATGCTGGTCGCGATGTCTCCACTTTTGGTATTGGCAATTATTGCAGGTTCATTCAAAATGACCTATTACCAATTGGTCACTAATTTGTTGCCGGATACCCAATATCATGTCCACAGTGAGATGACCTATTGGATCATGACGATCGGTACACAGCTGTTTGTTATGGCGGCGATTGCGTTTGCCTATAAAAAATACGGCAACTGGAACAGTGTTCCGGATGGGACGTCAAAAATGGAAAACCGTTTTTGCTACAAATTGCTTTGGAACCAGTATTACATTCCAAAGTTTTATGACGAAGTGTTCTCTAAACCGTATGCTGAACTTTCACGTATCGCATGGAAACAGATCGATCTTAAAATTGTCGATGCGATGGTTGACGGAATTGCTAATTTTATTTACAGAACGGGTGAAAACACACGTGACATTCAAAACGGGAACCTCTCAACGATGCTTCGTTGGATGGTATTCGGTTTGGTCGTTTTAGTGGCGCTTGCCGTTGCCTTTAGCGTTGGTTACAACGTAGTAGGCGCTTAAGGAGAGATGATGATAGATCACATTTTAACGCTTTTAATTTTCTTCCCGGCATTGGCTGCAATGCTCGGGTTTGTGGTAGCGAAAAACAGTATGCGTGCTTACGGTATCACCGTTGCCGCTATCGAGTTTTTTCTCTCGTTGTGGTTATGGTATACCTATGATCCAATGGTATCGGGGATGCAGTTTATGGAATCGATGCCGCTTATTCCGGCATTCGGTATCAACTACCTCCTTGGGGTAGATGGTATTTCTCTGTTTATTATCATTTTGTCGACGTTCTTTACGTTGATCGGTATTGCTTCATTAACCGAAACACGCCGTTTAAAAGATTTGATCATTACGTTATTGTTCTTAGAGATGACGATGGTGGGTGTATTCGCGGCATTGGATGCGATTATTTTCTACGTGTTCTGGGAACTTTCGCTCGTTCCGATGCTCTATATTATCGGTGCATGGGGCGGACCGCTTCGTATCTACGCATCGGTTAAATTTTTCTTGTATACCTTTACGGGTTCATTGGTTATGTTGGTCGGTATGCTTTTCATGGCCTACTTTTATTATCAAGCGACCGGTGCATGGAGCTTCTCGATTTTGGAATGGTATCGTCTGATTTTGCCGGAAAATTTCCAAATGTGGTTGTTTGTGGCATTCTTCCTCGGATTCGCGATCAAAGTACCGATGTTTCCGTTCCATACATGGCTTCCGTACGCGCACGGTCAAGCACCAACCATCGGTTCGGTGATCTTGGCGGCGATCTTGCTTAAAATGGGAACCTATGCGTTTGTCCGTTTTTCATTACCGTTGTTTCCGGATGCATCGGTCTTTTTCATGTTCCCGATTGCGATCATCGCGATCATCATGATTATCTATACGGCGATGGTAGCCTATGCTCAAGAGGACATCAAACAAGTTGTCGCCTACAGCTCGGTATCCCACATGGGGGTCATTATCCTCGGTACGTTCGCGTTGAACGTTGAAGGGGTGAGCGGTTCGGTCTTTTTGATGCTCGCACACGGGGTTGTATCGGGTGCGCTGTTCTTGCTTGTCGGTGTTATTTATGATCGCCGCCATACCAAATTGATGTCTGAATTCGGCGGATTGGCGTCGGTAATGCCGCGTTATGCGACCATTTTCGGAATCATGATGATGGCATCGGTCGGATTGCCGCTCACGATCAACTTCGTTGGGGAATTCTTGAGTTTGCTCGGATTCTATAAACAATCGCACGCGTTGACATTGACCGCAGGGGTTGCGATCATCGTCGGTGCGATCTATATGCTTTCAGCTTATAAAAAAGCGTTTTTCGGTCCGGTTACGAACGAAGAGAATAAACATCTCAAAGATTTGAACAAAACCGAACTTGTAGGGCTTATTCCGCTCACGATCGTGGCGATCTGGTTGGGGATCTACCCAAAACCGGTATTGGAGCCGATCAATAACAGTGTCGAATCAGTCATTCAATTGATGCATGACAAAGCGCAAAGTGCTGAAGCCAAAGCGCGTATTCCGAACTTATCGCAAAACGATGAGACGATTTCAATCCAGGAGGCGCACTAATGTTGGAGCCGGTTAATGTTTCGATTGCGTCGCTGAATCTAGCGACACTTGCACCGATGTTGATTGCGATCGTCGGTGCGCTTAGTATTTTGGCGATCGACATGTTCAAAGAGGGGTTGCATAAGTCTCTCTATGTCATGATCAGTCTCTTGTTCTTGCTCCTTGATTTGGGGGCACTGATCGATTTCGCAGGAGTTTTTGCGAAAAACGGAACCGTACTCGGTTTCTTTGATGTTATGTTGATGGACGGGATTGCGATTTTATCCCAAATTATCATTGTCGGTGCATCGATGCTCTTTATCCCGTTGGCATTGACGTCAAAACGGTTCCATGAATACGACTATCCGGAGTATTTTGCCCTTTTCTTGTTCATGATTGCCGGTTTCCAATTCATGGTAGCAACCGATAATCTGATTTTGATTTTCATCGGACTTGAGACGGCTTCATTAGCACTCTATACTTTGATCGCATTGCACAATCGTCACAAGTCGTTTGAAGCGGCGGTTAAATATTTTACGATGGGTGCATTGGCGGCAGGTTTCTATGCGTTCGGTGCAATGATTTTCTACGCTATCAGTGGTTCGGTTGAGATTAACCAAATTGCTACCGTGTTGGCGGAAGATCACTATCGTAATATAGGTTATGTCTTGGTAGCGGTAGCGTTTATGATTGCGGCGTTCGGATTCAAACTTTCAATGGTTCCGTTTCATACGTGGACACCGGACGTTTATGAGGGTTCTTCGGCGGCATTGGCAGGTTATATGTCCATTGTTCCGAAAATCGCCGCATTTATCGTCGCGATGCGTTTATTCGAATTTTTGGTTCACAGCGGTGTTGTATGGTTGAACATTATCCTCTATATCGGGGTTGTGGTTACGATGACTGCAGCGAATATCTGGGCATTGGTACAAACCGACGTCAAGCGGATGTTGGCGTACAGTTCGATTTCTCATGCCGGTTTTGTTATGGCGGCAATCTTGATCGGTACGACGCAGGCGAACACGGGGTTGTTCCTCTACTGGGCGCTCTTTAGCTTCACTAACCTTGGTGCCTTTACGATGTTGTGGGTAAACCGTCAAAAAGATCTTTTGCCGGGGCAAAGTTCAGACCATCCGTATGAGAAATTCTCCGGTATGATTAAAACGATGCCGATGGCGGCAGTGATGATGGGACTTTTTATGCTCTCCCTTGCAGGGATTCCTCCGTTTGGTCTCTTCTGGGGTAAAATGTATATGATCGGATCGGCGGTTTCGGCTGGATATACCGTCCTTGCGTTGATCATGGCATTGAACTCGGCGATTGCAGGTTATTATTATCTCAAATTGATCGTTTTCATGTTCATGAAAGAGCCGATGGTCGGATACGAGAAGTTCTATTTTATGAATGCCTCATTATCGCTCAAAACGATCATCGGTATTGCGGTTGTCGGTACGATTTTCGCTGTTATCGCTGTCAACCCGCTCTTGGATGTTATCACGCTATTCGTGTATAATAGCGGTTACTAAAAGGATAATTTGAGGGGGAACGATTGAGATACTGGGCTTTATTATGCCTCTGTTTTCCCCTCTATGCGTTAGAGATATCGATACAAAGCGGTAAAGAGGGGGGTGAGAGCTTTAGCGTTCTTCACCTCCGTGATACCGCCCCTTTTGCATGTCAAGCGACCAAAGACGATTTCGGTGAAACGAAACGGGTCGATTGTTTCTTTTCTAAACCCCCTAAACAAAATCTTCCACCGGTTAATAACGCTCAACTCACCCTTTCCGCATCAAAAGGTTTAAACGGATATACGCTGAGTGTATTTCCAAAATCTAAAATGGCATTGATGCCAATGTCGTTTGACCTTTCAAAAGTAAACACAACCTATCACTCCAAGGTACAAAGTGCGACCCATTGGAGTATTATCGGCTATCAGACAAAATTGCCTCTGATTTCACCGAGTACATCGTCATCGAAATCGATCAATTTTCCGGTAAAAATTCCGAAAAATTCCCTTCCATTTATCGGTGGATTGGATTTAAAAGGGAACCCGATCAAAATCCGCCGCGTTCAAGACGTGACCGATTACATGAATATGAAAAAAGCGTATGATGAGAAAAACTATCCAAAAGTACTCGACATCGCAGAGTACACACTTAAAAAATATCCGAACACTGTCTTTAAAAATGAGTTGATGCTCTACCAAATCAGAGCATACCATCAAGAAAACGAGTCAGAAAAATTGATCGAAGTCGGTAAGCGGTTTTTACGAGAGTATGCTTCGGATGCCAATTTGCCTGAAGTGATTGCCTACATGGCGAATGCTTATGGAAAAATAGGGCAAATTACAGATGCCGATTATTTCTTTGACCGCCTTTTCGATGAACATGCCGATAGCCCTTATGCCCCATTAGGGATGATCTACAAAGCTGAACAGTTCGAAGGATCGGGAAGCCCGAGCAAGGCACTCCTTTTTTATCAAAAAGCGATGAATACGAGTAAAGATGTCGCGATTGCCTCTAAAGCGGCGTTCAAGCTGGCACAAATCGAATTAGAGAGAGGAAATACGAAATCCGCTGCCCAATACATTGAAAAAATCGGATCGGCAAATCCCAAATATTTTGAAGAGGTCCGTGAAAATGCTATGACTATGGCGGATACTTTTATGGACAGAAATGATCCTAAAAGCAGTGTCCGGATTACCGAAGCGCTGTTAAACACAATGGATAAAAAGGATCAAGAGTATCCGCTTTTACTCAAAAAGCTCGGATTCGCCTATGCAAAAGCAGACAAAAAAACTGAAGCGTTAAAACGGTTTAATGAATATTTGGACAATTACAAATACGGGGAGTTCGCAGAAGAGGTTCGGCGTGCAAAAGACGGGTTGTTTTTTGAAGAGGGGGATAAAAACGTAACCGCTGAGATGAAAAAATACGATGATCTGATCGAGCGGTATGGAAACGATAGCGTTGGACGCAAAGCGTTGTATAAAAAAGCGCAGCTCTTATTCAAAGAGAAACAATACAAAGAGGTACTCGATTTAGAAGATGAGTTATATCGGCTTGATTCAACGCAATATCCGGAAACGGATATGTTGATTACCAAAAGTGCAATCGGACTCGAAAAAACACTTCTCAAAGAGGGAAAATGCTCTGAAGCGATCCGTCTGCAAAAAATGTATAAAATCAAACTCCTCACAGAGTGGGACGAATCGTTGTTTAATTGTGCACTTAAAACCACGCAATACGCAACGGCAAAAAAGATAGCGCAGAGACATCTCAAATCAAAATCGATTCCGGAACGGCAAATCTGGCTCTCTAGAATGGTAAAAACCCAGTTCGGTTTAGGTGAGTACAAAGAGGCGATCAAAGGGGGAGAAGAGTTGATCATCCTCTTGGGCGTCGAGAAAAACCCTCCGTTAAACGATATCTATCGCACCATGTTTGATGCGGCGCAGCGGACCGGAGATACGGAGGGGATGATACGCCATATCAAATCGATCGAAGGGGCATACCCCAACGATTTTAAAGATATCGAACGGTATACCCAAATGGTCTCTTTGGCTCAAAAGCAAAAAGATGAGAGTATGACCCAAACGTATGGACGCAAAGTGATGGCGCTTCAGGATCGTACCAAAACCTATACCCAAACCCCGTATATTGAGTTTACCCTTGCCCAATCGTATCAAAACGTCGGAAAAGACGGCGATGCCCTTAAAGTGCTCAAAACACTCAATGGCCGTAAATTGCTTAACGAAAAGCGCTCTCGCCAGCAGTATTTGATCGGATCGATTGAACAAAAACTGGGACGTAAACGTGAGGCGCGCGATGCGTTTAACGCCAGTATAAAAGCCGATAAAGACTCAGCATGGGGAAAATTGGCAAAAGATGCATTGACGCTATTTTAAAAGCTTTGACGCTACCCGATAGAGTTCATTAGCCGATCCGCTTGCCGTGAGCTCAAACTGATGAGCATTGAACGTTTGTTGCCGTTTTGCCAATTGAGCCGTATGGGTTGAAATCAACGTTTCCATCTGTTCTTTGGAGATTTTCCCGTCCAAATACTCCAATACTTCGATAATTCCGATTGCCTTCATACTGTTCGGAGATCTTCCGTAGAGCCGTTCAAGTTCTGCAACCTCGTCGATGATCCCCTGTTCAATCATTTTAGAGGTTCGAAGCGCAATCCGTTGGCGCAATAGATCGCGATCGATTTTAATCTCTATCACCGGACATTCGGCAATAATCGGTTTGGGAGGATGGGATTTGAACCATTCTGAGGGAGCTTGGAGTGTTTCGAGATAGATAAGGAGCATCTTTTCGATACGGTAACGATCACTCGGGGTAATTTTTTCCATAATGATCGGATCGACGGCACAGAGCATTCGATGGGTATCTTCTAGATTCTCCAGCATCGATTTGGCTTTGGTGAATGTATCGGGCGAATAGGTTGGGATCGGGGAGAGCCCTTCGATCATACTTTTGAGATAAAAACTGCTTCCGCCGACGATAATGATATTTTTCCCCTCATTTTGGGCGCATTCATAGAGGGCATGATATTCCTCGATAAAGGTGATAACGCTCGCGGTTTCATCGGCTCTGAGACGATTGATTCCAAAATGGGGGATCAACGAGAGCTCGTCACGGGAAGGTTTTGCCGATGCGATATCGATTTCTTGGTAGATACTGAGCGAATCGATCGAGAGGATGATGGCATTGTGTTCTTGTGCCAAAGCGAGCGCTAAATCGCTTTTTCCCGATGCGGTAGAGCCGATGATTGCTAATTGTTTCATTGAAAGAATTATAGCGAACCTCGCACGCTCAAAGAGAAAATACGATAAAATAAAACCATAATGATTTCAAAGGGCTTTTGTGGAACGATTGGCGAAAAAGATACGAGACTTTAATGAATTGGTGATGTTTCAGCACAGTGTCTTTTCCCTCCCTTTTATTTTTATTGCGATGATCGTCGCTTCCGATGGGTGGTTTGGAACACCTTTGTTGATTTTGGGGGCTTTGGCTGCAGTGAGTGCCCGTAATGCTGCGATGGGGTTTAACCGCTATGTTGACCGTGTGTATGACAAAGATAATCCCAGAACGGCGGGGCGCCCCAGTGTTGATGGGAGATTGGATGGAGCCTCTATTGCCATTTTTACCTTAGTCAATGCGTTGGTATTTATGGCTGTCGCCTATTTCATCAATGATTTGGCGTTTTATCTCAGTTTTCCAGTATTGCTGGTGTTGCTCAGTTATTCCTATTTTAAACGTTTCAGTTCGATGGCCCATATCGTATTGGGTATATCGTTGGGATTGGCACCGATGGCGGGGGCAATTGCCGTATTGGGGAGTGTCCCTATGTGGTCGATACTGCTCAGTATCGGTGTTGTCTTTTGGGTCGCTGGATTTGATCTGCTCTATTCATTGCAGGATATGGAGTTTGATAAAACCAACGGTCTGCATTCGATTCCCTCCCGTTACGGCAGCAGCGCAACATTAAAAATTTCGGCATTTTTTCATCTCCTCACCGTGGGGTTTTGGGTTTGGTTTGTGATGAATGCCGAACTTGGATGGTTCGCCTGGGCAGCAGTAGTTTTTTCGGCATTAATGTTGACGTATGAACACTATTTGGTACGTAAAGACTTTACCAAAATTGATCGGGCATTTTTTACCGTCAATGGCTATTTAGGTTTTGTTTTTATCGGATTGATTATTTTGGATAAGGTGACACTATGAAAAATATACTTTTGGTTCAGGCACCGATCAATATTACCTATAACGATGCTACAGCGAATTGTGAGGATTATGAACGGGAATACAATCAAATGTCCCAGAGTGATGACGATCCGATCGGGCAATGGCTTAAAAACTCAAAAGCGCGGGGCGAAACGAGTGACAGTGATCCTGTGGTATTAAGCCTTTTGGTGGAGCTGCATCGCAAAATAGACCGGTTGGAGCAGATTTTGACCAATACTACTTCCCAAAAGAGTTTATTAGCTCATAATGCGTTGATTGAGAGTATTGGCTTTGAACATTTTAAATTAAAAGAAGATAGGCTGGAAACTGGAAAGATTTATTATGGGCGCGTAGAGATGCCTATTCACCCTAAACGAGAAATAGCCGTATTTTTTGAAGCTATAGAGGATGGTTTAGCAAAAATAACACGTATGAATGAGCGTGATGAGAGAGAGTGGGGTGCGTATGTAACTGCACGTGAGAGGGCAATGATTCGTCAGTTAAAGGGGCGTGAATGAATTATACATTGGAAATTGCCATTGTCGCATTGGCGGTGATGGTAATCGGGATCATCTACTATATGGTTAATAAAGAGTCTGAGGTTACTTCTCAGATTCGCTCCGTTGCCAAAGCGGTTGAAGAGCTACACCGCGAGCTTTTTATGATGGATAAACGGCTCAAACAGGAACTGGAGATTATCACCTCGCTCCAAGAGAGTGCACCAATGAATCAAAACAATATCCATGCTGAGGTCGGGCGTGAAGTGAACGAGATTTCCATCCCGATTTTGGAATCGCTTTCTCATATCGAGGGGAGTTTCAGTGCCTACAAAGAGAAAACGGAAAATCGTCTCCGATATTTGGAGGAGAGGATCCGAAACCTCTCCCTGCCCACTTCGATCAGCGGACTGGACGATGAGAAGGTGATCAGTCGGTACAATCAGGGGATGGAGGTTGATGCGATAGCCAAAGAGCTCCGTTTATCGAAAGCGGAAGTGGAGTTTGTCCTCAAAATTAACCAGCTAAGATAGTTTTATTAACTTTTAAGTTTATATAGCTATAATTTCGTTCTCTTTTAAATGTGCGTTCGTAGCTCAGCTGGATAGAGCACCGGTTTGCGGTACCGGCGGTCAGGAGTTCGAATCTCTTCGGGCGCACCATTCTTCTTCAAAAACAATCACCCATTCAACAATCAAGTGTAACACAGTTATTTTTCTAATGTAGCTTCGAGTCATCAATCTATTGGGCAATTTTAACACTTTCATTATTGGAAATATACTGTAAAATTTTATATTCCAATCTTCAGAAATATTTTCAGATAAAATCGGACTAATACTATTCACTAGGTCAAACATGGAAACCAAACCAACCAAACCAAATATGAGTGTATTCTCATATGCTTATATCAAAAGAGCACGATTTCGTTTTATGATTACGCTCCCCACTATTTTAATGATGGTCATACCTGCATTCATTCTGGATATTATGGCGACGCTATACCAATATATCAATTTCAAAGCCTATGAAATTCCTCTAGTGAGTAGAAAAAAATATATCATTATTGATCGACATGCGTTGCAGTATTTAAATTTCATGGAAAAATTCTATTGTATCTATTGTGGATATTTTAACGGCGTCATGCACTATGTCTCAGAAATAGCTGCACGAACTGAGGAATTTTGGTGTCCTATTAAACATGCCAAAAAAGTAGGTTTTGAACACAAACGATATTCAAATTATCTGGAGTATGGCGATTCAACCAACTACCATGTAAAATGGAAACAAATACGACTCAAGATGCGAAAAGAATTAAGTGAGGAGTCAAATCTTTTAGGGTGATATCTGATAGTTTGAAAGTATTGGTGCATACTTTACGAAGTTAAATATTTTGGAAGATTTTTTTAGCCGAGGATTTTTGGGTCGATTATATTCGATCCAGAGCCTCTTCGGTTTCAATACGGATAAACGGATTTTTACGCGCTTCGATCAGAATTTGTTCCAATCGGCTCAGAACGCTTTGGGGTGAGCGAGCTTGGTCTAGTGAATCGATGGCCATAAAGCTGGTACGGTTATTGAAATGGTTGTCGAGATTATGGAGGATATTCTGGCATGCTTTATAGCTATTGGCTTCTGAAGTAAAAGCGAAGATGATGAAATAGCGGTTGAGATCGAGTTGCATCACTTGATCCGATATACGGATGTATTTTGAAAAATCGATCACATTAAGTGGTTCTTCGTGATAGAGCATGGCGAAGGTTGCGGGGACTTGAAAGCGTTCATGCGTATAGTACGTTTTTTTGATCAGAACATTGACGCGATTCATGATATTGGAATTCATGGCTCCCCTCCCATCTGCATTGCAGACTTTAGTGTTTGTTTTTCCGTGCCGAAATTTCGTTCAAAAAGCTCTCTAAATCGTATTTTGTACGGTATTGAGGCGTCAAGATATGGATCAGGATATCCCCTAGATCGATCGCAACCCAATCGCCGCTCTCATCAACGTATAAAAATTGTTCATCGGGTTTTAGCCCTTTTTTGAGATGATCCAAAAGAGCCAATGTATGACGTTCTCCTAATGATGAAGCGATAACGACGTAATCGGCGAAATAATCGCCCCCTTTAAGATCAAAAACTTCGATCGCTTCGGCTTTGTTTTGGTCTAAGATTGCACTAATTTTTTCAATGCGTGGATTCACGGATGTTCCTTGTAATAGGTTAAAATTTTTTGTTCGATATTCGTCTCAAGTCCTAATGGGCTTAAAGAGGTACGAAAATCGCTCGAACTGATGGCTACATCGATATTCAGTCGAATCATCTGTTCTGGGACAGAGACACCGTTGCGTGTCGCGACGACCCATGTTACCAGTGCATCAAGTTCTGCATACCGATGCCATGAGGTGAGCTTGTTGAGATTATCAGCTCCGATGATGAGGTAAATCTTTTCTGCAAATGGGGCAAAATGTTCTACCGTTTCGATGGTGTACACACTCCGATTCTGAGTAATCTCAAAATCACTGATCGATACTTTTGGATACGGCTCAAAAATCTCTTTGAGCCACTCATAACGGATGTACCCTTCCGCACGTACCGAATCTTTAAACGGGTTACGTGAAGCGGGCACAACAATCAACTGATCGATCTCCAAATGCTTTAATGCTTCGGTCACAACCGCTACATGTCCGGCATGGGGCGGATCGAAACTACCGCCATAGAGTGCGAGCTTCATAAGCCTCAACTTCTTTTAATCGAAATTATAACCGATTTTTGGTAAAATCACCCCCTATTTTGTGTTTGTAGGACTGTAGTAATGGCGCTTAAGATAGCAATTAACGGATTCGGGCGTATCGGCCGTTGTGTAACCCGTTTAATCGCCATGAGGGATGATGTCGAATTGGTAGCTATTAATGACATGGCGTCGATCGATATGATGCTCTACTTGTTGCAAAATGATTCGGTTCACGGGCCGTTTGCTTTGGACGCTTCGATTATCGATCGCACCACCCTGCGTATAGGGGGAAAAAACGTACCCGTCTTTGCCGAGAAGAACCCTGAATTGCTCGATTTCGGTTTATGCGGTGCGGATGTGGTGTTTGAGTGCAGCGGTTTGTTTTTGACCGGTGATTTAACACGCCATCATTTGGCAAAAGGGGTGAAGAAGGTAATTCTCTCCGCTCCCACCAAAGACAGTGCTATTCCTACCTATGTGTTAGGGGTAAACGATCATCTCTACTCGGGGGAAAAGATTATCTCGAACGCTTCGTGTACTACGAATTGTTTGGGACCGATTGCCCGAATTGTAGATGAGCATTTGGGGATTGAAAAAGGGTTGATGACGACGATTCACGCCTATACGAACGGCCAAGCGATCATCGATAGTGATCATGGCAGTGATATGCGCCGTTCACGGGCTGCAGCGGTGAATATGATCCCGACAACTACGGGAGCGGCAAAAGCGATCTCGTTGGTCTTGCCATCTTTGGAGGGAAAATTGCACGGGCAAAGCGTCCGTGTTCCGACACCGGATGTTTCGATGGTCGATTTGAATGTTTTGGTATCGAAACCTACGACCAAAGAGGAGTTAAGTTCCCTTTTTAAAGCATATGCACAGAAGGAAATGAAGGGTATTTTGCAGGTTGACGAACGTTATCGGGTATCTCAGGATTTTGTCGGATCATCATTCAGTGCCACAGTGGCGGATGATTTGATTCAGGTGATCGATGGT
Source organism: uncultured Sulfuricurvum sp. (assembly GCA_964495485.1). Taxonomy (GTDB): domain Bacteria; phylum Campylobacterota; class Campylobacteria; order Campylobacterales; family Sulfurimonadaceae; genus Sulfuricurvum. Next base: position 155,151 of record CAZBVJ010000003.1, read on the forward strand.
AATTTGGTTAAAATCATGGCATGGTATGATAATGAGTGGGGATACTCGAATCGACTCATTGAGATGGCGTTGTTTATTAATAAACAATAAAATATAATGATAAAAAATTAAATCTTACAGTAAGAGGAAAACATGGAACTATTGAATATTAAAGAGTGTGACATTCACGGTAAAAAAGTCTTTATCCGATGTGATTTTAATGTCCCCATGGACGATTACGGCAATATTACCGATGACCGTCGTATCCGTTCCGCACTTGCAACGATCAATTACTGTTTGGATCAAAAATGTGCCATCATTTTGGGATCGCATTTCGGCCGTCCTAAAGGGGAACGTGACGATAAATATACCCTTGCCCCTGTTGCGCGACGTCTTCACCAACTTTTGAAAATTGATATTAAACTCTCAGACGACGTTGTCGGAGAGAGTGCACAAACTTTGGCAAAAGAGCTTAAAAGCGGAGAGGTACTATTGTTAGAAAATTTACGTTTTGAAAAAGGGGAGACGAAAAACGATCCCGAACTGAGTGCGGCATTAGCTCAAATGGCGGATGTCTATGTCAATGACGCGTTTGGAGTGAGCCACCGTGCGCACGCGTCGGTAGAGGGGATCACACAGCATTTTGATGCAGAGCACAAAGCGGCAGGGTTTTTACTCCAAAAAGAGATCCAGTTTTTCAGCGTATTGTTGGAACGTCCGGTTCGGCCTTTTGCTGCGATCGTCGGAGGATCAAAAGTTTCGGGTAAACTCGAAGCGCTGATCAACCTGTTGCCAAAAGTGGATAAGATCCTCATCGGAGGAGGGATGGCATTTACATTCCTAAAAGCTTTGGGACACGATGTCGGTAACTCGTTGGTGGAAGATGATTTGCTGGATGAAGCGATCAATATTATGAATGAAGCAAAACAACTCGGCGTCAAGTTTTATCTTCCGGTCGATGTGGTTGCTGCGGAGAAATTTGCTCCCGATGCGATGAGTCGATTGTGCAGTGTTCAGGAGATCCCATCAGGATGGATGGGCTTGGATATCGGACCGGCTACGGTACGATTGTACCGACAGGTTCTCAATGATGTTCAAACAATCCTTTGGAACGGACCGATGGGTGTTTATGAGATGGATCGTTTCGCACGCGGTTCAAATAAAATCGCTCATTTCGTTGCCGATTCGTACGCGACGACCGTTGTTGGGGGAGGAGATACTGCCGATTTGGTTCAACGGATCGGATTAGACGAAGAGATGACCTTTATCTCAACGGGCGGCGGCGCATCGCTTGAGCTGTTAGAGGGTAAAATTCTCCCGGGCGTAAAACCGTTATTGAAATAAAAGGAGGTTGTCATGATATTGTGTGCTAATTTTAAAGCGAACAAAACTCGCCAAGAGACACGGGCTTATATGGCGGTCGTTGAGTCGTTTGTCAGTGCAAACGATATCACTGACACAATTATTGTATTTCCCCCATTTACGGCATTGGATCATGATCCCCGTAATGTTTTGATCGGAGTCCAAAACGGTTATCCGGTTCAAAATGGAGCTTTTACGGGTGAAATAGCACTGGAACAGCTTGAAGAATTCGGAATCAAAACCATTTTGATCGGTCACTCCGAACGACGCCATATCATTGGTGAAACCCAAGAGCAGATAGCGGCAAAATTCCGTTTCTTTGCGGAGGAGGGCTTTGCCATTATCTATTGTGTCGGTGAACCCCTAGAAGTTCGCGAGGAGGGGAATGAGGCTTTGATGACCTATATCGAAGCACAGTTTGAGGGGATTGATCTCTCATATCCCGATCTCATTGTCGCGTATGAACCGGTATGGGCTATCGGTACAGGATTAACCCCTTCCAATCGTGACATTGAACTGGTTCACGGAACATTGCGTACGAAAACCAAAGCTCCGCTCCTTTATGGGGGAAGCGTCAAAGTCGATAATGTGGGTGAAATTATGGCATTAGAGAATGTTGATGGAGTTTTAGTCGGATCAGCATCCCTCAGCGCGAGTGATTTTTGCGAAATGATTGCACAAGCAGCGGAATTAAATACAGTACAAGGAGAATAATAGATGTTAATGCAAGGTAAAAAAGGTCTCATCGTAGGATTGGCAAACGATAAATCGATTGCGTACGGTATCGCTCAAGCGCTTCATGCTCAAGGTGCTCAAATGGCATTTACCTATCTAAACGAAGCGTTGCAAAAACGGGTTGAACCGATTGCAGCGAGTTTTAATAACTCTCCGGTCTATAAATTGGATGTATCGGATGAGTCCGATATGGCAACGATTGCCGAAAAAGTGGGTGCTGATTTCGGAGAGATTGATTTTCTCGTTCATTCAGTTGCGTTTGCTCCCAAAGAGGCTTTGACAGAAGGGTTTATGAAAACATCCAAAGAGGCGTTCCAAATCGCTATGGACATCTCTGTTTATTCGTTGATCGATTTGACCAACCGTTTGGAGAGTGTTTTGGCACCGGGTGCGTCGATTATCACCCTCAGTTACCTTGGCGGACCAAAATATATCCCTAACTATAATGTTATGGGTGTTGCCAAAGCGGCGTTGGAATCAACCGTACGTTATATGGCGGTAGAACTCGGTGCAACTAAAGGTCAACGGGTCAATGCGATCAGTGCAGGGCCGATCCGTACATTGGCGGCAAGCGGAATCGGTGATTTCAAACAAATCCTCAACTGGAACGAATCGAACGCACCGCTTCGTAAAAACGTAACGATCGAAGAGGTCGGAAACTCGGCGATGTATCTGTTGAGCGATCTTTCCAGCGGTGTTACGGGTGAAGTTCACTATGTCGATGCGGGATATAACATCATGGGGATGGCTGCGGTAGAGAAAAATTCTGAAGGTAAAAGTGTATTTGTATGGGATGCAAATAACTAAATAAATTCCCGCTTTCGCGGGAATGACGCCAAAGTGTTACTAAAAGTTACTTGCCAATAATTGGCATTCTATCCAAAGCTTCTACCAACGAAGGTTCTTTCGGCTTGCCTGCATTCATTCTTTCTTTGTTTTCTTGATACACTTTCCACTTATCTGCATATTTTTGCAACGTAAACGGTTCATTGTCTACAGCTTCTGGAACTTCAACTGTTTTGGTTTCCGTAACGACCTTTCCATCGGGCATAGTTGTAGTTGTTGTAACCTGCTGTGGTTGTGTTAGTGGAGTCCACTCTTCTTTAAGCCATGCATCCAAGGCGCGCTGCATCACACCTCCTTCGCTGGCGGCAGGAGTACTAGGCGATACGGTAAGAAGTGATGTGTTTTGTGATGGAGTTACACCTTGTCGGTTGGCACATCCGACCAAGAGCAAAGCACTTAAAGTGGCGGTTAACAGGTGAATCGAATTCATGAGCAGTTTCCTTTGGATTATTTGATAATTTGATACTAAATTGAACTATACCATAAAGCCTCTCATATTTATGATGATTATTTGTCTGCAAAATCATACAAAATTGTCATGTTCCCTAGAACAGGGATTTCTTATTTGGTAAATACTCAGTAAACAAAAGTTATTTTTTACAGCTTTGTTTAAGAATAGCGGCGTTACAATTAACTCCGACGAAACAAAAACATAAGGTCAAGCTTAACTTAAGGAGAATCAATGAAGTTAGTTAAAATGAGTCTTGCGGCAGCAGTATTGCTTTCAGCAAGTGCGTTCGCATTGGACAATGTTAAAGTAAGTGGTGATGCGAAAGTATTTTACACGACTGGTAATCAAGATTATGTAGGGACTGATGGTCTTGTACATAGCGGTTTATTTGATAAAGAAGCGAGTGCTGCAGATACAGCATTACGCATTGGTGTAACCGGTGATTTGCTTAAAGGCGTTTCTTTTGGTGTTACAGGTTATGCTGTTAGTACTCTTGGTCTTGAAAACAATCTTGTATCAAACACATGGACTGGTGCGCATGCAGTTACTCCTAATGCTTCAAGTTTTGGTGCACAAGTTGACGATCAAGCATGGCTTGGTGAACTTTGGTTAGCAACAACTATGGGAAAAACAACGGCTAAAGTTGGTCGAATGGAATTGGATACACCGTTGGCATTTTCTGAAAAATGGTCTATCGTTCCTAATACGTTCGAAGCAGCTGTTTTAATTAATCAGGATATTCCAGACACGACTTTGGTTGGTGCATGGGTAGGTAAAGCGAATGGTGTTAATGCTGTTGGAACAGCTTACAATGCTTTGGCTAACTCAATTTTGGGTCCAGGTAGCTATGAACTTGGTGTATTGAATGGTACAGGGATCGGCGATAACGTTGTAGGTGCTGGTGCTGACTTCAATACATTCATGAATAAAGGTGCGTATGCAGCTGGATTGGTAAACAATTCGTTCAAACCTCTTACAGTGCAAGCTTGGTATTACAATGTTGGCAATATTGCGGATGCTTATTGGTTGCAAGGTGATATCGCTTGTCAATTGGTCAAAGGTCTTTCTATCGGTGCACAATACGGTGTTATGTCACCAAAAGGTGCTCTTGAAGCTGATCTAATTGCTCTTGATGCAGCAACAGGTAATGCACTTAATTTAAATGATGACACTAGTGCATATGCAATTAAATTGGCATATGAAGGTGTTCAAAACCTAAAACTCTCAGCAGCATATTCTGATGTTGATGGTGATGGCGCTCTCAAAATGGCAAACGTTGCAACTAACAATCTTGGTAATGCTCAATCAAAATTGTATACTGAAGCATGGTGGAACTATGGATATGTAGGTCGTCCTGGTGCTGAAACATACAGCTTAGCTGCTGAATATAATGCAGGTGTTGCTAAAATCGGTGCATATTTCACTGATGTTGAAGAAAAACGCACAGGGGCAGCAGTAGCAACAGATATGACTGAATTTGCTTTGACTGCATCTAAATCTTTTGGGCCATTGGATGCAACTTTGGCTTATATCTCAACAGATGCTGATGATTTGAATCCAGACATTACTGGTAATGGACAACGTTTTGATACTGTACAAGCATACTTGACTCTTAATTTCTAAGAGTTTTTTGCTTCTCTCGTCCCCTCGGGGGCGAATCCTTCTTTTACACTTTTCTTCTCTTTTGCTATAATCATTCTATGAAATATTTACTCAAATCATTACTCTACACCTTGTTAATGCTCTTTTTAATCTCCGTTCTCTCGTTTGGAGCGATCCATATGGCGCCGAACAGCTTTATGGGAGGAGAACTCAATCCCAACATGACCCCCGAAGCGATAGCCCAGTTGCGTGCGATCTATGGACTTGATAAACCGCTTTTGCAGCAATATATCGACTGGGTAGTCAATCTTCTCACCCTCAATTTCGGAATTTCGTTTGTGAGTGGAATGGCGGTGTCGGATGTGGTCGTTGAGCGGCTCCCGGTGACGCTTTCGATGAATATCATCGCATTAATCATAACGTTTTTCCTCTCGTTATGGATGGGGATCAAAGCGGCATTGCGCTATGAATCGCTCACCGATAAGGCGGTAAGTCAATTTTCACTGGTCAGTTTTGCGATGCCCTCGTATTACCTCGCGTTGGTAGCAATGATGGTGCTTAGCGTCACGTTAGGGTGGTTTCCGATTGCGGGGATGCATTCGTTGGAACCGCCTGAGGGGATAGGGTATTATCTCGATATGGCATGGCATTTGACATTGCCGATAATGGTGATGGTATTTGTGGGTGTGGGGAGTTTGGTCCTCTATATCAGGTCACTCACCCTCGAAATTCTAAAAAGTGATTACCTCTATTTTGCCCGTGCGCGAGGGATAGAGGAGTCTTTGATTATTCGACGATACATCTTCCCGAACCTTTTGCCGCCGATTGTAACGATGCTCGGGCTTTCGCTACCGGGGCTTATCGGCGGATCGGTAATTCTGGAATCGATTTTTGGGATCGAGGGGATGGGACAGCTGTTTTATCTCTCGGCGATGAGTCGGGATTATCCGGTGATTATGGGGATTTTGATGATGTCGGCGTTTTTGACGTTGATAGGGAATCAGATTGCGGATGCAATCTTGCTAAAACTCAATCCATTCGTTAGACGATGATGTCCTTTTCTTTTTCATAAGAAAAGTACCAAAAGAAAATCGCCTTGCGACATATCGCTGACGGTACGCGTTTGCGGTTAGACGCACGCGACCTTGCTCTTTGTGGTGTCGCAAAGCAGAAAATAATTTAGTGAAATGATTTTCGCAGAATGCGAAAATAGATAAATACTAATTTCCGAAAAGCGCTTCGAGCGAGCTAAGCCCCTCTTTCTTCTCTTCCTGCGCTTTTTCACCCATTTGGATGCTTCCACCTACTTCGTTGAGCTCGATGGTATATCCGGTCAGCATCGATGCAAGACGGATATTGATTCCGCTTTTCCCAATTGCTTTGGATTTTTGGTCACTTGGGAGGGTAACGATTGCCTTTTTCTCTCCGTTTTCGCCCTCACTCACCGATACGGCACTGATGATCGCCGGGCTCATGGCGCGGGAGATGAAAAGTTCCGGAGAAGCGCTGTATTCGACACAGTCGATGTTTTCCCCGCAGAGCTCTTCGCTTACCGCATTGATACGGACGCCGCGGACGCCGACCGTTGCACCGATCGGATCGATTTGAGGGCGGTTGGTGTAGAGAGCGATTTTGGCACGTTCCCCCGGAATACGGGCACATTTTTCAATGATGACGATGCCGTCTTTGATCTCCGGAACTTCAAGAGCGAGAAGCTCTTCGAGAAATTTCGGAGCGGTACGGGAAAGCTCCATCGAGATACCGCTGCTTTTGTCAACGTGGACACGGCGGACGATGGCGCTGACAACATCGCCTACTTTGAATTTTTCCCCTTTGATACGGCTTTTCATCGGGAGCACTGCACGGATCTCATCGATCTCGATCGTCGTGTTTTGATCGCCGTCTACTCGGGTAACACGACCGGAAACGATTTGGTTGATTTTGCTTTTATATTTATCGTAGAGTTCATTTTCCACAAGGCGTTGGATATGAAATTCGATCTCTCGGTGGAGGGTTGCAAAGGCGCTTCGGCCATAGCTCTCAATATCGTGTTCCATTTGGAGCTGATCGCCGATTTCGGCTTCGTCATCGATTTCCAATGCATTGGTGATGCTCATGTACGCGCCGGTTTCTTCCCCTTCGAGTTCAGGGGCATCGTCGGCGACAACGGTGATGATTTGGCGCAGTTTGACCGCTTTGGTCCGATCATCAATGTCGGCTTCAAAAGCAAAGGTCGGATTGATGATCCGTTTTGCGGTTTGGACAAAAGAGGTCTTGATCGCCTCTTTGACGTTGTCGCGGCTGAGCCCTTTTTCGTTGGCAATCGAATCAATAATATCTAAAATATTTTCCATAGAACTATCCTCTGTATGGTGGTAACTCATAAAAAATTGGTTGATTATGGGGAAGCTTTTTTATGAAGGATAGGTATTATACATAAATTTCTCTTAATAGGATATTTATCCTTTCAAAGCTATAATCCCCCCATTATCAAGAACTCCATAAAAAGGGAAAATCATGGAACTTAAGATCGCTCGTAACGAGCATGATGCCAAACCGAAAAAAATCGACCTCAAAAAAATTACCGAAATGGTTGAAAAAACCAATTCATTGATCCTCTATTTCGACCGTGAGAATTCGCACAAAGATCTTTTGGCGTTGCAAGATCATTTTGAGGGTGAAGGGAAAAGTTTTTATATGCGTGAAGTCCGTTACGGTCTTTCGGCAAACGAATACATGTATGAGGTTCACATCCTCTAATGTCCAAAAAACTCTTTATCGAGACGCTCGGATGTGCGATGAACGTACGGGACTCCGAGCACATGATTGCGGAATTGAACGCACATGAAGGGTATGAGCTCACGGATGATGCAAGCTCTGCCGATCTTATCCTGATCAATACCTGCTCGGTGCGTGAAAAACCGGTACATAAACTTTTTTCCGAACTCGGAGTCTTTAATAAACTCAAAAAAACAGATGCTAAAATCGGCGTGTGCGGATGTACGGCATCCCATTTGGGTAAAGAGATTATCAAGCGGGCACCCTATGTGAATTTTGTCCTTGGTGCCCGTAATGTTTCTAAGATTGCGGATGTATTGCATCGTGACAAAGCGGTAGAGGTTGAAATCGATTACGACGAGTCACAGTTCGCATTTAAAGATTTCCGCAGCAGCCCTTACAAAGCCTATATCAACATCTCGATTGGATGTGATAAGCAGTGTACATTTTGTATCGTCCCGAAAACGAGAGGAGACGAGATCTCCATTCCGCCCGATTTGATTGTCGCCGAAGCGCGTAAAGCAGTTGAAAACGGGGCGAAAGAGGTATTTCTTCTCGGTCAAAACGTCAACAATTATGGTCGCCGTTTTTCGGGTGAGAATGAAAAAGTGAATTTTACGGAGCTTCTTCGCCGTGTGAGTGCGGTCGATGGGTTGGAGCGTATCCGCTTTACCTCTCCTCATCCTCTTCATATGGACGATGAATTTATCGAAGAGTTCGCCCGAAATCCGAAAATCTGCAAGTCCATGCACATGCCGCTTCAGAGTGGATCAACCGAGATACTCAAAGCGATGAAACGGGGATATACCAAAGAATGGTTTCTCAACCGTGCGCGCAAACTGCGTGAGATGGTTCCGGATGTCAGTATCAGTACCGATATTATTGTCGCGTTTCCCGGAGAGAGCGAAGAAGATTTTCAAGATACAATGGATGTTCTCAATCAAGTCCGTTTTGAGCAGCTCTTTAGTTTTAAATATTCTCCTCGTCCACTCACGGAGGCGGAAAAAATGGAAGAGATCGATTCAGAGATCGGTTCTGATCGTCTTGATCGTCTTCAAGCACGTCATGATGAGATACTCGATGAGATGAAAGCCATTAATTTAGGGAAGATTGTAGAGGTCTATTTTGAAGAGTTGCGCAGTGACGGATTTGTAGCCGGACGAAGTGATAATAACCTCTCGGTTAAAGTCAAAGGGTCGGAAGAGTGGCTCGGGAAAATCGCGAAAGTAAAAATCGTAGAAGTTTCCCGTAATGTTCAATACGGAGAGATCGTTGCGTAAACAACTCCTTCGCACATTGGCGTTGTGGTTTATTCCCCCTATCGGAGCGTTGCTGATCCGTTTCATCTATTTCACCAACACTAAACGGTTTCATCTTCCCCAAACGATCCCCAATGAACCGGTCATATTTGCGTTTTGGCACGGCGATTTGCTGATGCAGCCCTACCTGTATTATCAATTTCGACAAACTCCCAAAGCAAACGTCTTGATTTCGGATCATTTTGACGGACAGATTATTGCACGTATTATGCGTTATTTCAAATTGGGGACAATTCACGGTTCTACAACACGCGGGGGTGCAAAAGTGTTGATTCAAGGGCTTAAATCGCTCTCTGAAGGGTATGATATCGGAATTACCCCCGACGGTCCCAAAGGACCCCGACATGAGATGAGCGACGGCGCCGTGATTATGGCACAAAAACGTCATGCCAAAGTGATTGTCTATAGCTGTGTTCCATCGCGCTATTGGCAACTGCCAAGCTGGGACCGTTTTACGGTTCCAAAACCTTTCGGAACCCTCGATTTTTATGCCTCAGAACCGATTGATGTGAATGGTTTAGAGATGGATGAAGCGAAAAAGATCATCAAAATGAAGCTAATGGAATATGCATTATAAGGTGCTGAAACGATGAGTGAGCTTCACCGTTCCAAAGAAGATTTTTTAAAATATCTTGATGCGATACGGGGGTATTCGTCTCTGACGATTCAAAGCTATGATGATTCTATCGGAGGAATGCTCCGTTTAGCGGATATCGAAGAAAACGGGGGCAAAATCTCCATTAATTTGATGCCTTATCGTCTTAAAATAGCGTCACTCAATGCCAAATCGATTGCCGTTAAACTAAGCGCAATCCGTAGTTTTGCAAAATATCTGCGTAAACAAGGCAAAACAGTTGATCTAAGAGGAGATGAGAGTGTAAAAATTCCAAAAACTCTCCCTAAACCCATCTCCCACGAGCATGTTCTCCAAGCACTTAACCACGCCGATCCTATGGAAAAAATCGCGATCACGCTCTTGTACACCATGGGGCTTCGGATTTCAGAACTTTCGCATTTGCGGATAACGGATACGGCGGAGGGGTGGGCCCGGATTCAAGGAAAAGGTTCCAAAGAACGGGATATCCCCATGATCGAATCAATTCAATCTTTGGTGCAAGAGTATTTGAATCAATATCCTTCGAAAGAGTTTGTTTTTGAGGCTGAGGGTGAAAAATTAAGCGAAAATAGTCTAAGATATATGATTACTAAGGCCTTTGCTAAGGTTGGACTTAAAGTGACTCCGCATCAATTGCGACATTCGTATGCAACCGAATTATTAAACAATGGGGCGCGGATTGCCGATGTTAGCGAATTATTAGGTCATGCTAGTATGGCGACAACGCAAATTTATACTAAATTGGGGAATGCTCTGAAAATGGAACATTATAAACATGCGCATCCCCTATGCCAACCTCACGAGGATAGTGTGTGATAGAGTGGTTATACCGTAAAATTTTTATCGCGATTATTCTTGATGGCAACGCTTATGATGTCCGTTGCGTTGTCCTAAAACAAAAAAAATTGCTTCAAAAAGAGGCAAAAAGATTTGAGGGCGACAAAGCATTTGAAGATATGCTGAAGTTTCTCCGAAAAAAGATGGATGAATCTCCTCTCCACTACATAGCATTTTTGAATTCCGATCCTCATCAAGGGGCAATTAGCGGATGTACACTTCATGAACTTGAGCATGAATTGAATGGGGTGAAAACACTCTGCAGAAATCAAAAATGGCTCCTTTATACTTCCTCGAAAGAGATAGATTCACTCAAAAAAAGATTTTCGGAAGTGGGGATCGATTATCTTTTTTCCCCTTTTTCAATCATCGAACATTTCTTTCAAGATAAAATTTCGACAGGGTTTGCTCTTTATGCCCTTGCTCAGAAAGATTCATTCAGTGTTGCCCTCTTTGAAGAGGGGAAACTCGAGTTCGCCCACCACTATCCACTCCACACGCCAACGGTGTCCTCAAGTGATAATGAAGGGGGGATGATCGGCTTTACTATCGGTGTTGAAGAGGAGAGTGAAAAAGGGATCGATCTGGATGAGATTGAGTCTCTTGATGAGTTGGATATTATCGATGAGCTGGATGATCTGAGTGATATTGAAGATTTGGATGAACTCGAAGAGATTGCAGAGTTTAGTGAGGATGAACTGACATTGGAAGAGAAACGGTCATCGACACTCACCGTAAACGCGGCGAAAAATGAGATGGATCGTTTTGGTGACGATTATCTCCGTTTTGAATTGATCCAAAAAACACTGGAAAAATTTTATGCATCGGAACAGTGCCGCAACCGATTTGTAGAGACGGTCTATATCGCTGATGGATATGGCAGCGGAAGTGAGCTCAAACACTATTTGGAAGAAGAACTTTTTTTGAACGTTCTTATCCGTCGGATCGATGTGGGCGATGAAGTGATCGCTCTAGCTATGTCGGAGGAGGAGTAATGAAACATAGTTTTATCGCCCCTCGTCCCAAAAAGTTAATCAGCGGCGAGTTGAGGCTGGTTTTATTCTTTTTTATCGTAACCATTGCGATGTTGGTCGGAACGTATCTCTTTTTGTACTATAAAGTTTACGATTTTGCCAATGAGTGTCAAGAGATTGAGCAAAAAGAGAAAGAGTTGAATCGATCGATTATCCGAATGGAAAAAGAGATTAAAACAATAGATCAAGAGGTCAAAATTGCTGAGCAGATCATGACGGATAATACAGTGCTCAAAGAGAGTATCCGAAATCTATTTGATTTGGTTCCCGATGATATTATTTTGGATCGGGCTGAGCTGGATGCATCTTCGTTGATTTTATACGGAGTTACCCCGAATAAAGATACGTACGAATATATGCTCCATGCTCCGTTACGTTCGATTTTTCACCGTACGTATACCAGTTTTTATCCGGTTGAAAACGGGTGGTACCGGTTCGTATCGACTAACTATCTTGATGATGAGACGGAGGAGTTAAGCGAATGAGCCGTCAAACTCTTTATATTCTTATTCTCTCATTGGTTCTATTGATAGGAGTCGTAGCGTTTTCGTTTTTTATGTTGATCCCTAAAGGAAAAGAGTATCGGTCCTTGCGGTTAGAGAGTAAAAAAGAGATTCAGAAACTCGATCTAACACAACACCGTTACGATTTAACCAATAACCGTCTTAAAGAGATGGAGTCTCAGCACCACCATACCATGAGTGCTTTCAATGCCAAATTTAATCCGGATCGTTTTGAACGCCTTTATCGGAAACAGTTTTCCGATCTTTATCTTACCGAAGTAACAACCTTTGAGAGTAACGGCAGTTTCAAAGTATACGAAGTAAACGCAACCTCAAAAATCACTTCACCCGAGAGTTTTTATAAGTTTGTGGACGGAGTCAATAAAAGCGAATGGATTATCGGGGTCAATTTCCCGATCCATTTTGAAAGAGACGGAGATAAAATACGTTCTAGTTTTACGATGAGGGTTCATAATAACGAAGAGAAGAAAGAGAAGAAATAAAAACTTATTTCATCCCTTGTGCGCGTTCATGTGCCGCACGGATCGCCTCCATGCACCCTTCGCGTACTCTCCCTTTTTCCATAGCGCCATACCCTGCCGCCGTTGTCCCGCCGGGGCTCATGACGGCATCTTTGAGTAATGCGGGATGGGTGGTCTGGATCAAAGCACCAAACCCATGAAACAAACCTTTCATGAGTGTCATTGCATCATCGCGTTTGAGCCCCTCGCGTACCGCGCCATCGCAAAATGCTTCGGCGATAAGAGCCAGATAGGCAGGCCCGCTTCCCGCGAGTGCGGTGGCAATATCGAGCTCTTTTTCACTCCCTAGCCATAGCGTTGTTCCGATCGTTTCAAAGAGATTTTTGGCGCTCGATGCAACGCCACTGTCTCCCACCAGTGAGGTCATAGAGGCTCCCGCTTCGGCAGCGAGGTTTGGCATGGCACGGCAGTAGCTGTGGGCGTGAATGATTCGGAGCGATTCAAGTTTAATCCCGGCGAGAACCGAATAGAGGGTTAAAGCTGTCCCTTTGAGATACGGAGCTACTTCGGCTAGGTTAGATGGTTTAACGCACAAAATAACTATTTTATTGGTGATATCGGCATTGGAAAGGAGCGTTTTTTTGACGGGAGTTCCAAGCAAATTTTCGAAATTCTCCATGGCTGCCATGCTTCGCCCGATCACTTCGATGGCGTGGCTCTCACACAACCCTTTGGCAAGGGCTAAAGCCATTTTACCGTTTCCGACAAAGGTAATCGTATTCATCAAGTCACCCTTTCAGATATTTTTCGACAGGTTCGGCAATCCCGAAGTCGGCACGGTTGTCAATAATAATCTGTGCCATCGTTTGGTTATCGGTGTTGAAAATAATCGGTGCGACAAAATTGATCGTCGATCTTTCGATCGGAGATTGCAAAATCATGATGTTATAGATGAGTAGATTGCTCTCCGGGGTGATCCCTAAAAGCGCTTGGAGAGATGTGGGGATGTCAAAAGAGTATTCGCGTAAAGCAAAAGGGTTGATCAACGTAAATGAGGGACCCTCTCCGACACTCTCAAGGCGCATGAAAATATCATCGATTTTTTGAAGCTCCATTTGGGATACCGCTTCAAAACCGAGCAAGGGGAGTTTTAAATCAAACTGCATATCGACCTTCTTGTATCATAATGTGCTGATTTTAACACATCAAACTAAAAAGTTTCAACAATATTGCAGTGGTGTTTAATCTCTTTACGGTAAAATAGCTCTCAACTTCAACAATAGTGTAGGTTTACTCAATGATTAGAACATGGTTAGTGGCGATTACAGCTCTTATCCTCCTCAGCGGATGCGGCAAAGAGCCCGAAGAGTTTAATAAACCCGCAGAATATTGGTATGAGAAAATGGTTACGGCAGTTTCGAACGGCAACCTTGAAAAAGCGGACAGCTATTTTAGTTCACTTCAAAGTGAGCATATCAGTTCTCCGTTTCTCTCCGAAGCGACGATGATTATGGCGCAGGCGCACATGGCGCATGACGAATATTTGTTGGCGGAACATTTTCTCAATGAGTATATCCGCCGTTATGCTACCCCTGAGGGGCGCGAATATGCCGAATTTTTGAAAGTAAAAGCCAAATTTTTGGCGTTGCCGAATCCGGGACGGGATCAGGGGCTTATTGATGAGACGCTCAAAGGGGTAGAGACATTTAAAATGAACTACCCTTATTCAACCTATTTGCCGCAGCTCAATGCCATGGAAACACAATTGCATCTTGCTCGCGGAGTACTCAATGAACGGATCGCTCAGCTCTATGAGCGATTGGGGAAACCGAAGGGTGCGGAGTATTATCGAGCACAGGCGCCGGTGACATGGATTAAGCCTGAAGAGATTGTTGAAGCAGATGTTACCTGGTATCGTGAAATGTTCGAGGGGGACGGCAGTAGTAGTTGGTATGATTTCTTGATCCCGCAAACGCGCAGTGTTATCTCGATGGATGATAATGTCACGACAGCAGCAGCAAAAAAAGAGAAAGAGGGGAGCTGGTACGATTTTTTAATCCCCAGTTTTTGAGAACTCTTTTCTCATCTAATATGAATTTTAATGTATAAGGTTTTTTGACAATGCAATTGAGTAATTACAGCTCTTTTCCGACAACTTTACCGATCATTGCGGAAGATGAATTATTTTTATATCCGTTTATGATCTCTCCTTTGTTCTTGAGTGATGAGAAAAATATCGCTGCCGCCGCCGAAGCGATTGAGAGCAATTCACTGGTGATTGTTTGTCCGGTGAAACCTGATCACGAGGGAGAACGGGAGGGGACATCGATATACGATGCCGGCGTTATCGGCTCAATCATGCGTAAAGTGGTTCTTCCTGACGGTCGGATTAAAGTGTTATTCCAAGGACTCGCACGTGGGCACATTATCGATATGGTGCATGATAACCCTCTTCGTGCCCATGTTGATTTGATCCAGTCACACAGTGTCAATGAACTCAAGATGGACGCTATCCTCGAAGTCTTGCGCGAAAAAGTACGTGCTTTGTCGCAGGTAAGCAACTATTTTCCCCCCGATCTGCTCCGCACCATCGAGGAGAACCACGAGTATAACCGTATCGTCGATCTCATCTGCAGTTCGATAAAAATTAAAAAAGAGAACGCGTATAAATTGTTTGTAGAGCGTGATCCCGAAAAACGGTTTTTGATGTTGATCGATGAATTGATTGAAGAGACCGAAGCGAACAAACTCCAAAAAGAGATTCGCTCCAAAGTACACACCCGTATTGAGAAAGTGAACAAAGAGTATTTCCTCAAAGAGCAGCTCAAGCAGATCCAAAAAGAGCTGGGAACCGATACCCATCGTGATGAAGAGATTGAGGAGTTTCGGAAAAAGCTCGAAGCCAAAAAAGAGAAAATGCATCCCGATGCCTATAAAGAGATTAACAAGCAGCTAGAGCGATTTGCGCGGATGCACCCCGACAGTGCCGATGCAGGGATGATTCAAACGTACCTCGAATGGGTTCTCGAAATTCCCTATGGTGAAGAGGCGAAAAAAGCGCTCAATATCCACGACGTTGAAAATCAGCTCAACAAAGACCACTTTTCACTCAAAAAACCCAAAGAGCGCATTTTGGAGTTTTTCTCGGTCAAAGAGCTTCTTGAACTTCGCGGGATCGCCGACAAAGAGGGTCGTGGAGCAATTTTGTGTTTTGCGGGCCCTCCGGGTGTTGGTAAAACATCGCTTGCCAACTCCATTGCCGAAGCGTTGAAGCGTCCTCTGGTACGGATTGCTCTGGGGGGATTGGAAGATGTGAACGAGTTGCGCGGACACCGCCGCACCTATATCGGTGCAATGCCCGGGCGAATTGTTCAAGGGGTGATTGAAGCGAAAAAGATGAATCCTGTCATCGTGCTCGATGAGATTGATAAGGTTGCCAAATCGCATCGCGGCGATCCGACGGCGGTATTGCTCGAAATCCTCGATCCGGAACAAAACACCCATTTTAGAGATTACTATCTCAATTTCAATCTTGACCTCTCCAAAGCGATCTTCATCGCGACAGCGAATGATGTGGGGCAAATTCCGGGGCCGTTGCGTGATCGGATGGAGTTTATCTCGGTGAGTTCGTACACGCCGCAGGAGAAGTTTCAGATTGCCAAACAGTATCTGATCCCTCAAGAGCTTAAAAAACACGGTCTCAAACCGAGTGAGCTTTCGATCTCCAAAACAGCGCTTGCCGAAGTGATCGAAAAACACACCCGCGAGGCGGGGGTGCGAAATCTCCGCCGCCGTGTGGCCGATATCGTCCGCAAAGCGGCAAAAAAGATTCTCGAAGAACCAAATACGCAAAAAGTGAGTGTGAGCCTCAAAAATCTCAAAGAATTTTTGGAAAAAACGATTTTCGAGATTGACCGGACCGACCACATCGACCGTATCGGGGTGGTTAATGGGTTGGCATGGACCGCAGTGGGGGGAGATGTCCTCAAAATCGAGGCGATCCGTATTAACGGCAAAGGGGTTCTTCAACTCACCGGTAGTTTGGGGGATGTGATGAAAGAGTCTGCCCGTATCGCCCTCTCAGTGGTGAAAACATTGATTGATGAGGGAAAACTCAGTGTCGATCACTCTATTATTCCGCTCAACGCAACCGAGCGTGAGAACAGTACGACGGTCGATGCGAGCGAAGTCTACAAGCGATTTGACTTGCATATCCATGTTCCCGATGGGGCAACCCCTAAAGACGGTCCGAGTGCTGGGATTGCGATGTCTACCGTTATCGCATCGATCTTGACCAATAAAAAAGTGCGCGCCGATATCGCCATGACGGGTGAAGTATCGTTGACGGGGAATGTCCTCCCTATCGGTGGGCTCAAAGAGAAACTGATCGCCGCACACCGTGCGGGGATGAAACTTGCCCTTATCCCTCAGAAAAATTTTGATCGTGATTTGAGTGATATCCCTGATGAGGTCAAAGGTGCTTTGGAGATCGTCGGTGTTAGCCGAATCGAAGAAGTTCTTAGTCGCCTTTTAATTGACGGATAAGGCTCATTGCTTCGGGTGAACCGTAAAGGTACCCCCGAAGTTTACTCCCCACTTTTAGCTTTCTACACTCTTCACGAAACCCTTTATCCATGACGACATTACTTTCATACGGCGCGATAAACGTATAGTTTCCCTCGATTGACACTACGGTATGACGGGCGATGATATGTTCGCCGCCTCTTTTGAGAGCCTCTTTATCATGTTGGCTGAGCAGATATCCTCTGTTTTTGAAAAAAAGATCGATTCCAACCATCAATGATCGGATAGCAGGTGGATTAGAAGTGTAGGCTAATTCACCGAGGGTCGTAAATTCCAGCGGTTCAACCAATGCATCATTATCCTCTTCAAGATACCTAAAACTGCGCCGAATTGCATCACGATACTCTCGCATCATAGGTGCGCTGTAACGATGCCTAAAGGCATTTCGGGTATACCGTTCATCCTCATTGCTCTCATCGATATGGTGGGGAATATTGTGCTCTTTTAGATACGCTTCGATTGAATCTCTATCCCACTCCAAAAGGGGGCGAATAATCTCAATATCACCCCGCAGGTCTCGGGAACGGATTCCCAGCATTTCAGGGAGCCCAGAGCCGCGACACATCTGCATCATCAGCCACTCCAGACGGTCATTGAGCTGATGGGCGGTGAGGAGGTAGCTGTAGGCGTGCTTTTTCATAAGATAGCCGAAAAAACGGTACCGCTCCTCACGCGCACGATGTTCGAAATTGGCTCCCCCTAAACGACAGGAGTGGGTATGACATTGGAGATTATGGTGTGAAGCAAGCTCTAGAGCGCTTTGCTCTTCCGCATCACTGGTGGAGCGGGTATGATAGTTGACATGGGCAATATCAAATGCGATGTTGTGTTCAAGGAGCAGATGAAAGAGGGCGGTCGAATCGACGCCGCCCGAAAAAGCGAGGAGAACGTGCCCCTCTTTTAAAAGATCAAGATGGAGAAGCTCACGCATGAGCTTTTACGGTGGCTAATGGGTTTTTCCCCGCGATTTCGGTGATGAGTGCGTGATAGATGACACCGTATTCGAGTTCACCCTCTATCTCTCGGTCGTTGACGTAGATTTCTCCGTCCACCTCGGGCGCCCAGTTCAGTGCACGCGCACTTAGGAGAAACTCATGCTCCTCAGACTCACCGTCGATCACGAGAGAGATTTCAGTACCGATGAGTTTGGCGAGGCTTTCTTCTTCGACTTTGGAGGCAATTTTTCCCAGTTTTTTTGCACGGGCATTGATCGTTTTGGTTGGGATTTTATCCGCCATTTCATGCGCACTCGTCCCCTCTTCATCAGAGTAGCTAAAAACATTGAGCCGATCAAAGCCAAACGTTTCGGCAAACTCCGCCATCTCCTCAAACATTGCATCCGTCTCTTGCGGGTGTCCGACGATAAAGCTGGTGCGGATAAACGAAGACGGCAGCGCTTTCATGGCGTTTAGGAGTTCGAGCGTTTTGGCTTTTCCGAATCCCCGCTTCATGATCCGGAGCATATCGTCATTGATGTGCTGGATCGGCATATCGAAGTAGTTGTGGAACACCTTGGAATCGCCGATCGTTTTGATCAGTTTGAGTGTAGTGGTCGAAGGGTAGAGATAGAGGATTCGGGCGCTCTTCACTCCGTCGATGAGCTCAATCCGTTTGATAAGATGGATGAGACCATCCGAGATGTTTTGATCGCGGAGGTACGAGCTGGAATCTTGGGAGACGAAGCTAAAATCGTAGTACCCTTTGGCAACAAGCCCTTCTACTTCACGGGCGATGCTCTCCAAGTCACGTGAATGGAGTTTCCCTTTGAACGAGGGGATGGCGCAGAAACTGCACACTTGGTTGCACCCCTCTGAGAGTTTGACGTAGGCATGATAGGTCGAACCCGTAACGACCCGCTCGGCTCCGTCGATCAGATACACTTCGGGGGTAAAGCGGCTCTGTTTCGCCGCCAAAAGCTCGTCGATTTTGTCATAATCGCCGACACCGGTGAAAATATCGACCTCTTTGAGCTCTTTGGATAACTCCTCTTTGTACCGCTCGGAGAGACATCCCGCCATCACGAGAACCGAGTCGCTTTTGCGTCCCGCATCGAGGTTGAAAATGGTGTTGAGCGACTCTTGTTTCGCCGCATCGATAAATCCGCAGGTATTGACGATGATGACGTCCGCTTCATCGCTCGCATCGGTCATTTCAAAATCTTTCAAACGTCCTAACATTACTTCGGTATCGACGAGATTTTTGGTGCATCCCAAAGATACGATATGGAGTTTTTTAGACATGAGAAACCTTTGCAAAATGAAATGTCTTATTATATCCAAGCGCAGATTTGGATACACTTTCATCATGAAATATCTAATCACTCTTTTATCTTTAGTACCGATGATCGGCATGGCTGTTTTTTTCCTCTTTGGATCGGGGATTGTTTGGTTTGACGAATTGATCGTCTGGTTTGAGAATGCTTTTTCTTTTACTCTGCCCACTGCTAGCAACAAACTTTACTATCTTTCAAAAGTCGCGGGAATCAGTGCATTATGGATTTTGATCCTCGCTTTTTGGGTCAATCCTCTCCATACCTATGTGCGCTTTGATCTTCGAGAATTCAAAAAACTTCTCGGCGGTTTTGCCGTGGTGTATGCGACGCTGCATTTACTCTTTTTTATTGCTGCCCATCAGTTTGCGATAGCCCATATCGGGAAGCTTTTTGTAAGCCATCTGTTTTTGGGTGTCGGATTCGCGGCTTTATTGGTTTTGGCGATTGCACCGAACATCAAAGCGTGGTATAAACTCCTCTACATCGGTATCGTGTTGGTGATTATTCATCTCCTGCTCGGATACCGCACATTACAGACCCCTCATATTGTCGCCATTTCCTTGCTAAGTCTCGGTTTGGCGCTTCGGCTGATCAAGCGCTAAATGAAACATTACGATGTTATTATCCTCGGAGGAGGGGCAGGGGGATTGATGTGCGCGGCGCAGTTGCGTCAAAACAGCTCCCTCTCCATCGCAATTATTGAGGGAAATAACCGCCCCGCACTCAAGCTCAAAGCCAGTGGCGGGGGTAAATGCAATCTCACTAATGTCGAGGTGGATGAGAGTCACTATTTGGGTGATGAACGACTAATTCATAATGCACTTTCAGTATTTCCTCAAAAAGCTCTTTTGGAATATTTTAGAGAGGGCGGTTTGCGTCCGGTAATCCGCAGCGAACGATACTACTTTTGTCCGAAAAGCTCTGATGAGGTGATCTCTATTTTGATGGGGAAAGCCAGCGGGTGCGATCTGCTTTTGGGTCACAAGATCCTCGGTGTCGAAGGTCAGCATCCATTTATTGTTACGACGGAGCGAGGAAAATTCAGCGCGGATAAAATCGTCGTTGCGACCGGAGGGGCGAGCTATAAAGAGCTCGGGGCGAGCGATATCGGTCTGAAAATTGCCCAAAGCTACGGGATCAAGATAGTACCGTTTTCTCCCGCTCTCGTAGGATTGACACTGCAACCTAAAGAGTTTTGGATGAAAGAGCTCAGCGGCATCAGTTGCCGTGCGCGCATCCATGTCGCCGGAAAAACACTCGATGAGGATTTACTCTTTGCACACCGTGGGATCAGTGGTTTGGTCGTCCTCTCCACATCGCTCTATTGGTTCAAAGGGGAGATTGTGATCAATTTCCTCCCCGATTTTGATCTCACTAGTCTCAAAAAAGAGAAAAAAATTATCTCTACAGCGATCCCCCTTCCTAAACGGTTATTAAAAGCCTTTTTAAATGCAGTGGGGTTGGAAGATAAAGCGTGTAACCGACTGACACCGAATGAATGGGAAAAGCTTTTGAAAATTCAAAACTACGCTATGGCACCCTCCGGGACGTTTGGTTTAAGCAAAGCCGAAGCGTGTCGCGGAGGGATTGCATGCGAGGAGATTGATCCGATGAGCATGGAAAGCACCAAAGTCAAAGGACTCTATTGTATCGGTGAGACGGTGGATGTAACGGGGGAACTGGGGGGATACAACTTCCAGTGGGCGTTTAGTTCCGCCGTGGTGTGTGCTAAGGCAATAGGCTCATGATGGTTTAAACGAAAAACAGTACAATATGATCAATAAGTGTATTTCGTCATTCCCGCGAAGGCGGGAATCCAGCTTTAAGTAATGGGTATGACGGGAGTATCGAGGAAGAAGGAAAAAAATGATTTTATTAGCAGGACCGTGTGTCATCGAGAGCGAAGAGTCGATTTTTAAAATCGCTAAAAGCCTAGAGCGCTACCAAAATGACCCGCGCTTTGATTTTTATTTCAAATCGAGTTTTGACAAAGCCAACCGCACATCACTCGATAGCTATCGAGGTCCCGGAATCGAAGAGGGACTTCGGATCTTGCAAAAAGTCAAAGACGATTTCGGCTACAAAATCGTCACTGATGTTCATGAGAGCTACCAAGTTCCCATTGCGGCGGAAGTGGTCGATATGATTCAAATCCCTGCTTTTTTGTGCCGTCAAACCGATCTGCTGGTAGCGGCGGCGAAGACCGACAAGATCGTCAACATCAAAAAAGGGCAGTTTATGACCCCTGCCGATATGCGTTTTTCGGTTGCAAAAGTACTCAAAATACGCGGATGCGATGAGGTGAGTTATGAGGCCTCTCAAAAACACGGTGTTTTGTTGTGTGAGCGGGGTTCCTCGTTCGGATACGGCAATCTCGTCGTCGATATGCGCTCTCTCGTCATCATGCGCGAATATGCTCCGGTTATTTTCGATGCGACGCACTCGGTGCAGATGCCGGGGACGGGAACGGGCAAAACGGGGGGAGACAGCTCTATGGTTCCGCACCTCGCACGTGCCGCCGCAGCGGTTGGAGTGGACGGATTTTTCTTCGAAACCCATTTTGATCCTATTTGCGCTTTGAGTGACGGACCGAATATGCTAAAATTAGAACAACTTGAAGCGTTGAGCGAAAAATTGTTACAATTAAACGCTATCAAATAACGCACTAGTACGTTGGGCTTTCTGCCGAAGAAAACACAGCGTTAGCGTAGCGAATCGGGACGAGTTCCGATGGCGTATAAAACTAAATAAAAAGGAATTTTATGAAACTTATCGAAGGACAACTTCGTGTTCGTACAGACAAAAAAGTCGCCATTGTCAGTACACGCTGGAACCATTTTATTGTTGATCGTCTTGTCGAAGGGGCAAAAGATGCCTATTCTCGCCACGGTGGGAATACCGAAGAATTGATTCATGTATTGGCACCGGGTGCGTTCGAGCTTCCGATGGTGATCGAGCAGCTTCTTTCAAGCGGTAAATTTGACGCCGTATGTGCACTCGGTGCGGTTATCCGCGGTTCAACTCCGCACTTTGACTATGTTTCTGCCGAAGCGACCAAAGGGATCGCAACCGTAAGCTTGAAACACAAAAAACCGGTGTCGTTTGGATTGTTGACCACTGATACCATCGAGCAGGCGATCGAGCGTGCCGGAACCAAAGCGGGAAACAAAGGGTTCGAAGCGATGACCGTTGTGATTGAATTGTTGGATTTGTACGAAAATCTGTAATTTTCGTCATTTGGGCATCTTTGAAAGCCGCGCGCGATGCAGTAGTGCAAGGAGTCGCGCGAGCGATTTGCCCAAATGATGCGGTTCTTTTGTTTCTTTTCTTGCCGATAAGAAAAGAAAAATAAGTGAATAAGGAATTCAATGGCAACCCGACATCAAGCCCGTATGGCAGTAGTAAGTCTTTTGTACGCCTACGATTTAGGTAATCAGAGCATCGCTGATTTCAGCGATGAGATTCTCGAAGAGAAAAAAATCCGTAACAAACAGCGTGATTTTGCCCTTGATTTGTTCAAAGGGGTGACGGAGCAGCTCGAAAAAATCGACGAAGCGATTGTCAAACATCTCAAAGATTGGGATTTTGACCGTTTGGGATCGATCGAGCGTGCGACCCTCCGTTTGGGTGCGTATGAGATTATGTTCGGAGAACTCGATTCTGCCGTAATCATCAACGAAGCGATCGAAGTGGCAAAAGCGTTCGGAAGCGAGCAATCACCGAAGTTTATCAACGGTGTCCTTGACGCGATTTCAAAAGACAAATAAATCACGATGCGCCTTAGTAAAGAACAAGCCTTAGAACTCATTCGCCATGCAGATCTCAAAGAGCTCGGAAAGATGGCGACGGCTCGTAAAAAAGAGCTTCATCCCGATGGGATAACCACTTTTGTGGTGGATCGCAATATCAACTATACTAACGTCTGTTGGGTCGATTGTAAATTCTGCGCCTTTTACCGACACGGCAAAGACGATGATGCTTATGTTCTCACCTTTGAAGAGATCGACCAAAAGATCGATGAACTCTTAGAGATCGGCGGAACACAGATTTTGTTCCAAGGGGGAGTTCACCCCAAACTCAAAATCGAATGGTACGAAGATCTGGTAGATCATATCCATACCAAATATCCCACCATCACGATTCACGGTTTCTCCTCTATCGAACTTGATTTCATCGCCAAAGTCTCCCATATTTCGATCCAAGAGTGTCTATCGCGTCTCAAAGCCAAAGGATTGGCTTCCATTCCGGGTGCAGGTGCCGAGATTTTGAGTGATCGGGTTCGGGACATTATCGCTCCGAAAAAAATGGATTCGCTTGATTGGATCGATGTTCACCGTCAAGCGCATAAGCTTGGGATCATGTCAACCGCGACAATGATGTACGGCACCGTCGAGACCGATGAAGAGATTATCGAGCACTGGGATTTGATCCGTAATCTCCAAGACGAAACACACGGTTTTAGAGCCTTTATCATGTGGTCGTTTCAAGGACAAAATACTCAATTGATGGAAGAGCATCCGGAGATTGAAAAACAATCTTCCAACCGCTATCTGCGTCTTTTGGCGGTAGCACGGTTGTATCTGGACAATTTCCCTAATATCCAAAGCTCATGGGTCACCCAAGGGCCGTATATCGGTCAAATGGCACTGTTGTTTGGAGCCAACGATTTAGGTTCAACGATGATGGAAGAGAATGTCGTACGGAGTGCGGGGGCAGGTTTTCGGATGGCGAAAGAGGAGATGATTCGTCTGATCCGTGATGTCGGAGAAACACCGGCAATACGTAACACCGCTTACGAGATATTAGAGAAATTCGAGTGATACGTTTTTTTGTAGCGATTTTATTAGTAGGGCAAGCACTTATGGCAAGCACATTGGATTTTATTGAGGTTCACGGGGTGAAAGTCCCTTTTATTTTTGAAGAGGATAAGCGTCTTCCGATTGTATCGATGCAGGTTGTGTTCACCCACAGCGGCAGTATCGATGAGGGTAAACATTTCGGATTGGCACGACTTAGTGCCAAAATGTTGAATGAAGGTTCGTTAAAACGCGGTTCGGTCGGTTTTGCCGATGCACTGGATGCGAGAGCTATTCAGCTCAGCGCAACGGCAGGGAATGAGACGTTTGTCATTGAACTGGGAAGCCTCAAAGAGGAGTTTGATACGGGTCTCTCTCTTTTAAGCGAACAGTTGAGAGAGCCTAACTTTACCGACAAATCGCTCGATAAAGTGAAAACAATGGCACTGAGTGACATCGCCCGCAAAGAGGCAGATTTTGATACGGTCGCCTCCGATGAGCTTAAAGCGGTTCTTTTTGAAGGGACACCGATGGCGGTTCCCAATATTGGCACCAAAGATAGTATAAAAGCGATCAAACTTAGTGACATTGAAGCCTTTAAAAAAGATCATTTGACCCTCAGCAATGCCTTAATCGTCATGGGGGGCGATATATCGATGAGCGATGCTAAAGCGAAAGCTCAAGCCTTATTGTCTACGTTAGAAACAGGAAAAGTGGGAAAAGAGCGCCATTACGAACCTCGTAAAACTCCGAAAGAGTCGATTTTGAAACGTCCACAGACGGAGCAAGCCTATCTTTATTTCGGTGCACCGTTTGAGATGAAAGAAGGAGATCCTGAGTTTTACAAAGCCCGTGTTGCAATGTTTATCTTAGGAAGCAGCGGATTTGGAAGCCGCTTGATGGAAGAGATTCGGGTAAAACGGGGATTAGCGTATTCCGCCTATTCACGTCTGAGTGTTGCCAAAACCAACACCTATTTCAGCGGATATTTGCAAACCAAACTTGAATCGCAGGAAGAGGCGAAAAAAACAGTGGTCGAAGTTATCGATACGTTTGTACGTGAGGGGGTAACGCAGAATGAGCTCGATCAAGCGCGTAAGTTTTTACTCGGCTCTGAACCCTTGCGTGTCGAAACCCTCTCTCAACGTTTGGGTCGAACATTCAGCGAATATTATCAAGGTAGAGCGCTCGGACATTCGCTTCAAGAATTAGAGCTTATCCGCACGCTGAGCTTGGATGAACTCAACGATTTTATCAAACGCCACGGCGAAATCCGCGATCTTAGTTATGCTATCGTTACCAAGTGAGGACGCTGAAAAATTTCACCGTTTAGGGATCGGTAGTATTACCGCCCTCTCACTGATTATTCCCCATTCATTTGAAGATCGCCGTCTCAGTCATGAACTGCTTCATAACGCTGCTTGCGTTATCGATGCGACGGTTGAGCATGTTGTCCGTACTCCTAAAACGCTCAAAATCACCTTTTTTGCCCATAACCTTGATTGTGCCATCGAAGGGGTAATATTTCATCCAAAACCTTATATGATTCATCAATTTTCGCGTGGTGAACGTGCTTTTTTTAGCGGAAAAGCGCAGTGGGAAGCCGGAAAATGGAGTATCGTACATCCTATGAAAATCGGTGCGGTCGGGACGATCGTCCCACTCTATAAAACTCCGCTTCGAGCCGATGTGATGCGCCGTTTGGTGGAAAAATACATTCATAGTGACAATTTGATTGCGGATGGTCTCCCTCAAAATATTGCAGAAGAACTGTATGGGCTCCATTTCCCCGAGCTTCCGAAACCGCTTAGTGAATCACAGCTTCATGCCCTCAAATTCGGTGAACTCTTTGAATATATGCGCCGTCTCCGACTCAAACGACGTTATCACAAAACATCGTATCGTGCTTCTGGGGATGTAAGGGCATGGATGCAAACCCTTCCGTTTGAGCTTACAGAGGATCAAAAAAAAGCGATTAGCGAGATAGAAAACGATCTCAGAGGCGAATACGCATCGCGCCGCATGATTGTGGGGGATGTCGGATCGGGAAAAACGATGGTGATTTTAGCCTCCGTCGTTCTGATGCACCCGTACCGCTCGATCCTGATGGCACCGACGACGATTTTGGCTTCCCAGCTCTATGAGGAAGCCCAAAAATTTCTCCCCTATCTGCGAATCGCGCTTGTTACCAATGCAACAAAAAAAGCTCCGCTGGAGGAGTATGATTTTATTATCGGCACCCATGCGCTCCTCCATCGTCCTCTCCCCGAAGCGGGGCTGGTGATGGTGGATGAACAGCACCGTTTCGGAACGGCTCAACGCCATGCTCTCACCAAGCTCACCGAAAATGATACCTCACCGCACCATCTCCAATTCTCCGCGACTCCGATTCCGCGCACTCAGGCGATGATAGACTCGGCTCATATCGATGTAAGCTTGATTGTTCAAACCCCGTTTACCAAAAATATCGATACCCGTATTATCGGCAAAAGCGATTTTTCAAAACTTTTAGAGCATATTCGATCCGAGATCGCGCAAAACCACCAAATATTGATTGTCTATCCTCTCGTTGAACAGAGCGAGACGATCGGTTACCAAAGCATTGACGAAGCACGGGGATATTGGGAAAAAAGTTTCGAGAATGTTTACGTCACCCACGGCAAAGACAAGGAAAAAGAGGCGGTATTGATGGCATTTCGAGAGAGGGGAAATATTTTGCTGGCGACGACGGTAGTTGAGGTAGGGATTTCGCTTCCCCGCCTCTCTAGTGTTGTCATTGTGGGAGCTGAGCGGTTGGGACTTTCGACGCTCCATCAACTGCGCGGGCGTGTCAGTCGGACAGGATTACAAGGCTATTGCTATCTCTACAGCAATAAAAGCGGCAAAAATGAACGGTTAGAATCGTTTGTGCGCTGTATGAGCGGTTTTGAGATTGCGGCATTGGATCTGAAATTTCGCTCCAGCGGTGATTTGCTGGAGGGAAGTATCCAAAGCGGTAAAAAATTTCGTTGGGCGGATATGGCAGAGGATGAATCAATCGTTAAAGAGGTAATTGAATATCTAAAATATATTTAAAGTATATATTTTACGTATGTATTTTATTCCCGAGCACTGAGAGTTCACGCGCGATGCAGAAGTGCAAGGAGTCGCGTAGAACTCCTGCGAGGGAAAAATTTTCTTTGGTTACTTTTCTTTTTAAAAAGAAAAGTAAAAAAGGATCAATAAAGCCCGAATCGTCCGTCACTTCGTTTATACAAAACTCTCATTTTGCCATCAATATCGTAAAAGACTTCAAAAATTTTAGTACTCTCTTTGAGTTTCTCTAACACTTCAGCCACCTCTTGAGGTTTGAACAAGATCGGCTCTGCAGGGACGATCTCATCTTCGAGCGCTTCTTCGGCTTCATGGAGATTGACATTTTGGGCTGCAGCGAGTTTCGCTTCATTTAAGCCTTCGTTTTTATGATCGCTGATGCGGTCATGTAAACGGCGGAGCGCTTTTTGGGCTCTATCTATGGCGATGTCGACGGCGGCATAGAGATCGTCGTCACGTTGGGTGATGACAATGGTGTTTTTACCGGCGACATTGATCGTAAATTCGATCTGTACCCCTTTTTTTCGTTCATTGGAACTGGCAACGGCATTGACGCTGATCAGGTCGAGATGGTATTTGGATAATGTATCGATAGAGTGCATCAGATGATCTTTGATTGCATCGCTGAGCTCGATGTGGCGTCCGACGAGAGAGATATTCATGATAAGGTCCACCTTAGTAGTGATATGTGAAGAAAATCGATTATAACACACAAAAAACAAACGTCAAGATATTTGCCAATAAAATAAAAAATGCAAATGCAATAATTATTAACACATTTTAATCACCGTTTAATCTACATAGGAATACAATCAAACCATAGCGTCCCCTCAAATGATGTTTTAGAAATGTGGGACAATGGTCGATAATAACCAATTAGGAAAATCGGGTTTTGTGACACCTGCCACCGAGCCCTGATAGTGTGTGCCTTAAAATCCTAAAGGAGCGTGAGATGAACATGATCCCTTTATCACAAGAGATTCAACGTCATATTGTCGATTCTTTACAACCGTTTCATCCGTACAAAATCATTCTCTTTGGTTCATACGCATACGGGCAGCCAAACAGTGAGAGTGATATTGATCTGGTATTTATTAATACCGATGAAGTGTATAAAAGTTTTCAAGAACGGATTCAGATGAAAATGGAGATTTTAAAAAAACTCGATTCTATTTCTCAGCCTTTAGATATTTTGACATATACAAAAAAAG
Organism: uncultured Sulfuricurvum sp.; assembly: GCA_964495485.1. Classification (GTDB taxonomy): domain Bacteria; phylum Campylobacterota; class Campylobacteria; order Campylobacterales; family Sulfurimonadaceae; genus Sulfuricurvum. The sequence goes on from CAZBVJ010000003.1 coordinate 183,651, forward strand.
AGTGGGATGAGTTGGTGGCTAAAAACAGTTCATTTATTCGCGAAATCAGCCAAAAGGGGGTCGTCCTTGAAGCCGTTGCATAATGAATGGATTGAATTTGCGAAACAAGACTATTATGCCTTGAAAAAGCTTGACGGAGATGAGTATTTGACGAACATTGTCTTGTTTCATTCTCAGCAATGCATTGAAAAGCTTTTTAAAGGGATCATAGAAGAGAGTGGAGTCGATGTACCACGCATTCATAATACGAAAAAACTGTATGAATTGATAGCCGGTTTGATCGATCAGCCTATCGATACGGATGATTTACTTTATATAGACAGCGTTTATATAGAGTCACGTTATCCAGCGAGTTTTGGATTATTACCGGGTGGTCATCCGACATTACAAGAGTCACAAAGAGCGATTATGATTGTACGCAAGATATTATCAGCACTCTCTTTTGACTTTGAATCCCAAGGAGTATAAGATGAGAACTTTACGTCATTCCCATGAAGGCGGGAATTTAATCTCAAAACTTTTTTTGCGTTTAATAATTATGTTTGGATTTTTTGTTATCATAACTCCAAATTTATGGTCAGAAACACCCGATGCAGGTAATAATTGTAATTCGGCTACTACTGTAGCATTTGCTATTGGTTCTACCACAATAGTAGGTACCTCTCCTAATGGTGACAGTGATTTTTACAAAATTACTGCACCATCAGGGGGAGGAGTATTAAGAATTACGACATCATCTCCTAATTCACATTCTTATAATTTAAATATAGGATCAACGTGTGTGAATGGGGAAAATACTGGAGCCGAGTATTATCAAAGTTCTAGTTCAGCACAAAGTCATACCATCAATGAAATTCCTTTATCTGGTGGATCGGTAGTATATTTTTATGTAAGAGAGTCTGGAAGTGATACAGATAATTATCAATTAAATTTGACATTAACCGATGAAACGGATATCAATGTCCAAGGAAGCGGTGTGACAATTGTCGATGGTGATACTACCCCATCAACTACAGATGATACCGATTTTGGAAATGTGGTGAGTGGTTCATATCTAGATAAAACTTATACGATTCAAAATTTAGGTTCGGATGATTTAACGATTGGTGCATTTACACTGCCAGCAGGATTTTCACTCCTATCTCCACCTGCCTCGACAACATTGATACCAGGTAGTTCGACTACGTTTGCAGTTCGTTTTTCACCGACAGCAACAAATACGACGTATAGCGGTAGCCTTTCTTTTGTCAATAATGATTCCAATGAAAATCCATATAATTTTAATATAACTGGAAAAGGTGTTGAATTTAGTGAAGCGTGCCCCGGGAACAAGATCACTAATCTAGATAGAACAGTTGTAAGTGTTACGGATGGTGCGAGTGGTACAATTACTGCGGGTAAAACTTATTATTATTATTTCACTCCTGCTGTATCAGGAACGTTTGACGTGAACTCTACTATGACAGGTAGTCAGCAAAACGATCTTAGTGTTTTAGATGGATGCGGAGGGAGTGTAATTACTGAGAACACAAATGATTCCTATAATAAAGTATTAACAGGGATAGATGTCTATGCGAATCAAACGATAATTATTTCTTATAAAAGCTCTAGTGGTTCCAATCGAGCCTATACGCTTGGATTTCGCTTTACTGCATCCGGTGGTGGTGGTAGTGCTGCTACCGAGTGCAGCAATGGTTCAACCCCGGTTAAAAATTCAGATCGAACTTTTTGTTTACGAAAACAAATGACTGTAGCCGGCGATATGGTATCAACTGGGAATGCATTGGTGGTTGCTCCAAATTCGAATAACTCAAGTGCAAGTAATGGTTCGGCTGACTGTTCGACGTATAGTAATGGAGATTATATCAATAATGCAACGGAGAATAATGCTGATTATAAGTTGTGTACGTACAGCGTCAATGGCAGCACTTCACTTGCAGAGACGATGGCGGAGCTTGTGATACCTGATGCAGCCAATTCGACGATCAAATACGCTGCTTTGTATGTACAAAGTGTCATCAATAATGATCAGATTGATAATGTAGTTGTTAAAATCGCTCGAAACGGCGGGACGTATCAAACGGTCACGAAAACATACGTCGATTACGACGATTTTGAAAATACTTATGATAATTTTTCATTGATGGGGGATGTCACGAATATTTTCACTACTAATAATTGGAAGGATGGAAACTATACCGTCTCTGTGAGTAATCTTGCTGAAGGGGATACAGGTAGTACTGGAATGTATGGCGCGTGGAATCTAGTCGTTATCTATGAAAATATCAACAAGCCGATGCGTTCAGTATCGATATTTGATGGGTGGAAGGAAATTTGGGGAAATGAAGCTTTCATTCCGATCAGTGGATTTTATACCCCCAAAATCGAACCAATCAATGCAAAAGTTGCTACTTTTGTTGCCGAAGGGGACGCAACGCTTCAAGGTGACCTATTTAAAGCATTTCGTAAATCAGATTATAAATGGGTTGATTTGAAAAATACTGGACAACCTGCTAGCTACCCAAATCAATCAAGCTATTCATATGTGGCAATAGATGGAGCACGTACACCAGATCCTATTAACAACAATGGTATCGACGTCCAAAATTATGATATTGGTACTGGAACAACATATAATTTATTGGAGACAGAACAAACGGACATCAATTTTAAATTCACCTCAACAAGTGATAGATACTTTCCATCGATGATCGCTTTTTCTGCTGAAATTTATGAACCTAAACTTTGCTATGACTATACGTTGAAGCAAGACAACCGCTATCTTCCCATTGATCGAAATGATGTAACAGCAAAAATTGATACAACGATTAGCTCATCACCGGTCGAAATTTTGCTTTACCTAAGAAACAAAGAAGCAGACCTATCGGCTCAAGGGATATCATTTACATCAGATTTAAACACAACAATGTTTAATGTCAATCAAACTGCTAACATACAAACATCAAATCCAAATGGCTCAGGATTGATAGATCGTGGTTTTAGTAATTCCAACCCATGTCCACTGTATGATGAAGATGTATCTCATGCAACATCCAATCCCGGATGTACCTATGGGGATAGCAATTTTGATTATATTCGAAAAGATTTAGGTGATTTGGGCAGTCAGGAATATATTTATGCAAAATATACGGTTGACCCTATTGGAGTTGGGGGATTATCAGATATTAATGAAAGTTTGCATTTGATGGCAGATTATTACATCACGATTAATGGCACCAAAATAGTGTATAATCGCTATCCTCTTGGTAGTAGTAAAGTTCCCCTCTGTACCCCATCAAACGTCTATGCACCGGCATGGGGTCAGTTCAATGTCGTTGAATCAAAACCTGAGCCAAATCTAACTCCTCAAAATAACATCAAAACCCAAATATCCCGAAGACCATTTAATGTTGATGTAGCGTTTGATGCCGATCCTTCTACCGGGACAAATGATGCTCCCACTTCGGATATTGATACGACTGTTATGGTAGAGATGATCGACGTGGATTCATTCGGAGATATCAATGCCTCATGCGCTAACCCTGACGCAGGGGTTTCAGCACCTATTGTTGTACCTTTGACGATGACTTCGACGGATAATACCGATCCTGTTCCTTCCCAAAATGAGAGTTATCACAATTTTGCCCTCAAAAACGGTGCATTTCGGGTATGGTATTTTACCGATAGTGACGGTAATTTAATCCAAAATTGGACAGCTTCCACATCCGATCAGGGTAAAACTGTCGACTCGATAAGCGGTTTATTCAACAGTGCTTGGCATGGAGATTGTAATAGTTCGTGTGGGGTAAGCGGAGGTAGCTCTTCATCGTCAGATTGTTTTACATGTATAAAAAATTATTATGGAAAACCATTGTGTTCACGAGATAACTTCTCAGTGCGACCTGAAGCTTTTGATGTACGGATTAAAGATTTTCCAAATCCTGCTGATTTGACTACTAATACTGATTTAACACATGATATTTATGGATACGCTCCTGATACAACACCGTCGCTTGGTCGGATGAATCTCGCGGCAGGGTATGATTATCGATATGATCTGACTGCCACAGGAAATGAAACGAATACGTCAGCCTTTGTACCTGTTCCAAGGTATACACGATATTTTAATGGGTCAAATCCGGATTATAATCTCACAATGTATTGGGATTCAGCATTAACCCTTACTCAGTGTAACGATATTGCTTCACGATCTTTGAGTGCATTTTTGGTAAACGGGGTGCGTACTAATCAAACTAATTTCCAAAACCAAGTAGGAGATTATCGTCTCAATATGACTGATAAAAGTTGGACGGCAGTAGATCAGATTACCGCAAACGCGAATCGGACTGCTTTACGTGGATTTGACATTACCACAGATTGTGTTCTAAATAGCAACAGTACGCAACCGGATGGATCAGGTGAATATGGGTGTGAGATTTCAAGTTCCCATACCAATGGTGGATTGATATATAAAGATCATAATTTAACATTAAAACCTGCAAAATTTGATTTGAGTACTTTTACGTATGGTTTAGGTAAAAACATGCAGCCGATTGTTGGAGGGCAAGGATTTGTCTATATGAGCGATCTCAACAAAACCAATGATATGAATATGTCTGTCAGAGGAACGGGAGAGATTCGGGCTGTTGGGGCTAATAATTCAGTATTGAGCAATTTTGTCGGAGGATGTTTTGCCAAAGATCTAAATATCAGTTTGGAACATGATGCCAATCTTACCTATACTACTCCATTTGTCGCTCGCATGGTCAATAGTACTCTCGGAGGTATCCAATCTCATGATACGGAAGAGATAGCGTTGGGTGGCTCCTATTTGACAATGATCGACGACAGTAATTTTACCAAGATTGATAGCGGCGCTCTTGCAAGCGCATTGAGATTCAACTTTGATCGAAATCAGACAATCATGCACAATCCTCAAACCGTATCATACGGAGATATTAATCTCTCTTGCACACTTGAAGCAGATTGTAATAGTAGTGCTATGCGCAATCTTCCTATAGCCAATACTGCGGTTGGGACAACTTCGATGAACGTGAATATCACGCATGTATACGGTAAACTTAAAACGAATAGTGTTAGGGTGATGGGACTTATTCCATTTTCTACGATTGCTCAATATGAGATCTATAATTCGCCTACATTGCTCGGAACTGGGATGATAGTAGATTCTCAAGACGGTAACTGGTCTATTAATTCACTGCATACAGAAACAACGTATGGGGATGCAACCGTTCCATTTGTAGTTCCTACATCCGGATCACAACCGGTAGGTGCGAACAGTTACGCTAACGGAGTTGAGACCTATAACTTTCCAGCCTTTACCATTCGTCAAGGCTATCGTGCTCATGTCGATACCGAAGGGTGGTTATGGTACGGAGTAGGAATGAATGAATATTCTGATCCGAGTAATCCAGGTAATGTTGATTGTACTATGCATCCGTGTTTTGATATCTCTTTCGGTCGTATAATTGGTAATACCGGAAGTGCGAAAACGGAATCTGAAACGCAAAAAGCAAACAAAAATACGACATCGGGGACAGGATGGAATACTACCAGCGAATACGCTCCGGCAATACGATGAGAAAAGGAGTCGAGATGCGTTCTGCTATTGCGATGATAGAGCTCATTTTTGCAATAGTTATTATCGCTATTAGTGTGATGACGATTCCCTCAATGATGAATGTTGCGGTAGAATCTACCAAACGGATTGCTTTGGATGATGATGTGATGTCCCGTCTTAACGGTCAATTAATGGATAAATTTCAAGCTCGCTGGGGCGGAGAATATAGTACAGTTGGTGGGGAACTGAATACTTCATCATATATGAAAATTTCTGTTATACCAACTAAATCGGACTTGAATTGCTCGCGTAGTACGAATGGTATAAATTACTCGCGCAAAAATCCTGATTCAAATGCGGAGTGTTTACTCGATCAGAACGCTTCGGAGATTCCTGCACAATCTACTACAAATGGTGGAACGGCAGATGGAAATGTCTCTAAAGGTTTGGAGATGCTCAATGCCGGTACCGAGACTCTGAGAATACAAACATCGACAGGTGAATCATTCGATATCAATGCAACCTATAATGTGCGATATGTTTCATCGGATGTCGTCAACAACGGTAACTCCCAGAGTGCTACGTGGACATTGGGATCATCAGGAACGATTAGTGCGGATAATGGCGGTGTACTTGGTGCGACCTTGAATGATAGAACACATTTGAAACGTGTTGTTGTCCGTTTTTGGAATAACGATTTGGGTGTAGATACTACCCTCACATTTTTCAAATCTAACAAAGGCAGTAACTGATGGAAAAGAGTAAATGTCGGATAGGATTTACCTTAATTGAGTTACTCATTGTAATTGTTGTGCTTGGCATTGTCGGGATGATTGCACTAGAGGCATTGCGTCAATACTATGAAGGGATTTATAAAACACAAACCTATTCACAAAGAATAGCGGAAGCAGATCAGATACTTGATAAATTATCGAAGTATTTTGAAAACGCGATAGATATGTCTATCGTCAACTTAGATCCTAGAGCCGTTGGAGCAGGGGACGGTGTTTTGGGGGACAACATTTGTTCTGAACCTGGTCTTGAAGCAAATGAAGCAACAGCCGTCGAATATACGGTGGCTTTTTTAGGTGTCGATGTGGATAGTATCCGCACAGTAGGGTCTCCTGGATGGAGTGAGCAGACAAGTACGCTTGCTCCCACGTTTACTTTTAGCGATGCCAATTTATCGAAAGCAAATGATACGATTACCGCGCTCTATCCGGCATCAAATTTGGAAAACTCTGCTTTTTATAATTATAAAGGTATTGTCGGTTCTTGCTCAAATTTTAATTGGGACAGTGCAGGTGATCTGGATGGTTATTCTATTATTGGTGACGTTAACTATACAACAAACAGCGTAACGGTAACAGAGAGTGTATCTTCAGAACCAGACCGAAAATATCTTATTCGAAGCGGCTATGCATTTAGGGTCTTGGATGATGGAACGTTTAGAATGTATACCAATTTCCGTCCATGGAAAGGTGAAAAATATACAACGGGACAAACGAGTGTATTGGGTCAAAATGTAGCTAGTTTTTATGCCGATTTCAATAATACGAATTCTTTTAACGATCGGGGGAGTATTTGGCGATTGAAAGTGTGTATGCAGGGGTTGGAGTCAAATTTATCGACAAGTGATATCGCTTCCTCGGCAATATGCCGTGAAAGGAGAGTACGTGTACATTATTAGACGCAATGGATTTGCGATGATAGTCGCTATCTTTGTTCTTGTTCTTATTGCTCTTGGTGGGACTATACTATTAAGTAATGCTTCAACCGCTTCAAAGGATATGGGCGATAAATACATTCATGCTCAAGCTGAGATGATTGCACTCAGTGCAACCGAGTTTGCGGTAATGAGAGCACAGGATTTTAATACCTCAGGTGCTAATTGCTTGAATGAACTCAATATATCAGTACAAGATAGCAGTGGTGCAAATGCTTATAATGCAGATGTTACATTGAGCTATTCTTTTTTTGGAGCCGAACCTGCTAATAATCAATGCAATACGTTGGCTGCAAATACAAATAATCCGACAATGGTGCTAGTGGATGTTGTTGTAACTCCTGAAGCAAATTTATCGGATGACGGAATAAGGGTTGTAAAACGAAGTTGGCAGAAACTCTAGAAAAGAATAAGGAGTTCGTTCGTGCTGAAATGGTCGAAGCATGAAACTAAATAATTTCCGACAGACTCAGGGCAAACTGTTTTGAACTAGATTCCCGTTTTCACGGGAACAATGATAGATTAAAGGGCGAGTTGAGCGATTTTGGAGACGACATCTTTTTCGCGGACCGGTTTCATTAAAAATCCGTTGGCTCCGCACTCTAATGCTTCCCCTTTTTTAGTCTCATCGGTTGTGAGGACGATTACGGGGAGTTGACGCAATGATTCGTCAGCACGAATCACTTTGAGCATCTCGATACCACCCATCACCGGCATAATAATATCAAGCAAGATAATATCGATATCGTCTTGGGTTTTGAGAACACCGATAGCGTCAGCCCCGTTTTTTGCCTCAACGACTTGACCGACATTGGGAGTTTTCATGAGCATGGTTTTGAGGAGCTTGAGATTGATCATATCATCATCTACCGCAAGCACTTTAAGTTTTCTATCACTCATAAGAGTTCTCCCAAATCTTTAGATAAATTTTTCAAAAACAAGACGTAAAAGGTCTTTGTTAATGACATTTTTAATGATTTCATGGACATACATCGCATCTTCATCATCTTGTTTGCTGCTTGGATCGATCAGCATCACCAACGAGGTATCTCTATTTTCTGAACGGATTATATCATAGAGATCCTTGAGATTAAGTCCACCCAGCGTTTTATCAAACAGCGCCAATTTGTACCGTTTGTGTTGCAGAGCATCGGCTAAATCATCGGCATTGTTAACACTTTGGTAGGTGTAGCCAAGATCATCGAGTATCCGACTAAAGAGTTTCAACTCTAGTGCGTTTTGTTTAGCGATCAAAATATCGGCATCGAATGCCGATTTGTGCTCATCAAACTGAGGTGCTTCGTTCTTAATAGCCTCTTCGAATGTAGGCATATCAAAAGATTCTTCTTCTATATCAGGGGTATCGTTGACAAAGGTATCGTCAATAAGAGCCTCATCAGCCAATACAGGCTCTTCTATAGCAATAGGTGTCTCTTCAGGATTCTCGAAATCGATCTCATCAAGAGGAGTCTCCATCATTGGAGCCTCAAAGCTCATCTCATACTTGCCCGATTCCTCTTCACTCATTGGTGTCTCATCGGTATTGGTGATATCATGGATTGATTTCGGAACCGATTTGATATCGACGATTTTGTGTGACAGGAAATTGTTGAGCAAGGAGATAATCTCACTGCGTACCAAAGGTTTGGTCGTATATTCATCCATCCCTGCCGACATGAAACGTTCACGATCCCCTTTGAGCGCATTTGCGGTCAATGCGATAATAGGTATGTGGTTTTGTCCATAATCCTCTTCGAAGTCCAAAATCTCTTGGGTCGCTTCGATCCCGTCAAGTACTGGCATTTGGATATCCATAAAAATAACATCGAAATTGCCGTTTTTCCGTTTTTCAAACGCTTCGAGTCCATTATTGGCGATTGTAATTTCCAATCCGAGATCTTCTAGGGTACGGCGGATCAATTTTTGGTTGATGATGTTGTCTTCGGCAACCAACGCAGTTGCGGCAAAGCGTGAATTTTTCTCATCGAATTTTTTACGGCGTGACGCTTTTTGTTTACGGCTGCTAAATGCTTCGGCATCGTAGGCATCCAATGTAGTACGGATTTTAGTACTGTTAAGCGGCTCGTAGAGAACTTTGAAAATATCGATCCCCATCGAGTCGATTTTTTTCATGTAGTAGGATTTGGTGATAAGAACCAACTGCTCTTGTGACGTGGCATAAGCCAAAAGCTCTTCATCATTGGAGAAGTCATTATCAACAAACAGAAGGTCATAATTGACTTGACGCTCAAGCATTTTGAGTTCATCAACTTCGTGGAATGTCGTATAGCTGACACCGAAATAATCCAAATACTCTTTGAGGTAGGTATTTTGGAGTTTTTTCTTCGAATGGCTCTCTAAAATGACCGCATTGATATTGGAAAATGACCCTTTGAGCGGTTCATTAAGAGTTTCGATCTCTTCAAACTCCAGTGTAAAGAAGAATGTAGTTCCATTGCCCGGTTCACTTTCAAGATCGAGACGTGAACCCATAAGCTCTACGAAGCGGCTTGAAATGGTAAGACCAAGCCCGGTTCCTCCGTATTTACGGGTAATGGAAGTATCTGCTTGCGAGAAGGCTTCGAAAATACGTGATTTTTGTTCGCTGGTAACACCGATTCCGTTGTCTTTAACTTCGAAACGGACACGGGCACGGTTGAGTGTTTCGCATTCGACACGACGAATATCGACACTGATCGCACCACCGCTGTTGGTGAATTTGACCGCATTGGAGAGGAGGTTGATGATAACCTCTTTGATTTTGGTTGGATCCCCTTTGAGCGGGCGCTCAAGACTAGGATCAACATAACACGCAAGGTCGATATGTTTCTCAGAGGCACGGACACCATAGACTTCAACAGCACTCTCAAACTCATCCATCGGATTAAACACGATCTCTTCGATTTCGAGCTTGTTGCTCTCGATTTTGGAGAGGTCAAGGATGTTATTGATAATCTCGAGAAGGTTTTCCGAACTTTTTTCGATAATGTCGATAAATTCGCGTTGCTCATCGTGTAACTCGGTATCTTTGAGCAATTCGGTAAATCCGACGATACCGTTCAGTGGCGTACGGATCTCATGGGACATATTTGCCAAGAACATCGATTTGGCTTCGGAAGCTTCCATCGCATATTGTTTATCGTTAATCGTCTGTTCAATGATACGTTCCAACAAGGCATACGCTTGCGCTGTACCGGCTGTTGTATCGAGGTTGATCGTATGGCTAAGTACTTCGGCTTCAGTGTCGTGGGTATCTTCGGCAACACGTTTAAGAACCGATTCGAGGTTTTTAATGTTTGTGGTAATCTCTGCAGAGAAGAGATATCCAAGTACAGCAACCAAAACACCTAAAACCCATGCGGCAATAGCAATAATAAGGATTTGAACCGCTTGATCTTGAACGATGAGCGAGCGTTTATCCATTGCATCAATCAAGATTTTTTCGGCTTCGTTGATGGCATCGATCTTTTCGGAGATCATCGCAAACCAAACACCTGATTGGGTCTCATAGGCACCGGTAGTCGCTGCTTGGAGAATTCCGGTACGTTCAGTCGTGATATCAAGATAGAGCTCGCTATTGTCCTCACTGTAGAGTGAACCTTTTAGGGCAGCTTGAATCGGTTTATTGTTAATCCCCTCAAGATTAAAGGTATCGGCTTTGGCAATGAGGGAGATCCAACGGTTTAGCTCCTCTTCGGCAAGAGGGGTCGCACGAGCAAGAACGTAGGTAATATAGTCACGTTCGATACTGCTGAATTCGTTTGCACGTACCAATGAGAGGTAACTGCTAGAGAGGGAGTTAACCTCTTCGTCAAATTGCAATGTTGCAAGTTCACCGAGTTCATTGATGAGTGTTTCACCTGATTTACTGTACAGATCGGTAAACACTTTGTCAAAATTGGCCGTCGAATTATCAACTAAGGGGCGGGATGCTTTGATATCGTTTTGAATTTTTATGATAACATCTGAGAGTGTTTTAGCTTTTACAGCGTCTGCACCGCCGGCACGCTGAAGTGACTCAAGGTGTTTTTGATACGCTGCCATCTTTTGATCGACGATAAGTCGTTGGGCATGAAGTGATTTTAAGGTAGCGGCAGACGCGTTACCCATATACATAACCGTCATACCCCGCTCACGAGAGAGGTTGTTAATCAAGTCGTTGAGTTGTTTGTTACCTTCAAGACGGACTTGTAGCTGTTTAGCCCCTTGGTAACTGTTATAAGCATTATAAACGTAGTAACTCGCAAGTGTAAAAAGTATTAGAATCGGTAAAAGACTGATAAGACGAAGTCGATTTCTAAGTCCTAGTTGCATAAGATCTCCTCTGTATCTTTGATTTTATAGTTGTTCAAGAAAAGTGTTAAGACGTTTGGACGCTTTATTCGCTTCTTGAGCATCATTTGTTTTGGTAAGAATAGCCAACTCTTCGGAAATTTCGTTCAAACGTAAATTGTCACTGATCCCTTTGAGATGGACAGCACATTTTTTCCACCCGTGGGTATCAAATGCACCGATAGCGGAACTGATCTCTTGGGAGGCGATTAAAGCGTCCCGTTTGTATTCATCGATCAGCTCATCAAAAAAGTCGTGTTCGATTCCCAACTCACCTGAAATTTTTATTTTGTCATAGTGAAGTGTTGGAGCGGGTTCTGAAATTTCAATACTTTGAGATGGAAGTTCAATTGCCTCTTGAATCATTTCAGTCGCCGGTTCAATGATTGGCTTCATTTCGATAGACGGCTCATCTATTGGGGCTTCAAAATAACTTTTTTCTTCAGCAACCGGTGCTTTATCTTCTTTGAGTCCAAAGGTATAGATATCATCATCCAAAGAGATTGCTTGAGATACCGGTATCTGTTCGATATGAGGTGCCGGTGCGGCAGGTGCTTGTTCAGTAGAAAGGATCTCTTTGCCCTCAAGTTTGGCAATTAGGGTGTAAAAGTATTTGATATTTGCTTCGATTTCAATAGGATCATTCGAAGTATTGATAATGCTAAGGGTCTCAAATGCATCTTCGATACGGAGGTTTGCTGCTACCCCTTTGAGTTTATGAGAGAGAATTTTGACATTATTAATATCATTTTTGGCTAATGCCTCAAACAGCTCTTCTTTAAATTCGTGCGATTGCTGGATAAAATCTCCGATAAACTCTTCAATTAAATCGACTGGAAGCCCTAGTTCATGGGCTGCGACATTCGGATCAAATCGATATGATTTATCCACTTTGAGATGGGTTAAAAACTCTTTTTCCGCATTACTGTAGTGGACATCACCAAGCATCGGACGCTCAACTTTAGAGCTGATGATTGGCTCAGGAGCGATTGAGGCTGCCGATTCACTCAGTTCATCGTCACTCAGCGGAAGAGAGAGTTTGGCATATAAATCTTCGGTGGGCTCAGGTAGGGTTTCAAATTCATTTTCGCTAAAAGAAGGGACATCCAATGTTCCCGGTTCGCTCAGTGTTGTAGGGGTAATATGAGCATAGTCGGGGAGTACATTAAGAGAAGGCTCGATGGATGGGGTTTCTGCAATAAAAGGTTTGAGTTCAGGTAGAACTTTAGGGGTGATAGTATGAGGTTTAACCTCGTCTCCGCTGATGGTTTGAATATGGGTCATATCGACCATATAACCGTTTTGTTCCGGGTTAGAGCACAGGTAGAGATTATGGACACTTAAAGTACAGGAAAAGGTTCTTCCGTGAGCATGGACGATTGCTGAGCGGGCATCGGAATCGGCATGGAGCAAAAAGTCGATCCATCCGAAACTTTTAAAGTTATGGATATATCCCGGTTCTTTGGCGAAAAGATCGGCTACATCGTCACAGACGCTAAGCAGATCATTGAGAGTCGCGTAATTTAAAAGTTTTAGCCCCTCTTCGTCGATACCGATGAATTCATGCTTATGGTTGTAAAATAACACACATCCCCCCTATTGTTCTTGTTCTAACATTTTCAGATATAACGCGGCTGTCTCTTCGATATTTTTGCGTGAGGCCGGTTTACGTGCCGCAATGTACCCTTTGAGTTTTCCCTGTTCGTCATAGGATGGAGAGACTTCGGTTTCAACCCAATAATAACGGCCGTCTTTGCGAAGATTTTTGACCAATCCGTGCCAAAGTGTACCCGACTGGATTGTTTTCCACATTTGGGCAAATGCCGCTTTGGGCATATCGGGATGGCGGATGATATTGTGCGGTTGACCGACAAGCTCATCAACGGTATAGCCGGATATTTCACAAAACTTTCGATTGGCGAATGTAATGACTCCGTGTGTATCCGTTTCACTTACAATTGCACGCCCTTCAAAGTGATACTCTTCATCGATCGGAATTGGATGTTCCATAAGATTAGACCCCTTAGCTAAAAAACTGCTGAAAACATAATTGGTGGAATATGGCATAAACTCCATAAAAGATTACTTAGACGTACCTTGTTTGTAATAATTTTGGATACTTTTCGCATCTTTTGTCCCGACAAGCTCACGCAGTGTCTCAAAATCGCTTTTTGCAATCGCTTCAAAGGTACCGAAATAGTCGATAAGTTTTTGGATTTTGGGTTGCGAAATTCCCTCTATTTTTAAGAGTTTGGACTCTTGATCGAGTTTGAGTTTGGTCTTTTTATGAAAAGTAATTGCACTCCGATGCGCTTCATCACGGAGTTTTTGGATAAATTGGAGCCGTTTATCACTGCTTTCAAGGCGTAAGGTCTCTTTGGTAGTATGAAGGATATCTCGTGCACTCCCTTTTGCTCTATGGGCTTTGGCATCGATTTTCTCTTTACTGATGGCAATGACATCGAGATAAATTCCGTGTGATGAGAGCAAATCCAGGGCGAGATTTCTCAGCGTCTCCCCACCGTCAAGCACCCAAAGATCGGGTGGTGGATTGGTCTCAAATCCCTCGATACGCCGACTCAGCATCTCTCTCATTTGTGAATATTCATCCATCTCGTGGAGGTGAAAGGTGCGATATCCTTTTTTATCAAAAATTCCCTGATCATAGACGACCATTGCACCGACGGTAGCCACTCCGCCATGATGGGAGTTATCGAACACTTCGATCCTTTGGGGGAGCGAAGAGAGATCGAAAAGTTCTTGGAGCGACGAAAGGAGACTATCGTCGTTCACTTGGGGGGTACGAAGAAGCTCATACCCATTGGTCATCGCCAAATCGATCAGCTCTCTTTTAGCCCCTTTTTTGGGGGTATCCAGATGGGCTTTTTTTTCAAAGAGAGTTGTGAGATGTTCTTGTACCCAGAGGCTCGATTCAAACGGATGAGCCGTCAAAATGGGGGCAACAATAGGGGGTTTTTCGTTACCGTAAAAACTCACCAGTGTCCTCTCATACGCCTCGTCCAAAGAGAAATAAGGGGTGATGGGGATGAAATCATGGCTGGTGGAGGCCAAACGACCGTCACGAATAAACAGCCGTAAAATACACCCCCTCGTCTCATTGAGGGCGATGGCAAATACGTCATAATTATCGGTTGAAGCAAGATCGATTTGGGAGTTTATTTCACTTTTCGAGATTCGTTCGATTCGATCACGAAGTACAAGCGCCTCTTCAAACCGCATCATCTCGGCATAGGCTTCCATTTTGGATTCGAGCTGATGGATTAGCTTTTTTTTGTTCTGTATCCATTCGATCCCCTGCATCACCATCGGCAGATAATTCTCGCGCGGTATTGGATATTCGCAGGGGGCGAGACATTGTTTGGTTTGAAAAAATAAGCAGGCGTGTTTCCCTTTGAGACAGCTTTTTTTCTGTACGAGCTGTAAAAGTTCGTAGAGAGAGTCTAAAATATCGCGTGCTCCTACCGAAAAAGGGCCGAAATAGCGGATCCCTTTACCTTTGATGATCTTACGGGTGAGTTCAAAGCGGGGATATTGTTCCTCCATATCGACATAAAGATAGGGGTAGGTTTTATCATCGCGCAAAAGGATATTGTATTTTGGTTTCAATTGTTTGATAAGGGAGTTTTCCAATATCAAAGCATCGTGTTCGTTTTCAACAATGATGTAATGGAGCCCTGCAGTCTCAGAGAGCATTTTTTGGATACGAAGCGAGAGGGTGCTTTTAGGAGATAAAGTTGGGGTCAGATTGAAATAACTTTTGACCCGTTTGGAAAGATTTTTCGCTTTACCGATATACAAAATCCGACCGTTGTGATCTAAATATTGGTAAATTCCTGCTTGGTGGGGGAGGGAACGGATTTTCTCGATCATCGGTGCACTCTTAATGAATAATTTATGGTAGCTATTATAACATCCGTCATTAAAGAGTAGAGGATGATAATGTCTAAATTATATACGTTCAGTATGATTGCGGCTCTGATCATACTATTGAGTGGATGCGGCTATAAAGCTCCCCCTTATTATGAAAAGCCTGCATCCGCAAAGGAATCGTCCGTTGCGTTATGATGTCATTATCATTGGTTCAGGGGTAGCCGGTCTCTATACCGCTAGCAATTTACCCAAGCATTTAAAGGTATTGATTATCAATAAATCGAACCCGTGGGAGTGCAACACCTATTATGCGCAGGGGGGGGTGACCACCGCGTACAACGATGAAGATATCCCCTCACATGTTCAAGATACCCTCGATGCAGGGGCAGGGATGTGCAACGAAGCAGCCGTAAATGTCATGAGTGAGAGGTCGCAAGGAGTTATTCGCGATTTAATCGCTCGAGGGTTTCATTTTGATCGAGATGAAGAGGGGAGGCTGCTCTATACGAAAGAAGCTGCCCACTCTCGAAGCCGTATTCTCCACGCCGGAGGAGATGCAACGGGGAGATATCTTCACTTTTTTCTTCTCAATCAAAACCCCCATCCTATGCTCAGTAATGCGACGGTTGTAGACCTTTTAATCGAGAATAATCAGTGCTGCGGCGTAGAGGTAATGAGTGAGGGGAAACGGCAAATCATCCTTGCGAACAATGTGGTTATTGCAAGTGGTGGAGTAGGATCGCTCTATGAATACCATACCAATGCGTTTACGATCAGCGGAGAGCTTCACGGCATCTGTATCGAAAAAGGGATCGCACTCGAATCGATGGAGATGATGCAGTTTCATCCGACGGTGTTTGTGGCCAATAACTGGGCGCGCAAACAGCTCCTCTCCGAAGCGCTCCGAGGGGAAGGGGCGCATGTCGTCGATGAAAACGGCTATCGCTTTTTGTTTGAGTATGATCCGCGCGGCGAGCTTGCTCCGCGTGATATTGTGAGCCGAGCTATATTTGATTATAAACAGCGAAGCGGAAAACAGGTCTATCTCTCCTGTGAAGATTTTGAGAGCGAATATTTTAAAGAGCGGTTTCCGAATATCTACAAATCGCTCAATGATTTAGGATTTCATCTCCCCAAAGAGCGGGTTCCGATCTCTCCCGCATTTCATTATGCCGTCGGAGGGATCAAAACCAACCTCGATGGGAGCGTTCCGGGGATCAAGGGACTCTATGCTGCGGGAGAAGCGGCATCGACAGGGGTGCACGGTGCCAATCGATTGGCGAGCAATTCGTTGTTAGAGGGGCTGGTGTTCGCCCAGAGGGCGGCAAAATCGATTTTGGAGCATTCATCGCACGGGTGCGGAGAAGATTTTGTTCTCGGGAATGAACCGCTGGAAATAGTGGGCGACAAAGAGAAAAAAGATGCACTTCGTCGGATTATGTGGGAAAACGTCTCGATCAAGCGTACGCCGCAAGGGCTGGCTAGTGCATTGGAATCGATAGAGCAAATGCTTACCGATAAGGTGGGAAGATTGTTACGTCTGCGTCTTTTAACGGCGCGAAGCATTGTGACGTCGGCACAGAAACGCCCTGAATCGATAGGGGTTCATTATATAACAGAAGATCAAAATCAATGATCCTATCAGCCAACGAATCGGTTGCGATAAATTTCGTCGGAACCCCGTTTGGATGGCTATTATTGGCTATTTTTGTAGTGGGCTACTATTTTATCGCTGCTGAAGAAAAATACCATATCGATAAAGCGAAACCGGCTTTGTTCACCGGAACGCTGATGTTTGTGTTGATCGGGATCTATTATGTCAGTGTAGGTGCTGATTTGACCCCTTTTGAACACGAAATCGATCATTTGATTTTGGAGATTGCCGAAATCTTCTTTTTCTTGTTTGTTGCGATGACCTATATCGAAGCATTGATCGAGAGAGGGGTGTTTAGTGCACTTCGGGCAAAACTGATTGCCAAAGGGTACAGTTATCGGGAACTTTTCTGGATTACTGGGGCTTTGGCCTTTTTTATCTCCCCGGTTGCCGATAATCTCACGACGGCATTGATCCTCTCGACGGTCTTGCTCACCATTGATAATAAAACCAAAGATTTTCTTGTCCCCGGTGCAATCAACGTTGTTGTCGCCGCCAATGCGGGCGGGGCATGGAGTCCGTTTGGAGACATTACTACGCTCATGGTATGGGCGGCGGAAAAAGGGGCATTTGTCGATTTTCTCTATTTGTTTCCGGCGGCTTTTATAGGATGGCTTGTTACTGCGGGATTGCTCGTTCGGTATGTTCCCGATCTTGATCCCTATAAAGACGGGGATCCCGAAGCGGCTGAGAAGATCGAAATTCTCAAAGGGGGAGAGGTCATTATCGTATTCGGTGCATTGACAATTGCTTTGGCAGTGATCGGAAAACAGGTTCTCCATTTGCCTCCAATGTGGGGGATGCTTTTTGGATTGGCACTTTTGCAGCTCTACATGTATTTTCTAAAGACGAAGCACAATGTCGACGTCAATATTTTTGAGGCGATGAGCAAAGTCGAAAATAATACCCTTCTTTTTTTCTTCGGGATTTTAGCAGCGGTCGGGGCCCTTCATTTTACAGGATTTCTTACGTATGCAGCAAAATTATATGAGGCATTTGATCCGACAATTGTCAATATCGGTGTGGGATTTCTCTCGGCGATTGTCGATAACGTCCCGGTCATGTCGGCAGTGCTAAAAGCCTCTCCTGATATCGATCATGCTCAGTGGATGCTGGTGACTATGACTGCTGGAATCGGTGGATCGCTGATCAGCTTCGGAAGTGCTGCAGGGGTAGGGGTAATGGGAAAAATGCATGGGATTTATACCTTTGCTTCCCACATTAAACTTGCCTGGACTGTTTTGGTCGGATATCTGGTATCGCTTGCGGTATGGTATGTTCAGTTTATTGTTTTCGCCCTCTATTAATCAAAATTAATCTACTTTAGGGTACCCTTTCATTAACGCATAGGGTACTTTTTATCGCTTACCCTCCCGAATATCTCCACATTAAAGGCTCTCCATTGAAAGATGTCAGTATTATCGTCCTTGATTTCGGTTCCCAGTACACTCAGTTGATTGCTCGCCGTTTGCGCGAAGATAAAGTTTATTGTGAAGTTCTCCCTTACCGAGCTTCAATCGAAACAATTAAAGCGAAAAACCCGAAAGGGATCATTCTCAGCGGCGGTCCATCATCCGTATACAACGAAGATGCCTATACGGTTGACCAGGGTGTTTATGCTCTTGGAATCCCAGTTTTGGGGATCTGTTACGGGATGCAGCGGATCGCTGTCGATTTCGGCGGAAGTGTTATCCGAAGCGACCATCATGAATACGGGAAAGCGGAGCTAACCATCGATATGACGCAGCCCTCCATTTTGTTCGAGGGGTGCGAGGATGAGCGGGTTGTATGGATGAGCCACTCGGATAAAGTGGATGTATTGCCTGAGGGGTTTGTCTCTATTGCCCATTCGGCAAACTCTCCGTACGCTGCTATCGCCAACGAAGAGAAGATGGTTTATGCAATGCAATACCATCCGGAGGTAAACCACTCGGAAGAGGGGTATTTGATGCTCCGCAATTTTGCCCGTAAAATCTGCGGCATTACCGAAAAATGGGATATGGGGCATTTCCTTAAAGAGCAAATCGCTAAAATCCGTACTCAAGTAGGGGATGGGAAAGTACTTTGCGCTCTCAGCGGCGGGGTTGATTCCTCAGTCGTTGCGGCGTTGTTGTACGAAGCAATCGGCGATCAGCTTATTCCGGTATTCGTCGATAACGGCGTACTCCGTAAGGGGGAGCGCGAATCGGTAGAGAACATTTTCAAAGTGCACCTCAAAGTTCCTCTCATCGTTGCGGATGCGGCGGATAATTTCCTCGGCAAACTTGCGGGTGTAACCGATCCGGAAACCAAACGTAAAATCATCGGGCATACGTTTATCGAAGTATTCGAAGCCGAAGCGAAAAAACACGACGGGATCAAATTTTTGGCGCAAGGGACGTTATATCCCGACGTTATCGAATCGATCTCTCCAAACGGCGCGTCGGTAACGATCAAAAGCCACCACAATGTCGGCGGATTGCCTGACTGGATGGATTTCGAACTGATTGAGCCGTTGCGTGATCTGTTCAAAGACGAAGTTCGTAAACTCGGAACGGAACTGGGATTGCCCGATTCATTGGTACACCGTCATCCGTTCCCTGGTCCAGGATTGGCGATCCGTATCATGGGTGAAGTGAACAAAACCGATTTGGACATCCTCCGCGAAGCAGATATGATTTTACTCGATGAACTCAAAGCGAGCGGTTACTACACCAAAACATGGCAGGCGTTTGCGGTATTATTGAACGTCAAAAGTGTTGGTGTTATGGGGGATAACCGTACCTATGACAACACCGTATGTGTCCGTGTCGTCGAAGCGGTGGACGGCATGACCGCGACGTTTGCTCATCTCCCGCACACATTGCTGGAGCGGATCAGCCGCCGTGTCATCAACGAAGTGGACGGGATCAACCGTGTCGTCTACGACATCAGCTCCAAACCGCCCGCAACGATCGAGTGGGAATAAGGCGCACCCTTTGCGCCCGATCTATCTAATCTCCAAAACCCCTTATAACGGGGTTATCCACATCCCAATTCTCACTATCTCTTTTTTTAAACCCGATATTGATTTCACCCGCTACCAAGGGATAATTCTCACCTCGAAACAATCGCTTGTCGCTTTGAAACAGTACGATTTTCACTGGGAAAGACTTCGATGTATCTGTGTCTCTGAGGGGACGGCTGAAGCGGCAAGACAAGCAGGTGCACACAACCTCTATGTCGGCAATGGATACGGACAATCGATACCCGAAGTAATGAAAAGAGAATCATTGGAAGGTCGATGGCTCTATCTCCGTCCGAAAGTGATTGCCAGTGAATGGGTTGACGTATCGCTCAGCAACGGGATCATGATTGACGAAGCGGTTGTGTATGAAACAACTTGTAACAAAGAAGCTTCGGGCTTACATATTGAGGATAACGGGGTATTGATATTCACTTCACCCTCGTCCATCGAATGTTTTTCAAAGTGGTATAAAATTCTTCCGACACACTCCGTTGTTGCGATCGGAAAAACGACGGCCAAGCTCTTTGAAACCGCTAAAGAGGTACATATCAGCCCTGAAACGAGTATCCCCTCAGCCATCAAATTAGCACGAGAAATTGCCCAAAAATGATCTGCGATTTAAGTATTTTGAGGGTATAATTATCTACTCTGGGTGAAGCGACCAATCGCATTTTGAGGGTTCTACATATTCATGGAGTCACAGCCGTAGTCGTCTTTGAGTGTCGGTGGTCTCGTTTGAACGTATTTATACGTGAGAGATTGTCGCCGGAAAAGATGCTCGAGTGGCTTTTTTCGGCTTTGAGAACCAAAGCTACTGCGAAACGCCCGCCCGGGCTTTAGACATTTATCTTATTTGAGAAGCGTTAACGCGTTTCAGATAAGATAATAAAATTTTTTTCAAGGTGATCTATGAAAGTAATGGTAATCGGTAGCGGAGGACGCGAATTTGCGATCGGGCGGGTGTTAAAACAAGATCCGGCAGTAAGTGAGCTTTTTTTCGCTCCGGGCAACGGTGCGACTCCGATGTTGGGGCAGAACATTGCCATTAAAGATTACGAGGAACTAGCTCAATTTGCGGTCGATCAGAATATCGATTTAACCATTGTGGGACCTGAAGGTCCTTTGAGTGATGGTGTTGTTGATGTGTTCAAAGCCAAAGGTTTGGTGATTTTCGGTCCTTCCAAAGCGGCAGCTCAACTTGAAGGCTCAAAAGTCTATATGAAAAACTTTTTAGCCAAGTACGGTATTCCGACAGCCCGCTATATTGAAACCGATCATATCGGTGATGCCTTTAAATTTATCGAGTCGTTAACTGCTCCGATCGTTGTTAAAGCAGACGGTCTGTGCGCGGGTAAAGGGGTTATTATCGCCGCTAGCCATGACGAGGCCAAAGTGGCCGTTTCCGAAATGCTCAGCGGTAAATCGTTCGGCGATGCCGGTAAACGGGTTGTTGTTGAAGAGTTTTTGGACGGATATGAGCTTTCGATGTTTGCGTTGTGCGACGGGAAAGATTTTATCCTTCTTCCTGCTGCTCAGGATCACAAGCGTCTCTTGGACAACGATGAGGGACCTAATACTGGAGGAATGGGAGCTTATGCGCCAACTCCGCTCGTAGACGATGTCATTTACGAAAAAGTAAAAGATCGGATCGTCCGGCCGACGCTTAAGGGGATGCAAGAAGAGGGGGCACCGTTTGAGGGGGTTCTCTTTATCGGCTTGATGATCGTCAACGGTGAGCCGATTACGTTGGAATTTAACGTCCGTTTCGGTGATCCGGAGTGTGAGATTTTGATGCCGTTACTTAAAACTCCGGCAAGTGAGCTTTTTTATAAAGCCGCTACGAAACAACTCGACACATTGAAGGTTGAATTTCACGATAAATATGCTGTCGGTGTCGTGATGGCGAGTCGAAATTATCCGTATGACAACTCAGAACCTGCTGAGATCATTGTGGATGACGTTCATCATGAAGAGATCGCTCAAAATACCCATATCGCTTATGCCGGTGTCAGTGCCGAAGATGGGAAACTTTACGCAACAGGCGGACGGGTTCTTGTCTGTGTTGGAGTGGGAGAGAGCATTAAAGAAGCGCGAGACCGTGCCTACATGCTCTGCGGTCAAGTACACTATGCCGGTAAAAAACTCCGAACCGATATCGCGTATCAGGCGTTGCGTTAATGGATGAGCAACTCGAATCTTTGATCCAAAGGGAGCAGGTTTCGTTGGCTTCGATTCGCCAGCGTGCCGCTGCCTTTGGTATTGACGAGTTGCTTTTATCGGTGATTATGATCATCATTTTATGGGACACAATGGCACAGGCAAAAACGCTTGAAGCGATGATCGCGCTTACCAACAGTTTTTTACTCGAATATATGGCGATCAAAATCATTTACCAAACTTTTTTTACGATGCAATACGGTGCGAGTTTGGGCAAAATAGTGATGAAAATCCGTGTTATTGAACTATCTACCCTCTCTAATCCCCGTTTTTTAAGTGCTTTTAACCGGAGTGTTTTCCGAGTGGTGAGCGAACTTCTTTTTTATCTTGGATTTGTCTGGGCGATGCTCGATCCCTACCGACGTAGTTGGCATGACCGAACCGGAAGGACGTTGGTAATCAATGCGTAGATTTGTCTGGATCAGTTTAGCGGCTTCGGCATGTTTGTTGGGTAATGAACAAGTAGAGCTGTTTGGTACCGGCGTCGATGCGAATGGTACAATAGCAAAAGCTTCCAATAACCCTGTTGCACGTTATCAAGATCAGATTTTGAGTGCTGATGAAATAACTTTTGACCGTAACACGAGCATTATCGAAGCTAAAGGGAAAGTAAATATTTTTAAAGCGAATCAATATCGTATGGTAAGTGATTATGCACGGATCAATTTAGCGGACGATACCCAATATTCAAAACCTTATTACATGATCGATGATGCTTCTCAAGCGTGGATTAGCAGCGCTGAAGCAGAGGTCTGTAAAAATGAAATCGATCTGAAAAGCGGAATGGTTTCAGGGTGTGATTCGGTTGACCCGTTATGGAAAATCAGTTTTAGCAGTGCCGATTATGATAGTGATGCTATGTGGGTAAACCTCTATAATGCTAGATTGGAAGTGGAAAATATTCCATTTTTTTATCTCCCCTATTTTGGCTATCCGACCGACCGGACACGACGAAGCGGATTGTTGATCCCTTTATTTGGGCTTTCAAACTCTGAAGGATTCTATTATCAACAACCGATCTATTTAGCCCCGCAAAACTGGTGGGATTTGGAATTGCGGCCTCAAATCCGAACGTCGAGAGGGTCGGGAATCTATGCGGATTTTCGTTTTATTGATACCCCCTCATCCCAAGGAACTATTTCTCTAGGGTATTTTAAAGAGCAAAACGATTATGCGGCTGAATATGATTTGGCGAATGGCAAACATCACGGCTATGATATTAATTACCGTCATACCAATCCGCTGCGGGAGTGGTTTAATGTGCCCTTTGAAGGGGAATCAGGATTCTATGTTGATGCTTCATGGATGAATGACGTTGACTACTTGAATCTTGAACACAGTGATGAGACTCAAAATATCACCGATAATCAGGTGATGTCTCGTATCAATACCTACTATAGCAGCGAAGATAACTACGTAGGAATGTATCTGAAACACTACCAATATTTAGATCAAAGCAGTAATGACACAACGATTCAGACATTGCCGACGCTCCATTATCATCGCTATTTGGAGACATTGTTAGGTGACAGCCTTCTTTTTAGTGCTGATGCGATGGCAACTCATTTTTATCGTCCTAATGGCAAGCGCTCAACTCAAGGGGATTTTAATATCCCTTTAACCTTTCAGACTCCGTTGTTTGATGAATATCTCGATCTAAGTTATACCGCAAATTTGAGTTCGAAGGTGATCAGTTTTTACGGTAACACTAAAAATCCATATTATGATGAAAGTAACAATCTGATTATCGATAGCGGTCAATATGAGCAAGGATTTTACGCTCAGTTTGATCATACGCTGGCGCTGTCTTCTACTTTGGTTCGTCCCTATGATGAGTATGTGCATGTTATCAACCCATTCGTCGCTTACACTGAATCTGGAAAGCGTTTTTACAGCGGCTATTATGAAACTTATCATGATAATGGGGCATGTATTCCCGGCAATACAATCGCAGCATGTGAATATTACAATCTAATCGAGCCGAGTGATACATTATCGCTCGGGTTGACTAACTTTCTTTTTCAAGGTGGAAAACAGATATTAGCCGATCGTCTAAGTCAGAACTTTGTTTACGGCGAGTGGAAAAGCTATTATGGCGAGCTTCAAAATGAGCTGGAATGGGAAATTTCGGAAGCGATTTCGTTTTATAACCAAACGTCGTATAACCATGATCGTGAACGGATAACAAAAGAACAAAACACACTACGCTATAATGACGGAACGATAGCGGCAGGCATCAGCCATTATTATACGGATGAATTGCGCAATAATTCACCATTTTATTCCTCTTATTGGACCGCTGATGCAGCGTATCAGTACAATCGTCACTATAAATTTTTCGGTTTGGTTGCCTACGATTACCGTGAAGATTTGATGAAACGGAGTGAAGTAGGGTTTCTATACTCGCAACGATGCCTTGATTTCGGGATTCGATATGTCCAAAATAGACGTCCAATTTTGACGAATAATGTCAATAATAATTCAGTAGATGATTCTTATATCTTTATCACTATTATCCTCAAACCGATTGGCGGTTCTGAGTTTAATTATAAGTTAACCAACTAAAAGAGGTAGACTATGAAATTGGAAGCGAAAATAGGTCTTTTTGTCGTTATGGCATTGACCGCATTGCTGTTTCTCTCCACTCAAGTGACATCATTGGGAAAATGGGGAAAAGAGGGGTATACTGTTTTCGCGTATATCGAAGATGCTTCCGGAATAGAAAAACATACCCATGTCTTGATGAACGGTGTTACCATCGGAGATGTTGAAGAGATTCAGATCGAAGGAAAACGGGTTAAATTGGCATTAATGATTGATCAGGAGTTTAAAATTCCTGATGACTCCTCCGTGATTGTGGCACAGGAGTCCCTTTTGGGTTCCAAAGTGATCAACATTGTTGTTGGAGATTCTGCTACTTTTTTATCTAAAAATGGGACATTGGCACAGTCTAAACGGTACGCCTCATTTGATCAGACAAGCGATTCGGTGAATGCCGCTGCCAAAGAGTTGGAGTTGCTCCTCAAAGATTTCCGCTCTACCCTTGATGAAGAACACCGTCAAGCGATTCAGGAACTTATTGTCGCTTTCCGAAATGTCGGGGTGAATCTGGATGGAGTTATTGTCGAAAATCGTGACGATTTGCATGATGCCATTGTCAATTTCAAATCGATGAGCGCAGGTTTCTCTCAAAGTGCCGACACGATCAACAAAGATCTCCCTGCAATTATGGCACGGATTAACTCCCTAACCGCTCGAATCGACAATATCAGCGGTTCTATGGAGCAAAAGCTTCCCGAAGCGGTCGATAAGTTTGTCAAAATTGAAGATAACGTCAGTGTGATACTCACAGAAAACCGCTCTTCTCTCAAAGATACGATTGCCAATGCGGGATCGTTTTTCAAAAGCGGTGAGGAAGCGTTTGGAAAAATCGATTCAATGTTGAGTAACTTTACAACGAGTGAATTGCAGGTGGCAATGCACACCGACTATATGATGCGCGATCAATACGGAAAAGTCTATTTGGGTGTCACCTATTTGCCGAATCCTGAAACCTATTATATGTTTGATTTGGTCAGTACGGACGATTATACCAATTCGGTTCCGGTGAAACATCAAAAGGGTGAAACCTACTATTCGATCCAATACGGAAAACGGTTTGATAATACGTTGCTCCGTTTCGGTGCGATCGAATCGACCGGTGGGGTAGGAGTCGATTATTTCATGAATCACGATAAACTCAAATTCAGTGCCGAAGCGTTTGATTTCAACGCGGTGAATGATTTCCGTGCTCAAAGAGCTCATCTTAAAGCGCAGGTGCGTTATCAGATGCTTAAACACTTGGAACTCTACGGCGGATGGGACGATTTTCTCAACCCACAATCGCAAAATATCTTCTTGGGGCTGGGGATGAGATTTATCGACAACGATCTTAAATATACTCTTGGTGCCGCATCAATGGCAAGATAGGTTACGATCATGAGGATGAATCGCTTCTTGTTTAAAGACCGTTCCGATGCTGCTGCACAGCTCAAAGAACTTCTCCCTATCGATCGGATGAAAAGCGAGTCGTGGAATCTGATTGCCGTTTCATCGGGAGGATTGGTGATCGCCAGTGAGATGAACAAACGTCTAAAACTTCCGATCGATTTTATTTTTTCCGCCGGGATCACGGCACCTCAAAACCCTGAATGCGAACTTGCCCGTGTGAGTGAAACCGAAGAGATTGTTATCCATCAGGCATTGGTGGATGCGTTCGAGATTCAGGTGGATTACATCTACGGCGAAGCGACCCGAAAACACGAAGAGAAAATTTTAAGTGCCATTTACCAGTACCGTAAAGGGGAACATTTCAAATCAATGAAAGGAAAAACGGTCCTCTTGATCGATGAGGGGAGTGAAACGGGACTTAAATTGATGTGTGCGATAAAAACGGCGTTTGCCCAAAAAGCGAAGGCAGTTTATGTCGCAGCTCCGATAATCCCAACCAGTGTTGCAGAAGCGCTTGATCCGATCGTGGATGAGATATTTTGTTTGCAAGAGATAGATGACTATATCGATACGGGATATTATTATGATGAATTTAAGCCTGTAGACGAAGAGATGATAGAGACAATTTTGGAGAGAAGAGATGAATTACAACGTTGAATTAACATTAAAAAATAAGAGCGAATCGTACGCATTCGCTCAAGTGGCGGCGCAAGCCAACGGAGCGGCATGGCTCAAATGCGGAAACACCGTTATTTTGGCAACGGTGGTTATTGATGAGACCGATTTTGTTGATGAGGATTTCCTCCCGTTAACGGTGCAGTATATTGAGAAAAGCTATGCGGCAGGGAAATTTCCCGGAGGGTTCATCAAGCGGGAAACCAAGCCGAGCGATTTTGAGACATTGACGTCACGTATCGTTGACCGCTCACTCCGTCCGCTGTTTCCCAAAGGATTCGCCAACCCGATTCAAATCACGGTGATGGTTTTGAGTGCTGATGCGGAAGCAGATCTTCAAGTGCTCGCATTGAACGCCGCATCGGCAGCGTTGTATGTTTCCGACATCGATATTTTCAACTCGGTCAGCGCAGTACGCGTTGCTAAAATCGACGGTGAAATTGTCATCAATCCAACTTTGAGCCAAATGGGAGAGAGTACCTTGGATCTCTACCTTGCGGGGAGCAAAGAGGATATGTTGATGATCGAGATGCAGACGATGGGAAGCGATGCATTAGAAGTTGTCGATACGCCGATGATCGATCCGATGGCGGAGATGGGAGCGGGAGTTCAGAGCATTCCGGTACGCCTCTCCAACGCGATGAGTGAAGATGAATTGATCCGGGTATTGGCTATGGCACAAGCCGAACTTTTTGATGCCAACAGCGCATATGAAAACGCTTTTAAACCTCACGCTAAATCTCCGTTTGAACTCAAAACGGTTGTGAGTGAGATCAACAGTGAGATGGTAGAGTATGTTCGTGCCAACCATAGCGAAGATTTGAAACGCGGAATCAATCAAATGGCGAAAACGGAGCGCTCGACCGCTCTTCGTACCATTCGCAAAAACATCATGGTCGAAAAACCCGAATGGGACGAACACGAACTCAAAAAAGCGATCGAATCGGTGAAGCGTTCCATGGTACGTACCCAGATTTTGGATGAAAAAGTACGTGCCGATGGACGTGCATTAAACGAAGTACGTCCGATCCGTATCGAGACGAACGTATTACCGAGCGCTCATGCATCGGCCTTGTTTACACGCGGTCAAACCCAAGCATTGGTTATTTTGACATTAGGGGGAGCGAAAGACGCCCAAATGTTTGAAAACCTCACCGACAGCGGTACCCAAAATGAAGCGTTTATGGTGCACTACAACTTTCCGGGATTCAGTGTCGGGGAGCCTTCGCCGATCGGTGCACCGCGACGTCGTGAACTCGGACATGGAAACCTTGCGAAACGGGCTTTAGAGGGGGCGTGTGTCCGTAACGGTCAAACGATCCGCTTGGTCTCTGAGATTCTCGAATCAAACGGTTCATCGTCAATGGCGACGGTGTGCGGCGGATACATGGCGCTCCGTGCAGGCGATATCGAGATGGCCGATCCGATTGCCGGTGTAGCGATGGGGATGGTTCAAGAGGGGGATCGTCATGCAATCTTGACCGACATCATGGGATTGGAAGATCATGATGGGGATTTGGATTTTAAAGTAGCCGGTTCCAAAGAGGGGATCACTGCGATGCAGATGGATATTAAACTCGGCGGTATCCATTTGGATGTTCTTAAAGAGGCTCTGTATCAAGCCAAAGAGGCACGCTCTCATATCATCGATATTATGGTGAGTAGCGAAGATCATATCGAACTTAACGAGGGAACACTACCGAGCACCGATCTGTTCCATATCGATCCGAGTTTCATCGGCGATATTATCGGTCAAGCGGGGAAAACGATCCGTGAGATTATCGAGCGTTTCGATGTCACGATCGATATTGACAAGAAAAAAGGATCCGTCAAACTTACGGGGAAAAATCGAGACGGATTGCGTGGTGCACGTGATCACATCGAGGGGATCGTGAGCGGAGCGACTCCGGTAGAAAAGGTCGAGTATAAAGTGGGCGACGTGGTCAAAGGAAAAGTGAAAAAGATCGTCGACTTCGGTGCGTTCATCGAGCTCCCGGGCGGCGTTGACGGATTGATTCATATCTCCAAGCTCTCTGATGGGCATATCAGCCGTGTCAGTGACGTGGTAAGTGAGGGGGATGAATTGATGGTTGAGGTTATGGAATTCAAAGGAAATAAGATCGGTTTAGGCAGAGCTAAGTAATCACTTTAATGTTACGCACTAAAACGAATTAATCCGTTTTAGTGGCAGGGACAAATGTCCCTACGACCCCCTAAATCTACAAAAAACGATGTTTTTTGAGAATTCAGTAACATTTTAGCTCTTTGGTTCTATAATTCCACCCACAAAGTGATAAGTAGGGAAACGTATCCGAACAGACTTTGATTTACATACGGAGATTACTCATGAAAAAAGTATTTTTTCTTTTGCTCGCTCTTGTTGCTTCAGTATTCGGTGCTGAAGAAGCGGTAGCGGTTGTTGAAGCGGCTGCTGAAGCTGCACCTGCTGCTGCGGCTGCATCTGCAGACGTTGCTAACCAAACATTGAAAGCGTACTCTATGATCGCTGCTGGTGTTGGTCTTGGTCTTGCTGCTCTTGGTGGAGCTATCGGTATGGGTAGCACTGCTGCTGCAACTATCGCTGGTACAGCTCGTAACCCAGGTCTTGGCGGTAAATTGATGACGACTATGTTCATCGCTCTTGCGATGATCGAAGCTCAAGTTATCTATACACTTGTTATCGCTTTGATCGCTCTTTACGCTAACCCATATTTGGCTGCGTAAGGTTCGTTTTTCCCTCTCTCAGCTTCGGCTGAGAACTTTCTTTTTTATGCGATCGTGGTGGAATTGGTAGACACGCTATCTTGAGGGGGTAGTGCCAACAGGTGTGCGAGTTCGAGTCTCGCCGATCGCACCATTCTTCTTTTATAATCTTCTTACAAGCTCAATCAAAACTTTACTTTTACACTTGCAATTTTGTCACACTTTTGAAGTATAATGCGAATATATAAACAAAAGGATTATGTATGGCCTATATTACACAACTAAAACATTTGATACAAAATGAATTGATCCCCGATGTGGAAGATCATATTGACGATATTTTTGAATCGATCGCCTCACAAAAAGATGCATCGCCACAAGAGCGTGCACAGCTCGAAGATATGCAAGCGCTTCGGGATGAATACAAAGAGCTTTTGAGCGAAATCAACAGCGGTCAAATCGACGAAGAGGAAGCTGAACAGCTCTATACCGAACTCACCTCTATGCGTGAAGGGGAAGATGAGGAAGACGATCTCTATTACGATGAGGAAGAAGACGAGGACGAAGATGACTACGATGAGTTTGACATCGACGATGAAGACGATCAGTATTAATGGCTTCGTACGTACTGCTTGATACCGAAACCACTGGAGCTGGTGAAGAGGATCGCATTATCCAATTAGGGTATATGGTTCTCGATGGCAAAAAGGTGGATGTTTACAACGATCTGTGTTCCGCACCGCTTCCGATCGCTTATGGTGCGATGGAAGTGCACGGCATCACTCCTGAAATGATTGAGGGGAAACCTCCATGCGTAGAGACCGAAGCTTTTAAAACCCTCTGTGAACTGAACACCCCAGAAAATGTATTGATTATTCACAATGCTCCGTTTGATTTGGGGATGTTGGCCAAAGAAAATTTCGCTTCACAAATGCGCCTCATCGATACCCTTCGATGCGCGCGCCATCTGTTCGATGACGAGGACGCCCATCGATTGCAGTATTTTCGCTACCGGTTGGGACTGTACAAAATTGAGCAAGCCGAAGCGGATGCCTTGGGGATTGAAGTCAAAGCGCACGATGCTATCGGTGACGTGTTGGTGCTCAAACTTTTCCTCACCGAATTGCGCAAACGGTTGCAGGAGCGATTTGAGGGGGTGAATCCGATCGATAAGATGGTGGAACTGACCCAAACTCCGGTATTTTATACACGACCGCTCAAATTCGGAAAATACAAAGGGAAAACGCTTCAAGAGATTGCTGAAGCAGACCGTGGTTATCTCACCTGGATGCTCGGCAATATGGATAGCCTCGATGAGGATATGCGTTACAGTATAGGGGTCGTTTTAGGAAACTCCTAAAACGTCGTTTTGGTCGATGTTTTCAACTCGCTGAGGCGGTATGCCGCATCGACGTGACCGCTTCGCATCGCTTTCTTCCACCACTCCATTGCTTTATCGATATCTTTTTCGACCCCTTCGCCGTAAAAATAGATCATCCCCATATGAAACTGCGCTTCGGGGTCCCGTTTGTAGGCGGCTAACGGATAGAGAATCTCGTGTGCTTTGGTGTAATCTCCGACGTCGTAGGCGGCAATCCCTTGTTCGAGTTCATCCATCGTTAAAATCCTTTGAAAATATTTCGTTATTATAGCAATCTTGTCTATTTTTAGCCCTATCGGTTTATAATGCGCAGATGAATTACGAAGCATTGGGTGGAAAATCGGTACTGTTGTTGGGTAAAACCCGCGCTTTGAGCGGTGATGAGTTTGATACTCTCCTCAAGCTCCATAAAATAGAGCGTGTGGGGAGTTATGATGAGAGTGTCGCACTGATCATCGAGGGGCGGATGATGAACCCGTATGATCAGGCCGAATCGGCACGGTTGTATGAAGAGGTCAATATCCCCATCGTGGAACTCTCAAGCATTGAAGAGTGGCTATGCCGCTCGATCGAGCCAAATAGGCTCCTCATGAGTCTCAAACTCTCCCGTAATCAGGAGCGGTTGGTTAATTTTTTGCAAAACCCCTACATCACCGATGAACTCTTTTATAAACTTCTCAAACTCTACGATTGGCAAAATGAGGGGCTGTTTGACAATGATATGAACCGTGATGTCACGGCTTCGATAATCGGACGGTTTTACGGTGATCTGGATCGTAATCACAATGTGCAGTATGCGATGAGCGGACTGGCCCATTTGATCGAGCAATATGGAAACACAGAATTGATACGTGCGATAGCGGAACTCTCTCCGATTGCTAAAGAACTCAACCAGCTATCGGATCGTTCACTTTTCGGTGTGCTGGATGCGATGGCATTGCACCACGACACACCGATAGAGGTGCTGCGGAAACTTTTGCCGACACATGAACGATTATTGGCGGTACGCGAACCGCTAGTGTTGGAAGAGGAGTTAATGGAGAGGGGGGAAGTGGGTGAGTTGCTGGCTCAAAACCCGACCCTCTCAGCATCAGGTCGACAAACGCTGTTAGCGCGTTATCCCGCATTGAGTGCACAGTATGCGCAGTTGGATAGCGCTTTGTTTGAGGCGTTGGTAGATACTTATCCGAGTGAGTTAGGCTCAAACCGCTCATTGGAAAGTACGATGCAATCGGCATTGATGGCACTTGGAGATGAGATGACGTTTACCGCACTTGCCGCCAATCCGAATGTGGAACAGCACTACATTAAAACGTTATTGGAGTGGGGAGGGTATAACGCGGCGTTAGCTTCGAATCCCTCGATGAGTCAGGAAGATTTGGAATCACTCTATTCTATCAACGACCCCGAAGTTCACGCGGCACTTGCCGCGAACACGGCTACCCCCATCGAAGTTCTCTATCAACTCTCGCTGGATCGGCGGTTTGAGCGGGCAGTCAAAACCAATCCGAGTTTCGGAAAACACATACAAACCCATAACATAGGATGGTACTGATGCGCAGTTCTCAGGCGAAAATAACGGTAGAGTCTCTCATTGAATCGCAGATTCCGACGTTTCTATGGGGGGCGCCGGGGATCGGGAAATCCTCGATTATCAAACAGATTGCCAAAGAGAAACATTTGGAGTGTATCGATTTGCGTCTCTCGCTTCTCGATCCGACCGATCTCAAGGGGATTCCGTTTTATGAACGTGACACCCATACCGCCCTTTGGGCACCGCCGTCGTTTTTGCCGCGTGAGGGGAGGGGGATATTGTTTCTTGATGAGCTCAACGCCGCCGCTCCTGCCGTTCAGGCTTCGGCGTATCAGCTGATTTTGGATCGTAAAGTAGGAGAGTACACATTGCCAGAGGGTTGGTCGATTGTCGCGGCGGGAAACCGTGAGGGGGATCGCGGAGTCGTCTACCGTCTCCCCTCTCCGCTGGCGAATCGTTTTGTCCATATCGAAATGGAGGTGAGTGTGGAGGATTGGCGGGAGTGGGCGGTCAAATCACGCATCGATCCCCGTCTTATCGCCTATATCGGGTTTAAAAACAGCGCCCTGTTCGGCTTCGATCCTCTAAAAAATCTCCGCAGTTTCGCAACACCGCGCAGTTGGGAAGCGGTCCATAAAATCCTCCAAAGCCCGTTGCCGCACAAGCTCCTTTTGGAGGCGATAAGCGGTGCGGTGGGGGAAGAGGCCGCCGTTGATTTTCTCGGGTTTTGCCAAGTGATGGATAAACTCCCCGACGTCGATGCCATATTACGAGGTGAGGAGTGTGATGCGCCGAGCGATCTCTCCACCCTCTATGCACTCTCGAACATCCTTGTATCACGGTTATTGAGCGAACCGAATGAAGAGGCACTTGCCCATGTGTTGCGCTATAGCCTGAAACTCAAAAATGAGTTTGCCGTCCTCATCGTCCAAGACCTCCAACGCCAAGGGGTCGCGATGGAGCATCTGGACGCATTCGGTGAATGGGTCGAGGCATACGCCTATCTGTTATGATCGATTTTTCTCCCCTCAAAGCGAAACTTCTCTTAGAATATCCGTTTTTCGGTACCATTGCCAGCGGGATGGAAAACGTTGTTAATGATAACATCGAGAGCTTTGCCAACCGTGAGGGGCGGTTTGAGTATCGGGAAGAGTATATGGAGAGTCTGAGTGCGGGGGAACAGACGTTTGTCCTGTGTAACGCCGCGCTGCATGAGGCACTATCACATACCCATAGGAGAGGGAACCGAAGCCCGTGGCTGTGGAACATGGCGTGCGACTATGCGATAAACTCGTTGCTGATCGAGAGCGGCTTCACTCCACCCCCTTCCATCACTTACGACAAACGGTTCGGCAATCTCAGTGCCGAAGAGATTTATCATGAGCTTTCATTGGAGTTTTTGGATCAGGAACAAAACGATCGTGACAGTGATGATCGACGAGATGATGAAAATCTGGACGAAAAACTCTCCCGTGCCCAGCGCGAAAAGCGCTCGGCTGAAGCGCTCGAAAAATCTGACCCCCTCCGTGCAGCAATCCAGCATCTAATCCAGTCGAACAAAAAAGGTTTTATCGACTGGCGAAGCGAGCTGCGTGAGAGTATCGGCGGGTTTTATGTGAGCGATTACACTCTGATCCCCCCGAGCAAAAAACTCTTTTATGACGGGGTTTATCTGCCGGGGGTTCATTCGCGTCACTTGGAACTCGCCATCGCGATCGACAGTTCGGGATCGGTGGATGAGGTGCTGTTGGCGCAGTTTATCGCCGAAGTCGAATCGATCACGGAACTCTTCGGCTCCTATACCATCGATCTGATTGTTTGTGATGATCGAATTCGCTCGTTTGAGCGGTTTGAGCGGGGAGAGGCTATCACCTATACTCTCAGCGGCGGTGGAGGAACCAATTTTAATCCCGTTTTCGAACTGATCGAATCGTGGATGCAGCAACCGAAAATTCTCCTCTATTTTACCGATTTGGACGGCAAGTTTCCCCCTTCTGAGCCTCCCTATGAGGTGTTATGGGTGTCTCCGAAGACAATCGAAGCACCTTTTGGGCGGGTAATCGAGCTAAAGGATGAGAATGATTGAAACCGCACTCAAAATACTGGAAACCTCCAATCTCTTTATTACCGGTGGGGCGGGATCTGGGAAAACGACGCTTACCCGCGCGATTATCGAGGATGCGGTGCAAAAAGGCAAATCGGTTGCTCGCCTTGCCTCTACGGGGATGGCGGCAACGCTGATCGGCGGGCAGACCCTTCACAGTTTTTTTGATCTGGGGATCGCCAATTCCCAAGAAGAACTGGAGCGTAACGGCAAGCTCGAACCCGCCAAAAAAATCATCAAACTGATCCGTTCTATGAGTATTATCGTCATCGATGAAATTTCGATGGTGGGTGCGCCGCTGCTCGATATGATACGGCTTCGATTGCTGCAAGCGGAGTTTAGCGGTCGCATCATCGTGGTCGGGGATTTTTTACAGCTTCCTCCCGTAACGCGAGGGAATGAACCGATCTACTTTGCGTTTGAATCTCCATCGTGGGAACGCCTCGGATTTGAGACGCTCCATTTGGAGGGGTCGTATCGTACCCATGAAGCGGAATTTTTGACCCTTTTGGAGAAAGTGCGTCATGCCCGTTTGGATCAAGAAGCGCACGAGGCTCTCGAAGCGTTGGTCAAACCTTTGAGCGATGATATGTCTACGATGACACTCCTTTTTGGGAAAAATATCAGTGCCCAAAACCATAATCGCTCTCAGTTAGAGCATTTAAACGGTGAGATTATTGAGGTGGAGACCTACGTCACGATTCACGATAAAAAGATGCAGGGTCGGGATATAGAGCGGTTTATGAGTGAGAGCCGTATTGAGCCAATTTTGGCACTCAAAGTGGGTGCACCGATCCTCTTTACCCGTAATGCGTGGAACTACTACAATGGAGAGAGGGGAGTGATCACCTCCATCGAAACCGATCTGATTTGGGTGAAAAAAGGCGATGGGGTAAACGTCAAGGTTGAGCGGGTCGATACGGTCAAAACACGCTGGGTTGAGAAAGGGAGTACTGCGAGCGAAGAGAAACTGATCACTCTCAGTCAGTTTCCGCTGACCCTCGCGTTTGCGATTACCATTCATAAATCACAAGGGATGTCTCTCGCCGATTATGTGATTGAGACGAATGAGATTTTTGCCCCGTCGCAGTTTTATGTCGCATTATCACGCTCGGTTTCGGCGCATCGCGTCACACTGATCCGTCCGCATCGGGGATGGGCAAAACTCTGTTTTGTCCATCCCAAAGCGATTAAATTTTTGGATACGCTATCGGAGTAAAACCCCGATTAGCTACGCTAACGCTGAGTTTTACCCGCTGAGGGCACAATGTCCTCGGCGGAAAGCCCACGCGCACTTGTGCGCTTTATAATTTTAGTTTTTTGTATTACTAAACGCCGCACCGATGATGACCCGATATGAGAACATCGTACTAAACACAGCGGCGAGTAGCGCGACGGCAACCATCATATACATGACGGCGAGCTGATAGGAGATTGCCATCAGCGGATCGGCACCCGCGAGGAGCATCCCCGTCGTAATGCCGGGGATATGGATGATTCCTACCGTCTGGAGCATATTGAGGGTCGGAATCATCGAGGCTTTGACGGAGGCTTTGGAAGCGAAACTCAGTGCCTCTTTGAGCGGTGCTCCTAATGCCACCATCCCCTCGATAATCTCGATCGTATTTTTAACCTCCGCGCGGAACCGTTCGGTGCTTTGGGTATAAACATTGAGGGCATTGCCGATAATCATCCCGCCGATAGGGATCATCTCATGCGGAACCATGTGGATCACCCCGAACGCCATCATCGATAAAAAGACGATCCCCGATGAAGCTCCGAGGGTAAAAAAGGCAATTTTAAAACTGTGTTCACCCAAAGGGGAACGTTTTTTCGCCGTATAGGCACCAAACGTTATCATCCCAAGTAGTACAAAAAATAAAAGTGATGGGTGCTCTATTTTGAACAGGTATACAAGTGCGTATCCGAGCACTCCCAGTTGCACCATTGCCAAAATAGAGTTGGTGAGGATAGTTTTCTCCAGACCGAACTGTTCACGGCGCGAATACCACAGGGCAAAAATGATAAGTAGGTATGAGGCTAAAAAAGAGTATTGCATAGAGAAAGAATAGAGTATTTTTGTTTAAAGGGAGTTTTTCTCCCGCATCCGGAAGATGTGGGTAGCTTTAGGGGGTTGTAGGGACATTTGTCCCTGCCACTTTGTGGGCTTTGCCCAAAAAGTGTTTAATAAATTAAAGTGACTCTGCGTGTGAAGCAAGGTATTCAGCAACACCCTCTGTGCTTGCTTTCATACCTGCATCACCTTTTGCCCAACCTGCCGGACATACTTCACCGTGCTCGTTTGTGAACAACATCGCATCGATCATACGGAGCATTTCATCAATGTTGCGTCCGAGTGGAAGGTCATTGATAACCGCGTGACGGACAGTACCGTCTTTGTCGATCAAGAATGAACCGCGAAGGGCAACCGACTCACCGAACAATACGTCGTAATCGCGTGAAATTTGTTTGTTAAGGTCTGCTACCAATGGGTAACGAACTTGACCGATTCCACCTTGGTTTACCGGAGTGTTTTTCCATGCGAAGTGGCTGAATTGTGAGTCAACCGATACACCGATAACGTTGATTCCGCGCTCAGTGAACGCATCAAGACGGTGATCGAACGCGATCAATTCTGAAGGACATACGAATGTAAAGTCCAATGGATAGAAAAACAATACGGCACCTTTTTCACCGAGGTTTTCGTACAAGTTGAAGTTGTCAACGATTTGGTTGTTCCCTAGAACGGTAGTAGCGGTAAAGTCAGGAGCTTTTTTAGTAACGAGCATGTGATTTCCTTTGTGTATTTTTTAAACGTGCAGAAATTGTAACACACAAACTTTAATCCAGATAAGTTACAAGAAAGTAACTCATCTTTCTAAAGGAAAATTTTTATTATTTAGAATAGTTCTTGCAAAGAGATAATCTCCTTTCGATATAATCGTGGCTATGATTACGTTTAAACACCTTTTTTCGATGATGCTCCGTTATAAACGCTCTTTGATTTTGGGCAATTTGATTGCGATTGCGGCTACCCTCATTTCGATCCCGATCCCGTTGCTGATCCCGTTGCTGGTTGATGAGGTGTTGTTGGAGAAAAAGGGTTGGATTGTCGAGACGATCGATCGATTCGGAGCGATAGCGGAGCCGATGATCTATATCGGAATCGTTTTGGCGGTGACGATCGCCTTGCGCTTTCTCTTTTTTATCCTGAGCGTCGTATCCCAGAGATTTTTTATCACCCTCTCTCAAGAGCTCTCTTTTGCACTGCGTGTTCGGGCATTAGAACACCTTAAGCGGGTTTCGATGGCTTCGTATGAGGCTCTGGGAAGCGGGAAAGTGATCACCCATCTTATCACCGATATCGATACCATCGAGCAGTTTTTAGGGGGAGCTCTCTCCAAACTGATTGTCTCCGTTGCCACCCTCATCGGTGTTGCGGCGGTACTCATCTGGATCAACCCCCTCTTTGGCATTTTGATTTTGATTTTTCAGCCCCTCATCATGATCATTACCCGTAAAATCTCCTCACGGGTCGGACTCCTCAAAAAAGAGCAGAACCGTACCATCGGGGAGCTTTCCGATAATCTGACGCAGATGTGCGATCTTTTCGGACAGATCCGTGCGAGCAACAAAGAAGATCGTTTTGTTTCACACGCGATTACCCAATCACAGCGTCTCAAAGCGAGCGCTTCGGAATACGGTATCAAAGCCCTAGCGGGTGAGCGTTACTCCTACACCCTCTTTTTGAGCGGTTTTGAGATTTTTCGGGCGTTGGGACTGGTGATGGTGCTCACCTCCGATCTCTCGATCGGGCTTATGTTCGGGATATTCGGCTACTTGTGGTTTATGATGACCCCAGTACAAGACTTGCTCTCTTTGCAGTACAGCTTTGCCAACGCCAAAAACGCCCTCAACCGTCTCAATGAGCTCCTCAATCTCCCCACCGAACCCCAAACGG
Source organism: uncultured Sulfuricurvum sp. (assembly GCA_964495485.1). Taxonomy (GTDB): domain Bacteria; phylum Campylobacterota; class Campylobacteria; order Campylobacterales; family Sulfurimonadaceae; genus Sulfuricurvum. The sequence continues at coordinate 222,386 of CAZBVJ010000003.1, forward strand.
CTGCCTCTTCCCCACTCGATTCGGGAGGATTATCGATTGAAACGCGTGATCTTGTTTTTGGTTATGGAAATAATGATCCGGTTCTCAAAGGGGTAAGTCTCACCATCGATGCGGGAAAAACGGTGGCGATTATCGGTGCCAGCGGGAGCGGTAAAAGCACCCTCTCGCAACTGCTGGTCGGATTTTACCCCCCCACATCGGGAGAGATTCTCTATAACGGGAAGGGTGCCGATGAGATCGGATACTCCCATATTCGTGACGCCGTTTTTGTGGTTCTACAACAGCCGCTGATGTTTAACGGAACCCTTCGATTCAACCTGACGATGGGGGATGAGGTGAGCGATGAGGCGATTTGGAATGCTCTGGAGATCGCACAGCTCTCCTCGTTTGTCCGAGAGCTCCCCGATGCTTTGGAAACCGAAGTGGGGAAATTCGGGATCCGCCTCTCCGGAGGGCAGCGTCAGCGTCTCAGTATCGCTCGGATGGTTCTAGCAAACCCCAAAGCGGTCATTTTCGATGAATCGACGTCGGCTCTGGATGTCCATACCGAAAGCGCTTTGTTTGATGCGTTACGTCAGTTTCTAAAGGATAAAACGGTTATTATCATCGCACACCGTCTGAGTACCGTTGAACATGCTGATTATATTTATGTCCTTGAAAATGGAACCATTCTCGAAGAGGGGACGCGGGATCAACTCGAAAAAATTGACGGGAAATTCACCCGATTCGTCAAAGATCAACACTAAAGGCTCATCGTGGAAAACAAATTTTTTGTTCGGTTTTTGATTTTTACCGCTATAGGGTTACTTTTATGGCTCTTTTTCCCATTTTTAAAAAGTTTCTTTGTTGCATTGCTCCTCTCGATCGTCACCTATCCGCTCCATCAGAGAGTAGAGGCAAAAGTACGCCGCGTCGGATGGCTTAATCCCATCTCTTCAGTGACATCGGCGGTATTGGTTACGTTTGTTTTTTCATTGATTCTATTTATGCCGATTGTGGTCTTTTTGTATACCCTTTTGGATCACCCGACCGATACGGTGATAATGGTCAAAACCTTCGGTGATCAAATCGATACCTTGTCTCAACGGTTGCCCGATTTTTTATCATGGCTTAAAGAACCGCTTGAGAAGGGGATTGTCTTGGCAAAATCGCATAAGGATGAGATCATTGCAACACTCGCCGCTTGGCTTGGAAACGGTCTTAAAACGTTTATGGCGATGATGAGCGAACTTGCCATGATTGTGGTCTTTTTCTTTTTTTTAACCTGGTATGGGCGGAGTATTACCCTCTTTTTCTTCCCGATTATTCCCCTGACACGAAACGTCAAACGTCAATTTTTCGGCGATTTGATGTCGACGACGGCAGTGGTCTTTTACACCTTTGGAGGTGTGATGATTGCACAAGGATTGGCTTTTGGGATTTTTATCGCTTTTTTTGAGGGGTATAACCCGTTTGTTCTTGGATTTATGACGGCGATTTCGGCGGTTATTCCGATCGTCGGTACGGGGCTTATTTGGATACCGGTCGCCCTCAACGAATATTTTGCGGGACATATCGCCAATGCGGTGATTATAGCGATCTATTCATGGGCGATGATGGCATTTTTCATTGACAATATTGTGAAATTAGTGATTCTCAATTTTGTCAATCGGACACTCAGTGACGGTAGAAACCGCCTTAACGAATTTTTGATTTTTTTCGCGATGGTGGGTGGATTGGCGACGTTTGGATTTTGGGGATTTATCTTCGGTCCGGCGATTGTCGCATTTGCGTATACGACCCTTCGCCTTTTACGGAAAACAAAACACCCAGTCTTATAGATTTTATCTCCCTCATTCTTGAAATGAGGGTAGCTTCAGGGGGTTGCAAGGGACAAACTTGTCCCTGCCATTTTCTGGGCTTAGCTCAGAAAATGAGTAGCATTAGTTTGCTTGTAATGTTTTGACCTCGTCGCGCAGCTGTTTAAGTTCTGCCATGATGGCGGTGATCTCATCGGTTGATTTGTTATCGCTTCCGCTGTAACGCTCAATCGTAGACTGGACGCTTTGGGTGAGAGAATCGAGTTTACTTTTAGCTTTTTCGATGAGGGCATTATGATCGATGTTGAGATTTCCTTCGAGTTCGTGGATTTTATCGACGATCTCATCTTGATGTTTAAACAGATAGTATCCGGCTGCGGCACCGATAGCGGCACCGAGGATAAAGCTGAGGGTATTGTTTTGATTCATGAATTACTCCTTGGTTTTTTTCTTGAGGATTTGAGAAAGTGCTCCGATTGCCAGCGATCCGATGGTTACTTTGGCAATGCCGTTCGAGGCTTTGAGGGCGAGAGATTTCGTCTCATCATGGACAAACGAGATCAAATCATGCAATTCATGGAGCGAGAGTTTTGATTTATCGCTGATGGAGCGGGTTTCCGTTTTGAGATGGACGATCAGCTCATTCACCTCATGGAGGGTCAATGCCGCTTTGGTTGAGAGGAAACTAAGCTCATTTTGAAGATGTGCCGCAACGTCTTGAACCTGTTTCATCGTTTTGAGAGCATGTAGCCCGATCACAATGATAACGGCACTGATAAAAACACTGCACAATGCGATGATCCCGACAAATGCCGTCAAAAGCTGATTATCCATACTAGATTCTCCTTGCGTGGATGCATCATAGCGTACCTATCCTTATAGTTTTTTAACCTTACGAATTCGTTAAATATTAGGATGTGAATAAGACGTTAATCCAATCATTCGGTATGTCAAATTAAATATATTAAGTATTTAAAATATATACTTTAAATATTCAATTTATATCTAAGGCATATTTATGATTCTAACTCTCTCTCACCAAAAAGGGGGCGTCGGAAAATCGACTGTCGCCTGGAATTTGGCAGTACTTTTCTCGAAAATCATCCCCACCCGTATCATCGATCTTGATACACAGCGTTCACTCACAGTGACTAATGCACTCCGCCTTGAACATGGATTGATTCCGATCGAGATGCTTCATTTCAATACCGCCGGTGAGTTGGCAGAGTATGCGGCTGAAGATTCGGAAGATACTCTTACAATCATAGATTCAGGAGGATTTGACAGTGCATTTAACCGCGTTGCGATTATCGCTTCAGATCTTTTGATCACTCCGGTGAGCGATAAACCGTTTGATTTGATGGGATTGCAAAAATACGAACAGATTCTCAAAAGCCTCTCGGAAATACAGGGGGAGACGATCAAAACACATATTTTGTTTAACAATATTAACCCTTCCATGAAGCGGTTCGGCGATTTGATCGAGTTTGTCTGTTCATCGGAACATTTCGAACTGATGGTGCCGATATTACGCCAAAGGGTTGATGTTGCCAACTCGGTAGGGGAGGGGAAATCGATCAAAGAGTATCGTATTTTCAGTCGTGGTGATCAAGAAATGGATGAGTTGTTTGACGAAGTAAAAACTATATTAGATATTAAATAAATATCTAAAATATATATAAAGGATATATAATGGCTAAAAAATCATTTCTCGCAAATATCGAAAAGGTGAAAAGTTCCGCTGCCATGAGTGAGCGTGAAGAGGAGCATAAAAGTGAAAAAGGGAAGAAAAAAAAGCTGATAACCATTCCCGTCGAATGGGAAAATAAAATTCGTGAATTTCATGGGGGGACGGTGAGTGCGTATATTTTAATAGCACTTCAAGAGCGGATGCAGCGTGATGGTCTATTGTAATGAAGCTGGAACGGTCTAATGCGGTAGAGAGAGCTCAAAGTGCTGTATTTCAATGACCGCATTACATCTATTTTTGCGCTCTTAACAAATTAGAAATTATATCCGTTTGAAATCATCATTGATTCGGACGATATCGTCTTCTCCAGTGTATTCTCCAACCTGAGCTTCGATAAGGATGAGATCGATTTTACCTGTGTTTTCGAGACGGTGAATTTCACCCATTTTGATATAGGTTGATTCGTTCTGATGGACAAGGAATGTGTTTTCACCTACGGTGACCGTAGCGGTTCCACTCACAACAATCCAATGCTCATTTCGATGAAAATGTTTTTGTAAGCTCAGCCGTTTGCCTGGTTTGACCGTGATTCGCTTGATCTTGTACCCAGGTGCATTTTCAAGTACTGTATAGGCTCCCCATGGGCGATGTGCGGTGAGATGAATGTTAGATAGATCTGAACCGCGATTTTTTAATTCGGTAACGATGTTTTTTACTTTTTGGGATGACCCTTTATGCGCAACTAAAAGGGCATCTCCTGTATCGACGATAATCATATCCTCAATATCGATGGTAGCGATTTGACGTGTGTCGGTGAGAATGAGATTGTTTCGGCTATCGATATTGATGTGTTTTTCAGATAGGGTATTACCTTTGGCATCTTTTGGAAGCTCATCGTAGAGGGCATCGAAACTTCCGAGATCACTCCATGCGATATCACTAGGGATCACTTTGACACAATCACTTTTTTCCATCACTGCATAATCAATACTTTCTTTGGGGATTGCGTTCATATCCTCAAGTCGGATTTTGTATTGCGATTCGTTCACAATGACTCGGGTGTTATGTGCTAATTTGGAAGCTTTATAGATTTCAGGAGAGTATTTTTCTAGTTCGTCTAAAAAAATTCCTGCTTTAAAGCAAAACATACCGCTATTCCAGTAATAGTTTCCGGAATCGAGGTAGCTTTGGGCTGTTTTTAAATTCGGTTTTTCTTTGAACGATCTGACATTGATACCGTCAGCTTCGATATAGCCAAATCCTGTTTCGGGATACCTAGGTGTAATTCCGAAAGTGACAAGATGGTTTAATTCTGCTTGTAATTTGGCCTGCGCTATACATTGAAGATATTTGTCCTCATCACGGATAAGATGATCAGATGGTGTGACAAGGATAATCTCATCTTTAGGCAGAGCCATACATGCCAATGCGATTGCTGGTGCAGTATTGCGTCCGATGGGCTCGAGTAGATAGTCTATTGTAGGTAGTGCGCTGTTAGTAGTGTGAAGTTGATCTATCTGATCCAAAGCGAGAAAGTATTGTTCTGAATTAGAAACAATCATTTGGTGAGCACACACTTTGCTATTGCGCTCTATGGTGAGTTGAAAGAGAGATTTCTGTTCAAAAAGTTGAACAAACTGTTTGGGCATGAGAGTACGGCTTATTGGCCAGAGGCGTGTTCCGCTTCCGCCACAAAGGATGATATTGGTCATTGTTGATACCACTTGTATATAGTTTTGATCCCATCATGGAGTTCTACTGAGTGTTTCCACCCTAGAGCATGGAGCTTAGATACATCGGTGAGTTTTTTCATCGTTCCATCAGGTTTATCGGTGTTGAAATAAAATGCACCATTGTAACCTACAATATCTTGGATGAGGTATGCAAGATCCTGAATAGAAATATCAACTCCTGTACCGATATTAATATGGGTATTACGGATTTCAGTCAAAGTAAAAGAGGTTGGAGTACATGTGTCGTTTCTGCTTACAATGAGGCTGTAGGTATCTTTGAAGTTACGATCTTCCATCAAAAAGACACAGGCATCAGCCATATCCTCAGACCAGAGAAATTCACGCATTGGTTTTCCCGTTCCCCAAATTTCAACTTCAACTGAAGAGCCGTTTTTTCGGATGCCGTATTTGGAGAGTATATGAGTGATACTCTTTACAGAGGAATGTCCATTGATGTGCTCAATCGGGAGTTTATTTAGATCAGCACGAATAGTTTCCCAATTATTGGTTTCTAACGCTTTGCCTAGATGAACTTTTCGAATCAATGCGGGAAGAACGTGTGCTTTTTCGAGATCGAAGTTATCATTCGGTCCATAGAGATTGGTCGGCATGACGCTGATGTAATTAGTGCCGTATTGTAGGTTGTAGCTTTCACACATTTTGATACCCGCAATCTTTGCAATGGCATAGGGCTCGTTAGTATATTCCAAGGTATCAGTGAGAAGGCAGTCTTCTCGCATCGGTTGAGGGGCATTTTTGGGGTAAATACAGGTGCTCCCTAAAAACAGTAGCTTTTTTACTCCATTCAAGTAGCTTTGATGGATAATGTTATTTTGAATCATCAAGTTTTCATAGATGAAATCAGCACGGTAGGTGTTATTGGCAACGATGCCGCCGACTTTAGCGGCTGCTAGGAAAACGTAATCCGGTTTTTGCTCAGCAAAAAATTGTGCTACCGCACTTTGGTTGCACAAATCAAGTTCATCATGGGTACAGGTCACAAGATTATCATAGCCGCGTGATTGGAGATTGTTGATAATAGCACTGCCTACAAGCCCGCGATGACCTGCGATATAAATCTTGGCATTTTTTTCCATGATTTACTCGTAGTAACTCATGATTTTATAACCACCTTCTTGGAGATAGACATCTTTGGTCATGAGTTTAAGATCACTAGCCATCATATCATTGATAAGTTCAGTGAGTTGATATTCCCTTTTCCAACCTAATTTTTGTTCCGCTTTCGTTGGATCACCGAGGAGAAGATCCACTTCGGTAGGACGGAAATAGCGCGGATCAACAGCAACAACCGTAGTGCCAGTTGACAAGTGGAAAGCGGTGAGGTTGAGTTCGGCTAAGCGTGCATCGTCGAGTGAGTCGATGATACCCACTTCATCAACACCTTCACCTTCGAATCTCAAATGAATACCACAGTATCCAAACGCCATATGGACAAAATCACGTACCATCGTTGTTTTACCAGTTGCAATAACCCAGTCTTCGGGTTGATCGGCCTGAAGGATCATCCACATCATTTTGACATAATCCTTGGCATGTCCCCAGTCCCGTTTGGCATCGAGATTCCCTAGGTAGAGTTTATCTTGTAGCCCAAGAGCGATTTTGGATGCGGCTCGGGTGATTTTACGGGTAACGAAAGTTTCTCCCCTAACTGGTGATTCATGGTTGAAGAGGATACCATTACAAGCGAACATTCCATACGCTTCACGGTAGTTTACGGTGATCCAGTAGGCGTACATTTTAGCAGCAGCGTAGGGAGAACGAGGGTAAAATGGAGTTGTTTCACTTTGGGGAATTTCTTGAACTTTACCGTAAAGTTCTGATGTAGAGGCCTGGTAAATACGTGTTTTTTGTGTAAGACCAAGTAACTGGACAGCCTCTAAAATACGAAGTGTTCCAATTCCGTCAGCGTTGGCAACATATTCAGGCGTTTCGAAGCTGACCTGAACATGGCTCATTGCGGCTAGGTTGTAGATTTCATCAGGTTGGGTTTCTTGGATGATACGGGTAAGGTTCATACTGTCGGTCATATCACCATAATGCAAAAAGAGACTCTGATTATCGACGTGAGGATCTTGGTATAAATGATCGATCCGATCGGTATTGAATAGAGAAGTACGTCGTTTGATTCCATGGACAATATAGCCCTTCTTGAGTAAAAATTCGGCAAGATATGATCCATCCTGTCCTGTAATTCCAGTGATAAGTGCAACCTTTGACATCGTTTGATTCCTTTTAGTTTGTCTTAGACCTTTCATAGAGTTCTACTGTGGCTTGAACATATCCGTCGATGCTTCCGCAATCGTAACGTTTCCCTTGAAATTTATAGGCGATTACTTTTCCTGCTTTGGCTTGCTCCATCAAAGCATCGGTAATTTGGATCTCTCCACCTTTGCCAGGCATGGTAGAGCTGAGAATATCAAAGATATCTGGTGTGAGGATATAGCGGCCAATGATGGCAAGATTGCTGGGGGAATCGGTTGGGGATGGCTTTTCGACCATTGTATCGACCCGATAGATACCTAAATCGATCTCTTCTCCAGCGATAACGCCATATTTATCAGTAAACTTTGGATCGATCTCTTCGATGGCAACAATGGAACATTTGTACTGTTCATATAGTTTGACCATTTGAGAAAGAACCCCTTCGGATTCATTGACGCACATATCGTCGGCGAGAACGACGGCAAATGGCTGATACCCAATAAGCGGCTTGCCTGTAAGAATTGCATGACCTAACCCTTTCATTTCGATTTGGCGTGTATAGGAAAATGTTACATTGTCAATGATGTGCCGGATATCGGCGAGCATTTTCTCTTTGGATGTACCTTTGATTTGATGTTCTAATTCGTAGCTCACATCGAAATGATCTTCAATGGCACGTTTCCCACGACCGGTTACGATAGCCATGGTGTTCATCCCTGCTTCCATTGCCTCTTCGACACCGTATTGGATGAGAGGTTTAGTAAGAATAGGGAGCATCTCTTTGGGCATCGCTTTAGTAGCAGGTAAAAAACGGGTTCCGTATCCTGCAGCCGGAAAAAGGCAAACGTGAATCGGAGATTTTTTTTTCATTGGCATCCTTGTGGATTTATTCAAATAAAACGGATTTTTTGTTTAGAGATGGTGCTAAAAGTTATAAAATTATAGCGTGAAATTGATATATAGATAGGGTATAAATGAAAAAAGCCTCTTCAAATCTTCTCGGAGAGAAAGTTTGAAGAGGCAGTGGTGGCTAATCTCGGAATCGAACCAAGGACACAATGATTTTCAGTCATTTGCTCTACCGACTGAGCTAATTAGCCCTCTTTTGGGAGGTCGAAATTATAGCGGTGAAAGCTTAAAAATAAGCTTAAACACCTAAAAAGTTATTTATGTGGCTTGAGCCAACTCTTTGAAGAGATTACCTCTTTGGGCATAGGAGGTGAATTGATCCAAACTTGCCGCTGCCGGAGAGAGCATCGCGATGCTATGGCGGTTATGTTTCGCACTGATCTTTTGGACGGCAACATCGAGCGTATGGCAGAGGGTGCAGGGGATGTCGTATTCGTTGCAAAGCGCTTCAAGACGCATTGCGTTGCTTCCGATTGCGTAAACGGCGACGTTATAGGTTTTAAGAGGAGCAAAAAGCTCTTCGAGTTCAACCCCTTTATCATCTCCCCCTAGAATCAAATGGATAGAGTGATCACCGTATGTTCGCAAAGCAGCCAAGGTTGCATCGATATTGGTCGCCTTGGAGTCGTTGACCCACAGCCGTCCCTGAGGATCCCTAAACTCCTCTTGGCGGTGAGGATCGAGGACAAATGCGTTGATTTTATCGTAATCGATCCGATCATAAAGGATTTTGTCGATCCCCATCGCGATGAGGGCATCCATCAAAAATGCCCCTTTGAATTTGATTTTTGTCGTATCGATTCCGAAATACTCCGCCAAATCATTTTCAGTTTCATAAATAATTTTAAATCCGTTCGTCGGAACGTCCGCAAACATTTTCGGCAATATGACCGCTTCCCCCTCTTTCATAGTCGAGAGAGGTTTGAGTTTGGCTTTGTAATACTCTTCCATACTTCCATGCCAGCTCACATGATCGGGAGTGACGGGGAGGAGGGCGTAAATATTGGGGGAAGCTATTTTATTATAGTGCATACTAAACGAACTGGTCTCTAAAATCCAGATTGGAGCATCACTCGACATCTCCGCTAACGGAACACCAATATTACCGCCGCTGATGGCTCCGTGGTCGTTTAAGAGATGCTCGACCATTTGCGTGGTAGTGGTTTTCCCATTTGTACCGCTGATCCAGATGGAAAAGGGCATTACGGGGGTAAAAAAATCGTATTCGCTCACGAGATGGGTCGATTTGGCAATCAGTTCGTGATCGGGGGGAAACCCCGGGGAGGGGATTTCATGGGTGAAGGCTCGTGAGTCGAATTCGCTCACAGGTTTGAGACTATTTCCCTCCTCATCGATCGAGGGGACGGTAATTTTGTCGTCAAAAAAGGTACAGGGACCGAAATGTTTGGCGATGGCTCGGGTCGTTTTGGCGTAGCCGAAGCAGGCGATGCGTTGGTTGGTCATTAGCGAATCTTTAATGTAATTAGGGCGAAAATATTCGAAAGGAGAGAGATAATCCAAAATCGGACGATGATTTTGTTCTCAGCCCACTGTTTCATCTCAAAATGGTGGTGGATAGGGGCCATCAGAAAGACCCGTTTTTTACGGAGTTTGTAGCTTCCTACCTGCAAAATAACCGATACTGTTTCGATAACGAAAATGAGACCGATCAGGATAAGGAGAATCTCACTTTTGCCGATAATTGCCATGTAGGCGATAAAAGCGCCGAGGGTCAACGAACCGCTGTCTCCCATGAAAACCTGTGCCGGATGGCAGTTGAACCATAAAAAGCCCAGCAGTGATCCGATCAGTGCGGCAGCGATGATCACTACCTCTCCGGCAGGGATTTTCGGCATTAATAGATAATGGGACAATGCGGCGTTTCCGACGATGTAGACGATAACGCTTAAAGAGAGTAATGCAAAAATAGAGGGGACGGTAGCCAGTCCGTCCAGACCGTCAGTGAGGTTGACGGCATTGGAAGTGGCAATCATAACCAGAACCCAAAAGGCTACACTGAACCATCCCATATCAAAGAGGCTTGATTTCACGAACGGAACGTAAAAACCGGTTTCAAGTTTGGCAACATAGATCAAAAAGAGTCCGATTGCAATACCGAAGATGATCTGCAAGACAAGTTTGGCACGCGCACTGAGACCCGCGAGGTTATGACCGCCGCGAATTTTTCCCCAATCGTCGGTAAAACCGATATAGGCGTAGAAAACAAGAGTCAAAAGGCCGCCGATAACGAACGGGTTCATGATGTTGACGGTCAAAAGGGAGGCGATGACGGTCGCGGTAATAAAAACGATCCCCCCCATGGTTGGTGTTTTGGCTTTCCCCTGATGGGCGCTGACGTATTCGTTAATCGGCTGTACCCGTGCGGAACGTTGTGCCCAGGCAATAAAACGGGGCATAAAAAAGAGGGTGAGAAGCAGTCCGATGAAAAAAGCGACTCCCGCACGAACGGTGATGTATTGTAAAAGATTGATACCGAGGAGTTGGTGAAACCAATATAACATTCTATTAACTCTTTGTGATTGAATTTCAAAAGCAATGCAAAAGTGACATTTTAATATAATCCCCCCAAAGTTTGATTAATCGAAGGAGCCAATTTGAATAAAAAAACCGTTTTGGTCATTACTGACGGTATTGGTTATTCCCCGAAACGCGATTTCAACGCTTTTCATGCCGCGACCAAACCGACCTACGATCGATTGTTCGCCGAAGTGCCCCACTCTTTGATCGATACGTTCGGTTTGAGTGTAGGGCTTCCGGAAGGACAAATGGGTAACTCCGAAGTGGGGCATATGTCGATCGGAAGCGGTCGGGTGCTCTATCAGGATCTGGTTAAAATTTCGCTCTCCTTGCAAGAGGGGACGTTTGAGCACAACGATGTTTTCACCTCATTGATGAAAACCTCAAAACGGCTCCATTTGATCTCCCTTATGTCCGATGGGGGAGTTCATTCCCACATCGATCATTTGATGGGTGTTCTCGAAATTGCGGCAGAAGCGGGTAAAGAGGTATGGCTTCATCTTATCACGGATGGGCGCGATGTTGCTCCGACCTCGGCAAAACTCTTTTTGCACACGGTAAATGCGCACGGGTATTCGAACGTTAAAATCGGCTCGGTCGGGGGGCGTTTTTACGGTATGGATCGGGACAACCGCTGGGAGCGTGTTCAAAAAGGGTATGAAGCGATTGTAAGTGCAGAGCCTAAAAGTGAACAAAGTGTCGCTGATTATATTGAAAACGCCTATGCATCGGGAGAGACCGATGAATTTATCACCCCTACTGCTTTTGATGGGTACGATGGGTTTAAAGAGGGCGATGCGGTACTGATGCTCAATTTCCGAAGCGACCGTATGCGTGAACTTACCACCGCAATCGGAGATAAAGAGTTCAACGGATTTAATCGGGAATTTGTACCGACCTATTTGGCGACGATGACCCAGTACGATAAAAATTTCCCTTATCCGGTGTTGTTTCCCAAAGACGCTCCGATCAATACCCTCTCTGAGGTGATTTCACGTGCAGGTCTCAGACAACTTCATACGGCGGAGACCGAAAAATACGCTCACGTCACCTTTTTCTTTAACGGGGGGATTGAAGAACCGTATGAAAATGAGACGCGGGTATTGATCCCGAGCCCGCAGGTTAAAACGTATGATATGCAGCCGCAGATGTCGGCTCCCGAAGTGGGAAATGTGGTCGTCAAAGCAATGGATGAGGGGTACGAGTTTGTTGTGGTCAATTTCGCCAACGGTGATATGGTGGGACATACCGGTGTGTTTGAAGCGGCAGTGAAAGCGGTCGAAGCGGTGGATGAGCAGTTGGGGCGGATCATCGATGCAGCCGATCGTAACGGCTATGCAGTAGTGATTACCTCCGACCACGGTAACTGCGAAGAGATGCGCGATGATGCCGGAAATGTTCTTACCAATCATACGGTAGGAAAAGTGTGGTGTTTCGTTCGGGATGAATCGGTCAAAACTGTCCATCCGGGAGCACTCAACAATGTGGCGCCGACGGTATTGAAACTCATGGGGCTTGAGATTCCCTCCGAAATGGATACACCACTTATATAAAGGATATAAATGAAATTCACGGGTAAAAATGTATTGGTAACAGGTTCAAGCCGAGGAATCGGCGCGGAAGTGGCAAAGGTATTGGCAAGTTACGGTCTTAAAGTATGGATCAACTATCGCAGCGGAGCGGCGGCAGCCGATGAGGTGAAAGCACAGATTGAAGCTGCCGGAGGTACTGCGGCGGTAATCGGATTTGACGTTGCCGATGAAGCGGCGTTTGTCGATGCGATCAAAACCATCGTTGATGCGGACGGTGAACTCTCCTATCTTGTTAATAATGCGGGGATTACCAAGGACGGTCTGGCGATGCGGATGAAAAGTGATGATTTCATGGCCGTCATCAATGCTAACCTCCTCTCGGCGTTCGTCGGTTGCCGTGAAGCGATGAAAGCGATGCGCAAACAAAAATTCGGTGCGGTGGTCAATATCGCTTCGATCGTCGGTGAGACGGGGAATGCGGGACAAACCAATTATTCGGCTTCCAAAGGGGGAGTTATCGCGATGACCAAAAGTTTTGCCCAAGAGGCGGCTTCGAGCGGTATCCGCTACAATGCGGTGACTCCCGGATTTATCGCAACCGATATGACCGATGTCCTCAGTGAAGAGATCAAATCGTCGTTCACTTCTAAAATCCCGATGGGGCGTTTTGGAAATCCGAGCGAAGTGGCGGAAGCAACGGCATTTTTGCTCAGTGATCACTCCAGCTACATTACCGGTGAGACGCTAAAAGTAAATGGCGGGATGTTGATGTAAAAAGCGCCATTTTGCCTCTTAAGGTAAATATGGTATAATTTGCCGATTTTATTCACTGAACAGGAGCTATTATGGCACTTATCGACGATATTAAAGAAGTAGTGGTTGAGCAACTAAGCGTTAACCCGGACGAAGTTAAAGAGGATTCTAAATTCGTAGAAGATCTTGGCGCGGATAGCCTTGATGTTGTTGAATTGGTAATGGCTCTTGAAGAAAAATTCGATATCGAAATCCCTGATGACGAAGCGGAAAAAATCGCAACCGTTCAAGATGTTATCAACTACATCCAAAGCAAAAACTAAAAATGATTATCGAGGTTTTGCCTCGATAGCCTCAATCTAAAACTTCATGGTTTAAGAGATTGGCTTCACGGAGCCAAAGTTTCAGACCATTTATCATCAGGAGAGAATGTGAGAAGAGTAGTAGTAACCGGAATGGGGATGATCAACGCACTTGGTCACGATAAAGAGAGCTCATTCAAAGCGATTTGTGAAGGTGAATGCGGGATCGATATGATCACTATTTTCGATGCATCGACACAAAGTGCTCAGATTGCCGGTGAGGTAAAGAACTTCGATCCTGAGAGTGTTATGGACCCTAAAGAGGTTAAAAAAGCGGATCGTTTCATCCAGCTTGGTATCAAAGCAGCACAAGAGGCGATGGCGGATGCTAACTTTCCGGAAGGTTTTGACAAAGAGCGTTTCGGAATCGATGCGGCTTCCGGTATTGGCGGACTCCCTTCTATCGAGAAAAACTCGATTATCCTTGAGACAAAAGGACCTCGTCGTATCTCTCCGTTTTTTATCCCGGGGGCATTGGTTAATATGCTCGGTGGATTCATTACTATCGATCACGGTCTACAAGGGCCGAACCTCTCTGCGGTAACGGCATGTGCAGCAGGAACTCATGCCATCAGTGAAGCGGCAAAAACGATCATGATCGGCGGTGCGGATCAGATGCTTGTGGTTGCGGCAGAATCAGCGATTACCGGTGTTGGGATCGGTGGATTTGCATCTATGAAAGCCCTCTCTACCCGTAACGACGATCCAAAACATGCGTCACGTCCGTTTGATGCGGAGCGTGACGGTTTCGTCATGGGTGAGGGTGCAGCGGCGTTGGTACTCGAAGAATATGATGCGGCAGTAGCACGCGGAGCCCGTATTTATGCAGAGGTAATTGGATTCGGAGAGAGCGGTGATGCGAACCACATCACTACTCCTAGCCTAGAGGGACCGTTGCGTGCGATGAAAGCGGCACTGAATATGGCAGGGTATCCGAAAGTTGATTACGTTAATGCTCACGGAACCAGTACTCCTACCAATGATAAAAATGAAACGGCGGCTCTTAAAATCGCTTTTGGTGGAAAAGAGAATTGCCCTCCGGTAAGTTCGACCAAAGGTCAAACGGGTCACTGCCTTGGAGCAGCAGGTGGAATCGAAGCGGTTATCAGTATTATGGCGATGCGCGATGGTATCATCCCTCCGACCATTAACTATGTTAACCCTGATGAAAACTGTGATTTGGACATTGTTCCCAACGTAGCACGTAAAGCGGATCTTAACATTGTTATGTCTAACTCCTTTGGATTTGGCGGCACTAACGGTGTCGTTATTTTCAAAAAACTTTAAGAGGGCAAGCCGTTGGCTACCTATTTAGATTTTGAACAAAATATTCGTCAAATCCAAGAAGAGATTGTTGCGGCGGAAGTCCGTTTAGATCACCATGCGGTAGGGATTCTTAAACAAGACCTTGCCAAAGAGGTTGAGAAAACCTATAGCAACCTCTCTCCCTATCAAGAACTTCAGCTCGCTCGTCATGCCGATCGACCTTATGCTCTCGATTACATTAATTTGATCCTTGACAAAAAATACGAGATCCACGGGGATCGCCATTTTCGTGATGACCTGTCAATCATCTGCTATATCGGCTATATTGGTGATGAGCGGGTAATGGTGATCGGTGAGCAAAAAGGGCGCGGAACCAAAAACAAGCTCAAACGCAATTTCGGTATGCCCCATCCTGAGGGGTACCGTAAAGCGTTACGTGCCGCCAAATTGGCAGAGAAGTTCAATCTCCCCCTTTTGATGCTCATCGATACTCCGGGTGCCTATCCGGGTCTAGGTGCGGAAGAGCGAAACCAAAGTGAAGCGATTGCCCGCAACCTTCTCGAACTCTCCAACCTCAATACCGTTACCGTATCGGTTGTTATCGGCGAAGGGGGAAGCGGTGGTGCTTTGGCTATCGGTGTAGCCGATCGTCTTGCAATGATGCGCTACTCCGTTTTCAGCGTTATCTCTCCGGAGGGGTGTTCAGCGATTTTGTGGAACGACCCGACCAAAGTGGAAGCAGCAACCAAAGCGCTGAAAATCACCTCTTCCGATCTTAAAGAGCTTGATTTGATCGATGATATTATCGATGAACCGTTGATCGGTGCCCATCGTGATAAAGAGGGAGCCGCTAGTGCCCTTAAAGAGTATTTTATGGCCCAAGTCGGAGAACTCCGTAA
The DNA here is from genome assembly GCA_964495485.1 of uncultured Sulfuricurvum sp. Lineage (GTDB taxonomy): Bacteria > Campylobacterota > Campylobacteria > Campylobacterales > Sulfurimonadaceae > Sulfuricurvum. The sequence continues at coordinate 238,090 of CAZBVJ010000003.1, forward strand.
GCTCAATGATACAGAGCGCTTGGAAAAACGTTATGATCGCCTTGTTGGCATGGGGCGTTTCTCAGAATAAGGTTTTCCCCTTATTCTTCACTTTTATCTTCTTCTTTTTTCACCTTCGGTTTTTTGAGCCGTTTCCCTGATTTTGAAAAAGTAATCAACTCTTCCGTCGTATGGATCGTATTCGGTATCAGTTTGAGGGTGCGTTTGAGCAGTTTTGTGGTGGTCATGGCATCGGAGTGGGCACGATGATGTGTCGCCTCTTTGTAGAGTTCAAGTTGCTCGTTCAAATAGGCCAATCCGTAGCGTTCCGACTCGATGGTCCGTTCTGCGAGATCGATGGTGCATAGGGACCGGTTGAGGAGTTTTTGTAAGCCAACCCTCTCCATCATCGCAGAGACAAAACCATAATCGAATTTTGCATCGTGTCCGACAAAAACCGCATCCCCTAAAAAAATGCGAAACTCACGCATCACTTTCGCTAACGGAGGGGCTTGTTTGGTTTGATCGACGGTGATACCGGTGATCTCCTGGATCTGTTCGGAGATTTCGGTGCAATAGACCAAACTCTCATAACTATCGATAATGTGTCCGTTTTGGATTTTAACGGCGCCGATTTCGATCACTTGATCACGGGAGGGTTTAGAACCGTTCGTTTCGACATCGACGATACAAAACACCGTGTCATCAACAGAGGTATAAGAGGTAGCAAAGCGGTAATGGTTTTGTGTGAGTTCGAGATTCATCCCTTGAGCTCTGAGAAGTTCGATTTCGCTCTCATCACCGAGGAGTGCTTCGAAATCATCGCTAGGGATACCGTTTTTACTCAGCCGGTCGATAATTTTCGGGTCACTAAGGCTCACTGTTTAGCCTTATGGATAAACATTTGAACTTTAGAAGGATCTTTTTTACCATGTGAGGCTTCAACGCCGCTGCTCACATCGACACCGTAAAAACCGTGCGATTTTAGAGTTGCCACATTAGCGGGATCAAGCCCTCCGGCAAGGATGATTTTGGAACAATCGACCCCGTCGAACCATTCAATGTTGAGCCGCTTACCGCTTCCGCCGTAGGCTTCACAGTAGGCATCGATAAGGCGGTATTCATCGGCATACACTAAAATATCTTCAGGTTTTTGGGCACGAACGACTCTGAGTGTTGGGAAATCGACGCGGGCAAAAAAATCCTCCTCTACATCGAAATGGATCTGGGCCAGGGTGCATCCGCTCTCAAGACAGACGGAGCGGATATTCTCGGGCGTTTCATTGACGAACAGCGCCACTTTTTCGATAAACGGAGGGAGTTTTGCGATGATGGCCTTGGCCTCAACAGGGGAGATGTAACGAGGTGACCCAGTATAAAAGACAAACCCGAGTGCATCGGCTCCTGCGTCAATCGCACACATGGCGTCTTCGAGATTGGTTATCCCGCAAATTTTGACTCGCATGTTAAACTTTGAGGCTTTCGATTGCGGCTTTGTAATCGGTTTGTCCAAAGACGTAGCTTCCCGCAACGCAGACATCGACACCGGCGTTTTTCAACTCTTGGATATTTTTGCTTCCGACTCCTCCGTCAATTTCGATAAGACATTCAGGATTGATCCGGTCACGCAGCGCTTTCAGACGTTGAATCTTTTCCACTACGGTCGGGATGAATTTTTGTCCGCCGAATCCTGGATTGACCGACATAACCAGAACCATATCGACATCCCCTAGGAGATACTCCACCGATTCGGCCGGAGTATGAGGGTTGAGGACGATTCCCGGACGGATTCCGAGTGAGCGGATGTGTTGGATGAGACGGTGAGGGTGTTTCTCCTCTTCGATATGAAACGTGATGAACTCAGGCTTTAGCGGGGCGAAGAGATCGACAAAAAAGGTATTGTTTTTGACCATCAGGTGAATATCGAGGGGTTTGGTAGCCGCTTGTGCGATGGCACTGACGACAACCGGCCCGATGGTGAGATTGGGGACAAAATGACCATCCATGACATCGACATGCACCAAATCGCATCCCGCGTCGCAGATGGCACGGACATCACGCGCTAAATTACCGAAATCGGCAGAGAGGACACTGGGAGCTACGAGCATAGAAGACACCTTGAGAAATATTTTCGTTATTTTAGCGAAAAAGTCAACGTGTCAAGAAAAAAATAAATTGGCTCCCTTCAAAACTAAGGTTTACCTGCACCCCTTTTTTATTTTGAGCCATCTCCATCAGTGAACCGACATTTCCATAAGTACGGGGGAGGGTAATATCGACACGGTGTTTTTGCTCACCCAAAAGGGCTTTTGCCCGACCTCCAATGATGTTGACGAACTCCGCAAGTGAGTCCAGTACCGCCTCTTCGTCTTCGGTCGCTTCACCGATGAGAAGTTCACACGCTTTTTTGGCAATATTTTTTGGGAAAATAAGGATGATCATCCCATCTACATCACCGTAAAAGCCGATCGAACTGGCGTATTGGTTCGCTGTGTCTTGGATTTCGAGGGTTTGGAGGTTCATCGACTCTTTGGTCGCTTTGGCATTGGTCATCATCGCGATAGTGGAGACGGTTGCATCGATGAAATGTGGGAGCTCGTTGACGAGCGCTTTGTTGAGAGTTCGGGTTTGTTTGGATGCGGCGGCAGCACTCCCCCCCAACTCTTGGAGGAGCTCTTTGTTTTTGAGGATATCGTCCATGTTATCGAAAAAGAGCATACCCGCATCTTCGAGATCGTTTTTAAACGTTTGCGGCGTTTTTTCGAAGGTCAATCCGACAAAACAGATGGTGGCGTTGTATTCGGCGGCAGAAGAGGCGAGTTTGGTAAAAAAATTCAACGCGTGAACGTTCATCGAGACCACTTTATAGGCATCGAAAATAAAGAGGCGGAATCCGACGTTGAGAGAGTTGTTATGGTAGGCAATATTGAAGGTATTGCCGATTTCGGCATCGAGGAAATTGGCGACCGTATAGATGATGGCATTACCGGTGACACGGGTGGCGATTTTTTGTCCGAAGAGCCCCAGATAGGTATCTTCAATAATGGCGTAATAGAGATCGGGATTTTGCTTTTTCTCATCAAACTCTTTTTTACTTTGGGCAATGACGGGGTTGTGGCCGTAATCGAAAAGTTCAATTGCCATAGCCGAGCGCTGTGAAGGGTCATCGTTGTAGAGAAGCACCGTTTTGGAATCGCTTTTGTTGGAGGGGGCAAACAGCTCGGCAATTTTTTCGGTTCGAAATAAAGAGAAATTGAGATTGCTCCCGTAAAACGCACTGATGGTTTTGAATTTGAGTGAATCGTAGTCACACAAACCGACCGAGATATGTTTTTGGTTTCGGATTGAGATAAGGAGTCTGACAAAGACATCCAGACCGTTTTTGTTGAAAAAGATTACTTTTTTCAGTGAGACCAACAACATATCGACATTGAGCGCTTCGGTCGCTTTGATATCGTCGATACTCAAAAAAGAGGGGGCGTTGTTGCCGTCCAAAAAACCTTGCGGATGGAAGGTGGCGACACGCCCTTTAACCGTTGCTCTCATTGTACTCCACCACCTGCATAAAAGATTCATAAATATCGGAGACAAACTCGATTTGAAAATCGATAAATTCGTTGAGCCCCGCTTGGACATATACCCCTTGGCTCAGTTCAAAAAAGAGCAATAAATGCATCCACTTGGCTAAGGTTTTTTCATTATCGGTGAGATCTTGGTCAAGCCCCGAGGAGGCGTGCACGATACGGCTGATAGCGCGAGGCATCTCCCATTTGTCGGCAATTTGGTTGGAAAGGTCAAAAAGGCTTTGCCCCGATAAACGGACTAAAATCGTGTTATAGTCGAGTGATTTAACCGAACGCAATTGTTCTACTTCACTTTTATGGGAACCGAAAAGGGCATCACAAACAATGATACTGGCGGGTAAAAGGGTAATGGCACTTTCGTTATCGTGATTGAGAAGCGAAAGGTGACGGAGAATTTTTTCCCATTTGCAGCTAAGGGAGGCTTGCAAATCATAAAACGAGTGGTGATCCAGATGAAATAATTTCCACTCTTTAGGAGCCAGAAGGGTCATTAAATAGTGATAGAGGATTTGCTGCGCTGTAGAAATGCCCAAAATACTGAAAATTTGAGAAAGATCACTTATTTCATTCCGAAAACCGTAAACAGGACGATTGACGAGAGTCCTTAGGTAGAGTTTTAGAGCAGGATCTTCTTCGGCACATTTGGCCGCTTTGACAAGATCACCCTCTCGAACGAACTGAAGCGTTTCTTGAACGATCGTAGGAGTGGGGGGAATGGTGTGAATGTAGTTGGCTATCTCTTCGTTTGTGACCACGAGTATGTTTCCGATCTTGCCCATAAATTTATCTATGATTGTAATGGTGGATAGATTAAAGGTGCCTTTAGAGAGTTTCAATGAATAACTTAAGGTAAACTTTGGGTTGAATAGGATAGAATTCGCAACCAAAATTTACGCAAGGAGCCTCAAAATGGCAAGAAAATGTGCTATTAGCGGTAAAGGCCCAATGAGCGGGAACAACGTTTCCCACGCGAAAAATAGAACAAAGCGTCGTTTTTTACCAAACCTTCGTACTGTTCGCGTAACGCTTGAAGACGGTACTACCAAAAAACTTAAAATCGCTGCATCAGAGCTTCGTACTCTCAAAAAAGATTCGTAAACGTCCCCTGAAGGGTTTACGTTGAATCTCTTACGGAAACTGCAGAAATTTTTCAATTGGGAGCCTTCTCCCAAACCTCATATCAACCTTAGTGCTGAATTATATTCACAATTTCTCCCTTTTCGCCTTCCTCTCATACTTTTACAGTTATGTATGGTTATCGGTACCATCGGTTATATTGTCATCGAGGACTACACCCTCATTGACGGTTTGTATCAAACCGGATATACGATTACCTCTGTCGGTTTCGGAGCGCTAAAAGAGGGGGAATTTTCCGACTGGGGTAAACTGTTTACCATTACGCTGATTATTTTTGGATCGGCACTTTTTACGTTTGTTATTTTGATTTCTGTCGATATCATCAATCAAGGTGAACTCAAGCGAATCTTGAAGGAGAGAAAAATGCTGTACCGCATTGCCCGTCTCAAAAAACATTTTGTCATCTGTTACCATAACGAATACGCGATTCAGGTAACCAAACAGCTCCGTGCGAATCACATCCCTTTTGTCGTCATTGACCCTAGAGAAGACATAGAAGCATTGGCAAAACAGTATCACTATCCTTATTATATTCGAGCAGAACCTCATACCGAAATAGCAATGCTCAAAGCCCATCTGAGCTCCGCCAAAGGGCTCATTACGTTATCGAGTTCGATATCGGACAACATCGCCTTGATCACTTCGGTTCGATTGTTTGAAAAGGAGCATCGGATCCCTAGTGCCTATTACGTCATCAGTGCGGCGGAAGACGTCAATGACATCGATAAACTCAAAAAATTGGGTGCCGATACGGTGGTCTCTCCGACAAAACTGACGGCACAAAGGGTGACCGCAATGGCAGCCCGTCCCGATATGGAAAATTTGTTAGAGCAGTTTTTGTACAAAAGCGATACCCCGCTGGATATGGAAGAGATCTTTGTCCCTAAAACGAGCTGGATGGTACTCAAAAAGCTCAAAGAGACCCATCTTCGTGATATCGCCAATGTTTCGGTCATCGGTATTACGAAAAAAGACGGTAAGCTGGTTCCGATGCCCAAAGGGGATACGCTCGTAATGAGTGAGTGCAAACTTCTCGTGATCGGAACGCAAAAAGGGATTTTATACACGAAACAATTAGTTAAAAAACAAGAAAAACCGGAGGAACTCAAATATGTATAAACTAAACTCGATTGAGGGCGGTGTGTGCGCGGCGCACGGTTTTTATGCCGACGGTATCCACATCGGTCTGAAAAAAGAGGGTGCGAAGGATTTAGCATTCATCTATTCCGAAAAACCGTGTGCGATTGCATCGGTCTTTACCACCAATAAAATGACGGCGGCACCGATCCGCCATTTTCGGGCTCAGGGGGAGTTTGAGGGAAATTTCGTCCTCATCAACTCCAAAAACGCCAATGCGATGACGGGACGTGCGGGTATTGATGATATTGATGAGGTTATGAGTGAGCTTAAAGCGAAATTTCCTCAACTTCAAAATCCGGTGATGAGTTCAACGGGGGTGATCGGGGTACGTTTGCCGAAAGCCAAAATCATCGAGGGTGCGATGAACTTTGATCTATCCAACCGTGACGGTATCGCTGCGTCCGAAGCGATCATGACGACCGATACGTTTGCGAAACGGATCGCGTACGAAGTGACACTAGAGCATGGGAAAACATTTCGACTCGGTGCGATGGCCAAGGGTGCGGGGATGATCAACCCTGCAATGGCGACGATGCTTTGTTTTATCACCACCGATGCGGCAGTCGATAAATCGACGATGCAAGAGATCCTCGATGAATGCGTTCATACGACTTTTAATGCGGCCAGTGTCGATGGCGACACCTCTACGAATGACACGGTGCTGGTGATGGCAAACGGTGAGAGTGGGGCGTTTCATGCGGGAGCATTCAAAGAGGCGTTAGAATCTATCATGCTCTTTTTGGCCAAAGAGATGGTCAGAGATGGCGAAGGGGCGACAAAACTCGTCACTTACAAAGTGACCGGTGCGATCAACCACAAAGAGGCAGAGATTGCGGCAAAAGCGCTCTCCAATTCACTCCTTGTCAAGACGGCATTGTTCGGACAAGATCCTAACTGGGGGCGTATCGCTTCAACGGTGGGTGCGAGCGGAGTGATGTGTGATGAGGCATTCCTCAGTATCTGGTTTGACGATATCTGCGTCTACAAAAAAGGGGAGTTGCTCTTCGATGAGAAACTCGAACCCCTCGCGGCGGCGGTGATGCAAAAATCGGCCTTTACTATCCATTGCGACATCGGGCTCCAAGACGGCGAATTTACCGCCTACGGATGCGATTTGGGGCATGAATACGTCAAAATTAATGCCGATTACAGAACGTAAAATACTCTTTTTCGTTCGTGGTGAGCTTGTCGAACCATGAATGCTATACACCCTTCGACAAAACAAGGGTACCGCTCGCGAAGCGATGTTTCCTTGAGCTCAGGGCGAACGGGTGTTAAGTTCCAAAACCTCTTTGTTATTATTTCCTACTAAGTGACCTCTTGCTATAATCGCGCCAATTTAAGCCAATAGGATAAAGTGATGCGTGGTTATAAAATTTTCAGCGGTTCAGCGTGTACCGAGTTTGCTGCGGAAGTATGCAAAACCCTCGATGTTCCCCTCTCCAAAGCTTCGGTCAAACGTTTCAGCGACGGTGAAATCAATGTACAAATCTCCGAGAGCGTTCGCGGACGTGACGTATTTATCATCCAAAGTACCGGAGCTCCATCCAATGACAATCTGATGGAATTGTTGATCATGACCGATGCGCTTCGCCGTTCTTCAGCGAACTCGATCACGGCGGTTGTTCCGTATTTCGGATACGCACGTCAAGATCGTAAAGCAGCTCCGCGCGTTCCGATTACCGCAAAATTGGTTGCCGATATGTTCGAGACGGCGGGAATCGATCGTGTCGTTACCATCGATTTGCACGCAGGGCAGATTCAAGGATTCTTTGATATCCCCGTTGACAACCTCTACGGTGCGATTATTTTTGAAGAGTACATCCGTTCAAAAAATCTTGCCAATCCGATCATCGCTTCTCCGGACATCGGCGGGGTAGCGCGTGCCCGTTATTTTGCGGAGAAACTCGGACTTGAGATGGTCATCGTCGATAAACGCCGTGAAAAAGCGAATGAATCGGAGGTGATGAATATCATCGGTGACGTTACCGGTAAAGATGTCATTATGATCGACGATATGGTCGATACCGCCGGAACGATGGTCAAAGCGGCAGCGGCGCTCAAAAAGCGCGGCGCTACATCGGTGATGGCGTGTGCGACGCACGGGGTACTCAGCGGTAAAGCGTTTGAAAACATCAACAACGGCGAACTCGATGAATTGGTGATCTCCAACACGTTGACCCTCAACGGTCAAAGTGACAAAATCAAAGTTCTCAGCGTCGCTCCGTTGTTTGCCGAAGTGATCCGCCGCGTCTATCACAACGAGAGCGTCAACTCACTTTTTAGCTAATCTCTCTGTGGGGCTCAGCCTCACCCCTCCTAAGCAGTGTTCTGCTATAATTCCACCAATTAAACTAAATGAGCAATAGAACCTAATGGATAATATTCGTAACTTCTCAATTATCGCCCATATCGATCACGGTAAAAGTACATTAGCCGACCGTATCATCCAAGAGTGCGGTTCCGTCTCCGAGCGTGAGATGACCAAACAGATGATGGATACGATGGACATCGAGCAAGAGCGCGGGATCACCATCAAAGCGCAAAGCGTTCGTCTCGATTATGTCAAAGACGGCAAACACTATATCCTCAACCTGATCGACACTCCGGGCCACGTCGATTTCAGCTATGAGGTTTCCAAATCGCTTGCCTCTTCCGATGGGGCGCTCCTCATCGTCGATGCGGCGCAGGGGGTCGAGGCGCAAACGATTGCCAACGTCTATTTGGCGATGGAGAATGACCTCACCCTCATCCCCGTCATCAACAAAATCGATCTCCCTGCTGCTGAACCGGAACGGGTTGCCGAAGAGATCGAAACAACGATCGGGATCGATGCGACCGATGCGATGCTCATCTCCGCCAAAACAGGGATCGGAATCCGTGCGCTGATCGATGCGATCGTCGATCGTATCCCCGCTCCGAAGGGGAATCCCGATGCGACGACCAAAGCGATCATTTATGACTCATGGTTCGATTCATATCTAGGGGCACTTGCATTGGTTCGTGTGTTTGATGGCGAGATCAAAATGGGTCAAATGGTGCAGCTTATGCACAACGGTGAAAAGCATCAGGTGCTCGATCTTATGTACCCCCATCCGCTTCGCCGTCAAAAGACGCAAGCGATCCAAGCCGGAGAGATCGGGATTGTCGTATTGGGGCTCAAAGATGTCGGTAGTATCCGCGTCGGCGATACGATCACCGATGCCCGTAATCCGGCCAAAGAACCGGTAGCGGAGTACGCTCCGGCCAAGCCGTTCGTTTTTGCGGGGCTCTATCCGATCGATACCGATCAGTTCGAAGAGCTTCGCGATGCGCTGGATAAAATGAAACTCAACGACAGTAGCCTTAGCTACGAGCCTGAAACGTCGGTGGCGCTAGGGTTTGGTTTTCGTGTCGGGTTTTTGGGGATGCTCCATATGGAGGTTATCAAAGAGCGGTTGGAGCGGGAATTTAATCTCGATCTGATCGCGACGGCACCTTCGGTTGTCTACAAGGTTTATTTGACCGATGGGACGATGGTCGAGGTGCAAAATCCGAGTGAACTTCCCGAACCGCAAAAGATCGATCGTATCGAAGAGCCTTACGTCAAAGCGACGGTCATCACTCCAGTCGATTATTTGGGGAATATCATTACACTGCTCACCAAAAAACGGGGGATGCAGGATAAAATGGATTATCTGAATGAAGAGCGTGTCATGTTGGAGTATTCACTCCCGATGAATGAAATCGTCGTCGATTTTTATGACAAGCTCAAATCGATCTCGAAAGGGTATGCGAGTTTCGACTATGAGCCGATCGAGTTCCGCCAAGGGGATTTGGTGAAACTCGATGTCCGTGTAGCGGGAGACGTCGTCGATGCGCTTAGTATCATTGTCCCCCGCTCCGCAGCCGAATATCGCGGACGGGAACTCACCAAAAATATGAAAGAGATCGTTCCGCGACAGCTCTTTGAAGTGGCGATTCAAGCCTCTATCGGAAACCGTGTTATTGCCCGTGAAACGGTCAAATCGATGGGTAAAAACGTTACCGCCAAATGTTACGGAGGGGACATCTCCCGTAAGCGCAAACTCCTCGACAAACAAAAAGAGGGTAAAAAACGGATGAAAGCGATCGGGAAGGTAAACCTTCCTCAAGAGGCATTTATGTCCGTCCTCAAGATGGATTAATATGAAATGTATGGTGTGTGAGCGTTGGTCTCTCACCCATATCTGCTCGCAGTGTCAAGAGACTCTTCTTGCTCCCACACTCTACAAACGTAAAATTTTGGGTTCTATCCCCGTCTACTCTTTTTTCCCCTACGATGAGATCGAACCGCTGCTGCTTACCAAACACACCGATATCGGATACTATATTTATACGATACTGGCCAAACGTTCTTTGAGCCGTTTTGCTCAGGAATGGCAGTATGAAAACCCTGTCGCCTCGATCGGGATCGATGATGACGCTCGAAGCGGTTATAGCCACACGGCAGTATTGAACCGTGCATTAATCTCATCCCTGATCAAACCTCACTACGGCAAACTCAGAGCATCGAATCATCACAAATACGCAGGGAAAAGTGTCGAAGAGAGGTTGATGAACCCACGGCAGTTTCGATACAAACCTTTTGATGAGAACGAAGTGATTTTGGTCGATGATATCGTCACGACGGGAACGACGCTCAGTGAGGCTGTAGAAGTACTCCATGCGAACGGTAAAAAAGTTATTCTCTGCCTCACCCTCACCGATGCACAGAACCGAAAATAGGATTTTTTAAGAATATCCCTTTTACAATTATGAAGCTTTATTCCATTAGAAAAAGTTATTTTCTGGAATGAAATATGTATATTTTGGTATGAAAAGGGGATAGTGTGAAAATAAAAGTATTGTGGACAATCGTTGCAGTTCTCACAGCGTCATTGTATGGGGCTCCGGAAGTAGAGTTTGAAAAGTCGGATAATTTTGCTAAAAATCGTCGTGTTGCGGTGGTGAATTTCGCAGTGGAGTACCAAAATCATTTGGTCAATACACAGACACGGTTTGGATCGACATCATCTGCAACGACCGTTTTGACACTTGATGGGGTATCAAAAGAGGGACTGCAAAAAGAGACGGAGAAACTGTATCAACAATTTCTCAAAGAGTTGGCAGCATCGGGGGTAGAAGTAGTTCCGATGGAAGAGATTAAAAAACAAGAAGTCTACGAACGTCTTAAAAGAGGTGCGTCGACTGAAAGAGAAGTAGGTTTCCGATATAAAGATTCGAGCAGTTTTGAAAAATCTAAAGCGTTGGTGTTCTCTCCGGCAGCACTTCCCTATCATCCTGAAGCTGATCACGAACGTGCCGGACGTTTTGTAGGATTTTCTACAGGTGGGGAGACGTTTTCAGATATTATGGCGAATCACGGAACCCGAAATGAAGTGGAAGCGGAATTGGCCAAAGCACTTAATGCTACGTTGCTCAAAGTGTACTATGTCGTCGGATTCGGTGAAGCAAAAGCGAGTGTAAGTGAACGGATCGGATTTAATTTTCTGAAAGAACAAAATGAGAAAACGACAACCCATACGCAGCAAACCTCTTCAGAGTTGTTTTTATATCCTGAAGATACCCGGTTTTCATTGCGTGTTCCCGATACATCTTCCTTTAGCTGGAGTAGTAAAAATGTCCCGGCTAGAGACGGTAATGCGTTCATCCGACTTAAAGAGCGTGTAGTGGCAGGCGCCAATTTCGCCGTCGATAAACCGCAAAATACCAATTCAACCGATACTAATTTGGGAAATGCCGTATCGGCACTTGGGAATATTGCTTTGGGGATGATGGGGAATGCTCTTGCAGGTTCTGCCAATAAACAGGAATTTACCGTCAAAGCAGATGAAAAGTCCTATCTTGAACTCTCTACAAAGTTGATTTCTGAAGCTCAAAACACCTTTATACAAAAACTGAAAGCGGGTCAATAATCTTCTCCCTTTTAAGGGGGAGGGAAATTTGTTTGAAATTATAGCTCTGATGGAATTGTAAAAGAAAAACAACTCCCTTCTCCGATAGTGCTTGTTACCCAAATCTCTCCATTATGCGCTTCTATCATCTTTTTGACAATCGCTAATCCTAATCCTGTCCCTTTAATCGCATTATGCATTGAGCCTTCTATTTGGGTGAAAGGGTCAAAAATAGTTTCAAGGTTTTCAGGTGAAATTCCAATTCCCTGATCGCATACGCTGAAGAGATGGCGGTCTGAGCATTGGTAGGTCAGGGTGATGGAAGAGCTGTTTGGGGAAAATTTGATCGCGTTGCTGAAAAGATTGATAAAAATCTGTTGGATCATTTTTCGATCGGCGATGATTTCTTCATCGGTAAATGTCGGGAAGTGAAGAGTAATCTCCCGTTTTTGTGCCAACGGTTCGATGATAATCAGAACCTCTTTGAATATCTCTGAGAGTTTCAAATTGACCAAAGTGATCTCCATTTTATCGGCTTGCATTTTTGAAAAATCGAGAATGGTATTGACCAGCTCTAAAAGGTGTTTTCCGGAGATAAAGATTTTCTCTATGAATGTTAATAACTCTTTTGGGGTATCAGGGCGCTTCATCACTATTTGTGAAAAACCGATAATGGCATTGAGGGGGGTTCGAAGTTCATGGCTCATGGTGGCGAAAAAAGCGTCCTTGGCAATAGCCGCATTTTCAAGTTTAGCGATCAGCTCCTGTTGGTCGATTTGAAGAAGAACCGTTTCGGTAAAGTTGGCATGGAATTTTTTACTCGAAAGAATCATCATGACAGAAAACAAAAGGAGTACGGCCCCCATCATCCAAGATGCTTCATGGGTACTATCCAACATAAAATGGAGGGCATAAGGGCCTATTGCGAATAAGTTATAAAAGATATAGCTTTCGGGACGATAAGAGCTTGATCCGACTCCTCCGGCTACCATCCCCCCTATGATGATGATCAAAAGCATAGCATGGGTTGAAGAATTCGGCAAAAGATAATAGACGCTTGACCCCCATACCATTGCCGATGCAATGATTCCGATCATATAGAGGCGATACGCTTTAATAAGTTCATCAGAAGCGATGGAGTTTTTAAAACGGAGATAGCAAACGAAACGGAAGCTTATAATAATCACATTCAATACGACCCAAACGAGCAGGGCATTTTTGCTAATGTGATCTTTTAATATCAGAACGATGACGATGGCATTGAATAATGTCGCCAACAGAGGTATAGGTAAAGCACGATAAAGAGCTTCGACTTCTTTTGAAAATAGTAGATTTTTTTGCACAGAAATCCATTCAATTGTGAGGAATTTTCGATTATAGGTGAGAAAACCTTTAATGCCTATAAGATAGGTTTGGGTAAAAAGGGAGAGGAGAGGAAGAGGATTAGTGTAATGTTTTTAAAAGTTCTCGAAGCATTTGATCGTGAGTCGTGGTACCATCCATTGCCATTCGAGTAAGATCGGAGGTAAAGGCTAGCCGGTAATGAACCCCTTTTTGATCCATATCCATGGTGAGATCAGCATTGAAACGGATCGGCGGTTGGGTGATGAAGTAGTGTTCTTTTAACACGGCGGGTACAGTCTGAGCGTTTTTGATGGAGAGATCGCATGAACCTTGCGTTGTGTTGAGCTCTGCGAAGGCGGTGATTTCTCCTCGGATGGGGCTAGGGAGATCAAAGAGGTGAAATGTTTGCTCTGCATTGGCATTTCTTAGATCAAAAGTGATGGAGGATGGTTCCAAGTCGGGGATGATTAGGGTGAACTTGGTATCGCTCCGGGCGACATTGCTTGAGGCTTTGAGTTTTAGGAGCTTGTCATCCCCCTCCAGTTTTCCTTGCAGTGATAGCTCTCCATTTAGTGGTACTCCGACAAACTGCTCCAGTACCCCTGCGTGCTCAAAGGAGGCATCGAGTGTGATATCGGTTGTGAACGTTTTGACATGACCGAACTCATCGGCGAGAAGTTGACGCAATGAAAATGTCTCATTGTCATCTTCCGCAATCGGGGTAGGGGTGAAACGTTTTGTGAGGGTGGCGAGATGGATATTACCTGTGATATCACGGCGATCGAACCCTTTGAGCTCAATCGTACCGCTCAAGGTTGAGTCGGTATCGGAGGGGTATTCGAGCAGATGCAATAGGCTTTGATAATCGAGAGAATCGAAGGTTAGCTCTAAGCTGGAGAGTCTAAATCGATGAAGTTCGCTCACATAGTAGATTTTTCCCCCCACAATATGGGCATCACCTCGGATATTCATGGCAGCAATCCCCCCGCTAATCGCACCATCGGTTTTAAAGGGGGAGCCGATCGGATTCATCCCTTTAGGAGTCAAACACTCCAACCGATAGTGGGCGTAGAGTCTCAGGGTCAGCAGAGAGATCCCCCCTTGGGTAGAGAGGGTATTGCCGTATCCATCCTGCGCCATCAGGTGAAAACGTTTTGGGGTGAGGGAAAATTCCCGAACGCTCATCGAGGTGGAAAATCCTGAACTGAGACCATTTTCGATGATCGGAGAGAGGAGACGGTTACCCCAAGGGGTAAATAATATCAACCCCATTAGGAGAAGAAAAATAAAAAAAGCGGCAAGCGCTTTTGCGGTCTTGGTTCGTTTGAAACGGTGAAACATATTCATGTGAGCGCCAATATCCAGGGGGTGCCGACAAACATAAAAATGAGGAACGCCAGCAGAGTTACCGCTCCACCATAGATATAAATCTCACGGGCACTGATGTAGCCGCTGCTCAGATAGATGGCGTTGCACGAAGAGCCCTGCGGGGTAATGGTGGCGTTGAAATTGGTGGCAAACAGCAGCATCATCGCCATCAGCTCTCCCGGAACTCCCGCATCGACTCCGATGACCAAAAATATCCCAAAAAGGGCAAGTAAATGGGCACTTTGGGAGACAAAGAGATAGTGGATCACGACGTAAAGGAGGATCAACAGAAAATAGACGCTCCACCATGACAGACCGCTCAAGTACTGGGTAAAATGGTCGGCTACGGCGTTCATAAATCCCTGTTCGGCGAGCTGTGTCGAGAGAGCAAAGAGGATCGCAAACCAGATCAGGGTGCTGAGTGCTTCCCCTTGGCTTTTGAAATCCTCAAGACCGAAGACTTTGGTGACCATCAATATCCCCAATCCACCGAACGCGACCGCCGCTTTGTCGATCGGAAAGATCCCTGAGAGTGCCCAAAGGGTGAGCATGGAGACAAAAACGCCCGCCGTGATCCACTCATTTCGGCTGATCCGACCCATAACCTCCAATGCAACTGCCGCTTTTTGGGGAGCTTCGGGAGTCTCTTTGATCTCGGGGGGATAGATTCGATAGAGCATCCAAGGGATGAGAACAAATGCGATGAGAGTTGGAACAATGGCGTACAAAAGCCAGCTTCCAAACGTGATATGGATCCCCATCTTCTCAGCAATTCCGACACCGATTGGGTTGACCGCCATCGCGGTAAGCCACAGCCCCGAAGAGATGGTGAGTCCCGCCATCGAGGTCATCATCAGATAGCTTCCCGCCTTGCGGTGGGTATTATCCCCCACTTTGGAACCGCAATCGTGTGCTAGACCGTAGACGATCGGATAGAGGACACCGGAACGGGCCGTGTTGCTCGGAAATGCGGGGGCAATCACAATATCGGTGGCGATAACGCTGTACCCCAATCCCAGCGTAGAGTGGCCGAATTTTTTGATGATGTGAAGGGATAGACGCTTTCCGAGTCCCGATTTGTGGACGGCATGGGAGACGAGAAACGCCGCGACAATGAGGAGGATAAAACTCTCCGAAAATCCTGCATACGCTTTTGCTGGCTCGATCACTCCGCTCAGGACACTCATAGCAAGGGCGATCAATGCGGCGGTGATGATGGGGAGGAGATTGAACAAAATCGCAATGATCGCGGTGATAAAGATTGTAAACAGATGCCATACACTCGGGGTCAAATGGAGTGGCGGAGGGAGAAACCACAGTATTAGGGAGAAGGTGATCAGTGTTATCAAAGCAACAAAACGTGTATCGGACATAAAACCCTCATAAAAATTTTAAACTATATTATAGCATTAGCAGGGGAAATATATAGTTTAGTGATAAAGACTCAACTATTTTGCATAAAAAAACTCATATACCCCTTGACAATACTTGACTCAATGCATTATAATAACGTCAGATTTCAACAAAGGAGTCTTTAGAAATCATGTCAAATGAAGTTAACGAAGAAGTTTTGAACGATACCCCGTCTGCTGAAGAGACAGTAGAAGAGAGCGTCGCTCAAGAGTTAAATGAATTAGAAACTATACAAGCCGAACTCGCCTCGTTCAAGGACAAATATGCCCGTGTACATGCCGATTTCGACAATATCAAAAAACGGTTGGAGCGTGAGAAGTATCAAGCGCTTGAGTACGCGAACGAAAAATTCGCTAAAGATTTGATCCCGGTCGTCGATTCGCTCGGAATGGCGGTTGGTGCGGCATCTATGGAAGCAGAACCTGCAGTATTGTTAGAGAAACTCAAAGAGGGTGTCGAACTGACCATGAAACAGCTTCTCGGTGTTCTCGAAAAACACGGTGTAACGGCGGTGGATGAGTCCGAGCCGTTCGATCCAAATATCCATAATGCGGTACAGCGTGTGGATTCTGCGGATCACGAAAGCGGTGCAATCGTCAATACCTTCCAAAAAGGGTATCGTTATAAAGAGAGAACCTTGCGTGACGCAATGGTTGTCATAGCCAATTGATTTGAACGACCATCGGAACAAAGTCCCGATAGTCTACGCTGGCCGCTAAAGCACTAAAGCACACCGATGCTTCCGGCATCGGCGTCGAAAATAAAAAACGAATTTAAAATAAAGGAAATAAAATGTCAAAAGTAATTGGTATCGATTTAGGAACAACAAACTCATGTGTTGCGGTCTATGAAGGCGGCGAAGCGAAAATTATCCCGAACAAAGAGGGAAAAAATACAACTCCATCGGTTGTAGCGTTTACGGACAAAGGGGAAATCCTTGTCGGTGATCCGGCAAAACGCCAAGCGATCACAAACCCGGATAAAACGATCTACTCGGTCAAACGTATCATGGGTCTCATGATGAACGAAGAAAAAGCGAAAGAAGCGCACGACAAAGTTACCTATAAAATCGTTGATAAAAACGGTATGGCTGCGGTTGACGTAGCGGGTAAAGTGTACACGCCGCAAGAGATCTCGGCTAAGATCCTCTCTAAATTGAAAGCAGATGCGGAAAGCTATCTCGGTCAAGCGGTCACCGATGCGGTTATCACGGTTCCGGCGTACTTCAACGATGCGCAACGTAAAGCGACCAAAGAGGCGGGAACCATCGCAGGATTGAACGT
>CAZBVJ010000003.1:255262-284993 GCA_964495485.1 uncultured Sulfuricurvum sp.
GTATCATCAATGAGCCGACAGCATCTGCATTGGCGTACGGTTTGGATTCAAAAGGGGATGAAAAAGTTCTCGTTTACGATCTAGGGGGCGGAACGTTCGACGTTACGGTTCTTGAAATCTCTGAGGGGACTTTCGAGGTTCTTTCAACAGACGGTAACGCATTCCTTGGTGGGGACGATTTCGATAATAAAATCGTTGATTTCTTGGCAACTGAGTTCAAATCCGATCACGGCATCGATCTCAAAGCGGATAAAATGGCGCTTCAACGTTTGAAAGACGCGGCTGAAAATGCGAAAAAAGAGCTCTCTTCTGCTGAAGAAACAGAGATCAACCTTCCGTTTATCACCGCTGATGCGACAGGTCCTAAACACTTGGTAGTAAAACTTACCCGTGCAAAATTTGAAGGGATGATCGATACACTTGTAAAAGAGACGATCAGCCACATCAAAACCGCGATGAAAGATGCGGGGCTTAGCAAAAACGAGATCAACGAGATCATCATGGTCGGTGGTTCAACGCGTCTTCCGATCGCACAAAAAATGGTTTCGGATGAGTTCGGCGGAAAAACCCTCAACAAAGGGGTAAATCCGGATGAGGTTGTTGCAGCCGGTGCCGCGATCCAAGGTGGGGTTCTCCGTGGAGACGTTAAAGACGTTCTCTTGCTCGACGTTACACCGTTGTCACTCGGTATCGAAACACTCGGCGGTATCGCGACCAAAATCATCGAAAAAGGGACCACTATTCCGGTTAAAAAATCGCAAGTGTTCTCGACTGCCGAAGATAACCAACCAGCGGTTTCTATCTCGGTTGTTCAAGGTGAGCGTGAGTTTGCCCGTGATAACAAATCACTCGGTCTTTTCGAGCTTAACGGTATCCCAGCGGCACCACGCGGTGTACCTCAAATCGAGGTAACCTTCGACATCGATGCGAACGGTATCCTCACGGTTAGCTCAACGGACAAAGGAACCGGTAAATCTCAATCGATCACGATCTCTGGAAGCTCAGGGCTCTCTGAAGAAGAGATCAACAAAATGGTACAAGACGCAGAAAACCACAAAGCCGAAGATGCGAAACGCAAAGAGATCGTAGACCTTCGCAACCAAGCCGATGCGTTGGCAAGCCAAACTGAAAAATCGCTCAAAGAGATGGAAGATAAAATCGACGCGAGTGAAAAAGCAGCGATCGAAACCGCGCTTGAAGAGCTTAAAGCGGTACTCAAAAATACCGATGCTTCTAAAGAAGAGATCGAAGCGGCTACGAAAAAATTGGCAGATGCGAGTCACAAAATGGCTGAGCAAATGTATAAACAAAACGAAGGCGGCGAAGCGGCCTCTTCATCTGCGAAAAAAGATGACGACGTCATCGACGCAGAAATCGAGTAATATTCGATACCTCCTCCCGCCTCGGCGGGACTTTCTCTTATTTTTTTATTTCTGACACTCCCTTCTTCGCAACAAAGAACCAGTTTTTCGAATAGCAGATCATGTTTTTATAGGCAAATAGTACGTTAATAGTGTATGATATAGAGAAAAAAAGAGTACCCAATGTTTAATGATCCTCTCTTAGTAACGATTGTTACTGTCGCCGTGGTGTTATTGATCTTAGGTTTATTTATCATCAAAAAAAGTTCAACCCCAAAACCTCCCATTCATGAATCCGAAAAAACTGAGATACCGGAAGTAGCTGTTCGAGAGAAAGTAGAAGCGATTCCGGAGATAAAAGAAGAGCCGCAAATAGAGCCGCCCTCGGAAATTCCCGTATTTGGAACCGAAGAGGGAGAGTTTATTGTCACGACACCGGCTCCTGAAGATAAAGCTTCAACGGATAGACGAAAAAGTGATAAAACGATTCCGAAACGTCCTGTTCCCAATATCGGAAAAATAACCAAAGAAAATTTTGCCGAATTCGCGGGGGAGAGAATCTTGGTGGCGGAAGACAATCCGATCAACCAAAAAGTGATTTTGGGGCTTTTAGCCGGAAGCGGAATCGATGTGGTTTTGGCAAACGACGGCCAAGAGGCATTGGATATATTGGAACGTGATACTAACTTTCTGATGATTTTGATGGATGCCCATATGCCCAGAATCGATGGTTTTGAAGCGACCCGCATCATCCGTAAAAATCCGGAGTACGATCACATTTTGGTTGTCGCTCTAAGCGGAGATGTAGGAGCCGACGATATCCAAAAAATGGAGAGTGCGGGGATGGCGGAGCAGCTCGCCAAACCTCTGAGAATGGAAGCGCTTTACAAAATATTTTACGCCTATACTGCCAAAGAGGCTCAATCCGAAACTGCGGTGATGAGTATTTTGGATATTGATGAGGGGCTTCAAATATGCGGTGGAGATCAGAGTTTTTACCGTGAAATTTTGAGGGAGTTTATAACGGACTATGGCGATTCGGCTGAGAGATTGGGTGAACTATTGCGTTCACATGATACCGAAGCCGCTGATGCGTTGTTGCTCGATATTATCGGTGTAGCGGCCAATATTGGGGCAAATCCGCTCGTCGATATCGCTTCGCATCTTAAGCACGCCCTCAGTGATACGGACGAAAAGAGCTATTTTAGTTTTTATGATCGCTACAAAGTCCAGTTGGAGAGGGTGATAGAGGAGATCAGAGCGTATCTTTGATCTTTCACTAACCGCATAGTTTTCTCTTTTGGATATCTCCAGTCAACCTTTGTTATAATCTTCATAATATTATTTTTTTGGATTTGTATGAGCGATCGCTATATCGGACGTCAGCCTATTATCAATGCTAAAGCCAAAATTTCGGCGTATGATTTATTGTATCGCGAATCGGGGCACAGTGATGACAACGGATTGACTGCTGCCGTTATCAGTAATCTGTTGATGTCTATGGAGACGATTCTCGGCAAGCATATCGGATTTATCCGTGTCAATACCGAGTTTTTGCATTACGACGTTATCGATTTATTGCTCCAAGAAAAGGTGGTATATGCCCTTTTTGCCGATGCCATCATCGATGAAGCCCTTGCGGATCGTATTCGGTTTTTAAAAGATCAGGGGTACCGTTTCGCCCTCAATGACTGCGCATTTACCCCCGAAAGTGTAAGCCGATATGCATTGATATTCCCCTCGTTGAGCTACATCAAAATCGATGTTTCTCAAAGCGATTTAGCGTTCGTGGGACGTAATATTGCGATGTTTCATGAGGTGGGGATCGAGGTGATAGGTACCAAAATCGAATCTCACGATATCTATGAGTTGTGCCGTTCCATGGGGTTCGACTATTATCAGGGGTATTTTATCTCCGAACCGAACCTTATCAAAAATGCGACGTTTTCACCCGAGCAAGAGGGGATATTCAGATTGTGGAATCTGCTTCAAAGCGAGAGTGATATGCCGGAGTTGGTCGATGCGTTTCAAAGCAACCATGCGATTAGCCTTAAATTACTCCGTTTTATCAATTCAGCGGCATTTTCGCTACGCAATCCGGTTTCGTCGATCGAGCAGGTGTTGACCCTTATGGGGCGTGATCCGATTTCAAGATGGATTATGCTGATGATGTTTTCTGAGGCGAATAACAGCGGAGACAAAAGGGTTCCATTGGTGTTGATGGTCGTTTCACGTACTGAAATGATGAGTGCGCTGATGAAAGCCATTCTCCCCAATGCATCCCGAAAGGATCTCTCGGGCGCTTATTTTACGGGGATGTTATCGCTGATCCATTTACTTTTCCATATGCCTCAACAAGAGGTTTTGGAAAAGCTCAACATCTCCTACGAGATCGAGCAGGCGGTTTTGGAGGGGAAAGGGTTCTATGGAGAACTGCTCGACTTGGTTCGATCGATCGAGATGTTCGATACCGAAGCGATTGAGGAGTATTTGTTGACGATCGGTATCGATTATGGGGTAATTGAACCGATAATTAATGAGGTAATGGCTAAAGTAAACTCTTTTGAAAAGGCGATGGAAGAATGAAAACAATACTATTGAGAGCAATATCGGGTGCTCTTTTTCTCTTTTTGGGTCTCTTGGAAATTCACGCTGCGGAGGCAAAAGGGTATAAAATTGTCCTTGCCTCGTTCGGGACATTTGACGAGGCGAAAGGGAAATTAAACGACCTCTCAAAGCGCCTAGGAGAGGATGAAAAAAATCTCCGGAATGAGTATGGCTTTGAGATTGTCGCTCGCCCTTCAGGCAAAGCGTTTATGGTGGCAATAGAGCCGCTAAAGAGTGAAGAAGATGCTAAAGCGGTGTTAAATAGCTTTAAAAAATTCTATCCGGATGGTTATATCAACGGCTATTTCGGTCCTACGGAGGGGGCGGTATTCCTCCCCAAAGAGGAATCCAAACCGGCTGTTCCGCCGAGTCAAAGTATGGGTGAAACGAATCAAACCCATGAGGAGAATATAACGGTTCCCTCCGCACCGAGTGTTACCAGCCCCTCTAAGGTTGAACCAACGCCAGTGGATAAAACGACCCCTGAAGAACCGCGCCAAACCCTATGGATTGTTATCGGCATTTTGGGGATTGCCGCATTGGGATTGACTGGGTGGCTCTTGAGAGGAAAAAAAGGGGATGAACCGCAACGCCCCTTCAAAGAGCAATATGAAGAGATGTCAAATGAGGAAGAGAATGAAGATCGTGTAGAGGTGATTGAATCCGAGGCATATGCTATCGTTGAGGAAAACAAGGTTCACCATGAGGATGAGGTTAAACAATTCATCCCTGAAAGCGATATTTTTGATAAGCTGAAGAAAAACAGTTTTTTCATCACCCTTTTGGGAGAGCTCAAGGGTGCCGCAGAGCTAAAAGATCACCCCCGTTGTTCAGATTTGATGGATGAGTTGATGCGCTATCAGAAAAATTTCAAAAAAAGTGTAAAGATGGACGCTCTGCGACAGATGGCAAATGCGAGAGAATTTGAACGTCTGGCGACGTTTATCAATAACGAAATGGTATAGGAGAGACAAATGGAACAATTTTTAGAAAAAGCAAAATCGGCGAGTCGTACGTTATCGACGCTTAGCGGCAGTGAACGGAACCGAATTTTGCGGGAGATGGCCGAAGCGTTACGTGCCAACACGATGAATATTATCGAAGCCAACGCACTTGATATGCGCAACGCGCAGGAGAATGATCTCTCTTCATCATTAAAAGATCGTCTTATGCTGGATGAAAAACGGATTGAATTGATGGCCGTTGCGATCGAAGAGATTGCCGCCCTCAAAGATCCGGTAGGCAAGGTGATCGAGGGATGGGTTACCGATTCGGGACTCAAAATCGAGAAAGTCTCTATTCCGATCGGAATGATCGGGATCATTTATGAATCACGCCCGAATGTCACCTCCGATACGGCGGCGCTCTGCTTTAAAAGCTCCAACGGGTGTGTTCTCAAAGGGGGAAAAGAGGCGGAATCGTCCAATAAAATGATTGCCGATGTTTTGCAGCAGGTATTGATTCGCAATAATCTCCCGAAAGAGCTGATTGCATTACTGCCCGATGCAACGCGCGAGGGGGTAGCCAAATTGATCAAGATGGATAAATACGTCGATTTGATCGTTCCGCGCGGCGGAGAGGCGCTCATTCGCTTCGTGAGTCAAAACGCCAGCGTTCCGGTTGTCAAACATGACAAAGGACAATGTCATCTCTACATTGATAAAGATGCGAATATCGAGGACGCTCTGAAAATTGCAGTCAATGCCAAAGTACAACGCCCCTCGGCGTGTAATGCAATCGAAACGCTTCTAATCGATAGTTCAATTGCCGAGGAGGTATTACCGATTTTTAAAGAGGTATTTGTGAGAGAAAATACACTCCTGAAAGGGTGCGCACAAACACGTGAAATTATCGAAGTTGCCGAGGCGAGTGAAGAAGATTTCGATACCGAGTATCTAGCGAATATTCTCAATATTCGGGTAGTCGACGGAGTTGAGGGAGCGATTAGCCATATTGTCCGTTTCGGCTCCGGTCATTCGGAATCGATTCTCACGGAGAACATTACGACAGCGGAACGGTTTATGGATGCTATCGATGCTGCTGCGGTTTATGTCAATGCATCGACTCGATTTACCGATGGCGGAGAATTCGGATTCGGTGCCGAAGTAGGGATCAGTACCAACAAACTCCACGCCAGAGGGCCGATGGGGGTAGAGGGGCTTACCACCTACAAATACAAAATTTATGGTAAGGGCCAAATCCGTTGAGTCTTGTATTGGATATACAAAATATATCTTTTGGATATCAAAAAAATATATTATTGTTTGAAAATTTCTCCCTTATGCTCAATATCGGCGAGATCAAGGCGATCGTCGGTCCCAGCGGTGTTGGAAAATCGACTCTGTTTGAGCTCATTTTGGGGCATCGAAAAGTACAATCGGGTCGGATCGTATCAACCCCTTTTTCTCAAGTATTTCAGGACCCCTACAGCTCATTTCATCCTACCTATACGATTCGTCATCAGATATTGGATGTTGCGTCGATGGAGGGGTATGGAGAGCTACTCACTCAGATGGGGCTGGAAGAAACACATTTGGACTCTCTCCCTCATCAGCTTTCGGGGGGACAGCTACAACGGTGTTCGATTCTGAGAGCCTTATTGATGAAGCCGAAATTACTGTTGTTGGATGAACCCACATCGGCACTTGATAATCTCAATCAACTTGATATTATGAAATTGATTGTGAATCATATCGATGGAATGGGGGTATTGCTCATCACCCATGATGGTGATTTGGCAGCTTGGTGTGCCGATGAGATTGTAGCGTTAGGCTAACGTATTTTTGATCAGATAGTACCCTGATGCCGCCATCAAAACGGTTCCAAACGTATTGAGCGCCATATTGGTAGCCGCCATGAGAATATGACCGCCGCTGAGGAGTAAAAACGTCTCCATGGCAAAGGTGGAATAGGTTGTCAATCCCCCTAAAAATCCGGTCGTCAGAAACGATTTCATCTGGACGTTAAAAAGGGTTGTATAACTGAAATAGGCAAAGAGCGCCCCGATGATAAAACTGCCGAGCAGATTCACGCTGAGGGTTCCAAAGGGGAGTGTATGGGGAAAATAGTGGTTAACGATACCGTTCATATAGGCACGGAGAACCGCCCCTAAAAAAGCTCCGCTACCGATAGCGAGGATGGTTTGCCAACTCATCATCATAAACCTTTTGCATGTGTGTATGGAGCTCATTTAACCATTCAGGGTTGCTCTTGTCGGCAATGAACGAATCCAGATAGATAGCGGTTACGGTACCGGCATTGAAGATTTTACGTTTGTTGCTAAAATGCCATGCAGTAGCGATCAATACTACCGGCTGAACTTTGAGAGAGTATTTGTCCGCCACCATTTTAGCACCCGCTTTAAAGGGTTTCATCTTCCCGGTTTCCGTACGGGTCCCTTCGGGAAAGATGGTAATGACACGCCCTTGATCAAGACGCTCTTTGCAATCTTTGAGGAGTTTTACCAGTGCGGTTTTGGACTCACGTTCCAGTGCGATATCGTTGGGCAATCGGAGAACGAGACTGAAAAAAGGGACTTTGAAAAGCTCTTTTTTGGCAACCCACGCGAGATCTTTTTGGGTGATGGTCTCCATAATACCGATATCCATTTCGCTTTGGTGGTTGAGGAGAAACATTTGAGCATCGGAATCGGGGGTCCCTTTGACATGGACAGGGACACCTACGAAGAGTCGGATAAACCAAGCGGAGAATTTGACGGCATAAGGTTTAGGGAGAAGATAAAAGGTGGTAATCATCAGCGTCATACCGCTGAAGATCACGATTACGGCATAGAGCCATTTAATTCGAGCAAAGATCACGTTTATTGACCCATCCGACTTTGCCGTCGCTGAGATGAACTTTGATAAAATCTCCCACCTCTTTTTCGGCTTCGAGATGTTCTTCTTGGAGGGTCATCTCAAAAATGGTTCCGTTTTTGATCGGGAGAAGATAGACCGGTGCATCTTTTTTGACACAAATATCTTGATTCGGCAAAAGGGTAAAGACGATGTAAAACATCGGGAGTGCAGAAGCGTAAAGATACCATTTCTGACGTCTCCAGTAAAAGAGTCCGGCGAGTATCAAAACAACGAGGATTGAGGCACCTACTTTGAGCTCGGTATGGCGCGCATCGGTAGGGGAGAGATCGCTTTGGGTCGATACGGTATCATCGTCGACGATGATGGGGATGCTCAACGCTTCATACCGTTGTTTTTGAAGATCAAAATAGGAAAAATTGAGTGTTTGCTCAGAGTTCGGAATAATCACATAGTAGGTCATTTGTGATTCGCCTACGTTTGAGAGTTTGGATTCAAATCCTTGTTTAATCGCGTTTGGGATTCTGAAGTCACTAATGTTACAGCGATTCGCTTTTACGGTAAAGATAACGACATTGCTTTCGTTGTTGTAAACGGTCGTTTTGTAATTGAGAATCGTAAATTTTTCGGCGAGTACGTTGGCATACCCCGTCGGCGGGCTGAGGGTCGCTGCACTCATTGTAGAACCGCTGAGAATCTCGGATACTGCACCGGTCGAGCTGAGTGTTGCCGTAATATCGGGAATCCGAATCTCAGAAGATTGGACTAAAAAATAGAATGTGTCATAAACACCGTCATCTTTTACTTTCCGTTTCGGGGTATCACTAAAAATACGGATACCTTGCTCGTTTTGGAGGGTATACTCTATATTGCCCGAAGCGATATCGACCGGATTGAGTTTAACGGTGAGAGCGATAATTTCGCCGACATAAGGACGGGTAGGAAGATCGGTGTATTCCAATGTGAGTCCGGCAGAGGTGGAAGTTCCTGAAAAAAGAGAACCGATGTCACTGTTTGCAGGTTCTTCCGCAGCCGCCGTTTCGGCGGGTGCAGTTGCCGGATCGGTCAGAACGGAGGGTTCTGCGAAGAGAAGCTGTACAAAGAAAAAGAGGAGTGCTAGAGTTTTCAAGCGTTTAAAAACCCTTCTAGCATAGCTCGTCCGTCATTGGAACCGAGTAAGCTCTCCATTGCCCGCTCTGGATGGGGCATAAGACCGAATACGTTTTTATTTTTGTTACAGATTCCGGCAATACTATCGACTGATCCGTTCGGATTATCAATATTCCCTTCCGCATCGGTATATTTTAAGAGAACTTGGTTATTCGCATACAACTCTTTAAGCCTCTCAGCATCGATGAAAAAATTGCCGTCATGGTGGGCAATCGGGATGTTAACCACTTGATCCACTTGGCAATGACGGAGAAAATCGTTATCGTTTTGGATCACTTTGAGATGGTGATGACGTGAGATGAAGTGAAGTCCTTCGTTACGTTTGAGTGCACCGGGGAGTAATCCGGTTTCAGTCAATACCTGAAATCCGTTACATATTCCGAGTACTTTGCCTCCGTTCTCCGCATATACTTTGAGCGCTTTCATGATGGGAGACATTTTCGCAATAGCACCGCTGCGAAGGTAATCTCCATAACTGAATCCTCCCGCCACGACAACCAAATCGGTCCCCGCTGGGATACTATCCTCTTTGTGCCAAAGGATTTGGGTTTCACACCCAAGTGCCGCAAACGCATGCTGAGTATCGTACTCGCAGTTGGTTCCCGGAAATTGAACGATTCCTACTTTCATGCTTGAATCTCGATCTCGTAATCTTCGATAACAGTGTTAGCAAGCAACTCTTCACACATGTGGGCAACTTTCTCTTTTGCCGCTGAAGCATCGGACTCGTTCATCTCGATAATGATCTGTTTGCCGACACGAACGTCTTGAACACTTTCAAAACCGTGATGGGTAAGGGCGTGCTGTACCGCTTTACCCTGAGAGTCCAAAACTCCGTTTTTCAAAAATACGTTTACGATTGCTTTCATTGTTTTCCTTTGTAGATTCAGTTCAAAATTCGGTTCAATACTTCTTCGTATGCGACTTTAAGACCGCCAAGACCCTGACGGAAGCGGTCTTTATCCATTTTTTCGCCGGTTTCTAGATCCCAGAAACGGCAGTTGTCCGGACTGATTTCATCGGCTAAAATGATTTTTCCGTTTTGATCACGACCGAACTCGAGTTTGAAATCGACAAGGTTTAGCCCTTTTTCGTGGAAATACGGGCGAAGAATAGAGTTGACTTCACGTGCCATAGCACGGAGCTGATCGAGTTCCGCTTCGTTTTTGACCAGTTCAAGGATCAAACAGTGTTGATCGTTGAGTTTCGGATCACCGAGAGCATCATTTTTATAGTCAAATTCGACTAACGTAAACGGAAGCACTTTCCCATCAGGTATGCCGAGGTTTTTACTCAAACTTCCCGTCGCAATGTTACGGACGATTACTTCAATGAGGATAATATCCACTTTTTTGCACAGCATGTGGTTGTCGTCGAGCATCTGGACGAAGTGGGACTCAACACCGTTTTTGGCAAGCATTTTGAAGAGTTCGGTTGAAATTTTATTGTTCAACGCCCCTTTTCCGGCTTCGTTGTCTTTTTTGGCACCGTTGAATGCGGTCAAATCGTCTTTGAACTCGGCAATGACTAAATTGGGATCATCGGTCGTAAAGAGACGTTTAGCCTTTCCTTCGTAGATGAGATCGCGTTTTTCCATGGTTACTTTCCTTTGACTATGATTAAAGCTTTGATAATGTCGACACCCTCTTTGAGCTGAATGTCTTTGACAAGCTGCTCCGGGGTAATCACGGTTTTATTGGTGGCATTGGCTTCGGTAACGTCGAGCATACCGTCATCTTTGGCAAGTTCGTTTTCAAGATGTTTTTTAAGATCGGCCTCTTTGATGTTGAACGATTTGTCGTGATTTTTGATCTCTCCCGCAACCACTTCGATGTCCGGAACAACACCGACGGCTTGGATCGTTCTTCCGCTCGGGAGATAGTAGCGGGCGACGGTGAGTTTGATCGCTTCGCTCTCGGTGACCGGCATCACAACTTGAACCGACCCTTTTCCGAAGGTTTTTTCTCCGACGATTACGGCTCGTTTGAGGTCTTGCAATGCGCCGCTCACAATTTCCGAAGCGCTTGCCGATCCCTCATTGACGAGGACAACGAGAGGAAGATGGGTAATGGTGGCACTTTTCGTAGCACTGTAACTCACATCATCGGCTTTGTTGCGCCCTTTTTGAGAGACTATGACCCCTTCGTCAACGAACAAGTCGGTAAGCTCAACCGCTTGATCGAGGAGCCCTCCCGGATTGTTACGGAGATCGAGGATGATCCCTTTGGTGTTTTTAGCATGTTTTTTGATCGCTGTTTTGACATCGGCAGCAACTTTTTTATCGAAACTGGTGACACGGACATAGAGGATATTGCCTCCGATGGTACGGGTATAGACCGATTCGACCGTAATGATGTCTCGGATGATATGAAATTTGAGCGGTTCCGCAGCCCCTTTGCGGACGATCGTGAGATCGATAGGGGTTTTAGGGGTTCCCCGCATGAGACTCACCGCATCATCGATGGTCATGCTGAGAGTTGCCTTGTCGTTGATTTTTAAAATCACGTCTCCCGCTTTGATCCCCGCTTTATCGGCCGGAGTCCCCTCGATAGGGGCGATAACGGTGAGGGCATTGTCACGCATACCGACGGTAATCCCTAATCCGCCGAATTCACCGTCGGTTTGGCTTTTGAGATTATCGTAGCTTTTTTTATCCATGTAGGTGGAGTGGGCGTCGAGGTTGGAGAGGAGCCCTTGGAGCGATTTATCGATCAACTGATCGATGGTGAGGCCGTCGACGTTGTATTGTTCGACGATGCCGAGTACTTTGGTGAATTTGGCTAACGACTGGAGACGTGACGCTTCGACAGAGGTTTCGGCAGGCTCCGCAGCGTTGCTTTTGGCAAAAAGCGAAGTAGAGAGGGCAACGCTTATCGCTGCGGCAGTAATGAAACCGACAACCATCATTTTTCTATTTTTCATACGTTTTCCGAGCCTCGTGACGAGTCGTTAATAAGATAGGCAATTATAGTGAAAACTTCATTAATTAACAATGATTTTAGATCACGTCGATAACGACATCCCCAATGGTGATTGTGTCATTTTTGAGAATTTTTGCCCGTTTGCGGGTTTCGATTTCACCGTTACGGTAAACATGGCCGTTTTCAATCAACATTTTGGCTTGTCCGCCGGTATCGACCAGATCGAGAAGTTTGAGCAGTTTGTAGAGTTCAATGTAGGGTTCAGTAAGGGTGTAAGTCATTATAGGTTGCTTTGTTTATAGAATTATTGAGAATTTTGGGGGTCAAATGTAGGACATGAAAGCCCAAAAGGGCTTCATGAATGTGATTACCAGCGGTCGCGTGGAGGACGCGGAGCACGTGGGCGAGCTTCGTTAACACGAAGTGTACGTCCTCCGAAATCGTTACCTTCTAGGGCAGTGATCGCTTTGTCAGCCTCGTCTTTGTTCGCCATTTCAACGAAACCGAATCCGCGGAAGCGGCCTGTCTCTTTGTCATTTACGAATTTAACTGAACTAACTTCACCGTATGTTCCGAAAAGATCTTTAAGATCGTCTTCGTTTTTGCCGTAGGGAATATTCCCGACATAAATTTGTGTCACATTGTGCTCCGTGAGAAAATCGAACTATAACCTGCATAATCCTTGACACATTGTAACCATTCGAATCTTATGCCAATGTTAAAAATAATTGTATTTTCGTTATTAATCCAAAGATAACGGCTACTCTTTACAAAATTGCCGATTTCCCCCCTTACAGAGGAGGTAAAGAGGGGATTAAATGGTGTACTCGTCGCTCGTAGCACGGGTGAAAAACTGTTCCGATTTTTGGAGTTTTTCGATGATATGGCTCCCTGGGAGGGGGTGGCTGAGATGATACCCTTGGAGTGTATCAATCTGTTTTTCGACCAGATAATGGTAATGTCTGCTCTTTTCTACCCCTTCGGCGGTTACTTTCATCCCCAAAACATGCCCTAGATTCGAGATCGCTTCGACGATATGGCGATTGGAGGGGGATTCAAAAAGGGGGAGGATAAACGATTTATCGATTTTGAGGGTATCGATGGGGAGCTGTGCCAGATAGGCAAACGAGGAGTAACCGGTTCCGAAATCATCCAACGCTATCCGTATTCCCCCCTCTTTCAGCTGTCGAAGTTGACGATCGGCAATGGTGATATTTTCCATAACGGCGCTTTCGGTCAGCTCTATTTTAATGTACCTTGGAGGGATGGAGCGCTTTGAGAGATACTCAAGCAAATCGGAGGCGAAATTCTCTTGTTGGAGTTGTTTGGAGGAGACATTGATCGCAACGAAAAACGGTTCATTCTGGAGTTCTCGGACGGTTTCGATGAAATCACAGGCTTTACGCAAAACCACTTCCGCTATGTGGTGGATATCGCCGTTTGATTCGGCGATGGAGATTAATAGATCGGGTGCTATAAAGCCTTTCTCAGGGTGGTGAAGCCGTAATAGCGCCTCGTATCCTTCTAAAAGGAGGGTTTTTGCATCGATCAGAGGTTGAAAATAGAGTTCAAACCGATTTTGCACCAGAGCCTCTTTGATCAGGGACTCTAGTGTAATAAAATCGTGAAGGGCTCTCTCCATGGAGGCGTGGTAATAGACAAACTGGTTTTTACCTTTGTTTTTGGCTTCGTACATCGCGGTGTCGGCGTGTTTGATCAAATCCTCCGGATTTTGGGCATCTTGAGGATAGAGGACGATGCCGATAGAGGATGAGAGAAAGAAATCAGTTTCATTGAGTTTGAACGGCTCTTTAAAAGCTTGAATCAGCCGTTTTGCGGCTGCATCGACATTCGCGGTATCGGCATCTTGGAGCAAAATGACAAATTCATCCCCTCCGAAGCGGGCACTGAAATCGTATTTCCCGAGGGTGTTTTTGAGCCGATCGCTCACTTCGACCAAAATGGCATCTCCGACTTTATGCCCTAAGGTGTCGTTGATGTTTTTGAAATTATCCAAATCCAAAAACATCAAGGCAAAGGGGGCGTTGTTAGTGTTTTCCAATCGGCTATCGAGTTCGATTTTGAGTTTGGCTCGGTTAGGGAGCATGGTTAGAGGGTCGTGATAGGCTAAAAAGGCGATCTCTTCACTTTGGGCTTTCGGGGCGGTTATATCGCTCGTAATCCCAATAAAAAGGTGAAGCGTGGGGTGATGATAGATGCGGCTGCTGAGCCATCGAATCTCTCCGTCGAGGTGAAAAATTCGGAAGCGAATTTGTTGGGATTGACCCGGGAGGAGGGTTTCGAAAAAGATTTGAACCAACGTTCGGTCATCTTGGTGAATCTGCTGCTGCCATAATGTATGGTCTTCCAAAAAACGCTCTCGCGAAAAGCCGAAAACCTCTTCGATCGCACGGTTGACGTAACGCAGATCGAGCGTTTCGCTGTCGATGTACCATATCACTTCATCGATACTGCTGAGGATTTCTTCAAGCTCCCGGTTTTTGGAGTTGAGCAGAGCGGAGAGTTCATTAGCCTGAAGTTCGATCAATGTTTTGGAGGTACGCAGCTCCCGATTTAAACGATTGACATCGGTTAGATTTCGGACATTGACAAAAAAGCGGTGGTGCTCTTCATGCCGAATCATCCGGACACTTTTGATCGCTTGGATGATGGTTCCGTTGCGATGGATGAAATCGGTATCGGCATCGAGCGATTTCCCCTCGGCCATTACTTTGGCGATGCACTCTTTGAATACGTCGATATCGGCAAGAAGACTGAGCATATTGAGCCCCAATAGCAAGGAGGTCTCATACCCGAGCATTTCTGAAAAAGCCTCGTTGGCAAAGAGGATCACCCCCCGCTCATCTACCATGACAATGCCGTCAGGAAGATAATTTAATACATCATAAAGGGGAGTTTCGATTTGCATAGAATCCTAAAAGTGATAATTTTGTGATTGTGTTATTGTAATTTATTATAGTTTAAAAACTGCTTCCCAAACGATGTTAGGAATCAATTAGTTGATTTTGGCTATAATCGCGTTATTTTAATGTAAAGAGTTTTGCAATGGTACAAGTGACGAAATTAACAATGCGCTTCGGCAGCCGGATTTTGTTTGAGGGGATCAACCTCAAACTCGACCGAAACAAACGATACGGTTTGATCGGTGCCAACGGTGCGGGAAAAACAACCTTTTTGAAAATCCTCAGCGGCGAGATCAAAGAATACGAGGGGGATATCTCTATCGAACCGGGTCTCAAAGTGGGTGTTTTGGGACAAAACCAATTTGCTTTTGAAGATTTTACTATCGCCGATGCGGTATTGTGGGGGAACAAACGGCTCTATGATGCGATCAAAGAGAAAGAACACCTCTACGCAACGGGAGATTTCGAAGACGATAAAGTGAATGATCGTTTGGCGGAGTTGGAGATGATCTGCTGCGAAGAAGACCCGACCTACGAATACGACGTTCAAATCGCTAAAATCCTTGAAAACGTCGGAATTTCGGCTGAGAATCATCACGATTTGATGTCGACCCTCCCATCATCGGAAAAATTCAAAGTTTTGTTGGCACAGGTTTTGTATCCGAAACCGGACGTATTGTTCCTCGATGAGCCGACGAATAACCTCGATATCGATACTATCGGATGGCTCGAACACGAGCTTCAACGCCACGAGGGGACTATGGTCGTCATCTCACATGACCGTCACTTCCTCAATGCCGTTGTCACCAACATCCTCGACGTCGATTTCCAAAAAATCCGCGAATTTACCGGAACCTACGATGACTGGTATTTGGCAGCGACCGTTATGGCGAATCAAGCGCAGTTGGAACGCGATAAAAAGCTCAAAGAAAAAGAGCAGCTTGAAGCGTTCGTTCGCCGCTTCTCCGCCAATGCTTCCAAAGCGAAACAGGCGACTTCCCGTCAAAAGCAGCTTGATAAATTGGTTATTGACGATATCAAACCTTCATCTCGTCGTGATCCGAGTATTGTTTTCAAAGCCAAGCGACAAATGGGGGATGAAGCACTCGACGTGATCGATGTTTCACACAATTACGACGATTTGGAAGTACTCAAAAATATTAGTCTAAAAATCGTTCCGGGCGAAAAAATTGCCGTAATCGGTGCGAATGGTGTCGGTAAATCGACCTTGCTCAAAATCATCATGGAGGAGCTGAAACCTTCACAAGGTTCTGTCAAATGGGGAGCGACGATCGAGCCGAGCTATTTCCCTCAAGATACGACTGACCGTATTAAAGGGACTGAAACCCTTTACGATTGGCTCCGTGCGTTTGATCCGAAACGTGAAATTTCTGAGATTCGTAACTGTTTAGGGCGGATGCTTTTCAACGGTGAACAGCAGGAAAAAAGCATCGAGAAAATCTCAGGGGGAGAGAAACACCGTATGATGCTCTCCAAAATGATGTTGGAGGGGGGGAATTTCCTTGTACTGGATGAACCTACCAACCACCTTGACCTCGAAGCGATTATTGCACTCGGTGAAGCGTTGTACGAATTTGACGGAAACGTTATCTGCGTGAGCCATGACCGTGAGCTCCTCGATGCATTCGCGGGACGTATCATCGAACTTCATGCGGATGGAAGTTATATCGATTTCGTCGGAACGTATGAAGAGTTTGCCGAAGCTAAAGCTTCAGGACAATTATAATTTTTTTATGTACTTTTCTTTTTAGAAAATAAAAGTACCCAAAGAAAAGCGCCCTCTTAACAGAACGCTGGCGGTACGCGTTTGCGGTTAGACGCACGCGACCTTGCTCTAGGGGTGTTTTCGAGGGCAAGATAACATTTAGGAGTTTTTGGATGAATGACTACACAGCCTTCATCGGGCTAGGGGTGGCGGGTAATTTCGCCCTCCATCTCGAACAAGCGGGAGAAAGTGCCGATTTCAAAGATATTATCACCGAAGATCCCAACGGTCCCAAAGGGATGTTTCCCTTCTACATCCCCAACCGTGAGGGGCAGTTGGGGATCTATCCGATCAGCAGCGATTCCATAAACCTCCCACCCCAAGTGTGCAATGTTCAGCCCGAACCCGAAGTAGCGCTCATCTGTGATCTTACCTACGACACTGAGGGGAACGTCACCGAGATTACCCCTAAATTTTTCGGTGCATATAACGACTGTTCGTTGCGCATCGAGGGGGCATCCAAAATCAGCCACAAGAAAAATTGGGGTATTGCATCCAAAGGACTCTCTTCTACATTGATCCCGATCGATACGTTTGAAAAAGGGGGAGTGATGGAGAGTTACCGCATCGCTTCATTTTTACGACGTGAAGGGATGTTGATGCGCTATGGCGAAGATGTTGAACTCACCGGATACAGTTTCTTTTATCGAAAATTGCTCGATTGGATGAGAAATCAGATCAATGCGCAGGTTGATTTCGGTCCTCTGGAGGCGATCAAATCGTATCTCAAAGAGGCTTCTTGCCCTACGCAGGCGATCATCAGTATCGGAGCGACCCGCTATACCCATTTCGGAGAGACTAATTTCCTCAAAGAGGGGGATGAGGTGATCGTCGTCGTGTACGATAACAACCTCTACTGTATGAATCCGATTCTCTCCAAAGCGAATAAAGGGGAGTTGGAGAATCAAGAGGGAATCAGTGCATTGATTCAGAAGGTGCAACGTGCTTAAAAGCGGACTCTATCGCCATTATAAAGGGAAGCATTACGAAGTGATCGGGGTCGCTAAGCACTCCGAAACCTCCGAAACGCTTGTAGTCTATCGCCCTTTGTACGGTGAGCGAGGGCTATGGGTACGCCCTTATAAAATGTTTATCGAAACGTTGCCAAACGGTGTCAAACGGTTTGAATATTGCGGAGAGGTACAATGAGTCGAGGAACCAAGCTATCGCTTGATCTGGGTGCTTCTTGGAATGATGGATGGAGCATGGAAGAGGAAAAAACGTCCAAACCCATCACGATTCTTGAACCTTCCGAACACAAACTCGTTTTTCAAAAAGAGAAACGCAAAGGGAAACCGGTGACGCTGGTAGGTCCGTTTAGCCTCAGCGAAGAGTCTGCGCAAAAAGTACTCTCAACGCTGAAAAAATCGCTCGCATGCGGCGGTGCATACAAAGAATCATGGATGGAGTTCCAAGGCGATATTTCTCCCAAAGTACGGGAGTTGCTTGAGAAAACAGGATTTCGGTTCAAAAACCCAAAGTAAATTAGAGGGCTGTTGAAAATACGACTTGATTGCGTCCCCGCTCTTTTGCCGCATAGAGATTCGCATCGGCGGCATGGATGAGGGCATCGTCCCCGATTTGAGCGGTTGGGGTGATACAAACCCCACCGATTGATACACTGAGGGTCGGAAGAATTTTCGACCCTTTGTGCTCGATTTTTAGACTATCTACGGCACTACGTATTTTCTCTCCGACAATTTTCCCGCTTTCGCAATCGCTATCAGAGAGGATCACTCCAAACTCTTCCCCCCCTAAACGAAACGGATAATCCCCCGGACGCTGCAAGGTACTTTTGAGCACACGGGCGACGGCTTGGAGGGCGACGTCCCCTTGGATATGACCATAGGTGTCGTTGTATTGTTTGAAAAAATCGATGTCGAGCATCAAAAAGATAAACGGTTTGCCAGATCGGAGGGAGCGTTTGAATTCCCGCTCATAGACGATGTTAAAATAGCGGCGGTTGTAGAGGGCGGTGAGGGAATCGGTGTAGGAGGCTTGTTCGAGTTTGAGGTTGAGATGCTTGAGTGTTTCGGTCGATTCGATCAGTTGATACTGCTGTACTTCGATGCGGGCAAAAATCTTCCATGCCAACCCCATGACTAATGCCAAAATAACCCCCAAGAAGAGGATGAGCTGTATCAGAGCATTTTCATACTCCGCTAGGAGCAAAGCGTGTTCGTAGCGGGCGACCTCTTTTTCGTATTGGATCAGTTTGTCGATGGTGTTATGGATGAGTTGGATGTTTTCATCCAGCGTGGTGAGCGAAAGGGGATGGGTTCGATCCGGATCACTGATGAGGGCACGGACTTGGATGAAATAGCTCTCAAGGCTGTTGATTTTCCCCTCGGCATACTCCACATACGCCATCTCTTCAGAGCGTTTGTAGTGGGATCGATAAGTTGTCCAAAGCTGATTGATTTTCTCTAGACCGATCGATATCTCTTCGGCTGTCTGCTCATCGCTGAGGAGTTGATTGCTCCAACGATAAATCGGGGAAGCGAGATCGTTATGGTAGGTGTTGTTGATGGCATTGAGCTCGCTGAGGGGAACGAGTGAACCAAAATAGAGGGTATCGAGATTACGTTTGATATTTTGGATGTTCATATACCCGATGAACCCCACAACAACGAGTCCAAAACCGACGATAAGGAGAAGATAGAGCAGTTTTCGTTTTAAATTGAGTGATTCCACGGCTTTGAGATCTTTTGATTGGATCTAAATCCTAAGCAACTCCTATACCAAAAGCGATTACAATTGAGCCATTATTTTTTGGAGGCTGGTTATGGCAAAACGACTCATCAAAGATGAACGGATCAAGACAATCGTGCATAACATTGCCGAAGATTTCCGATTTTCGCATGAAACGGGAGATTACGCGCTCTTGTTTTATAAAGCCGATACAGAGGGGGCTGTTCGGGGTGCCGATATTGATACGATGATCGAGTATCTCTCTACCGGACTCACGGAACTTCAAGACAATATTCAGTGGCGGAGAGAGTTTTTAAGCGAGAACCCCGGGGTTGATGAGATGCGGATGTTGGAAAATCTCAGTGTCATCGAAAAAGAGTATATCGATTTGCTCGAATTTTTACGTTAGGATCAGATAGAGACTATATCCGATCCCACCGGCAATCAGGGTGATAACGGCGGCTATAAAGAGCAGCCGTGTTATCAGTACCCACAAAAAACGGAGCATTTAGGGTTTGGGTTTATAAGGTTCCAACGGAATCTTTTTGCCGATGGCGTACTGAATCCCCCCTTGCAAATCGATCACATTGTACCCCATCTGTTTTCCTAAAAAACTCCCTAGTACCTGAGTGCGGTTGCCGCTGTTGCAGATAAGGGCGAATTTCTCCTCTTTTTTGACCACTTTATTGAGCTTTCCCATAAAATCATTGAGGTCGTAGTTCCCTTGTTCATCAAAAAACATGATTGGAATAGAACCTTTGACCAAGCCGGTCGTTTTCCATTCACCCGGTGTTCGGATATCGATGATTTTGATTTTCGAATCGACAAGCTTTTGATCGATGTTCTGACGGGTATACTCTGCGCTGAGTGTTGTCACGGCGAGCAATAAAGAGATAAGTGCTAAGCGCATATTGGCTCCTACTAGGTATAATGACGGTATTGTATCTCTCTATGGTTAATTTGAGGTTGTATGGCAGGATCTAAAGAAGAAAATTCAAAACGGCTCCGATATATTCGTCTTCTTGGGCGCTTTATCAGCGGGATAATTTCATGGCTATCCAAAGCGCAAAGTCCGACAAAGGAGCAGTATGACCAAAAAGTGGATATGAATTTTCGCTTTTTGGAGAAAAACGAAGCGGTAAAACTCTATAAAGACGAATATACCGAACTCGAAGCACTGGGGCAGAAGATCCTCGATTTCAGAGCGAGCGACAGCGATATCGAGACAATCAAAGAGGAGCTGTTTTACGCCCAAAATCAGCTCGAAAAACGGGTGAATGCCCGTCGCTATAAAAAATCAAAACATGATAATCACGCGAGTGACGGGTGGTGATTAAATCACTCCTGTATGCTCCAATAAAATTTTACATCCCAGTCCAATGAGGATAATTCCTCCGAGCATCTCCGCTTTGCTCTCCAGCAATGAACCTAGTTTTTTCCCGATATAGACGGCGACAACACACAGAACAAGCGTGACCAATGCGATAACACTTGCCGCAGTGAGAATATCGGTTTGCAAAAATGCAAACGTCACCCCGATCGCCATTGCATCAATACTGGTGGCGATCCCCAGTGTAATGAGAGTTTTATTGGAGAGGTCGGTGACCTCTTCGTCAAATTCGTTTTTGTACGCTTCATAGAGCATTTTTGCCCCCAATCCTACAAGGAGAACAAAGGCGATCCAGTGATCGAATGCCTGAACGTATTCGGCGAACGTAATTCCGATAAAATAGCCTGCTACGGGCATAGCACCCTGAAAAAATCCGAAAACTCCCGCGACAAAGAGAGTGCGGGAAAAGAGTAGATCGCGGTATTTCGAACCGATGGCGATCGAGACGGCGACGGAGTCCATGGCCAGTGCGACGGCAAGGATGAGAAGGGTTTCGGTCATTAAAGTTCCTGAAAAAGTGATGGCGAATTATAGCGATACGAGCTTATAGCATGGAACGTAAATTAGCTCTATTTATTAATGATTGAATGAACACTAAATGCATATAATTATCATTATTTAAAAAGGATGCTTGTCCTATGCAGATGCATATCCATAATTTTGATGAGGGGAACCCCCTCGCGGAGCGTAACACGAAGCTCGCCGTTGCGCTGACGGCGTTTATGATGGTCGCCGAGATACTCGGCGGATGGATCTATAACTCGATGGCATTGCTGGCGGACGGGTGGCATATGGGAACCCATGCGCTGGCACTCGGATTGGCGGTGGCGGCGTACGGCGCGGCACGGCGCTATGCTAGCGATGGGCGGTTTGCGTTCGGGACATGGAAAATCGAGGTACTAGGCGGCTATACCAGTGCGCTGTTTTTGTTGGTCGTTGCGGCATTGATGCTATACCACTCAATTGAGCGTCTCATTCATCCCAGCGCGATCCATTATGACGAAGCGATTGTCATCGCGGTTATCGGGTTGATTGTCAATCTCATCTGTGCATGGCTGCTCAAAGACGATCATTCGCATCATCATGACCACCATCATCACGGGGACGATCATCACCATGACCATCATCACGATCTCAATTTGCGTGCGGCATACATGCATGTATTGGCGGATGCACTGACGTCGGTATTGGCGATTGTAGCTCTATTTGCGGGAAAAATGTGGGGAGCGGCATGGCTTGATCCGGTGATGGGGATTGTGGGATCGGTATTGGTAGCGACTTGGGCGTACGGACTTATTCGTCAAACGGGGCGGATACTGCTCGATGCCCATATGGATGATCCGGTGGTGGATGAGATACGGGAAGTGATTAAAAATAGTCCGATCAAAGCGACCATCACCGATCTGCATGTATGGCATGTCGGAAAAGGGAAGTATTCGGTGATCCTCTCCCTCTTGTCGGATGAAGAGGTGAGTCCCGAATATTTTAAAGAGCAACTGGGGATTCACGAAGAGCTGGTGCACATCACGGTAGAGATCAATCGACCGTAGGAGTTGGATATGGAAGCATTATGGAATGCCTTTTGGGAATTGAGTATCGATATGGGGATTTATATCCTCTTTGGATTGCTGGCGGCAGGAGTCCTTCATCAGCTCGTACCGGAAGCATGGATACAAAAACATCTCGGATCGGCTAAAAGCAGTTCGGTTTACAAAGCGGCACTCTACGGTACTCCTTTGCCGTTATGCTCCTGCAGTGTTATCCCCTTTGCGGCGTCGCTTCGACGCAACGGCGCTTCAAAGGGGGCTACCCTCTCATTTTTGATCTCGACGCCGATCACGGGGGTGGATTCGATACTCGCGACGTTTGGGATGTTCGGCTGGGCGTTTACACTGTATCGCATCGTAACTTCGGTGATATTGGCGGTTGCGGCAGGGGTATTAATGAATCTTTTCGAACCTCAAGAAGAGGCGAAAAAGGGGCCGTTCGCGTTTAGTGCCGCTTCTTCCTCAGCGATCAAACCGACTATTCAGTCACCGCAAGCCGTAGCGAAAAAACCGTTTTCCTTGAAAGGGGTTTTCGAATACGGATTTATCACGTTGCTCAAAAGTTTTAGCAAACCTCTTTTTTGGGGACTGATCATCGGAGCCTTTATCACAGCCGCCATCCCTGAAAATCTGCACACATTGTTTGGAGAAAACCGTCTGTTGGGATATCTGATTGCCGTCGCTATTGCCGCTCCAATGTACGTATGTGCAACGGCATCGCTTCCGATTGCCGCATCGTTGATCCTCGCGGGGGTCTCTCCGGGGGCGGCATTTATTTTTCTCAGTGCAGGGCCTGCCACCAACACGGTGACGATGGGGGTGGTCAAATCGATGCTCGGGATGAGGGCATTGGTGATCTATCTCTTGGTTATTATGGTCGGAAGTGTGATGTTCGGGGCGATCATCGATGTGGGATTTGATTCATTAAAACTCAATATGAGTGTCGATTTGCATGAACATCACGGAATTGTGGAGCAGGGAGCGGCAATCTTGTTGCTCGGGCTGATGGGATGGCATCTCCTCAGCGGATGGTTCACGAAAAAAAGCTCCACATGTAACGGAGGCTCATGTTGCTCTTGAAAACATTTCTCTAACTATTACGGGAGGCGATTGAGCCGCTCTTTCACATCACTCAGACGGATGAAACGGTACCCTTGCCCTTTGAGTTTTGAAACGCCGTCAATAACTCCCGATCTTGTTCCGCTCTCGGGATGGTTCATGTGGAGCAGAATGATATCGCCGCTTTTGGCGTTGATGATTTGGTGGGTCACTTTCTCAGCACTAAAGGTCGCCCCCGCATCCCCTAAAACACTGAACCCTCCAATCTCTACCCCGTTTTTATGAGCGATTTTGACGGCTTCTTCATCGTAGTAGGCGGTACCGGAACGGAAGAAGAGGGGGCGTTTTCCGGTCAGTTTTTCGATCATTTCGCCGTTTCCGTTGATCTCTTGGGAAACCTCTTCGGATGAGGCGGTTCCAGCAATGTTATAGATACTTTTTCCGTTCACGGAGAGGGGACGGTGGGCTGTACCGTGGTTGGCGATCTCAAAGAGGGGATTGGAAGCGAGTGCGGCAAAGGTCTCAGGATTGCTTTTGATCCACCGTGAGTTGATAAAGAGGGTCGCGGGGATACGGTTTAGGGTGAGATAATCGATCAACTCTTTGTCATATTGTGAACTGCGGAAGCTTCCGCCGCACGCATCGAAGGTGAGGGCGATCTCTTTTTGGTCGCTCTGAAATGTTGTAACGACACCGGTGACGTTCTCACCCCATTGTTGAGGTTCATTTGCCATTAAAAAGGGGGCAAGTAGAATTAAACTCGAGAGAAAGCGTTTCATCGACATACCTAGAAAAAAGATGGGTAATTGTAACGAACCTCACTTAGAGTTTGTTGCAGTCGCGATCTTTTCCGAAAATACATCGGCCGTTGGTGATCAGTTTTCGGATTAAGAAAAAGAGGGCAATCGCGGCGATAATTCCGCTCATAATGGCCTGTATCAGTAGCCCTTTGGAGGCAAAAGCAATGGTTGTAATAACAAACGCTACGGTTAGAATGAAACACATTACTCGGTTTTCTCTTTGACGTAACTCGCCCCTTGATTCACTTGTCCTTTTGTCCAATTGACGGCGTTGGAGGTGTCTTGTTGTACTCCGCTCCATGTTGCGGAACATCCGGTGAAAAACAGTATGGTTGTGATTACTGAGAAGATAGTTTTGAGCATTTCGTTCCCTCCTGCTAATGTTGTTCAAAGTTTAACAGAGGAATGTTAACGAGATCTATTATAAATCTATTTTATACCCTATTCCGTTTACATTCTGGATGATATCGTTATACGATTTTTTTCGAATACCGCGGACCAACGTGCGAAGGGCATCCATACTCATCAAACTCTCCTGCCATACGATGCTTTCGATAATATTATAAGGTACAATAAGACGCTTTTTGTTGAGTAAAAGTTCGAGGAGGAGATACTCTTTTTTGGAGAGTTGAATAGAGGTGTTATCGGGAGTATTGATGGTTTTATTGATTGGATCGTAGCTGTATCCGTGTTCTAAAACGGTGTAGGTTGAGGCTCGGCAATTGAGGATTTTTTTGACCCCTAACTGAAGAGCGTTCAATAAATCATTGTCTTGGAGCGGTTTTTCAAGATAGCGTGTTGTGTTGAGGTTGATGGCTTCATATAGGATATCTTGATTGG
The DNA here is from genome assembly GCA_964495485.1 of uncultured Sulfuricurvum sp. GTDB lineage: Bacteria > Campylobacterota > Campylobacteria > Campylobacterales > Sulfurimonadaceae > Sulfuricurvum. Next base: position 280,174 of record CAZBVJ010000003.1, read on the forward strand.
TATGGTTTGTGGTCATAATCACCGGAGTCAATACATCTTTTTCTCGGAGACAACGGACAAAATCCAATCCGTTTTCATTTTTGAGTTGCAAATCGATGAGTATGAGGTCCACTTTTTGGGTTCTAAAGAGTTCACATGCTTTATTTGAATTATCGGTTTCGAGCACTTTTAAACCGTTTTCTCGAATGATATGGGAGTTCTTTTCACGCGTGTGAGGGTCGCTTTCGATATAGAGAAGGGTAAAATTATTCGATTTGAACATACAATATTTCCTAGTATTGACCTAAAACGCTTTGGTTTCTTCCCAGAGATTTTGCTTGGTACATCGCACGATCCGCTACCTTTATCATATCATCAATCGAACTTTTTTGATCATATTCGCTGATTCCGATACTGATCGTGAGGGGATGCTCAAGGTTGAAATCGTGCTCTTGAACAAGATTTCGAAGTTTTTCGGCAATGTTAAAGGCATTATGGCTCTCTGCATTGTCCAATACGATCACAAACTCCTCTCCACCCCATCGGCAAAAAAGATCACCACTTCGTAATGAACCACGGATAAGATGGCTAAACTCCACCAAAACACGATCCCCCTCAAAATGGCCGTGCTGATCGTTGATCGATTTAAAATGGTCAAGATCAATAAAAAGGATGGAAAAAGTAGAGTTTTCAAAATAGGCTTTTTCGAGCTTTTGAATGAGTAAAAAATGGAGTTTCGAGCGGTTGTAAATCCCCGTCAGTGCATCGATTTCAACTTTTCGGCTCAACTCTTTTTGTTCAGTGATATTGGTATAAATACCGACATAGCCGAGTATCTCCTCTCCGAGCATAAGCGGTTCGATGCAGATTTTACTCCAAAAGCCAAATCCGTGTTTGTTTTTATTCTTTATCTCTCCGCACCATGCATTTCCCCCTTTGATCGTTTCCCAAAGATGGGCAAAAATCTCAGATGGGGTGTCGGGATGGCGAAATATTTTGTGCGTCAACCCTATCAATTCTTCTCTGGCAAAGCCGGAGAGAATTTCAAACCCTTTGGTGACATCGGTAATAATGCCCTCAGCATCAGTGGTAACCATGATCAAATTGCGATTCAAGATTTCCGATTTGAGCTGTTCAATGGGTTGAGTATAACTAGGCAAAATTTTCTCCTTTAGAAAATTATTGTAACCATTGATTATGAGATTTTCATGACGTTTAGGAGTTTATAGAGAGGAGAAGGGAAGATTAGGGATCAAAGATCGGAGCAATTTAAAAATGCGTTGTTTCTACTTTGTTTTTCCCAAGCTCTTTTGCCCGGTACATAGCCGTATCGGCACGACTCAAAAGTGTATCAACCGTATCGGTCGGCGAGAGAGTGACTACTCCAAAACTGGCGGTTACCGGAAATCCGCACAAATGTAATAACACTGTATCCTCCTCAAAGGATTGTCGGAGTGTTTCGGCGATAACTTGGGCATTTTCCAAATCGGTGTTGATAAGACCAATAGTGAACTCCTCACCGCCCCATCGTCCTACGATATCGGTTCGGCGGAGACGGTTTTTGAGAATCTCAGCAATCCGTACGAGTACGGCATCTCCGCTCTGATGACCGAGGGTATCGTTGATATGTTTGAAATTATCGATATCAAAGAAAATCAGACTGAGCGGAGTGAGCTCCCGTTTTGCAAGAAGGATAAAATCATGCATCGAATCGTTGAATGCGCTTCGGTTTTGGAGTTTGGTGAGAGAGTCGTGACGTGCTAAAAACTCTAGTTTTTGATTGTATCCCTTGATCATCCGGATAATGATAAATACGATTAGCAGAGTGGCAGCGAGTGAGAGGATGAGGTTGAGATAAAAAGTCTGGCGAACCTCTTGGATGAAATAATCGAGTCTCGCTTCTACGAGCAGATAGAGGTCAAGCTCGGGGATGTATTTCGTTTTGAGCAGATAGGTCTCACCGTTTTTGCGGTATTCCAATATTTTGGAATCTTTGACCATGATTTGATCCATAAGGGTGTTTAATTCAGGTACGGAAGAGATGTTTTGGGTTTTTGCATCGGTACGCTCGGATAATACGATCTCTCCTTGTTCATTTAAAAACATTACCGTAAAGTTATACTCTTGGCGAAATCGTTTGAGCATATCGTTGATGTAGGAGACTTTGATCCCGATTCCGGTTGCGCCGACGAAGTGGTAATTGTTGTCGTAAATTTTATGGTTGATAAACATGATCAGGGAGTTGTCGAGGTTGTTGTTGAAATCCAAATTGATTTCATGGTCTCCTTGGATTTTTTTGAATTTAAAATACCACTCATTATCGGGTTTAGAGGGACTAAGATGTTCTAAAAAACCATTTTGGGTGTAGTAGCTTTGGGTTTTTTCAGAAACCAAAAAGGCGACAAACATCCCGTATTTGTTGTTGATTGTTTCAAGATAACGGGTGATTTTGTCCTGATTTTCTTCATCGTTGATAAGCCAGTCTTGGAGAAAGGTATCGTGCGCCATCATCGATGCAACGAGATTGGGTTCGATGACATGTTTTTGGATTTCTGTATAGATGTTATCGACCGTCAGAGGGAGAGAACGGGTTTTGAGATCGGTTTCGGTAGAGCGTAGAGAAACCATAAAGTTGATGAAAGATATCGTGATCGAGAGGGCAACCATCAATATTGAGATGGTGATGACGATGTGAAAATTGTTTTTGATTTTCATGGGTACTCTTCATCCGATTTTTGTAGAGAAGTGTAACACGAATTTAAAATAATTTTGGAATTTTATGAATTGAGTGATTTAATTGATGCAGCAACAGCTTTTATTTAGTCGTTGTGAATTGTGCAATTTTTGCTTTCAAGGCACTAACACGTGCTCGTTGTCTTGGTGTAGATAATCGTAAAACCTTTTTTTGCTCTTCCGTCAAATTTTTGATCGGTTTGGCTGTCTCTAATTTGCCGTCACGGATAACGTATGACATAATGATTTCCTTACACAAAAGTAAGATAGTTTATGTGAAATTGTAACATGATTTTTTGAAAATGAAGTGGTGACCCCAAGGGGATTCGAACTTTAAAAAACTGCTTTTTGAGCGCTTCCTTATTATTCTTTTTGCTTAATTTAGGGCTTAGTTAACCTATCTCGATATCATACAGTATCTAAAGACGTAAGCTTTTTGATATCGTGTCTGACGGATTGGATAAAAAAATTAAACTGAGATTGCTATTCGTGAGTGTTGACAAAGAAACGCATTCCTTATAGAATACGAAATACTTGTGAAAGAGGGTTCATTGATATCATAGAACTAATTTTGCATATAGATATTAATTAATAGTTATTGTCATAGGTAGTCAATAGCTATTATAAAAGTTTAAGGGGCTTTCCCTTAATATGTCTACGTTAAAAAATTTCTTGAAAGGTGGGTGTTGGAACATGCACATCATCGTACAAGGTGAAGGCGGTCACTAACCGCTTTCTTATTCTTCAGTTTCAAGGCGAGAGGCTTTTGGATTAAAAAGCCTCCAGCTTTCTCCAGTATAAAAAATATTGTCCACAGGTTTACTATCGATAATTTTATTACCTTGTCGTATCTTTGGTAAGTATTTATTACTATTTTTTCTTTGTTTATCTACTTTTGAAGTAAAGTCAAATATCCCATAGACTGGGTCAATTCCTAGTTGATCATACATATTTGATCTATCAAATTCTCTTGGAACTGTGATAGATACAAAAAATTCAAAAGTATCAAAGATCTTTAAATTACTGTACTCTATTACATATTCAAGTTTCTCTGGAGTCTTATTGGTGATTTTTGGAATGAACTTTGAACCTTTCCTTGGTCCATCTATAAGTTCACATACAATTAAATAATCTTTGAATCTATTTTCTCTGACATGCTCATTAAGCTCTTTATATATGTCGATGTAATGTTCCATATCTACTTTTCGAATTTCATGCTCTAATTCATTGTTGTCACTTCCATAAAACTTTTTCATACTGAATAACGTGCAATTATCAAGCATGGTTATGGAATATCGAGTATGTGTAATTAGCGTTCCATCTTGAAGGATCGTATGGTCTGTAACTCGCCTGTTAATAACATAATTTTGGGCTTTATCGCGTTTGATATGATATTTTGCTAACCAATAAATCATATTTGTGGATATTGCACATGTTTCTTTCGGATGCATCGCACATTTTGTTATACCTTTTAATAATTTCCATGCAATACTTATAGGTACATGAATATCTGGCAATTTTGTTCCTTTTTTTTTGTTCCGATTATACCATTTGTCAAGTGACATTTAAAAATGATTATCTGCGCCAAATAAAAATGACCAGTATGGTGTGAGCATTTCACTAAAAGCTGGTTATTTTTAAGTATCCTCCTTGATAGCGTCTCAGAATAAAATTATGGAACAATTAAAAGCACTGATACAACCCGAAAAAGAGTTCATTACCGAGCCCGAATTAATCGATATGTTTGGATTCAATAAATCGACCTTGGCAAAAATGAGGATGAATGGGGAAATTCCTACTATAAATTCGGCGGAAAAATCTATTAAAAGATCAATGAAGTGAACCGATTGATCGCAAATAATCAAGTAGGATAAACGATGAAAGAGAAAACTTAAGCCGAAAAGTGGTCACACAACAAAACTTAAAGTGCTTGAAAGTACGTAAAATAGGGAATTTAAAGTGGTGACCCCAAGGGGATTCGAACCCCTATGGCCAGAATGAAAATCTGGAATCCTAACCATTAGATGATGGGGCCACGTATGTGGCTGATAAGTGGTGTCCCGTGATGGATTCGAACCATCGACCCCCTCATTAAAAGTGAGATGCTC
>CAZBVJ010000004.1:0-233289 GCA_964495485.1 uncultured Sulfuricurvum sp.
TCTCAGCGTTTGTGGACGGGAATTATAGGGGAAAATATCTAAGATGTCAAGAGGTAGAGAGAAGAAATTTGAAAAAAGTGAAAAAAATCACTTTTTAATTGTAGCTGACCGATACATAACCCGTTTCGGGTTGCACTGTAATCGTAGCATTTCCATCGGATTGATGCGCTAAAACAATTGTACACCCTCCATTCGGTACGGGGTTCGAGTATAAACCGGTATAGGCGTCTAGATAAGGGCGGCCTAAGTGATCAAAAACCAGTGTTCTATATCCTCCGCCCACAACACATGTACCTTCTACTAAAGAAATTCCAAAATTTTTCGTTAAATTTACAGCCGCATCTTCAGATATTGAAGCTACTGCCGTAACACCATCACCTAATGTTTGTTTAGTTAAAGGATCAATTGCTTCTTCATTCGCATCAGAATTTCCAGCTTTATTTTCATCTCTGAAAACTTCATAATAATAGATCTCTTCACCAGCTATTGTTGTATGTGGAAAACGTATTTGCCATCTTTTTTCCCACCATGTAGCATCAGTAGGATCATATTTATCATCAACCATTGCCAAATGTTGGGTGTAGCGAATATGACTCGCGACCTGTTCAGCCGCTTGCTGGAGCGGATTGGTTGTAAAGTTGGGCATAGCCAATACTGCCAATATCCCAATCACGATAATAACGAATACCAATTCCAGCATCGTAAATGCAAAACGTTTCATGAATAGACCTTTTAAACAGGTTTGATTAAAAACGATTATAACGAAAAAAGGAGAAAATTAGGAGAAGGGAAGAATTCCCGCGAAAGCGGGAAAGGAGAGATTAAATCTCGTCAGCGAGTTCGACGTTGTAAAGAATATCGTCAGTTGGGTGACGATACATCGGCATACCGAGACGTTTTTCATCCAAGATATGTCCGATAAATCCGATTGAACGACCGACAACGAAGAAGGCATTCAATGCGCCCGCTTCGATGAATCCGTCGATTTCCTCTTCAGAGTATCCAAGCGCACGCCACATATCGACCATCAAGATACCGATAGTACCGTCAACGTTCAAGATAAGGTTATCTTTTTTCGACGTGGTCAATTTTTCAACTTCAAGGGCAAAATCGAGCAACGGAGTACTTGGAAAATGCTCTGCAGCGTATTTTTTCAGACCCGATACACGAAGGTCAGGGTTACGAACCGATTTGATACGGTGACCGATACCGGAGATCGTTTTCCCCTCTTTTTTCATATAATCAATGAATTCCGCCGGAGACATTCCGCGGTCATTCGCATATTTGAAATATTTTGCCGCATCATCGATTGCTCCACCAAAACGTGGTCCGATAGTAAGCAAACCGGTTACCAATGAACTGATAACGTCTTTTCCTGCACGAGCCGTAACTTTTGCATTGTGTGCACCCGAAACTGCCGGACCGTGATCGGCAACCGTTTTAATAACCGTTTCAAGATAATCGGTTGCCCATTTCGGATACCGTTTTTTGAACCAAAGGAGTGAAATAACATCACCGATACCAAATCCTGTCTCAGGAGTTGCTACAGAGCTGATCGGATAGCCGGCATAGGTTGCTTCATCGCCACGGTCATCAGAGATCGTACAAATGAACTCTTTTTTGCGGCGTACTTTTGGTACCGCACGAAGTTCAGGCTCAGCAATTTCACCGATAGTACCTTCTGCACGAAGTTTTCCGTATACTTCGGCAATTTTGCCCGGAAGATCATTGAAACTTGCCGGAACATAAATCCCTGCTGCCGCCATTGCTTCATTTTTGGCCGCTGCCGTTTCCGCATCCGCATTTGCTGAAGCACCTGCGTGACCGAATTGAACACCTGAGCTGAAATGTTTAGCGATCGTACCGATACACCATGCGATAATCGGTTTTTTGATTTTGCCCGATTTAACCGCTTCGATCACTTTGTACTCTTCAGTTCCGCCGACTTCACCCAAAAGAACCATATATTTAACTTCAGGGTTGCTCTCCATACGAAGAAGGTTATCGATGAATACGGAACCTACAAATCTGTCACCACCGATAGCAACACCCTCTGCGATACCGTCAGCATTGATAGAAATGATGTTGGAAAGTTCATTGAACAAACCGCCTGAACGGGTTACCAATCCGCATGAACCGGCACGGTGTAATTTAGAATTGATGATGTTTTCAATCGTTCCGCCGACGTTTGCGATTTTAAATGCGCCCGGAGCGATACCGCCGACCGTTGCCGGTCCGATAACGATAACACCCGCATCACGAGCCGCTTGATTCATCTTACGCGCCATACGCTCAGGGATCCCCTCAGCCGTTACCATGATCGTTTTAAATTGCCCTTTGATCGACAATGCTTCCATAGTAACATCATAAGCGGTACGGAATGATCCAAAGTTCAAAAGAACATCAGCATTCGGGAATGCGGCTGCCGCATCTTTGGTGTTACGGAAAACCGGAACCATGATCTCTTCGGGACCGTAGAAAAATTTCTCGAATTTATTTCCCGATGTCGGAGCAACGATTGCCGCTACAGAGGGTTTAGAGCGATTGATAACATAGTCGTAATCCAACATACGTTGGATAGCGCTTGCATTGTTATTCCAGAAAATCGCTTGTGTATCTTTAGTAAATAGAGCACCCATTATTTTCTCCTTATTTCTCTAGAGCCATACGTACGATATCCGTTACGTGTGTTTCTGGCCCATATACTTCGATGTAGAGACCCAAACGGTCTGCCGCTTCTTTAATGTCTTTGAGACCTTTTTCATAGTTCGGTCCGCCACGGCGTACGTAGATACGTGTTCCGACCGCTTTCATTTTGTCTGCATAGGTTTCAAACGATTGGATAATCCCTGTAAATGTTTTTGCAACGTCGGTGAAGTTCGCAATCGCTCCCCCGATGATAAGGATTTTATCGCGCCCTTTCGGATCTTTGTGACGTGTCATCAAATCCAAAACGGTATCGGCATAGAATTTGGTTTCACCCGTTGTCGGTCCACCGGAATATTCGCCATAGTTTGCAAGATCAGAAACATTGCCTGAAAGATCGGCAATGGTATCAGCGTACACAACCGATGCACCGCCACCTGCTACCATCGTCCAGATACGCCCCATCGGATTAAGAATCGTCAATTTCAATGAAGCGCCCGATTTTGAATCTGCTTCGGCAATCGCTTTTTCTTCCGGAGATTGATCTTCCATACCGAATGCTGTTGGGAATTCCGCACCGCACCATGATTCGCCCATCATGAATCCTGCCGTATCGTCCAAACGGGCAACGAGGTCAAGGATGTGCATGTCGTTACCGATCATAACGATCGGGTTGATTTCAAGGTATGCAAAGTTCAAATCGCGGTAAAATTTATAGAACTGCTCAGCGAACGTGATAAATCGCTCTTTGTTCTCTGATGGAATGCCCGCAGGAACGTTTGCACGGATCAGATGGGCGATATTCGCATCGTCCATAGTAATCGGGATATGAACTTCGTTCACTTTCTCTTCCCAACCCTCTTCAACTTCCATACCGCCTTCAGCCGATAGGTACAATACATCGTCTTCACCGACCGTCGTCGCGGAGATGTAATACTCTTGATCTTGAGAGTGCGGAGTGAACGGCTCAATGATAAAATGGGTCAATGTACCGTGTTGACCGGAAAGAAGCGTTGTTTCGTGAGAGATTTTTTCGTCGATCCATTTAGCGGCATCTTCGAGAGTAACATCACCCGGTTTGTTAACACGGAACAATACCAAATCGTTTTTACCCCGTTTACCGAATAACATATCGGGTTTTGCAACCAACGGCTCTTGTTTCAACCATTCAAAACCGTGTTCTTGTGCTTTTGCACGAAGTTCATCTCCATTGGTCACCAATACTGATTTAAACCCATAATGAAAACCACTGAAGTATTTTTCCCAATGTTTAGAGAAAATTGCTTTACCGTCGTATTCACGAATCGCTCTTTGAGCCATTGCAACTCCTTCGAAAATCTATTTATCCAAAATTATATCATTTATAGGGAGTTTGAATGACTTCTGAGAAGATTTGAATCAAATTCGAGAGCTATTTGTTTACTTTAGTAACATACGTAGAATATATAGGTGAATTTATGTAACTTATTGTAACCTTTTTGCTCTTTATACTTGGCGTCTCATCCAATCGATTGGATTCACAGTGAGTGATTCCGTAAAAGCGGAGCCTCAATTGAAGCTTTTGGTCATTGGCATCGATACATTCCATCCCATTTTTATCCAATGCGGTTGCCAGCTCTTTGGCAACATGCATCGGATACGAAAAATGGTGCTTTGGCTCGCTTAAGAAACGGTAAAAATATTGGTTGAAAAAAACAACCATTGTATTGATGACAAGCAATCCAAAAGCGCTGTAAAACAAAACCCGATATCGCAATCGAAACTCGCGCAAACGGATTCGATACGTATGCAAAAACGTTTGAGCAGCAAGAGGAAGTGTTATCAATAAAAAGGGGGCAAAGATTTGTACTTCAACTTTTTGTCGAAAAGAGAGGAGCAAAGAGATAAGAAATGCACTTGTTCCTATCGTCCAAAGCAAATCCCACTCTCTAGACATGGATCGCCGATAAAGTACATAAAAAAGATAGATAAAGACAATGGGTGAAAAAACTGCGGCGTATACACCCAACGTATCTAAAAATCGGCTTTCCGGAGATCCCCCGATATGCAATCCAAACATGAACCACGAAATCGCAAAACCAATTGATCCAATCACTAAAAATAGATATTCTTTTTTCAAAATACCGTAAATAATGATTGCTAAAAAGAGGTAGGCAAAAGTAGGATCAAGCCAGAGTAAATAAGGAGTTAAGAATAATGCAAAACGACCGTATCTCAAAAAAAGATAGACAAATAAAAATAACGACGAAATAATCAAACCGGCATTATCTACCACCAATGCGGCACTTGTTACTCCAGGGAGCAACATATAAATCAATACAATCCAAAGGCGGTCTTGTTCACGATTCACATAATATGCTGATATTCCATAAAGGAGTACGACCGAGATTAGATGCAATATAATGATGGGTAAGCGAAGAGCATAATCATTATGACCGAATAATGAGAGAGAAGTGTTGATAATAAATTGGAGAGGACTCAAATCACCGTATAGGATTAATGCTTCATGATATCCGATTGAGAGCCCTTCGATCTGCAACAGGAGGAGTAAAAAATTAATCCCCAACAGTGCTGCAAAAAAGGCTTTTTCTCTCATAATTTTAGAAAATTATTGAGTATCTCATGACCGAATTCGCTCATAATCGATTCGGGATGGAACTGGACACCGTAAATCGGTTTGTCTTTGATCTCCAGTGCCATAATCTCATGGTCGTCTTCGCTATAGGCAGTTGGGATAATCACATCGGGAAGATTCTCCTGTTCGACAATCAACGAATGGTAGCGAGTCGCGGTAAACAGCTCTGGAAGTTTGTTAAAAATCGGGGTTTCTCCCTGACGTACCATCTTGGAAGTTTTACCGTGCATCATCCGTTTTGCCCGCACCACATTGCCGCCGAACGCTTGTGCGATGCTTTGATGCCCCAAACAGATTCCCAAAATAGGTACTTTGTCGGCGAAATGACGTATAACATCCAAAGTCACCCCTGCATCGTCTGGAGTTGCGGGTCCCGGAGAAATAATGATCTTCTCGGGATGAAGGGCTTCGATCTCCTCAATGTTCATCTCATCGTTACGGATGATTTTAAGGTCAGCTCCCAGTTCCAAACAATACTGGACAATGTTGTAGGTAAAGCTGTCATAGTTATCAATCATTAAAATCATATTTCTTCCTTACCATGCTTTGATTGTATTATACAAGCTATCGCGTTCGATCGGCTCAAACCCGCTGTTCTTTATTAGAGCAACAAACTCTTTGAGATTGACACCATTGGCACTTTTGGCTCCAGCAGCGGAGTTGATCGATTCGCATTCAATCGTTCCATCAAGATCATTCGCCCCGAATTCCTGAGCGACAAGCGCTAAATTCACCGTCGAAGTAACCCAGTAGGCTTTGAGATTGGGAACATTATCCAAAACGATACGACTGATCGCATAGGTTTTGAGGATTTCGTGTGCCGTAATGAACTCTTTGACGTTGAGATAGTTATTCTCAGTCTGATACACCAGAGGGATAAAGCAGTTAAATCCTCCCGTGACATCCTGTAAATCACGAATACGGAACATATGATCGATACGATTCGCACGACTTTCAACATGACCGAAAAGCATCGTAACGTTTGATTTCATACCCCGCTCGTGCCATTTACGGTGAATGTCGAGCCACTGCTCGGAGTTCACTTTCCCTTTACAGATATAATTGCGCACCTTTTCATCAAAAATCTCCGCGCCCCCACCCGGCATCGAGTCAACACCGTACTCGATCATCAAATCAAGTATCTCATCGTAGCTTTTGCCGTACTCTTCGGAGAGAAAATGGACTTCCGCCGCTGTGAGGGCTTTGACATGAAGCTGCGGATGACGTTCTTTGATTTTTTTGAACACTTCCAGATACCACTCCAATCCCGTATCGGGATTGTGTGCCGAGACGATATGTACCTCTTTGATGTCGCGTGAGACGATATCATCGGTGATTGCCAAAATCTCCTCATGACTCATCGCATACGGGTTGGGATTTTTACGGCTGGCACTGTAAGCACAAAATTTACAGATGTCTTTACAAATATTGGTGGGGTTAATGTGACGGTTGATATTAAAATAGGTACGTTTGCCATGCAACGCTTTGCGGCGTTCGTCAGCGAGCTCACCAAGGGTAAAGAGGTCTACATCGTATAATGCTACCGCTTCGTCAAACGATAAACGGATATTTTGTTTTACTTTTTCGATCACATTCATTGAAAAATCTTTAACTGCTTATTTTGAGGCGCATTATAGCAAAAGAAAAAATGTACTTCTTATGACAAGCAAACTATTTTCAAAATTACCAATTAAACATATAGGTACAGTTTTTATTCGATTTTTTGGCACAGTAGAGCGCTTTATCGGCACGTTCGATCAACGTTTCGAGCGTATCTCCCATCTGATGGATCGTTACCCCTACGCTGATCGTCACATGAACCTGTTTACCGCTGTACAAAAGGTTGCTCTGTTCTATTTTCGTACGGATCCGATCCGCCATCGGTTCGGCTTGAGTCACATCGGAACGGTTCAACACAACCGCAAACTCTTCTCCTCCGTAGCGATAGACACTATCAGCGCTCCGGATCATCCCTTTGATCGTCTGGGCAATAAAATAGAGTACCTTATCCCCTGCAACATAGCCGAATTCATCATTTAGATATTTGAAATTATCGACATCGATCATCATCAAAACCAATGAAAGTTTTTTCGTTTGTCCCGCTTCCAACGCCGGTTCAATATCGTTCAAAAAGCTCTGTCGGTTCCCTACTTTGGTCAACGGATCAATCGTAAGTTCCGATCGCGCTTCAAAAAGTTCCTGATTTAACACGTCAATTTTGGCTTGCGCTTTGTCGAGTTCGATAGACATGCTTTGGTTTAATAGACTCAATTCCCGAATAAACTCAACAAATTTTTCATTCGAATCCAAAGGAGCGGTATCAAGACGTTCACGCTGACTCTCGGCTACCGATGCAATACCCGAATGCGATTCAATAAAAGAGCCAACAGAATTTTCAACCATATCGAGATACTTTGTGACATCTTCTTTGACCTCGCTAAGCACTTTTTGATCGGTATTTTCCTGATCTTTACGCATTGCTTCATCGGCAGAATCGACAAAAAGCTGATCAAAGATTTTTTTGTACTGCGAAGGATAAGGGGGGACTTTCATGGAACGTAAAATTCCCATCACATGATCGTGTATCTCTAAAACTTTCTGATAAATGGTTGATTCGGCCATTTTTACCCCTTTCTGCCTCTGTTAAACAATTGTAGCATCTTAAAATCGACTTTTTATGCAAATTTGGTAAATGAGAGGCTGATGCTTTTTTCATCGATACTTTTTCATAAACGATCGTTTTATGCGCTACAATAAAACAAAAAGTGATTACGTATGAGTATAAACGAGCAAATAGAAGACCTCATCGAGAAAAAAGCGTCCGATTTTGAAATATCCAAGCTTTTCAAAGCCTATATTACCGAATACAAAAATTCACTCAGCACCCTCTTTGAACGAAATCAGGGGAAAGATTTCCTCGTCACCCACACTAAAACACTCGATTCGATCATCTCCCACATGTACAAAACGGTACTTCGTCGCCTTTTTGGCAATTATCTGCCGATGCGAAGCAATATCCCTATCGTTTTTATCGCACTCGGAAGCTACGGTCGTGAACAGCTCTGTGTCCACAGCGATATCGATCTGATGATCGTGTATGAAAAAAATGACGGATATAATACTTCTGCCATAATCGAAAAATTTCTCTACCTTGCGTGGGATGCGGGTCTGAAATTGGGACATCGGGTTCATGAAGTAAATGACCTCCTCGGAGCATCACGCGAAGATATCACGATCAAAACGGCAATGATGGAATCACGCCTCATCATCGGTTCACCCTTTACCTGGAGCGCCACCCAAAATAAACTGACGAAAATTCGTCATGATAACCCCAAAGCATTTGTGATGGCAAAAATCGAAGAAGCGGATGCCAGACGCCGAAAATTTTCATTTTCGATGCAACCTAATATTAAAGAAGGGGTGGGAGGGCTGCGCGATTCGCAGCTCCTCTATTGGATCGCCAAAACATTGTACGGAGTGAATAGTCTCAAAGAGTTAAGCGGCGAACTTTTCAGTGAAGACCAATACCGCGAATATAGGATCGCTCTCGAACTCCTATTTCGGATCCGAAGCGCGCTTCACCTCCTTACCGGAAAACAGCAAGATCAGCTCGTTCTTGATTACATGCCTCTTATTGCTGAAATGCTCGGATTTAGCGATGAGAGAAAACTGGTTACAAAATTACTTGAAGCACAATGGCGGATAAATAATTTCACCCAGATTTATGTCAAAAAAATGGCTCGAATCTATCTGCATAATTCAACGACTACCCTCCAATTGCGACACAATCGGATCGCAAAAGGTTTTTATGCCATCGAAGGGATTATATACGCCTCTTTTAACCAATCCACACACTCCATCGATTCTCTTTTGGAGTTATTGCTGAATCTCGACGATCGGGAATGGAAGTTTGATTCAAGCATTTTATACCATTTCACCTACACTGAGATCAAACATCCCCTTCGTTCCAAAACGCATGGACTGTTACGGAAACTCTTTGAACGGGAGTCTCTGTATCCGTTTTTAAAACTTTTTTATGACGCAGGAATTCTCCATCAGCTCATCGGAGCGTTTAAAAAGGTACTCCACCTCCCCCAATTCGACGGATATCATCAATATCCGGTCGATTTACACTCGATCAAATGTATCGAAGCCCTTGAAAATATCAAAGACCCCTACGTCGAAGCGCTCTACAAACCGCTCAGCATCAGCGACAAAGCATTGCTCAAAGCGGTTATTTTGCTCCATGATACCGGCAAAGGTCGCAAACAAGACCATAGTGAGGTTGGGGCAAAACTCATCATACCTTTCATAAAAAATCTCAAATTCCCATCATCACTCCATGAACGTGCCGCATTGCTTGTCCGGCACCACGTTCTGATGACCCATGTCGCCTATCGTGAAAATCTCTATCATGAGAAAACCCTCTATCAATTTATGTCCAAGATCAAAACACCAGAAAATCTCACATTGCTCTACATCCTCACCTACGCTGACGTCAACGGTGTCGGTCCGGGCACCTATACCGGATTCGGTGCTAATCTCCTCCATGAACTCTATGAGGCATCATTGGAAATCGCCTCCCAAAATGACCGTATTACCGATGCGATCAAACGGCAAAATAAAGAAAAACGGCTAACGCACGATCCCGAATTTGGCGAACTCTCTAAAATTGAGCAGAAAAAAGTCCTCTCAATCGAATCCAATCTCTTTTTCTTCAAACACACCCCGAGCGAGATTATCAACATCTCCAAAGAGGCTTTCCAATGCCAAAATTTCACTTATCAACTCAACATCGACGGCGGACTCATCATCCATATCTTCCGTCGAATTCCTCTTAATCTTGGGTATCTTCTCGGTAAACTGAGCTACCTTGATGTCGCTTCGATGGATATTTTCACCCTCTTTGACGGTCTCAAATATTTCAAAATCGAATTTTTGCAACGTCCGCGCGAGGGGACGATGGAGCAAATCGAGATGATTGTTGAAGAGGCGTTTGATATGAGCCGCAAACTCGATCTCCCTAAACCTGTCATTAAACCCGACGAAATCACCCTCGATTGCGACCACTCGATCCATTATGCCCAGCTCAATCTCAACACGACAAATCAACGGGGGCTTTTGGCCTATTTTGTCCAACTCTTCGATGAAGCCCAAATCAATATCGCCACTGCGAAAATTCATACCAATAAAAACATGACACGTGACCATTTCTTAATTGAAAAACAAAACAGAATGTGCGATAATGCGCGCGATATTATCGCTAAACTGACAGGAGAGTAACTATGTGCGGTATCGTAGGATACATCGGCGTTAAACCCGTTAAACAAATTTTGATCGACGGGTTGCGTGAACTCGAATACCGAGGCTATGACTCTGCCGGAATTGCAGTACTCCAAAACAGCAATTTTTCCCTTTTTAAAGCGGTAGGAAAACTGGTCAATTTGGAAGAAAAAGCTAAAAATTTCGAGAGTGAGGGATTCTCAGTGGGGATCGGACATACCCGCTGGGCAACCCACGGAAAACCGACCGAACTCAACGCACATCCTCATCTCGGGGAAAATTCGTATGTTGTTCATAACGGTATCATCGAAAATTATCAGGAACTCAAAACCGCTCTTGTAGCTCAAGGGGTCCAATTTCTCAGTCAAACCGATACCGAAGTGATCGTCCATTTGTTCGAATACCACCTCAAAACCGCTTCAAGCACCTTTGAGGCTTTCCAACAAACGCTTTCCGAACTCGAAGGGGCATACGCGATTCTCCTCGTCAACAGCAGCGAAAACGATACAATCTTTTTTGCCAAACACGGCTCTCCGATGATTATCGGACGCAATGAAGCAGGTGAAGTGCTTTTCGGTTCCTCCGATGCGGCCCTTATCGGAAAATGTCATGAAGTGATCTATCTCGAAGACGGACACTACGGCTACGCGTCTGCCAAAGGGATCTCTTTGTTCGATCATAATGACCAATCAGTCGCACTCCGTTTTTCTCCCCTCGCTGAAAACAAACTCTCTGCCCAAAAAGAGGGGTATCGCTTTTTCATGGAGAAAGAGATTTATGAGCAAAGCCGTGTCCTAGCCGATACCTTGATGGGTCGGCTGCGGGATGATAGCGTTTATTTTGAGGAAATTGATTCAGCGCTCTTTGAAGGGATCAACGAGATCAAACTCTGCGCTTGTGGTACCAGCTACCATGCCGCCATGGTTGCCAGTTATCTTTTTGAGCGTCACGCAAAAATCAAAACATCCGTCGAAATCGCCAGCGAGTTTCGATATCGGGAACCGTTTCTCACCCCCGATACCTTGTTCGTCGTCATCTCTCAGAGCGGTGAAACTGCCGACACGCTAGAGAGCCTAAAAATGGCCAAAAAATTCGGTCTCAAAACACTTGTAATTTGTAACGTCGATAATTCATCGATGGTACGCTTAGCCGATGCCTCTCTTCTTACCCGTGCCGGAATCGAAAAAGGGGTGGCATCGACCAAAGCGTTCGCGACCCAAGTGTGTGTTTTGTGGATGTTGAGCTTAAGTCTAGCCGGAGAGCGAAAAACCTTGGACGTTTCAGAGATCCAAAACCAAATCCATCTTCTACGCACTCTCCCAACAACCGTCACGGTCGATAGTGCACTGCACGAACAACTCCGACGATTATCCAAACGCTACCTTCACGGTCACGGATTTTTCTTCATCGGACGGGATGTTTTCTTCCCGCTCGCACTTGAGGGAGCCTTGAAACTCAAAGAGATCAGCTACCTCCACGCCGAGGGGTACCCTAGCGGTGAGATGAAACACGGTCCGATCGCATTGGCCGATCCTGAACTCTTTACCATCGCATTGTTGCCGCAACACAAACTCTACGATAAAACTAAAAGCAATATCGAAGAGCTCAGTGCGCGTGATTCGACCATCTGCTCCATCAGTCCGCTTGATTTCGACAAAGCGGATGATCATATCCGTACCAAAGCCAGTGAGCACTATATGTGTGAGTTTTTCGAGATGATGGTGGTCTTGCAACTCCTCTCTATGGAGATCGCGATCCGCTTGGGGAACGATGTCGATATGCCCCGCAACTTAGCTAAAAGCGTTACGGTCGAATAGACCTTAGCGCCTCACTTCACTTTCATCTACGTTTAAAAATTATTTAGATACTGTAAGTACTTTATATTTCCCAAATTTGTTTATCCATAAGGTCACCCAGTATGAATGCTAACCGGAAAATTTTATTTATTGTCGCTTTGATGCTCATCGGACTTGCTGTCGCCACCATCACGAACGTTGCCCTGAACTTCCGAGAATACGGCTATAAAAATGCCATCGAAAAATCGAAAATGACGGCAGAAATTGTCCGTGATGGCTTGACAGCACATATGGTTAACGGCATGATGGATAAACGGGAATTTTTTCTCGGCAATATCGCAAATATCAAAGATGTTCAGGCCCTTTGGATCGTCCGAGCTGATAATGTCGTCAAACAATACGGTGAGGGGATGCAAAATGAAAGACCCCGAGACGCAATTGACAATAAAGTTCTCAAAGAGGGTATAAGCGTTCGTGAAGTGAATGAAGATGCTCAAAATGCAATCTTACGTGTTACCATCCCCTACATCGCCACCGCCTATGGAAATCCGAACTGTCTTAATTGTCATAATGTTCAGGAAGGGGATGTTCTGGGAGCCATCAGCATGGAGTTCAACATCAATGAAGTACGCCAAACCGGAGCAATGACGATTGCGAAAATTTTTGCTATCAATGTCATTTTTATCATCATTGCATTATGGGTTACCCACCACTATTTCAAACCGTACATGAAACTCTTTGAGAACCTCCAACAAGGGATCAAACGGGCTCGCACCGGAGATTTTACATTCCGTTTTACCACAACCCTCAAAGATGCGGGAAGTGAAGTAGCCGAACAGATGAATACCCTTTTCCAAAAAATGGAAGATACGTTCGGTGGAATTAAACACAACCTTAATACCTTTGCGACACGATCCAATATTTCGTGCAGCGATCCGCTCAGTACCGCCGGTATCATTATCCAAGAGCTCTCCGATGTTTATAAATTTAAAAAGACAATCGAGCTTGACAGCACCAAAGATGCTATTTATCAACGCTTTATCTACGTTTTAAAAGAGAAATTCGGATTTACCCATTTTGCTCTCTATGAAGTTGAAAAAAACTCCAAAGAGCGTAAATTGATCCATATTACCGATCACAAAAGCTTTTGTTTACCGGTTGCCGATCAAAATGCGATGGAGTGCCGCGCTTACCGTACCGCCAGTGATGTCTATTCAACCGATTTTCCGAATATCTGTACCAACTGTGCCGAGGATAAAGCGTACTCATGCATACCGTTCAATATAAATGATGATTTAGCTCTTATCCTCTCATTCTCAGCCAAATCGGAAGCGGAAATCGAGAATATGAATCTTTCGCTCCCGAGTATCAAAAACTATTTTGAGGCGGCAAAAGCCGTTATCGAGAGCCGTACGTTGATGGATAAACTGCGTGATTCTTCATTGCGCGACGGTGCGACAAAACTCTATAACCGCCGCTTTTTGGAAGAGTTTATTGATAAAACCTCTGAGCAAGCTTTACGCTCGCATATTACCTACGCTATCTTGATGATCGACATCGACTACTTTAAAATGGTCAACGATACCTACGGACACGATTCGGGAGATATTGTCATCAAATCGCTGGCAGAGATTTTGCAGCAAAGTATCCGTAAAGCCGATTTGGCAATCCGTTACGGCGGTGAAGAGTTCATCGTTCTCCTCTATAACACAACCCCTGAGGGTGCCGTACAAGTAGCTGAGAAAATACGAACCAAATTCAATGAGAAAAAGTACCAATTCGGTAGCGATACCGTTGAAAAAACACTCAGTATCGGTATCGCCCACTTCCCGACACAAGCCGATTCTATCTGGAAAGTGATCAAGTTCGCCGATTTGGCACTCTATGAGGGGAAACATACCGGACGGAACCGCGTTATCGAGTTTGAAGATCGGATGTTTAACGGTGGGGATCAGTTCTAATTAGATAACTGATCTTACGCACTTTAGAAGGGTATTAGTCAGTTTTCTCTCGCATCCAACAAAGGACTTTAGCTCTTGCCACTTTTCGGGCTCAGTTCGAAAAATACATAATATCAGTTATATGAGCATCGTGTTGGCATCATAAACCAAAACGGTATCGCCCCCTTGATGTTTGGCTTCGATTAATGCCCGCTTTGCCCCTTCAATCGCCTCTATCATATCCGGTGTTTGCGCAGGAAACAGCGCTACTCCGATACTTACTGTTTTCAAAATAGCATAGGTATTGACCCGAATTTTCTTTTTAAACGAAAGTCGGATTGCTTCTGCAACCTCAGTAACGTGATCAGCCTCATAATCGTACAAAACGACGCAAAAGGTATCGTTTCCATACCTAACCACTATATCTCCCGACTGAAGCTGTTCTTGAATATTCCGTCCCATCGCTTTAATTACCTCATCACCGACAAAAGTGTCGTAAGAGTGGTTGATGATATTGAACTGATCCATATCGACCATCAACACCCCATAAGGAATCATCGTTCTCTTCGATTGGGCATTGATGAGCTTCGATAACTCTTCAATATAAGCACGGTTATAAAGCTGGGTTAGAGGATCGATCCGTACCGTCTGCTGAAGTTTTTTATTGATAATCTGAAGACGGGAGGCATTAATATAATTACCGAGCTGTTCGAGTGCAATTTTGATTTTAGGGATCGTTCGGGCATCATAACTTACCAAAGAGATCACGATATCGAGTTCATCCACAATCGGATAGCTTTGACACACATAATGAGCATCAGGGTCAATCATCTTCGGACACGCCACTTCACACTCAGTAGAATCAACCGTATTGGCGGTGCGATCGGCACGGCATCCACTTGCGGCATCACATAAGAGAGTTTTTTCCGAATGGATCACTACGGTCGCTTTGTTTTGCGGGTTCACTTCCAAAATATTAAAATCATTCAAATTCCATCGTGTACGGAGCAAGGCAACGATACGTTCATACACCTCTTCGATATTTTGGTCTTTTTCGATCGCTTTACGGAAACGCTCCACTTCATAAAGCTGATCAATACCGCTCTGAACCACATACAGCGGATCGGTATTAGGTTTATCGAGTTGGATCAATGTGGTCATTTTTTCACTGCTTTGCGACAAAGCGGTATCGAGTTTGTCCATTAATGAATTGGTCCACATGGCAGAGTTATATCCGTCAGCATTTTCATGTTGGGAAACTCGATGGGTATAATCTCCCCCCTCCGCTTGCTCCATCACAACCGCTACTTCATCCAAAGTCTCTTTATAGGATCGGATAAAATGAAGAACATTTTTCAGAAGATAGAAAGTCAAAAGTGTAAGAGAGACAATGGCAGTGAGTGCAGCAACCAATCCGGTCACTTTCAAATCATTGATCTCCATCTCAATCGAAACAGCTCCCAGAGTTTCACCTACTTTGGCATCATGACAGCTCAAACAATCGATTTTACCTTTATCGGTGGCAACGTAGGGGATTGTATAACGGTACAACGTATCCGAAAAGAGAGTTCCCGAAACCGTATCGATCGATTTCCCCTCTCTTAGTACCGCACGGTCGATATCATCACGAGCCTCTTGTGGGTAAATACCGCTTCCGTATTGACGATTCAGCCCTTCGCTACGGACAACCCATGCTCGTTTAACACCTTCGATCGATTCAATCTGCTTGAGCAATTTATCTTGATGATCGCTCGTCCCGCTCACCATATGTGAGGTTAACGATTCGCGGATAATGGTGCTTGCCAGTTCGGCTCTCCCCTCAGCCGATTGAAGCCCCATAAACCGAAACGTTCCGACCAAAATAATGATGAAAAGGATCATAATCGAGATAATAGAGATGGAGAGGGTGAAAAAGGTACTCTTTTTTTTCATTATTCCTGACTTGTGACGTAAATAGATTGATTATACTGAAAAAAAGGTTAGAGTTGTAAAAAATGGGAGATTTCTCCCCATTAGGAGAGAAAAATAGGCTTAGTGGCAACCGCAACCGGTTCCACAGCTACCGCCACTCTGCGGCTGTGGCGCAGCAGCAGTTGAACACGCCGACACGCCTGGAGGGGTGTTCGGTTGGATCGCTTGGTTATCCACCCCACCCTCTTCGTTGATTTTTTCAATCGTAGCCCAAAGCTCTTCTGCCGCTTTCATGTACCGTTTTGCCGTTTCAGATGTCGGCGCGTAATACGTTACCGGTTTACCCTCATCTCCGCCCGTGCGGATAGATGGCTCGATCGGGATTTCTGCGAGAATACAGGTTTCAAACTGATCTGCCATCGCTTTGGAGGTTCCTTTGCCGAAGATGTCATACTCGACACCCGTATCCGGAGCGATAAATCCGGACATGTTCTCTACCACTCCCGCGATAGGAATATTGAGTTTTTTGAACATATCAAGACTTCGGCGTGAATCATCAAGCGATACCATTTGCGGAGTCGTAACGGTAACACCGACGGTAACCGGAACGCTTTGAGCCAATGTCAATTGTGCATCACCGGTACCCGGAGGCATATCGATAACGAGACAATCGAGATCCGACCACATGATGTCGCGCAAGAACTGCTCGATCGCTTTCATAATCATCGCACCACGCCAGATGAGCGATTGCCCCTCTTCCATGAGTGAGCCCATCGACATCATCTCAATCCCGTATGCTTTGATCGGGAGAACTTTGTTTCCGACGACTTCAGGTTTGATCCCCTCTACACCGAGCATACGGGGAATATTCGGACCGTAAATATCGGCGTCCAAAAGACCCACTTTTTTCCCTTGCATCGCGAGAGCTACGGCGAGGTTCACCGACGTCGTCGATTTACCGACTCCCCCTTTACCTGAACTTACCATGATGAAATTTTTCACCTGAGGGGCGATATTTTTGCCCTTTGATGAACTCTCACGCGGCATTTTAGGGGCGGTAATATTCACGACCACTTCACCCGCACCGGCACGTTTCAACTCATCCGTTGCTTCAAGGGTAATTTGGTGTGCTACTTCGGGTGCACTTGAAGTGATATCAACAGTAACACTGACATTTTTCCCATCGATTTTGATCTCTTTGACGAATCCGAAGGTTACGATGTCTTTCGTGAATCCCGGATAAGTAACTTTGCTTAATGCTGATTTTACAATTTCTTCTGTCATTTAAATATTCTCCTTGTTGTTTTTAACTTGCACTTTTTGCTTTAACTTCTTCTGCAATCTGTGCAATCGCATCAGGGTTCTCCATGATTTGTTGCGTAATTTTGTATGAACAAAACTTTGGTCCGCACATTGAACAAAACTCGGCCTCTTTGAAAACATCCTGCGGCAATGTCTCATCATGATATTCACGCGCCCGTTCCGGATCGAGAGCAAGTTCAAACTGGCGATTCCAGTCAAACGCATAGCGCGCGTCACTCATCGCATCGTCGATGTCACGAGCACCTTTGCGTCCACGGGCGATGTCGGCGGCGTGTGCCGCAATTTTGTACGCGATGATCCCAGCGCGGACATCTTCGGCATTCGGCAATCCCAAATGCTCTTTCGGGGTGACGTAACAAAGCATCGAGGCTCCGTGCCATCCGCCGACCGCCGCACCGATCGCGGAGCTGATATGATCATACCCTGCTGCGATGTCGGTGACGAGAGGCCCGAGGATATAAAACGGTGCCTCGTGACAGTATTCGCGCTGAATTTTCATGTTACGTTCGATCTGATTGAGAGGAACGTGTCCCGGCCCCTCGATCATCACCTGTACGTTTTTCTCCCATGCGCGGAGTGTCAATTCACCAAGCACTTTGAGCTCTCCGAGCTGTGCTTCATCGGATGCATCTGCCAAACACCCTGGACGGAGCGAATCTCCCAAAGATAAAGAGACATCGTAACGGGCACAAATATCAAGAATCTCGTCATACGCGGTGTAAAACGGATTCTCTCTATGATAGTGCATCATCCATGCCGCCATGAGTGATCCTCCACGGCTGACGATCCCCATTTTCCGTTTGGCGACTTTGGGCATGGTTTCAAGCAAAAAGCCCGCATGGATCGTGAAATAACTCACCCCTTGCTGTGCTTGGCGCTCTAATACTTCAAGCATTTTTTCGATCGTCAAATCTTCGATTTTGTTGTTCACGTCGTGCAAAATTTGATAAATCGGTACCGTTCCGATCGGAATTTTCGAATTGGCGATAACGGCGCGGCGAATCTCATCCAAATCTCCCCCCGTCGAGAGATCCATTGCCGTATCAGCTTTATAATGCTGAGAGACCTGAATCTTTTCAATCTCCCCTTGTACGTCACTCGCAATGGCGGATGAGCCGATATTGGCATTAATTTTACACCGTGCGGCTATTCCGATCGCCATCGGTTCCAAATTTTTGTGATTGACGTTGGCCGGGATGATCAGACGTCCCCGTGCCACCTCGGAGCGAACCAATTCAGGATCAAGTTCCTCAATGCGGGCAACATACGCCATCTCTTCGGTAATAATGCCTTGCTTGGCATAATACATCTGAGTGCGGACGGTGTCGTTTTCTCTTTTGGCGACCCATTCGGTTCTCATACTCTCTCCTTGATCTTTTACAAAAGCTTAATTGGACTTATAAATAAGAGCCCCTAAAAGGGTAGACTCTCTTTTAATGTAGATTAAAAATTTCAAGAGGATTTAGGAAAACAACCCTTTATACCTCTAGAAGTATCTTAGAATTTATCACAAACAAGATAAAAAAAAGCTTTTTGAGTGTATAATTTCGTAACAGTTTTCAAAATAGGATACATTTTGTCTGATTTGACCCTTGTTTTACTTGCAGCAGGTAACTCTTCCCGTTTTAAAGTTCCCGTAAAAAAACAATGGCTTCGCGTCGGGCATGATCCGTTGTGGCTCCATGTTACCAACCGTATCAAAGAGACTCTCTCCATAGAAAAAGTTATCCTTGTCGTCCATCCGGATGAAATCCCTTTTATCACCCCAATCTGTGATGATCACGTTATTGAGGGGGGAGAAACCCGTCAACAATCGCTTAAAAATGCTTTGCGTTTTGTTGAGACCCCCTACGTCATGGTGAGCGATATTGCCCGTTCTTGCGTGGATACCGATCTTATCCAAAGACTTTTGAAAGAAAAAAATAGAGCCGATGTTATCGTGCCGGCATTGGACGTCTCCGATACCGTTGTCTATCACGATGAAACCATTCCGCGCGAAGCGGTCAAACGGATCCAAACCCCTCAACTCTCCCGTACCGAGATACTGCGCCGTGCACTCGATACGACAATCGAATACACCGATGAGAGCAGTGCTATCGTGGCGTCCGGCGGAACACGCTATTTTGTCCAAGGTGATGAACGTGCCGCCAAAATCACTTTTGCAAACGATCTCTCCGCACTCGAATGCCTCTCACCCCCCGCCTCTACGACGTTTACCGGAAACGGATTTGATGTTCACGGATTCGAGGAGGGCAAACCGATGGTTTTGGGCGGTGTCCAGATCGAAAGCCCCTTTGGGTTCAAAGCCCACAGTGACGGAGATGTCGCTATCCATGCATTGATTGATGCATTGCTCGGAGCGGCATGTCTGGGGGATATCGGGATGCTTTTCCCGGATACCGATGCGACGTATAAAAACATCGATTCCAAAGAACTCCTGGCCGAATGTGTCCGGAAACTTCACGCCTTTGGTTTCGTCATCTCCCATGCCGATATCACCATTATTGCCCAAACACCGAAAATTTCCCCCTACAAAGAAGAGATGCGCCGTATTTTGGCATCAATCATGCTTATACCTATGTCACGGGTCAATGTCAAAGCGACCACAACGGAACATTTAGGATTTATCGGACGTAAAGAGGGGGTAGCGGTTATGGCCAGCGCATCAGTACATTATTTTGATTGGAAAAACGGATGAATATTCTCATTATCGAAAATGAAATTTATTTGGCACAAAGCATTGCCTCAAAACTGAGCGATCTAAGTCACAACTGCGATATTTCAAGCTCTACGAAAGAGGGACTAAGAGGCACCCCCTACGATGTCGTTCTCCTCTCGACCAATATCAGCGGTCAAGACATCTACCCCGTCATTGAAGCGTATAAAAATGCCGTCGTTATCTTGATGGTCAGCTACGTGAGTAACGATACCGTATCCAAACCGCTTGCCGCAGGGGCCAAAGATTACATCCTCAAACCGTTTATGATCGAGGAGTTGATCCGAAAAATCCAACATTTCCAAAATCATGAGCGTTTAAAACGGCAAAATCAGACGTATGAGCGTTATTTGAATCACACTTTTAACTCGATTAACGTTAACGAAGACGTTGAAAAAACAGAACTTCCCCTCTTCATCTGCAGCGGCTATCAAAAATATGCCGATGCTTTTGCATTCCGTTACGCGGCACATCACGATAAACCTTTACACTTTATCTCCCTCTCCTCAGCAAAAGCTATTAGCGATATAGCTGCAGCCGGCAAAGACGCTCTCCTCTTTATTACCGATTTCCAAAATCTCAAAAAATCGGAACACAAAGCGTTTTATGAACTCATCAGCGGGAGATCGTGCATTGTCGCCAGCACAGAACATATTGATAACGCCCCTTTCAAAGTGATTGAGATCGAAAGTGATAATAACCTCTTCGATCAGGGGGAGATCCTCCCGATCGAAGAGTATGTCAAATACATCATGATCCATTTCCAAAACCGTTTTCCGGATACCGAACTCTCCAAAAAACTGGGAATCTCACGCAAAAGCTTATGGGAAAAGAGAAAGAAATATGGCATCGTCAAGAAAAAATAGAGCCCTATACATCGACCAAGAGGCCGTATCTGCCCTCACGCTTCTCAAAGCGGGAATGCTCAGCCCCGTAACGGCACTCATGAATGAAGCTCAGAGCAAAGAGGTTCTCAGCAGCGGAATGTTTATGGGGAAAACGTTCCCCTTCCCTCTTATTCTCTCTCCGAGCGGCAAAGTGAATGAAACCATCCTCACCAGCTCTTTCAAAGGTGAAATCCTCGATTTGATCTGCGAGGGGGAGATCGTTGGTGAGCTGTGTGTCGATGAGATCTATCCCATCGATCCCCAAGAACGGCTGCGACAAATTTACGGTACCGAAGATCTATCCCATCCGGGAGTCAGTGCCACCTATAAACGACTCGGAAAATACGCTATTTGCGGTGAATATACCATCGATTTGACCCCAGTCCTATCGATTCAAACCCTGATCAACGATGCCAAAGAACAGATTGGGGCCCAATATACCACCGCAATGTTTATGGCAGCCAACCCGCTTCACCGCGCGCATGAACGGCTGATTCGACAAAGCTTGGAGAGCACCGATTTAATCGTTATTTTTCTCCTCAAACCCTATAACAACGCCGATCTCAAGTATGAACTTCGCTACCAGACACTTCAATTTTTTATTGAAAACTATCTTCCGCGAAACCGTGTTGTTGTGGTCCCGTTGGAGAGCAGCTATATTTTTGCGGGGAGCAATGAAGTGATCCTCGATGCCATCGTTGCCAAAAACTACGGCTGTGATCGGCTCATGATCGGTCAAAATCATGCCGGCATCGGAATGTATTACGATCACAATGCCAACAAATCGATCGTCGATCGGTTGGTAGGGATCGATATTGAAGTGGGTATTTCAAGCGAATACGTCTACTGTAACCAATGTAAAACGCTCGTCAGTGTACAAACCTGCCCGCATGGACATCACCACCATATTTCTTATCATGCCGAATCGATTTTGGAGCTGATGCAACAGGGACTTTTACCTCCGGCTGTCTTGGTACGCAAAGAGATTTCGGCGATGATCGTCGCATCGCTCTATCCGAACCGGTTTAAAAATCTCTCCAAACTCTATTATGACATCATGCCGATCACCGGTCTGCTTGAAGAGCATACGGAAAAAGATTTTTACGTCGAACTGATGCGCCTTTATCAGACCACATCTTTAACCTAAGGTTTTTTTATGAGATGGTTTTTTCTCACCGTCGCGTACAGCGGCCTCTCCCCAAAAGCTCCCGGCACCGTAGGGACGCTTGCCGCACTTCCGCTGGGAATCGCGATTCTCCTCTATCTCGGTCCACAGACTCTCTTTCTCGCCACAATCCTCATTTCGATGATCGCGATCAAAGCCATCGACAAACATGAAAGCCTAACTCAGGTTCACGACGACAGCCGCATCGTTATCGATGAACTCGTCGGACTATGGTTTGCCCTCTCTATCGCTCCTGGAGTCGGCTTTGATCTCTCCAGCCTCATGACGTGGAGTAACGGCATCGCATTTCAAATTGGTTTGAGTTTTATCTTTTTCCGTATTTATGATATTAAAAAGCCCTCGATTATCGGTCGTATCGATCGTGAAACCAAGGGGGGATTAGGAGTTATGGGCGATGACATTATCGCCGGATTTGCAGCGGGGATCTCTGCGGCGATTGTGTGGCAGATAATCCTCAAAAGCGGTTTGATCTAACTCACTACCCGGTTTCGTCCCTCTTCTTTTGCCTGATAGAGTTTTTCATCCACTCGGCGCAAAAGCTGATCGGGGTTCTCCCCTTCATTCCAACGGGCTACCCCTATAGAACAGGTAACCTTATCCACCGGTGCAAAATCGCTTTCTTCTACTTTTTGACGTAGGTTTTCTGCTATTTTTATCGCTGATATGAGATCACTGTCGGGTAAAAGGATAACAAACTCCTCACCCCCCCATCGGGCAAGAATATCGCTTTTGCGAATATTGTTCATCACGATCTGAGCCATTGTTTTAAGAACTTCATCACCTACCAGATGACCATAATTATCATTAACTTTTTTGAAAAAATCGATATCGATCAACAAAATCGAAAGGGCTCTTCCATACCGTTCGGCTAGGGTAATCGAATGGCTGAGTACCTTATCAAACTGAAACCGATTGGCTACCTGCGTCAATGCGTCGAGTGTCGCCAAATCGTTAAGTTTGGTAATATCGGTAAATACGACAACGTGGCGAATCTGGTTATCATACTCCATTTTTTGGGAATGAACCGTAAAGATCGATGTTGTCGAATTCAACGTCATTTTGACTTTATGCTCATGTTTATTGTATTGAATCAGATAATCTGTCCATAAAATACCCTCAATTTTCCCCAAAAGATACTCATTCGATTCTCCCGGTTCAAAAAAATCGCATATACAGGGGTGTGCTTGGCGAAATCTCTCTAACGTCGGATAGCCGAAATAATCGAAAAAAGGTTGATTGGCATAAATAATTTCCAAACCGTCGGTGACGATTACAATATTTTTTTGCGAATTGAGGATCGTATGGATATAACGCTCTTGAAGATTGATTTTACCGATAAGCGAACTCAAAAAGTATTGAAAAACTCCCCAAAAAAGCATCACAAGCAAAGCGGTTAAAAGGATACTTCCGATAACCGTCTCTACCGTATTTTGAAACCCTCCGGTAACATCGTAAATACAGATGATTGCCCCGACATTTCTCTCATCCGCATCTTTTAAAAAGAGGGGATGTATCTCGTAATCTTTATCTTTGACACGGATATTTTTAGGTTCAATTTTGTGATTTTTCTCTGCAAACGCATCGAGAATCTCTTTTTCTTCCCGCTCCAAATTGCTGTAGCGGTAATCGCCGTATTGATTTTGATAGAGTGACTCATCCACCGCACCAAGGACATTTTGATGAATCATCAAAATGCTTTGGGAACCGGTCATCTGTTTCAATTTATCAATAAAATAGGTACTGCCGATACCAAATTCGAGCGCTCCGATGTAGGTGTCATTATCAAAAACCGGCATGATGACCCGATAGGCCATCCCGCCAAGTCCGCCTTCAAATCCCGTCACCATTTTATGATTTTTATGCACTTCCCGAAGCATCGGACGACGTGCAGCTATGTTATCACCAAATTTTTCTTTGAGATGCATTCGAACAATAGAGCGACCATCCGGTGCATGAAACTGCATTATCGTCAGGGAAGGATTCTCTTCGGTCAGTGTTTTATAACGGGGGAGCGTTAAACGGTAAAGGGTTTCGGTATCACGCTCTTTGATCGCTTTTGCGACCCCTTCGGAACGTATATTGGCATAGGCCCGAAAAATGTAAAAATGCTCCGTATCACGGACAATCGTATCAAATGCCATTCTGACATTTTCAGAAGATCGGAGAGAACGTTCATCAGCGTAGCGCATCTCCGTCGAAACATGGAAGAAGGTAAAAGCTGACGAAACAGCAATAATGATCAGAGCGATAATGAGCTGCGCGCGAAATTTAAAGCTCACTATTCCCCCTTCTTGACCAAACCTCTTTAAACCATCATCGGCTCATCCGTCGGCTCAATCTCTTCAAAATCTACCACAATCTGATCCAGCATCTTTTGTGTTTTTCTTATTTTATCGATATTCTCATCAAATATTGCTTTGGATGCTGGAAATGCCTCACTGAGCTCTTGATAAATCAAAATACGTCCGCCGAAGTGACGATTGAACTCATCAAAAGCACGCTGGAGATACGCTTTTTCAGTGGTATGGCGAAACAGCGCTTTGATCATTTTTTTACGCTCTTTGATCGGGATCGATTCATCTATCGCTTCGGCCACCCGTTTGATATCCAACCGTGAAAAATAGACGCCGCTATGATAGGGAGCCAACAGTTTATCGGAGAGTTCATCGACGAAACTCGGGACCGGTTCGTTATCGGGATCGTTCTCTTCGCTACCGCTCTCACAGCTTCCGGTATCGCATTTTGAGCGTACAAACGCATCAAATTCGGCTTTTAAATCGCTCAAATCTTGGGTATTCATTCTTGTTCTCCTGTAGTTAAATCGTAAAAATAGTGACACATGGATCTCATCGCAATCTCATCCTCAAAATCGCTTCTATCTGCATACGCTTCCAATGCACTCGGCATAATCAAATCACCAATCAGTTTCCCCTCATTAATCATGATCACATCGCAATAACCGTTCTCATGTGCCATTGATGTAGCATCATCAACTAAAGCAAGTGCCTCTTCTTGATATTCACTGGCGATTACTGCCCCACAGAGTTTCGAGCTTCGCATTTGTGAAATTGTAAAAGCGATATCATCCGGACGGATATTCATCGGGATCATCATTGCATCAATCCCGTTCTCTTTGTAGAGTTTATTGAGGGTAACCGCAAAACGGCTACTATGAGCATTTTCGGCGATATACCCATACAGTTTCGTAGCTACCGTAATAGCATTATCATTGTTCATCATTATTTAAGTCCCCACAATTCCATTGCTTCCTCTTCTTCGAGTTGACAGCGGCGGCAGATTTTAGCCCCTCCTACGGAACTAAAAAGGGCATCACACTCATCGCATCGGCGTACCGAATAGGTGATGAGATTTTGTACCGTCGGTTCGAACCACTCTTTGAGATTATACGATGGCGAAAGAATAATCGCATCGCTTTCGCATACATCGTGACACAAATGGCATTTGATGCATAAAAACGGATCAAAATCGATCTTAGAATTACGCATATCGGAGGTCAACGCCGCAGTAGGACACACCCGATAACACATCTGACAGGCGGTGCACAAGGTCTCATCCATCAATTTTTGTGATGTAAACGGTATCATCGACCCCTCAATCACGTGGTAGTTTGAAGGTTTTTCGACCCGTTTGAGCGCCGTAAAAAAGAGTTTTCGGCGATCGGTGATTTTTTTCGTTCTCAACTCTTGAGTATGAGAACTTTCGATAGCGGTGTCAACAAAAAGATCGGTCGAGCTCAACACCTCTTTTTCAAAATCGACTTTGGCTTTGGCGATTCCCCGAAGATGAAATGTTTTGAAGAAATCTCTCCGATCCGCAACCGGTTCATTCTCGCTTTGATACGAAATCTCTTGAAGTTCAACCAAGGTTTCTACTCCAATCGCTTCGAGGGCATAGTTGGCACTCTCGATTCTGGAAACCATCGACCCTAAAACCTTCCCTCCGATTTCACACTCAGCGCAATGCCCTATATCGAGGACTACCCTTTTTTTCAATGCCGCTAATGAGATAAGATGCTCGGAGGACAGAGCCGCAATACAGGGGATGTTTTTTTGGCATGAAACGAGATTTTCACTATCGGATACAAACTCAAAGAAAA
This sequence comes from uncultured Sulfuricurvum sp., assembly GCA_964495485.1. Lineage (GTDB taxonomy): Bacteria > Campylobacterota > Campylobacteria > Campylobacterales > Sulfurimonadaceae > Sulfuricurvum. The sequence goes on from CAZBVJ010000004.1 coordinate 26,441, forward strand.
AGTTCGTCGGATTAAAATCATCCAGCGCCAGCGCCTCGCTCGGACACACTGCCACACACCCTCCGCAGCCGACACACATCGATTGGTTGATCGAGGGGAGGCGATCTTTTAAGAGAATCGCAGCGGTAGGACATCCGTCCGCACACAGAGAGCAGATAGAGTTGACGCTAAGGGCGCGAACACACCGTCCGGCTGAGAGGGATAATAGGCTCACGCTTTGACCAAAGCACTCAATGTTTCATTATCGGAGAGGATAAATTCAAGTGCCATCTCCGCACTGTCGTAATAAAGCGGCGTGCGCGATTCGTATTTCATGTTAATGAGATACATCGGCGCCCATTTGAGCAGATGGGTATTGAGAAACTCGTATTGGACGCGGATCAACTCTTCTAAAGCATCCGTATCGTTTTCTTCATACGCTTTGAGCTGTGCTTCGCACAAATGGTGCATAAACTCCATCTCAATTCCAATATGATCGGCAGATACGACACGAGCGGCCTCATAATCGACCAAGAAATCGTACCGACTGTAAAAATCGGTCACCGGATTAGCTCCTCCCGTTTCGATCATTTGATCGAATCGGGTGTAAAAAGTCTCGTAGGGGATCAGATGCAACAGTGAAAGATTGGCAAAATCCGGATTCAAATACTCTTCCAAAAGCTTTTGTTTCTCTACGTTTCGGAATTCCCAATCGCGCCAATTGGGCAAAAACTCCAAAATCGTCTCATCCGTGCAGAAAAGCTCTAACTTTTCGCTATCAAGCTCTTGAAGCAGTACTCGCGATAATAACGCGTATAGATTGCTCCGCGCAATAATTTCTTCCATATCTATAACCTTATAGTAAACGTTGTGAGATTGTAGCCCAATAGACTAAAAAGATGCTAATGAGTGTGTGTTAAAAAGAGGGTATCAAGTCTTATGACTTGATACTGACTTCGTAGACTGAAGGATCGAGGTTAACCCATGGGCGTTTGATGTGGCGAGGGCGGCGAAGGGTTGAATTAGCATCCAATCCTCGGCTCAATTTATCTCTCCACGCTTGATATACTTTCAAATTATTGTCATAATTTACGAAAATATCCCCGATTTTGTCTCCCGCCTGTGCCGGTTCCAAAAGAACCTTATGGTGCCAGCAGTGCATCCCTGAAATAGGGTCTGGATGTGGTGCAGCAACAGCGTTTTGCCATGAACCTGACAATCCATCCCACCAAATATTTCCGGAGTCACGGTTATAATCGGCAAAACGTTCGGTATGGAACGGTTTGATCCCTTCAACGTATTTGAGTTTACCAACTTTTCCGTCCATTTGAACTTCGGCTACCGGAACCCCAAAACTGTTAAGTCCTGTAGTGCCTTCATAATTATCAATAATCGTTTGAGCGCCTGCTTTACCGACATTTGCCGGAGACTCTTTCAAGAACTCTTTGTTGTTCAGATCACGTGGTGCAGCACCAGTAGCAACTTTACCGTCACTTACGCCATTAGGGATCGTAACTGCATTGGTCAATTTCCAGCGCCCACCATGGTGTGAACATGCGAGCGTACCCGGAAGAACACCCTCGGTTGGAACCGCCATTGCAACGAAATGCCCGCTCTCCAATCCTGAAACCGTATCGACGATTTTAACACGAATAGCATCACCCCGTTTAAATCCGAGACGCTTCGCATCTTTAGTCGAAATCCAGATCGGATCATGATTTTGAGAAATTTCCATCAAATGTTTCGAATTCGCCGAACGGGTATGGATGTTATACGGCAAACGGAAAACGGTATTGAGTGCAAACGCATTCTCTTCTGTCATATATTTATGGTTGACATGTGATACAAGGTGAATGTATTCATTTTTCTCTTGATCGTTACGTGGATAGAATGGCATAGCATACTCTCTCCAGTGCCAATCAGTAGCCCACTGAGTATAAAACTCTAGTTTTTTAGTCAGTGTAGCAAAACCTTGCATTTTTTTACCATCAATTTCAATACCGATTTTTGTATCTTTTCCGTGGTGATCTTTTGCTGAAATCACGCCACCTGCACCAATACTCATTGTTGAAGCTTCGTATTTGTGCCCATGAACGCTTATTTCGCCGTCTTCGACTTTAAGTTCCCGTTCCATTGCATGGAAGATTTTGTCCTCTTCCAACCAGTAACCGTAATCACGAAGATACGAATACACCGGAAACTCTTCGTTCATGTAGCGTGGATCATTGGTTGCCGTCTCTTTGAGTTTCGGCAAGTTATCCCCGAACGCCGCATCGTACCATTCGGCGATCGTCACCGGTTTGCCCGGATTACGTTTGGATTCCCACATTTTTTTGACACCGAGGGCTCCGTCTGGATCGATAAAATCAGTACAGAGTTGGAACCAGAACTCATTCTCTTCCCACACTTCACCAAGTCCTGCTTTGATGTGCGCTTCCAATGTTGCACGATTAGGATTTTTAGGCTTCCATCCCGATTTTTCGAGTGCAACACGTAATACCGGTTGGCGGAAGCTTGTCCAGCGAGCCGGCATGGTTGCTTCTGAGTGTTGGTCGTGACGTTCACCCGCAAGTCCCACCGGAAGGACATAGTCCATGTACCAGTTGGTCTCTGACCACACTGGAGAGAGGTTCATCGTGAGTTCCATGATCTCTTCGTTTTTCAATACCTCGATCCAGCGGAAACCATCCGGATTGATCCACACCGGATTGTACATGCGCGGAATGTAAACTGCAAGTTTACTTGGAACAGTCAATCCGCGATCATTCCATTTTTTCTGCCACTCTTTATCGCTCAAAAGGTGTGGTAAAAGGTATGAAAGCTCATAGGTGGATAATGGCCATTCAGGAGGCCATGTCAACTCATTCCACGCTTGAACTTTTGGAACATCGGCACCTGAGACACCTTGACCAACGGTAGCGCTTCCCCCTTTACCCGACACTGAAATAACATGCCAGTGGTGGAAGAATGTTCCCCCCTCGGTTCCGATCGCTCCGCGAAGACCGATACAAAAATATGCGGCACGTCCACCCATCCATGCACCACGGTTACCCGCAGCCGCTGCACGCCAGATATAGGTTGAGATTGCATCTCCCGCCCAGATAAACATTTCGTATAGTTTTTCGAGTTTGTACGCCGGAATATGGGTCTCTTTGACTGCGTAATCCAACGTATACGGAGCATACATATCTTTCAAAAGTTCCATATAACTATCAAAACTGCGATCAGCCGGAAGCTTCGTGATTTGACCTTTTTCGAGCATGAAATTCAAATGTTCGGAATCGTTCATCAAGGTTTCCCAGTTGAACCATTTTTTGACAAATTTTTTATCAGCCTTATCCTCTTGCAAAATACGGTTGGCTAAATAGAGGTAAACAACTGCTTCCGTCCCCGGCCATGCCGCAATCCAAAGATCAGACATCCCTGCAGAGTTGGACATACGCGGGTCCATAACAACCAATTTTGCGCCCTTTTTACGGGCATCGGCAATAAAACCGGCTGATTGTTGGAAATAGTGTCCAGCATCCGCCGCGTGCGATGAGTTAAGGAAAATGAGTTTCGCGTTTGCCCAGTCGGGACTGGTACGGTCATCGTTCGCAGTCCAGATCGTAGGAGTACGGCCGTTAGAAGAACAGATGTTGGTGTGTGAGTTGTATGAATCCAGACCCAATGTTTCCCATACTTGGGGAACAAATCCGTTTTCGTTCGGACGGCCAACATGGTACATGACCGATTTGCGAGAGAGGAGGTCTCCCTTACGGATCGTATCGGCCATTTTTTTACCGATGGTGCTCATCGCCTCATCCCATGTAGTACGGATCCATTTACCTTCACCCCGTTTTGATCCCGGTGCACGTTTGAGTGGGAATGGGATACGGTCAGGATCGTACATTTGCGATTGAACTGCGTACCCTTTGGCACAGTTACGTCCGCGCGAAGCGCTGTGAAGTGGATTACCCATGTATTTTTTGACGGTAAAGGTCTTTTTGTCGATCCATGCCGTCAAACCGCATGATGCTTCACAGTTCGAACACGCCGTCGGAACGATCATAAAATCGTTGACATAGATACCGTCCGGATTGTTTTCACTTTGTACACCGTGACGATCGATACCGCCCCGTTTCCAATCTACACCGCTCAACTCTTGGAAATGACTCCATTGATCCTGCGGCGGATAAAAAGAGAGGGTATCCGGTGTGTTGGTAAATTTGCTCTCTTTGATCGATTCAGCAACCGCATCGGTGGAGAATACCCCTTTAGCGATCGCGGCACCGGCTACAGTTAGCGCGGTCCCTTTTAAAAATGTTCTTCTGCTTTCTAAATACATCATAGTTAATCCTCTTTAGCTCATTGGTAACAACTGCGGAATCACGAGCCAAACATGTTTGCTCACCCACAATCCGACCAGTGCCGACACAGCAGCAATTTTCAACAAATAATACGATTGGTTTTTAAGACTCAAACATACCAACACCATCGGTACGATAAACGCCATTACTTGTCCGATCCAGAACATGATGGTGTATTCGCCCCCTTTAACATAGTGAAGTACCGCCGCAACCTCTTCGGCTTTCATCGGTCCGAAGATAAGTTCCGCCATATAGAGGATAAATGCCGCCGCTGCCGCAAGCCCCAATACGATTGCCAAATCTTTTTTCACGGCATCAGAGAATTTGTTCCCGCCCAAAAGGATCATCGTTGCCGATCCAGCCAACAATGCCGCCAAAATCATTTGAGCCGATTCTGTAGGCATCTGCCACAACTCACGTGCCGTAGATTGTGCCATAAGACCCGCAGTATAGAGGGTTACCGGAACAGCTAGCAATACCGTATAGTTCAACAATTTGTCATACAACGCTTCATCTTTTTTCATGTAAATCGCATACGCCATTCCAAAAAGCAATCCAACGAACCCTGTTGCCATCCACGCTCCGATCGTAATCGCGGAAGTCAAATGAGGATAAAAGAAAATGTGCCAGAAACGGAACATTTGGTGCAAATCGATCACCGTAAAGAAAAGGAAAACATGGATAAAGACGATCGAAATCGCTACCACTGGAAAACGGATATATGCGGTTTGTTCCGGATGTTTTTTCAGCAAATAGAACCCAAGGAAAATAATCCCCGTACCGATACTTTTTGCCCACATATTCATCGTAATAATCCATCCCCAAACGATACTCGGGAGAGCTACGTCGAGAACTACAACCGCATTGGTCGCGGCTACTGCTTCATGCATCATTAGTGGTGCCCTCCTACCGGAAGATGGGTAATATTATTGAAGAGATTGTGTCCTTCATGACGTTCTGATGCCAACGGGTTGAGGGTTACGTTACCGCCGCCTACATAGAAGTGATGAGGGAATGTCCCTTTTTCCGGTTTACGGACTTGAACGTTACCTTGATGTGATTGAATATATTTGCTGATACTTGACATCGGATCATCCAAATCTCCGAAAATATTCGCCTCTACCGGACACGCTACAACACATGATGGCATCATTGAACTCGCGATACGGTGAGCACAATAGGTACATTTATCCGCCGTTTGCGTTTGCGGATCGATATAGATCGCTCCGTACGGACACGCCATAACACATCCGGCACACCCGATACAGCGCTCTTTGTCGATATTTACAATGCCGTTTTCCAAATAGTGCAACGCACTAACCGGACAAATACGTTCACACGGTGCGTTGGCACAATGGTTACAGCGAAGCGGTGTAAACGTCCGCTTGGTCTCCGGGAATGTTCCCACATCAACATATTTGACACGTAGACGCCATGTACTTAGCGGAACTTCGTTTTCCACTTTACATGCGATCTCACAGCCCTTACACCCCATACAAAGGCGAAGGTCTACCAAGAAACCCAATTGCATATATTCTCCTTGTTCCTGATTCACGTAACAATCATCATGTCATAAGGCACATGAATAATCTTTATTCGATGCCGTGATTACAGGCATTTGACGGCATTTCTGCTGGTTCGATGGTAGCTAAATTAGGTTTAACCGAAACTAAAAAGTGATAAGTTTTTGCTATAACTTTTTGATATGTAACCGTTTGAAAATTTTATAAACGAAAGTAAAGGAGTTCATCGTGATAGATTCTCCCGCATCGTTTACGATACGGGCAGCACTATGTAAGCTGTATTAATTCAATCGACATCTTACCGACGCGGCGTGGGCACCAAGCCCTTCGGTATCGGCGATCAGGGCGCATGCTTCACCGATTTCATTGATGGCTGCACGCGAAAAGGAGATGATAGAGGATTTTTTCATGAAATTCTCAACCCCAAGCGGAGAGTAAAATTTGGCGGTTCCTCCAGTCGGAAGGGTGTGATTCGGTCCGGCGACATAATCACCGATCGCTTCAGGGGTATAGTGCCCCAAAAAGATGGCTCCGGCATGTTTGATCGAAGGGAGCAACGCAAAAGGGTTATCAGTCGCCACTTCAAGATGCTCAGGTGCGATCTCATTCATCAGTTCTACCGCCTCCTCCATCGTAGCGGTGACAATGATTGCCGCACGCTCTTCAATCGATTTACGGGCAATCGCTTCACGCGGTAATTTTTTGAGCCAAATCTCGATCTGCTCTGCACATGCATCCGCAAAGGTTGCCGAAGGGGTGATCAAAATCGAACTGGCCATCTCGTCATGCTCCGCTTGAGAGAGGAGATCGATCGCAATATGTTCAGGGTTCGCGGAGTTGTCTGCCAATACGCCGATCTCGCTAGGACCTGCGATCATGTCGATATTCACTTCCCCGAATACCATTTTTTTGGCGGTAGCTACGAAGATGTTACCCGGCCCCGTAATCACGTCGACTTTCGGAATCGTAGCGGTGCCGTACGCCATTGCGGCAATCGCACTCGCCCCTCCCACTTTGAATACTTCGCTCACGCCGCACAAATGACACGCCGCCAACAATAGTTCGTTAGGTTCATTATCGGGAGTCGGTGTAGTGACCACAATGTGCTCTACACCTGCCACTTGTGCCGGGATGACGTTCATCAACAATGAACTCGGATAGGCCGCTTTCCCTCCGGGGATATAAAGCCCGGCACGATCCACCGGCGTCACTTTTTGTCCCAAAATCGTCCCGTTCGCTTCGGTATCGAACCAGCTTTTCGGAAGCTGTTTTTCGTGATAGGTACGAATCCGATCATACGCCATGTGCAAAGAGGCTTTCAATGTTGCATCAAGCGCTTCATAGGCTCTTTTCATCTCATTCGCCTCAATTTTCAGCGCTGAACCTTCACTCGGGTTCCAGCGATCGAATTTTTCAATATGGCGAATTAGAGCCGCATCTCCATCGACGCGAATCTCATCAATCAGAGATTTGACAATAGTGGAAACATGTTCCATATCCATTTTTCCGCGTTCAAGGAGCTCATTAAACACCGATTTGAAATTAGCCTCATTAGTTTGGATCAACGTCATTTATTCTCCTTTTGATTCGCACTCTTTTTATACTCTTGCTTGACGATATCAAGCGCTTTGAGATAATCTTCACTCTCTACCGCTCCCATGACCGGTTCGAACATGGGAGTTTTTCCTTTGATAAACCATGTTGCGGGTGTCCCTTGGGTCATTAATGCCGGAGGAACCGTATTATCGTCCACTACCCCCTCATAACTGACAAAATCGCGATTCAGCACGCTCACGACTTTAGTGTTTTTAAGGGTTGTTTGTTTGAGGACATCACACCAGCGACATCCGTTTTTAGTGACCAAAACCATCAACGGTTTTTGCTCTTTGGCCGCACGTTCTACCGCTTTGGAGAGATCTTTTTCCCATTTAACCTCTGCGCCGAACAAAGAGAGTCCTATTAACATCACGATGAAAAGTAATTTTTTCATTTTTTTACCTTTTTGAGAATCTCTTTAGCGATATCCTCAATCTCTTTATTACTCACATCAATGACGATATCAGCCGCTTTTTTATACTGTGGATAACGCTCGTCATAGAGTTTGATCGCTTTTTCCATATCTTGCAATAATGGACGTTTGCGGAGTTTTTTATCACCATCTGGATGGGATTTAATCCGTTCTATGATCGTCTCAAACGGAGCATGCAGATACACTACCGTACCAATTTTTTTCAAATTCGGTACCTTGAAAAAACCTCCGCCCGTAGAGATGAGAGTCCCCTTGACCTCTTTTTGCAGCCAACAAGCAACTTTTTTCTCCAGTGCGCGAAAATACTCTTCGCCCTCGTCGGCGAATATTTTTTTGATTTTTCGGTTCTCCATACTCTCGATAATATCATCCGTATCCAGTGCGACCAGATCCGATTGTTTGATAATCTCGCGTGCTACGGAACCTTTACCGACCCCCATAAAACCGATCAAGACAATATTTTTCATAAATGCTCTACTTTGATTTATAATAGTGCAATGATATCACGCATTAACTTAGGAGTGTTCCTTGATCGCTATCCATAATCTTGAGACGGTACAAAAGCCTTTATTTAATTCCGAGACCTTTGAACAACTTTTTCAAAACCGTTCATGTCGTATCGAAGCGATACGTTCCTCACTTACTGCCGCAGGAGAGTTCTACGACCAAGATCAAGACGAATGGGTGATACTGATCGAAGGGGAGGCAATTCTAGAGGTTGAAGGGGTAGAATACCCCCTTCGAAGAGGAGACTACTGTTTTATTCCAAAACACACCCGCCACAGGGTTCTCTCCACTTCGGAGAATGCCCTTTGGCTTGGAGTCTTTAGCTCTTAAATTCGTTAATCCGAGCCGAGAGCGATTGTGCCACCATAAGAAGCTGTTTAGAATCATTTTCGATTTGCTCGACACTTCGGCGATTTGCTTCAGAAACATCGTTGATTTGTGAAATTTTTTCAATAATCCATTCAATGTGACCGACCACTTCAACCGAATCATTGTATGAACGTTCGGCTACCGCGACTGAGCGCTCCATCTCCGAAGAGGTGGCTGAAATTTTTTCCTCAACCTCATTGGAGATAACGGTCAACTGATTCATGCTGCGAGCGTTCTCACCCATCTGATCACTGACATCATTGATGGCCTGCACAATCGTACCAACACTGATCTCGATTTCTGTCAAACTTTTCTGCGTCCGCTCTGCCAATTTGCGTACCTCATCGGCAACGACCGCAAAGCCACGCCCGTGTTCACCGGCACGCGCCGCTTCGATCGCGGCATTTAACGCCAACAGATTGGTTTGATCCGCAATATCTTTGATAACACCGAGAACATTTTTAACTTGATCGGCATCATTGCGAAGCGATACAAGTTGTGAAGACATCTCATGTTCGGTTTCAATATACCCTTCTACTTCACCCACCAATCGGTACAACGCATCTTTCGCCGTCACCAACTCTCCGTTTGCATTGGCAACATTGCGCTGCGTCTCTTCTGAAACCGAAATAGCACCGGAGAGAATTTGCTTGATCGAGTGGCTTTTTTCGGTTGTCGCTTGGACAATTAACCGCTCTTGCTCTACACCGCCCGAAATCGTTTTGGTAGCATCGGTGATCGTCGTAGCGATCGTCGAGTTTTGACGTCCTAAATCTTTCACTTCATTAACCGTCTCTTGAACCATCGCTACAAAATTGTTGACGGCATTGGCCGCTTCGGAAAACTCATCTTTTTTGGTCACTTCCAACCGTTTGGTCAAATCTTTATCACCACTGACCAAAGAGCGTATTCGGTTACGGAGCCCCTCTAACGGTGAAAGAACCTCTTTGCCGAAGAAGATATTGAGAACCGAGACAAATACAACTACCACCACACTCAGAGCGATTAACAAAATAGTTTCGGTTTTACTGATCTCCGCGTCGTTTTTCTCGAGTGAAATGACCAAATCCATCACCCCGAGCACATCCCCCGTATGAACGTTGCTGTGACATGCAAGACATCGATCTTCAGCAATCAACGGTTGCAAAAGGCGAATGGTATGTCCTCCGTTTGTATTCTCAATCACTTCGGGTTTTTTGGTTTTAAAAATCTCTTTGATCAACGGTTCAGAGGTAAATTTTGAATCCGGTGCCAATAAATCGATAACGGCTTGAGACTTCTCAACCTTTAACGCTTCAATCCCTTCGATCTTTTGCGCATTGGCGATCGCTTCGGCGACAATTGCCGGATCACCGGCCAACATACTCCCTGAAAGGGTCTGAAATATCGATTGACTCAACATGTTTAAAGAGCGTTTCGCCGTTTCATTGGAAAAATCGTGAAACGTCGTCGTCAAATACCAATATATGGTTCCCAATCCCAAAAAACTAAATAACAACGTTGTGAAAATAATTTTAGATTTGACCGTCTCAAACATCCATAAACCCCATTCTAAAAAATCTTTTTTATTGTACCGTATATCGGTCACCTTTGCGCGGATATGTAGCGATTCCTTGCAAACTCTCCATTTTTATCGGCAAATTCATCGGTCTGCGCATCGAGATCGGATCGACTTTGCTGACACTAAAATGGAGATGCGGTCCGCTGCTGTACCCCGTATTTCCGGAATAACCGATAAGTTCCCCTTTTTTCACTTTTTGACCGATAGAGACAGCCGCTCCCCCTTGTTTCAAATGGTAATAATTTCCCATTGTCCCATCACTGTGCTCTATAATGACATAATTGGCGTATTTTCGGTATTCGGGACTTGCACCGCCAAGATTGCTTCCCCCTTCGGCTCCGACAACAATCCCCTCTCTGGCGGCATAAACGGGAGTCCCTACCGGAACGGGGAAATCGACCGCATAGGCAGAGAGTCCCTTATGCGACGTATCCCCGTGATATCCCTGCGAAACGCTGACGCTAACACCTTTAGCAAAAGGGAGCGAGTAGAGGTAGCTGTCTTGATGGGATGCAAACGGTGATCCCCTCACCCATCCATACGAAGATCGATAATTTACCCCCGAAGCCGATGAGATACGGGAGAGTTCCAATACCTTTTTTTTACTTCGTCCCGGTATCTCGATAAACAGCGGAAGTTTCTCTGAAGATTTCAGATTGGTTAATAATTCAAAATCGATGCTCATTGTCACGGTATAGGGATTGAGATTTTCCGCTTCGAATTCATATCCCCCCTTTCCATCATCTGCGGCACTGAGCAGCACGCTGTTACGTGAACCGATCTGCGCGTTTTTTTTCACACCGGAGACTTCGGAGCGTTTTAAAATCCGCAAATGTTCCTCGTACGCTTGTTCCTGCTCAATCGCGATTTGGATACTCTTTTGTTCCAATGACTGTTCATCGCACAACGCTTCAATGCTCTTAATCGAATGGTGAGGATAGTTTTTTTGGTAAAAGGCAATCACTTCCGAGCGGATTCGGGGATGATGGAGGGGATCAAGCGGGGCATTGATCAACGCTTCAAAACTTTTTTTATCGCTCTGTTCTATCGCTTCAGAGAGCGATTTTCGATAGAGTGCATCAATCGATTCTTTGGTTTGGGAGAGTTTTCGAAGATCGCTTAAATATCTCGTCAGCAGCTCTTGATCCACCTCTTGTACACCGGAGAGCTCGTTTCCGACACTGAGTGTCCCCTCTACTCCGCTCAAAAAATTACGTAAAAGATGTTTATTCTCCGCCATCACCGGAGCTTGGCTCAATTTTTCAATCGATTGGGTACTTTTTTGAAGCGGCTCGACCAATGTTGCAAACAAAACCGGTTTGGATGAACCGTTTAAAGCACTAATGATGATTAAACAACTCAAAATGAAGCGCACCGATTCAAACTCCCTTTTTTTAATTCTAACATTATAGCTCTAAGGATATAATATCGTCACTTTAAACTACGGGGTAAAATGTATGTCTAAACGGATACTAGAAGTGATGAAACCGGGGGTCATCTTTGGGGATGACGTTCAAAAATTATTTGAAATTGCCAAAGAGGAAGGGTTCGCCCTCCCGGCGGTCAATGTGGTCAACACCGATTCAATCAACGGTGTCCTCGAAGCGGCCAAACTGGTCAATTCTCCCGTCATTATCCAGTTCTCCAACGGCGGAGCGAGCTATTTTGCCGGAAAAGGGCTCAGCAACGCCGATGAAAAAGCGGCCATTGCCGGAGCGATCAGCGGAGCCATGCACGTTCACATGATGGCAGAAGCCTACGGCATCCCTGTTATCCTTCATACCGACCATGCAGCACGGAAACTCCTCCCGTGGATCGACGCATTGCTCGATGCGGGTGAAAAGCACTACGCACAGTATGGCAAACCCCTTTTCACCTCCCACATGCTCGATCTCTCCGAAGAGTCTCTCGAAGAGAACGTTGCGACATGTGTCGAATATATGAAGCGTATGGATAAAATCGGTATGACCCTAGAGATCGAACTTGGTGTAACCGGCGGCGAAGAAGACGGTGTCGACAACTCCAACATTGACAATGCTCTCCTCTACACACAACCTGAAGATGTTGCTTACGCCTATGAAAAACTGAGCGCCGTGAGCAACCGATTCACCATCGCCGCATCGTTCGGAAACGTTCACGGTGTCTATAAACCGGGGAATGTCGTCCTCACTCCAATCATCCTCAACAACTCCCAAAAATATATCCAAGAAAAATTTGCCACCGCTTCGGCAAAACCGGTTAACTTTGTTTTCCACGGCGGCTCAGGATCGACACACGCCGAAATCCGTGAAGCAATCAGCTACGGCGTCATCAAAATGAACATCGATACCGATACCCAATGGGCAACATGGGAAGGGGTCAAAGACTACTACGAAAAATACAAAGATTACCTCCAAGGGCAAATCGGAAACCCAGAAGGGGACGACAAACCGAACAAAAAATACTATGACCCGCGCAAATGGCTCCGTGACGGACAAGTCACCTTGGTCAACCGTGTAAAAGTAGCATTTGAAGATTTGAACGCGATCGATCGAAACTAAGAAGTATCCTCCCCAAAGGGAGGAAAATTAGAAAGTGATTATTTAGTGTAGGTAATTTTTGCTTTCGCGCGGAGATCAGCCATCTTTTTCTCCATTGTCGCTTTAAACTTATCCATTTTCAAACGCTGCTCGATAAAGTTTTTCACCTCATCGAATCCCAATTTTTTTGCCGGTTTTTTATCTTCGATATAGATAACGTGATATCCAAATTGGCTTTGAACCGGAGTTGATGAGATCGTCCCCTCTTTCATTGCAAATGCCGCATCATTGAAAGACGGTACCATTTGACCGCGTGGAAAGTAACCCAAATCTCCCCCTTTAGCTGCACTTGGTCCAGTAGATTTGGATTTAGCCTGAGCGATAAACTCGTTTTTGAGTTTTTCGCCGGCAAGTCCCTTCATACTTTTAATAATCGCTTGCGCTTCGGCTTCGCTTTTAACCAAAATATGACGAGCACGAATTTTCTCTTTGTCTACAAATTCATCCGGATTAGCATCAAAGTAGGATTTGACCTCTTTCGCATCCACTTTAATCGCTTCAAATTGTTCTTGTTCCCATACTTTTGCGGCAAGTTGAACTTTTAAACGATCAACCAGTTTCTCAAGCTCTTGTTTGTACTCTTTGGATTCCAAAACACCCGTTCGTTTGGCATCATCATATACCAACTCTTGGGCAATCATCCCCTCTATAATACGTTGACGAAGTTCATTTTGTTTATCGGCCGGAAGAGAATCAAAACGTCCTTGCGTCCCCTCCATCAATACTTTATTAACTTCTTCTGAGGTGATTTCATCACCGTTTACGGTTGCTAAAACAGCCGCTGATGCACATTGTGCACTCAACAATACACCTAAAATCCAAGCGGCATAATATCGCTTCATTGCTATCCTTGTGATCGCCCCTGATTACTAGGGGAATTTGATTTCGGCATTATAATACATTTGTGAGTATAGTATGCAAAAAACAATCAATATTAAACGACTTTATTCTGACGTTTTTGCTGCGCGATTTTCAAATAGCGATCCATTGTTTGCAATAGGAAATGTTTATCAATCGGTTTAGCCAAATGGGCATCAAGTCCTGCTGCCACAATTCGTTCACGATCACCGATCAAAGCGTGTGCCGTCAAAGCGATTACCGGAACAAAACCTCGGCCGTCCCGCTTATCGATCTCTTTGATTAATCGATTTGCCATCAGACCATCCATAATCGGCATATCGATGTCCATCAATACCAAGTCGAACTTCTCTTTTAGATACGCATCGACCGCTTTTTGTCCGTTATCGACGGCAACGACGCGGAAATGTTCTTGAAGGAGGATGGTTTCCAAGAGCTTGAGATTGATAAGGTTATCTTCTGCCACCAAGATTTTGATGTTTTCAGCACGCGGTATGGTTTGAACTTCAACTGAATTGGAGATATACTCTTTGGGCATTGTTTTCCAAATGACCGCCAACGTTTTATGCAATGAACTCGGTAATATCGGCAAGGTAACGATCGATGAAACTGATTCGATCAGTGCCTCAGCTTGGTCGCCGTAATCAAATTTCATCAACGGAACAATCGCCAAATTCGGATAAGAGGTTTTTAATGCATCGATTTGGAATTTTGAAATTTCCGGTACATCGAGAAAGAGTACATCACAATCTAAAAGAGTCGGATTAACTAAATCTTGAATATTTTTGGTATTCAAATGGAAGAGTTCCAAATATTTGAATAATAAAGCCCCTTGAGGGGTCATTTGGTGTTCCGGAGCATATATCGCGGCACGGGTACCCGCGACAAAATCAAATGAACCTTCTTCGTTGATTTGATGGGTTACACGAAATGAAAACCGGGACCCTTTGCCAATTTCCGATGCCAACATCAAATGTGAATCCATCATGTCGACGTATTTGTGACTCAGACTAAGTCCGATACCCAGACCGTCACGTCCTCGTCGTTGGTTTTCCCACGCCGATGCGAACGGGCGGAGAAGTGTTTTCATCTTCTCTTGCTCGATTCCGCATCCGGTATCGCTGACAGCATATTCGACTTCGACAAAATTTTTCTCTTCTTTGACAATCAAAATTTCAACGAGTACACGCCCCCCCTCAGCGGTAAATTTAATCCCATTTTGTATTAAATTACGGAGAATTGCAAGAATTTTATCCTGATCGCCGATCATTGATTTAGGAAGGTGCGGATCGATCAAAACCATCAATCCAATCTCTTTGGAGAGGGCTAAATCGCAAAATTGCTGTGAAAAACTCTCATAGACCTCCAATGGATTGAAAAGACCTAGATTTGCATGGACACTTCCACTCTCTACTTGCATCATCTCAAGAAGGTTTTCAATATTGCGCATCATCGACTGAGCACTACGACTCGTCATCTGCACGTACTCTTGCTGCCATGAACTGAGCGGTGAATTTTTTAATAAATCGGTAAATCCGATAATTGCATTCATCGGTGTCCGAAATTCATGCGAAATATTGGTCAAAAATTTCTTTTTAAACTGCTCGAAATAGCGTTCCGCCGCACGTGCTTTTTCCAGAATAGAGATATCTCTAAAAACAACTCCGACAATCGGGATATTTTCTAAAATAATCACCTCAGATTTTACGGAAACGTCGTAATGTACACCTCCTGAATCAATTTTTCCCCGATAATCTCCCGGTTTGGAAAGGAGATACGAGATGTCTACCCCTTGAGGGATATACCAAGAGTCAAGGGGGGGGATATCTTCAACGGTCTGAATACCGAACATCTCGATAAGCAACTCGTTACACCCCAAAAGATTCCCGGCAAAATCGGCATAAATCATCGGATCGGAGTGCAAATGGGCGCACGAAGTTAACATAGAGATGAGCGATTCATACTCGTTTTTGAAACTCTCTTTATAGATCATGAGAACTCCTTATACACTTACGTGGAGATATTTTTGAAGGACATATTCAAGTTTTTCACGGGTCAGCGGTTTAGAGAGGTAATCATCCAACCCACGTCCGAGAATATACTCCCGATCCCCCTCCATCGCCAAGGCGGTCAAGGCAATAATCGGCATTCGCCCTACCCGTGCGGGCCCCTCTTCGGCTTTGATCTCTTGGGTTGCCAAAATACCGTCTTTAATCGGCATATCAATGTCCATAAAGACGATATCGAATCGATTGTCACGGCACATAGCCACCGCTTCATCACCGTTCGAAACAGCAGTTACTTGAATTCCATACTCTTTGAGAAGGAGTTTAATGAGGCGCTGATTAATAAGGTTATCTTCAACCACCAACGCACTCACCCCGCGTTGAATTTGGGTGGCCGGTGCGGGGACTTCTCTTGGAAGATTGAACACCTCTACAAGATGTTCCAATAATGATGTAGGAAGAAGCGGTTTACTCAGCCCCAAATCGATCACATGAAGCATTTTAGCTTGCAAACGTTCATGCTCATTAAGCAATAACACCGTTTTGCACTCCCGTTTCATCCGGGCTAGATTCATCGTCCATTCGCTTTTCTCTTGTGAACCGATGAAATAGACCACCTCCGTATTCTCAAAAATCGTCTCATCGACGATTTGAGCTTTCGTAACGCTTACCCCAAAACTACGCAAATAGTTGGTAAGATGGTTGGCATCATCGAGCCGTTTCTCATCAATCAGAACCACTTTAACACTGTGAGCATTAATCATCTGCATCGCTTGATCGGAAGATCCATCCAACGTCAGCGCAAAACTGAAGGATGACCCTTTCCCCTCATCACTGGTAATTTTAAGCTCCCCGCCCATCAATGAAATCAATCCGTGTGAAAGGCTGAGCCCAACCCCAAGACGGTTATCGGCGTGATCGCCGGATACAAACGGACGGGTGATATAACTTAGTTCTGTTTTACTGATCCCTTTACCCGTATCTTTAACGGTAAAACCGATATTGCACGTTCCGGTGGTGTTCCGTTTGAGCAATTTCACCTCGATAGTGATCCGACCGCCGGCATGAGTGAATTTAAGCGCATTGTTAAAAAGATTATTCAATACTTGTTTGATTTTTCGGATATCACCATTGACCACAGTCGGTAGTTTCGGATCAATAAACGATAAGATTCCGACCCCTTTGTCCGATCCCATCGAGACGGCTCCACGGGCGAACTCCTCCATCTCGGCAACAATATTGAACTCGCTTTTGCTGATGTTCAATCGACCGTTTTGCATTTGGGCCAAATCGAGAAGATTTTCGATGTTAGACATCAAATTTCGAGCCGATCCTTGTACAGAATGGATGTATTCAAGCTGTGTGTCACTGGGAGAGGTTTTGGAAAGGAGTTCGATAAACCCTAAAATACCGTTCATCGGAGTACGGAATTCATGTCCGATATTGGCGAGGAATTTGCTTTTTAGCTGTTCTACTTTGACCACTTCGGCTTTTATATCCATGAGATCGGTATGATCTTCCAAACGGAGAAGATACAGATCGTTTCCCCCCTCTTGGATAAGGGTTGAACTTGCCGACATCGTGTGCATTTTGCCCGATCGGTCAATAATCCCAAGTCCATAACCGTTGGGGCAATGGGTTCGGATATAGTCCAGCCAACTTTTATCGTATTCAGTGAAAACTTCTTCATCTTCATGATCAAAAAGCTCACGAATACTCTCATGATTGTTTCGAAGCTGCTCAATGTTTTGAAGTGGAACCAAAGCAAAAAATGCTTTGTTGGCACCAATCCATCCAGATTCTTTGGTGAAAAAGAGTAGTGGGTCTTTATCGGTATCTAGCACCTTGTAAAAAAGCTCTTTATTGATATTTTGTTCCGCATCGTTTGCAAAGCGGTTTTCATCTTTACTAAAAAATTTTTGAATAGCTGCAAGTAATCCCAAAACTCTCTCCTTGATTAATTTTGAATGAAATTAGTTATTGTAACACAAAATTCTCACACTAAGATTTTTTTTTCGTCACATGCTACAATACGCCCAAAAAAATGGATTACTTGGATGAAAAAAGCGACTAAAAAAGAGATTGAGGGGATCAAAACCGCACTGCTTGAACGTTATAGCGAAGCGGTTACCGAACTCACTTATACGAATGCGTATGAGCTCGTTATCGCCGTTGCCTTATCCGCCCAATGTACCGACAAACGGGTCAATCTCATCACTCCCGCCTTGTTTCAAGCCTATCCAACCCCACACGCACTCGCCAAAGCCGATCTTGACGAGGTCAAAAAGCTGATCCAGAGCTGCTCTTTTTTCAATAACAAAGCGATCAATCTGATCGAAATGGCAAAAAGGGTAGTCGATGTTTACGGCGGAGAGATCCCGTTGGATGAAAAAGAGCTCGTTACCCTCGCCGGAGTGGGACAGAAAACGGCACATGTCGTATTAATCGAATATACCGGAGCCAACCTGATGGCGGTCGATACCCATGTCTTTCGTGTGAGTCATCGATTGGGACTCAGCGATGACTCTACACCGATCGCCACCGAAGAAACGCTGGTGAAAAAGTTTAAAACCAATCTTCATCAACTGCATCAAGGGCTTGTGCTGTTTGGGCGTTATATCTGTACCGCCAAAAATCCCAAATGCGAAACGGAATGTTTTCTCAAAGAGTATTGCAAAAGCAAGGACGGATTTAAAGCCAGATGAGATACAATTATCCCATGAAAAAACACTATCTATTGGTATTGCTCCCGATGTTGCTGAGCGGATGCTTCAACGAGCGTGGGGTCAGTTTGAAATACTATAATAACTGTGAAGAGTATTATGATATCCAAGGGTATTACCACAAACAGTGTGATAAAAACCTAGTCGATTACAAAGAGGTGATCGATGCAATCCAACCCGCACAGAACCCAGCGCGGGGAAGTGTCAGATAAGGGTTATTTAATCGCGATAAAGGTGGCAAAATTTGCCCACCGGAACAACACTTCGCAGGTTTTGAAACCGCTGTTTTTGGCCATCTGAATATTCTCGTTCATCGTATAAGGGATGAGGACGTTTTCGAGGGCTTCCCGTTTTTGAACAATTTCATACTCGCTGTACCCTTGGCTCTTTTTAAAATCGTAATAGCAATCGATCAACTCTTTATTAAGTTTCGGATCTTCACTCACCACTTTTTCGCTGAAAATGAACACTCCGCCTTCATTCAGCGCTTCGGCAACGGATCGAACCAAGGTGTCACGTACCAACGGTCGGATAAATTGCAATGTGTAGTTGCTGATGATAACTTGCGCTTTTTCATATGGGAATTGGAGGATATCCCCCTCAAACAACTCAATCCCTGAACCGTACGCCTCTATTTTTTTACGGGCATGCTCGATCATTGCCGCAGAGTTATCGATACCGATCAAACGTACCGTATCCACTTTTCCAAGTGCCCGTTCAATCGCTAAAAGGAGTGACGCGGTAGAACACCCCAAATCGTAGACGATCCCCCCCTCTTTGAGAGCATTGATGGCAAATCGGCGGGTCAACTCCTGCGACTCTTTGTAAAAAGGGACTGAACGGAGGAGCATGTCATCAAATACTGCCGCCACTTCAGCATCAAATTCAAATTGTTTGGAGATCGGTTTGGTAAATACGGTATCGGTTTTCATAACTGTAATTGTAGCGTAAAGGGGAGAGGTTTTGAGGGGCAACTGATGCGACGAAACAAACCTTATAGGCCCCTCACCGGATAAAAAGCAAATTTCAGTCCATTTTTAAAAAAGGGTGGGAACGCTGCTCTCTTCCGTTTTTTTTGCTTTTGCCGGAAGAGGTTTGGTCTCACCGAAAAAAGTGAGTTCATTTTCCCGCAATATCCGGATAACGTTCGTTGTCCCCGGTGTTCCGATAGGATACCCCGCCGTAAAAATATAGGTGTTCTTTTTATCCAGAATATTGCGTGCAAGACCGCTGTGGATAATCTCACTCAACATCTCTTCCAAACGCCCTTTTTTGGTCAAATAAGCCGGTACTACCCCCCATACCATCGTTAACAGCCGAGCGACCCGCGCTTCATGGGTAGCGGCGTAAATGGTCATTTTCGGACGGTAACGGGAGAGTTTTTTTGCCGAAGAGCCCGATGTCGTCATAGCGATAATCCCCTCAGCATTTAAGGAGTCTCCGAGCCGAACGGCCGATTCATTGACAACATCCATCGCATCATCATATCCATAGTCGAATTTACCAAAAGGATAGCGTTCTTCGATCGAACGAATCGTATTGACCATCGTTTCAACCACCAATACGGGATTATGCCCGATAGCACTCTCCTCGGAGAGCATCACAGCATCCGTTCCGTCCAATACCGCATTGGCGACATCACTGATTTCAGCACGGGTAGCGTGTTCTTTTTCCGTCATGGACAAAAGCATCTGGGTTGCGGTGATCACCGGTTTGGAGTGTTCATTTGCCTTTGCAATCAACATTTTTTGAATACTCGGAACACGATAATAAGGGACTTCGATCCCCAAATCGCCCCGTGCCACCATCAATCCGTCACTGTGGCGTAAAATTTCGTCGATATTTTCCACCGCATCGAATTTTTCGATTTTTGCATAGAGCTGAACATCACCGCCGTAAGAGCGGACAACCTCACGCGCATGGATCATATCTTGAGCATTTTGGACAAACGAAATCGCCATAAAATCAACCCCGTTTGCCACGCCCCATGCCATATCGGCACGGTCTTTTTCGGTCAAAATATCGATCCCTAAACGGGTGTTCGGGAAATTGACCCCTTTGTTAGAGGTGAGTTTTCCTTTGTTTTCAATCTCTGCTTGAACGTAGTTACTGTGAATCTCAATAATGCGGGCGCGGATATTTCCGTCATATAAATAGATTTCGTCTCCAATATTGAGCATATTCAATATCGCGCTTTGATTGATGGAGAGACGATAGTGGTTTTCCCCTATCTTCTCCCCTTCGCATGTCTCATAATAAAAATCGACCCGATCCCCCTCTTTGAGATTAAAATCCTCTTTGAGCTTCCCAACACGGATCTTCGGACCGCTGATATCTTGCAAGACACCGACGATCAGTCCTGTATCACGCATTGCGGTTCGGATATTCTCCAACACTTGTAAATGGTATTCGTGGGTGCCATGGGAAAAATTGAGTCGAAAAACATTGACCCCCGCTTGGATCAACGCACTCAAAGTCTCAACCGTATCGGATGAGGGTCCGACTGTCGCTAAAATTTTGGTCCGTTTCTGCATCATTTCTACCCTGTTCATTTGTTTGAAGAAGTCTAGCATATTTCAAAAACAATAGATGTTCAAAAAATCTACGATACATAATAGTTTGGATCACAAAAATAACGAATACATAATGCCACAAAAATGCAACACAAAATGTGGATAATGTGATTATTGAAACAAGGAGAGGCCATGGCAGGATTGGAACTGACATTTGATGATAAAGATTTTATTGTCTCAAAAACAGATTTATCGGGAAAAATTATTTATTGCAACGAAATATTTATCAATATTTCTGAATATAGCGAAGTCGAATTACTTAATCAGCCCCACAACATTCTTCGCCATTCTGACATGCCGGCATCTGTTTTTAAATTTTTATGGACAAAAATCAAGCGAAAAGAAGAAATTTTTGCTTATGTTATAAATAAAACAAAACACAATAACTATTACTGGGTCATGGCCCACATCACACCCAGTTTAAATGACGAAGAACAGATCATCGGGTATCACTCGGTGAGAAGAAAACCGTCAAAAAAAGCTCTAGATGCCATAAAACCACTCTACCGGCAATTATTAAATGCAGAAAAAAGCGGAGGTATCCAAGCCGGAGAAAAAGCGTTAGAAACTTTTTTAAATCAGCAAAAAGGGGAATATGATGAATTTATCCTCTCTCTCTAAATTGCAATATCTCAACATTGCTTCGATAATCGTTTTTGCTATCGCACTGATAGTCGAAATTATAACGTTGGGATTTGATTGGATCCGTCTTTTAAATCTTGTCAACTTTGCAATTGCATGGGCAATTTTTATCAATATTCGAAAAGTTCAATCTACCGTACACAAAGTAGCCGAAACCATGAAAGAGCTTGAACATGGTCATATGGAATCGCGCATCACGAATATCGATGAACATGGAGAATTGCGAGCGCTTTGCTGGAATACCAATAATATGATTGATCAGTTGGAAGTCTATATGAGAGACACTTATGCGGTTATTGAAGCGCTGAGTCACGATCGCTATTATCGTACGGTTCAAGATTCAGGGCTAAAAGGATCATTTCAACGTTCTGCCAAATATATTAATCAAAATGTTCAAAAGATGCGTGAGAATCACGAAGCACTCAAATTGTTCGAAATTGATGGAAAACTGGCGGAAATCAGTCGGACGACGGGAGGACTCGATGTGATCCAGCAAGATTTGGTAAAAACACTCGATAATCTCTCCGATATCGCTTCTATTTCTCAGCATACCGCATCGGAATCTTCGGAAACCGTAGAAAAAATGGGAAAAATGAGCCAAAATCTCTCGACACTCAGTGAACTCGTTGCCGATTCCAATCATGCGATCAATGAACTCTCTGCGAGAGCCAATGATATCAACTCGGTAGTCAATCTGATCAAGGATATTGCCGATCAAACCAATCTACTGGCGCTGAATGCAGCAATCGAAGCGGCGCGTGCCGGAGAACACGGCAGAGGGTTTGCCGTCGTCGCGGATGAAGTGCGTAAACTGGCTGAAAAAACGCAACGGGCGACGGGTGAAATTTCGATTGCTATCCAAACGCTTCAACAAGAAACGATGTCGATTCAAACCGGTTCGGAGTCGATCAACAGCATCGCGCTCGATTCGAATACCATGATCCAAAATTTCAATCAGACCATTCAGCAATTTAATCTGGATGCTTTGAAAACAGCCTCAGTCGTTCGAAAAATAGAATCGACTGCTTTTGTTATTTTGGCTAAAATAGACCATATGATTTTCAAGGCCATGGCGTATAATTCAGTCTATATTCGACAACCGCAGCCCAATGTGCTCGATCATCAACATTGCCGATTAGGCGAATGGTATGAACATGGTAACGGACACAAATATTTCAGTCATCTCACTGCATATAAAGGGATGCTTATCCCGCATAAAGAGGTCCATCACTTTGTGAGAGAGATTATGGGATTGTTAACGGATCTCGATCTGCTAATCGAGAATCGTGATCGTATTGTCAACCAATTTAGCGAGATGGAAAAATCGTCCGATCGTCTTTTCAAAAATTTGGATGCGGTACTTGATGAAGCTTCGATCGGCAACTAAAGCACAATGAGACTGAGAGGATTGGAAAATCGTGAAATCTAAAAAATTGAGAAAACTCTCCTCCGTAATTCGCAACGAATATATTCGATCGATCGTCTATCCTCTCCTTGTGATCGAGCTTACTCTACTCATTGCATATTTTTGGAGCAACAGTTTTGTCAATACCGCTACCCAAAATGCCTTGATTGACGAAGCGAAAGTCAATATTCTGGAGATTTCAAAGCGTTCAGCTCAAATTATCAACAAAGAGTTTCGTTCCATTGCCGATACGACGACACTGTTCAAATCCAGACACGAAGAGTTTTTTGAAATTTTTTCTACAATGACATCCCCTCTTCATAATCCTAATTATCGAATTACTTCCGATGGGGTCATCGTCAATGAGAAAAAAGAGAGAGAATCCTGCACCCTTTTTTATTCCAATGTAGCCAAAGAAAATCCTCTTCGGTTCAATAAAGCGATCCAGAGTGGTACGCTCGATCCGTTTTATAACGATATTTTACAAACCAACCCTAATATTGTACAGGTCTATTTCAATTCTCACGATTCAATGAACCGGCTATGTCCGTTTATGGAAAATGCACTCGGTCAATATCCGCATGATATGGATATTCCCAGCTACAACTTCTATTATCTTGCCGATCATAAACACAATCCTGAAAAAAAAGTGGTGTGGACCGATGCGTATCTCGATCCTGCCGGCAAGGGGTGGATGATCAGTGCCATCGCTCCGGTTTATAAAAATAACTTTTTAGAAGGGGTAGTAGGAATTGATGTAACTTTAGAAAAAATTCTCCAAAATATCCTCTCGATCAAGCTTCCATACACCACCTATGCCATGCTGGTGGATCAAAACGGAAATATTTTGGCAATGAGCCAACCGTTGGAACCTTTGATCGGAATCAAAGAACTGACTCATCACGATTATCAAAGTCCGATTAATCAGACAATCTCGAAGCCCAAAGATTTTAATCTATTCGAGAAACAGCACAATCGCCTTACAAAACAATTGGCGGATATGATTCGTCAAAAATCAGATATTGCGCATGTGTCAAACAACTCGGAAAATTATCTCCTCACCCTTAATGGCATCGATCAAACGGGATGGAACCTCATACTGGTGGTGGATGAAAACTCACTGTTAGCCAAAACAACGGCACTAAAGCACAAAACGGACAATATCGGCTATATTATTTTAGCTCTGATGGTGATGTTCTACCTGCTGTTCATCATGCTTATCATACGACGTTCGAAACAATTTTCACAAACCATTCTCGATCCGATTCAACATTTGGTCAACGCCACGGAAGAGCTTAAAACGAATCTCACTATGGTTAAACTCCGCTATAGCAACATTCAAGAAATCGATATACTCATTGATAATTTTACAGTGATGGGGACGGAGCTCAAATCACTCTATAATGAGATGCAGACAAAAATTGATGAAGGGATCGCCAAAAATAACGAGACCCAAAAAATGATGATCTATCAATCAAGACTCGCGGCTATGGGAGAGATGATCAGTATGATCGCTCATCAATGGCGTCAACCGATCAATACGATCGCATTGTTGGCGAATAATCTCTATTTTGATCTTGAGCTCAATACCCTCAATCCCGATACGGTAAAATCATCAGTGATAAAAACCCTCGATTTGACGCAGGAACTCTCGAAAACGATCGATGATTTTAAAAACTTTTTTCGACCGGACAAAGAAAAAGATACGGTTGCGGTGGAAAAGATTATCGATGATGCGCTTGCAGTTGTCGGTAAAACGATCCAATACGGCAATATCACCGTTGTGCGGGGACACAAATCGGATACGCTTATTCAAACCTACAGCAGGGAATTGGTTCAGGTATTGGTGAATATTCTCAAAAATGCCAAAGACGCTTTTGAAACACAAACCCTCATCACAAAAACAATAGCGATTGACTACACCGCCGATGAGAACGCTATTACATTCACAGTATCGGATAATGCGGGTGGAATCGATCCAGATGTGATCGATAAAATTTTTAATCCCTATTTTACAACCAAAGAGGAAATGAACGGAACAGGTCTAGGATTGTACATCTCTAAAATCATCATCGAAAAACATCTCAAAGGGGAACTCTATGCCATCAACCGTAATGGCGGGGCATGTTTTACCCTCACACTTCCCCGTTGGTTACAATCGTCTGAAGAGTTGAAAGAAAGTCGCTAAGAACAAGCGGCTTGGTCAAGAGATGAATGGTTCCTGAGTCTAAAATGGAGTTAAATCGGCTATCCTCGTGAAAAGCGCTGATAATGATAATTGCCTGAAAATCTGAAGATTTTTGGATATTTTCGATAAGTTCAACACCGTTCATCTTGGGCATCTGCAAATCGGTAATCACAACACTGTAGGAGCGTTTTTGATACGCTTCCCACGCTTCTATCCCATTGGTAACCGCAGTGATATCACTACTGAAACGTTTTAAGATAGTGAGCATCGAATCTCGAACCGATGCTTCATCTTCAGCATACAAGATAGAAAAGTCAGGGATTGAATGGATTAAATCAATCATTTCAGGTAATTTCATAGTGTTCTCTACGAATCGATAAATTTGAGTTTACTGCTATCGCTTCGAGGGACAACAATCGTAAAGTGGGTTTCGTTGCCATCGACACTGAGTGTTAAAGAACCTTTGAACTCCTGGATAATGATAGAACGGGCAACATGCAAACCTATGCCGAACCCTTCTCCATCCCCCTTGGTTGAGAAACGGGGTTCAAAAATTTTCTCTTGAATTTCTTGGGGTACCCCTCCGGCATTATCGTGTACCGATAACAGAACCGACGTATCCGACAATTCAGCTTTTACGGTGATGACGTTCGGCTCTGAAGATCTCGAATAGGCGAAAGCATCTTTTGCATTGACAATCAGATTGACCAAAACCTCTTCCATATCCGTTTGGTATCCTTGTAGAAGTGTATCCTCCGACAATCGGACAAAGTTGAGTTGAATGCGGTGACGTTTGAGTTGATCTGCAAAAAAGAATTCTATCCGATCCATTATCTCATTGATCGAAAAAGGTTCATTTTTGCGGTGTGTTTTCCCCATATTCAGGACACTTTTGAGAATCTCTGCCATTCGCTGTGATTGATCAGAAATGATTTGAGCACTTTTTTGAACTGAAGGAGAAGGGACATGGGGATCGAGCGAAGATTGAATGGTGAGATTAATCGCTTCCATGCTGATAAGAT
Source organism: uncultured Sulfuricurvum sp. (assembly GCA_964495485.1). Classification (GTDB taxonomy): domain Bacteria; phylum Campylobacterota; class Campylobacteria; order Campylobacterales; family Sulfurimonadaceae; genus Sulfuricurvum. The sequence continues at coordinate 52,754 of CAZBVJ010000004.1, forward strand.
TGATAGGCTGCCGCCATTGATGAGCAACGACGTTAAGTGAATCGACAAGACCTGAGCGATGGGAGCGAAGTTTGAGTGTTTCCATATAATCAGACCGTTCTAATTGGGTTTGAAACATGGGCATGAGGGTAGAAAATAGGGCAGTGTTCTCTGCTTCGATTTTAGGAATGGAAAAAAAGACGCTCTGAGTTAATAAGGAAAGGGCTTGGTAGGTGTCACCCTTTTTTTGATTAGATGCAACAACCGTGATAAAAGATCGCCCTTTGAGGATGGCATTTCGGATGGCGTCAACATGACATAGGGAGAGCGTATCGGCTTCGATGATCACGATAATCGGATCGTTCTCCATCAGATGTCTCTCTTCAAAGGGATGCGATTCAATCCGAAACATTTTGTGGATGGCATCGTTTGGAACAACTTTAGCGCTTTCTTCGTATAGATGCAGGAGTATCGGAAAATTATCGATCATGGTGAACCTCAAAAACTTCCCCTATGTACGGACCGCTGAGATAATCGATCCCGCCGGATCGGAGCCACACAAGGTGTTCACCCTTTGAAACAGTGGGGAAAATAGCTTTCGCCCCGATCGTGTGAATGATATCGACCATTTTGGCGAAAATCGGGAGAAAATCGGAATTAGAACTATTTTTGTTTATCAGTTCTGGATGGAATTTGACAAAATCGGGTTTGATGGAGAGGAGAATTGAGAGATTGCACTCACCCATTCCAAAATCGGTCAAAACAATTTTATATCCAATCTTTTGAAGTGATGTGATAAACCCTAAAGCCATAGGGGTTTGGAGTGCTTTTATCCCCTCTGAAATTTGAAAAAATACCTCTGCGGTATTGATCTCATACCTCTCTTTCCAAAAGCGGATATAGTTCAAAAGCGACTCATCGTTCAGATCTGATCCCGTTAGGGAGATGATGATCGGTTTTTGGGGGGTAAGGGAGGATTTCAGCTCGAAAGTACGGCGAATCATCGAACGGGTAATCATCCCCATCTGCCCCATTTCCGTAGCCAGAGACCAGAAACTCTCCGGACCATATACGTCGTCATCTTTTCGGATCCGCACCACACTTTCATAGGCCAAAAGATCAAATGTTTCACTGGTGCAAACAGGCTGAAAAAAAGGGACAATATTCTCTTCATGCAGTGCTTCGAATATCATCCTAAGGACATTACGGCTTTTGATCAGGGCAAGATTTTCATCCTGATCGGTTAGGGTAAAGAGACTGTAACCTCCTCCTACGACATTCAGAACTTTTTCGAGGGCGAGTTTCGAGTGCAAAAGAACGTACTCTTTTCCATACGCGATCCCTACGCAGAGGGTTGAATTGAGAATAATCCCTTTTTCAGAGGTATGAAAATAACGGACGGTTGAGACCAGATTGGCGGCAATATTTTGGGCCAAATCGATCATATCTCCCTCTAAAACCAGACAAAACTCATCGTTTGAGGTGCGGTAAAACTCTCCGTTGGTATGGTGTAAAAGAGTCTCCATCAGTGTAGAGAGCTCGGAAATATATTCGTTCGCAAAAGATTCGCCGACAAACGTAAACATATTGTTGAGATGGGTGATCCGCATCCGAAGAAGAGTGATGTTAGGGGATTCGAGGGTTTGAATCCTGTCGGCGAGTTCATGAAACGTTTTCCAGCCCGTTAATGGATCGATTTCAATCGGTGCGGATGGGGGGGTATGATGAGACGAAGAGAAAATTTTCTCCAGATGCTCAAAAAGTTTCGGCATTGCCATGGGTTTTAGCAGATACCCATCGACATCGAGACGGATCGCTTCGGCCATGTACTCTGCCTCATCGTGTGCCGAGAGGATCAAAATACTTTGATTTTGAGAGAGAACACGAATCTGACGAATCAGGCGAAGCCCTCCCATTTTCGGAAGTTCCAGATCGGTAATGACTACCGTAAAAGGGTTCGATTTTTCCTCACGATCGCAAAAAATGGCATACGCTTCTTCTCCATCATGTGCGGTTACGCACTCTTTGAAAAAAACTCGTAGAATCCGGCTGAGGGATTCGGCAAGTTCTTTGTCATCATCGACAATCAAAACACTCCGATATTCAGCTCCTTCTTTGAGTTTTTGAAGTTCGTTAGACATTCTCACCCTTTTTCATAATGTATCCGAATCCTCGGACATTTTCGATTAGATCTTCTTTGAGCTTGTTTCGAACACGATTGACCAATGATCGAATCGTAGAGGGTTCTGCCTCTTCCCCATCCCACACAAAAGAGCGGATACTCTCATCGGTCATAATTTGTCCAAGATTACTGACAAACATGGTAATCAAAGAGAGTTCACGAGGGGTAAACATCTGGGGTTTGCCCTCATAATAGAGAAAATTGCTCTCTTTGTCAAAGGTGTAGTGTTCGCTTAAACGGATGATCGGATCGTATGCTTTTTCAGGTTCCGATTGAATCTGCGATGTAAGGTGATGGATCCGTATTTCAAGCTCTTTCAGGTTGAACGGTTTTTTCAAATAGTCACTGCATCCACTCGAAAACGCTTCGGATATATAGTCTACATCGTGATATGCACTGATGATGATTTTGGGAATCTTCGGATATTTTTTGGCAATCTCATGAAGGCACTCGATCCCTCCTACAAGGGGAGTATTAATATCCAAAATATAAAAATCGTGGCTTTGGTGTTCTATGATTTCGAGGACTTCGGCTCCATTGTCAAAATGATCTACCAAATATCCCCGAGCCAAGAGGTAGGTTCGAATCGAGCGCGCGAGCATAAATTCGTCTTCCAATAACAAAATTTTCACGTAAGCGCTCCATTCGTATTTTCTAGAGATATTGTAGAAGAACTGTGTTGCAAGAGCGTCGCATTATTGAAAATATACCTGAAAGAGGTCCCCCGTTTCGGGGTTGAAGTGATCTCAATTCGGATATCTTCCTCTTCACAAATCTGTGCGACAATGCTCAATCCCAAGCCATATCCCCCTTTATACTCCGATTCTCGGTGAAATCGATGAAATATCTTCTTTTTATCCTGAATGATCGGCCCTGTATTGCGAACTTCAAAAAAGAGGTTTCCCTGACGTATGCCGAGCGTAATATTGATTTCGCTGGGTCGATAAGAGTATTTGATTGCGTTGGAGAGGGTATTGTCCACCAGTCGTGCAAGTTTCATTTCGCTGATTCGAACTGGCGGGAGATTGGGTTGACCGACCCGGGTTGAGAGGGAGAGTTCATTGACTTCGGCAATACAGGTAAAATAGCGTACCCGCTCATCGATGAAATCGACAAGATCGATCGTAGAAGTATGATCATGTATCCGATCTCTTTTCATCAGATAGGTCATGTCTTCATAGCTATTTTGGATGATTCGAGATCCCGCTTCTATGGCATTGAGGTATTCGTTGTCAATCCCCTCCATCCGGAGCAAATCGATGTTGGTGATGATAACGGCAAGCGGAGTATGAATTTCATGAATCGCATTTTTCAAAAACTGATCTTGGTCTTCGAGAAGTTTGAGAGCGTACTCTTTGGAATTTTCGAGCTGTTGTCGAGAAGCGGCTAATGCTGAATCGTAATCGATTTGCTGTAAAAGGGTGATGATAGCATTGAAAAGATCATCTTGATGGATCGGCTTGAGGATAAAGCGATCAACTCCAAGACGAATCGATTCGATAAAAATTTCCCTCTCCTCCGTCCCCGAGATGGCGATCACTTTTTGAAGTGGATTGCTCTTTTTAACATGATGAATCAAATCGATGCCACTCTCTTTGCCCAAATGGATATCGGTGATGATGATAAGAGAATGATGGGTGCTATGCATCAAATCGTAAGCATCTATCGCCCTCTTCAAAGAGGAAGCCGTCTGTATCGTAGTGAAAAAATGGGAAAGTAGCCGTTCTAAGCTTCCTAAAACTTCAGGGTCGTCTTCGACAATGAGCAACGATTTTTCGAGTGAGAGCTCTTTTAAGGTTTTAATTAAACGATCCATTAATACCTCTCATGTATCGAAAGATGAGAGATTATAACTCATCTTTCACAGAGTTTGGATAAAACGCATCGCATTCGAATAGGGGAGAGGCTCCCCAAATAAATAGCCTTGGGATTCATTGACCCCCATCGAAACGACAACCGATTCAATGGATGGGTTGCTCACAAATTCGGCAATGGTTTTAATCTCTATTTTTTGGGCAAAGGACGAAACCATTTCGACGATGGTTTGCGAAAGAAAAGATTCATTGATGTTATTGATCAGCGAACCGTCAATTTTGATGTAATCGATGTTAAGTTTTGCCAATCGTTCAAAATTCGAATAGCCCGAGCCAAAATCATCTATGGCAACTTGGCATCCGTAACGTTTAAGACGGTTAAGAAAATGGTCGATGTTTTCGTAGGTACTTATTCCCTCGGATTCTAACAATTCAAAAACGAGACGGTGGGGGTCGGGGAACTGCTCGATTTGAGAAAAGAGGAATTCACGCATATGAAAATTTTTGATATCTTCAAGATCGAGATTAATGCTGATCGAACACTCCGAATCTCTGAAATCGTCCATGGCTTGAGTAATAATGGTTTCGCTGATTTTGGTATACATTTTGGTCTCTTTTGAAACTTCTAAAAAACACCCTGGATTGACGATAGCCCCATCTGGGAGAATGAGACGCCCCAACGCCTCATACTTCACAATCGTTTTTGTTTGGTTATCGACAATAGGTTGATAAAAAGGGACAAAACGATTTTCAATCAATCCCCGTTTTATCATATCTTTACATTTAAGTTTTTCAGCTCTCCACTGCTCTTTTTGGGCGTTGTGAGCATAAACAGTCACTTTGCCGCTCCGTTCGGCTTCACGCAGGGCGATATCCGCATTGGAGAGAGATAGCCCCTCCTCAGCGTCGATAATCCCGATATCCATCTCCAAATAGATCATTTCGGTATCAAGTTTGATTTCCGCCGATTCAAACATGTGAATGATGTAACGGGAAAAACGTTCCAGTTCATGGCTTTGCATATCGATTAAAAGAGCAAAGTGAGCTCCGCTGATCCGATAGAGCTTCGATTCTTCATAACCATGAACCATCGATTTTAAAAATTGTGCGGTTTGGAATAGAATAGAATTTCCGATTTCATAACCGTAAAAATCGTTCAAACTCTTGAAATCACTGATTTTAATCAGTGCAAGAGAATATTGTGGATGTTGAATGATATCTTGTTCCAATTTACCGAGCGTGTAGAGTGTGCTCACTTTGTCAATCATATACAGTTGGGTCAATTCACGGTTTTTAGATTCGATTATCTCTTCAAGATGTTGTTTGTAGAGTCGATTTTCCCTCTCCAATAAAATTTTCGAGCACACTTTGGTGAGCGTATCTACTGTTTGTTGCGGTTTGATCGGTTTAAATAGATACCCGTCTATTCCCAGTTCAACACTCCGCTGCAACATTGAAATCTCTTTGTGCGCCGAGAGGAGCAATGATATCTGATTGGGGAGTTGGCATTTGATGGCTTCAATCATATCGAGCCCGTCCATTTTGGGCATTTTAATATCGCTTATGATGAGATCATAGTGATCTTTTATCGCCATAGTCAGCCCCTCTTCACCGTTGGATGCCGTGGTTACCAAAGCGAAAAAACGGTTTAAAAAAAGGGAAAACTCCTGTCGGATCATCAAGTCATCTTCTACATACAAAACACTCAAATTTTTAGCCATCTGAATCAAATTACTATAATTTTCGGCAACAGCCATATTCACGTTACAAGACATTCAAAACCTCTTCATGAAGAACTTTGGGGATTTGGATAGCAAACGTCGTAACCCCGTCATTAGAACAAACACGAATATTTCCTTTGAGATGTTTTTCAATAATGATGGATGACATATAGAGCCCCAAACCTGTACCATTTTTCTCTCCTTTGGTACTAAAATAGGGTTCAAAAATACGGGTGATGATGGATTCGGGGATCCCTCCGGCATTATCTTTGATCAAAAAAAGAATTTTTTCATCCCGATCTTCACAATTACAAATGATCGTTGATTCTTCGGCATTCTGTTCCTCGAAAGCATCTCTCGAGTTGCTGAAGATGTTGAGAAACACTTGTAGCAGTTCATTTTTATAGGTTTGAACCGAAATATTCATTTCACCTGAAAAAACAACCTCTATATTATGATTCTCAAAACTTTTTCCCATAATGGTAAGAATTTCATTTTTGATGTCATTAAAACTAAAGTGCTGAGGAAGTTTGTTGGGCCGAAAAAAGTTTCGAAAGTCGTCTATTGTTTGGGATAAAAAATGGACTTGTTTATCGATTAGAGTTAAATCATCAAGCATCCGATTGGTATTGATATCTCCTAGCTGAATATCCAAAATGCCGTTATTGGTCACCATCCCGATAACGGTAATTGGTTGGCGCCACTGATGTGCAATCATCCCGATCATTTCACCCATAATCGCCATCCGGGATTGGGCGATCATAATTTCATCTTTAGTACGACTGTCACGGATTTGATTTTCTATCCGCTGCTGTAATGCTCCGTTGAGGGTTTGAAGTTCGCTAGTGGTTTTACTCACCAAATGCGACAAAGCGCCAAAGGTGATCAACGACCACTCATTGGATGGGGCAGAATCACTGTCTTTTAGAGGAAGAGGCTGGATATCCGATTCGGAGAGGATTAAAAAGGACATCGTTTCATTGAATAGCGACGATTGCCCACTCTTTCGGTCAGTGAAAAATTCGCCGTAAGTAAAAAATCCCGATACTGGCGCGATCATATGTAGTGGTGTTGTTTCCAAACCAATTGAATCCCCTAAAAAACGGCGACGCGCCATACACGAATAGACAAAAATTGATTCGGGTGATTGGGTAAGACATGCGTTAAAAGTCTCTCGTGATGCTTCAAGTATAAGATTAGCATTGCCGATTCCAAATTGCACCTGTATACCTTCGGGGACACTCCCCCCAAATCCAAGAGCACCGTCTTCGAATTCGATCAAAGGGGCACGACCGATCAGTTTTCCCTCTATCTCAAATACGATCGGAAAGGCTACTCCAACAGAAGGGAGAGTGTCGGCAACCGAATCTCCCAAATAGTCTCGGTAGACATCAAGAATAGGTTTATTATCGAGGGTATAAATACGGTTCTCTACAGAACGGGTAACGGTGAATTTTGGTCCGATTGGAAGCCAATGGAAGGAGTAGCCGTTATTGACTCGGAGTTGATTTCCCCTCATCATCACGGCAACGGCTTTTTTTTCATACACATTCGAACCCGAAATGACATAGGCAGAACGGAATTGTCCATTGTCTCCCGCCATCCCTCCTGCAAGTATGATATTCTGTGCGTGTTCACTGAACCCATGCATCAAAAGATCCCCATTCGTTTCAAAAGGGTTAGTAAAAACGATAATTGCTTGGGCTCCGAATCTATTAGCTTCTAATGCGAGCGCTTTGCCCGCTTTCATACTCCCTCCTTCTAGGTCAATGACAATGGAGGAGAGAGAGGTTGATTCAAATAGGGTGAAACTAAGTATGACACTGTTGTCTTGAACGTTTGCATCGATGATTTCACCATCGGTACTCGTACCAATAATATGCGCCTGAGAAAGTCTATGGGAGAGATATTCCAACAGTTCTAAGGTGTTTTGAATGTGGAGCATCCCGTCAAAAAACTGGATTAATAACGATTCAGAATCGACAATTTGATGCGTACCCAAAAACTCTTCGAGTTCATCGTATCCGGTAAATGTATGGTTAAACGTTTTCATACTACTACTTTAATCGTTTAGTGTTGCAAAGGTGTTGCATTTGTTTCAGGGAAGAAAAAATCGGTTGGCGGATTGAACGAATCAGAGAATTTCGAAATAGTCTCGGTATTTTAATTTGTCGAGAAATCGGATCACTTTGCGAAGCTTTTCTTTCTCCCTCATGGTTGTTGAAGCGAGGAGCTTGTCATTATAGTGTTCATGCAATTTATTTTTTAGGATTAAAAAGTCGTTTTGGGTCATCTGTTTCCCTAAATGTCCTTTGTCGATCGCTTTGAGGGTTTGTATCCGATCACTGGGAGAAAAATCGGTACTGTTATTAAAAATAACATCATCACTAAAACGGATCACTCTCTCTTCTGTCGATTCACTGACCAATGGGGGTAATACACTATTATGTTCTTGAGGGAGGCGAAGCTCCGGATTGATGGTATACAAATAACGGTATTGTGAAACCAAGTTGTAACTGTGAATCAAAAAATCGATGGCTCCGAACAGAGTCATAAAATATTTGGGAAGTTTAAACTCAAAAGCAATAACCACTCTGCTATGTGGCGAATACCGCCATCCCTCAATTCCGGCCCCTTTAGTATTCGATTGGGCAATGATATCGTCCAATAGTTGATCAAGTAAGTACATAGGAAAATTTCACTATTTATAGCTAACCATTTGCTGTTTGATTTGTTGCTGGAGAAGGTCCATTTTTTGAAAACACTCCGCCAATTTTTGGGATATTTCGACAGAGGGATTTGCTTTTGATTGTGTTAACAGCGCCTGCATTTCATTCAAAAGAGATTGAACCAATCTATCGATTTCTTGGGGGGTATTTGGAAAATTTTCGCGTGTATTCATGGTTGCTCTTTCTGAAAGTGTTGAATCAATGAGAATATGTCGTCCATTTTGGTGATGAGATAATCGTCCATAAAATGGATATCATCGACATTTCGATAGATAAAAATGGATCGTCTCCATTGCTCCAGATGATCGAATAATGAGGTGATCGACGGGATCAGAAAATCCATGGTTTCAGCTTCTTCATGGATAGTGGCGAAACATTCGGTTAAATTGACGAGTTTACATCTGATCTCGTGAAAGTGCGGAATTAAATCTATTTCGTGCGTGTAGTGTAGGAGAAACAAGGTGAGTGCTGCCAAAAGGGTTTGATTGCTATTACGATCCGAACTCACAAGCAATAGATTGAAATCATCCTCTATCTGTTCGAGAGCATCGTTGGTTCTTTCCAGATCATAACCGTCTTGAAGATAAAAATCCGAATTGCATTGGACGACATCACACGTTTCAACCTCCTTTTGAGGCATTCCGTCACGTAGTTGCTGCAGTTTGCTAAGGGTCGATTCGAGTTCGATATTGCTCTCTTTCAATTCCATATTAGTTTGTTCTAGCAAATTATTGAAATAGTGGAGCATTTTATGATCATAGATCGATTGGCATGTTTGGGTCAGAATATGTAAAACCCGATCCATGTCGACCGGTTTAAGCATAAATCCATCTACACCGATATTGATCAGTTCGATCAGCTTGTCGCTTTCTGAGTGTGCCGAAAAAACCAATATTTTTTGGTTTGGATTCATCCCTCTGATATTTGCTGAAAGTTCGATACCTCCCATTAGAGGCATCGTTAAATCGGTAATGACAAGATCATAACTATGACGATTATAGAGTTCTAAAGCTTCCATTCCATGATCGGCAGTATCAACATGACCGAAAAAGCGGAGAAGAAACGTTTTCAGCTGCTGTTGAATGATAAGATCGTCTTCAACGAGCATTATTCTCATCTCAAAACCGATTTCACGCAATATTTTTGATTTTTTTTGGAGTGTATCACTGTTCGGATTCATGGTTTTCCTCGCTATGGGTAAGGGCTCGCAATTTTCTCTCTCCTGTGAATAAAGTGGTCAATGTTTTCGATTCCAGGGAAGGATCATCGAGTTTTTTGAGTTTATTCGGGGTAATATTAAAAAAAGTACAAACATCGGCATATTCCTGATCCCAGCCAAAATGGGTATGGTACTGGTCTAAAAGAGATTGTTCTTCACCAAAAGGGGCATATAATTTGATTTCATGAATCAACGCTTGTTTGATAAGAGCAAAATTTTTGTCGTCAAAATACTCGATAGAAGCGTATGGAGCAATGGTAGAGATCACTTTTGTAACATCACCTGACTTTGCATGATGGGATGCCGGAAGATAGATTGTTTTTTTGTAATCGTCAAGATGGTTTTTGAACACCTCGGTGGTACGCAATGCCGGAAATTCTGATGCCAACGAAAAAAGTTTGGGAAGATTTTTGCTTTGCGATGCATTCATAAAGGCATCGTACGCTTTGATCTGATTTTTAAAATCGTTTCCTGTCGACGCAAACGGCTTTATCCTTGAGAGTTTTGTGGCATACACTTCGGCTTCATTCATTTTTCCGGCGGTAATCATCATGAGCGTTTTATCGATGAGCGCTTCTCCGTAATTCATTACCCGCCTGTAGATTTTGGTTTGTCGTAAAATATGATGTTGATCGGTAATCTCCATAATGGCCGAAAAGTTATTGGCTTGAGCACTTGACGCAAGTTTTTTGTAATTTTCTTCGAGTGTTTCGGGGCGAGGGATCATACTGTGAACACACTGTGAACAGCTTGCAGGAACTGATTCGATATACTCTTTAAATTTTTGCGGATCAGTTTCGAGAAGTTTTATTTCATGCATCAGTTCTTGTAAACAACTTGAACGTACTTCATGGAATTCCCGTAGCTGACGCAAAAGAGGAGCGTTATAAGCTGCATTACAAGCACTTTGGGTGTTCCCCTCGGCAATCTGTTCCATAAACGGGACAATATCTTCAGAAGCATAAAGTTTTTGAAGAAGCTGTTTACGAATCATATTGTCCGATACAATAAGTGCGGTAATTGCTCCATACCCTTGTTTCTCTTCAGCGGAGGAGGGATGATAGGCAAAAATCTCCTGATGGTATAGCTCTATTGCGCTACATAACTCAGGATTGATAAAAATCAAAGGAGATTCAAGCGCGATTTGGCATAACCACCCAATATTCTTGCTTCCAAGTGCTTTTATCGCTTGGTCAATCGAATCTTTTATGTCAATAATTATTCCGTTCCCATCGGAAAAACCGACAAAAACTGTGTCACTTGATGCACTAATCGATGTTATTCCCCAATGTTCCAAAATAACGGAACCCAATTTTGCACCATCAGAATTACTGTAGATTGAAAGCTGATTACTGCGCGAACCTAACAATATGACATGAGCATTAAAGCCTGCAGCAATATGGGTAGGCCACTCTAAAAAAGGTTCCCCTAAATACTGCTGTTTCATCATAATATTAAGGATATGGGTCGTACCAAATCGTGAAAAGGCAATTATTTTATTGTTGTCATCAGAAAATGTGAGGGCTTCGACAATATCATCGATTTTAAATACATGAGCGATTTTTTTCGTTTCAGTATAAAGAAGATGAACTTTTTTATCCATTGTAGAGATTGCGAGTTTGTTCCCTTCTTTTGAAAATGCTACTGCAACGATCTCATCAGGAAGTTGCAGTTCAAAGAGACATTCACAGCTTAGCGTATCGTAGATGTTCAACCGTCCCGAATTGCTTCCGATCACGAAATGTTTCCCATTTTCGCTGAAAATGGCAATATCAGGCTTTTTGGGCACTGAAATACTTGATAAGAGTTTAATGGGATCAAGTGAGAGGAACAAAATACGATCATTCGAAGCTTCGCATACCAGAGCAAATTGCCCATCATGCGAAATCGTAATAGCACTGCCATAACGGTATGAATAGGATTGAAATCCTTTTAAATTGGCATGTTTCTCTTGGACTCCCGTCAGCGAAAACCGATAAATAGTAGGTGTTGAATCGATGCAAAAAAGATTAGTTTCATTCAACGCTGAGGCGACAATACTTCTCAAAGAGTGTAAAGGAAAGTACGTTAATGACATTTCTACCTCAGATTTATTTCTTACCTAACATTATTTCTGTTTTGTGTCGCAAATGCGTTGCAAAGTGTTTATTGCTTTTCGGCCCATTGATACCCTTGCATTATCTCTTTCTCTCACCTCTTCAGTTTCTTCATACCTCAGCCGATTTAGACTACAATATTGTCCAACACCCATAGAAAAGAGTTTTTATGACCAAACGAGCTATCGATACCGATATTGTTCTCATCGATATTATCGATTTTTCCCGTCTCTCAATGGACGAACAGCTCGAACTCATCTCGTATCTCTCTCTCACCTACAAAAAAATAATCCAAAAAATGCTCAAATCATCCGGAATCGCGATGGAAAAAATGTTGCTGGGAATCATCCCGACCGGTGATGGCTTTTACTGTATCCTCCACCCCTCCCTCAAAGGGTTCGGACCTATTTTAGGGATGTCGTATCTCCATTTTTCCGATTATATTGCTCACGATTTTCCCTATTTCAAAGGGATTCGTGTTGCCGTTCATACCGGGAAAGTGCATCAGTTCGAAGATATCCTCGGACATGAGAATTTTGTCGGGGACGGATTGAACGAATGTGCCCGCTACATCGAGATCAAAAATCTGATTGTCAGCACCGTTATCATCTCCGATAATGCATTCTCTACCTTTCAACATTTTTTGCGTCAATACCCCGATTTTGAGCGCCTCCTCGAAAAATGTGAATTTCGGCACAGCTCTTTGCACACGTTTCAAGATAAACACCATATCACCCGTAACGGTTATCTGATCTGGATGCGCAAAGGGGGAATTATCCCCCCTCCCAAACCTGATTGGTCGGCACCCTCCAAAAAACGGATAGAGTAAAACTGTTTTTTGGTAAGATAACACATTAAATATCCCAAAAAAGGAGGATGTGTGCGCTTTACGATCGATGAATACGCAAAAACCTTTAAAATGTCCAAAGAGATGATCCAAAACCGCCTCCGTACCAAACGGCTAAACTATATTATTGAGGGGGGGGTGACCTACATCATTGTCCCGCGAAGCTCTTTGGATGAAGAGAAACGTCAAGAGATTATCCAGGAAGCAAAACCCGCGACACCACCTGCTCCTCAAAAAACGACAGTCGGGATGATCATATCGTTGTATCAAAAAGAGAATCAGCAACTCAAACTTAAAATCAAAGAGCTTGAAGCAAAAGTAGACCGTCTGGTCAACGACAAAGAGCAGATGCTGATCGCCGAGAGAGAACGGATTGAAGAGATCTATACCGCTAAAGACGAGCAGCTCAAAAATCTCCTCGAAGTGATCAATACCAAACTCCTCCTCTCCCAAAACAACAGTGTCCATGATGTTGATATCACGGCAACTGTCCCTACCCCAACGTTACCAAGCGGTTTGATCGAACTCAAACGGTATCTTAAATTCATCGGAATGGGTTCGGATGAGCGCAAAGCGGTAAAACGCCGTTTTGAACTTGCCTACGGTTCCGACATCCGTGTGATTCAAAAAGAGGGGGAGTTCTACGTCGACCTCTCCAAATACGACTACACCGATTTCCTTTAATCCTAAACCAATAGCCACTTAAACCTATCTTCATCTTCCCCATCGGGAAGATTTCTCACTTTCACACACTTTTTCTGAACATTCCCTTTTCTCTCGCCCTCATCCATCATCTCAAAGTCTTTTTTATGCGCGAATTATATACGGTATTCTGTACATTAGATACGATTTAACAATATATAAATGTGGAATAGCAAATGCTTAATTCGTTTTATTGTTACTAATATACATTAGAGCACATTTTTAGTCAAATATTACGAATATTACATACGGTTTAATGTTTATTTTAAGAAAAGGATATTACAATGGAGCAATGGAAATGAGCGACCTTTTTAATCTTCTTCACAACGCCGTGGAGGCACAGCGCAACGGTAAGAAGATTTCCCAAAAGGAGATGGCATCCGAGCTCGGTATTTCCATGAGAACCTACCAAGACTGGCGTTTGGGTAATGCCAAACCTCAAGCGGCAAAAGCGGTTTTAGAGATGTTAGGAATGCTCGAAGATGATGAGATTATTCGGGTCGTTCGGAAAATAAATAAATTAAAAGGGTAAAAGATGGGCAGCAGTTTAAGTGAACAAGAGCGTATCGGTTTAGAAGAGGTTTTTTTATCGATCTCTTCTTCGGGAAGCATCACCCAAAAATGGTCGAATTGGGGAAGAAATCTTGTCTATAACTTAAACACTAAAATGGTCACATCACCCCTTAGTATAAGCAAAAATTCAAAAACATGGCTCAAAAACAGCCTAAAAAACCACAAAATCACAAAACTGCTCAATAAAATTCAAAAAAGAAGAAAAATTTAAGCTAAGAGATATTAAAGTATTCGCGGCTAAAACACATCACCTCTTTAGTATCCTCGTGTGTCAGGGAGGTTTGGGTGTTATTCGCATATCTAAATCAAGGGCAATAAATGAATAAAGCGCAATTCGTAGAGTTAGTTCAAAAAAGCGGCGGGTACAAAACAAAAGTGGAAGCTGAAACAGCTATCAAAGCATTCACAGAAGCGGTAACTGCAGCTCTTGTTGCGAAAGAAGAAGTTTCATTGGTAGGATTCGGAAGCTTCGCATCTTCTCTCCAAAAAGGGAAAAGCGGTAAAGTTCCTGGAACAACAAAAACATACAGCACTGCTGATAAAATGGTTCCAAAATTCAAACCGGGCAAAAGTCTTAAAGACTCTGTAGCAGCCGGAAAATAATCCCTTCTCTTTGGATGAGGGGATTTTCTCCTCATCACTCTCTCTCTGCCTACTTTCTTACTACCCATTAACATTGTGTCATTTAAAATTGGTTATAATTGTTGATATAAACCGATAAAAGGGAAGTACGTGATATTGTCGTGGTTTAAACGTTTTTTCTCTTCCCAAGCTTCTCCCCTTCCTCAACCTGTAAATGAAGAGAACCCTTCTCTAAAAATTTTCGTCGTTAAAGAGGGTGGGAAATATTTTCAACATTTCAAACTTTTTCACTATGAACACAGCCATACCATCGACACCCTCCTTTTTTTGCCCCATTACGGTATCTATTTTGGTGAAAACCTCAACTGGAAAGCCTCGGATCTCGAACACTCAACGCTAGAGCGGAGCACCAGACAGAGTAAACAGCCCTCTGCTACCCAGTTAGAGAGCATCGAAGCTAAAATCCGTTCAAAACTCCAAGATGTTTTGTCGTTTGATTTCACTCCAGTCTACCGCTTTATCCGAATGGAGAATCTAAGCGAAAGCGAATTTGATACTTTAGACCCCTCTTTTCATGAATTGTTACCCAAAAAATCGGTTATTTTTAACGACGACAGTGTCGATACGATCAAAGAGAAGCTCTCTTCGATGGGAGAATATCTCCACACCCCGCTATCAAGTGCCCAGATCGTCGGTGCGCTTCAAACCCATGCCTTTATCCTCCCCTCCCCCGCGAACACTTTCGGCTCCCTTTTGTCCCCTCAACAAAATCAATTTATCTATTCGGAATTGAGTAAAAACACCACCCTATACGGTGGATACGGAAGTGGAAAAAGCACCCTCATCATCCGAAAAGCGATGTATGAGCTACTCAATAATCCGCAGGAACGGATAGTTGTTTTCGCACCGACGACACTCGCTTCGGAGCTTCTGCGCGACGCATTCGTCTCATTGATGTATTACGGTGTAGTCACTATCGATTTGCATCGGATTGTTTTTGCCCCCTCTTCAGAGAATTTGGAGAGTTTCAAACCTTTTTTAGAAGCCACCACGATCATCTGCGACGATTGGTACGCAATGTCTCCAAAATTCATCCAAACCGTACGTAAAAAAAGCTCAGGAAAAAAACTCCTAACCGTCTCAATTGATGAAAACCGTGAAAGCGATATGAATTACGCTCTTACTTTCAGCTACCGCAATCCCCTATCCCCCCACTATATCGAGAGTGACGAGAGGGCACTCCTTCCAACCTTGTTATCCGAACTTCGCAAATCGTTTCAAACCGATCACCCTCCCCTTTTGATCCTCCCGGATAACTACGATTTTCCATTGTACAAAGAGGCGGTTGATGAGTATTTGGGGTGCAATGCCCGTATTCTTACCCCTAGTTTTACTCTACAAACGCAAGATATTGATGACATCATCATCACCTCTGAGGAGATGCTCAGCGGCATCTCCTCTTCACATGTCATTATTATCACCGAGGAGCTGTCAAAAGATTACACCTACGCGCTAAGCAGAGGATCAGAAACCGCCACTATAATCACCCTTTCATATCCGAAAGGGGACGAACATGAATAAAATCATCAAAAGCGATGAAGAGTGGAGAGCGCAACTCTCCAGCGAAGCGTACTATGTAGCACGTCAACACGGAACAGAGCGGGCATTTACCGGAGAGTATCACGATTTTAAAGGGGATGGGATCTACCATTGTGTCTGTTGCCAAGCCCCCCTCTTTGATTCGGCAACAAAATTCAATTCCGGTACGGGATGGCCGAGTTACTATCAGAGCATCTCCGCCGATGCCCTCGAAGAGAAAAAAGATGTGAGTCACGGTATGATTCGGATCGAAGTCCTCTGCGCAGCGTGTGACGCCCATTTGGGACACGTTTTTCCCGATGGTCCTGCACCGAGCGGACTTCGATACTGTATCAATTCGGTTTGTCTAACATTTACACCACGAAACAAGGAGTCTTAATCTATGCGCATTCTACTGACACTCATCGCCCTTGCAGGGCTAACGTTCGGAGCATCCCACCCGAAAGTTGAACTTCAAACGACGCAAGGAGATATTACCCTCGAACTCTATGAGGACGTTGCTCCGCTGGCGGTTGAAAACTTTACGACTCATATCAAAAACGGCTATTACAACGGTCTCACATTTCACCGGATCATCAAAAACTTTATGATCCAAGGGGGCGATCCGACCGGAACCGGAGCGGGGGGAGAATCGATCTGGAAAAAACCGTTCAAAGACGAGTTCAAATCGGGTGTCGTATTCGATAAAGCCGGAATTTTGGCGATGGCGAACGCGGGGCCGCGTACCAACGGAAGCCAGTTTTTTATCACCACAGCACCAACACCGTGGCTCAACGGATACCATACCATTTTCGGTCGGGTCATCTCCGGAATGGATACGTTAGCCAAACTCAACAATGTCCAAACGAACGGACAGCGCGGCGGAGACAAACCGCTCCAAACTCAAAAAATCCTCAAAGCTACCCTTTTACCATAATCCTCACTTGCGGGTTTTCCCGCAATATCATTGCCTCTGTAACATTCGTAACCGTTTTGTAATCTTTACGTATCGTAAATGTAATATAATTGCGTTCTAAATTAAATGACAGGATGATTGAATGTCCATCTTCTTCGACGCGTTAAGCAATGTCGGTGTTCTAACGTTATGCTTACTGCTGCTCTCATTAGGGATTGCCCTATTTTACGAAATGATTAACGGTTTTCATGATACAGCCAATGCTGTTTCGATGATTATTTATACCAATTCACTCAAACCAAGTCATTCGGTCATTATGGCTGGTGTCATGAACTTTTTCGGTGTTCTACTCGGAGGAATCGGCGTAGCTTATGCTATTGTTCATCTACTCCCGCTTGACATTATTGTTTCGTCGAATCAAGATGCAACACTGGTAATGATTTACTCTCTCCTCATTTCAGCGGTTGTTTGGAATTTCGGAACATGGTATTTCGGAATTCCTGTTTCAAGTTCCCACTCATTAATCGGCTCTTTGATTGGCGTCAGCGTTGCTTTCGGTCTTATGCATGGATTTGATTTTACCCAAAGTGTAAACTGGTCAGCTGTTTACAAAGTGCTTCTCGCATTAGCCATTTCTCCTTTAGTCGGATTTGGATTTGCTTATCTTATGATGAAAGGGGCGCGTAAATTTTTCAACAATCCTAAATTTTACAAATCACCTGAAGACGAAGTTAAACGCAAACGTCCAAATTTTTGGATGCGTATGGGAATCATCGCAACCGGTGCAGGGGTTAGCTTCGCCCATGGTTCGAATGACGGACAAAAAGGGATGGGGCTTGTTATGATTATTTTGATTGGAATTTTGCCAACCTATTACGCTCTTGATATGAATTCCAAAGAGTACAAAATCAAACAAGTTCAAAACAGTGCTGCCAATTTGGCAAATTTTTATGCTGAGAACAACACTACCCTGAATCAATTGGTAGACGATAAACATCTCATAAGTGCATTAAAAGTTCAAAATACCATTGCAGAATGTAACGTTAATCAAGTTCATGAAACAACTGCCCTCATTGCAACAACACTTCAAGGGGTTGAATCCTATTCACAACTTTCTGAGAAAGATCGGTGGAGTGTTCACAATGCTGTCCTTTGTACGGATAACTTTTTTACTCAAGTAGAAAACGTAGTAGATAAAGATCAATCAAACTATATTAAAGATCAACGTAAAGTCCTTGTTTCTTCAGCAGAATATGTCCCCTACTGGGTCATTATTGCCGTAGCGTTAGCAATTAGCGTCGGGACGATGATCGGTTATAAACGGATCGTCTTAACCATTGGGGAGAAAATCGGATCGAAGCCGATCAACTACATGCAAGGGACTGTTTCCCAAGCCATCGCCATGGTCACTATTTTGTTTGCGAACTTTATGCACGCTCCGGTCAGTACGACACACATCGTTTCAAGCTCTGTCGCGGGGTCTATGGTCGCCGAACCTGATGGCGGAGTCCAAAAAAATATGGTCAAAACCATTCTCCTTTCGTGGGTCTTTACCCTCCCGGTTACTGGACTCATGAGTGCAGGGATCTACTACTGCCTAAGTTTTATCGCTCGATAAGTGTTTGGCTTAGCCAAACACTTCTATGTCTTTACTTCTCCTCTATAATCTTGATACCTCGTTGATACCATCCGCACTATAATTTCCCAACACTTTTTCAAGGGATATTCATGCACTTTTTGGATAACATATGGGTGGTTATCGCAGAGTTTGTAATCTTATTTGGATTGGTCATTACGATATTGGTCAAATTAGCCTCTACACTCAATAAATGAAATACGTGCAACATTACACTTTTTATCTACTGCCGATACTTTTACAGAGCGCTATATCGATGAGCGCTTTTTATTTCGTCGAGGAGATTGGGCTGATCAATATCGCACTGTTGCATCTGATCCCCATTCTGGTCGTTGCGGTGCGAGGTGATTTGAGTGCTACGATGATTGTAACGACGGTTTCAGTGCTGTTATTCAATCTATTATTCATCCCCCCTCTGTTTAGTTTTCATGTCCACAATCTCACCTATATCTGGAGTTTTTTACTTTTTTATGTCGTCGGATATATCATCAGTTCGCAAGCCAAAAGACTCCATTCCACTGCGCTCAAAGATATATTACTCAGTACCTTGTCGCACGATCTGAAAACCCCTATCTCTTCGATCATGGGACATACGCACCTCCTTTTACGGAAAAAAGAGCTGAGCGAGGATGAACGCAATGCTATTGTATTGGAGATCAAACACTCCTCGCACCAAATGAATCGGTTAATCCTCAATCTCCTCGATTCCGCCCGTTTGCAGCACTCTACGACTCCACTGCGCAAAACATGGTGCGATTTTGAAGATATTATCGGAATTGCAAGACAAGAATTCGATAATGAAGCCAATTTCATCGATATTTCGATCCCCCATAACCTCTCTTTGTTTTGGGGCGATGAGGCATTGCTTACACGAATGGTGGTCAATTTGGTGGACAACGGTCTGAAATATTCCACTCAAAATTCTCCTCTTCGGCTCACGATTGAAGAACACAACGACACCCTTACTCTGATGGTGTTCAACAGCGGTTTCCCCATCAAAAAATCGGACTTGCGCAATATGTTTGAGAAGTTTCATCGCCTTGAAACATCTTCGGATATCGGAGGCAGCGGTATGGGGTTGTGGATATGTCATGAGATTGCCCACGCGCACAACGGAACAATTCACGCCCAAAATGTTGATGGGGGTGTTGAGATTATTGTGAAATTACCGATCTTACGTGCCCCCAATATTCTTGAAAGAGAAGATGCATGAAACCCAAAGAGTGCGTATTGATCGTCGAAGATGATAAATCGATCAGCAAATTGCTCGAATTTACCTTGAATGCCGAGGGGTATCGCTGCCTCATAGCCGAGGATTTAAAACATGCACGGCGGCATCTGAATGTTGAAAAACCCGATATCATCCTCCTCGATCTCGGATTACCCGATGGAGACGGAAAACATTTTATTGCTACCGTACGGAATGAGTTGCCGATCCCTATTATCATCATTTCGGCACGCAATGATGACAAAGAGGTTGTTGCATCGCTCGATGCGGGTGCGGACGATTATGTTATCAAACCTTTTTCGACCTTTGAACTTTCCGCACGTATCCGTTCGGCACAACGAAGAGCCTTAGGAGCCAATACCTCTTCTTCCGAAATCGGATGCGGTTCTCTCCTCCTGGATCTCACTAAAAAGGTGGTTTCCAAACAGGGAGAATCCCTTAAATTGACCCCGACGGAGTTCAATCTTCTCCGCTTTTGCCTTTTACACCCCAATCAAGTATTGACCCATTCCCGTATTCTTAAAGAGGTGTGGGGAATAGGATATCAGCAAGAGATGCAGTATTTGCGAACGTACATCAATTCACTTCGCAAAAAAATAGAAGACGATGCGACCCAACCGCAATACATCGTTACCGAAATGGGGATCGGATACCGATTTGTTTGCCGTGATGAATCTATAGAAAAGGATTAACCATTCACTCATCAGAACTTAAACTTATCGCTTACAGCTTTATAGGGCTGATTGCATTCGGAACCTTGCTTCTGCTCATGCCCTTTGCCCATAATGGGGAGCTTCGATTTATCGACGCTTTGTTTACCTCTACATCCGCAGTGTGTGTGACGGGATTGATTGTCAAAGACACCCCTGTCGATTTTACCTCCGTAGGACAAATGATTATCATGGTTTTGATCCAGCTCGGAGGGCTGGGATACATGACGGCCGTCACCTTTTTGGCGGTCATGCGCCGTCAAAAGATAGGCCATCGCGACCGTCTTATCCTCCAAGAGTCTCTGAATTATCCGGGGATGGACGGATTGGTACGGTTTTTAAAAATCGTCTTCAGCTCGATTTTGATCATCGAAGTGGCGGGGATGGTAATCCTCACTCTCCGTTTTTGGATCGATATGCCTCTGGAGAAAGCGGCATGGTTTGGAGTCTTCCATGCCGTATCCGCATTCAATAACGCCGGGTTTTCCCTCTTCCGCGATAATATGATGGGCTATCGAGGGGATTTTATCATCAATCTTACCATTCCCGTCCTCATCATCCTCGGAGGGTTGGGATACATGGTTTTGCTCGAACTGTACAACTTTCGCAAAGAGCACCTTTTCCGTATCTCCACCCACTCTAAAATCGTCTTGTGGATGAGTGGAATCTTGATCGTTTTGGGGATGGTTCTCCTCCTCTCCATGGAGTGGAGCAACGCGTTTAAAGAACTGCTCTGGCATGAAAAAATCCTCGCCGCATGGTTCGCTTCGGTCAACTACCGCACAGCGGGTTTCAATACAATCGACCTCTCGACACTCACCGATTCGAGCCTCTTTTTCGGTACGTTTTTCATGATGACGGGGGGGAGCCCCGGAGGGACTGCCGGAGGGATCAAGACGACGGCGGTAGCATTGGCGCTGATCGGGGTGTGGTACACACTGCGCGGAGATACCAATGCCCATATATTCCGCCGTTCGCTCTCACACTATCAGATCAACAAAGCCTACGCCATTATCTTCGTCGCATCGATCTACGTCGTCATCTCTACGATTATTTTGAGCGAAGTGGAGAGGCTGCCGTTTATACGGATCCTTTTTGAGACAACCTCAGCGTTCGCTACCGTAGGTCTATCGACCGGAAACGGCGGGGTACTCAGTTACAGCGCCCTGTTCAGTGACTGGGGAAAACTCAATATCATCATCTTAATGTTCATGGGAAGGGTGGGAGTATTCGCCTTTACCGTTATTATCATAGGAAAAGCGGTTGAAAGCCGCATCAAATACGCAGAAGCAAAGGTAGTTATATGAATCAAAATACGTATGCCGTCATCGGTTTGGGAAAATTCGGATTTCATGTTGCCAAAGGGTTGGCACAACAAGGACTCAATGTCATCGCAGTTGATTTGGACGAAGATCATGTCCGAGAAATCAATGAGTTTGTCCAAGATGCGGTGATCCTCGATTCCACCGATATGCGCGCCCTCAAAGAAGCGGGAATCGGGAATGTCGATGTCGCCGTAGTGAGTATCGGAGAAAATATCGAGGCGAGTATCCTCACCGTCATGGCACTCAAAGAGTTGGGAGTTGAAACGGTCATTGCCAAAGCGATTACGACCGTTCACGGACAGATCCTCTCCAAACTCGGCGCCGCCAAAGTGATCTATCCGGAGATGGAATCGGCGAAAAAGATTGTGAAAAAAATGGTTGCCAACATGCACTACGAGACGATCGATCTCTCGATTACGATGAAAATCGCCAAACTCACCGTCCCCTCGTTTTGGGTAGGGGTATCGATCCTTTCACCGATTTTCGAAGAGGACTATGAAGTTAAACCAATCGCGTATAAACATCAGGGGATTTGGTACACCTCGTTTGAAAAAGACGATATTCTTGAAAAAGGGGATATCCTCGTCGTCCTCGGAAACAGTGCCCACATCGAAGCGCTCAGTAAAAAAGTCTGAGTTTAAACATCATACTCTGCCCCCAGCTCCGTTCGAGCCATACGGAGCCGTTCGGCTAATCCTACCGCTAAGCTCTGCATAAAATGAAAAGCCGCTTTTTTATGGTGAATCGAAAATTGGTTGAACGCCTCTTTGGTCATACAGTACACTTCGACATCCGATGCCGCAACCGCATCCGTATAATGGGGTTCCCCTTCCAAAAATGAAAACTCTCCAAAAAAATTATTACGTCCCAAAGTAATCAGATGGACATGCGACTTGTCACTATAGGGGAGCATAAGCCGTACCGAACCTCGGCGGATAAGGAAGATTTCACCTTCCCCTTCACCTTTGTGATAAATGACCTCATCTTTGGCATACGTACGTATCACTGCCGCTTCCTCTATTTCCGCGATCGTTGTATCTTTACGCCCTTTAAAGAGGTCAAACTCGGCTAATGTCAAAGGTGGTTCATGATGCTTCGCCAAATGTTCTTCATAGATGATTTTCTCTTCCGCCCATTCAATCGCATCCTCCAAATCATCAAAAACTTTGATCGGACTCAAGTGTTTCAACAATCCCACATGGTTAAAGTACTCTTCCATATCATCGCCGGTAGGAAGCTTATGCGGTAAACGGCACAACAGGAGATACCCGTCACGTTCATGCAAAATATCTTTGATCTGTAAAAGAATGTGCGCCGCCGTCAAATCTACCGTTTGTACCCTTTTCATATCCATGATGATATATTTTTTATACTGCAAATCGTTTTTGAGCATGGTATAGAGTTGATTCGCCGTACCGAAGAAGAGGCTTCCGTGTAACTCATAAACCGAAAATTCGCCCCCTTTTTGTTCCAAAATAGTATACTCTTCGGGCGAACGGACAATTTTACTCCGTATGTGAGCGCCATCGATCTGACGGTAAAGGACCGATACCCGTATTTGCTGGATAATATACAAAACAACGGCGAGCAAGAGGCCAATACCTGCCGCCGCTATCAAACTGATCCACAATGCACTCACCGCAACGGCAACGATGATAAAAAAGTCCAAGGCCGTTTTACGTGTTCGAAGCAATTTGACGCTTTTTGTATCAATCATCCGATACCCGATAACCATCAAGATTCCTGCCAATGCGGCGACTGGAATCCAGGCGATCACCGCTCCCAAAAGGAGAAATGCCAAAATCGCCATAATCCCTTCGAACATACCCGAATTTCGACTTTTTGCCCCACTGCTAATATTGACCATTGTCGCGCCCATCGTCCCGGAACCGGGAATTCCCCCTACTATGGATGAGACAATATTGGCACTTCCCTGAGCAATCAACTCTTTATTCGAATCGTGAAAAGTATGGGTCATCGAGTCAATAATCACACAAGTTTTTAGGGTATCGATGGAGAGCAATGCGGCCAGTGTCAACGCCGGAAACACTAACATTAGCCACTGCTCTCTCTCCAGTGAAGTAATGTATTCAAATCGTCCGAACACCATTTGAACGATATCGATTCCTCCCGATCCCCCCAATTGACCGATAACCATCGAATTATTCGGAATAAAGAGATCGGGATTGAACACCCCAAAAAGAGCGTATACAGCCATCCCCATCAATAATGCCACAATAACCGCAGGGATCAGTTTAACCATTTTACCAGCCAAGTACATTGTGATAATGGTAACGATACCGACAACAATGCTTTCCCACTGCCAAGCCGAAGGGATTTTTAAAATATCAAAAAATCCTATCCCTTGGGGCAATCCGAAAAATTTGGAACTTTGGGAAATGATCAAATACACTCCAACCCCGCTCAGATAACCGCTAACTACCGGGAAAGGCATATATTTGATCAATTTTCCGAAACCCAACACTCCGAAAACAATCTGAAATAATCCCGCCAAAAGCCCCACAATCATCAACATGACAAAAAGCAAATCGGGAGCGATATCATTCATGGAATGTTCCAAAACAAAAGCGCTCAAAACCGCTGCTGCCGGAGCACTCGGCGCAGAGATAAGCCGTAAAGTTCCCCCCATCAGCGATGCAATGATACCGATAACTGCGACGCCGAATATTCCCGCTATCGCTCCATAAGCCGGATAATGGCCTCCAATGATTGCAAAAATACTAACACCGAATGCAATAGCGGCGGGCAATGCCACCAGCATAGCTGCCGTGCCGCCCCAAAAATCGCTGATCAGTGGCTCAAATCGCTTCATTTCTTAACAATCACTTTTTTGTAAACAACGTGTACAAAATTTTGATCAATACCATCAAAAAGATTCCGCTTCCCATACTCGCAACGATAAACGCATAATATTCATCATGGGTAATAGCGTTTGCCTCATATCCCAAAGTAGCGATGGCTACGGTAAACGTGAGCGGCATAGAATCACTAAGAGAAAACAAAACGGTGTTTTTAAGCCCCAAATATCCCCCATACGCTACCAAAGAGCTGATCAGCCGGATACCGATAATTGCCGTAGCGATAAAAAGGGCCAATTCCAAGATTCGAACATCGGTAAACGCATCAAGCGCCAATGTCGATCCAACATGGATAAAAAAGATCGGGACCAAAAACCCAAACCCGAAGGAGGAGAGTTTTTCGGGAAGTTCGGTTTTGTGTTTGAAATAGGTCGCAATAAACATCCCCGCTAAAAAAGCTCCCAATACCACATCGATTTTGAGATAGAGCATCACCGCAACCATCATAAACATCAACGCCATAGAGAAACGGACATCCTGATCTTTGCTGTCTTCATGGGGCATAATGAGGGTTTTGAGGGTAGGATACCACCAAAAAAGGATCCGAATCCCGCGAAAAAAGAGGACGAATCCGATCAAAAAGGCGAACAATCCCCCCAGTACAAACGCAAATTCGCGGTTGAATCCGTATTCCAACCCGCCGCTGAGGATCGTCAATGCCATAATACTGACCAACTCACCGATAATGCCGATATTGAGTGCTAATGCAAGCCACGGTTTATCTTTGCCGTATTCTTTGACCAATGCCATCAACATCCCCAAAGAGAAAATAGGGAACGCCACCAGATAGACTGCACTGAGATCGAGATAATAAAAAAGTGCCAGCGAACATCCGTACAACATCGCAAAATAGATCACCGTCCGCCGTAGGAGGGAGGATTTTTCAAACCCGAACGCTTTGAGGTTCACCTCCATCCCCGCCAAAAACATCAGATACAAAAACCCGACTTTGGCGATTATTTTAAAAAGCTCGTTTTCGACCAAAAGACCGAAATATCCCGCCAAACTCCCCAATAATATCTCGACAACGACAACAGGAATTCGGCTGACACGGGATAAAAACGGAGAGAGCATGACCAACAGCGACAATGTGATGATAACGACCGTGTTACTCATTTCATCCCCTCATCGCCTGCCAGAGTTTCACCGCCTGAACATGCTCTTTGACATCATGAACCCGCAAAATCGTAGCCCCCTCTTCGAGCGCTTTGAGATGGATCGCTATAGTTCCCCCCAATCGTTCATAGGGCGTTGCGGGGGAAATTTTATCGATGAGTGATTTACGGCTTGCCCCCACCAAGAGGGGTTTGCCCAAACGCAAAAAATGGCTTTGGTGGGTGATAAGTGCTAGATTGTCTTCAAGCCGTTTGCCAAACCCGATCCCGCAATCGAGAATCGTCTCTTTGATCCCAAACGCTTCCGCTTTCTCAAGGCGTTCGATAAAAAAATTCTCAACCTCGTTCAATACATTGGAGTAGAGAGGATTCTCCTGCATATTCTCCGGATTCCCCTGCATATGCATAATCACTGCCGTAGCACCGTAACTGCCGCACAAACGGGCGACCTCATCGTCGGAGAGTCCGGTAATATCGTTAACAATACGAAATCCTCTCTCTAGCGCATAGGCGATGACCGAGGGTTCATAACTGTCTAGACTAAACGCCGCTTTCTCATAAAGACGCTGTTCATAGATTGTATCAATGATAGGACGAACCCTCTGTAGTTCTTCCTCCGCACTGACGGCTGTCGATCCGGGCCGGCTCGATACTCCCCCCACATCGATCATCTCCGCCCCCTCGGCAATCATCGTCTCGATCCGCTCGATGGCGGCACTCCCCTCAAATCGGCTCCCTTGATAGAAACTGTCCTCGTTGGCGTTTACAATCCCCATGATCGCCACATGTTCGGCTCGCACATGATGACAAAAGCGGTCCAGCTCTCCCGCCAAAGCTTTCAAACCAAACGGTTGGGCTCTCTCTTTTTTGGCGAGTTGCTGCAACTGCCGCTCATTGGCAATCAGCAAAACGTCCACACTCGGGGTCGAAGCGACAACCGTCCCGCGCGGAACCGCCACATCGGCACCGATACTGAGAGCGTCTTGTTTGAGGATATTGGCGGCTCCCACATGTAAATCTCGGATTCGGATCAGATGAAGATGCCCTTTATCGCTTAAAATACTCACACCGCCACCGTCGACACCGAGTTTTTTAAGCTCACGACGCAAATCGATACTATTAGAGAGTTTCTCAACGACCACGTTTCACCTCTCGTAAAAAGTTCATCAGCACCATCACCAATACACTCTGAAAACGGCTATTGAGTTCAATCAGACGGAGTGCTTTTTCAAACCCTTCCAGCTGTGCCGTATTTAAAGGTAATTTCTCCACATGTATCGCCTGATGCATCAATTGCTCGATCAACGCTTTCGCCTCATGTTTTTTGAGACGATCATGCTCTTTGACAAAAGCAAACAGGGTTGAGAGGTCGAGCGTTTTGAGAGAAATGTTCAACACTTCATGCTCTTTTGGCGTGTGCTCTTGATGGAGACTCAAACGGGATCGTACCGTTGGCAAAAAAGTACTTTTATTCGGGGCAAGAAGGACAAAAAGGATATTTCGCGGAGGTTCTTCAAGAATTTTCAAAAGGGCATTTTGGGCAGGGACGTTAAAACTTTTCGCCCCCAAAATCAATGTTTTGGTGTTCTCTTCGCTTTTATACGCTTCGGCGATCACCTCTTTGGCGTCTTCAATTTTAAAATCGTCTCGCAGAAACGTTACACACCGCAGAGGATGACGAGACTCTTCGATCTCTTTGGCTCGCTCTTCAATTTCAGAGGTGATGATAATTCCGCCCCGTTCATTCGCGAACATTGATCTCCCCGAACAACACCGCATTCAACGTTTTATCAAACAGACGATAGAGCTGAAGCAGTTTAATATCGATCAGAGGATCATGGGATTGGAGTATCAACGCATTCTGAAAATTCTCATTCATGACCCACAAAAGAGAATTCGTACTCCGTTTGGCGATATCGGCACGCCGATCATCCCCGCGCCCGACGTACCAAAAAAAGTAGTCGTTTTTAAAGCCCAAATCGAGCATATCGCTGAGAGTATCGATCGCCTCTCCCCCGCTGATATAGTCAAAGTGGGGATAAAGGGCATCGATACAGACGATCGGTATCATCGGACGATCTTGAAGCCGTTTATTGAGAAAAGCGGTGATATAATGGGCAAACCATCTACGGTCGTGATCAGTGATGAGAACGATCGTTTTGCCCCCCATAATTTGATCCATGGCATTGGCGATCGGAGGGGTCCATGCGAAACGGTGTTGTTCGAACCAGCTCATCGACGCCCCTTCGGAGCGGATCGACTCTAATGTCCATTGATCAAATTGACGCACTATTTATCCAACGAATAGGCGCTGTGGAGTGAACGAACCGCCAACTCCGCATATTTTTCATCTACCACCATCGATACTTTAATCTCCGAAGTGGAAATCATCATAATATTGATGTTTTCGCGTGCCATTGTTTGAAACGCCGTCGCCGCAACACCGGTGTGCGATTTCATCCCCACACCGACAATGGATACTTTACAAATATTCTCATCGTAAGATGCTTCTGAAATTTCATCATCGGCGATAAAGGTTTCCACCACTTTTTTCGCATCGATCAATTCCGTTTTCGGAACGGTAAAATCGAGGTTGGTTTTACCGTCATGCCCTGAAGTTTGGATAATCATATCGATATTGACGCTGTTGTCTGCCAAACGGGTAAAAATATCCGAAGCGATTCCAGGACGATCGATGACGCCGCTAAGTGAGACGCGTGCTTGGTTTTTATCGAGTGCAATTCCGCTAACGAGTGGTTGTTCCATAATGTTCTCTTCCTTTGTGATTAGTGTCCCTTCCGCATCGCTGAAACTTGAGCGGGTGACAAGATTGACGTTTAATTTTTTGGCAAGCTCAACAGAGCGGTTTTGGAGTACTTTGGCTCCCAATGAAGCGAGTTCGAGCATCTCATCGTAACTGATTTGATCCATTTTTTTCGCTTTAGGCTCGATACGAGGATCGGTGGTATAGATACCGTCCACATCGGTATAGATTTCACACAAATCGGCTTTAAGTGCTCCGGCGAGGGCTACGGCAGAGAGATCCGATCCTCCGCGTCCAAGCGTCGTCACTTGTCCCGCTTCGGTAACCCCCTGAAATCCTGCGACTACGATCACTTTACCGTTAGCGAGTTCCGCGTGCATTGCCGATGGATCGATACTTTCGATCCGTGCTTTCGTGTGGATGCTATCAGTCACGATCCCCGCACGACGTCCGCTCATCGAGGTTGCACTGTGTCCCATTGCATTGAGGGCGATTGAGAGCAGCGCCGCCGTTACCCGCTCGCCGGAGCTGAGGAGCATATCGACTTCACTCCGTTCCGGAGTCGGGGTATAATGTTCGGCATAGGCGATCAGTTTGTTCGTCTCACCGCTCATCGCTGAGACGACAACAACCACTTGATGTCCCTCTTTAAGTGTTTTGGAAACACGGTTGGCGACGTTTTGAATCCGTTCCAAATCGCCGACGCTGGTTCCGCCGAATTTTTGAACAATTAGCATTACAAGTACCCCTTGGTTCTAAAATGAGAAATAACCTGTTCATACACCGGTTTTTTAAAATGGGCGACATGCCCCATCAGATCATCGACATCGACAAATCGGTACGCCTTGAATTCAGGGTGTTTCGTATCCAAATCAATTTTGGCCCCTTTTTTCAAACGTACCAGATAATAGCGCTGTTTTTGACCTGCATACGGAGCCATCTTCTGAGCGATATGGGCAGGAAAATCGTAAGCAATCCATTCGGGGTACTCGGCGATGATCTCAACTTTTTTAGTCCCGATCTCTTCACCAAGCTCCCGAAAAAGTGCCTCTTCAGCCGATTCACCCTCATCAATTCCCCCCTGAGGGAACTGCCATACCCCCTCCAAGTCACTCCGCTCAGCGATAAAAATGTTTTTTATCTCCGGATAGTCACTTGAGACGATTATCGCCGCCACATTCGGTCGGTAGAACTTTTTTTCGGTCATTCACCATCTTTGAGTCTATTTTGGAGGGGTATTGTAATCTATTCGCCATTAAAAATACTATAATCGCACTATGCTTTTATACATTCATATCCCTTTTTGCGACAGCAAATGCTCGTATTGCGCCTTTAACTCATATGTGGATAAATTCTCACATCGTAAAGCCTACATGGAGGCGCTGAGTGTTCAGCTCGCCTCAGAGCTGAAACGTTTCGATGTCAGCGCAACAAACAGAATCGAAACGGTATTCATCGGAGGGGGAACCCCCTCGACCGTTGAACCCTCACTCTACAAGAGCCTTTTTGAGATGATAAAGCCTTATCTGACCCCCGATTGTGAAATCACCTCCGAAGCCAATCCTAACAGTGCTACCTATGATTGGATAAAAGGGATGTTTGAACTGGGGGTAAACCGCCTCAGCTTCGGCGTTCAGAGTTTCGATGACACCAAGCTCAAAACTCTGGGACGCGCCCACAATACCCGCCATGCACTCGAAGCGATACACAATGCCCACGCCATCGGCTTTGAACACCTCAGCCTCGATCTCATCTACGGAGTTCGGGGAGATTCCAAAGCGCTGTTGCAGTCCGATATCAATCGCGCCTTTGAGCTTCCGATCGATCATATCAGCCTCTATGCCCTCACCATCGAAGAGGAGACGGCATTTGAAAAAACTCCCGAAATGGCATCCGAGGAGCTAGAACTCACCGAATGGCTGTTTAATGAGATCAAAATCAGAGGGTTCGATCACTACGAAATCTCCAATTTCGGACGTTACCGCTCACGCCATAATCTCGGATATTGGGAACACAAAAATTATATCGGTGTCGGTGCGGGTGCCGTCGGATTTTTAGACAATCGCCGTTTTTACCCGAGCACTAACGTAGAGCATTACATTGCCGATCCCAATGCCATCACGACCGAAAAGATCGATTCTGCCGCACTTTTGAGTGAAAAACTTTTTTTAGGATTTCGCAGTTGTATCGGTGTCGATGAGAGGATCCTCAACGAAAAACAAAAAACGATTGCGGCAATGCTCCATCAAGAAGGTGTTTTAGAGTACCGTGAGAATCGCTATTTCAACCCCAATTTTTTAGTAGCCGATGAAATTGCACTCAGAGTAGAGGGGTTTTAAACTTTCTTTCGATAAAATCATTTTTTTTAAATCAATACTATTGGAATAAGAGCCATGTTTGGAATGGGCATAGGGGAGATTCTCCTCATCATTATTATCGCTATTTTATTTTTAGGACCGGATAAGCTTCCCGGCACCATGGTTGATATCGCCAAATTTTTCCGCAGTGTCAAAGGGACAGTAAATGATGCCAAAGCGACTCTCCAGGAGGAGATGAAACTCTCCGAACTGAAAGAGAGCGCACTCAACTATAAAAACGAACTCACCAATGCCAGTGCCGAACTCGAACGGCTCACCAACGTCACCGAAATCGGAAGCGAACTTACCGGAATCAAAAACGATTTCAATCTCGATGTCGAGCCTAAACCTGCTCCTGCCGCTCCGAAAGAGCCTGAAGTGGTCACTTTCACTCCAAAGCCGAAACAACAACCCAAACTTGATTTAGAAGATGAGAAAGCCTAATGTTTGAAGATTTAAAACCCCATATTGCTGAACTTCGCAAACGGCTTGGTATCAGTGTCGCCGCTGTTATCATTATGTTTTTTGTGATGTTCAACTTCCATGAAGCACTTTTGTCATGGATTACCGCACCGCTTGCCGAAGCGATTGCTTCAGTCGCTAAAGTCTCCACCAAAGCCGCCGAGGGAATGATTACCACCACTCAGCTTGGGGGAACTTTTTTTGTTGCGATGAAAGTCTCTTTTTTCGCCGGTTTATTAGCATCACTTCCCGTCATCTTAATGCAATTTTGGCTTTTTGTCGCACCCGGTCTCTATGCCAATGAGAAAAAAATGCTCATCCCGTTTGTTGTAGGCGGAAGTGTGATGTTTTTTATGGGGGCGGCATTTGCGTATTACGTTGTCACACCTTTCGGATTCAGCTATCTAATTGCTTTCGGAAGTGCTTCGTTCGTTCCAATGATCAACATTGAAGATTACGTCGAATTTTTCACCAAAGTTATGTTCGGTTTCGGTCTGTCGTTTGAACTTCCCGTCATCTGTTATTTCCTCGCCCTTTTAGGATTGATCGATGATAAAATGATGACCGGTTTTTTCCGATACGCGATCGTCTTGATCTTTATCATTGCCGCTGTTTTGACCCCTCCGGACGTTATCACCCAAATTCTCATGGCGATGCCGCTTATCCTCCTCTACGGTATCTCGATTCTTATCGTACGCGCCGTAAATCCGGCACCAAAAGAGGAACCTTACATCGCCGAAGACGAAGAAGAGACGATTGATTAAAGACCCCCTTCTCACCTCAAGCTATCACTATGAGCTCCCCGAGGAGCTGATAGCGACCCATCCGATTCACCCCAGAGATCATGCTCGACTCCTCGTCTATAACCGTGCCGATCAGAGTATTACGCACGCGCGCTTTGATGCACTCGAATCGTTTTTGCCCTCATCGTGCGGCATTATTTTTAACGATACCAAAGTGATCAAGGCACGGCTCTACGGGAACAAAGAGAGCGGCGGCGCCATTGAGCTGCTGATCAACCGTCCCCACGATGCCCATACGATCAACGTCTATATCCGTGGACGGGTCAAAACAGGGACCAGGCTGTTGTTTACAAATGAGCTAAACGCCCATGTTATGGCTCTGCACGATGACGGCTCACGTGACGTCCATTTTTATCTGAATACTACGCTGATCCGTTTTGAAGAACTGCTCCCGATTTTGGATCGTGTCGGTCACATCCCCCTCCCCCCTTATTTGGGACGGGAGGACAACTCCGAAGATGAGCGGGAGTACCAAAGCGTTTTTGCCCACCATGAGGGTGCCGTTGCTGCCCCCACTGCATCACTCCATTTCACCGATGAACTCTTTGATGCGATCTGTGCTTCACATCCTCATGCCTTTGTCACCCTCCATGTCGGCTCAGGAACTTTCAAACCGGTTGAAGCCGAAGTGATCACCGATCATCCGATGCATTCTGAGTATTTTGATATCAGCCCATCTGCACAAGAGCTTATCGATAACGACATCCCCCTCCTCAGCGTCGGTACTACATCAACCCGTACGGTCGAATACCATGTCCGTACCGGAGAGACTCGTGGGGAAGCCAACCTCTTTTTACATCCCAATAACCCGCCGCAGCGGATCAACCATCTTCTCACCAACTTTCATCTCCCCCAATCGACACTGCTGATGCTCGTAGCCTCATTTGTCGGAATCGATGAAACCCACCGTATCTATGCCGAAGCGATTGCTCAAAAATATCGCTTTTTTTCCTACGGTGATGCAATGCTTATCCTCTAAATTACTCTAGATTATGATAAAATAGTGATATTCCTTTTCAAGGCATTCGCTATGAATAA
Organism: uncultured Sulfuricurvum sp.; assembly: GCA_964495485.1. GTDB lineage: Bacteria > Campylobacterota > Campylobacteria > Campylobacterales > Sulfurimonadaceae > Sulfuricurvum. Next base: position 86,009 of record CAZBVJ010000004.1, read on the forward strand.
CATTAACCGCAGAAATTTCTTAGGTGCAAGCCTGCTGTTGGGCGCATCTACCCTTTTGGGTAAAGAGACCCCGAAAAAAATCATCACCAGTTCTAACGAGTTTGTCCCCCCGATGGTTGCATTTCCAGAGAAAAAACCAATGAAAACGATCTCCGATCGTCCTCCGTTGCTCGAATCGCCGCGTGATATTTTCACCCAAGCGATTACCCCGAACGATCAGTTTTTCGTCCGTTGGCATATGCCCGACATCCCGACCTATATCGATTTGAACGAATTTAGACTCGAAATCAAAGGTTCGGTTGAAAAACCTCTCTCCCTCAGTGTCGATGATTTGAAATCTAAATTCGAACCCGTAGAGATCACCTCCGTTCTCCAATGCGGCGGAAACAGTCGACGCTATTATGCAGGGACAGGTCCCGCAACGCATGGTGTCCAGTGGGGACATGGTGCGATGGGATGTGCCATATGGAAAGGGGTACGTCTTAAGGACCTACTCAACCGCGCAGGGGTCAAAGGAACCGCAAAATATGTCGGTGTCAATGGTTTGGAGAAACCTGCGATGGATGCAACCCCTAAATTTTTCCGCGAGATGGCAATCGACGAAGCCCTCAGCGGTGAACTGATCGTAGCGTATGAGATGAACGGTGAAGATTTGCCATACCTAAATGGTTTTCCGCTCCGTCTGGTCATTCCGGGACACTTTTCCGATAGCTGGGTCAAAATGCTCTCAGAGATCACGGTAATGGATGAATATCGCCAAAGTTTCTTTATGGATGTGGCCTATACGGTTCCCGATAACGACTGCGAGTGTGTCGTCTCCGGAAGCGATTTCGAGTATAAACGCAAACCGATCGCAGAGATGAAAGTCAAATCGGTCATCGGCTACCCTACCCCCAACACAGTGATCAAAAAAGGGTCACGCGTCAAAGTGACCGGTGTTGCGTTTGATCAGGGGAAAGGGATCAAAGAGGTAATGATCTCACTTGATGGCGGCAAAAGCTGGAGTGCTACAGCCCTCCAAAAAGATTACGGAAAATACGCTTACCGCCAATGGATGTATGAATGGGAGCCCAAAGCCAAAGGGGAATACATCATCATGGTACGCGCCATCAATCGTATCGGCAATATCCAACCTCAAGTCAATGAGATCGGCTGGAACGCCGGCGGATACCAATACAACGCCGTTGATGCCGTCAACGTCACAATCGTTTAAGGAGCTCTTACAATGAAAAAAATTATTCTTTTACTCACCCTTCTTAGCTCCCTAAGCTTTGCCCAAGTTGCCAAACCGATTGAGATGCCGTATGTGGACTATCCGATGGCAAAAGGGGATCATGATGAAGTGGCGCAGCAATACTGTCTCATCTGCCACTCATGGGGCTATATTCTCAACCAAGGGAAAAAGAGCCGCCCCTACTGGACAGGTACGGTTGCTAAAATGGTGAATGAGTTCAAAGCACCGATCGACAAAGAAGATCAACAAACGATCATCAACTATCTCGTCAAAAACTACGGGTATGAGAGTACTTCAGGGCACTAAAAACGCCCTCACTCCACTGCATAGACCCTTCCGTTTCGTACCTCGATACTCCCTTCCAGCTCCGCTTCGTATATTTCATCCGGGAATCGTTTCAACGCATCGTCATAGATTGGATGGGTTCGACAATAAGCGATAAACGGTGAATCATTGAGTGCATTACGCGTTTTTTGGCTAATCAGTGCCACAAACAGATCGATATCATCGATGGCTATGGCTTTGCCCTCTTGGACTAATTGACGTGTTGCAGCACTCTCTCGCAGTCTATGTGGAAGAACGTAGATCGGTTTTTTCATAGCCAATGCGAACTCAACACTGTGCATGGTTCCGCTGCCGATATCGGCTTCTCCGACGACAAGTACCTCTCCCAATGCTACTACCGTCTCATTACGGGCTATAAAGCTCCATTCTCGCGTCGTAAAATCGGGATCGAATTGACTCAATGTCAATCCCCTCTTCTCAATCGCTTCGATCAATCTACTGTTTGATGTGGGGTAACGCACATCGATCCCGCTCGGTAACACCGCGATCGTATTATGTGCACCCGCCCCCTCATGCGCTATCGCATCAACTCCGATAGCGGCACCACTAACAATGTTCATCCCAGAGAGTGAAAGTTTTTTAGAGAGTTCATAGACCATAGCACGCGTATAGGGATTAGGTCGACGGCTCCCGACGATCGAGATTTTAGGACGGAAAAGAAGCTCTGTATTTCCTCGGTAGTACAACACCTCAGGATACTTTTTCATTGATTCTAATTCGGGGATCAAAAAATCAATCACAGTATGCATAGGTTCACTTCATTAGAGTAAGATTAACTATGATCGTAACGAAAAATTATAAAGATTTAACAATATATGACAAATTGTCAAATTTGTTCTATCCCTACCAATTGCACTTCACCTAAAAGAGCTTTAGACTCACGCAGTGCTCTGATCGTGTCTGGGCGCGGATGTCCGATCGCGATGGCACTTCCGTGCCGTTTGGCAACCGCTACCGCCTCTTGAATCTGTTTTTTGATATTTCCGACTCCGTCTTTATGATCCAAAAAAACATCTCTGCCGATATAGCGAACACCGAGTTTGCGGGTAACGTCAGGCACTTTGGTTTTTCCGGTTGTGCGGCTGTCGACAAAAATCAACCCCTCTTTTTTCATCACCCTGATCAATCTCTCCATCGCTTCAGTATCAGCGGTAAATTTCGATCCGGTGTGATTGTTCATATAACGAACATTCGGATAGAGTTGTTTAAGAGTCGAGATCCGTTTGGCAATTGTCTCTTCACTGTCCGTAACTCGTAATGTAACTGCCTCTTCGTCGTTGAAATCGACCGCTTCGAGCGGCAAATGGACCATACCGTTTTTGTATCCCTGCGCTAGTTTGGCCGACTCAGGGTGGCGGGAACTCGGGGGGAGAAACGACATTACTAAAGGGATACCGATCGATTGAAGTGATTTGACGTCATGCGCATAAGAGACATCATCGATGATAATCACCAATTTACCCCCTTTTGCATCGGAGACAACCGCTCTTTTAGGAGGTGGCGGGGGTGGAGCTTTCTCATTTTTAGGGGCATACTCATGCTGCGGCTTCACCGGTTCACGTACTATTTTTTTTTCGGCACGCTCTTTTTGAATCATCGCTTCCAATTCTTTTTTCAAGCGCTGAATTTCACGTTCTTGAAGAGCCTCTTTCGGTTTAGCGGTTGGTACATAACTTTCATCGATAGCGGCGATATCTTTGATCTGCTCGGCAAGCTGTTCTGTTTGTGCTTTCTCTTTGGCCAGTTCCTCTTCGGCTTGAGAAAAACCAAACACATAACCGATCAAAAGAGCGATACAGAAAAGGAGAAGAGCGACAATGCTCCAACCGATTTTTTGGATAGAAAAAATGTGATTAGGTCGAGGTCGTTTGCTCATAAATGGAATAAACCTCTTTTACGGAAGTATTCAGCTAACTTTCACAAATGCTGTAAGAATAATTTTCTCCCACATCCGAAAGATGTGGGTAGCTTTAGGGGGTTGTAGGGACATTTGTCCCTGCCACTTTCTGGGCTTTGCCCAAAAAGTGCGTAATATTTAGTTTGTCGCTTGGTTAACGATTTTGTTTTTAGAGATCCACGGCATCATAGAGCGTAGTTTTACACCCGTTTGCTCGATCAATGACGCACGTGCGTTTGCACGCTCAGCGTTCATGCGTGGGTAACCCGCTTGACCTTCAAGGATGAAATCTTTTGCAAAACGGCCGTCTTGGATCTCTTTGAGGATCTCTTTCATCGCCGCTTTTGATTCTGCGTTGATAACACGTTTACCGGAAACATAGTCACCGTATTCCGCTGTGTTAGAGATAGAGTAACGCATATCCGCGATTCCGCCCTCGAACATCAAATCAACGATAAGTTTCAATTCGTGAAGACACTCGAAGTATGCCAATTCAGGTGCATAACCCGCTTCTGTCAATGTTTCGAATCCCGCTTGAACGAGTGATGCAGCACCACCGCAAAGAACCGCTTGTTCTCCGAAAAGGTCTGTTTCAGTTTCGTCTTTAAACGTAGTTTCGATAATCGCTGTACGTCCGCCACCGATAGCTGATGCGTATGAAAGAGCCAATTCTTTGGTTGTACCGCTTGGATTTTGTCCTACCGCGATAAGGTCAGGAATCCCGCCGCCGCGAACGAATTCTGAACGTACAGTGTGTCCCGGAGCTTTTGGAGCGATCATCGTTACGTTGATATCAGCGCGTGGGTGGATACGTCCGAAGTGGATGTTGAACCCGTGACCGAATGCGATGGTTGCGCCGTTTTTCAAGTTTGGCTCGATTTCGTTTTTGTAGATTTCAGCTTGGTTTTCATCCGGAAGAAGGATCATAACAACATCCGCGTAAGCAGACGCTTCCGCTACTGTCATAACTTTGAACCCTTTAGCTTCCGCTTTTGCCCATGAACTTCCCTCTTTACGAAGACCGACAACAACTTCAACACCGCTATCACGGAGGTTTTCTGCGTGTGCATGACCTTGTGATCCAAAACCGATCATTGCCACTTTTTTGCTTTTGATTAATTCGATATTACAATCTTTATCGTAGTAGACGCTCAATGCCATAAAGGTATCCTTAGAGTAAGCTCAATAGGCTTAAAATTTGGCGAATTATACCCCACTTTTGCATAAAAATAGTTTAGTGCTCCCTTATGTCTGATTCGTAAATCATAGACTCAGGATGATGCAACGATCCCGTGCTACAATTCATCCAAAATTACAGGGGATTTTCATGAAAAAATTCAACCTTTTTAAAGAGATTGTTGTTGTTGCTAAAAACGATTTTTTAAATGCCGTAAACTCCGCAAAAACGTTTGCCATTACACTCAGCGGAGAGATACGGTATGCGCCGTTTTCTGAGGATACCATCTCAATATTCGAAGGACAAATTCCACCCCCTTCGCCCCTCTCTCCCAACCTCTCCCGTCCCATCGATCAGATGTTGGGCAAAGAGTACCGAGTCGTCGAAGATGATGAGCGTATTTTGATCAAAGCGAGCGGTGCTTGGCAAAACATCATCCGCAACAACCGCCTCCGCGCCCTCTACGATGACACAACGGCTGATGGGATCGATAAATTCGCCGACAAAGAGTTGGAGCAAATCGGATGGCATGCCACGGAGTTCAACATCACCTATCGCGAAATCGTTGAGCAGTTTGAAAATAGTTGTGATGGAACGGTTGTTTGTATTGAGCAAGAAGAGGCGTATCAATTTAGCGGATTAGGGTTTGTATCGGATATCGAGCAAACGCGCAGTGTTGCTTATGAGTATTGCGCCGCAATCATTCGTGACAAAATCGCCAATGATCCCGATTATAAAACTCTAACCGATGATGAAGAGGAAGCGGCGTTATATTTTAAGATATCGCTCTAAAATAATCTTCGCCGAGAGGGAGTCGATCCGCCCGTCCCGTTTGTAGCGGATCTCTCCGCGCATCAGCTCTTCGGCTTCTTGGGAACTGTGGGATTCATCTTGGTAAGCAATCTCTCCGCTAAATTCGACGAGATTCATAAAGTGCGCGACACGCCGGCGCATCTCATCCTCCGTGGTGCTTCCCATCGGGATACCGACGACCACCGTCGTCGCTTCGTACTCGTCCAACACTTTTTTGAGATCATCGGCTGCTTGATTACGATTACGGCGCTCGATGGCAGGGAGTGGAGTGACAAGGCCGTTACCGTAGCTCAACGCCAATCCTATCCGCTTCAGCCCCAAATCGATTGCGATGATTGCGCCCATCATTTCCCCAAACAGAATTGCCCGAACATTTTGTCGAACATCTCATCGAGCTCATACGGACGGCTGATCGAGGCGACGGCACGTATCGCGGCATTGATATGAAACGAGAAAAACTCCAGCTCTCCATCACGGAGCGGTTCGTAGGCGTCATCGATAGCGTGAACCGCTTTTTCGGTGGCGCTAATCTGACGTTGCGAAATGAGCATCATCTCCTCTGCGTCATTTTCATGATCCATCAGTGCGCTCAAGGCATCGACCAAAACTTGGGTATCTTGCTTGCAACTGAGACGAATCGGGTTATAGTGTTCTATCACCATCGCATCAAAAGCCTGTACTAAATCCGACTTGTTCAACAGAGCGATAAACGGCTTTTCATCACGATAGCGCTCTATGAGATCGATAATCGCACGGTCTTCCCCATCAATCTCTCGCGAAGCATCAAACAGAGCAATAACCACATCGGCATTCTCTATCGCGGCGATGGAGCGCTCGATTCCGATCCGCTCGATCTCATCGGAGGCATTCCGTATCCCCGCCGTATCGACAAGGCGGATCAGATGGGTGCCGATACGTACCTGCTCTTCAATCGTGTCACGGGTCGTCCCGGCAATGTCACTGACAATCGCCCGCTCGTAATCAAGTAATGCATTGAGAAGTGAACTTTTCCCGACGTTGGGTTTGCCGATGATGGCGACCCGAAATCCCTGCATCAATCCGCTACGACGACGGCTTGATTCAAGCGTTTTGGAGAGGGTCAATTTGATACGCTCCAGCTTCACTTCGATCTGATCTACGACATCTTGAGGCAAATCCTCTTCGGCGTAATCGATCACCACTTCGGAGTATGCGAGGATTTCGAGCAGTGAGTCACGAATCCCCTCGATGTATCCACGGAGTTCCCCTTTCATTTGTCGCGCCAGTATCCGCGCGGCATCGTCGCTTTTGGCTTCGATCAGTGCTGCGGTCGCTTCGGCTTGGGTGAGGTCGAGCCGTCCGTTTAAAAAAGCACGCTTGCTGAACTCTCCCGGTTCAGCAAGCCGTGCCCCCTCGGACAATACTGCTCGAAGTAATGACTCGGCAACAACATAGCCACCGTGGCATTGAAACTCCACCACCTCTTCCCCCGTAAAACTGCGCGGCGCTTGGAAATAGATCACGATCGCTTCATCGATCAACGCTCCGTCGTTATGGAGCAATGAGCTCAGGGTTGCGTAGCGCGGTTGGAGCTGTGTTTTTTGAGTAAGTTTTAGGGCGATAGAGAGGGAACGTTCTCCGCTCAGACGGAGAATGGAGATAGAACCGACACCGTTTGCGGTGGCGATCGCAGCGATGGTATCGTTCATCAATATTCGTGGTAACTGTTAATGATGATAAACTTGCCGCCATCACGGGTAGAGCGGATAGCGACATAACGATCCGGATATCGGTCACGGAGCTGTTTGAGGGCGATTTGTACCAATACGCCATCTAACACTTTCGTTTGGGCACGCCCCTCATGATCGATAATATCGCAAATATTGACCAAATAGCGGGAAATCGATTCCTCTTGATTTTTCAAAAATTCGGCAATTTCCAACCGTAATTGCATTCCGTACACCGCATTGATCCAGTTAAAGAGCATGTAGGACAACGCTTTGTAGCGGTATCCCTCTTTACCGATCATCAATGCGGCGTCGGGACCGGTGAACTCGACTAGAAGGGTGTTTTCATCATACACACTGACACCAATTTCATTGATATCGAAACAGATATCTTTAAATAGGATATTGATCTGCTCTTTCACCTCGTCTGCACACTCTTGGGCAGAGAGCTGATAATAATCCCCCTCTTGCTCATCAGGGAACTCTTCAAAATCATCGGCTTGTTCGTAAAATTCATCTCCCAATACCAATTCGTCATCCTCAGGCATTACCGAAGTCTCAACATTTTCAACAACACTTTCGGGTTCAGAAGAAGAATTCAGTGGAGATGTTTGAGGGAGATTGGCCACGATGATGGCCGATTTTTTGAAAAGTCCCAGTAACCCTTTGGAGGGGAACTGGACAATTTCAACTTGGAGCGCAGTTACGGAACATCCAAACTGACGCGCCGCTTCAGCGTATGCCAGTTCTAGCGTAGGAGCTTCAATCTTTTTCATGATGCTTTTCCGCAAGATGGGCTTCGTGGCGGGCTGCACGCGCCGCTTCGAATTGTTTGTTGACCAAATACTGTTGGGCAATCGAGAACAAGTTGTTGACAAACCAGTACAATACGAGACCCGCTGGGAATGTAATAAAGAAGAACATAAAAATCAATGGTAAAAATTTAAAGATTTTTTCCTGCAACGGATCGGTAAAGTTGCTTGGGGTAATTTTTTGTTGGTAATACATCGTTGCACCCATCAAAATCGGTAGGATGTAATACGGATCCATACGAGATAAATCGGTTACCCACAATACCCACGGCGCCCCTTGGAGTTCAACGGCATTCAAAAGGACACGATAAATCGCGAAGAAAACAGGAATTTGAAGCAACAACGGCAAACATCCGCCCAGCGGGTTGGCACCGTGCTTTTTATACATCTCCATAACCGCCGCATTCATACGAGCAGGGTCACCTTTGTATTTTTCCTGAACCTCTTTAATACGCGGAGCGATGTCTTTGATTTTTTGCATCGACACCATCCCTTTGTGGGTCAGCGGATAGAGGAAAATACGAATAATGACCGTCAATGCAATAATTGCCCAACCCCAGTTTCCGAAAATTCCGTGTAACCACATCAATACTTTAAAAATCGGTGTCGCCACAAACGTAAACCATCCGAATTCGATCGCATTCACCAAAACCGGATCGATCGATTGAAGCGTTTTGTACTCTTTAGGACCGATGTAACCGTTGAATACGAAATTAGGGGTCCCCTCCAAATAGGTTACCGGATTGGAATTCATATCTCTCTCAACGGTTACTTGAGTGTTTTTATCAAATCCATAAAAAATAGTGGCATAGTACTGATCAAAAGATGCCACCAAATGGACATCACTGAATATTGAGCGTCCTTCGACATCGCCGTCTTCGAAAATCGTCGTGAGGTTATCGCCTGAATAGACCATCCCTCCGACAACCGTCATCATTTGCTCGATAATTTCTGGGTGTTGCCCTACATAAAGTGAATAACGTTTTTCGCCAGAGAGGGCGATTTTAGCATCGTAATGCCCATCCGCATAAAACGTCAATGTTTTCGTAACGCTAAATTCCGGCAGATTTTGAGTCAACGTTACGGTCGCTTTGCCGTTCTCACCCAAGGCAATATTATTGGTGCTAGTGGTGTACGGTGTTTTGGTGGCAGCATCATTCAACGCCTCATCAGCGAAACGAATTTGGAGAGGTTTGGCTCCGCTCGAAGCGATGAGCTCAGAGAGCTTTCCGTCTTTTCCGTTATGTTTTTCATTACTCAAAACAACCGATGAAACGCGCCCTAACGTATCGATTTTGAGTGTAAACTCTTTTGCGGTGATCGTCGTAAGGGTATCGGTACTAACCGTTTTGATATTGGAAATATCGCTGGCATTCGTTTCTACAGGCGTTTGAGCCGTAGATTTGAGAGCAACTTCATTTGTTTTTTCGATTTGTGTCGAATTGCTTTCACTATTGGGGTTTTGCGGAGGAAATAACGTCGTATAACCTATAAAAAAGACAAAAGATAATGCAACAGCAACGAGCAGCCGCTGGTTGGGAGTAAACTTTTCTAGCACTGTGACCCTTTAAACTTAAAATTTTTAATCAGAAAATAATTCTGTTTGTATGGAACAAACCAGTATTTTATCGTATTTATGGAGAGTTCGGACGGATTTAATTCCGGTTTTTTGATTATCGGATAATCTATCCCGCCAGCAAAAAGCTGATTGCAACGTAAAATTCGCAAAAAAGTGGACGAAAAAGCACGTGGTAGGGTGTTGCGTTCGAACTGCCATAAAGCGTATTCGGAACATGAGGGGTAGTGGCGGCACGCACCGCGCGTCACCAAAGAGAATGAGTGCCGATAGAGCCAAAGGAGTTTAAGAAAGAAGCTTCTTATCATCACCTGCTCCACCCATGGCACCCGTCCGTTTTAAAACATATTTGCAGTCGCGTCGCGCTATGTCGAAAGACTCATCAAAAAGAGCTTTCTTGGCGACAAAAACGTACCATCCGTCGTTTGCTTCGGTTCCGAACTCTTGAAAAAGTGCCCGCAGGCGTCTTTTACATCGATTTCGAACCACGGCATTTCCAACTTTTTTACTGGCCGTATATCCAACTTTTTTTTCTCCCGTAATCGGGAGATAGAACAACGCGATAGTTGTGCTGTGGGCATTTTTCCCGCGTTGATAAACACGTTGAAACTCACTGTGTAGCTTCAACATCGAAAAGCTATTTAGACAGCCAATCGTTTTCTACCTTTAGCACGACGTGCATTCAATACACGGCGGCCATTTTTTGTCGCCATACGAGCACGGAAACCGTGTGTACGTTTACGTGGCGTATTATGCGGTTGGTATGTTCTTTTCATAGCCATTCCCTTTAGAAATTTTTAGCACGCAATAATAGACAAATCTTACTTAAAGAAGGGTTAAGCTAAATAAAAGCTTGTTAAAGTTCTTTTCATTATGTCCGATATTGTCACTACGATTCAACCTTAATATAAGGGATTTGCCATGACAACCAACGCCTCACTCGATGCCTACCGTTCACACGATCTCAGTATACAAATGAAAACCAGCAGCGGAGACACCCTGTCACTCAATTTTCAAAATGAACAATCTCTATCGATGAGCCGCAAAACAACATCAAATTCCCAAGAAGAGGCTTTTTCGTTCTCTTCGATGCAGGCGTTTTCGTTTAATATTGAAAGCAACGGCATCAGCGAGCAAGATCAACAAGAGATCGATCGATTTATGAAAGAGGCTCAGCCCTATATCGATAAATTCATGAAAGAGCTCGAAGATCAAAACCAAACTTCACCTATCAATAAGGTAGCATCCGATGTGACTAAACTGATCGGAAACCTAAAAAACAGTGATGAAAATGTCAAAAATCATGCGAAAAAAGGGGTGGTTGATCTCTTCGACAATGCCGTCCAAAACGTCAAATCACATGAAAAGATGCTCGAAGAGGCGCAAAAACTGATGCAAAAAATCATTGACGGGTTTGATAAGATGTTTGAACCACTGTACGCTTAAGGCTTTAAAAAATCCCGCAAAGTCGGCATGACCGACTGCCCTTTGGGTGTCGTATCAAGCTGAATATTTGTTTTCAGCTTCATATGGCAATCACGACATTCACGGATTACCGCGTGTTCCGCCACCCGTACCCCCTCGATCTTTGCCACCGGATGACAGGCGAAACAATCGCTTCCGCAATCGGCCATTTTAGCCGGATCGGCACTGTGACACTTAATACACGTCGTCATCGGTTTATGACGATGATCATTATCGATGTTTTTGAGCAATGCGGGGTGACAGGTCATACAATCACCCGTACATCCCCATAACGGTAAGAAAAAGATAAAAAATAAAGCGATCGTTTTCATAAGTGCGATTATAACCACTAATTGACTAATGACTCTCTGAGGCGATTTTCCATTTCTCCTGCATTGATCGGGCGGCTGTAAAAGTAGCCTTGGATATGATGGCATCCGTTTTCCACCAAAAACTCTTTTTGCTCCGACGTCTCAACCCCCTCAGCGATTACGCGCATCCCCATACTCTTCGCCAATGCGATTATAGAGCGAACGATAGCGATATCTTCGTTGTTTTCAGGGATTCCCCGAATAAACGATTGGTCAATTTTCAAAATATCGAGAGGAAGACGTTTGAGGTAAGAGAGGGATGAATAGCCTGTACCAAAATCATCTATTGCGAGTATAATCCCCAGAGCGTGAATCTCTTGTAGAATCCCGATCGCTTTTTCAGGATTTTTCATCACTTCCCCTTCGGTAACTTCAAGCTCAATCCATTCTGCTTTACATCCGCTCTCATTCAACATATCTTGGAGCATTTGTGCAAAGTTTTCTCGCCATAATTGTTTCATCGCCAGATTGAGCGACAGAACCCCCGGATTCAATCCTTGGCTGTACCAATGAGCAATCTGTCTCATCCCCTCTTTCATGACAAACTCATCGATTGATAAGATTAGCCCCGTCTCTTCAGCCAAAGGGATAAAACGTTCAGGTGAGATTAGCCCCTCTTCCGGATGTTGCCATCGAACCAATGCCTCCATCCCGCTTAATTCCCCCGATGCACCGTTGATTTGAGGCTGATAATAGACGACAAATTCATGGTTTGCAATCGCACGTCGTAAACTTGATTCTAAAGAGACCCGTGCAAATGCACGCTGTGTCAGTTCAGCGGTGTAATATTGGTAACTGTTTCGCCCCTCTTCTTTTGCTTTGTACATTGCTGAATCGGCATTGCGTAAGAGACTTTGAGGATCACCCCCATCCAATGGGAAAAGACTTATTCCAATGCTAATCGTCACATAAAGTTGATGTTCTTGAATCTCCATCGGGTGTTGGAGCGTTACGAGAAGTTTTGATGCTATTGCGTTGACTTTTTCAATATCTTCAATATCCTCTATGATTAACGTAAATTCATCTCCGCCTAAACGGGCAATAGTGTCAATCTCACGCAAATGCTCTCGTAAACGATCAGCAACCTCGATTAGGACGGCATCGCCCATCTCATGTCCCAAAGAGTCATTAATCTCTTTAAAACGGTCCAAATCAATAAAAAGTACCGCGAGTAGTCTCTTCTGCCGCTTTGCTTTCTTGATAGCATGTTCCAATCTATCTAAAAATAATGCCCGATTGGATAGATGAGTGAGTTCATCATGATGAGCTTTATACTCTAATGCTTGTTCAACCTTTTTACGTTTATCAATCTCAAACGTAAGGGCTAAAGCGTTTGCAATCGTAATAGCGAACTCTTTCTCCTCAGGATTCCAGTGACGAATTGAGCTGATATTTTCATGGCAAACAACGCCAATGATCTTCCGATCAACGCTAATTGGCATATCCAGCATCGAAAATATACTCTGCGGTATAAGATAATTTTCCGAAAACTCGATAGTTCTAGGGTCATTTTGGGCATCATTCGCCGCAATAATCTCACCCTTATCAATGGCTCGAAAATAATTCGGATAATCGCTACGATACAACACCATACCGCTTTGATGTTCTCCATTCGATGCAGTGTAAAGATCATGACAAACGATCCCCGTGTTGTCATCATTGAAAAGCCAGATACTCACCCGTTCAATTTTCAGGGTATGTGCGGAGATTTCCATTGCATTACGTACCGCGATTTCAGGATTATCGTACTCAATTTTAGACCATTGAAAAAGTGCGCTTTGGTACCGTTCGCTTTGCTCGTACCGTTTACGTTCCAACATCTCTGCCGCTTGGACTTGTGACAACATCGCTTCAAGTTCATTCACTTGTTTATGAATCGAGTCGATCATCGTTGTAAAAGCGCGCCCCATTTGAGATAACTCGTCATTGCCCCCGAAATGGGGGAGTGTGATATTGTAATTTTGATGCGCTACTTGTGACGCGGCACGAGAGAGGAGAGTTAACCGTCCGGTTAGATTCCGTACAATCAACCACGCAATCAAAGCACCGCTGGTAATCGCTAAAAAAAGATACAAAAGCCCTTTATTTCGAAGCAATGCAGTTTGTTCATCAATCACTTTCGTTGATGAAATCATTCGTACATACCCAATCGTTTTATCGTCTATCCGGATAGGGACACTTGTGTCAATTACCCCGTCATGCTCTTTTTGAACCCCATTCATGTGGGTCGATCTAAGCTCATTACGTATCAATTGGCTCCAGCTATCAAGTGCAATACGGTTGAAATAGGTGGAATCGTTGGAAGCACGAATAATGAAATTATGATCCATGATAAATACCGTATCGACATCTGAAACCTCTTTCATCTGATTGACCAGTTCACTCAGTGCCACAAGATCATTGTTTAAAATCGCTAACGCCGAATTCGATGCGATCAGTTTAGTTAACCCTTGAGATTTGGAGAGCATCTCTTTGTGTATAAACGTATGTTCCCTGTGAACAATATCGTAAATAAATATCCCCATTAATACAGCATGAAGCGCAATGACCCCTATAAAAAGCTGCCATTTCAATGAGGTGAAATACTTCATTTCGGCAATCCTAAAGCACTATCGTACTGCTTTAAAAATTGTTCTACCCGACGATACGTTTGATCGGATGCGTGTTCAAAACCATCAAACCCTGCGTTCTCCAAAAGTTTTTTCCCTTCGGGAGTTGTATCTAAAGCGCAGAGCAATGCAACAACTTTGTCGGAGAGATTCTGATCCAAATCTGAACGTACGACAAAACCATTATTGACAAGAGGAGGGGTCTCCCAAACCACTTCCATATCTTTTGCTTTTTCGGGGTTTTCTTTTTGCCATATTTTCCATGGGCTTGGCCATGTCGCCGCAGCAACCGTATCTTTTGTATAGGTATTCATAATCGAAGAGTATTGGGAACCGACGTAGCGGGGGAATGCATCTCTATCCACATTGAACCCTCTCTCATACAAAAAAAGTTTCGGCATCAATGTTGCTGCCAATGCTGTTTTAGCGGGAAAACTGATCGCTTGGCCACGGAGCTGTTCAACAAAACGGATATGATTCTCTTTACGAGCGATGATTACTCCCCTAAATACGCTATCGGGTTTCATTTTAGCAACAATACGATATCCGTTTTTTGATGCTTGTAAGGTTTGAAGAGGATTGGGAAGGGCAAAATCAAAGTGTCCGGCATAGAGTTTTCGTTCATAATCACCATAATCAAGCGACGTTTCCAATTTAAAATGGACAAAAGGGATATTTTTTTCCAAATAATCGATAAGAGGCTCATACGCAAGAAATGTTTTTTGGGTATTGAGATAGGGGTGGATTCCCACAATAAGCTCTTGATATTGGGCAGGAACCGTTGTTGGTTTATACCCTTTTTCTTCATTAACTTCCGGCGAACAGCCGGAAAAAATGAAAAAAATCGGAACAAGAAAAAAGATTACTTTTACAATACCATATTTCATTCAGCTATTGTATCAAATAAACGAATGATTAGCTTATCTGAACGGTAATCTCATCTCCCTGCGCGTCAAATGTCACGGATGAGCCCTCATCCACCTCTCCGCCGAGGATCAGATCAGCAAGTCGGTCTTCAACAATCTCATACAATGCCCGTTTAAGAGGACGTGCCCCGTAGACCGGATCGAATCCCGCTTGGGCGATGTAGCGTTTTGCCGCATCGGTGAGGGTGAGGGTAATATCACGCTCTTCCACTTTTGCCGCAATGTCTCTAAAGAAGAGATCGACGATACTGAGAATTTGCGCTTCACCGAGCGGATTAAAGACAACCACATCATCCAGACGATTTAAAAACTCAGGTTTAAAATGCTGTTTCAACTCACCGAGCACCATCTCCTCGAGCTGAGGATCTCCATGATGCGCCATAATCTTGTCACTCGCGATATTCGAGGTGAGGATAATGATCGTATTCGTAAAATCGACCACTACCCCTTTATTATCGGTCAAACGCCCATCATCCAATACCTGCAAAAGGACATTGAACACATCGGGATGCGCTTTTTCCACCTCATCGAACAAAATGACGCTATAAGGCTTGCGACGTACTGCTTCGGTGAGCTGTCCCCCTTCATCAAACCCGACATACCCCGGAGGTGCCCCGACGAGGCGAGAAACGGCATGTTTCTCCATGTATTCGGACATATCGATACGGATCATCGACTCTGAGCTGTCGAAGAGAAATTTGGCGAGTGTTTTCGCCGTCTGCGTTTTCCCCACCCCTGTAGGCCCCAAGAACAGGAACGATCCGATCGGACGGCTCTTGTCGGAGAGTCCCGCTTTGTTCCGTTTGATCGCGCGGGCTACGGCATGAGTCGCTTTGTCCTGCCCGACCACATCACGGTTGAGTTCCTCTTCGATATGGAGGATTTTCTCTTTTTCGCTTTGGAGCATTTTGTTGACCGGAATCTTCGTCCAACGGCTCACAATCCCAGCGATGGAAGCTTCATCGACACTGTTTTTAAGCAGTGTCCCCGCAACCATCATATTTTTCCATTTGTCCTGAAGCACCTTCTCTTCTGCAAAAAGTTTTGGAAGTTGCCCGTATTCGATCTCGGCGGCTTTGTTGAAATCGGCATTTTGTTTTGCACTCTCCGCTTCACGCCGTTTGGCTTCGATATCGCCTTTAAGTTTTGCCATGTAGTTAAAGACCTCTTTTTCATGGCTGAACTGTGCTTCGAGACTTCGGCGTTCTTCACTTACATCGGCCAACTCTTTTTCAATCTCCTCCAACCGTTTCGTGTTAGCGGTCGACTCTTCCATTTTAAGAGCCTCTTTCTCAACCTGTAAATTGGTTTCGCGACGTTTGACGCTTGCCAATGCGTTGGGTTCCGATTCGATCTGCATTTTGAGTTCTGCAGCCGCCTCATCGATCAAATCGATCGCTTTGTCCGGAAGAAAGCGATCATTAATATAGCGGTCCGAAAGCTTCGCCGCCGCTACCAATGCCGAATCAATAATCGTGACATTATGGTGAGCTTCGAGGCGCTCTTTCAATCCTCGGAGGATTTGTAGAGATTGATTCACACTCGGTTCATCCACACTTACCGGTTGAAAACGGCGTTGCAGAGCAGCATCTTTTTCAAAATATTTGCGGTACTCTTTGAGTGTTGTTGCTCCTATCGTATGAAGTTCCCCGCGCGCTAGTGCCGGCTTGAGAATATTAGCGGCATCCATCGATCCTTCCGATGCCCCTGCACCCACAATGGTATGGATTTCATCGATAAAAAGGATGACGTTTGCAGATTTTTTCACCTCATCGATGACCGCTTTCAGGCGATCTTCAAATTCACCCCGATATTTTGCCCCCGCAATCAAAGCACTCATATCAAGTGCTACAACCCGCTTGTTCTGAAGTGATAAAGGGACTTCTTTGTTCACAATGCGCTGAGCCAATCCTTCAACCAAAGCCGTTTTTCCTACTCCCGGTTCTCCAAGTAATATCGGATTGTTTTTTGTTTTTCGGATCAATATTTGCATCATCCGTCCAATCTCTTCGTCTCGTCCAATGACAGGAGAGAGTTTCCCTTCATGCGCTTCACGGGTTAGATCAATCCCATATTTCGAAAGTGACTCGAGATTTTCATCCGCAGTTTGCGATTCGATTTTTTGTCCCGCACGCATTGCTTCAAATGTTTTGCGCAATTCGAAAACATTGACGTATTTTTCTAAAATTTCTTTGTAGGGGTCATGGTTAAGATTGCCCATTAAAAAAGCATCGATAGCGATAAATTGATCTCCATTGACTGCCATCTCGGCTGAAGCCCGTTCCAAGGCATGAACAAAATCGCGTGAAAGTCGGATCGTCTCTTTGGTGACATGAGAGGCTATTGGAAATTTTTTCGCTGCACTTTTGACATCGAGCTCTATTGCTGTTTTATCGACACCCATTTTTACCAGGGCTTGATTCAGCGGGGAATTGCTGTTGGCGAGCAATGCCCATAAAAAATGGATCGATTCAACTTCACTGTTTTTATTATGTAATGCAAGTGAGATGGATGATTCGATCATCTCGGTCATTTGATGGGTAAGTTTTTCAAAAATATTTGCTGACATAAAATTCTCCTAATACTGAGTTACAAGAATTATATATAATTGAGTCTACTATTGTCAAGTCTTTTGAATAAAACTATTTAGATGATAAAAACGGAGAGTAATCCGATCGCTCCTCCAAACACTCCGCCCCATACAACGAGCCATCCCAAATGTTCCTTGATCAGAGTGTGAATCATCTCTTTGACCATCATCGGCGTCAACTCGGCAAGACGGGATTCGACAATACTCTCAATGGTTTCGGTGAGATGGGAACTCCCCTGATGAAGATTTGCATTCAGGGCATTCATAAACGAATCGCTCTGAGAAATCTCGATGGTAGAGGCTTTGATCTTCTCTAAAAACGGCTCTTTGAGTTTGGAAATCAGCGCTTCCCCTCCGAACATCCCGAGCATCCCACCCATCGGCGACTCCATCACGCTTTTCACCAATGCGCTATACGCGGGGGTAAAATCGGTCTGCTCAATGATCGGCGTCAAATCGATCGTCCGTTCTTGGGATTCGATAAAACTCTCGATTTTCTCAGGGGTAAAAAATTGCTCCATGATCAGATTTTTAAGGGCTTCACGAATCGACTCAAACCGATCAAGGATAATTCCCGATCCGTACAAATAGGGGACTTTTTCAAAGAGCATATGGATTGCGAGTTGATTGGTTACCGCACCCGAGAGGGCAAACAATCCCGCACTGCGTAACGCCGAACCGACGACTCCCTCAAACGCATACGACACTCCGACCAAACTCAACGAAATACCATTGGTAATCCATCCTTTATCCATCAAACAATCTCCTGTGATTAATAGGGGTATTATACAAAAATAGCTAAAGTTGCACCAAAAATGAGGAGAAGCCGATGATACTTAACTCCATCTCGTCCCTGTTCAAATCAGCTGACTCTTCAGAAATTTCAACGGTTATCTCGTCCGTATTGGAACGAAGCGACGATGCCCCTTTTTGGAGAGAGAAAAGCGTACCGTTGTGTGAAGCGGTTTTAAGTGTTCTTATCCCCCTGCGTCAACAAAAACTTCTTTTTGATCCAGAAGGATATCCCCAAGCCTGCCTCACTCCGGAACTGTTTTTACGATGGTGCGACCTCTACAGCCTCAGAATGTTGGCGTTTACCCTCGCAAAAAGCAATGAGGCGGGAAAATTGTTACGTACCAAAATTGATACTGATAGCTATGAGCCTATCGATTTGGAGATTTTGGGGAAATATCTCAGCGGCTACAGTGTCAATCTCGAAAACGAAATGGTCGATTTTCCGGTGACAAACTACAACCTCCACATCGGCATGACCACATTACTCACCAAAATTTTAAAAGGATAAGAGATTATGCAAGAGATGAAACCACTCAAAATCAACGGTTACCTCAGTTACGGCGAAATCGAAGAACTCCTCCAAGGGGTTGAATACATCATGATGGCTTCCCCATCTCTCGTCAAAGATGCATTTCCACTCCATTTCACCATCATTCTCAACACCTCGGATGTTATTCCCGAAGAGATTAAACCGCTCATTTTGGAAAAATTCTGCCGTGAACACGCCATCACCGCCACGAGCCACGTTTTAAGCAATCTGGAGCGGATCGCGTTTGCAATGACACCGCAGGAGACGCCGATGCCGCGCCATCTCATCGACGACGCCGAAGCGCGTACAATTCCCTGGAAACTGCTCCATATTATCGATTTTTTAGGAGATTCTACAGAATTTAAAGAGGCAAAAGAGGGGTTAAGCGGGTGGAGTTATAGTTATAACTAACGGCACATCCGCTCTATCTCTTCTACGCTTTTCGCAATCATCGCTGAGAAGTTCTCATATCCGTTTTCTGTGACGAGGATATCATCCTCGATACGGATACCTATACCGCGATAACGTTCAGGAATAGCCTCATCATCCGCGCGGAAGTACAGCCCCGGTTCAATCGTCATCACCATTCCTACCTCAAACGCTAACGATTCTCCCGCCTCGTTCACATACGGACACGGATCATGCACATCCAAGCCCATCCAATGCCCGATGCCGTGCGGAGCGTATTTTTTATGCTCTTTGGCTAACATGAGAGCCTCTCGTTCGCCGTTCAATACCCCCAAAGCAATCAACGCATCACACAGCAACTCTTCGCTGTAGATTTGGAGCCAGTCTCGTTTGACCCCCGGTTTGATCGCATCAATCACTTTGAGCTGCACATCCAAAACGGCGTTATACACTTCACGCTGTGCCTCGCTGAATTTTCCGTTGATGGGAAAGGTGCGGGTTATATCGCTGGCGTAGAGTTCCCACTCACACGCCGCATCGATAAGGACTAAATCACCATCACGAAGCTCATCGCGATTATCGACGTAATGAAGGGTATTGGCATTGTTCCCCCCTGCGACGATAGCCCCGTACGCTTCAGCAGATGAACCGTTATTTATAAAAACATAGCTCATAGCAGCTTGGAGTTGATATTCTCGCATTCCGCTCTTACAGACTCGCATCGCTTCATGGTGTGCCTCGGCTGTAATCGCAACCGCTCGACGGATTGCATCGATCTCTTCGGGTGTTTTGATAAGGCGCAGGGATCGGATCAGATAGGTGATATCATGAATGGCTCGGATATGACGTTTGACACCACGCGTGTTATGGAGCGATTGTGCGGCTGATTTGGCTTCGGTAAGTCGTGCTGAATCGCTGTAAAGATCGATATAGAGGTTGACGTGTTCGCGCAAGAGCTCTTTGACTTTTTCGCCGTATGTCGCAATATCATGTACTTCATCGACAGTGAAGCGTTGAAGCGCACCGTCAATACCCAGTTTTGAACCGTTCCATAGTGCGTATTCAGCATTATACGCTTCAACAAAGAGGATCGTTTTGATCGATTCGACCGTTTTGATCAACACCAATACGGCATTATCTTCATTAAATCCGGACAAATAGTAAAAGTCGCTGTTTTGCCGATAAGGGTATTCGGTATCGTTGGAGCGGGTTTGAACCGGAGCGGATGCGATAATCGCAACCCCCTCCTCCATCCGTTCAAGGAGTTTATTTCGTCGTTGGTGAAAGTGTGTCTCATTCATGGCGTTATTGTGCCATAAATGTCAAAAATTTCTCTCTAGTAATTTATCAACTTTAAGTATCGTAATAATCCGATCGGATTGTTTTCCGACCCCGTCAATCATACTCTCCTCTTCACTGATCGTATCGGGTGCGGGACCAATATCTTTTTTCGGCAACCGAATCGCTTCGGTAAGGCGGTCGATCACAAATCCGGCAACGTCATCCCCATTTTTCATGACGATAAAACGGGTTTCATCGGTATGCTTGATCATCTCCAATCCAAAACGGGAGCGCAAATCGATCAACGGGATAACCGCACCACGGAGGTTGAATACTCCCAAGATATAATTCGGTGTTTGGGGAACCCGCGTCCAAGAGATCGGTTTGATAATCTCCTGAATACTCAAAATGGGTACCGAAAACTCTTCATCGCCCACGATGAACCCGACCAATTGAATCACTTCATCGATTTTGACATCATCTCCTGAGAGGGTACGCTGTTGTTTATTGATAATTTGTTGGAGTTTTTCGCTCATCTTATAGCCCCTCGTTGAACTTAATATTGCGTTTGACGACGTTCATCAGATATTCCGGTGAATACGGTTTGGTAATGTATTCTACCATCCCCGATTCGACACCTCTCATCCGATCGGCCTTGCCGGTACGTGACGTTACGGCGATCAATGGAAGATTTTTATACTTGTTGTATTTTTTAATCTCGGAAGCCAGTGTATAGCCATCCATTCTCGGCATTTCGATATCGACTAACATTCCATCAAACAAATAATCGCCTTGTTTGAGGATATTCAACGCTTCAACCCCGTCGGTCGCTTCTACCAATGTTATCCCCATGGGCTCTAATGCTTTGCGCATAATCGTACGGTCTGTTTTCGAATCGTCCACGATCATGACGGTGTAGTCGCTCGGTTTGGTTTTTGCACCCAAACGTCCTTTACCTTCCGCACTCTCCTGCCCGACAGTCGATTTGACCGATTTTGCCATCTGCATCAATGCCGCAACATCGACGATGAGCGTTACGCCGCCATCGCCCCGAATCGTTGCCCCTGCGATCCCCTCAATCCCTTTGAGGTATTCGCCGAGCGATTTGATAACGATCTCTTCTTGTCCAACCAACGAATCGACAATAAGTCCGATTTTGCTTTCGGCAAGCCCGAGAACAACGACATAGGCATGTTCGCTGTTATCGAAAACCCGCTCGACTTCAAAAATATCCCCGATGTGGACGAGCGAGAGAACCTCATCACGCAACCGCATAACCGAGCGGCTTTCAACCGTATAAATCTCATCTTTGCTAATACGAACTGTTTCGAGAACCGATGCGAGAGGGATCGCATAATACTCTTCCTGAACCCCGACCAACAACGCTTGGATAATCGCGAGTGTAAGCGGGATTTTGAGTTTCATCGACGTACCCTGACCCACTTCGGAGTCGATATCGATCATACCGTTGAGTTTTTCGATGTTGGTCTTAACAACGTCCATACCGACGCCGCGTCCCGAAACGCTGGTGACTTGGGCAGCCGTAGAGAAGCCCGGACGGAATATCAGTCCGTAAGCCTCTTTCTCCGACATCATCTCCGCCTCTTTTTCGGTGATGACCCCTTTTTCAATCGATTTCATTTTAAGCATATCGGGATCGAGACCTTTACCGTCATCGATAATTTGAATAACGATATGGTTCCCCTCATGATACGCTTTGAGCTGAACAGTCCCTACCTCCGGTTTACCGGCTGCCAAACGCACTTCCGGTGATTCAACCCCGTGATCGCACGAGTTACGGATGATATGAACCAACGGATCTCCGATCTCTTCAACGATCGATTTGTCAAGTTCCGTCTCTTCACCGGTAATTTCAAGCTCGATCTTTTTATTCAACTCTCTGGAGAGGTCACGAATCATGCGGGGAAATTTGTTAAACACTTTCCCGATCGGAAGCATCCGCGTTTTCATAACGGCGATTTGCAAATCGGTCGTTACCAAAGAGACGATAGAGACGACTTGATTGAGCTCTTCAAGGAACGCTTCACCCTCATACCGCTCTTCAACGTCGTCATTGATTTTGATCAAGCGGTTTTTACCGAGAACCAATTCCCCGATGAGATTCATCAAATGGTCTAAGCGTTTGACGTCGACACGGATTGTCTGCTCCACCGCAGCCCCCCCGCGTGCCTCGCCATCCTCTTTCGGTTCTGATTTGCGAGCTACCGGAGCGGACGTTTTTACTTCAGGTTTTGGCTCCGGTTTTACCACCGCTACCGGCGCAGGAGGAGTTGGTGCTTTTGGTTTTTCAGGCTCAGAACTTTTTTGGGCCCGCTTTGCGGCATCTTGAGCTTGACGCTCTGCCAACAGACGCTCAATCTCCGCCTCTACCTCAGCATCGCTCATCCCCTCATAGTTAGGTTCCTCTTCGCTTTGGGTTGAAGAATCTGCTTTTTGGGCCCGTTTCGCAGCATCTTGAGCTTGACGCTCTGCCAACAGACGCTCAATCTCCGCTTCAACTTCCGCTTCGCTCATTCCCGCATAATCGGCCTCTTCATCCTCAGCAACACTCACAGGCTCCGGTTCCGGTTCGGGAGTGCTCACAGCCGGCTCAGGTGCAACTTCGCTGAGCGGTGTGCCGTTGGCTACCGCATCCAGACGGGCAACACACGGTTCTACTTCCAATCCGCCATCTTCACCGCTGTCACGGATACGAACCAAGAGCGCTTTCATCAAATCGATCGATTCGAGAATGACGTCCATAACATCGGCATCGATGGTCAAATCACCGTGACGCGCCATATTGAGCAGGTTTTCCATATGATGGGTTAGGTGAGTCAAAACATCAAAATTCAAAAATGAACTCGCACCCTTGATCGTATGAGCAACCCTAAAAATACGGTTGAGCAAATCCAAATCGTCGGGTCTGGATTCGAGTTCGACCAAATCTTGGTCAAGCTGTTCAATTAGTTCAAATGACTCAATCAAAAAGTCTTGCAATATCTCTTGAAATTCATCCATCTTCTAACCCCTATTGAATGTGTGCGCGGACAACCCGTGCAACTTCATCGTAAAATAAATTTGAATCGAATTTGACCAAATACGCTTCGCCGCCCGCTTCTTTTCCACGAATTTCGCTGAAATGATCACTAATCGAAGAGTTGAAAACGATCGGAATCATTTTAAACCGTTCATCCGATTTAACATTGGCGGCGAAATGGAAACCGTCCATCAGCGGCATCTCGATATCCGATGCGATGAGACGGAGTTTTGATCCGATTTCATCTCCATAGACGTTGTAGAGGTCATTGAGTATTTTAAGCCCCTGCTGACCGTCGGTGGCTTCGATAACATCAAAGCCCATCTGTTCCAATGCCTCTTTGATAATACGGCGTGCCGTAGCACTGTCATCCAGAAGAAGGACATGACCGCTAAAGCGGTATTTCCCATCTTCAAGGGTCCCGCGAGAGGGTTGATAGAGACCAAGCTCCTGAACCACCCCTTCCAAATCGAGAATCAGCAATACCGCATCATCTTCAATTCGGGTGACACCCGTGATTTTGGAACCGTCCAATCCCCCCTGCGACGAGATAAAAGAGGCCGGCTCAATATCTTTCCAGTTGATACGACGAATCCGTTTGGCTTCATGAACGACAAAACCGATCAAAATATTATTAAACTCGGTAATGATAACCCGCGACTCGCTTGCCATCTCTTCGGGAGCATCAACCCCCATCCATTTTGCTAAATTTACAACAGGGATAACCACCCCGCGCAAATCAAAAATTCCCTCAATAAAATCGGGGGTTCCGGGAAGTTCGGTCAATTTTGGAAAACGGATAATCTCACGCACTTTGGCGACGTTCACTCCGTAAATCCCCTCATATATCTCATCGCCTTCGCGCTTGAATATACGAAAATCGACCAACTCCATCTCATTGGTGCCGACTTTTAAAATATCACCTTGTCCCTTCATAGGGGCTCCTTACGAAAAACTGCTTCGTGCAATAACGGCTGATTTTGATTTGATTGTACAGTAAAGTATCTTTCATTGCAAGCAAAAGCACCGAGATTAATATAGGTTAAATCGTCATACTCAAATTGCTGATTTTGGTGAAAGTGCCCCTCGATCAGTAGATCACACCCCTCCAATCGCATCGATTTGATCCGTCTCTCAATCAGATCACGAAATCCTGCGATGGGATGGCAATGATTTTTTCCTCGCATCATTCTCTCCAGCCACCGGACGATAAATCCTCCGCCGATCGTATCGATGCTTCTCAAAAATCCTAAAACGGCTCTGTTTCGGATAAGCGCCGTATAAAGTTCATACCCAAATCCCATGTGGGTATCCCCATGTGCAAGGGCAACGGTTCTCCCCTCAAACGAGAGTTTGAGCGGCTGTTCATTGCGGGGGATGACATGGATATTCGGGAAGAGACCAGAGAGTACAAAATCGTGATTCCCCTCCAAATAGAGTATCTCTAGGGTTTCTGATAGACGATTTAAAAGCACAATGCTCTCAGTGTTGTAGCGATAGGTCGAAGGGATCGAGCCATACAGCATATCCAATACGTCTCCCATCAAAATAAGTTGAGAGGTACGTATCTCACCCGATTCGATGGCGCGAAGAAAATCGATAAAAGGGGTGCGCCACGGGGCGCAATGGGCATCGGCGACAAGAATCGCCCCATCATGGAGAGATTTAGGGGACATAAGCGATGCGCGGAATTCCAAGAGCCTCATCCAGCCCCATCATGATGTTGGCGTTTGCCAATGCCTGAGAGCTCGCCCCCCGCATCAGATTATCAATCGCACACATGGCAACGAGCGCATTACCATGGCGTGCCGCAAACACATCGGCAAAATTGGTTCCGGAGGTCATTTTGGTATGAGGGGGAGCATTTCGGAGCCGCACGAACGGCTTCTCTGCGTAAAACGTTTTCATCACCTCCATCGGATCACAATCATCTTTGAGCGTTGCGTAAACACACGCGAGCATCCCACGTGTCATCGGAACAAGCGAAGGGACGAACGTCACTTTCACCTCCTGAGAACACAATGCCGAAGCGTGCTGTTCGATCTCGGTCGCGTGACGGTGTTTGATGATGTTATAGCAGTTGATATTATCGTTGACATTAACGTAATGAACCGTCGCACTCGGCGATTTGCCCGCACCCGATACACCCGTTTTGGAATCGATAAAAATCGGGTGGGAAAGATCGATGTGATTCAAAAACGGTGATAGCGCCATCAATGATGCCGTTACGTGACATCCTGGATTGGCAATCAGACGTGAGCCTTTGGCAATCTCCCCGTGAAGCTCAGGGATCGAATAGATGGCGTGAGAGAGGTTATCCAAATCCTCATGCTCACAATAAAATGCTTCGTAATTCTCTTGATTCAGACGATAATCGGCAGAGAGATCGACGACCTTGATCCCGCGAGCCAAAAGCTCTTTCGCGGTCTGCATCGCGGTTTTGTGCGGAAGTGCCAAAAAGATCAGTTCACACGATTGCGCTGCATGCTCAATATCGACTTTTTCGACAGCAAGATCGCATACCCCCATCAATGCGGGATGGAGTTCCGCTACGCTTGATCCCCCCTCCGTATTGGCGCAATAGCACAGATTAAACATAGGATGGGAGATGAGCATTTTGACCAGTTCGGCTCCCGTATAGCCGCTGACACCGATAATCCCGACGTTAATGGCTTTCAAACACGATCTCCTGATATTTCACTTCGACCACTTCAAAATTTTTAGTTCCACCAGGGAGCTTTGCGTTGAGTTCATCCCCCTCTTCACGTCCCAAAAGTTGTTTGGCCAGCGGTGAATTGAACGAAATCAATCCGCGATCGGGATTGCTCTCACATCCGCCGACGATGGTATAGGTCACCTCTTTATCGGAATCGAGATCACACAGTACAACGGTTGAGCCGAAGCTGACACGGGCATGTTCAAGTTCGCTCGGATCGACGATTTGGGCGCGGGAGATCATGTCTCCCAATTCAGCGATGCGGGTTCCGATAAACGCCTGTTTTTCACGCGCGGCATGGTACTCGGAGTTCTCTTTGAGGTCGCCGTATTCTTTAGCACGGTCGATTTCAGCATTGACAGCCGGAAGGTCGATCGTTTTGAGGGTGTTCAGTTCATCGGATAGTTTCTGAAACCCGTATTTGGTCATCGGTTCTTTTTGTTCCACGTTTCTCTCCACACAAATAATGGGGATATTATACCACTTATGTTTAACACTTTTCGGGCAAAGCCCGCAAAGTGGCAGGGACAAATGTCCCTTGCAACCCCCTAAAGCTACCCGTATCATTCGGACACGGGAGAATTAATTATTTGTAGCTTATTCTCCGCAACGCCAACGAACACATCGCCAAGCCAAACGATCCTGTTACGGCTACGAAACTCCCTTTTTCTTTGATGCGGGGGAGTTCGGAGGAACAGATACAGCTAAAATCCCCTTTGAACTTTCGCTTTCGCAGTTCGTTGCGAAGTTTCGAAGCAAACGGATCCCCCTCGATTTTCCAAAACGAACGTACTTCGATTTTCGTCGGATCAAGCCGTTTCGCCGAACCGACCGAAGAGATGAGTTTGGGGTAGCATTTTTGGATGAGGGCGAGTTTGGCACGGGTATCGTCAATCGCATCGAGGATCAGATCGTAAGGTTCAAAATCGAACGCTTCGACCCACTCAGGAGTGATTTTCTCCGCCATCGCAATCACTTCGGGATAGTGTTGCTTGAGCGCTTCGACTTTGAGTTCCCCCTCATGATGTTCGGAGTGCATCTGACGGTTTTGGTTGGTGATATCGTATCGGTCAAAATCGACGATCGTGATATGACGGACACCTGAGCGGTAAAGACAATCCAAACAAAAACTTCCTACTCCTCCAACACCGAGGAGGAGAATACGGGCGTTTTGGAGTCGTTCAAAGCTCTCTTCACCGAAAACGAGACGGGTACGGGTATGTCTCACAGCCACTCCCGCAATGTCTGCATCGATTTATAGGCGCTCATATCGAGTTTGATCGGGGTGAGAGAAACTTTCCCCGCCTCGATTGCTTCGAAATCACACAGCGCTTTTCGGTTTTCACGAGGTTTAAACTCCAGCGGATGCAACCCCAGCCAATAATATTCCATCCCTCTCGGATTTCGATGCAAATGGGCGTCATTGGCGTAAAAGCGATGCCCCGCGTACGTCACCGCAAACTCCAGTTCCTCCACATCATGAGGGATATTGACGTTTAAAAACTCTCTCTCTTTAAGAGGAAAATTTCCGCCTAAAACTTTTTCTGCCAAATGGCGAATCGCTTTTTTCGCCAATGCAAAATCCCCTACGGGTTGGGTGAAATCCATCACTTGCGAGATGGCAATCGCGGGGACATCGTGCAACACCGCTTCCATCGCTGCCGCCGCTGTCCCGGAGTAAGTAATATCCTCTCCCATATTGGAACCCTTGTTAATCCCGCTGATGAGGAGATCGGGTTTAGATTCATCAAACATCGAATGAAGCGCGAGATAAACACAATCGCTCGGGGTACCGTCATCGAGTTTGTAAAAATCATCTCCGACGCTGATAAAACTCAAAGGACGGGTCAAGGTAAGCGAATGTCCGCACGCAGATTTTTCGGTCGAGGGGGCAACTACGGTAATTTGTCCCAGCCCATCCAGTGCTTCGATCAGGGCCAAAAGCCCAGCGGATTCGTATCCGTCATCATTCGTAATCAAAATCTTTTTCATCTACTTCCTTTTTGGTTTTACGGGGACACAAATAAAACAGTTCATATTCTCTCGACGCTCATACGCCAAAACATAATCGTGCTCTTTTAAGATCGCATCGACGATGTACAACCCTAATCCAAAGCTGTCTTTGGTCGGATTATCTTTGGTAAAAGGTTCAATGTAGTAGTTCAACGGTTTTTTGAGCGGTTCACCGATATTGGCAAAAAAGATTTCCCCCTCTTCCATCCAAATTTTCATCTTTTTTTCAGGGGAATACTTGATCGCATTGTCGATTAGATTTTTGAGTGCCGTAACAAAAAGACGATAATCGACGTCCACTTTCACCGAGCTGTCAATGTTTCGCTCAACCGCCTCGTATTCTACCATCGCCATGTCGATCGCACCATCGATGATATCGACAAGGCGATACTCTTTTTTCTCATGATACTGATTTCCCGAAGTGATCTCTTCGATCAGGGCAAATTCTCCGATCAACGACTCTAGCCGCTCAAAAATCCCTTCAAAGCGTCCGCGCTGTTTCTCATCATTCAACATCGTCGCAACAATCCGCCCTTTGGCAATCGGCGTTTTGAGCTCATGCATGATATTACGTAGAAATAGGGTTCGAGACTCGATGAGAGAGCGGATTTTATTTTGTGTCGTGTCCAGTTCATTGGCTATCAAAGCGATCTCGTCGCTCCCGTCAATCCGAAATCGAACCCCCATATCCCCTTCCCCGAAGCGTGCGATCTGTTTGCGCAACCGTCGCAAGGGGCGCAATCGGTAGATGATAAGGGCAAACGAAATCAGCAAAATACTCATCAGCGTCCCATACGCCGAAAGGAGATTGATCGGACGATAAGGCTCAATACTCAAATCTTCGAGCAATACGCTGTGCCGTGCCGATTCAACCCAAAAATAGATGTTTCCCCGATACTCAATCATCGAGGTAATCACCTGTTGGGAAGCATGCGTCTCAAAGGGTGTTTCGGTAAGCGAATACATCTCCATCATCTCATCCGAGTTACCGTCACTTTTGAGTACTTTCCCGTCTCGGATAATTTGTTCGTATTTCTCTTCATTGAGGATCTCTTCGAGATCATAAAGGGCAAGATTCGCCTCAAACATCGGTTGGGAAATCTGCTTGATCAGATAGGTGTGGTAGATTTGACTGATGAGGGAGTGTTTGGTAAAAATGTTATCGATATGTTTAGCACGGTTGGTTTCGTAGAGCTGATAGAAGGTATAGCTTACACTCGTCACAGTGACAACGAGCGCGAACATGACGGTGGCGAGGACCGCATTATTTTTAATCATCTTGATTTTGAACGTGCAAGGAATAAAATCCCTTGCCCTACGCTTGCCGCTATGGCACTTAAGCTAGCCCTTACAGGGCAGAATTTATTTCTCATTTTAAAAGTTTATAGCCGATGCCGCGAATCGATTCGATGAGAGCTTTATCTCCCAGTTTATTACGGATACGTCCCATCATAACATCGATACTTTTGTTCGATGAGTCTTCATTGATCGCACTTACATTATGAATCAAATCTTCTCTGGAGACCACCATCCCCTGTTTTTTGATCATATGTGCCAAAATCCCGTATTCGGCATTGGTGAGTTCCAACATTCTCCCCTTGTAGCTGATCTGCATAGAGGGTTCGTTGAGTTTGAAATCACACGCACTCTCAGCCGCCGCCACCGACGCGGCATCGTAACGGCGCAATACCGAATGGATTCGGGCTTCAAGTTCTCTGGGGTCATAAGGTTTGGGGAGATAATCGTCTGCCCCGAGTTCGAGGGCATTGATCTTGTCGGTCACATCGGAACGTGCCGAAGAGATAATGATCGGAATATTTTGACGGACACGAATCGCTTCGCACACCTCCAACCCATCCATCCCCGGCAATGTCAGATCGAGGATCACCGCATCAAATTTTTCCAATTTGAGGATACTGAGTGCTTTGAACGGATCATCTTCCGTCGTCACTTGGAAATCGTACTGTTCTAAAAATTCAGTGAGGATCTCGGCCAGTTCGAGATCGTCTTCTATCATTAATATTTTACTCATGGTGTCATTGTAACAAAGAGTAGTTAATGATTTCCTAACTGAGCCACAACGTCACATGATACGCGACAAATGCCAGCGAATACGCTACGATCGTTGTAAACACAAACAGATAGCCAAAATATTTGATCCCCCCCGCTTCACGGGTAAAAACGACTGATGCCGCCAAACACGGCAGATAGGTCATAATGACAACGATGAACGCTACCGCCGAAGCGAACGGAATCTGAGAACTGATGGTCGAGAGAAGTGAATGATCCGCTTCGGTCGCATCACTGCCAAGAGAATACAAAACCCCCATCGTCGACACCACCACCTCTTTCGCCGCTAATCCTGTCTGCAACGCTACCGCCATTTTCCAATCGAATCCGAGCGGTGCGAATGCCGGTTCGATTGCATGCCCGATTTGACCTAAAAAGCTTTGGGAGAGTTGCGCTTCCGCCAATTCGTTTTCAAGCTTTTTAACCTCATCTTCCGATGCCGCAACTTCAACTTTTGCGCTGTAAAGAGCGTCTAATGAACCGTCTTTGGGATAGGTACTCAAAAACCAAACCAACAGCGAAGCGGCGGCGATAAACGTCCCCGCTTTTTTCATATACATCATCGTTTTGGTTACAACGGTGTGCCAAATCAGTTTTACCGACGGGAGACGGTATTTTGGCATCTCCATAACAAACGGCTCATCGATCCCTTTAAATGCGGTGAGTTTAAGTATTTTTGCCGCAACCAGACCAATCATCGCACCGAGAATATAAATTCCAAATAGGATATTTCCCGCCATCTCCGGAGCGAAAAACGCCCCTGTAAAGAGGACATATACGGGAAGCCGCGCACCACAGCTCATAAAACCAATAATAAAGAGGGTCAAAAGACGATCACGGTCGTTTTTCAGGATCCGCGCCGACATGTACGCCGGAATCGAACATCCAAATCCCGATACGAGGGGGATAAACGACTGCCCGTGCAACCCGAATTTATGGAAAAATCCATCCAACAAAAAGGCGACGCGTGACATGTATCCCGTCGATTCAAGCAACGCGATCCCAACAAACAAAATAACGATGTTGGGGACGAAGAGGACAACCGCCCCTACCCCAGCGATCACTCCATCGACGATCAGAGAACGAATTTCGTCATTACCTATTGTAGAACCGACGACCTCACCGAACCATCCGAAAAAGGCATCAATCCAATCCATCGGAATGCTTCCGATCTCAAACGTGAGCTGAAACAACCCCCACATAAAAAAGAGAAAAATCGGTATTCCAAAAATCGGATGGATCAATACGCTATCGATTTTTTCGGTCGTTGTTTTTTTCTGCGGCGCTTTTGGTTTCACTTTGACCGCTTCGGCGATTATCCCTCGGTTGAATGAGAGATACTCCTCCGCTAACGCCTCTTTCATGTCATCGGTATCGTGGTGGAGCAGTACATGGCGATCCGCTTCGATCAGCATCGGCTGCAATTCGGTCCAAAGAGGGTTGTCATGCAAAACACGATAGGTTTTTTTCTCTTTTTGGAGTAAATTGATCGCAATATTCCGATTGGAGATCGACGCTTTGAATTTATGTCGGTCGAGATAATCAGCGATCATTCCGATCTCTTCCTCTACCGCTTCGCTGAAAATCAGTTTTTGTTCTTGAAAAGGGGCTTCATGGGTTTTGATGACCGCTTGCATCAACTCATCCAGCCCTGTTTTTGCCGCCGCCGAAACACGAATACACGGAATCCCTAAGAGTTGAGACAAATAGGGAGCGTTTATCTCGATCCCCTCTTTATCCGCTTCATCGGACATATTGAGGGCAATCACCATTTTTTTATTCATCGTCATCAACTCAGCCGACAACTGGAGGTTTTTTTCCATATTGGTCGAATCGAGGACATTGATTATCAGGTCGTACTCTTCATTGCACAAATAATCATGTGTTACCCGCTCTTCGATCGAGTAATCGGTAAATGCATAGGTACCGGGGAGATCAACGACACTAAATTCATATCCATCGTGCTCAAACGTCACCACGGTTTTTTCGACCGTTACCCCGGTAAAATTCCCGACATGCAACCGAGCATTTCCGATCGAATTGATCAGCATACTTTTGCCGACGTTCGGCTGCCCCACAAGGGCAACGGTTATTTTTTTATCGTACATCGGTCACCTCGATCAATTCGGCTTCTTCTCGACGAAGAGCAAGCGAAACATTCCCGACCTTGATTTCGTACGTACTGTTATTCAAAGCACATTCAAGCATAAAAACCTCTGCACCTTTCATCAATCCAAAAGAGATAAAGCGCTGTTTGAGAGGGCCTGTGGCATTGATTTTAGCGACTTTTGCACGCCCCCCTTTGGTACAGGCACTGAGTAACGTCATGGTTGGAGGTGTCATAATTTTTCCTTAGCACTGAAGTTATTGCTGCACTATATTTACAAAATAATAATCAATATCATATTAAAAGGATCTTAACAATTTTACCTTAGCGTATACTCAATAGGTATCGCTAAATCGATCGAATCATTCCCCAACTCTTTTGGGATCGCTTTAAAGCGACCAATATTTTCCAGTAAATCTTTTGCGGACTGATCCAAAAGTTCAAATCCTGATGAATCGGCTACTGAGATATTTTTGATCGTACCATCTTCTAAAATTTTAAATCGTACCGTTGTCGTCCCCATCTGTTTGAGCCGTTTTGCGTTTTTAGGATACACTTTTCGATCATCGATCAACTGTCGGATATAAGCGACATAACTCTCTTTGGCTTTAGGATCGATCTTCACCGTCTCGATGGGTGCCGCTTTCGGTACTACACTCTTTGGCATTGGAGTTTCAACTGTTTTTTGGACGGGAGCTTCGACACTTTTTTGAATCTGTACCGGCGCAACAGGAGCTGTCGGTGATGGAACAATCGGCGAAGGCTTGATAGCAGATTGGAGTGGAGGTTGAGCCACAGGTGTAGGAGGTGTTGGTTTAGATGGCAGAGGGGGCATTTTTTCAGGCCGAATCGCTTCTGAAACGAGCGGAAGTTCTGTCACGGTTTGGTGTGTTTGAGGAACCAAAATTTTGATTTTTATCGCCTCGGATTTTTTTTCATCGGGCACCATTGTAGCTGCAATAAGGATAATCGCCAAAAGAGCAATGTGTATGATCAAGGAGAGAATAAAGCTTTTTTTCATTGCGTGAGTATAGCAAAAAAAGCTTACCGATCACTATCACAGCGACTTTGGAGCCCCTTTTAGATTGGCTATAATGTCATAATTAAATTTGAGTACGGAGATTCAATGCAATTTTTATGGCGCGCCGAGTCGCATTTCAACATGGCTAATCTCATCACGATGGCCAACATCACCTGCGGACTTTTAGCAACCTATTTTATTACTCAAGACCATTTTTGGATCGCAGCAGCATTGGCTTGGGCAGGCGGAGCTTTTGATATCTTTGATGGCAAAGTTGCCCGTAAATACAATCTCTCCAACGAGTTCGGCGTCCAGCTCGACTCATTCGCCGATTTTCTCAGCTTTGTCCTCGTCCCGACCTTTTTTATCTTTCAAGGGGTTTATACCGAGCTTTCAGGGGCTATGCTGATCGTTGCATCGATGATTTCGATCTATTATGTTATCAGCGGGCTTCGCCGTCTAATTCAGTTTAACATCAACACCGATGCAGGAGATGTAGCGAAATTTTTTACGGGCGTTCCCACGCCGCTCGGGGCTATATTGTTGTGGATTGTATGGCTGGGGTCAGCCTATATCGGAGTCTATGCCGTTATGGGACTGATGGTAGTGATCGGAGCTTTGCTCAACTCAAAAGTGAAGATTCCACACCTCTAATCACTCTTCATCCTCATCCGCATCACTCAGCGAAGCGGGAAGTGCTTTTTTGGGTTTCAGCCCCAGTTTCCGCATCCCCTCCGCACGACGGATCAGATTCCCTTTTCCGGTACTGAGTTTGTTCATTGCCGCGTCGTAGCTCTTTTGGGTGCGACCAATCTGCTCGCCGATCTTTTCCATGTCCTCGACAAACGCCACCAGTTTTTCGTAGAGCGCTTCGGCAGAGGCGGCAATCTCACGGGCATTGCGCTCTTGATATTCGCTCCGCCAGATATGCTCAATGGTGCGCAGGGTTACGAGCAGTGTCGATGGTGCGACAACAACAATATTCTGTTCATACGCCGTTTTGAAAAAATTCGGATCATGCTCAAGTGCGAGATGAAACGCCCCCTCGATTGGCATAAAGAGGAGTACGAAATCAAGTGTTTTGACCCCTTCTAGCTGTTCGTACCGTTTCGAACCGAGCCCTTTGATATGGGTATTGATCGATTGCAGATGGGCTTTTAACGCCTGAGTCCGTTCTTCATCACTCTCGGAACGAATAAAAGCATCGTAAGCGACAAGTGAGACTTTCGAGTCGATGATGATGTCTTTGTTCTGCGGAAGATGGACAATTACGTCGGGACGGTACTTTTTCCCCTCACCGTCACTAAGGGTACTTTGAATCTCGTATTCATGCCCTTCACGCAGACCCGATTCTTCCAAAATCCGCTCTAACACGATCTCTCCCCAATTTCCTTGGGTTTTATTCTCCCCTTTGAGCGCTTGGGTGAGGTTAATCGCATCACTACTGAGACGTTCGTTGAGCGATTTGAGACGGATTATCTCATCTTTGAGGCTTTGGCGCTCTTTGGCATCGTGGATA
Source organism: uncultured Sulfuricurvum sp. (assembly GCA_964495485.1). Taxonomy (GTDB): domain Bacteria; phylum Campylobacterota; class Campylobacteria; order Campylobacterales; family Sulfurimonadaceae; genus Sulfuricurvum. The sequence goes on from CAZBVJ010000004.1 coordinate 121,028, forward strand.
AACTGCTCTTTGCTCTGCGTCGCAAACTGCGCGATCTGTTCACGAAACGGTTTGAGAAGCAGATCCAACCCTTTGGTGTGGGCTTCATCGAAAGTCTTTGCTTTCTGCTCAAATATTTGTGCGGCAAGCTGTTCAAACTGCACTTTCATCTGCGCTTTTGCTTCATCCAATAAACGGATCTTCTCTTCAAACGATCTTGTGTTCTCTTCATTACGGGTATGGAGCACCGCGTAATCGCGTTCAAGTGAATGGTACTCTTTGTGAGCTGACTCCAAATCCGATTGCAGTTTAGATCGGTTTGTTTGTTCCTGAGCGTAGAGCTCTTGAAGCTGAAGTGCTTTTGCTTCGAGGAGGGCGTAGTGTTGTCGGGACTGATTCCACAGCCACATAAAGGTTCCGGCGGCAATAATGCCTACAAGTGCAATTATTTCGTATATCATAGGGGTGATTATAGCTTAGCTCGCCTAAGAGGTAAAAAAGTTGGCATTTTGTAATATCTCCCTTATGAAAATATCATCCAACACCCCCTGCCCCTGCCATAGCAGCAAAAAATACAAACAGTGCTGCCAGCCCTACCACAAAGGGATACTCCCCTCCAATGCTCTGTTGCTGATGCGTTCACGCTACAGCGCCTACGCCTTGGGAATGGTCGAATACATCATCTCTACCACCCACCCCAATAATCCCGACGCATCCATCGCCCTCTCCGACTGGCAAAAAGCGATACTGGATTTTGCCCAGATGACCTACTTTAGAGGATTAAAAATCATAGAGTTTATGGATGGCGACGAGGAGGCGTTTGTAACGTTTGAGGCGACCCTCTCGGATACTCTCATGAAAGAGAAAAGCCGTTTCCTCAAAGTGGAGGGAAAATGGCTCTATGAAAGTGGAGTGTTTAACTAAATGGATTACCATTGATTACGAGGCGGAATCCCGTTTCGTTTGAAGCGTAATCGGGGCGGGAATAGCCACGAAACGAACTGCGCAGACACATGTATCCGGTTTTATAACTTCCACCGCGACGTACTTTGAACGATTCACCCTCAGCACCGCCGATGCGGGGACTTCCATCACTCGGTGCGCCGCTATAATTGGCAAAAAAATCATCCTCACACCACTCCCAAACGTTCCCCATCAAATCATAGATACCTAATCGGTTAGGCTGTTTTGTACCGACTGCTGCGGTACGGACATTGGCGGTATATTCATAAACGGCGTAATCATCAAGCATCGCTTCTGAATCACCAAACGTAAATCGGGTATTTCCCCCCGCTTTGGCTACATATTCCCACTGAGCTTCGGTCGGGAGGGCATAGAGCCTGGTCTTCCCCTCATAGCGGTTGATCAGTTCGACATACGCTTTCGCATCGAACCAACTCACCTGCTCAACCGGATGACGGCGTGAATTTTCTTCTTCAACTTTGTCATTTTTAAAAAAAGAGGGGTTTACACGGGTAAGCTTGAAATATTGTTCTTGTGTTACCGGATATTTGGCAATCCAAAATCCGCTTACCGTAACAGAGTGGTGAGGAGACTCAACATCTCCCCCCTCGTTATACTGTGGATTTCGCCCCATTGTAAACTCACCGCCATCAATATAGAGAAACTCCATTCCTATCGAATTGGTAAAGTCTCTAGGGGTGTCAACCGTCTCAACAACAGGAGTGGTTTCGGTTTTCTTTTTTAAAAAATCGAACAAAATAAGCCCTTAAAATCTGTATGGTGAATAATCTTTTCCTAAAGCATAGCAAAAACCGTTCACATCTTGGAATCGATTGCATTCTCATAGTTGCCCTTAAACTTAATCTTAAGCTCTACCCTTATTGAAATTTTCTTTTCTTGACAAGGCGGTTTGGGATAGTTTATAATGTCGTCATAAAATAATGACCTGTCAATGACATCTCACCATAAAACTCGCCGATTCAATCCACACTTTACTAAGGCTTTCACCGCATGAGCGAAAACGCAAAAACTCCCCGCAATAACTCGAAAAATCGTACCCATATCCCGGTTGAAGGGTTTACAATCGAAGCCCTCCGTACTAAAAAACTTGAAGATCTCCTCGAAATCGCCGCATCACTCAATATTGAAGATCCCAACGAACTCAAACGTCAGGATTTGATTTTTGAAATCCTCAAAACACAAGTGCAACAGGGTGGATTCATCCTCTTTACCGGTATTTTGGAGATCATGCAAGACGGGTATGGTTTCTTGCGTGCGGTTGATCAGAGTTTCAGCGACTCAATGCACGATGCGTACGTCTCCAGTACCCAAATCCGCCGTTTCGCACTGCGTAACGGGGACATCGTTACGGGACAGGTTCGCGCGCCAAAAGATCAGGAGCGCTACTACGCCCTCCTCAAAGTCGAAGCGATCAACTACCTTCCTCCCGAAGAGTCCAAAAAACGTCCGTTGTTCGAAAACCTCACCCCGCTCTACGCGTTAGAGCAAATCAAACTCGAGTACCAACCGACCAAATTGACAGGTCGTATGATGGATTTGTTTGCGCCGATCGGTAAAGGGCAGCGTGGGCTCATCGTTGCACCTCCCCGTTCAGGGAAAACAGAGCTCATGAAAGAGATCGCCCACGGGATCACCAACAACCACCCTGAGATCGAACTCATGGTTCTCCTTGTCGACGAACGCCCCGAAGAGGTGACCGACATGGAGCGCTCCGTCAAAGGTGAAGTCTACAGTTCAACATTTGACGAACCGGCAAAAAACCACGTCAAAGTTGCCGAAATGGTGATCGAACGGGCAAAACGCCGCGTCGAGCTAGGCAAAGACGTCGTTATCCTCCTCGACTCCATCACCCGTCTTGCCCGTGCCTACAACACCGTCACACCAAGTTCAGGAAAAGTCCTCTCAGGGGGGGTCGATGCGAACGCATTACACAAACCGAAACGTTTCTTCGGTGCAGCGCGTAATATTGAAAACGGCGGAAGTTTGACGATCATCGCCACTGCCCTTGTCGAAACAGGTAGCCGTATGGACGAAGTTATCTTTGAAGAGTTCAAAGGAACCGGTAACTCTGAGATCGTCCTCAGCCGCAAAATCTCCGATCGCCGTATCTTCCCTGCGATCGATATCCTCAAATCGGGAACCCGCAAAGAGGAGCTTCTCATCGGTCCGGAAATCTTGCAAAAAGTGTTTGTCCTTCGTTCAATGCTCCACAAACAAGAGGACGAAGTCGAAGCGCTCCGATTCCTCTACAACACGATGCTCAAATCAAAATCGAATATCGAATTTCTTGAGAGCATGAACGCGGATAGTAAATAACAATGACTATCGGCGTATTCGATTCGGGGCTGGGAGGTCTCACAATCGTCGCCACAATGCTCTCGCACCTGCGAGGAGCACAGATCATCTACATCGCCGATACGGCAAATGCCCCTTACGGCGAAAAAACCAAAGAACAAATTTTAGACTACTCCATCCGCATCACCGACTATCTGGTTGAACACCATGCCATCGATGCCCTCGTTGTTGCGTGTAATACCGCCACCTCTGCGGCGATCATCGAACTGCGAGAACGCTATCCCAACCTTGTCATCGTCGGAACCGAACCGGGACTTAAACCGGCCATTTCCCATTCGATTACCAAAAAGGTGGGAGTTTTAGCTACCCCTGCAACACTTGGAGGGGAAAAATACAAAGCACTCGTATCGATGCTCTGCGAACACTACCATGTCCAAGTGTTTGAACAACCCTGCCCCGGTCTCGTCCAACAAATCGAAGCGGGAGAAACGACCAATGATAAAACCCTCGCAATGCTGGAGGAGTGGCTCTCACCGATGCGTTCCGCCAACGTCGATACGATTGTTTTGGGATGCACCCACTACCCGCTCGTCAAAGAGAGCATCAGCAAAGTGATGGAGCACCCCATCATCTTTGTCGACAGTGCCGAAGGGGTCACAAAACGGCTCCTCTTTCTACTTGAGCAAAAAGGACATATCAACCAAGGTCCTGTTTCACTCGAAATATTGGCTACGGGAAACATTCAATCCGAGATGATTGAGAGAATCTTAGGCGAAAAATTTAGCGTAACCATGTTAAACTCCATCTAATACATTTCAAGGAAATTCTGTGAGCACATCCGAAGTACTGGCACTCAAATATCGTCCTCGACGTTTCGAAGAGCTTATCGGACAAGAGAGTATCTCCCAAACCCTCTCTCTCGCATTGGATTCCAAGCGCCTCTCTCATGCCTACCTATTCTCAGGTCTTCGCGGCTCAGGAAAAACCTCTACCGCCCGTATTTTTGCCAAATCACTCATTTGTGAAAACGGTCCCACCTCTAGCCCATGTGATGTGTGCAGCCACTGCGTCATGGCCAACGAGGGACGCCATATCGACATCATCGAGATGGATGCCGCATCGAGCCGTAAAATCGATGACATCCGCGACCTGATCGAGCATACCAAATACCGCCCAGCGAGCGCGAATGTCAAAATCTTCATCATCGACGAAGTGCACATGCTCACCAAAGAGGCACACAATGCCCTCCTTAAAACCCTCGAAGAGCCGCCGGAATATGTCAAGTTCATCCTTGCGACGACCGATCCGCTCAAACTCCCTCCGACGATTTTGAGCCGTACACAGCACTTTCGGTTCAAACGGATCAGCCACCCCAACATTGTCCACCATCTGAGCCACATCCTCCATTTGGAGAACATCGAGTACCAAGCCGAAGCGCTCGATATTTTGGCGCGCAGCGGTTCGGGGTCTCTCCGCGACACCCTAACCCTCCTCGATCAAGCGATCATCTATTCCAAAGGGTTCGTCGACGTCAAAACGGTAGCCGATATGCTGGGGCTCCTCGATCCCGACTATATCAGCCGTCTTTTTGACGCCATTTTTGCCAAAGACCGCACTACCCTCACCGCAATGCTCCAAGAGCTTGAAGCCTACGAATCCGAAATGGTAATCGATGAGCTGATCGCTTATCTGAAAGAGCGGTTGTATGAGGGGGATCACCGTTTCAGCCCTCTCGTGATCGAGCGGTTTTTCCGTATCCTCAGCGATGCCAAAACCCTCTTTGCGATCAATGCCGACGGCGGTTTCGTCGTGAGTCTCGTCCTTTTCAAAATGATCGAAGCGCTCAAAATCAAAGAGATCGATGAGATGATCGAATCGCTCGAATCACGCATTTCACACCCTGCCCCGACCAAAACAGCCGCCCCCGTAGAGGTCTCTGAAACCCAGACTATCCACGTCACTCCGACACCTCCGCCACTCAAAACGCCGTTTGAACAATTGTGCGATCGGATCAGTGATCGGAGTACAGAGCTAGGGGTATGCTTTAAAAACAACGTCACTTTTCTCTCCTTTGACGATAATATCCTCACATGGGAGAGCTGTGCAGAGGGGGATGATAAAGAGCTCCTCAAAAACAGCTTCGGGATTATCCGCCAATTTGTCCGTGAAATTTTCGGAATCGATACCCAAATCAAATCGCAAGGGTGCACCAAAGTGCCTGAAGCACCCGCAACGACCGTTTCGGAAGAGTCTTTTCACATTTCCGAATTCTCAAAAGCGGTAATCGAGGAACCGCTCGCCGATGTTGAGTCCGATTCGATGATCGAAGAAGCGGAGATCGGTGTCGGCAGCTGTGTCAGCCAATGCGATGAGAGCAGTGTCAAAGAGTTTGACGGTAGCGATGTCCTCAAAGAGCCGATGATTGAAAAGGCAGCGACGTTGTTCGAAGCGACTAAAATCACGGTACAGTCAAAAGTTTAGCCTTTTCCTTGCTATTAAGGTTTTTTTCAGCTATACTACTCTCATAGAAAGATGATTTAGAGTTTCATCTTTGGTTTGCTCTTTATTGAAGACCTTTTAGTTAACAGTACGATCTGCCATAAGAACGCTCCACTTTATATTTTCGACCACCTCGCTTGCGGGGTGTATATCTACCCAAAGGATCTCACATGGCAGAACTACAAAATGGAACCGTTAAATGGTTCAACAGCGAAAAAGGTTTTGGATTTATCCAACAAGATAACGGCGGAAAAGATGTATTCGTACACTTTCGTCAAGTAAACCGTTCAGGTTACGGACGTGTAAACCTCGAAGAAGGTCAAAAAGTAACTTATGAAGTCGGACAAGGCGAAAAAGGCCCACAAGCTGAAAACGTTACTGCACTGTAAGTTTTAAACCTACAGTCTCCCCAATACTTCCGTATTTATACGGAAGTTCTCCCCTTGAAAAATCATTTTACTAAGACACTGTTGGGTGTTTTTCCGAACCGATTTAAAGGACTCCCTCATGGAAAGCAAAGAAGCCGTATTAAGCGCGTTAAAAGAGGGTAAAAAACTTACCAGTAATATTACAGGGTTGCAATATACCCTTATCGGCGGAAAACTCCATGCCCGAAACGGTGAAAAAACCGACTGGCACGAAAGTGAGCTCCGTTTCGATAATCCTCCATCATGGCTCAATCTTCGCGATTGAGTCTTTCGCTTTAACTCCCCTATATTTTTTCTATGTTACCCTAACGGATATTTCTCCACAAGGCGATACATGTTTTTGAAAAAACACATTGATACCATCGAAGTGATGCCACAAAAAGCGGGTCAAGGGGTCAGCATGAAAATGCTCCTCTCTCCGGATGAATCCCCCAACTTTGCCATGCGCAATTTCCGTATCGAAGCGGGTGGATATATGCCTCTGCATACCAATACGGTCGAGCATGAGCAATACGTCATAAGCGGGCGAGCAAAAGTAATCATCGGCGATCAGAGCATTGAAGCGGGTGCGGGAGATGTGCTACTCATCCCTGCGGGAGTACCGCACAGTTATGAGACACTCGGAGACGAAGCGTACAGTTTTCTCTGCCTTGTCCCCAAAGGCGAAGATAAAATCGAAGTATTGAGCTGTTAATCAGTTATTTGTTCCGCGTATGACGCGGACAACACCGTCGGTAGCATCATCCACGCCGGCATTAAACTCTTTGGCGGTACATCCGCCGAAAATCATAGCACTCATTAGCGCTAACATCATCCATCGAATCATTCTCTATTCCTATTTTTTCCGAATTATAACGTCTCTACGGTTCATACTTGGTTTATCAATGATTTCGCTATGATTGCATCTACTTAAAAAGGATCAATTATGGACGGAAGAGAACGTAAAAATATTATGTCGGGCAAACGGGTTGCCATCGTCCTCAAAGAGAATCAGAGAACAGGAAAATTGACGGAGGGGATCGTCCGCGATATCCTCACCAAATCACCGAATCATCCACACGGGATAAAAGTCAGGTTGATGAGCGGGGAAGTGGGACGGGTCAAAGAAGTGTTTTAATCCCCTCTAGTGAGACTGTTTTTCCTTTACTATTCCCCTTCACATACTCCACAATCATCCCATGAAATCGCGCGAACGTGGCAGGGAGCTGAACGGTGTCGAAATAACCTCGGATTCCCGCTTCGCACCACTCCTGTAACTCATCATAACTCTCAAACTCATATCCAAACGCATTGAGAAGCCGCGCCGTATAGGCATCGACCACCATAGCTGGACGGGCACACGCATAACAAAGTATAGAATCCGCTGTCTCAGGACCGATCCCCTTTTGCGACAACAGCCAGTCGCGGTCAACACTGAGGGCAAAGGTCTCGAAATCGCCGTACTCGTCGATCATGTTGTTCGATAATCGGATAATATTTTGGGCTTTCGCTTTGAACAATCCGCTGGGGCGGATCAGCTCCATCAGGATTTCAGGATGGGTTTGTGCGAGGAGATCGGGAGCCAAAATCTCGGAATTTCGGAGATTCTCAAGGGAGATTTGCACCCTCTCCCACTGAGTGTTTTGGGTCAATATCGCCCCCACAACGACCTCAAACGTGCCGTATGCAGGCCACCACAACGGCGGGGAGTTCTCTAAAAGTTTCAGTTTTTCGAGGGCGCTGAAAAGCTCGAAAGAGTCGGTTAATTCCACTTACTCTTCCACCCACGCATCGGTGCGAAATACCCGTCCGTCATCGAAGATTTTGAGTTTGAACGCTTCGGTGCATTTCCCCTCTTCGAGGTTCATCACGGCGATCTGCAAAATCTTGCGGCATTTTTCAGGTACTTCGAACCGTCCCGATACTCCCGTCAAAAATCGCTCTATCGGCACTTTGGAATCCATACCGATGACGTTGTCACGGCATCCGCTCAAACCGATATCGGTCATATAGGCCGTGCCGCGCAGAATCTGAAAATCATCACTCCCCACATGGGTATGGGTTCCGATAATCCCACTCACATCTCCCTGCAACAGCATCAACATCGCGCGTTTTTCACTGGAGGCTTCGGCATGAAAATCGAGGAAAATATGATTTACTCCGTCGTTTTTAAGCTGTGCTACGGTGTCACGGGCGCATCGAAAGGCGTTATCGACATACGGCATCCCATAATGTCCCATGATGTTCAAAATGGCGAGTTTCTCCCCCGCTACATCGAACACGCGGCATCCCGTCCCCTTGACCCCCTCAGGGTAGTTATGGGGGCGGAGCATCGGAAGAGATTCCAACAACGGTTCGACCTCTTTTTTATCCCACGTGTGGTTTCCACCGCTCATACAGTCGATCCCCATAGCGAGAAGCTCTTGGGCATTTTTAGGGGTTATGCCGAATCCGTGCGAGGCGTTTTCGTAGTTGGCGATAACGAAATCGATCCCGTGTTCCCGTCTGAGTTTCATAAGATGTTCTTTGATCATACTCCGTCCCGGACGGCCGACGATATCTCCGATAAAGGCTATTTTCACTCTTTCTCCTCTGTGAGTTCATGTCGAAGTTTCTCAGAATCTTGTCGAAAACGGGTGCTGTCACCGTATTCGAAAAATTTCTGATACCGCGAATGGATCGATTTCATCCGCGATGCGTGCCGTATCGGGCACCAGTATTGCTCGGTTCGGGCGGCGACCTCCGAAACATACCCCATAAGACCGTTAAAATAACTGCAATAGAGGCAGTTGAGCTTTTCAATCGCGTTGAGATACCCCAAACGGTGACGGTCGATTATGATGTAATCACTCCGTTTGACCTTGCCAATCTTATAAATCGGGAAACAGATCGACTGATACAGGGTCACAAAAGCGTCCAAAACCATAGCGGGGATCAACACCGACCAGATCACCGGAGCGCTCAGCAGATGCAAAATCGGCGTCGTCGCCAAATAGCGCACCAACCCCTCACGATCATGTCGGTAGGAGGCGAGAATCTCTTCGCGTTTTTTGGTGATTTCGCAGGTGAATTTCTCATACTCCTGATGGAGTTCCGCTTCCAGCTCCGATTCGAGTACTTTGATTTTAGCGACAAGTTCATCGATCTTGTGATGTTCCATCGTGAGCCTTTGGATTAAGTGTAAAACTATACTACAATTACGTATGCAATCACTTAAATATTTGTCCCACTACAGCCAAGATATCCGCACACAGGTACAAATCCTGATCGACACAGAGACGCTCGGGGAACGCCTTTTGGCCAAATATCCCGATATTCACCCCTATGCTACCGACAAAAGCCTTTTTGAATACGTGATGGAGTTTAAAAACAGCCACTTTCGTGGTTCTTCCCCCATTTCCAAAGTGCTTTATGACACCAAAATCCGTGATCTGAACTCCGCACTCGGAACTCATACTTTCGTCTCACGGGTACAAGGGGGGAAGCTCAAAGCCAAAAATGAAATACGGATTTCACACCTATTCAAAAAAGTCCCCGAACCGTTTTTGCGGATGATCGTCACCCACGAACTCGCCCACCTCAAAGAGAAAGAGCACAACAAAGCATTTTACAAACTATGCACCCATATCGAGCCGCAATACCACCAACTCGAATTTGAAGTGAGGCTTTATCTCACCCACCTCGATCTTTTCGGAGAACTTTATTCGCGGACAAGTTCCACCAGCACTTCATAATGTGCCGTATAGGGAAACATATCAAAAAGCTGCACACGATTAATCGCATAGCCGCTTAGCGTCTCCAAATCTTTCGCCAGACTCATCGCATTACAGCTCGAATAGAGGATTCTATCCGCTCCGATCCGACTGAGCCATTTACTAATTTGCTCCCCCAATCCCCGACGTGGAGGATTGACAATGATGCAATCGGGTTTCTCTCCTGCAGTCGCACTGAACGTCGCGGCATCGAGCGACTCGAAACGGAGGTTGTTCATCTCCAGCTGTGCCGCCGAATCACGCGCACACGCAATCGCTTCAGGCTCGATTTCGATCCCGACGATTTGTCGATCGGGTGCGGCGCAATGGAGGGCAAATCCCCCCACTCCGCAAAAGAGATCCCATAAAATCTTCGGTTTGCTCTCTCCTGCCCACTCGCTAGCGCTACGGTAGAGTTTCTCCGCAACGTCGGGATTGGTCTGAAAAAAGCTCTTCGGACGGATATAGAGGGGGATCCCGTTGAACCGCTCTTCCAAACGTCGCTGTTCGGTGAGAAATATCTCCTCCTCCCCTTCCAAAATCGCCATGTGAACGCTCTGGATATTCACTGTCACCACTTTGAGTTCCGGAGCGCGATTAAGCAAATCATCCAGTGCGTTTTGGAGCCGTCCGATGATCCCGTGAGAGCGCAGGACAAAACGGAGCATCATAGAGCCGTTGGATTTACTGCGGGTGAGGAGGACATATTTGAGTTCCCCTTTTCTCTTTTTGAGATCGTACCCTTTGATTTTCAGCTCTCTGAGCCACTCTTGGACACTGTGCAAGACACGCTGCATACTGCTATCATACAGCGGGCATTCGATCAGACTCACCTCTTCGGAAAGCCCCAATACGATCCCCTCGAATGTCGGCGTCGCCACCATTTTGGCTTTGTTCCGAAAACCCTTCAGCGGTGATGTGGCAGGTTTAAGCCAATCGCGAGGCGCATAAGGATCTAAAAGGGTATGGAGATGGTCACTTTTGAGCTTCAACTGCTCGGCATAGTGATAATCGATCCAACTGCACGATCGGCACTGATGGGTATCGAAATAGGAGCAAAAACTCATACTTTCCCCTTTACCGTCCGAAGATACTGCAATACCGTTGCGATGAGATCGTCATCGTCTTTGCTTTTGCTTTGCAACGTCTCTTTAACACCGCTTTGGTACTCGATCGTGATGTTTTGGTTATAGTTGCTCACCATCTTGATCTTTTTCTCGATACAGAGGAGCTTGATCACCATGATCTCGAAAAACTGTTTGGTCGGTGTATCGGGTTTGCCGAAACGGTCATTCACCTCTTCCTCAATCTCATAAATCTCGCTCGGAGATTCGCATTGGCTGAGACGGCGATAGAGTTCGAGACGGAGACGATCTTCGCTGACGATCTCATCGCTGATAAAGGCACTGACGGTCAGTTTAATATCCACTCTCGCTTTGATCGCCGTCGTTTGGTTGGTGAGAAGTTTGATCGCATCTTCCAACATCCGCAGATAAAGAGCGTACCCGATGTTTTTGATATGACCGCTTTGGGCATCGCCGACAAGATTCCCGCCGCCTCGTATTTCGAGATCGTGATACGCGAGCATCGATCCGCTCCCGAGAAATGAGTTGGACTCTAATGCCACAAGGCGTTTTTTCGCCTCTTCGGTGAGATGATCTTTGTCATCGACGATGAAGTACGCATACCCCTCGATATGCCCCCGTCCGACCCGTCCTCGTAGCTGATGCAGATCCGCCATCCCGAACCGATCGGCACCGTCAATGATCATCGTATTGACCGTCGGCATATGTATCCCAGATTCGATGATCGAGGTGGCAAGGAGTACGTCGTATTGACGGTCGGCAAATTTTGCCAGCTCCTCCTCGGTTTGGGTCGCACTGATCTGCGAGTGGAGAATGAGGATACGCAGATCGGGTAGTATCGCTTTGAGTTCTCCCGATTTGATGATCATCGAATCGATCGAATTATGGACGTAGAACACCTGACCACCGCGACGGAGTTCGCGCAAGATCACCTCTTTTATCAGTTTCTCATCGTAGTTTTTCACAAACGTTCGTACTCCAAGCCGCTCGGATGGCGGGGTGAGGAGTTCCGACATCGTTTTGATCGAACTGAGGGCTTGGTTGAGACTGCGCGGGATCGGAGTCGCACTCATGCTGAGCAAATGGACATTTTCATAGAGCGATTTGAGCTTCTCTTTTTGCTTCACCCCGAATTTGTGCTCTTCATCGATGATCACCAGCCCCAGCTTCGCGCAGTTTACTCCGAACAGCGCATGAGTTCCGACAACACAATCGAGTTCTCCCGCTTCCAGTGCCCGTAATGTCGCATTTTTCTCTTTGGTACTGACAAAACGGTCCAGCTTCGCCACACGAATCCCGAACGGAGAAAGCCTTGCTTTGAGCGATTGGAAATGCTGGGAACTCAGCAACGTCGTCGGAACCACAAGAAGCGATTGAAAACCGCCCTTTGCCGCGGTGAAAATGGCGTTCATCGCTACCTCGGTTTTCCCGAAACCGACATCCCCGCTCAGCAACCGATCCATAATCTGCCCCGAGGAGAGGTCACGGACGATGGATTGAATCGCACTCGCTTGATCGACGGTGTACTCAAATCCCGCAGCAGCTTGGAAGGCACGCAATTCCCCTGCATCGACACGCATTACGGAAGCTTTGATCAGTGCACGGCTTGCGGCGATCCCCACAATTTCGGAGGCGATTTCAAACAATCGCGCTTTGACCGTCTCCTTGAGCTTGCCGAAACTCCCTTTGCCCAGACGATCCAGCACCGGCAGAGAACCCGTCGCGATGTAGCGATCAATCGCATCGAGATTTTCAACTGGAAGGAGGAGTTTATCATCCCCCATGTATTTGATGACGACGAGATCTTTCACCCCTCCGAGGATTTCGGCTTGCTCGATCCCGACAAATATCCCCACCCCGTACTCTTCATGAACGACATAATCACCCACTTTGAGATCATCGAGAAGAATCGACGTTCGGCGGCGGCGACGTTTTTTCTCGTGGCGGTTGAGAGAGAAGATAATCTCATTTTCACTAATGAGGTTGAGAACGATCCCCGAGGTTTTGAGGGTGATCTCTTTGAGATCAAAAATACCGGCGGCTTTGAGCTGGGTATCGCTGGCGGCGATGAGGGTGAATTTTTTGGTTTTATGGACGCTGCGAAGGGTCTCGAAATTCCCTCCGCCCAGCGGCGTATAGCGCTGCGCTTCAGGGAGAATATCGGCTTCCAACCGTTCACGCGGAAGTACAGGCTGATTGAGACCGTACGCTTCATCGAGGAGACTTTTCATCTCACGGATACGTGCGACCCTCTTCCCCTCGCACAGATCGAGTCCGTATTCACCCAGAACCCAAAACCCGAGTGAGGCGATGTCTTTGACAAAACTGTCGCTTTGGGCACTCGACACCGCTTTTTCAAAATGTTTGTACTGTACCTCATCCAAAGAGAAGAATGCGCTTGTCACCTCGATGGAAACGAGTTCCTCTTTGTCGGTGCGTTGCGTTTCGACATCAAATGCTTTGATCTCCTCGACCTCATCGTCGAAGAGGCTGATACGATACGGATTTGGCTGATTGGGGACATATATGTCGAGGATGTCGCCTCGATGGGATACCTCCCCCTCCATCTCTACCATATCAACGAACGTATAGCCCCAGTGGATCAGTTTCTCTTTAAAGGCACTCAGATCGATTTGAGAGGCAAACTCGATTGTCTCGCTTTGGAGTAATTCAGCACGCGGCATCGGGAAAAGGAGGGTTTTAATCGGTGAGATGATGAGCGGTTTTTTGGAGGCATTATAATAGGTACGCAACGCCGCAAAAAGGGCGAACAACTCTTCGCCGAACGGACGCAAATCATCCATATAGGCCGCACGAAAATCAGGTAAAACGATGTGAGGGATCTCGAGAAACGTCGAAACGTCACTCAGTTCCGACGCCTCTGATCCGTCCTCACACACAAGGATTTCAGGAAGATTCTTCGGGTTATTTTTGACGTACTCATACCATCGTGCTTGTGACATTCATCCTCTTTAAAAACGTCTCGGCTACACTGAATGAGCCAAAGACTAAATACTCTTTATCCTGATCGATCCCCTCAAAAGAGCGATAAGAAATACCGCCCTCTCGGAGAGCTTTTTCCAAATCCTCGCGCGGAGCGATTCGCACCTCATTCACCTCGATAATCTCGACGGATTCGATAATCGGTTGTAAAATCCCCAATATCTCTCGGTAATCCTTGTCACCGTAGGTGTTATAGACCAATACCACCGTTCTCCCCGTATAGGCACGGGCTATTTCCGCTGCCGCGAGGGGATTATGCCCCACATCGAGGGTGATATTGGGAGCGATTTTACTCAGCCGTCCGAAAAGGGCGTGTTGATCAAACACCTCTTCGCTCGCTTCATAGCCCAGCAACTCGTACGCCGCCATCGCCAACATCAGATTATCGCGTAAATACTCACTGAGGCCGTTTTTCATGGCAAGGTGCAATGCACTCTCTTCAATAGCCGAAGTCAAACACTCGTCCAACGTATAGAGTTTGCACCCTTTTTTCTCGGCAATCACTCTGGCTATCGTCCCCACTTCAGAGTGTTTTTGGTTTCCGAGCAATGCAACACGCTGCATACTTCGTAGTTTTGTCGAAGCGATCGAATCAATCGTCGTCCCTAAAAACGCCGCATGGTCAAAATCGATGGGGGTACAGATGCTGAGCTCTTTGGGAAAAACGGCCGTCGCATCAAACTCCCCGCCAAGACCCGCTTCCATCACGACGTATTCACACCCCTCATACACGACCATGGCTAGTAACGTTGTGTATTCAAAGTAGCTCAATGCCTCTGCATCTTCATGTGATAATAGTGTAAGGAGCTTTTGATGTGCCTCCTCTAACGTCTCATCGCTGACATCGGCACCATTGATCCATATCCGCTCGTTAAACCGGAGAATGTGCGGTGATGTATAGTGCCCCACCTTTTTCCCTGAACGGTGCAACGCGATAGCGAGAAATCGTCCCGTAGAACCTTTGCCGTTGGTTCCGACCAGATGGATAATTTTGGGATTTGGCAGTAATGCGGCAATCGTTCGATACGCTTTAGGGAAGCGTTCATAATCGATCACATCATAAAAGAGGGGCTTGGCAGAGAGGAAATCGTCTAAATTCATGCAGGCTCGACGCGGTTTCGCCCTTTGCGCTTGGCATCGTAGAGCCGCTCATCGGCACCATTGACTAAAGATTTAAGTGATGGATAGTCGGCTCTCTGCGCAACTCCGATACTGACACTCACTGCAATCCGCTGTCCCTGATACATAAAATGGGCCTGTTCGACATGATGGCGAACCTTTTCACAAAACACCTTTCCTCCTGAGAGGTCAGTATCCCCCAAAATCGCCAAAAACTCTTCCCCTCCGTATCGTCCGACAATATCAGTCGTACGCGCTTCTTCTTTGAGGATTTTAGAAAATGCCAAAAGGACCGCATCCCCCGCTTCATGCCCATAGGTATCGTTGACCGCTTTGAAATGATCCAAATCGAGCATGGCGACACAGAACCCTCTGCCGTGGCGCTCATACTCCGCCTCTTTGATATTCAAATATTCTTCGATCGCCCGTTTGTTGAACAACTTGGTCAAAAAGTCTTCGCGAGATGCTTGGGTGGCTACTGCCAGTTCAGACTCCAACGCCGCGATCTTTTTCCCCATCTGAGTCACTTTTTCGTTGTGTACTTTGAGATCTTTGCTCAATACTTCCACTTTTTCTTCAAGGGTACTGGCGATTTTATAGAGCCGCTTATGCGCGGTTTTAAAATCGGTCGGTTTATTGTTCTCTAACGCTTCGAGATCCCGTTTTACCTCTTTGATTTCGGTACTGGAGTTTTCGCTCCTCTCGATCAAATCGATCAACTGCGCCGAGAGTTTTTCGAGAAGAACATCCAAAGCGCTCACCATCTCTTCGACACTCTGTTTATCAAGAGCCACCCTCATCGCAATCGCCATTTTGAGCTCTTTTTCACACTCGGAAGTCGCGACATAAGAAGGATTGTCCCGCAGTTTTTGGGACAAATCAATGGTGGTTTTATCCATCGTCGGAGCAATAGAGGGAACCAAAGAAGAGAGGAGGAGACGGACGGTTTTGGTGTAATCAACTCCATCTTGAGCACTACTTTGGAGGGTTAAATTTTCAATCGTATGACGAAGGTTTGAGGTATCGACTGTCCCAAACTGCGCCAACTTCATAAAAAACGAATCATCATAAAGTGAGAGGAAATTAGCCCATGCCTGCTTAAGAAGCTCAATCTGAGTCGCTCCCCCCTGCGTTTCCAAAATAGCAACCGTTTTTTTTGCCAATGCCGAAGCTTCAGGGTTATGGAGCGCATCGATACTTAAGGCGATTTGTTTGGCTAATCCGCTCAAAAGTTCAACCAATATAGAGGCTTCGCTGGGATTGAGACGGGACATTTTTGAAATGAGAAAACGGATCAACTCCGCTGTGGTACGGACACGGTATTGTTTGATCTCATCCGCTGTTTTTTTATCGAGCAAAGGGACGTAGCGATCGATCCCGCTGCAATCTTCAACAGCGAATCCCGCTTTTTTGGCTTCGGCACAAAAGGTCTCGGCATAGGTATCGGGAGTCCATACTTTCCCCTCTGCTTTCAACCGTTCTACCGTATTGCGAACGATCTGATTGATAGTCATACTTGCCCCTTATTTCGAGTGTGAACCCTCTGCGGCCACCTGAGCGATAAAAGAATCGATCCCTTTTTGCGCCCCTTGACGAATCGCTTCAAACCGAGCTTGGTCGGTGATGATTGCATTGGGCTCAATCGCGAAATCATAAAGCCCTTTTGTCCGATACGTCTTGCTCTGATCTCCGGTGATTCGATCCATTTTCATCACCACCGTTGTTCGATAGGTGATGATATAACCATCGGTATCGTATCGCAATGGGGTAAAATTGACACTTTCAATCGCAATTTTTAAATGGGTTTTGGAGCTGCTTTTGGAAACCAAAGCACTCCGAAATTTTGTTATCACCGCCGTATCGACAGCATCTTTGATGATAACGGTATTTTGCGGGTCTTCCATCGAAACGACGACTTCGGTACTGACACTCTCTCCCACCACGTTTTGTGCGTAGCGGCTTGCGCTCTGATACCCGCAACCGCCCAAAAGGATCAAAGCACTCAGTATCCAGTATTTCATTTCTACCCTTTAATGACCAAGTTGACCAATTTACCGGGGATCACAATCGCTTTTACGATCTCTTTCCCCTCGATCCATTTTTCAACCGATGCCTTTGCCGTCTCAATGATCGCGGCTTCGTCCTCACCGACACCTACTTCTATGGTTGCGCGGTTTTTACCGTTGATCGATACACCCAACGCGACACTCTCAACTTCAAACACCTCTTCGCAAACCGTTTGGATACCGAAGTTTTTCCCGCCGAACAACGTACTGGAGAGTTCCCAGCAGATATGGGGAACGATCGGTTCCATGATCGAGGTCAAAATCCAATACCCTTCCGTCCATACGTCACGGTTAGTTTGTTCGTTCAACGCGTTCATCGCTTCCATCACGCCGGCGATCATTGTGTTAAATGTGTGACGCTCGCCATACACCTCTTGGGCACGTTTGAGCGCTTCGTACACTTTTTTGCGTGCGGCTTTCTCTACTTTGGACAAAGAAGCATGATCGATAGTCGGTAACGTTTCGGTAACGTTGACATTGGATGCACGGTCGGCGAACCGTTTCAAAAAGCGAAATGCCCCCTCAACCGCACTGTCGTTCCATTCCAACTCTTGGGTAGGCGGTGCGGCGAATAGGATGAAAAGACGGGCAGTATCGGCACCGTATTTCTCGACCAATGCTCCCGGATCGACGGTGTTCCCTTTGGATTTCGACATCTTCGCGCCGTCTTTGAGTACCATCCCTTGTGTGAGAAGATGCTCAAACGGCTCATCAGAGCTGACGTATCCCAAATCACGCAACATTTTCGTAAAGAAACGGGCATAAAGGAGATGTAAAATCGCGTGCTCAATCCCCCCGATATAGTGATCGACCCCCATCCAGTAATCGAGCGCTTGTTTATCGAGCGCCTCTGTGCAATCGTTTTTGACCGTATAGCGGAGGAAATACCATGAGGATTGGATGAACGTATCCATCGTATCGGTCTCACGGATTGCCGCTTTGCCGCATTTCGGACAAGTGCAGTGTTTCCACGTCGGGTGGTGTTCGAGAGGGTTCCCCTCTCCGTTGATCACCACGTCTTCGGGCAATGCGACGGGGAGATTAGCTTTGTCCTCTGGAACAATGCCGCACGAGTTACAATGGATAAGAGGGATCGGAGCACCCCAATAGCGCTGACGGCTGATTCCCCAGTCTTTGAGGCGGAAATTGATCACTTTTTTACCGAGTTTATTGGCTTCAAAATACTCCATGATAGAGGCTTTTGCCGTGACGTTATCCAATCCGCTGAACTCTCCGCTCTCACGGAGAGTCCCCGTTTCGGTATAGGCGCATCCGCTCGGCAATTCTCCCTCACTTGGGAAAATAACCGCTTTGATCGGAAGATTGTATTTGGTTGCAAACTCATAGTCGCGATCATCGTGTGCCGGAACCGCCATAACCGCACCCGAGCCGTAGTCGGTGAGGACGAAATTCGCCACCCATACCGGTACTTTCGCTCCCGTTAAAGGATGGATCACGTTGATCCCGAGTGCTACCCCCTCTTTCGGGCTGGTTGCGCGATCGCGGGCACTGACACGCTGCATCGCTTTGATCGCATTTGTCGTCGTCTCATCGAGAAGACCAAACGAGAGCATATGGCGAACGATTTCATGTTCAGGAGCAAGAGCCGAATAGCTCACACCATAAATCGTATCGGGACGGGTGGTGAAAACTTCAAATCCGTCATACACAGCACCAAGTTTGCCTTCGCTCTCATCATCAAATTTGAATTTAAATTCCAAACCGTATGATTTTCCGATCCAGTTCTCCTGCATCGTCAAAACCTGCTTCGGCCATTTCCCCTCTAGGGTTTTGAGCGATTCGAGAAGTTCTTCGGCGTAATCGCTGATTTTGAGGTAATACTGATACATCTCTTTTTGGACGATCGGCGTTCCGCATCTCCAGCATCCCCCATCAACCACCTGCTCGTTGGCTAAAACGGTCAAATCGTGGGGACACCAGTTGAGAAACCCTTGTTTACGATACAACAAACCTTTATTGAACATATCGATGATGAATCCCTGCTCGAACGCGGTATACTCAGGATTAGAGGTGGCAAATTCTCTTTCTTCCGAAAACGAAAGCCCTAAACCTGCCAACTCGCCGCGCATCGTCGCGATGTTCTCATACGTCCATTTTTTCGGATGGACGCCGTGTTTGATCGCCGCGTTTTCTGCCGGCATACCAAAACTATCCCACCCTATCGGGTGAAGGACGTTAAATCCCTGCTGACGATAATAGCGGGCAAACGCATCGCCTATTGTATAGTTGCGGACATGCCCCATGTGGATACGTCCGGAAGGGTAAGGGAACATACTGAGGACATATTTTTTCGGTTTAGTAAAATCATTTGAAGGCTCATACGCTTTGATGGCTGACCATCTATTTTGCCATTTAGCTTCAATCTCTGCGGGGGAATAATTCAAAAAAAACTCCTAATTTATTCGTAATTCTCTTTTGTTTTAGCACTCTCGATAAAGAGCATTATTATGGCGAAAAGATTCGCAATCATCGCTCCGATTGCCAATGAAATCGCCCATGCGACATTACCGACCACTTCCATGTAGATAAATGCCGGAATGAGGTGTAGATCAGCCACTAACGAAGCTGCCAAAAGTTCCGCCGCCAAAAGGTTGCGAACACCCAATTTCAATATGGTGGAAATAAGGTTCAAACTCGCCGCCACAAATAGCATAATCGACGTATGATCGTATAAAAATGCCGCTGTCGAGGTTAAACTCATCAGCGTGAAAAATACATAAACTACTTTACCCCAATCCATATTCCACTCCTGTTTTAAACTACACCTTGTTCGAACTGCGCACGGAGACGCTCTTTTTCAGCTTGCATTTTGGCTTTTTCAGCCATTTTCTCACGATAGCGCTGTACACTGAATCCTGTCCATACTACCAATTGTGCCGCAACAAAAATCGAACTGTACGTTCCAATTATAACACCGACAAGCATCGGGAAACTGAAACCGAGCATAATATCACCGCCGAATAAGAACAATGTCAAGACCACGAAAAAGACGGTTAATGAGGTCAAGGTTGTCCGAGACTGTGTACGTGATACCGCTTCATTAACAATCATGACAAAATCGCTGTTTTTCGATTCTTGGATGTGTTCGCGGATGCGGTCGTAAACGATAATGGTATCATGGATCGAATACCCTAAAATCATCAGCAATGCCGCAACACTTTCGATATTGAAATCGATCTCGAAATACGAAACAAACCCGAACGTAATGACAATATCATGGACAATCGCAATGATTGCCGCCAACGCGAAGCGCCATTCATAGCGGAATGTTACCATCGCCATAATAGCCGCAAGTGTCAAAAGAAATGCGGTCAATCCCTTAACCCGCAGTTCATCTCCAACTTTTGGACCAACCATATCGACACGTCGAATTTCAAATTCTCCCGTATCTTTGAGAATCTCACGGGTCACATCTCCGATGTCTTTGCTCAATCCATCCGTCGACGTCGCGGTTTTGATTACAATCTCTTCAGGTGAGCCGAATTCACTCACTGCCGCATGTTTAAACAACTCCTCTTTTTCGAGCGCGGCACGTACCTTATCGATAGGTGCCGGTCCTTGGTATTTTACCTGAACAACCGTCCCTCCGGTAAAATCGATACCAAACGAGAACCCTTTTGTAGCGATCAATCCGATCGCTACAAAGAATAGGACAAATGAGGCGACAAAAAAGATTTTCCCTTTTCCGAGAAAGTTATAAATTTTATCTTCTTTAAACAATTCCATGATTAGTTAACCTTTCTCGTCATACCAAACCACAGTTTGTAGTTTTTCGATTTTTCGATACGATTGGTAAAGAGTTGGAAAATCCCGTATGTCCCGACAATTGCCGTCAACATCGATGCTAATATCCCCATACTAAGGGTTACGGCAAACCCTTTAATCGCTCCCGTTCCATAGACATAAAGAATCGTACATGCAATGATTTGGGTAATATTGGAATCCAAAATTGCCCGCATCGCTTTACTATACCCCTCTTGCAACGCCCGTTTAAGCCCCATGCCCAAACGGATCTGCTCACGTACCCGCTCGTTAATGATGATATTCGCATCAACTGCCAAACCGATGTGCAGTACGATCCCTGCCATCCCCGGCAATGTCAATGTAGCCCCGAGCAATGCCATCATCGCCAAAATAATGAAAATATTGATCACAACAGCAAGGTTTGCGATAATTCCCGCCAAACCGTAATACATAATCATAAAGATCATAACGAGAACAAATCCACTGACTAAAGCGAGCAAGGAGGCTTTGATGCTATCCGCCCCCAAACTCGGTCCGACCGAGCGTTTTTCCATCATATAGATCGGTGCAAGCAACGCACCTGAACGCAATGCAATCGCTAAATCGTTCGCCTCTTCAATCGTATAATTACCGCTGATTTGTCCTGAACCGCCGCCGATACGTTCATTAATGACCGGTGCTGAATACACTTTACCGTCCAATACGATCGCCAACCGTTTGCCGACGCTCTTGCCGGTGAAATCACCGAAAATTTGGGCTCCTACGGAATTGAGTGAAAAATTAATAACCGGACGATTGTTTTGATCATATCCCACCTGTGCATCCGTCAACATAGAACCATCGAGGATCGGAATTTCATTAACAAGATGTTTAATTTCCGGTTGTAATGCATCCGGAAGAATTTTGTCCCCATAACTTGCAGCTTCGCCTTCACTCATATCGTGAACGCGCATTGCACGATCTTCATCGACCGCCATCAACTCAAGCTTAGCTGCACGGGAGATCAACTCACGAGCCCGTTGCTCTTCTTGAGGTGTCTTAATCCCCGGAAGTTCCACTAGAATTTTATCAACCCCTTGACGGGCAACCACCGGTTCAGCCAATCCGAACTGATCCAAACGGTTTCGGATCGTCTCAATGGCTTGATCTACTGCTTGGGTTTTGAGTTTTTCGGTTTCTTCGAGTTTTAGCCCGACACTGTATGACTCGCCCGATGCTTTGACGACAGAGCCCTGAACACTTTTGAGATGCTCATTCATCTTTGCGTTATCTTCACTGTCAAGCAACGTGAAAACGATATGATCTCCCTCTACACTGAGGCTGTCAATCAAAATATCGTTTTGATCGGTGAAATGTTTGATTCCCGAAGCGACTGATTTGAGTTGAGAGCTGACCGCTTCTTCTGTTTTTACACCCAAGAGAAGATGTAATCCCCCTTGCAAATCCAAACCTAAGGTAACTTTAGCCCCTTGCTGGCTTTGAGTCAATGAGGGAATTGAGAAAAGTATCCCAAAAAGTGCTGCGGCAATAAGTAAAATTACACGGAAATTAAGCTTCATCCTCGTACTTTCGTGCAACCGCTTCTTTGACCAAACGTCCTTCGGTTTCATTATTGAATTTCACTGCAAAAAAGTTCTCTTCCACTTTCTTGATCTCGACGATCAAGCCGCCGCTAGTCACTACTTTATCCCCTTTTGCGAGAGACTCAACCATCTCTTTGTGCTTTTTAGCCTGCTGGTTTTGAGGACGAATGATCACGAAGTACATAATCGCGATCAAAAAGACAAATGGGAGAATTTGAGAAATAAATTCCATCGTGCTACCTTGATTCTATAAAATTGGGGCATTATACTCAAATGTGGCTAACAGCGCTATAATTCCCCTATGAAAATACCGACACTTTCCCGCCACGAGTTCATTAACGCCGTTGTTATCGCCTTCTCGTTCAGCGCATTTATTTACTTCGAACATTTTAATATGAGTTCCAAAGTTCTCAACACCTTTTTGGGGTTGGGAGCGCTGTATGGTCTACTATTCGCTTCTAAAAAAACGGTTCTATTGAGCGGTTTTTTCATCGGGCTGCTGTGGTGCTACTGGATCGGGTTTAGCTTCCAGTACTACGGTCTTGGATGGGCAACATGGCTCGTTGCCTTGGGATTTGGAATCGTCTATTCTCTCTATTATGGAACCATGGCGCTTACAACCCATCCCCATATCCGTGCCCTTATCTTGTTCGGGCTCACCTTTGTATGGCCGATGGATTTCAACTGGATGCAGCCGGAACTCATCTTTGTCGAAAGCTACATGGGGTTTACAAAATGGCAGTTTGCCCTGATCCTCTTTTCTCTCGCCTCTACAATCTGGTTTCAGGGAACAAAAAAAGCGTTCCCTCTCCTCTTGCTGATCGGTGCATACCAGAGCTCCTATACACCGCCGCCCCTCCCCGATGTCAAGATCAAACTCATCTCCACCGATATTTCTCAAGATTTCAAATGGCAAAGCGAGCGGCTCGATCAAACGCTGAGCGAAAACTTCAAAGCGATTGATGATGCGATTGCACAGGGATATGATCTCGTCGTCCTTCCCGAATCAGCGTTCCCCCTCTACATGAACGAATACCCTGATATCTCCCAAGCCCTCGCCGAGCGTTCATTACGCATTGCTATCCTCACCGGTACACTGCACAGAGAAGATAATCTTAACTATAACGTCTCATACCTCTATCAACAAGGGGATGTTACGGTAGCCAAAAAGACGATCCTCGTCCCGTTCGGCGAGTATATTCCGTTACCCGAGTTTATGCGCGGATGGGTGAATCGAGAGATTTTCGGCGGAGGAGCCGATTTTGTGACGGCGGAGAAACCGACTAATTTCAAGGTCAACGAGGTGAGTTTTCGCAATGCGGTATGTTACGAAGCGACCCGAGAGGAGCTCTACACCCCCGATGTGCGGTACATGATTGCGGTGAGTAATAACGGATGGTTCAAACCCTCGATCGAACCGACCGTGCAAAATCTCCTCATCCGTTTTTATGCGCGGAAAAACCATACGATCGTATTCCACGCCGCTAACGGTGGGGGAACGGGAGTCGTTTACTGAGCCTCTTTTCGTAAAAAGAGCTTTAAAACTCCATATCCGATGACACCCGAGAGGATCGATCCCATCAGAATCCCCAACCGCTCATCACTTAGAGCAGTCCCCTCCAACCGAGCTCCTTCAAATGCCAATGAGCCGATAAAGAGCGACATCGTAAACCCTATACCGCTCAAAATAGAGACACCGTAGAGGAGTTTCCAGTTGACCCCCTCTGGCAGTTTTCCAAATCCCAACCAAACCGCCAATGCGCTAAAAGCAAATACCCCGGCCTGTTTGCCGGCAAAAAGTCCCAATACAATCCCTAATGTCACACTGTCAAAAAAATCTTTTGCGGTGATATTGGAAAAACCTATCCCCGTATTGACAAACGCAAACAATGGGAGAATGACATAATTTACCGGAGCATGAAGCGAATGTTCCAATTCATGAAAATGGTGCTGGTTATTTTTGAGGGGGATAATGAGACCTAAAATAACCCCTGCCAAAGTGGCGTGAACACCTGATTTGAGAACAGCCGCCCATAAAACGATCCCCACTAAAATATACGCACTTTGATTAGTGATTCCGCGCACATTCATAGCGATCAAGGTCACGATCATCAACGCCGCGATAATCATCGATGTGAGTGAGAGTTCCGTGGTGAAAAAGATGGCGATAATAATGATCGCCCCCAAATCATCGATTATCGCTAACGCCAACAAAAAGAGCTTCAACCCCTTGGGTACCCGATCGCCCAAAAGGGTCAAAATCCCTAGTGCAAAAGCGATATCTGTCGCTGAGGGTATCGCCCATCCGGCTATGGCGGCGGGGTTATTCCAGTTAAACCATGCGTAGATCAATGCCGGAACTGCCATACCCCCCAAAGCGGCAAATGCAGGTACCGCAATCGATTTTGGATCACGAAGAGAGCCTTCCAAAATCTCCCTTTTTATCTCCAAACCGACCATAAAAAAGAAAACCGCCATTAAACCGTCATTAATCCACAACAATAACGGTTTCGCAATAACGAATTCACCGAAACTCACCACAACCGGAATTTCAGTCAGTGCCGAATACCATGAACTTAACGGGGTATTGGCCATAATCATGGCAAATAATGTGGCGATAACCAATAAAATCCCCGTTGACGATTCAAGTTTGAAAAAATTTCCAATAATGTTTTTGATCATGGGGATCCTTAGAATCACTGAGGGTTTTAAATGAAATAGGAAAGATATACAGCCTCTCTCAGCTGCTATAAGAGAGATCTGTTTTTAAGGAGTGATACAATGAAAAAACATCAGATGCACACTAATTTGGCATCTAATTAGATGTATCGTAGAGGAAAATAGTAAACGGTTGGAAAATAGGTCTTATGTCCCAAATTATTTTAACTTGCTCAAAGCATCTAAAATTGTTTGTTGTTTACCGGCATCTAGTTGATTGTCTTTTGAAACAAAAATATAAAATTCAACCCGTCTGTTTTTAGCACGATTTGCTTCGGTTGCATTGGATGCAATAGGTTTTGCGGAACCAAATCCGGCGGTCGAAAGACGATCCGCACTGATTCCATTTTTAATCAATTCTCGCATAACCGTTTCAGCACGTTTTGAAGAGAGCTCAATATTGTCCCGAAACGGCGAATTTTTAGGCAAAGGCTGATTATCGGTATATCCCCTTACCGAAATATCCACATCCTCAGGGAGGGCTTGAATCAACATTGCAACCCGACGGATAAATAAAAACATCTCTTCATCGTCAATCGTTGCATTCGCACCTCGAAACGGTATCGATGTCGGCAGTTTGAGGAGAACCCCATCCATTGTTTGATCGAGAGGTCCTTCTCCCCCGCTCATTGTTGCTTCTTTTAACTCTTGCTGTATTTTAGTAATTGAGTCTTGGATCTGTTGTTCTTGCTGCTCTTGCGGAGCCTCACCGATTAAAAGTGATCCTCCCTGTTCGGTCAAAGCTTTCCCGCTTGGATTTCCGCTCGAATCGGGATCAGGGTTTTTAGTGTCAGGAACCATCTCTTTAACGGGATTGATCCGCTCTGCGACGGGTGCATAATCATAAATTTTGACAAATTCTTCTTTGACTGCTTTGAGTTTCTCTTTATTAACGGAGGCAATCGCATACAATGCAATAAAGAGTGCCAAGAGTAGACTGAAAAAGTCGGCGGTGGGAACGGCCCACTTTTCCCCTGCCTCACATTCGGGACACTTTTTACATTTATGCTTTTTACCCATTTACTCTACTTATCAATTGAACTGACTATGTTTTTCTTCACCCGGAGGGAGAAAATTCAGTAATTTGGCTTCAAGGGTACGAGGATTGTCTCCATGGACAATTCCAACAATCCCTTCAAGCATCAATTTTTGTTCTTTGACAATGTGGTGAGACTTTGCAATCATTTTACGACCGAATGGTCCAAGAAGTACATACGAAGAGAAAATCCCGGTTACGGTCGCGGTAAACGCCCCCGCAATACCAGCCGCCATTTCAGCCGGATTATCCAATTTTTTAAGTGCGAGAATAAGCCCGAGAACCGCCCCGATAAGCCCCATAACGGGAGAAGTTTCCCCCGCTAGAACCCAATAGTGGCCACATCCGTGGTAATAGTGTTCGGTCTCTTCAATAACAAGTTCCATCGTCTCAACAATCGTATCGATCTCGTTACCGTCAACCGCCATACTGAGCCCTTGTTTCAAAAACTCGTTATCGAGTTGAGCAACTTTGGCTTCCAGTGACAACAATCCATCCCGTCTCGCTTGAACGGAAAGTTCGATGATCTCTTTGATTCTGGCATGAAGGTCTACAGGACTTTTTTTAAAAACAACCGGACCTAAATTTTTAAAAGCCCCTTTGACAAATTCGCCATCCGTTGCAACTGCTGCCGCAGCCATCGCTGTAGGGAAAATAACGATAAGTGAAGCTAAGTGGATAATATGTATAGGATTCCCACCATCTAAAATATCACCGGTAGAAATCGAAGCGATAGCCCCTAATATCCCTAAAACAACGGTTAAATCCATGCAAACCCTTTATCTTATCTGCTATTTTTCACTCATAGGTACCGATACAACCTAAACACATCCACTTAAGCTTGTCCGATGATTAATGCCTTACGTTTAGATTGTTCTTTTTAATCGTTTCAATCACATTGGTGATATGTTTCATTTTTGCCTCTTCATCGTCCATGTTGTGGATCGCTTCAAGGTTGAATTCATTCAGTTTGGTATCCAAATACCCAGTATCGAGTTCACCTTTAATAAAGTGCTCATCACGAACGATTTGACGGTGAAGAGGGATATTTGTCGGAACACCCTCGATCAAGAACTCATCCAACGCACGGCGAGCTTTACGTACCGCATCTTCCCACGTCAATGCCGTAACGATCAATTTTCCAACCATAGAGTCATAGTTAGACGGAATTTGGTAATTGGTGTATGCCATTGAGTCTAGACGTACGCCAGGGCCGCCCGGTGCAAGATAGTTGGTGATAAGACCCGGTGATGGGACAAAGCCCATTTTCGGATTTTCAGCGTTGATACGGAACTCAATCGCGTACCCACGGAATTTGATCTCTTCTTGCATGAAGATCAACGGATCGCCCTCAGCGATTTGGATCATGCGCTGGATCAAATCGATCCCTGAGATCGCTTCGGTAACCGGATGTTCAACTTGAACACGTGTGTTCATCTCGATGAAATAGATGTTATCATCTTGGTCAACCAGATATTCAATGGTTCCGACACTCTCATAACCGAGTTTGAACATCGCTTTCGTAGAGATACGATACAACTCACGGCGTGTCGCTTCGTTCAATAGCGGAGAGGGAGCAATCTCGATCACTTTTTGGTGACGGCGTTGGATAGAACAGTCACGGTCACCGAGGTGAACAACGTTACCGTATTTGTCCGCCACGATTTGGATCTCGATGTGGCGCGGGTTTTTGAGGTATTTTTCGATAAACACTTCACCACGGCTGAAGAAGCGGAGCGCTTCTTTGGTCGCTGATTCGTACATCTCTCTGAAATCAGACGCTTTCTCAACGATACGCATACCGCGTCCGCCGCCCCCGAATGCCGCTTTGATGATGATCGGGAATCCGATGTCGGTTGCGATTTTTTCCGCATCTTCGATGTTGTCGATCGGCTCGTCCGTACCCGGAAGCATCGGAACGCCGACTCCGCGCATTGCAACTTTCGATGCCATCTTATCACCGAACAATGCGATATGCTCAGGTTTAGGACCAATAAAAATCAAACCGTTATCAGCACACGCTTGAGCGAATTCAGCGCTTTCAGACAAAAATCCATAACCAGGATGAATTGCATCACAATCAGCTTTTTTAGCCAACGAGATAATACGGTCATAATCAAGATAGGCTTGAATAGGGTCACCCATAATCGGATAACACTCATCAGCTTTACGAACCCAAACACCATTAACGTCTACTTCCGAAAAAACAACAACACTTTTAATTCCAAGCTCTTTACAAGCACGAATAATACGAAGTGCAATTTCACCACGGTTCGCGATCAATATCTTACTGATTTTTTTAGTTTCCACAATTCCCTCATTTGAATCTTTTGTATCCTGTCCATATTATACTGCACAAAATACAAAATACCCTGTCTCTTGATTTTATGATGAAATTATAGGATAAATCTCCTATTTATGCAAAACTTTGTCAATATTTATTTTAAAAAATCGAAATTCACATTTACCATAGTTATTTGGTCAGGTATATAGCCTTTTTCTAAATTTTGCTATTATACTTACTAAAAAACAGGGATACTACATGAACATTGCGGCAAATATCACTGAACTTATCGGCAATACCCCTTTGGTGCAGCTCAACGCCCTCAGCCAATCAACACATGCCACCATACTCGGCAAATGCGAATTTATGAATCCAACCAGTTCGGTCAAAGACCGTATCGGCTTCAACATGATCAAAACCGCCATGGATCAGGGGCACATCGATCAAGACACCCTAATTATCGAGCCTACCAGCGGTAACACGGGAATTGCACTTGCCTCTATCTGTGCGGCACTTGGACTTAAACTCACATTGACCATGCCCGAATCGATGTCGATCGAGCGGCGTAACCTCCTTAAAGCACTCGGAGCCAATCTTGTCCTTACTCCGGCGGCAGCAGGGATGAAAGGGGCTATCGATGAAGCTTCCACTCTTGTCGCATCAAACCCCAATGCGATCATCCTCCAACAATTCGCCAACCCTGCCAACCCTGCCATCCACCGCGTAACCACTGCTCAGGAGATTCTACGCGATACCGATGGAAAAATCGATATTTTCGTTGCCGCTGTCGGGACGGGAGGGACAATTACCGGAACCGGAGAGGCACTTCGTGCCGCGTTGCCTAATATTGAGATCATCGCGGTCGAACCCAAAGACTCTCCCGTCCTCTCAGGCGGAAAACCGGGACCTCATAAAATTCAGGGGATCGGTGCCGGATTCGTACCGCAGGTTCTTAATACTGATCTCTACAATGAAGTAATCGCCGTCAGCAACGAAGAGGCTATCGCCGCTTCCAAAGCACTCGCCAAATCCGAAGGGCTGTTGGTAGGGATCTCCGCAGGGGCGAACGTCCATGCCGCGTCAATAATCGCCGCACGTCCGGAGAATCGGGGTAAAACCATCGTAACCATTCTCTGTGATACTGCCGAGCGGTATTTGAGCACCCCTCTTTTTGAAGCCTAAATGGTATTCGAGACCATTTGCTGTATCGACGGAGCCGCTCAGCATCTAGCGTATCATCAAGCACGTTTGGATCATGCTTTACAGACATTAGGGGCAGACGAAAAAATTGATTTGGCCTCATCCATTACCCCTCCGCTAGAGGGGATGTATCGATGCCGTTTTGTCTGGAATCCGCACAACATCACAATCGAATTTATCCCCTACACACCCCGCTCTGTCACCTCACTCAAACTGGTTTACGACGATACGATCGAGTATTCTCTCAAATACTCCGACCGGAAACACTTAAACACCCTGTTCGACTTCAGAGGAGAGTGTGATGATGTTTTGATTGTTAAAAATTCCCTTTTGAGTGACACGACTATCGCCAATGTCGCACTCAAGATTGATGGGCAATGGTACACACCCGAATCTCCGCTATTGGAAGGGACAACAAGAGCCAGACTCTTGGAGGAGGGGTTCTTACTCACCGCACCCCTTTCCCCCTCGGATCTTGCTAATGCCAGTTCAATCGCCATCATGAACGCTATGGTTGGATTCCTTGAAGTCGAAAATGGTATAATTAGCGAAAAACAGGTTTAAGCGTATGTTATTTGATATCATTAAAAGCCCTTCGTATGCACGGATGATGGAAAATCATTTGCGTGATATGCTCATCTATCTGTTTGAAAATGACCAAAACTTCGGCATTTTATGCAAAATAGAGCATGTAACATTTGATCCCCAACTCCCCAAACACGTCAGTGATGAATTCCGTGCGATGACCCTCTTTTTTCTCGCGGGATATACTTTTGAGAGTGCCCGTATCGATAACGATGTTTTGATTTTTGAAGCGGGATTCGGTCAAGAGAATATCGGAAGCTTTGTCTCCGTCCCTTTGCTCTCGATTGTACAGATTATTATCGATGATACACCGGCATTTGTCAACTTGGCTCAACCCCAAGAACGTCATAATTTAGTTAATATCGAGAAAAATGAAGGGGTTCAGAATTCGATGAGCGCACTCTTGTCGAATCCTGAAAATCAGAAGTTTTTGAAGAAGAAGTAAGGGTTGAAGATTATAACTTCAATCCCAGCAAATAATTCACTACATTGTCGATAAACGCGTCGTGTTTACGCTCTTTGCTGTAAGCGATGTAAAACTTGCGCTTGATTTTATAGTTTTTAATTCGTGCTTCAAAGAGTCTCCCCTCTTCCACCTCATCACTGATAACATGGCGTGAAATGACCGATACGACCGGACGTGCCGCATCTTTGGGTGAACGCATCAACGTCTCTTTAATCGCCGTTGAACTCGCAACAACCCCGATAACGTTGAATCCCGAACATTCTACACCGATCTCTTCAAATACTTCCGCCGTCAATTTACGGGTATGGGAGTTCTCATCGCGGCAAATCCAGTCGAATTTGTACATATCCTCTTTACGGAGCTGTTTGGGAATCGGCTGATTTGAGAAAACAACCAATTCATCCTCTTCCCATTCACGGTAAATCAAACCGTCACGGAAAATCGGAGATTCGATTAACGCGATATCGATTTTTTTATCCAATAACTGATCGATAATCTCTTCGGAAAACGCGACACGGATATGGACTTCATTGTTGATTTTCTCTTTGAGTTGCCCCAAATACGACGGCAGAACGTAGTTTCCGATCGCGTATGATGCACCCACGATAAAGGTAAACTCTTTGTTAATGATTTTGAGCACCTCTTTTTCAGAGGTTTGAATCGCCTTTTCGAGTTTGGTGGCAATCCGGTAGAGATCCTCCCCTTCTTTGGTGAGTTTGATCCCGTTTTTCTTCCGTTCTACCACACGTGTATCGAGATAATCCTCGATAAACTTGATCTGCTGGGTTACAGCAGGCTGTGAAATCCCTAGTTTCGCCGATGCTTTTGAAAAACTTTTTTCACGTACAACCGTTAAAAACGTCATCAATTTGGCAAAATCTTTTAACATAATAATTCCTATAAGTTGAATGAATAGCAGTATTATAACCCAATATTATAACCAATGCAAGGGTTATCATTCGAATTTTCTATTCCAATAAAGGGCGAATTTAAAAAACAGAAAAGTTGGGCTATAATAAATCTATCTATTAACACCAATCAAGGCAAAAACGGCATGGAAGAAATCCTTTCCACTCTTAACGAAGCGCAACGGAGTGCTGTGGAGCAGATCGATGGTCCTATGCTCATACTCGCAGGGGCGGGAAGCGGAAAAACCAAAACCATTACCACTCGGCTTGCCTATCTTCTCGATCAGGTCGGAATCCCCGCCGGCAATACGCTAACCCTCACTTTTACCAACAAAGCGGCGAAAGAGATGCGGGAGCGGGCAATGTCACTGATCAACCAAAACTCTTTTCCCCCTCTGTTATGTACGTTTCACAAATTTGGACTACTGTTTTTAAAATTCCATATCCATCTTCTCGGACGGGGCAATAATTTCGTCGTCATCGATACCGACGACAAGAAAAAAATCATCAAAAAAATTAATGCCGATCTTCCCACCGCCCTTATAGCATCGGAAATTTCCCGCTATAAAAACTCCCTTATCGATCCTGCCGAAGCCTATGCCCAAGCGGAGCTGACCAATTACAAACATATCGCCAAAATCTACGAAGAGTACGAAGCCTACCTCCTCCAAAACAACCTCGTCGACTTTGACGACTTGCTCTGTCTCACCTACAAACTCCTCGACGAACATAGTGATTTGTGCCGCCAAACCTCTGCAAAATACCAATACATTATGATCGATGAGTACCAAGATACGAATGAACTTCAACTCAGGCTCCTACAGAAACTCTGCATGACCCACAACAACCTCTGCGTTGTCGGAGATGATGATCAGAGCATCTACGGATGGCGGGGGGCACATGTGCGCAATATCCTCGAATTCGATCAAGATTTCGAGGATGCGATGGTCGTCAAACTGGAGCACAACTACCGTTCAACCCAGCCGATTTTGACTGTCGCCAATGCCCTTATCGAGCATAACCGCTCCCGATTGGGCAAAACCCTCATAGCTACCAAAAGCGGAGGGGACGAGGTTCAAACCATCACGTCACATGATGAGAGCGAAGAGTCCCAAAAAATTGCCAAAGCGATTAAAGAGTTGATCAACAGCGGCGTCCGTCCTAACGAAATCGCCGTCCTCTACCGGATCAATGCCCTAAGCCGTTCTTTGGAAGAGGGACTAAACCGTGCCGGTGTCCCGTATAAACTCGTCGGCGGTCTGCGGTTCTATGACCGCGCCGAGATCAAAGACCTCATCAGCTATCTGCGGGTTATCACCAATGTTCATGATAATTTTTCGCTGAAGCGGATCATCAATAAACCCAAACGGGGTCTGGGCAAAGCAACCATCGATAAAATCGAGCTCTCCTCGATCGAAGCGGGGAAATCGATGTTCGAATTTATCTCCACCCTCAGTGACAGCGAACTCGAATCGCTCGTGCGGAAAAAGAGTGCCGGAGAACTACGGGATTTTGTCTCCGAAATCCTCGAACTCCGCCGCGTCTCCGAAGAGGCCATTTACCGCTTTATCGATCTGCTCGAAGAGCGGTTTAAAATCAAAGAGACACTCCACGGCCTCCCCGATGAAGCCGAAAAAGTGGCCAACGTCGATGAGTTTTACGGGCTCTTCCGCGATTATGTCAAACAAAATCCCGATGCTTCTCTCCCCGAATTTTTGAACGACATTACGTTGCAAAGCGACCAAGACCAGGTGGAGGGAGAGAGCATCTACATCATGAGTATCCATGCCTCAAAAGGGTTGGAGTTTGAGCACCTTTTCGTCATTGGGCTCGAAGAGGGGTTTTTGCCCCTCATCGGAGATGGGAGCGATTTGGAAGAAGAACGGCGTCTGGGCTACGTCGCCTTCACCCGTGCCAAAAGCCATCTCACTCTCTCCAACGTAGAGAGTCGTTTTTACAAAGGGCGCCGTACCGATTTGCAAAAAAGCCGTTTTATTAACGAAGCGGGGCTATGCGAAGGGTCGCTCATTTTGGAGAAAAATACTTCGTACAAAAAAGGAGATTTGGTACGCCACAAAATCTTCGGTGCCGGACGGGTCGAGGGAGTCAGTAAAGCGGGGCGAGAATTCAAACTCTCCATCAACTTCGGAGGCAACAAAAGAGAAATTCTCGCCTCGTTTGTGGAGAAACTCTGATTGAACCGCCTCTTTGTCGCCTATAAACCCGCCGGTATCAGTTCCAATCAACTTCTAGGTCGCCTTAAACGGCGCTACGGCGTCAAAAAAGCAGGCTATTCTGGTACCCTCGATCCGTTTGCCAAAGGGGTACTAATCGTCGCATTCGGCAACCACGGGCGCCTCTTTCGTTTTTTAAACAAAACGCCCAAACGGTACCGCGCAACTTTATGGCTCGGTGCCTACTCACCGACACTCGATATCGAAAAAATAGAAACAATAACAGACCTCCTGCCTCTCAGTGAAGATCATATCCGCCAAGTGTGTGATTCTCTCATCGGTGAGCTTACTTATCTCCCTCCCAAATACAGCGCCAAGAAAATCGACGGAAAACGGGCATACGCATTAGCGCGTGAGGGGAAAGAGGTCGATTTACATGCCATCACCTCTACCATCTATGATATCAAACTGATCCACTACTGCCACCCCTTTATAACGTTCGAAGCTACTGTCTCCGAGGGGAGTTATATCCGCTCGCTCGGGGAGATCATTGCCAATGCTCTGGGATGTGATGGTTCTCTCACCGCACTGGAGCGGCTCAATGAGGGGCAGTTTGTCTTTGAAAATGAAAAACCGCTGGATATCAAAACGGCGCTATCTATCCCTAAAAATCGCTATAATGGCACATTGCAAACGATCCTTTTAGGCCAACCGCTCAAACGCGAAGATTTTGAGCTTTGCGAAGATGGAGTCTACTGGATCGATAACGGCGACACCCTCTCGATTATCGAGATCCATCCGGAAGGTGTATCCTATCTTCTCAACAAGGTTGAAGCATGCTGATCCTCTCCCGTAAAGCTGAAGAATCGATTATTATCGCCGATACCATTACCGTCAAAGTGGTATCAATCGACAAAGGGGTTGTCAAACTCGGGATCGATGCACCGCACAATATTCGGGTTTTACGGAGTGAACTCGTTCGCGCCGTTGAAAATTCCAATAAAGTTGCCTCAAAAGTCAAAGAGGATGAATCTCTTCTCCAACAACTCACCCAAAAATTCAAATTATGATCCGTTATCCCGCTTACGCCAAAGTTAATATCTTTCTGAAAATTACCGGTATGCGCGGTGAGTACCATACACTCAGTTCCCGTTTTATGAGTGTCAAAAACCTTTTTGATACACTCTGGTTTGAGAAAAAATCGACTCCCGAATTCGAAATACGGGGAAATTTCGATTGCCCCGTCCACTCCAACACAATTTACAAAGCGTACAAATATCTCCAAAGTGCTACTCATTCGGAAAAACTCTCCACATTTTTCGAAAACTACGCCGTCTGTGTCGACAAAAAAATCCCCTCATTCGCGGGGCTCGGCGGCGGGAGTTCTGATGCCGCAACTTTTCTTAAAATGTGTAATCAAGAATTGGAATTAGGGCTAAGTGTCGAAGAACTTGCCGAGATCGGTTCCCATGTAGGAGCTGACGTCCCCTTTTTCGTCTACGGTTATGAGTCTGCCAACGTCAGCGGGATCGGAGAGATTGTTGAACGTTTTAATGAACCGTTGATAGATTTTGAGGTTATCACCCCCAATATACAAATCAGTACCCCTGCCGTCTATCGCTACTATCGTGAACACCTCTACGCACCGATCAGCTCCGAAATGGCTGAATCGTTAGAGACTACCCCATCGCGCGATATACTTGCTTCTATGAGCCCAAAGGATGCAAATGACCTTTATCGTTCTGCATTGGGATGTTATAGTGAATTGGAAGAAAAAGAGGGGTGGTTTTTTTCCGGAAGCGGAAGCAGTTTTTTTAAAATGCAATGAATTTCGGCACATTGTGCCGAAAGCTTAGCTTTTTGCTTTTTTCTCTTCAGTCGGGCTTGGTTGTTTAATTGCTATGTTTGCATTATTCGCCAAGGCAACCATACTTTTACTCAAAGCAGTTTGATTATTCAACATCGTTGGGGTATCACTTACAACATCTTTGAGTTTAGGCAAGTCTCCGGCATATTGTAATGCCGATTTTGGATTTTCAATAATTGATTGAACAAGATTTTTTGCTTTTTCTCCCGCCTCTTTCTCTCTCATTGATACTAGTAAAATATCACTGATGGCTGCCCCTAATTTTGCTTTTTGCGCATTAGGAAGCTTTTTAGCTTTGAGGTTCACCTCTTTATTCTCCCCAAGAGATGTAGCGTATACCATTTTTTCTTGATTGAGTTGAACTAATGCCGGTTCTTTTTCGTCATCCGTCAATTTGTCGATCGCTTTGATTTGCTCTTTCCATTTACCTAACTGTTTTTTATCACCTAAAATTTCATTGATTGTATCCACAGATGCATTCAGTGTTTTAGTCGACTCATCCATCGTGGTGAAAATAGCCTCCATCTCCGTACCGGTTCCATCTGAACTCCCTCCACCCATCAATGAGCTTGCCAAATCTCCGAACATGCCCGCATTGAGCGAACAAACCAACACCATCGATGCAATGAACGATTTTTTAATCACGAATAACTCCATTTATTAATATTTATTGTATTTTATTCAAAATATACTTAAAATAATTATAGATACTTTTTATTGTTATACTTTATTCCCACGAAATCGTTCAAAATATCTTTATTTTACTAATATATACACTGCCCTCACTAAGAGAACAAGGGAAATATACGCTATCATTCGATTAATT
Organism: uncultured Sulfuricurvum sp.; assembly: GCA_964495485.1. Lineage (GTDB taxonomy): Bacteria > Campylobacterota > Campylobacteria > Campylobacterales > Sulfurimonadaceae > Sulfuricurvum. The sequence goes on from CAZBVJ010000004.1 coordinate 157,629, forward strand.
ATTTAGCTCTATTTCCTCACTGTGGGGATGAGGGAAGGATTCAAGCGTGGGTGAAAACATCGCCACCAACAAAAAAGCATTTTTCGATTACCACATTGAAGAGAAATTCGAAGCGGGGCTCGTTCTCAAAGGGAGCGAAGTCAAAGCACTTCGTGCCGGACGGGTCAATCTCAAAGACGGATTTATCAAAATCGTTCGGGGAGAAGCGTTTGTCTTCGGCGTCCACATCGGCGTACTCGATACGACACACCGCTTTTACGCCCATGAAGAGCGCGGAAGCCGTAAACTGCTTCTCCATAAAAAACAGATTGACAAGATGTTCAAAGCGGTGGAGAAAGAGGGATTTACCCTTGTGCCGCTGAGTATCTATTTTAATGATCGAAATATTGCCAAAATGCAAGTCGCCATCGTCAAAGGGAAAAAGCTCTATGACAAACGGGAAGATCTCAAAGAGAAAAGTATCAAACGTGACATTGAACGGGCTCTGAAGGGGGAGTAAATGACCGAACTTCATGAACTTCATCTCAAAGATATTCGAAATCCTATCCATCCCTCGCTTTATGAAGTTCACGGGGAATACCAAATCTTAATTCTACGCCTTCCCGAGCTTTGGGAAGGGAAGGCAAATATCCTTGCTCTGCGCTCTCAAGAGTTCTGGAAAACCAAAGGGAGATTTTTCTCCTATCCCTTTGTCATTACCCAAAATGAGGTCTATTACTATGACCGAAAATTAGAAGAGTTCGTCCATTTTAAAAATGGGTTCAAAGATCTCTATCTCTTTTTGGATGAAAAAATCGATGCTTACATGGAAGATATTGAGATTGCTCATGACAAGATCGCATTTATCGAAGAGAGTCTCTATAAAAAACAATCTTTTAACCCGATGGAGCGGTGGCATATTCTCAAAAAAGAGCTCTCTCGTACTGAAAGAGTCATCATTAAAGCAGTCGATGTATTTGAGCGTTTTCTAGGCAAACACAATGTTGTCCAGCCCCAACTTATCAACGAGTTTAATGATCTTCGTGAGCATTTGGAACGCTCTCTGCGCTCTACCGTGGCCGCCAATACGCAATTGGACGATATCTACCGTTATCACAATATTCAAACCAATGATAGGCTCAACCGCAGTATCTATCTCCTCACCATCATATCGGTGATATTTTTACCGCTTAATTTAGTAGTTGGATTTTTCGGTATGAATACGGGCGGATTACCATTTCAACACCAATATGGAACGCTCGATGCCTTTATTACAATGATCGTCTTTGCGGTTGCTTTGACGGCGGCAGTTCTATGGAAAATCAAAAAGTACTAGAAAATATTTTAGGGGTAAAAAAAAGAGAAGAAAAGGTGCCGCAGAAAGCGGCGAAGAGATTATTTTTTACGAATCTCTTTGATACGCGCTGCTTTACCAGCAAGGTCACGAAGATAGAACAATTTCGCGCGGCGTACACGACCACGGCGAAGAACTTCGATTTTCTCGAGGCTGTCGCTGTAGATTGGGAATACACGCTCGATACCAACACCGTTAGCACCGATTTTACGTACGGTAATAGTTTTACCAGTACCTTCTCCACGGATAGAGATACAGATACCTTCGTAGTTTTGTACGCGTGATTTTTCACCTTCTGTAATGGTTACTGCCAAACGAAGAGTGTCACCTGCGCGGAACTCAGGAACGTTTTTGCTAGCGATTTGCGCTTGCTCGAAACTTGCAATGTACTTATTTTTCATAAGATGTCCTTATTTTATGCTTTTGAAGCTGCTCCGGCCTGAAGTATTTTGTTTTGCATTCAGACAGAGACGATTTTAGTGCACGAATTCTACTATGATTTCCCTTTAAGTATTCTGATGGAACACTCATATCCTCATATACAGGGGGCTTTCCAAACGAAGGGGCTTCCAGAAGTGGAGATTCGAAACTTTCATATTCCAATGATTCGCTATTTCCCAAAACACCTTCGATATTTCGGACAATCGCATCGGTCATCACCAGCGAGGGGAGTTCCCCTCCGGTGAGGACGTAATCACCGATACTGAACACTTCATCACCAAAGCGTTCAACCACCCTCTCATCGATCCCTTCATAGCGGCCGCTGACGAAAACGACATGGGATTTGGTCGCCAAACGTTTCGCATCATTTTGGGTAAACTGCTTTCCTACGGGTGCTACAAAAATGATATGAGCATCTTCAGGCAATGTTTTGAGAGTATCAAACAAAGGCTGCGGCGTCATCACCATCCCAGCACCGCCGCCGGCGGCAGTATCGTCGACTTTGTGATGTTTCGAGAGGCTGAAATCTCTCGGGTTGAGATAATCAACCGAAAATTTCCCCGATTCTATCCCCCTCTTTAGGATAGAATCCTGGAAATACCCCTCGATCAGGTTGGAGAAAATCGTAACGTAGGTAAAGCGCATCAGGATGCCTCTAACAGATCCAATCCGCCCTCTACCGTTATCACTTTTGTAGCGAGATCGCTCGATTTGATAAAATGATCGATGTACGGGATTAAAAACGTCGCTGCCATCCCTTTGCTCACCAATGCACCGTCCGTTGCTACCAACAGATAATCTTGGGCACCGATCCGCTCGATTTCCTGTACTTTTCCTAACACTGTCCCGTTTTCAACGACGTTCGCACCTAAAAGATCGAACCAAAAAAACTCTCCCTCACCCAAATTGCACCGTTCACGGGTCGCCTCAAAGGTGGTAAAGAGTTTGGCATTGGTGAGTGCTTTTGCCGCTTCAGGGGTATCGATCCCTTTGAGACGTACCAATTCACGCTCCGGATTATAGGAGAGTAACGTTATTTCGCTGCCGTTTTCTAGGATAAAGGTCGAATTAGGGATAAACTGTTCGGGAAAATCGGTGAAGAGGTTCAGCTTTATATCCCCTCTGAGACCGACGGTGCGGCCTAATGTAGCGACATGAAGGAGATCGGCGGGAGCCGAATTACGAAAGCGGTTCGACATTGATTCGGTAGCTTTTGCCGTCTTTGGCTTTGCATCCGGAAATGACGGTTTTGATCGCACCGATCATTTTACCCTCTTTCCCGATCAGCTTACCGACATCGGCTTGATTCGCGTACAACACGATCTCGGTTACTTCGTCGCCTTCATGAGACTCTACCCGAATCTCTTCGGGATAGGAGGCGATGAGTTTGGCAAAACCTGCGACGAAGTCTGCAACCATGATTATTTACCAGTAATTTTTTTAACGCGGTCTGACATTTGAGCACCAACGCTCAACCAGTAGTTCAAACGCTCTTCATCTACTTTCGTAGTGATAGGGTCTGTCATCGGGTTGTAGTACCCGATCAATTCGATCCAACCACCGTCGCGGCGTTTGCGACTATCGGTTACCGCGATACGGTAGAAAGGTTGTTTTTTACGTCCCATACGGGTAAGACGGATGACTGTTGCCATGGTGTGTTCCTTGTGTTTATTTTTTCACGTTTAAGTAACTTTGCAGAGTGTTTTGCCCACAAAAGCAAAAGAAAAACCGCAAAATCGCTTGAACGCTAAAAGAGAGATTCCAATGAATCGCTTTTTTAACGCTCGGGTGGGAATCAGCGCGGAAGCTGCATCCCTTTCATTTGTCCCATCATACTTTGGAGATTTTTCATCCCCTCTTTACCTGAGAATTTTTTTGCCATTTTAGAGGCATTTTTGAATTGTTTTAAAATACGGTTCACTTCGATAATATCCAAACCGCACCCTTTTGCCAAACGGGCTTTTCGGCTGTTGTTGAGCAGTTCAGGGTCTTCACGCTCTTTGAGCGTCATCGATGATACCAACGCTTTGATCTGTTTGAGCTGACTGGAGTTCTCTAAATCGAAATCTTTGAGCGCCGATGCCATACCGCCCATACCCGGGATCATCCCCATAATGGATTTCATGCTCCCCATCTTTTTGAGGCTCTCCATCTGCTCTAGGAAGTCGTTGAAATTGAACTCCCCTTTTTTGATCTTTTTGGTGAGCTGTTTCGCTTTTTTCTCGTCGATCACCGATGCGGTACGTTCCGCCAATCCCTCGATATCTCCAAGCCCCATAAGGCGGTTGACGATACGATCCGGGAGGAAGATTTCGAGATCTTCCATCTTCTCACCCGCTCCGATAAAGCGAAGAGGTACTTGAATCTGAGAAGCGATACCTAAAGCTACGCCCCCTTTAGAATCACCGTCGTATTTGGTGAGGATAACCCCGTCAATACCGATTTTTTCGTTAAACGTCGCGGCAGTACGCACCGCATCTTGACCCGAAAGGGAATCTGCCACATAGAAAATCTCATGTGGATTGGCAACGGCTTTTACCTCTGCAAGCTCTCCCATGAGTTCATCATCAATCGCTAAACGTCCGGCAGTATCGATCAACACAACATCGACGAGCACTTTTTTCGCATGATCGAGTGCCGCTTTGACCACCTCGACCGGATTTTTGGTCGCATCATCCGCATACAGTTCAACATCGATGCTGGCGCACACTTGGCGAAGCTGTTCTACCGCTGCAAGACGCTGCAAGTCGGCCGCTACAACGAGCACTTTTTTCTTTTGGCGTGTTTTCAACCAATTGGCCAGTTTTCCCGTCGTGGTCGTTTTACCCGAACCTTGCAAACCGCTCATCAAAATGACGGTCGGGCTTACCGGAGCGTAAACGAATCCGGATTTGCCTTTGACATCCAAAAGGGTGTACAAAGAGCTGCGAAGCGCATCAAGAAATTGATCTTTTCCGATCCCGCTTTGTTTGGTTTTGATCTCAACGGAGTCGATAAGTTCTTTAACGACTTTATGGTTTACATCGGCTTTGAGGAGGGCTTTTTTAAGCTCTCCCAATGCCTTAGTCAGTGCCTTTTCATCGTCGTGAAAACGAATTTTGCGAATGGCGGATGTAAACGATTCGGTCAGCGTATCGAACACTTGGACTCCTAGATAATAGTTTTACAGGGTGTAAAAAGTTTCGAATTATACTTAATTTTTTCTTGATTTAGACTTTAGAGATTTTATCTCCCAAAATCCTTAGTGAGCAAACACCTCAGGATGCGTAGCCGCAATCCCTAAAAGTACACGTGCAGGCCCTTCCGGTTTACGGCGTGACTGTTCCCAGTTTCTTAGAGTATTAACGCTGATATTTAGCAATCCGGCAAACTCATCTTGAGTCAGTTGCAATCGTGTTCGTATAGACTTTGCATCCGGTTCATCAATCATAAATGAACGTGAGGGATTTTTTGTGTGCGCAAGTATCTCTTTTGCTTCGTCAACGCTTGCGAGTAAGTCATTAAACATTGTATCTTCCATCAGACACCTCCCATAAAAGTTTTTCGGAGCATCTCGATTTGTTTAGGTGTCAAATCGGATGTTTTACTTTTTTCATACACATAGATCATCAGGATAAGACTGTTTTCCTCATGATAATAGTAGATATTTCGGATTCCGCTACTTTTACCGCTATTTTTGATAGACCAACGAATCTTTCGCAATCCACCTGAGCCTTTGATTACCGCTCCACTTTTAGGGTGTTCCACTAAAAAGGATTGAAATTCTTTGTATTCATCATCACTGAGAATACGGGTAATTTCACGGGTAAAAATGGTAGTTTCAGCTATTTCCATGAGATTATTGTATCAGAAGTGTATTAGTAAGTCAATGGCGTAGTAAAAAGAATTATTTTATCGTCTATACCCAACTCTTGTTGTTTTTGTGTAATCATTTCGCTAATTGTTTGACTCATTGTTTATCTCCTGTTTGTAGTTGTTGGTTGAGTTTATTTAGATAACTTTTTTCAGTTTCTATAGCAGAATCAATTTCCATTTTTTCTGATCTGCTTGTAAAAAGAACTGCCTTCCCATATACATCATAATTGCAGGTATCCCGCGCAATGTATTTGTAAAAATTTGGTCTAATCATTTCAAAATATGTGTAATACATTTCATTAAATTCTTCCTTCGGCAACTTATAAAAAATACCGTTTTCTTTGCCATCTTCTCCGGCAACGAGATTGCGTACACGAACATAGGTTTGCATATAATCACCGTCACATTTAAAATACATACGGTCAATATTGGTGAGGATCAAATCTTCGGTGACGTTTAAAATCGCTCCATACAAAAGCGATTGGTTTTTGGCTAACTGTTTGCCGTAAAGCTGTTGTGTTTGCGGGGTGTTCATTTGTGTTTCGAACGCAACATACCAGTGTAACTGAGCTTCATTATGCGGGGTATACCATGGTTCGTATCGAAGATGATCACGACCTGCCGGGGCAGGTCCGTTGTAGCGATAAATTTGATTAAGCGAATAATAAAACGCCAATCCCGGAAATCCTTCAAGGAATTCACGATGCATGTTCGGATCACTGATCGGATGGGTAGAGAGTTTTTTGATTACGGAAAATGTCTTTTCCAAAAAGCGCTGTTGCGGAACACGGTAATTCTCTGGTGTCGATTCAGCATTCGTCATTAGGTCACCTGAACGTATATAACTTGATACCAGTCGATAGAGCAGTGTTACATCAGAATCGTATTGAGGCTCAATCAAACGCATATAGTAATTCGGTTTAGGCAATGCATCTTGTTTCGCATAAGGATAAATGAACCAGCGATGATACCAAAGAGCATCTTCTGCATCCTCTTTTGGCAGATAAGATGTACCGAGATTGTAGATTCCGTGTTGAAGTGCGAACAAAGGTTTCAAACTCAATGAGTCGGGATGAAGCAATGACGTTAAAAACCCTAAATGCGATGAGAGAACTTCACCTGCACTAAAATACTCTTTTGCTTTAGTATGTTGAGTGTTCTCATTTATGAGCCAATCTCGCGCATATGCATAAAGTGCAATATTCAAAACAGCAAATAAAACGATGATTCGTATCCATTTTTGTCTGCTGAAAAGGGTTAAAGGATTAAAAGCTATTTTTTCCTTTAACCGTTTTTTATACAGCTTCCCCGGTAATGTTGTAAAAATAGCCTTAAGTGTCTTTAAGAATGCAACAATGAGTGTTATCGCACCGAAATACCATAGTCCTAATACAATGGTGATTATCATCAACAATAAAATACTTGCTATCAACTGCATTGTTTTCCTTCCATGAAATAAACCAGGCATTTAATATTAACTTTTTATAACTTTTAATATTATAGTTTACAAAAGCTTTAACTTTTAGCGATGTCATTTCGAACTAACATTGATTTTTTAAAGGGTGAGAATTGTGAGGAAGAATATAAAGCTAAATTCCCGATCTGCCCTAAAGGGCACATGAAGTCGGGAACCTCTTAGAGGGGCTTCTACCCTTCGGGAATGACGAGAAGAAACATAATGAACTGCGTACTAACTCCCGAAATGGGCAAAAATCTTCGGTTCCGGCGCTTCAAACGTCTGCCCCAGTAACGTCACTTTTTTGGCGTGAAGCATTACTCGCTTCGAAGGACGTCCTCCGTAGCTTTCATCTCCGATAATCGGATGTTGGGCAAATTTCATGTGAGCGCGAATCTGATGCGTTCGTCCATGATGGATAATTAACTGCACTTTGGTTTTTTTCGCCGATACTTCGAGCGGTGTCACTTCGGTTATCGCGGGTTTCCCTTTTTTGGAGACTTTGGTGTAGGCCTTGTTCCCTTTTTTCTCAGTAAATAGAGGCTGATCGATCACCATCGGTTCACTCAGCAACCCATCAACCCATGCAACGTACTCTTTGTAGACCCGATCTTTTTTAAACTCGCCAATCGCTTTGAGTCGAAACTCTTCATTTTTAACGAGCATCAATACACCGCTCGTTTCACGATCCAGTCGATGGAGCAATTGAGCCCCCTTGAACTGACGCTCAATCTCATCAGAGTTGACAAACGCCGGCTTATCGATGACGATCAGATTGTCATCTTCGAAAATCGGACGCACTTTTTCCACTTTTTGGACGATAAAGATCGTTTTGGGGCTGATTTCTCCCCGTGCGATCATCACTTTGTTGTTCCCCACATAAACCAAGCCACGGTCGATCAGTGATTTGGCCTCAGAGTTGGATATACCCTCTTGCTGTGCTAAGAGCTTATACGCTTTTGGTTTTTCCATTTGTTTTCTCCGTTAAATAATTGAGTACTTTTTGAAGATCAACGCTCCCGTTGATCCCTGAAGGGGGCATCGTTTCGGCATTTTTCAATGCCTCCGCAATCCCCTCCAAAGTTGTGAACTGGACATGCGAAACATATTTGAACAGCTCTCGCTGTAAAAACATCTGCTCTCCCGTGATAATCTTACACCCAAACGTTGCGGGTTCCAGCGGGTTATGCCCCCCGATAGGGGCGAACGCCCCTCCTAAAATCGCCACATCACTGATGGCGTAGAGGTTATTGAGTTCTCCCATCGCATCGATGAGAGTAATATCGGTATCCAATCCTTGCCCCTCGCTCCAGCGCGAGAAACGCATCATCGGAGCCGTTTTTTCAATCAATTCCCCCACTTTGCCGAATCGTTCGGGATGGCGCGGAACAACAAGCAGCTTTGCCGAGGGATTGTGTTCGCGGTAGGCGATAAAACCTCGCACAATCCCCTCTTCTTCCCCCTCGTGGGTGCTGGCGGCGACGATAATCAACCCCTCAGGCTTCGGATAGTGTTTGCTCGCTTCAATCTTTTGGGCAAGTTTGATATTCCCTACCACCTCGACGTTACGTGCCCCCAGCGCGATAAAGCGGGCCATATCTTCGGTACTTTGGCAAAAAATACGGTCGCACTGAGAGAGCAAAATCCGATAAAACCACCGCATCCGGTAGTATTTCGGAAAACTTCGATCGCTGATACGGGCATTGAGGGCAATGACCCGTCCCCCACGTAAATGTGCCAACCGAAACAGCAGATACCAGAACTCCGCTTCGAGCACCACAAGTGTTTTAGGCCGCTCGATCCAAAACCAAAGCCATAATTCATAGGGTAAATAACGCACTTGTGCAGCGTACTTTGATGCCGCTTCAAATCCGGTGTGGGTGATGACGCTGATGGCGATCTTTTGATCTTTTATCTTCTCAACGATCGGAGACAGCGCTTTAGCCTCTCCCAAAGAGCACACATGAAACCACAAATCATGAGGGAGGAACGGCGGGTTCTTGATACCGAAAAAACGAGCCGGAATGGAATCGCGATATTTCTTTTTAAACGATAGGAGGATTAAAAGAGGCAATGCCGCGACGTAAAATAACGCCGCGATTACCGTATAGAAAAGATCGAATACTGCGTTACGCACCGATTGCGTCAGTTGATGGCTCAAGGAAGAGGATACGGCCGCAGTGTGGGCACATTGTGATCTCTTCGCCTTTGATGACATCGCTGTAAACTTTATCGCTTACCGCCATGTAACATCCCATACACGCTTGGTTACGTACCGGTACCGCTGTGGTATTTTTCGCCCAGCGGCGGATTTTTTGGTAGAACGACAACCCTTTTTGGTTCATTGTCCCAACCAAAGCCTCTTTACGGGCAAATACCTCTTTGCGTTCTTCGTCAATGCGCGCAAGCTTAACATCAACATCCGCTTTAACGGTTGAGAGAGTACCCTCGATTTCGGTCGCTTTCGCTTCGAGTTCATCGATTTTACTTTGTTTGTGATCGATCAGTTTTTCCAAACGCTCAATCTCTTCATTCGCGAAGCTTACTTGCTCTTTGGCGATCTCTTCTTCGAGTTGAAGCGATTTCATTTCACGCTCGGTTTTCACTTCGGCACTTTTACGGCCGTTCTCTTCGAGTTTCGCCGAAAGTTCTGCAAGGTGGAGCTCGTTTTTATGTTTTTTGATCTGCTCGTCTTTGATCTCTTGTTTCAAACCATTGATTTCGTTGATAATGCCGTTTTTGGTTGCCAACAACGCTTCGTACTGAAGATTTGCTTCTTCGATTTGCGGTTCAAACGCATCGATCTCTTTGTCAACATGAGAGAGTTCGATCAATTGCTCAAGGTGTTTGTTCATACGGTTCCTTTTGGAGTTACACAATTACCTAATACGGGGCATTTGACAATGCCCTTTTACACTAAAGATAGGTGAAGGGGTTTTTTGATGGCGAAATTATAACATTCAATCCTAATTTTTCCAAATGTCTCGCCAAAACATCGCCAAAATAGCGCTCACTTTCGTAATGTCCGATATCAATCATCGATAAACCCAGCGATGAAGCTTCCATCGCATCGTGGTATTTGATGTCTCCGGTCAAAAAACAATCGGCCTCGATGTTGCGCATGAGCGAAGCACCCGAACCCGTTACCAATGCACACGTTCGGATATGGTCATGACATTTGACCCCCCGTAAATGATCCATACTCAATGACGCTTTGATCTTGGTGGCAAACGTTTCGTACGGCTCATCTACCCCGATGTAGGCGACGAATCCCTCTTTGGCAATAATCGGATAACCCAAAATCTCGGTCGCCACATAATCGTTGAGATGGGTTTGGTCAAAATTGGTGTGCATGGCGATATTGGCAATATTTTTTCGGATCATCGGGGCGACGATTTTAGCGGGGTATTGATTGAACTGAAGCTGTTTCAAACCTCCGAAAATGATCGGATGGTGGGTAATCAAAAGGGCATTTGCAGGAATACTCTCAATCAGTTCTTCATCGATATCGATGCTGAGTACCACTGTGTCAATCTCTTGGCTGAAATCTCCAACCAACAATCCCGAATTGTCCCACCCCTCTTGGAGTGCAAACGGGGAGAGCTCATCTAAATAGGTATAAATCTCTTTGACCGTCATCTCTCATAACTCCTTTTGGATCGTTTGATACGCACATGTACCGCTTGTGCACCCGAAAAAGGATCAGAATATTTGAACTCAAACTCACCTAATCCCTCTATCAAATCGAGCAGTTTTTTATAACCGTAGCTTCGGGGGTCAAATTCAGGCGATTTGTTGATTAGATTTTGTCCGATAGCCCCCAAATACGACCATCCTGCCTCATTGGTCGTATCCTCGACCGCATTACGTACCAACGCCAAAAGAGCCTTGTGATCGGGTTTGATTTTCGGAGTTTGCTCCTCTTTGTGATTTTGGGTACGTCTGAGATTTTCGGTATAGATAAATTTGTCGCACACTCCGATAAACGCTTTGGGTGTTTTTTGCTCTCCAAATCCGTATACTTTGATCCCCGATTCGCGGATACGGCTGGCAAGACGGGTAAAGTCGCTGTCACTGGAGACGATGCAAAAACCATCAAAGTTTTTCGTATAGAGCAGATCCATCGCATCGATGATCATCGCGCTGTCGGTGGCATTTTTCCCGCTCGTGTAGGCAAACTGCTGGATCGGCTGAAGACCGTGTTCGAGCAGTGCGTTCTTCCAGCTTTTGAGTCGTGTATCGGTCCAATCGCCGTAAATTCGTTTGACACTGGCTATCCCGTGAGATGCGATCTCATCAAGCAGTCCGGCGATAATGGAGGGTTGGGAATTGTCCGCATCGATCAATACGGCTAAACGTGCCTGATTATCAACCATGATGACTTCCTAATGACAATAACGCTTCGCGGGCTTCGGCAAAATCGCTTTGCAATTCGAGTGCGCGCTTGTACATCGCCCTAGCCTCTTCGATCTCTCCCATGTCCACCAATAGATTTCCGTAATTGTAAAATGTTTGGGGATAGGTATCGTCAATTTCAATCGCTTTGAGATAATGGTCTTGAGAGCGTTCATACGCCATCTCTAATCGATAGAGCGAAGCGATCGCATTGTGGGTCAAATCGTCGTTTTCATCGAGTTCCAAAGAGCGCTCATACAGTTCGATCGCTTTAAGACGATCTCCCGTTTTTGCTGTGATAAATCCGAGTTTGTTGAGGATTTCAGGGTTATTCGGATCGATTTGCACCGCCTCTTGAAGCGCCGACTGCGCCGCTTCTAATTCTCCTTGTTTATACGCTTCGTCCGCTTGATCAATCCACTGTTCTACGTTGTTCGGTTGAGGATTGTTCTTGGTGTGCGGTTCATGGGACGGAGGGGATTGATCCTCCAATGTTTGGACGTGGCGAAAGATCTGATATGCGAAAAAAAGTGTCGCGGCAAACATTAAAATTTGAAATGTAGACATATTGTTCCTTTTGTGTAACCATAAGTATAATATAATAGGGTTAACTTATCAAAATGGTAATCACTATGCCCACAAATTTAAAAAACCCAGCACTTTACATCAATCGGGAGCTTTCGTGGCTCCAGTTCAATACCCGTGTCCTCAACCAAGCGCTTAACGAATCGCTTCCTTTGTTGGAGCGACTCAAATTTCTCGCAATCTATGGAACCAACCTCGATGAATTTTACATGATCCGGATCGCAGGACTGAAAAAATTGTTCAGTGCCGGCGTCAACGTCTCAGGGGGAGATCGCTTTACCCCGCTCCACCAGCTCCGTGAAATCCGCACCTATCTGCATGAAGAGCAAAAAGTGGTCGAACACTGCCTGCTCGATATCATGAACCGTTTGGAAGAAGAGGGGATTTTCTTCAAGCCTTACCGTGAAACCACCCCTGAACAGCGAAAAATTCTCGATCGCTATTTTCACGAAAACATCTATCCGGTTGTCGTTCCGATCGCCGTCGATGCAACCCATCCGTTTCCCCATCTGAACAATCTCAGTTTCGGACAAATTGTCAAACTCCGCGACAAAGACGACAGCAGCATCGAACGCTACGGCATCATCCGTATCCCCCGTGTATTGCCCCGCTTCGTCGATATCGACAACCGAATCTACATTCCGATCGGAAGTTTGGTCGCCGAACACATCGGGGATCTTTTCCCAGGATACGAATTGATCAAATTCTCCGCGTTCCGAATCACCCGTAATGCCGATATTGCCATTGAAGAGGAAGAAGCGGACGATTTTATGGAGATGCTCGAAGAGGGGCTGAAACTTCGTAAAAAAGGGGAAATCGTCCGGTTAGAGCTGAGCAACCATGCCGATGATGATCTTCTCAATTTTTTCAACCGTCATGCCAATGTTTTCAAAGACGATATTTACCGCTTCACCACCTACCTCAATCTAGGGGCATTATGGCAAGTGGTCGGAAACAAAGATTTTGCCCATTTGACGGCTCCTAGTTTCAAACCGCGCAACCTGCCGCCGCTCGACTCAGAGGATAGTTTGTACGCTATTTTAGACAAACAGGATTTGGTTTTATTCCATCCGTTTGAGAGTTTCGAACCGGTCGTACGTCTCATCCAAACGGCCGCCAAAGATCCCGATGTCGTATCGATCCGGATGACCCTCTATCGCTCCGGTTCCAAATCACTCATCGTCCAATCCCTCATTGCCGCCGCCGAATCGGGCAAACAGGTTACCGTCATGGTGGAGCTCAAAGCCCGCTTTGATGAAGAGAACAACCTCATCTGGGCCAAAGCGCTGGAGAGTGCCGGTGCACACGTAATTTATGGGATTACGGGGCTAAAAGTCCACGCCAAAGCGGCACTCGTCACCCGTCGCGTCAACGGCAAACTCAAACAATACGCCCACATCGGTACCGGAAACTATAACCCCTCTACTGCGACCGTCTATACCGATATCAGCTATATGACCAGTAACGATGCCATTACCTACGATATGACACGCTTTTTCCACTTTCTCACCGGATTCAGCAAAAAAGGGAAACTCAGCGAACTCTACATGGCACCGACTCAGATCAAGCCAAAACTTCTCTCCCTCATCCACAATGAAACCCGTATGGGAAGCGAAGGGGTGATCATCGCCAAAATGAACGCTTTGGTCGATGAAGATATCATCCGCGCACTCTACAAAGCCTCTCAGGCAGGGGTCAAAATTGAACTGATTATTCGTGGGGTATGCTGTCTCCGTCCAGGGGTTGAAGGGGTCAGTGAAAATATCCGTGTCACCTCAATCATCGGCAAATATCTCGAACACGCACGGATATTCTATTTCAAACACTCCGATCCGAAAACCTACATCTCCAGTGCCGACTGGATGCCGCGTAATCTGTTACGACGTATTGAGCTTTTAACCCCAATTAGCGGAGAGGAGGCTTCGGCAAAGCTGCTCCAGATTTTGGAATTGCAAATCTCTGATAACGATTTGGCTTATGAACTCCAAAACAACGGAACTTATAAAAAAGTGGACCATGATGGAGCCCATACGATCAACAGCCATGCCATTGTTGAAACCGAAACCAATAAAGTATATAATTCGACCAAAAAACAGACACCGAATTACGTACAGCAGTTGACGAATCGGTTGTTCAAAGAGAGCTAATGATTAGTAATTATTTACACTATACCCCGACGATCGGCGAGCGGACATGGATCGCCCCTTCAGCGGATGTCATCGGCAGAGCCGAAATCGGTGAAGATGTGAGCATTTGGTTCGGTACCGTTGTCCGTGCCGACGTCCATTACATCAAAATCGGTGACCGCACCAGTATTCAAGATCTCAGTATGGTCCACATTACTCACCATAAGCGTGAGGATATGAGCGATGGCTATCCGACGATTATCGGAAACGACGTTACCGTGGGACATCGCGTTATGCTGCATGGCTGTACGATCGAAGATGCGTGTTTGATCGGAATGTCGGCGACAATCCTCGATGGTGCCGTGATCGGTAAAGAGTCGATTGTCGGTGCAGGAGCACTGGTGACGAAAAACAAAGTGTTTCCTCCCCGTTCTCTCATCATGGGAAGCCCCGCCAAAGTGGTGCGTGAACTCACCGACGAAGAGGTCGCCGAATTGTATGCTTCGGCCAAGCGTTATGTGAGTTTCAAAGAAAACTACCGCGCACCGAATGTTTGATCTTGTCGTTGCCGCCGATATTCTAGGAATCGTCGCTTTTACCCTCAGCGGGTTTCTCGTCGGGGTGCGCAATAACCTCGATCTCCTCGGACTCATCATCTCCGCATCCCTTACCGCACTCGGCGGCGGTGTCGTTCGGGATGTAATACTCGGACGGACTCCGTTTGCGTTTAACGAATACTACCCCGCGATCACCGTCATCGCAACGATTCTTCTCGCTTTTGCTTTTCGTCTCTATCGACGTGAACAGTTAGAACGTCAATGGCTTTTTGTCATCTCCGATACGATCGGTCTGGTGGCGTTTAGTATCACCGGCGCATTGCTCGCTATCGAGGTGGAATTTAACTTTTTCGGTGTCATGATTTTGAGCTTCCTCACCGCTGTCGGAGGGGGAGTTCTGCGCGATACGATGATCAATCAAGTCCCCTCCGTCCTCATCAGCGACTTTTACGGCTCGATCGCCATCATCGTCTCCGTTTTACTGTTGATACTTGCCTACCTGAATATGATCACCCCCTTAGGCGTTGCCGGAGTTGCGGGATTTGCTATTGCCCTTCGGTTACTCGCTTACACAAAACAATGGCATTTGCCTAAACTCACTATGGATTCATAATGTCAAAATTCAAACTAATATTTATTCTTCTAATCCTAGGCGGGATTATTGATGTCGGTCGTTATTTTATCTATCCGAACATCTCCGATCTCAAAGAGATTCAACCCATACCGACCGCTTTTATGGAGTATCGTCAAGAGGAGTGGGCAGAACACAATCGAGAGATGGAGATTACCCACAAATGGGTGCCTATCTCAAAAATCTCCCCTAACGTCATTAAAGCAGTATTAATCGGTGAAGACGACAAATTCTGGAATCATGACGGTTTCGACGTCACAGGAATGGAACAGGCGATAGAACGAAGTCTAAAAAAAGGCTCCGTTGCGGGAGGAAGCACCATATCTCAGCAGCTCTCCAAAAACCTCTACCTCTCACCAAGCAAAAATCCTGTACGCAAGGTGAAAGAAGCGATCATCACTTGGCGTATTGAAAATACCCTCTCCAAACGCCGTATCTTGGAGATTTACCTCAATGTCGCCGAATGGGGAGACGGCATTTTTGGGATCGAAGCGGCGGCTCGTCACTACTATCATAAAAGTGCAAAGAATCTGACTGGTCGTGAAGCAGCGCGTCTTGCTGCAGTACTCCCGAACCCGATCAAATATAATCCTACCGGAAACCAAAAATACGTTAAAAACCGAGCCCGAATTATCTATAAAATCATGAAACGCAGAGGAGTAGTGATCCCGCAATTCCAAGAGGTGATGGCCCCACCAAAAGATGAGCAAATGCTAGGAAATACAGCTGAGAATAATAGTAGTCTCAACGAACTTTTCGGTGAGACGACAGTTCCAAATGAAGCATCCACCTCTTTTGAAGCGACAAACGATTCTTCAAGCCTTACAGAAGAGAGCGATGAAAGCAATAATAGTTCATTGACCTTTTAATTTTATGGTACACTATCCCACCATAATATAGGAGACTTTAATGAATAAACGGTCCTTTCTCAAATTTTTTGCCCTCGCTACGGGGGGAGCAATATTAGCCCCGAACAGTGCCTTTGCCTCTGATGCTCATCACACTGGTCCAAGCAGCGGTGAACTTCAAGAGATGGCCAAAAAAATGTTTGCCGAGGTAGTCTCTCAAAATGACTACTATGTGAATAAAAAAGGATCGGCTTTTTTCCAACAGTTCAAAGATTCGCAACACCCTCGTGCTACCGTTATTGGTTGTTCGGATTCACGTTTCCAAAGCGATGCACTGGATGCATCAGCAGAAAACGATCTATTCCTCATCCGCAACATCGGAAATCAGTTCAGCTCCAACATGGGGAGTGTGGAATACGGTGTCCGTCATTTAAACACACCATTACTGATTATTGTCGGACACTCCCGCTGCGGCGCGGTCAAAGCGGCAATGAGTGATTATTCGGGGATTGAATCCAATATTATCAAAGAGCTCGATTCGATCTCATTGGCGGTTCGCAAAACCTCTCTGATGGGTACAGAAGAGGCAAAATGGCTCTCAGCTGTCCAAAGCAATGTCCATCAACAAATTCTTTATGCGCAAAAAGAGTTTGGTCATGAAGTTGAAAGTGGAAAATTGACCATTGTCGGTGTAGTTTACGATTTAGCCAATGATTTTAACAACGGTTACGGACGACTGAAAGTGATCAACATCAACGGAGAGACCAATCCGGAGAAAATCATGCAATTTCCGATTATGAAATCTCTTTTCAAGCCGGTACACGTCTAAGAACGATCCATCCCACTAACGATGTCGCGGCTATAAGAGCAGCCGGGGCATAGGGATCACCACTGAATTTCTCAATCGATGTCATCAAGGCGGGGGTAATTCCCCCGACAATGCCAGCCGCACTTCCTAAAATCACCGCCGTAAACGATGCACGATATCCGTGATAACCAAGTGCCATAACCGTCGAGGCAAAAATAGGAGCCTGAAAAGCACACAAGAAAATAACCAAGACAACAGTTCCCGAAAGTGCTGCCCAATATCCTCCGATACTCATCCCCACCATAATGGGATAGATACTCACTGCCAATCCCAATGCCGCCCCGCGCATCACACGGAGTGATCCGATCCGATCAGCCACCATCGCCATAAGTGGGATAAAAATCACCCCTATCACGATCGAGAGGGTATTGATCTGCCCCGCTTCGGCTTTGGTAAGTCCAGCCGAGCTCTCCAACCAAATCGGAAGATAAACGAACACCGTGTAATAAAAAATCCAAATCGCCGATGCGACGCTCAAAAAGCGCCAAAATTCACTTCGGTGATGACGCAAAATCGCTACAATCGGAACGGTTTTATCTTCGCTTGGCTGATATTCATCTGTGAGGTTACGACGCAAATAAAGACCCGCAGCAGCGATAATAATACTCATCCAAAACGGAATCCGCCATCCCCACTCCGCCATCGTCTCTTCACCCAGATACCACAACAGTGCTCCGCACAGACCCGAACCCAATGCCATACCGATTTTGGCTCCCACAGAGACAAATGAACCGTAAAGATTTTGAGTGTTGGGAAAAGACTGCTCTACCAGATAGACAATTGAACTGGCGTATTCCCCACCAACCGACAGCCCCTGAATCATGCGCAACATGACGAGTAAAATCGGAGCGAACATCCCGATTTGAGCATACGTCGGTAAAAAACCGATCAGGAAGGTCGGCAATGCCATCAGAACGAGTGAACTCATCAGTGCGTATCGCCGTCCGATCCGATCACCGATATGCCCAAATACCAATGCTCCCAGCGGACGCATGATCATCCCCGCCGCAAACGCACCGAATGAACCGAGTAAAGAGAGGAACGGATCACTGGAGGGGAAAAAGAGGTTCCCCATCATCACCGCTAAAAAACCGATCAGGGCAAAATCGTAGTATTCGATAACGTTGCCGATGATTCCCGCAGCAATGATCTTCTGTTTTGGCTTAAGCAATCCATCCACCGCCGAGCAGTTTTTCACCGTCATAGAAAACACCCGCCTGTCCCGATGCGACACCAAATACAGGTTCGTGAAGTTCTACACGCGCTCGATTATCCTCAATCGTGACATGGCATTTCACCGCCGTTGTACGGTATCGGAGCTTCACTTCGCAATCGAATTCACGCCGATTATCGAACATATTGACGTTTTCGAGTTCGACGTAGCGGCACTCCAGATCCTCACGCGTCCCTACCACAATCTGGTTTGTTTCGGGTTTGATCTCCACGACAAAATGGGGATCATGCGCTCCATGAACGCTGAACCCCTTGCGCTTTCCGATCGTATAGTGCATGTACCCTTTGTGTTTACCGACCACTTTGCCGCTCATATCGAGCACTTCACCCTCTTGATCGACAGGGACATAGGGCTTGAGAACGTCCATATAGGTGGTTTCGACGAAACAGATTTCGCTCGATTCCCCCTGAGATGCGAACGATTCTAACCCTTCGACACTTGCGGCGAATGCTTTGATATCGCTTTTGTGCCGTTCTCCCAACGGAAACAGCAATCTCGGAACCAGCGTCGGATCGATGTAGAAGAGAAAGTAACTCTGATCTTTGGTGTCGTCATGCGCTTGGAGGAGATATTGCCCGTCATGCCGGATATAATGCCCCGTCGCGACATAATCGGCTCCGATGCTGTCCGCAAAAGCGACCATCGCACCGAATTTGATGTTACGGTTACATAGTGCACACGGATTCGGGGTTTTTCCCTCACGATACGTTTCGATAAAGGGGGTAAATACTTTTTCATTGAATTTTTCTTGAAGATCAAGAATATGGAGTTTGACCCCGGCGAAATCGGCTGCCCGCTGAGCACGTGCCTGATGAATTTCATGGTATCCCGGTTTCGAGTGGAGTTTCATATAAACCCCCTCTACCTCATACCCCTGTTCTTTGAGCAGAAGCGTCGAAACGGTCGAATCAACCCCTCCGCTCATCCCGATCAGCACTTTTTTTTTCATTTCGAATCATTCCCGTCACATATAGGTCTATTGTCAAAATACGAAGAGAGGAGTTTGTAGTATTTTGTCTCATTAAGCCCCTCTTTCTCCAAACTCGACATCTGCGCCACCAATGAGCGTTCAATCTCATGGACAATAAAATCCAAATCATCGCTCAACGTAATCAACCGCAGATCTTTAGGATCAATCATCCCCTCCGCCAACAACTTCTCTTGGATAAAACTCATCAATGGAGCATAAAACTCCGTCCCCACGACAAAAAGTCGCACTCCCCACACTTTACGGGTTTGGATCAGGGTCAACGCTTCAAACATCTCATCGAGTGTCCCGAAACCGCCGGGAAAAATAACATACGACATCGAATATTTGACGAGCATCACTTTGCGAGAGAAGAAATAGTCAAAACTTCTCCCTTTCGAAATATACGGGTTAGGCTGCTGCTCTTCGGGAAGCTCGATATTCAAACCGATCGATTCGATATCTTCGTGTTGATAAGCTCCGCGATTGGCCGCTTCCATGATCCCCGGACCGCCACCGGTAATGATATTAAACCCCTTCTCCGCCAACATATCGGAGAGTTTCATCGCCTGTTGATAATAGGGGTGTTTTTCGTCCAGACGGGCACTGCCGAAAATAGTTACCGATGGTCCCAATTCCCCCAGTTCATCAAATCCCTGAACAAAGTCGGCGATGATTTTAAAAACACTCCAAACATCCGCCGATTTAATCTCTTTGACGTAACGGTTACTTTGGTACTCTTTTTTCTTCCCACGTCGTTGCGGCATGGTTACCCTTTCAACTTATTCAAACGATCTCGTTTCGTACCGATAGAGGTAATCTGTACTCCAAAGTTACCATCAACAATCACCACTTCCCCTTGGGCGATCACGTGATCGTCAACCAAAATATCGAGCGGGTCATTCGCCAACTGATTGAGCTCGATGACCGAACCGATGTCCATACTCAAAACATCTTTGAGGAGCATTTTTTTCTTCCCGATACGGACACGAACCGGCAATTTCACATCGAGGATAAGACCGATGTTTTTCATCTCACCTTCATCGAGTTTTACCGCCGGTTCGCTTGCGGGCTCATCGAAAATATTCCCACTCGGACGAGATGGAGCACTCACCGGTGCGTTCCCACCGCTTAGTGCATTGTTGATGGTCGAATCAATCGCAAACATCATCAACGAATTGATCGATCCGAGAGAAAAATTGAATACAAACATTTTGGCATAGCCATCAAGATTGACCTCACCGTTTTCATGGATAAAGTTCGCTTTTTCAGGTTTGATCGTGAATTTAGGGAGCTCTTTTTGCGATCCCAGAGTCGTACTCATTGCCCCCACGATGTTTGAGACAATCTCTTTGGCGGCATCCATGTCTTCATCGGACATATCATCTTTCCCCTCGCCATCACCGCCGAGCATCATGTCGCCCAGAGCAGTCGCGAGTTGAGGAGGCATCATAATGATCCCTTTTCCTGATGCATCCCCGCTGAAACTGACGTGGATCATTGCAATCGGGGGGATTACATTGGAGACGATCGAGATCTCCTCTGCCTCTTTGAGGGAGATGGATGGCGCTTGCCCGGTCAACCCTTCTATGGTAGCTATAGCCTCTTGGGCGTAAATTCCGGCAAAATCACTCATCTTCATCCTCCTCGATCTCTAATGGCCCTTTAATCATCTCTTTGACACCGCTAATACGTGCTTTCCGTTTTGCTTCAAACTCTTTGAGTGCACGTTTGACCGCATCTTTTTCGGTATCGATAAGCGACGTAACTTGTATGGATTTACGGAACCGTCTTAGCCCCATTTGACCTACAAAACGCTCTTTACCATCAACGCTGACATTCACCACATCATCAGCCGGAATATTCAGCCGAATAATGTCCCCCTCAGAGAGTTCGAGGAGTTCATGAAGGCTCAACTCCGCTTCTCCGAGATTGACCTCCACATTGACATGAGCTCCACCGAGGAGAACTTGAAGCTCCTGATTTCGGCTTTTTTTGGAACTGGTCTCATTGAGCATCAAATCTCTACTTGCCAGTTTCGGTAAAATCGGCTCTAACGCGATAACCGGATAACAGATGTTCATCATCCCCGAACTGTGCCCGATGATGATCTCCATAACGACCATCACAACGATTTCATTCTGAGCAACGATCTGAACGACGTTCGGACTTGACTCTTTCGATTCAACTTGGGGATAGAGATCGGTAACCGGTCCCCACGCTTCACGCAGTGTCCCCATCATGACCCGTAAAATCGTCTCAAACAGTGATAGTTCGATATCCGAAAATTCACGGCTCGCTTCGAAAGGTTCACCTTTACCGCCCAGGATACGGTCCAGCATCGGAAATGCGATGGAGGGGTTAATCTCCAAAACCCCGTTCCCCTCCAAAGGCTTCATCGAAAAGACGTTGAAGCTTGTCGGGTTGGGAAGCGACATCAAAAACTCCCCATAGGTCATCTGGTCTACCGAGTGGAGCTGAATCTCGACAATGGAGCGCATGATTGCCGAAATCTGCGATGCAATCGAACGGGCCATTTTGTCATGTATCCCGCGAAAAGCACGGAGTTGCTCTTTCGAGACGCGGTTAGGACGTTTAAAATCATATAGGGTAATTTGTCGCTGGGAGAAAATATTATCATCACCCGATTCTAAGACACTATCTCCTTCATCATCAACAACGTCCAAAAGGGCATCAATCTCTTCTTGCGATAATATATCGGCCATTAGCGCCCTCCTACTTCTTCTTTAATGCGTCGAATCACCGATTTGTGAATCTGCGAAATGCGCGATTCGGTAATATTGACGATTTCACTGATCTCTTTGAGTGTCAACTCTTCAAAATAGTAGAGTTGGATAATAATTTGATCCCTCTCATCAAACGTCATTAAGACGTTTTGTATCGCTTCGATCAAATCATCGTGTTCGATTTTCTCCAACACTCCCCCCTCTTCAGGGGTTCCAAGTTGATCATCCAGCGGCATCACGGTATAAATATCCGAAGCGATCCGCGCCTCTTTTATTTTTTCGGATTCGATTCCCAGAATCTCCGCGAGTACTTCATCGCTGGGTTCCTCGTCATGATCCGCCATATAGAGTTCGATTGCGTTGTCAATCTCTTTGATGAGCTTACGGCTGGCACGGCTCACTGTATCGAGTGATCGAAGATAATCGAGCATCGCGCCGTAAACACGGGTTTTTGCGTATCCCCAAAATGAATCGTTCTGGCTCTCGTCGTAACGACGGGCCAATTTCACCAACTCTTCCGTTCCGATAGCGCACAAATCCATATAATCGATCGAGCTTGGGAGCCTCTCTTTGAGGCGAAACGACATCGCCTTTACAGCAGGGAGATATTGCAATGCCAACTGATCTTCACGATGCTTTAACTCTTGAGTATAGACATTCGCGCCGCTCATTCTCTTCCCCGCCCCTCATCATCGAGTAATTCGGCTTTATGGGTATAAAACGCATCGATAAACTGTTCGCGCTTGTTGATCTCACGAACAAACAGATCGAGATTGTGTTCATGGGACGCTTTGGGGAAAGAGGTGGTTTTTAGACTCAGGGTCTGAAAAAAGAATCCGACAAACAAATGGGCAAAAAGGTAAAAAAAGAAGGTAATTAAAATAACAAAACCTAAAAAACTCTCCGGAGTATCCGATTTTAAAATCCCAAAAACAATACCGATAAAAAATCCCTGTACCGTTAAAAAAGAGACAAAATTCGATCCCCGCATCCTATTTTTCCTTTTTTTTGAGTCCAAACGGCTAATCAAAGCGATGCCGCAACCCCTAACTAAATCCTAAAAATGTTCCATCAAGCGCTTGAACAATCCCCCCAAGCCGCTCTCTTTGGGATTTACGAGCACGTTCCGTTCCAATTTTTTCGCTATCCGCTTTACAATCATCTCCAACTCGGCTGTCGGAGTCGCACCGGGAAACTCTCGGCTGAAAAGAGCACGTTTTTTGATACTGGTCGAAACTTTCGGGTCGTTTGAAATCTGTCCCAAATAGTTGAGTTGTAAAGAGCCTCCGATATTTGCCTGCGCCACTTTATGAATCTTTTCAAACAATGCTTCCGCCTCTTTGGCAGAGCGTACCTGATTCATGATGACATTGATCTCATCTCGCAAACGCGAGGTGACTTTGATCGTCGCATACGCATCGGTGATGGCTGCCGGATCGGGGACAGTAACCACGATCACATCATCACATGCCCGTAAAAAGAGCTGAATATGTTCCCCTATTCCCGCTCCCGTATCGATAATCATCACATCCAGATCATCCAGAACATTGGCCTGATCCATAAACCGCTCAAATAATCCGCCGGATGCGTATTTGAAAATCTCTTCTCCGCTCTCTCCGGGAATCAATACAAGATTTTTCTCGATCGGAACCAAAATATCTTCGACTCTCGCTTCCCCTTTTAGAACATGCAAAATATTCTTTTGAATCTTGACGTTGAACATTACGTCGAGGTTCGCCAACCCGATATCGGCGTCAAAAATACCGACTTTCAACCCGTATTTGGCCATGATGTAAGCCATATTCGAGCTGATCGTACTTTTTCCGACGCCCCCTTTGCCGCTGGTAATCGCGATAAAACGGGTTTTTTTAGCCGTCATATTTCGGTTTTGGTTGACAAGTGCTTCGAGTTTTGAGGCTTGATGATTCATTCTCTCTCACCTTTGGCAAATCCGTGCATCAGACAATCAACCAAGAAATCGCTCGTTGCGACCACTAAATCCTCAGGAACCTCTTGCCCAACCGAAAAATAGCTGATCGGCACTTTGGTCTCATAGACAAGGGAGAAAATATTTCCGAATCCTCTCGTTTCATCGAGTTTCGTAAACATCATCGTATCAATCCCGAGCGGTGCGAAATTATCATACGTCGCTTTAAGATCGTCGTATTTAATCGAGCTGGGCATTACCAAGACAACATCAACGCTGTATTCGGTATCGTTCGATCGCAAACACTCATAAATCTTTTCGATTTTCCCTTTGTCATAAGGGGAGGAACCCATCGTATCGATCAAAATATAATCCGAATAGCGAAGCGCATTGAGAGCACTCGAAAACTCCGGCGGATCGACAACCGTTTCTATCCCCAGTTTCATCATCCGTGCATACTGCATCAGCTGCTCAACCGCCCCAATCCGATAGGTATCGAGAACCACTAAACCCACTTTGTATTTTTTATCCAGCAGGTATGAGAAGCGTGCCGCCAATTTTGCAATTGAGGTTGTTTTTCCCACTCCCGTAGGGCCGACCAGCATAATCACCTTTTTCCCGCCGTTTTTGGGAGGCGTTTCGAGGCGAACCGGAACCATTTTCCGCATCAATACTTGGAAATAACGCTTGACCGTTTCGGAACTCTCACGCATTTTTGAGGGCATATGCTCCAGTGTCAAATGCATAATCTCATCGAGATGAGCTTGGTTCATCCCGCTTGCTTGGGCAAGACGATAAATTTCGGCAAATTCCGGAGGGATAGGTGCGGTGGTATTGGGCGATTTTTCATCCCAAAACATGTTTTGGATCAGTTTAACTTTGTCTCCGAGTTTTTCGATCTCTTCTTTGATTTTTTTGAGGTCTTCACTCTCGGCTGCCGGTGTCTGACGAACTGGACGTTCCTCTTCGGTCACCTCGGCGATTTTAGAGATCTGCTTTGCCGCTTCGGAAATGTTGTAGAGGACATCGCTGCTTTTTTGTGCCAGCGGACGCTGTTTGATCAAAGGCTCTTCAATTTTTACTTTCGGTTTTGGCAAAGTGTTCTCTTCGACACCCACCACAATCTCATACAAAGCGCTTTTTCCGAGCGATTTTTTTTGCACTTCGCGGGTTTCGATCAGCATCGCCTCTTCGCCAACTTCCAACTGCGCTTTTTTGAGCGCTTCAGCCGGAGTCGTGCCGCTAAATGTCAAGATTTTCATAGTATCTCCGTATGCTCTTTTGAGCCAAACTTTTGAGCGGAATCATGACACTGGAACGTTCGTTCCAGTGAGGGTGGGGAATACTCAACTCTTTCGTGGCAATCTTTCGATTGTCAAAAAAAAGTATATCCAAATCCAACGTCCTCGGCGCATTCGCAAAACTGCGACGGCGCCCAAAACGTTTTTCGATACGCCAAATCAGCCGTAAAAAAATCCTCGGCGTCAATGATGTCGCCACTTCGATCACCGTATTGTCAAAATCGTTTTGCTCATAAAACCCAAACGGGGGATTGCGTAAAATTACCCCGCTTCGGATTCTGCATATCTGCGGCAAACTCCCCAGATAGTGCCAAAGATGATTCATTCGACGGCGTGTATCACCGATATTTCCCCCTACCCCCAAAACGACGCGGTAACGATATCCCTCTTTTTTGGAAAGGGTTTGGGGAAAATAACGATCGACATACACACTATGGCGTTCATCGAGTTGACGGCGAAGTGCCATTACTCTTCTTCTGAACCTTGAACGGCTGCTGCCTGCGCTTGGCGCATTGCGTTGATTTCACTGAGGATTTGCATCATCCCCACCATCGCCAAATGATACCCGAACGGTCCGAATCCGATCACCGAAGAGGTACATACCGGAGCCGTCATACTTTTTTGACGGAACTCTTCACGGCGATAGATGTTGCTGATATGCACTTCGATCGTCGGAAGGTTTACCGCGCTGATCGCATCGCGAATCGCAATAGAGGTATGGGTATACGCCGCAGGGTTGATGATGATCCCGTCCGCATCACCGTAACACTCTTGGATACGATCGACGATTTCACCCTCCAGATTGCTTTGGTAAAACTCGATTTCCAAACCGTTTTGGGTTGCTACCTCTTTCATCTGCGCATGAATTTGTTCTAACCGCATCGGTCCATAGACTTGTTGTTCCCGAACCCCTAACATATTGAGATTCGGCCCTTGGATAACGACTATTTTCATTAGATAACCTTGCTTTCTATATTTAGGGATAGATTATAAGAGGTTCTAGATTATAAGGAACTAAATTGATGAAATTCGGCTCCGCTAAAGGGAGATTTTTCATCGATTCGATATACTTGATCTTTTAAAAACTTAACGCAAAGAGACTCTGTGCAAATCTTATTAGCCGATGCCATTTTTTCCGATGGAACCCTTTTACGCGATCACGGTATCGTATTTGACAAAACCATTTTAGAAGTCGCCCCGAACGACGAGCTTCAAACCCGCTACCCTGATGAGTGCGTTGAGCTGGGCGAGGGTTCGGTAATCGTTCCGGGGCTTATCAATGCTCATGTTCATCTGGAGTTTTCCGCCAACCGTTCCACCCTCACGTATGGTGAGTTTATGCCGTGGCTCTCCAGCGTCATCGCCTCACGCAACGACCTCATCAACGAATGTGACGACGAGTGCATTGCCAAAGCCGTTCAAACGATGCTCCACAACGGTATCACGGCATTCGGTGCGGTCAGTTCGTATGGGTTTGATTTGGCTTCGTGTGCATCAGCTCCCCAGAAAGTCGTCTATTTCAACGAACTCATCGGTTCCGATCCTCAAATGGCGGATGCTTTGTACACCGATTTTCAAGAACGCCTTTTTGCCTCCCAAGAGATCGAACGCGATGGGTTTTACCCCTCCATCGCCATCCACTCCCCCTACTCCGTTCATCGCATTTTGATCCAAAAAGCGCTCCAATATGCCCGCGAAAAAGAGTTGCGGGTCACGGCTCATTTATTGGAGAGCACGGCAGAGCGTGAATGGCTCGATCACAACAGCGGAGCGTTTGCCCCTTTTTTCCAAAACTTTCTCAAACAGACCCAAGCGGCGAATACCGCCGAAGAATTTGTGAACTATTTTAACGGTATCCCCACCCTCTTTACCCACGCGGTTCACGCTTCAGAAGATGAATTAACGACGATTGCCGAGGGGAATCACACGATTATCCACTGCCCGATCTCCAACCGTCTGCTCGGAAACGGAGTGCTCGATTTAGCGCGTCTGAGGGAAAAAGAGATCCGCTTCGTTTGCGGCACCGACGGTCTGAGTTCCAACTATGCCCTTGATCTGTTCGAAGAGATGAAAATTGCCCTCTTTATCCATCCACATGATGATTTGCTCCATCTGGCGCACACATTATGGCAAAGCGTCACCGCCAATGCGGCAGAGGCATTGCGTCTCAATTGTGGTAAAATCATGCCCAATTTCGACGCCGATTTGTTGGTGATGCGGATCAAGTATCCGATCAATGAACAACTGCCGATCCATCTGATCACGCAGCCGCATACCATCGAATCGATTTACATTCAGGGAGAGAAAATCAAATGATGGAAATTGTCCGTAAAATCGGGTCGTGTCTGGCTACCGGATTACGATTTATCCAAGCGCATTTCAAAGCCACGCTACTGGTCCTTTTTGTATTGTGGCTCCTCCTCCCCTCCGCCGATGAGGGGATAACCCCCCATAATCTCCAAAAAATAGCCCTCACCGGCCCTATTTTGGATGCAACCCCGATCATCGAGCAGCTCGATGAAGCGAGAGAAAACCCCGATGTTAAAGGGGTATTGTTCTCCATCGACTCTCCCGGCGGCGCGGTTGCCCCCTCGGTAGAAATCGCCTACGCCATCAAACGGCTCAGAGAAGAGAAACCGGTCGTCGTCTACGCGGCGGGGATCATGGCAAGCGGCGGATATTACTCGGCGATTTGGGGGAATGAGATCATCGCCAATCCCGGCAGTATGATCGGCTCCATCGGGGTGATCATAGAGGGTGCCGATATTTCCGAATTGATGGAAAAAGTGGGGGTAAAAACCCAAATCGCCCATGCGGGAACCTACAAACAGGTAGGGACGTTTGATCGCCAATGGAGCCAATTAGAGCGTGCAGAACTGGAGAAAGTGATCAACGGCACCTATGATCTGTTTGTCGGTGACGTCGCCCGTGCACGCGGACTCGATCTCAACCGAAGCAGCGAATACGCGGATGCTCATATCTTTACCGCCGCACAAGCGAAAAAAGTGGGGCTTGTCGATAGTATCGGAGTAGAGTTTGATGCAAAAAAACGGGTCGAAACCCTCAGCAAAGTGACCGATCCGATCTGGAACAAAGAGGACCCGATGGAGAAATTCATGAAGCAATTTGCGGCAGAGGGGGTGAGTTTGGCTCACACCTATTTTCCGCCGATTACATTGAAGTAATTTCTCTCACTTCCGCATGAACGATCTTTTTATCGTTCATCGCTTCAAAACGATCCCCGACACTCAACGTATCCAAATCGATCACTTTCCCTTCACGGGCGATCTGCGCAAATCCGCTTTTGTTTTTGTGTTTCGGATGATGTGCTTCAAAGCTGTTTTTCATCTGCGTAATCAGTGAGCCTCTCTCACGAAGCCGTTGAGTGATCTCTCTCTCCATCGCCTCTTTGAGGGTCGGAATCTCACTCCGTGCGCGTTGTAAGCGCTGGTGTATCTGCATCTCAAAACGTTTTTTCAGCTCTGCGACGATCTCTTTTTGACTCTGTAGACGATACTCAATCCCGTTGCGTTTAAACGCCTCGACCATGGTGCGCAATTGTTCCCGCTTGCGCCCCAGCTGCTGTTGGATTAACCCAAACGCTCGGGTTTGCATCTCACCGATACTTTGAATCAACTCATTTTGATCGGGGAGGAGCATCTGCATCGCCGCACTCGGCGTCGGGGCGCGCATATCGGCAACATAATCGCTGATGACCCAGTCGATCTCATGCCCCACCGCTGAAACGGTTGGAGTTTGCATCGCGTAGATTGCATCGGCGACAATCTCCTCGTTAAACGCCCACAGATCTTCGATACTTCCGCCTCCCCGTCCGACGACCACCGCATCCGCATTTAAGGTATCAGCATATCTCAGAGCATCCGCGATTTGTGCTGCCGCACGTTCCCCCTGCACCAACACATCCAATACGATGAGTTTGACCATCGGCCAGCGATGTGAAGCAACCCGCTGCATATCCTGCAACGCCGCCCCCGTCGCAGAGGTGACCAAAACGATGGTTTGGGGGAATCTCGGAAAGGATTTCTTGCGAGTCGGGTCAAAATACCCTTTGGTTTCCAGCTTCTTTTTAAGCTGTTCAAACGCCATTGCCAAAGCCCCCGCACCGTAGGGTTCGGCACTGAATGCGTTGATCTGATACTCGCCGCGCGGTTTATAGAGGGACAATGCACCGTGGAGGATGATATGCGCCCCCTCTTCGAGGCGAAATTTTAGTCGTGCCGCGTTCCCTTTGAACATGACGCATTTGATGGCGGAATCGTTGTCTTTGAGGGTGAAATAAATGTGTCCGCTGCCGTGGTGTGTGATGCGGGAGAGTTCCCCCTCTACACTGACAAATTCAAAAGAGGTCTCTAAAAGAACCTTGATTTGTTCATTGAGTGCAGAAACGCTTAGCGTGGAAGCCATGAAGTTACTTTTTGCGGGCGATCATCAATGTCGAAATATCCATCGAAAAGCTTTTGGTATAGAGCATCTCAAACCCCGCTTCTTCGAGTTCGGCTCTCATTTTTGCCACCGTCAAAAATCCCTCAATGGAGTCTGGGAGATAGCGGTACGCTTCGTAGTTGTTGGAGATTAGCCCCCCCAGACGCGGAAGGACGTTATTCATGTAAAAATCACGCACTTTGCCGAGCAACGAAGGATTCTCGTTTTTCATAAAT
Source organism: uncultured Sulfuricurvum sp. (assembly GCA_964495485.1). Taxonomy (GTDB): domain Bacteria; phylum Campylobacterota; class Campylobacteria; order Campylobacterales; family Sulfurimonadaceae; genus Sulfuricurvum. Next base: position 187,579 of record CAZBVJ010000004.1, read on the forward strand.
TCGAGGATAACGACTAATCCCCCCGGTTTTAGGACACGATTAAATTCGCGCAACCCCGCTTGACGTTCCACAACATTGCGGATACCGTACGAGATACTTATGATATCGGCACTCTCATCAGGTTTTGGGAGTTCGGTTGCAGGAGCGATATGAAACGACATATCGGGAAATTTTTCCCGACCGACGCCAACCATCCCCTCACTCGGATCAACCCCGACAATTTCACCGACACTGATCCCCGCTTTTTCGGCGCGACGTTTCCAATACCCCATCATATCGCCCGTTCCGCACGCAACATCGACAATCGAATCGAGGTTTTTCGTATTGCAGTATCCATAGGCCAAATCACACGCCCTGCGTCGCCAAAAAGTATCGATACCCATGCTGAGGACACGGTTAGCTCGATCGTATGTCGGAGCTATATCGTTAAACATCGATACAATTTTCTCTTGCTTGGTCATAAAGGTTCCTATTTCTTTTTCATCCAAAGGACGATATCTTGATTTATTGTAGCGTTCATTACCTCAAATTCCTCTGTAACACTCCCCATTCCAACACTACCGCAGCCGATTTTTGGGGCGATGTAACTCAAATACCAATCGCACACCTCGCTCGATGCCTCCATCATCGCGGCACCCCCTTCGATCATCACCAGAGAGTATTCTTTGATCCTCTCGAACGTGGGCTCAATAAACACCTTTCGATTCGGGACACCGAAAAGGGGGATACTCCGATCAAAATCGGCCGTTTTGGAATAGATCAATACATCGGGAGCTTTTCCGTCCACAAGACGTGCATCCAATGTCGGACGATCAGTACGTACCGTATTGCCACCTATGACAATCAAATCACACTTGTCCCGCAACGCGTGCACGTGTTCACGTGATGTAGCGGAACTAATCACACCGTTATCGATCGTCCCATCCAGACGCTGTGCCCATTTGAAAAAGACAAAAGGATTATCTTGCCATTTCAAAAACGGCTCCAAGAGTCTAGTCCCCTCTTCTTCCATGACGCCGAACGTACACTTTATCCCCGATTCTTCCAGAATTTTTCCTCCGTTTGCCGCTTCGGGATTGGGATCTTTGCAGGCGATAAAAACCTCTTTAATCCCCAAATCTCGAATCAGCAATGCGCATGAGGGGGTTTTTCCGCTGTGTGCACACGGTTCCAGCGTCACCGCCATCGAGACCGTGTGAAACATACAGTTATGATGCGTTCTTAAGTAATCGTGAATGGCATGAGAATCATCCGATTCGGCTATAGCGGTATCACCGCTGAGGAGGGTATAGGCATCGCGCAGGGCATAAACCTCGGCATGAGGACCGCCGGCACGTTTGTGCGCGCCGATAGAGAGGATAAACCCCTCTTTGGATAAACAAACGGCACCGACAGCAGGATTGGGAAATGTGAGGAGCTGATATTCCCATGCCGCATGAAGGGCTTGGGTCATGGCATAATGAACGGCGGTATTCATTACCACTCGAAGTAGGTTTTCGCCTTACTGATCGAGCGGAAAGGGACGGTATGTGTCTCACCCGATTTTGTTTTAATGGTAATCTCTTCGTTTTCGGTAGAGATCATTTCCCCGTCGAATTTTTCTTTATTCACGGTTGAAAAAACGACCTTTTCACCGATCGATTGGGCAAAATGCTCCAAGGTTTTGAGTTTTCTCTCAATCCCCGGACTGCTCACTTCCAAACGATATTCTCCCCCTACCGGAGGGGTCACGTCAAGAAGCGGAGAGATCAAGTGGGTCGCTTCGACGCACTGATCCAAACTCACTCCGCCCGGTGCGGTAACGCTGACACGGTAGATCGTGTTTTCGTTTTCATTGATGATTGCCGTATCGTACAACGACAAGCCGATCGATTCAACCATTTTTTTGATATCGCTCTCAAGACTCATCTTTTTTCTCCTTGGCGATTTGGGCGAACAACGCCTCGATATTTTTGCTACGTTCTAATGTATCGTCAAATACGAACGTCAATTTCGGCGAGCGAAACCACCCTTGGTCTTTCATGCAGTGTTCTTCAATAACAGGGCGCGCTTTTTCGAGTAGTTTGAGAAACATATTTCTCTCTTGCGGTGAGTAATCATGCGGATCAAGGTACACTTTCGCATCGCTACGACCGCGAGAACAGTGAACATCGATCACATCAACCTCACGCACACGCGCATCGGAGAGCTGAGAAATCGCCTCGGGAATCAACTCTTTGAGGATAGATTCGGTCCGTTTGAGTTTGATTTGAGCCGGTGTCACAGGGATACTTTTTTCTCAATTTTCGTAAAGGTTTCGATAACGTCACCCACTTTGACATCGGTATAGCCATTAAGGACAACACCACAATCAAACCCTTTGGTAACCTCTTTGACATCGTCTTTGAAACGGCGAAGCGAGGTAAGATCACCCTCATGGATAACAACACCCTCACGGATAACGCGAACCATTCCGCCTCGTACGAGTTTACCGTCAACCACCACACATCCTGCAATCGTTCCGCCACCTTTTGGCATCGGGAAAGTATCACGTACTTCGGCTTGTCCAGTATTTTCCTCACGGAATTGCGGCGCCATCATACCGGTCAACATTCCAGTGATATCATCAATCAACTGATAAATGATCGAATACGTTTTAATCTCTACACCGTATTGTTTTGCCAACGCATTGACATTTCCAGTCGGTCGCACGTTAAAGCCGAGCAACACGCAGTTTTCGCTGTTATTGACCAATTGAACATCATTTTCAGTAATTCCACCGACACCGGCCGAAATCACATCGACTTTTACTTCTTCATTTCGAAGTTCAGCAAGAGAACTTTTAATTGCTTCAAGTGATCCGTGTACGTCGGTTTTAAGAACAACTTTAAGGGTTTTCAAACGCCCCTCTGCGATCAATGAGCTTAGCTCGTCAAGAGTCGTTTTTGTACTGTGAGAGAGTTCACGGTGTCGATCGTACTCAGCACGTTTTTGAGCAACTTCACGGGCTTCCTTATCACTTGCCATCGCCATCATCACTTCACCTGATGGTGGTACGTCACTCAGTCCGACAACAACCGCTGTTTGGCTCGGCCCGATTTTTTGGAGCTGTGCTTTGCGATCGTTGATCAATGCACGAACACGCCCGTAAGCGCTTCCGCACACGATGTTATCACCAACGCTCAATGTTCCGTTTTGAACGATGACGGTAGCGACCGGACCACGCCCTTTCTCCAGGGTACTTTCAACGACAACCGCTTTAGCCATCGCATCCGGATTCGCTTTGAGTTCCATCACTTCCGCTTGAAGCAAGATAGTCTCAAGGAGGTCATCGATCCCTGTCATCGCTTTCGCTGATACACCAACAAACTCGATGTCTCCGCCCCACTCGATCGGATTGAGACCGAGTTCTGCCATTTGGGCTTTAACCATGTCTGGATTCGCACCCGGCTTATCCATTTTGTTGATCGCAACGATCACTGGAACTTTTGCCTCTTGAGCGTGCTTGACCGATTCGCGAGTTTGCGGTTTAACACCGTCATCCGCCGCAACCACGATAACGATAATATCGGTCAACTGAGCACCGCGTGAACGCATCGCACTAAACGCTTCATGCCCAGGGGTATCCAAGAACGTAATCAGTTTCCCCTGTTGTTCAACAGAATAAGCACCGATATGCTGAGTAATCCCTCCTGCTTCGCCGTGAGCGACTTTGGCATTACGGATCGCATCAAGGAGTGATGTTTTACCGTGGTCGACGTGCCCCATAATAGTGATAACCGGAGGGCGCTCTTCCATATCTTCATCGTCGATCGTCGCTTCTTCGTACATCTCTTCGAGATTAAAAGCATCTTTCGGATCGATCGTAGTCACTTCCACACCAAACTCGCTGGCCAAAATTTCGATTTCGTCTTTTCCAAGGAAATCGTTTTTCGTCACCATCATCCCAAGGTTGAAAAGGATTTTGATTACTTCGGCCAATGGCTGGCGTACTTTTTCAGCAAATTCGTAAACACGGATGTCTTCAGGGATCTCGACGTGAGTAATGACTTCCTCTTCTTTAACGTCACGGGTATATTTTTTACGCGCTTCACGGGACACTTGACGCGGTTTATTTTTATTGCTCCCCTGTTTTTTGCCCGAATTTCGTCCGATCGGTTTTTTCTCTTTCGGTTTTTTCTCTTCTTCTTCTTGTTCAAAATTCGAATTCAAATCGCTGAAGTCCAAAAGAACCACTTGTTCGTCTTCGTAATCCATAGAGATATCAGAGATTCCGCCGCCGAAGATATCGAGTTTAACCCCTTGATCTTTCTTTTGAACCGGCGCACTGCTGTTTTGTACTTTTTTAGAACGTTTCGCCTCAAGTTCGCGCTGAGCCTCTTCGCTGAGTTTGCCGTAACTCGATACCGGTGTACTCGATTGCGGTGCCGACGGCGCAATATATTCATCCTCTACCGGACGTTTTTTCTTAACAATTTTCAGACCTGAACGTTTTGGAGCCTCTTGATCAACACTCACTTCTTCATTCGTCTCTTCGCTCGCTACATTAACTTGTGGCGCTACTACATTCTCGACAACCGGAGCTGTTGCGGCAGGAGTCTCTTCGGCCGGTGCCGCTTTCGGTGAAGATTTCGGTGCACTGCTCTCGGCCGATGCACCGCTCATGATATAGTTCATGATTTGCTCAGCTTCTTCGATCGAAACCGAACTTGAGGCAGTCTTTACATTAAGCCCCATTGCGGCTGCTTTGTCTACTACCTCTTTTGAATTGATCCCCAATTCTTTTGCAATCTCATGAACTCTTACTTTATCCATCATTAACGATGATCTCCTTTAACCGATTCATTAACGCCGCACTCGCGCCGTTTTTACATTGCCGCGCCAACTGACCCGGCGTTTTTTTGGTCTCGATACAATCAAAACACAGATAGAAACTTCGCCCCTCACCCGTGTGAGGCTCTAATATACCCTCTTTGCATTGGAGGCGTAGCAGTGTTGATTGTTCAAAACGTTCACGACAAACCACACACATACGTACAGGATGATTTGTATTTCGCGCCATTATATCTAAAAGTTTCTTTAGTTATCGTTCAACGACAAGACCGTCGTTATCGAAACTTAAAATTTTGACATCAAAATCAGTAAATTCCGATTTAAATTTATCCGCGAGCATCTGTGCATCCTGATCATACACCATGTTAAAAAAGGTCGATCCGCTCCCCGATAACGTTGACATCAACGCACCGTTGTCGTACGCCATTTTTTGGACGGCAAAGAGTTCGGGAAGCATTTTCATCCGTACTTTTTGGTGGAAACGGTCTTGTGTAGCCAGCCGGAGCATCTCCCAATCCTCGTTGAAAAACGCCCCAACCGTCACCGCCGTATGGGAGAGGTTGAATACGGCGTTCTCTTTGCTGTATGACTTGGGAAGTGTCGTGCGGGATTTCGCGGTAGAGATCGGTTTGTTAGGGATAACGACTACCGCTTTGAGGTAATCGGGGAGGTGTTTTTGTTGAGAGAATACTTTTTGTTTCTCTACCATCGCCGAGTTGAATCCCCCCATCACCGCAGGAGTAATGTTATCGGGATGGGATTCGTATACCAGCGCGTGATTGAGAATACGGCGTTTGGAAACCTTGACCCCTGCCGCTTCATGGGCGCAGCTGATTGCGCTGACAATAACTGCCGATGAGCTACCCAATCCCCGTGACATTGGGATTTGGTTGTAAAATGTAAATTTGAAGTTTTGCCGCTTTTGGGTAAGACGACGATAGTGCTCGTTAAAAATAGAGACGAACAGATTGTTCCCTTTGAGACGAGGATTGTTTTCCCCCTCCCCTTTGATAGAAACGGCAAAAAAACGTGACGGAACCAATTCTACTTGGTTACGCAAATCGACGGCTAGCCCTAAAGAATCAAATCCCGGTCCTAAATTCGCACTCGTTGCAGGTACACTAACGAACAAACAGCTTTCCTTATCCTACGGCATCAATCCCGTAATAGGGGAGATTATCCGCATCAAAATTTTGGTAATCGATGGTTTGGGGGAGTTCAAAGGCAATTGTCTGGGGAGAGACAATCGGCAATAACTCAATTATAGAGCTATTTTTAACAAAATAGAGCTTTCCAACTGCTTTGATGGGACTATTTTGGTTAAAAAAGAACGCATCTGTTGCTAAAAGAGGTATTTTTTTCGTAATACTGAGCGTTTTGAGAAAAAGATAGGTCACTTTGATCCCCATAAAGCTCCCCGGCCCTTTGGCGTAAATCAGATGGGAAAAGGTATATTTTTGGAGCAAAGTCGCGAAAATCTCCGCTAGCACATCCGAGCTCATCCCCTCCGAACGTATCTCTTCGACTAAATTTCCGTCTTTATATACACCAACGAGTACCGGGGATGAGAGGGCAATGACAAGGGCATCATGCATACGCTTTTGCCAACTCTTTGGACTCGGCATGAGCCAGTTCAACGATTTCGTAATTTGCCGGATCTTTTAACAATGCCAACGTCAACTTGTGATTAAGATCATGACTTCCGGCGAATGCTTCGTAATTTCCAATAAAGTTCATCCCGATCAACGACATATCCCCGATCGCATCAAGAATTTTGTGACGAACGAATTCATCACCGAAACGGAGCCCTTCGGGGTTGAGCACTTTTTTATCATCCAGTACGACCGCGTTTTCCAAGCTGCCGCCGAGCGCGAGCCCTTTGGAGCGAAGATATTGCACTTCGTGAACAAACCCAAAAGTTCGCGCCCGGGCAATCTCTTTTTTGTAGTTCTCTTTGGTAAACGCCAAAACATAGCTTTGTTTATCGATCACCGGATGGGAAAATTTAATCGTAAAATCGTAGTTCATGTCATTGGAGGGGATCAATTTTACGTATTTATCCCCCTCTTGAACCGTAACCTCTTTTTTGATCCGCATGATTTTTTTCGGCATATCCTGAGCAACGACACCGGCCTCTTCAAGGAGCATACAAAAACTCATCGATGATCCGTCCATCACCGGTACCTCATCGGCATCGACAATAACGCGGAGATTATCAATCCCGTAAGCATAGATCGCGGAGAGCATATGCTCGATCGTTGAGATCGTTACCCCCTCGCGCCCGATGACCGTCGCCATTTTCGTATCGACGACATTTGCGGGGAGGAGCGGAATCGATACCCCCGCATCGCTGCGGTAAAAAACAATACCGCTATTTACACCCAGTGGCTCAAGACGAAGTTTTACCGGTGAGCCTCGGTGCAAACCGATCCCTACCAGTTCAACACTTTTACCAATCGTCGTTTGCATCATCTTCTCTTCCTTCGTTCGCCACTGGATATCTGACGTAAATTATACCGCTTTTAATGTTGATTGATTGTGAATTTAGCACTCTCGATCACACTGGTGATGTTGTCATAAATCCATTTGGTGTCCATCCACTCTTCCGGACGAACCTCGATCCCTTGAACCAAGATACCGAAATGGAGGTGATCCCCCATCGCATATCCGCTCAGACCTGTTTTGGCAATCTGTTGAGACGGTGCTACCGCATCCTTCTCTTGAACATGAACTTCCGAACAGTGCCCATAAAGGGTATACAATCCGAATCCGTGGTCAATAATCGGCAAATTACCGTAAATGCCGTTCTCTTGAGAGAAAACTACTTTACCGCCGTTAGAGGAGGTAATCGGCCCCATGGCTACACTGGCAAGATCGAGCCCCATATGATAGGCATTGGAAACGTTTTGTTGCCCTTTGTAGCTATAGATACGGTGATCTCCGAAATCGGCTACTTTTTGTCCGTTTACCAACGGATAAAACGGTGCGGGATTAAACTCGGTAATCATATTTTTAGAAACTTTGGAGGTGATTTCATGGATCACTTTCTCATTGTCCGCACGCACTTTTTCGTTGATAATACGGAATTGTTCCAATCGATCGTCCACCCCTGCCGTTTGCTCATACACATTGGCAAGCTCGGCAATTTTGCCATCTAAGAACGCATCACTGAGCTCGATATTCGAAACGCGATAAACATGATCTTTGAGGCGGAGCGGAACTGCGCTTTTTGTCTCGTTTCCGGCATGGTCACGTGCGACAACCACTGCGCTAAAAGTTTGTTCCTGAACCGGCCAGGCGAGTAAAGAGGCATAATACCCCTCTTTCATAAACGGCTGTGCGATAAAGGTTTTCCCGAAACTGGTTTGAATCGTCAAGTTTTTCATGTGGGCGTCTTCGGCTTTGAAAATGACGATTGCCGATCCCCCCTTTTGAATTTTGTACGAATTGGCGATAATCGATACTACCGGACGGCGCTGATCAATAACCAAAGTAAGCTCTTCTTTATAGGTATTACCCATAAACAGACCCCACAAACTGTTATCGGTCGCTTCGATTTTAAGCGTTACCGAAGCGGCTTCAACACGGCGTACCCCTTTTGGAGGGAGAACAGTAAAGGTTTTTTTCACGTCGTGCGAAGGTGTATTCTCCTCGACAACAACCCACTCTTCATGCGGCGTTGCAATCGTCGCTTTAAACGATTTCAATCCGCTTTGATCGTCAACCGAAACGCTAATCGGATCTTTAAAATTCCAATACCCCTCATGACTCAATGTCACTTTGGGATCTTCACGCTCAAATGCCGGTGAAAATGCCATAAAACCTAACGCACCTACCACGATAGCTGCAAAAATCCATCCAATCATTCCTGAACCGTTACGGCCTCTTCTCACACCAACTCCTTTAATATCATCCTCATCATCTCTTCTACGAGTATTGAATTGTCCTCATGTTTGAGCCTTCCTCCGGCACGTTTCACATGCCCGCCTCCGCCAAAACATTCCATTACGGCTGACGCATTGACGCTCCCATCGGTGCGCAAAGAGACTTTAAGCCCCCCGTGCGGATGTTCCAGCACCATAAGCGCCGCTTTGACACTCCGCATACTCAGTGCTTCATCGAGTACCTTTTTGCACTCAAATACGCTCGCTCCGCTCTCTTCCATCAAAGCACGCGATACATCGAACCGCGCCAGTTGCCCGTCACCGAAGAGTTTCATCTCTTTGAGCAGTATCCCTTTGATCCGAAGTGATGAGAGGGAGCCTCTTTGAAAAAGCCATTCAATACACAGCGAATGTTCCGCACCCGATTGAATCAGTGAACGTGCCATCTCAAAAGTTTTGGCATTGCACTGCGAAACGCTGAAACATTTTGAGTCATCCAATAACCCTGCATAAAGGGAAAGTGCAATTTTACCATTGATTTTTATATCATTGGCAACAAAAAAATCATAAACGACTTCCGTCGTACTGATAGCAGACGTATCAACGATATTTACCGTCCCGTAAAAATCGTTGCTTTGATGGTGGTCGATGTTGATCAAAGGGATGTTTTTTTCGATCCCGAGACGCCCGTAACTGCCGCAATCAAAACTGATCATACAATCGGTATCTTCGGGAAACCGGTCGGTGAGTTTCTCACTCCACGGCAAAAATCCCAAATTGGGATGGATCTCTTTGGAGACGCAAAAAAGGGTGATTTTTTTGTTTAAACGGAGCAAATAAGAGTAAAACGCACATGCCGAACCCAAAGAGTCGGCATCGGGATTTTTGTGGGCAATGAGGACAATGTGCTGCGACGCCTCGATTAATTTTAAGGGCATATGTTTCTCTGCTAATGCCTATTTTAGGCGAAATGTCCCGATTATACCTTTTTTATCAAAATTTGGAGAAAAAAATATGATTAAAAATTAATCAACTTTGGCACTCATGTCACCCATCTCCCGTTCGAAAAAGGTGATACGGTTCCGTCCGTTGGCTTTGGAACGGTACATCGCCGCATCCGCATGGCGTACCAGTACCTCGATCTCTTCTCCATGATCGGGATAAAGAGCCGCTCCGATACTCGCGCCGATAATAATAGAAATTTCTCCGATCTTGAACGGCTCTTTCAATGCCCCCAAAATACGTTCATAAAGTGGGTGTACATCATCCATATCTTTGATATCACTAAAGACGATAACAAATTCGTCACCGCCGATTCTGGCTATCGCATCGCTTTGACGAAGCTGTTTTTCGAGTCGACCGGCAACCTCTCTGAGTATATGATCGCCAACTTCGTGTCCATGGAGGTCATTCACCTCTTTAAATCCGTCCAAATCAAGGAATGATATGATCACTTTGGTATTTTTTCGTTTCGATAAAGAGAGGATCTGGTCTGCCAGAGTCATAAACAGATGACGGTTGGGAAGGTTGGTTAAAGGGTCATAATTCGCCATCCGATGAAGCTGTTCTTGACGTTTGAGGGTTTCGGTTATGTCGCTAAAAATGCCGATATAATTTTCAACATTCCCTTTCTCATCATAGACGGTATTGACCCGAAGATATTCTGCGTATCGCTCACCATTCTTCCGCTTATTCCAAATTTCACCGCGCCACATACCGTTTTTTTCGATCGATTCATTCAGTTCATCGTAAAATTGTTTGTCGTGGATACCGGATCGGAGTATGATCGGTTTTTGCCCTATCACCTCCTCTTTGGCATATCCAGTCAATTCGCAAAAAGCTTCATTCACATCAATAATCACTTTTTTAGGGTCTGTGATAACAATCCCTTCGCTCAGATTATGAAAGACACTTGCCGAACGGCGGAGATATTTCTCATTCTCCTGAACAATGGTTATCTGCTCTTCGAGAGATTGCGATTTATGCCCCAAAGAGCTTGTCAAATGTCGCATATGGGTAATCAGAAAAATAAGCAATGCTATCACACCGCTCATTGCTAAAATGATATACAAAGCATATTTTTGGGCTACATCGACTAACGAAAATTCGGGAGAGGTGTCATAGGGTTTAATCCGAAGCTCTTGCATCATCGATCTAATCCCCTCATACGAGAGAGGGATATTCCATCCATAATACCCCGCACTCTTCGTTATCTCCGATCCATAAGGGAGGTTAAGCAGGGCGACCCCGACCTGATTTGCCAATACGCGATCCGTATGTTTGGACGAGGCAAACGGCCATTCGGGATACAGAGGGGTAGAGAGAGCTTGAGGAAAGTTTCCCATTGAGTGGATGATTTTAAAATCATCACGCTTGATTTTTCCCTCTTTTGCCATTTTTTCCAACACACCGCTACGGATAAACCCGACATCGGCAGAGCCGCTTTCGACAACATATACAACTTTATCGTGAGGCATATCGGTAAACTCTATCGCCGACTCTTTGCCGATATCGATCCCATTTTTTTTCAGAAGAACCCTTTGCGCCAAATATCCTCCCAATGAAAGTTCATCCACGGCGGCGATATTTTTCCCCTTGATATCGGCAAGTGTTTTGATATCGTTCCGATCGGAACGGGCAATGATCACACCGCCGAATTCGGTCAGTTCTTTTCCCCCCATATTGGCACGGATAAGGGTAGCCATACGGCTCGCATCGTATTTGGCGGAGAGGTAAATATAGTGCTCAGGATTAGTAAACATGAAATCGAGTTCATCGGATGCGGCGGCTTGGTTAAACTCGGCATAGCTCAAGGGGCGGATAGTAAAGCTGTGTGTCTGAATCTTATTATTCAGATAATCGGCAAGAGGCTGCCATTCGCTGAGGGTATCGGCTTTGGAACGAAATGCCAAAACGCCGATGACCGCATCTTTTTTATCTGCAACTGGTACAGAGAGAGCTGAGGCAGCCGTTAAAAAAGCAGCTAGTAGAAATATTAAAACAGATCTGAACAACATCCCACACCTTTATAATAAAAGAGTATAGTTCTGTCTCCCTAAAAATTTTGTTAAACCGAGTACATTATTCGACGGTTGATTTCAAAACCGCTTCAAAATCGTTTTGCGCCTGCATCAATGCCGCTTTCCCCTCAGGATCACTCACGCGGGCACTGCTCATCCAGTTGTAAACTCCCGGGAAGCCCATAACAATTTCATCCGCATCTTTTTTCTTGTACACCATCAATGTACATGGGGCGAATGCCGCTGCTTCGGGACGTGTTTTAGCTACGGTATAGATTACTTTTAACTTGCAGATCGAATAGGTGTCGTAAAAATCAAACGTAGTTTTTTCACCGAGTGCAAAGTTATAATCGGTAAAGTTCGACATCACAAATCCGGCCGGTTTCAGACCGTCTTCGATCATCATCTCGGTCTCTTCTTTGTCACTTTTCCACGTATCTTTACTGCTTGCTTTGACATAACGGCTCAACAGTTTCCCCTCAGCCGGGAGAGAGGTTTCACTCTGAGTCATTTTGACACCCGGTAACGCTTTTTTGAGGGTTGCGATCGCCTCTTTTTCGATCAATGCGAACTCTTTGGCTTTAAATCCGGCGATTTTTTCCATTGACTTTGCGGTTAGAATCGAGACATGTAGGTTTTTATCACCATTACGCTGATAGATTCCAAACCCCATAGGGACGAAAATACCGGCGTCGGGATGCGCTTTGACTAGCGATTCCGCATGCACTTTGTGATAGGCGGTCAAAAGGTTAAACTGAGCAAAATCGCTTTGACCGAACTGTTTCATAAACGGTCCGTTCATTTCGCTATTGGCCGAAATGACAAAACCGTTGGATTCAAGGGCTTTTTCAACAACGGACGCATTTAATTTGCCATCACTGTTGGGAACGCTAAAGAGGTGAAGATCACCCGCAAAAAGGGAGATGAATCCCGCCAAGATGGTAATAAGAAGAATTTTCATGGTTGTACTCCTAAGGTTGAATGTAAAATGCGCCTTCAGTGGCGCGTTCGATCACTTCGGCAATCCCCGCCGAAACGATCTCGACATCCTCGATCAATTGATCTTGGGTGATTTTTTTCGTCTCCATCGTGTTACCACACGCGACGAACTCGACTCCGTATTGCTGTAACGCCCTTACCCGCACCGCAATATCCTTTTCACTTTTGAGCAGTGTGCGGATACCGTGATAATAGGCGACGATCCGCAAATGGATCTTTTCGGGTCCGTAGAATTTGAGGACATTATTGGCGGTGCTGAGACCATGATGGATCGATTCATCATCCCCAAGACTGATCCCCATCACCACTTCACGCGGTTTATCGATCGAGGGGATCGGCTCAGCGAAACGGACATCCCCAAACGCAACGGTTGAAAATAAGAACCCTAAAAATAGTAACCGTTTCATCATTATTCCCATTCCAATACACGATACGAGGCTTCGACATTTTGACGATGCGTACCTTCATACAGCTTGTATTTTTTGTAGTGATCCATGCTCACTTTTTTAATCGTATCATCGATACTCAACCCCTCGGCGATAGCAGAGCGGATTTCATTGCGCATCTGGGTAAAATACTCCCGTGTCATCCGAGCCGCATCTTTGTCGGTTCGATTGCCGTGTCCGCCCACCACATGCACCGCGCCCAGTTTATCCAAATCATCCAGAGCAGAGAGCCAGCCGTTGATATCTCCGCCGCGAACCGAGGGGAGACGGTCGTTAAAGACCAAATCGGCAGCAATAAGCGTTTTGGATTTCGGTACAAATACCACCATGTCTTTGGCGGTATGGGCTTTGTGTTTGGCGATTTTGAGCTCCAACGTCTGATTCCCGATGGTAAGGGTGGTATCACTGCTGATCATCTCGGTCGGCATCGTTGGAACCGTTTTAAGATACGCTTCTTCCGATATGTGCGTTTGCATACGGGTCGGGATACTCATATCGGCGTTGACTTTGAAATCATCGGTTCCTAAAACTCGAATGCCCTGCTCGGTAAAATAGTTGTTCCCCAACCAATGATCATCATGGATATGGGTATTGATAACGAGTTTAACGGGGAGGGATTTGATTTTTTTCATCGCTTTGTAGGCAGACTCGGCGTAGGCGTATGAGGGACCGGTGTCAACCACCACGTATCCCTCACCCGCATTGATATAACAGCTGTTGACGATGTTGCCGTTGTTGACTTTGTCCATGATCTCCGGTTTCCCAAAAAAACAGTGAACATCAGAACTCACCTTTACCGGTTTGAGGGCATAATCATACGCACTCAAACTCGTGACGGCTAATAATAAAGTTCCCAACAACGTTTTCATCTTTTAGCCCTTAGAAGAGGTAGTTGATTTCGAAACGGTATTCGTTGTATGAGTTATTATCAACTGTCCCTTGAACCGTAGCGCTTGTATACGCTGGGTCTGCATCAATCGTTGCAAAACGGAATTTAAACTCGGTATTCGGCAATGCTTTAAAGGTTTGCCATACATCGACATGGAAAATATCACGGTCTGTAAAGCCTGACGCAAATGCTTTTTTATCATCAAAATTCATATTTTCATAATCTGCCGCTACTAGCAATCCCGGAACAAGCCCAGCTTTACCAAAATCATAGACCGCTTTTACCGCCCAGTTTTTGGTATTGGCGATCCAGTCGACCTGTGCCATAGAGCGGGTATATCCACCAGTCGGAAATCCGCGCCATGGTGCGATAATATCCGCATCATCCGAAATTTTTGAATATCCCGCAGATAATTCGAGCGGTCCGCTCGCAGCAACCAAACGCGCCATAATAATACTACCATCAGCATTTCTAGCGTCTTTATATCCACCTGAAGAAGTCCCTACGGCTACATTTTGTAATTTATTACTTAATGTTGCACCACCAATATAACCTGCGCCGTCATCCATTTGATTTAAATAGCGGATACCAGGAGTGAGTGTCCATGCATCGTTCAGTTTGATTTGATAATTTGCTTCTGCGATAACGGTATTAAAAAAACCTTTCAAGCCGATATATTCTGCATCAAGTTTCAAATTTGGGATCGATTTATTTGAAACAGTTAAAAGTCTCATTTCCGGATCAATATCGCCATTTCCCCGATTTCGAATATTGGTGACTGATAATCCTTTGTGTACACCTGAATCATCGTTATAAGCTATTTTATCACTTCCGCTATAAGCGATAATACTATGAAAAGTTTGATGGTCACGAAGTTTCTGAGCCATGATATAGCCAGCGCGAATTGATGTATCCGGAATATCTTTATTTTCGACTACCGCTGCTTCAAAAGTATTGGGGATCATTTTCGTATCATTGGTTGCGATCATGATACTGTCAATCCCTTGACGCCCCACTTTGACATTGGTTTTACCAGTTTTGTATTCGAGGTAAGCTTCGGCAAAATTTCCCATCGCCCCCTCAGTACCGTCAGCACGCGTATGATACGTATCTTTTCCCGCTTTACCGAAATTGGTATTTGCGACAGCTGGATCAACGTTATCATTATGCATCGGAATAGCACCATAAAACCCTGCCGTTGCCCCTAGTCCATGGAAAAAGCCGGTTTTATAGACTAAACTACCACCGACACCCCACATATTGTTATCTCGGGTTTGACTTGCACCAGACGTTTTTTCTGTATCCCAATCCCACCAGAATGTGTTAGTTCTTAGACGTCCATACACGTCACCTTCGGTAAACATTTCGCCGATTGAGTTGACGGCACCCGGTGTTTTTAGATATTCAACTTGATAGTTACCTTTCACATTACGATCTTCAGATTTCAATGCATACGCCGATGTTGCTAACAAACAAGTAGCCGCTGCTACCATACTCAATTTTACTAATTTCATTCCTAACTCCTTAAGTTTATCGATTTACACACAGATGCTTAGCATCCGCGTGACCCTTTTTTCGGACATCCGCAATCGTAATCCATCAGCTTCACATTGCTGTTACCGCTGATGTTGACGTTTTTCTGACGGCGGATATACGCCGCAGTTACATCATACACAGGGCGTGTTAAAGAATCCTTGAGGTTTGAACCTGCATTTTGCAAGTTACCGCCCCATGAAGAGACTTTATATACTTTCGAATCATTCAAAGGCTTACCACCCACCATGATGTTCGTGATCCGCTTGCCGCTAGCGGCACCCACACGGATTTCATAGCTCACACCACCCAAACGGCTCATATCACCCCCCTGCTGATAGAGCGGGTTGGCGTTAAAGACATTATCGGCGATATCTTCGAGCAATGTTCGGATATGCAAGCCGGTCAACTCAAATGTGTAAACGTTCGGGTAAGTGATCGCCGTCATATCGTAAACATCGTCCATTGTAATTTTATCGCCGCCGAGAACCGTGGTTCCCCATCGGTATCCCGGAGTAAACGAAATATCCGAATCCATCGCGTCAATAATCGAATCGTTGATCAACTGATCGAACGTCGAATGGAAGGTGTCACGTTTGAACAATGTCGATTTAGTAATCCCCAACACTTCGGAAAGTTCCGAATCGTACAGCGAGTACAACTCTTTGACAAGTTTTTCACCCTCAGGATCAGCCGGAATCAGGTTCGATGCCACCGGAATGAGTTTGTACTCATACCCTTTGACTTTATGGTTTTGGATGTCGATATCCAAACGCCCGATGTATTTCCCGTGACTTCCCGCGATCACAATTACCGTACCGTTGATAACGGTCGGCTGCGGAGACGGATCATGGGTGTGTCCGCTGAGGATGAAATCGATCCCTTTGACTTGGCGCGCAACCTCTTGGTCAACGCTGAAACCGTCATGCGAGAGGACGACAACACAGTCCACTTTCTCCTCTTTGCGGAGTTTGTCCACATAGGTTTGAAGGGTATCAAGACGCAAACCGAAGCTCCACCCCTGGGTAAACTCTTTCGGGTTCGCCGTAGAGGTAAACGGAAACGCCTGCCCGATAATACCGATCTTCGCACCGCCCCGTTCCATAATCGTATACGGTTCAAAAATCGACTCTTCGAAATCATCGGCAAACGAATCATCCCCGATAATGTTTTGAGCGATGAATTTCGCATTCAACATCTCGATGAGCTCTTTGACCCGTTTTTTACCGTAGGTAAACTCCCAGTGTCCGACCATAACGTCCACACCGAGGTAATTTTGCGCTTTGACGATCGCTTCACCGCCGGTTTTGAGAGCAACCCCTGTCCCCTGCCAGGTATCCCCTGAATCAAGGAGAAGAACGTTATCGGCACCGCGCTCTTTTTTAATATGGTTGATGAGGGTTTTCATGTGCGAAATCCCCCCCATTTTCCCGAATTTGTGCGCCAACGCATCAAAATTCATAAACGTATCGAAATAGGCGTCCAAGGTTTTACCCTTCATCCCATAGTGTTTCAAAAACGACTCACCGCACAAAAATCCCGGAGTTCCCGTCAAATTCGGTGCCGAAATCAGCGTTGAGGGTTCTCGCCAATAGAGCGGTTTGATGTGGGCGTGCATATCACAGATATGGAGCAGCGTCACATTTCCGCGCGCTTTGAAAGAATAAATATCTTTCAATCCCACCTCATCAATACGTGAGGGTGCCGAAGCCGCCGCGCCCAGAGTCGGTAGTCCGATCCCGAGTGCCGCAGCGATATGGAAAAAATCTCTTCGTGATAAATCCATAACTTCTCCCTTAACGTTTTACACTTGGAATGCTGATCGGATTACCTTTGGTTTTGTTGGTAACATACACCTCAAGGGCTACGATTTCACGTGAACCGAGGGGAATTTCCGCCAAAAGGGCATTTTTCATACATTGTTGCATCCGTTTGTCCAATGTCACCATTTGGCTTTGGGTCATACGGTATGCCGGCCAGGTTCCCGCTGCTGCGGTTTGTTTCGCACCCAAATCGGGAAGTTCCTGCATACGAAGGCGTTGTCCGACGATCTCAGGACTGTGACAGTTGTTGCAGGAGAGACCGCGACCGCCGCGACGCTCTTCAAATACTTGTTGACCAAGTTTTTGCATCTCAACCATGTGTTTGTTTGCTTTGACATCGATATTGGTTTTTTGACCGTTTGCCAACGATTTGACATACGCAGACATTTTGACCATCTCTTTGCTCTCAAGCTTCGGTACCGGTTTTTCATTCGCCGCAGCGGCCATTTGAATCGTTTGCGCCAGCGTTACCACTTTTTTAGCCGGCTCGACATAGCGTGGAAATCCGGCGATGTATTTAGGGAGATCTTTCTCTTTGACCCCAAGCATTTTGGCATAGTTTGCAGTTCCGATCAAATCACCAAAAAGCTGTTCACCCTCAGCGACATCCATCTCAGCCGGATTGCTCTCCAAAAGCTCAGCGTACATTTTTTTATCGGCATCACTCATACTGAGTTTTTCTTCGGCATTAGCACTTGCCAAAAGGGCTAAAGAGACCAATGCCGCCGCAATTGATACATTACGCATGATTTATCCTTTTGGAGTAATGGCGCTTGTCGTTTCGACACTTTGCCCTTTGTTATCTTTGGCGATAACTTTCAACGTTCCCGCACCCGGCACTTTCATGCTGATAGACATCAACGGATTTACCGAGAGAGACTCCCAAATCACCATTTTGGTAATCAGCTGATCGTTGAACATGAATTTTACTTCATCGATATAGTTTGCCGGAATCAGCGCACCTGTATCTTTGTCTTTACGCATACCGGTTTCCATCGGATGCATAGCCATGAAATCGATTTTGACGATATCGCCTGCTTTGTAATCTTTTGGTTTGATTTTGATCAATGTTTTCATAATATAGGTCCTTATTATTTTTATCTATTTATGTTAAAAGGTTGATCAAATCAACCACACCCGCCGATGGTTACTTTAACGTTTTGTTTCGCAGTGAGGAATGAGCCGTCACTCATCTCAGCAATCGCGACAACATCCTGCGTTCCTCCCAATTTGACACGAGTACCGAAAAACGCTTCACCGTTTGCAGGGGTCAAATAGATGTTCGCACAACGGACATTTCCGTTTTTAGAGGCAAGGACATGGATCGCTTTAACGTAATCTTTTGATGTCATTGGGCTCTCAACCGTAATTTTTACCGGAACAACAGCGCCGTTTTCGGCAATTTCAGGGGCTTCCATTTTCACTTTGCTCGATGCCACCAACGCTTTACCGCCGGTAATCGCCGCTACCGCCGTCTCATAATTCATCTCATTTGGCCCTGATGATTTTTTCTCTTCCGCCGCACTTGCGATACTTGGAAGTGCTACCGCACATGCCGCTGCCGCTGTAAAACCTTTTAAAAATGATCTTCTTTCCATAATATTCTCCTTTTAGTTTTATTTTTTCGGTGCGATAATGTACGAAACCAAATCACACACTTCGCGCTCATTCATAAGACCGTTTGCCAAATTGACCGTCATTGCCGATTTTGGATTATCCATGCGTGGATCGGCGATCTTTTGGTACATAAACTGAGGATTGCGGACGCCGCTGTCCATATACAGCTCTTTATACTTGGTCAAATCCGGTCCGATATTTCCGTATCCTTTTGCCCCTTCGATATTGTGACAGGCAACACAGTTCCCCATTTGTTTCTCTTTACCATTCGGTAACAAGCGGGTAAGCCCCTCAGGAGGATTATCTTTGGCATCTTTACCATTGAGGTTATGGAAGATGTAGTTTCCACGTGCAATCGCTTTAGGATCATCCGTTACACACCCTTCCGGCATTGCGTACGCTTTTGCGGCAGGGAGGGCATCTTTTTTCAAGATTTCCGTAGCATCGGGGGTCTCAATTACCTGCGATAAATCGGCTGCACTTAAAAAAGTAGCAAGTCCGAGCATAAACACTTTTCGCATTGGCTCTCCTATTTTTTGTATTTCGGAAAGCATTGTAGAACAGGAGTGTAAAATTTATGTAAAAAAATTTTACAATTACGCAGAAGTGTAAATAGGAGGATAAAAGGTATACGAAAAAGTACTCCCCTCACCGTACACAGAGTCGATGGTAAGCTCGATTCCGGCTTTGTCGATAATTGATTTAACGATATTCAGGCCGATTCCGAATCCCCCTTTATCCCGATTCTCACGATAGTAGCGCTCAAAAATGCGATTTACATCTTCAATACCGACACCGTAATCTTTGAAGCTCATAACACACCGATCGTCCAGCCTCACCAAAAAGAGATCGATTTTCCCCTCCTCACGAGAGTATTTGATCGCATTGGAGAGATTGTTGTCGATAATCCGCTGTAGTTGCGTCGGATTAAAATGGATCATCACATCTTCGTCAATATAGGGTTCGATCGCTATATTTTTTAACGCGGCGACTTCGGAAAAATAATCACACCGATCTTGCAAATAGCGGCTTAGATTGATCGGCTCATATTCAAATGAGAGGCGCTCATTTTTGATAAGATAATCCATATCGTTATAGAGGGTGGCGAGGGTTTTCGTCGCCGCTTTAATCCGCTGAAGATATTTATTGGTAGGATTGGAGCGGTTATAGAGATCAATATTGACATTGATGATCGAGAGGGGGGTATTGATCTCGTGCATCGAATCTTTGATAAAACGGTCAAGCCGCTGATTGATCCGCTGAAACGGCAACGCGAACCGATCCAGGAAAAAGAGGGAAAGGACAAAAATCAACGCTGCAATCCCCAACAAAATCATCACTACGTCTTGATAAATTCGAGCGTAGGATATCTCTCCGCCGACGACAAGATAGAAAGCATCGAAATAACGTCTTTCGGGCAAAGGGATTATGATATACCCATATCCCTCATCAAGATGGTAGCCATTTTTTTGAATCTTCAATTCACGGTTAATAAGTGTAAAAAGAGGGTTAAAATGGCCATCGTACAAACCCGATTGAAAAGTTCTAAAACGGGGGTAGTCAAATGTTTTTTTCTCATTGGCATCAAACTCTTCCATCGCTCGGATAATCAAATGGGATTGTTTTTTGAGGACCAATTCATGCTGAATCTCATACACGTATTTCATATAGGTGACATAAAGGTATGTCGGAATTAGCAGCAATACCGCCACCAGCATAGTATAAAGGAACGCGTTTTTGAGCGCGTAGCGATTATCGTTCAATGATATATCCTAATCCGCGTCGATTTTGGATGATATCGAGCGGAAGCTTTTTGCGAAGATTATTAATCTGAACCCTGATATTGGCCGGATCGACGTATTCTCCCCAAATCTCGTCTTGAAACATCTCCACAGAAACGATTTGATTCGTATGCTTGAGCAATACCGTAAAAATCTCTTTCTCCGTTTTGGAGAGGGCAATATTGTTCCCTTGATAGGTCAAGGTAAAGTGCTCGGTATCGTAAATCAGTTCTGAGCCGAAATCGATTTTGTTTTCCCCGTCATGGTAGAAGCTTTTGAGGGCGTGCATAATACGAATTTGCAACTCCGTCAAATCGAAAGGCTTCCGAATGTAATCGCAGCATCCCGATTTATACCCCTCTTGCAAATCACTGACGTTGACCATAGAGGTGAGAAAAATCGCCGGTGTTTTGTTCCCCTCGCGTCGAAGCGTACGCAAAAGATCGAAGCCGTTCATCCCAGGTACGTTCACATCGAGTAAATAGAGATCGAAATGCGTTTCATAGACGGCATCGAACGCCCTCTCTCCGTTGCTAAAACCTACCACTTCAAACCCCAAGTCTTCCAAAAACTCGGTAATGCTGACACGGAGCATATATTCATCTTCAAGTAGCAATACTTTCATCGAATCTCCCCTTTTACCTCTTTGTTAACTTTGTAATCGAGCATTATCCCAATCAGTTCTTCTTTGGAATATTCATTGAAACGTTCACGTGCCTCTTGCAGATAAATCTCTCTGTCTTCAGGGGGGACGGTATCTTTCAGATATAAAAGTTCTTTGTCATAGAGGGTGCGAAATATCCCCTCCTCCGATTTTTTAACCGTAATATTATAAAGATCATTTCGGGAGAGGTGGATTAAAAATGAAATTTCCTCCTCATCCGACTGGGCATAGGTTTTGATTTGCTTAGGAGAGAGGGAAAAAACAAACGCTCCGATTGTCTCCCCTTCACCGTTTTTCATCGGTTCATAAAAGAGATACCGCCCCTTATGGTAAAGGATACGAGAGGTTTTAAACGTTTTGAAATCGATACTCCCCAAAAGTTTTAGATCGCTTTGGGTGTATTTGGTGTTGGCAAGGATGTACTCTTTTCCGATTGCGGGGTTCTCCTGCATAAAGACCGCCGTATCGTAAAACCGCTCCTCCATCAAAATATACATATCGATCCCCAAACGGTCGAAATACTCCTGTGTCGATTCAAAAAAGGAGACCACCTCCACAAATCCGATCATTTGTTCGTTACGGTACACCGGAACCGTCGCTTTTACCCCCAGTTTTCGTCCCACTTCGATCGCACTGCGGGGCTTTTTATGATTTTGAAAATAGAGGAGATCGGGGCGGTGAAAATCCAAAGGCATCCCCGCATACGAGTTATCCCAGCTCCGGGCAAAAATAACATAATCGGCAGTAATAATCTGGGAGCGGATCAACGAATCGGTATGAAGCTTAATCGACTCCATCACCTCAGAGAGGATATCAAACCCTTTATCCTCATCCTCTTGTTCCAACGCATCGCTTAGTGCGCTGTTTTGAGAGAGGATCAACGCATAACGAAGTGCTGTTGATTGCTCTTTTTCAAGTTGATTGTTCAGTGCCGTAGAGAGCTGATCGCTTAAACGTTCCAGCGTCTGGGAGGTCACTTTCTTTTCAAGGTAAAGAAATACCCCTCCGAGTATCACCATAATGATCATAAATATCGCGGCTATCGTTTTTTTATTGGAAAAGAAAATGAACCATCTCTCCATTAGAGGTTCTCCTTCCGTTTTTTTCCCATCTTATAGACATACGCCAACACTTCGGCAACGGCAGCAAACAACATCTCAGGGATAGGACGGTCTACCTCGACCTCAGCATACAACGATCTGGCAAGCGGAGGGTTTTGAACCACATGAACCCCGTTTTCACGGGCGATTTTTTTGATCTGAATCGCGATATTGTCCACCCCTTTGGCTACCACGACCGGAGCGTTATGTTTCGTCTCATCGTAGACGATCGCCACCGCATAGTGGGTAGGGTTCGTAATCACGACATCGGCGGTCGGGACAGCCGACATCATCCGCTTTCTGGCCGCCTGAAACTGAATCTGACGGATTTTAGCTTTGATATGCGGATCCCCTTCCATGTTTTTCATCTCGTCTTTAATCTCTTGTTTGGACATTTTGAGCTTATCAAAATAGTGCTTTCTCGTAATAAAAAGATCGATGATGGCATACACAAAGATGATGATGAGCATAACCGATGCCAACACGATCGCCTTATCGCGCAACCACCCCATCTGATCTTCCAACGTAAAGAGTGCGACTGTCGGAAGTTCCTCAATGTAATACCAAAAATAGAGGAACCCGATCCCTAATGCGGTAAATGATTTAAAGGTGATTTTGAGGGCATTAAGCGCTTTCTCAAGGGTGAAGAGATTAGCCAACCCCTTGATCGGATCGAGTTTTGAAAAATTGGGGACAAGAGGTTTGGTCGTAAAATTAAATCCAAACTGCATCACATTTCCCGCAACACCCGCGATGGCGATGACCAATGCAAACGGAACCGTCATGATGAGTGTTTCGCGAAACGTGACAAATGCCAAATCAAGCATCCCTTCGCGGTCCACCGGTTCATTCAACACCGTAAAATAGTAGCGAGTGAGATCAAGCATCCGTTCGCTGATAAACGTGAACATCATGATGAGAGTGAGGATAGCGATAAATAGGACAATAACCCCCGCAATATCCTGACTTTTGGGGACATTTCCCTCTTCTCTGGCATCCGAGAGTTTCTTGGCGGTAGGTTCTTCGGTTTTTTCCATATCATCTGCCATAACCTATACCCCCCGCTTTAAAATAACGTTTTCCTTGCCATTCCCGCGAAGGCGGGCATTGTGCCCCTTGCGGGTAAATCTAGCTGAATCTCCGCCTTCGCGGAGATGACGAAATCATACACTTTGTTTTCGTCTATCAATCCATTTTCATTGACATATCAATCCAATTCGCCTGATGAATCATAGAACCCGTACTGATTGCATCAACCCCCGTTGCCGCATAGGATTCGATTGTCTCAAGGGTGATATTACCGCTTGCTTCCAATAACACACTACTATGGTGTTCCCATTTATATTCCACAACTTCGCGTAATTGTTCTGGGGTCATATTATCGCACATCACGATATCAGCCCCCACCTCCATCGCTTTTTTCGCCATCTCGATACTTTCCGCTTCAATCTCTATTTTAGAGGTAAAAGGGATTTTGGCTCGCGCCTCTTCCATAAACACTTCCAAATTTGAAATCGTTTTGAGATGGGTATCTTTGAGCATCAGTGCATCATCGAGTCCCATACGGTGATTGGTTGCACCGCCGATACGGCTCGCGTATTTTTCGAAATTACGGAGCATCGGTCGTGTTTTACGGGTATCGAGAAGCTTTGTCCCATAGGGTGCGATCACATCGACGTATTTGCGGGTCAACGTCGCGATGGAGCTGGCATGGAGGAGCATATTAAGCAGTGTCCGTTCACACCGCAGCAGCGTGTGCGAATCACCGGAGAGTTCCATCAAAACTTCTCCTTTGGCAAACCGTTCACCGTCATGCTTGTGCCACACAATCTTAAACTTTTCGAGCTCCGCTAATACACGCAGATACGCTTCTCCCGCCAAAACCCCATCACTTTTGGCGATGATTTTCGCGCTGGCGGGTACTGCGTCGGAGACGCGTGCATAAAGATCTCCCCGACCTACATCTTCGGCTAGCACGTCACGGATAAATTGTTCGATCATAACGCCATCATCCTCTCTAGTGCGATTTTTGCCCAATACGCCGTCTCTTCATCCACCTCGATCTCGTTTATCGGATTACCGTCCTCAATCGATTTGAGAACATTGTACAAATCTTCCAACGTCGTCTCATTCATCGTCGGACACTCCGGTTTGGTGGAGGAGAGGATATAGGTGTTGGAGGGGCGGAGGCGGTTGACCATGTTGAACTCCGTACCAACGGCGACTTTTTGATCGGCAGGAAGTTCCATAATATACTTAATCAGTTGAGAAGTCGAACCCACAAAATCGGCACGCTCGCAAATAGCCGGATCACACTCCGGATGGACGGCGATCAAAATACCCGGATATTTGTTGCGGTAAAACTCGATGTCATCGACGCTAAAGAGCTGATGGACGGAGCAAAATCCGTCATAACAGATGATGTCCGCTTCTTTTGGGTCACTACCGTCTCCGATAACGCACGATTTGAGCCCCATTTGGCGGGCAATGTTCTGTCCCAGACAGCGATCGGGGACAAACAATATCTTTTTACCCTCATTCAAAGCGTTCGTGATGATCGTTTTAGCATTGGAGCTGGTGCACACCATCCCCCCCATTTTCCCAACGCGGGCTTTGACCGCCGCATCGGAGTTGATGTAGGTGATCGGGAGGATATCTGCTTGCGCGATCCCTGCAGCTTCGAGTTTGGCGATCGATTGATCGTAGTAGAGTCCGTCAATCATTTTCGCCATAGCGCAGCAGGCGACTTTCGGCATCACAACCCGTTTGTGCGGAGAGAGGATTTTAACGCTCTGCCCCATAAATCCGACACCGCAAAAGACGACGAACTCTTTGTCATCCGCTATCGTACGCTTAGCCAGTTCGAGCGAATCGCCGGTAATATCGCCCATCTCGAACACCTCGTCCCGTTGATAGAAATGGGCTACGACGGTGACGCTGAGGCGGTTTTTAAGATCGATAATGTTACGTTTTAACTCTTCTGTAGTCAAACTTGTTTCCTTTTTACTACGATAAAACGGTTATTATAGCCAATAGCTCTACTCCCTTTCTTGAAGTAACGCTCCTATTAAGCCACTTTTTAGTTGCTTGTAACGATCTGTGTTCTATAATTACACATCTTAAATTTTCTCAAGGTACATAATGGATTTTCTTTTCAACCAAAACGTCCAATTCTATCTCATCGCCTATCTCCTCGGCGGTATTCCGTTCGGACTCATCCTCGCAAAAGTGTTTGCCGGAGTCAATATCACCGATTCAGGTTCGGGAAGTATCGGAGCCACCAACGTTCTGCGTGTTGTCAAAGAGACGAATCCCAAACTTGCCAAAAAACTCGGGGCCGCTACGCTTGCACTGGATGCGTTCAAAGGGATCGCCGTCGTTTTAGCTGCCAAATACTTTGAACTCAGCGACAGTGTTCAATGGATGGTTGCCGTTTTGGCTGTCCTCGGACACTGTTTCAGCCCCTATATGTGGTTTGAAGGGGGTAAAGGGGTTGCTACGGGGATGGGGGTTATGGCCGTAATGCTCCCGATCCCTACCGCTATCGCCCTTCTTGTTTGGGGAGTTGCCGCGAAAACGATCCGTATCTCATCCCTCTCCTCAATGCTCGGACTTTTGGGATTGGTAATCGCCTCATTTGTATTGTACCCTGCCATGTCCCATGCACCGGTACTCTTTATCGCCTTTATCCTTTTTTACAAACATATCCCTAATTTTGTCCGCCTTTTCAAAGGGGAAGAGAAAAAGGTCGTATGACAATCCGGATCGAGAATCTCACCTTTGAGACCATCATCGGGATTCAGGGTTTTGAGCGGACTACCCCTCAGAGGGTCCAAATCGATTGTACGATTTACTACCCTTATAGTGAGGGAAATTTTATCAACTACGCCGAGGTGACGCAGTTGATCGAAACAACAATGGAGCGTGAACAATTCGAGCTTATTGAAACTGCATTGGCGTTTTTAGGAACGACTTTGAAAGAGACTTTCCCATCTATCGAAACCCTCACCCTGATAATCCGTAAACCCGATATTCTCCCCAACTGTACGGTCGGAGTAGAGCAAACGTACTCATTCGTGTCACTCTAATTCGTCTTTGTAAACAATTCGTTCACGATTAGACGTTATACTCAAATCATTAAAACCCATTTCTAGGATTATCATTATGAAACATTCAACTTTATCGCTTCTCGTTGCCGGACTATTGCTTGCCGGATGTGCTGGAACCGAAACAGGTCTTTCCAAAACCCAAACGGGAGCACTCATCGGCGGCCTCGCCGGTGCCGTAGCCGGTGGAGCTAGCGGTGATCACAGTGCCAAACGGATCCTTATCGGAGGGGCTCTTGGAGCGGCAGCCGGCGGAGGAATCGGATACTATATGGATCGTCAGCAAGAAGAACTCAACAAAGAGCTCAAAGGGAGCGGTGTCACCGTACAACGCCAAGGAGACACCATCAACCTCAATATGCCGGGAGGAATCACTTTCGACAGCGGAAAAACCAATGTCAAGCCCAACTTTACGCCGGTACTTGATGATATTGCCAATGTGATGGTCAAATACCCTGAAACCAAAATCGAAGTTCAAGGACACACCGATAACGTCGGAGATAACAATTCAAACCTTTCCCTTTCACAGCTTCGTGCCCAAAGCGTCACCTCGTATCTTGCAGCCAAAGGGGTCGATTCCAACCGTATCCGATCGGTAGGATTTGGTGAGAGTATGCCAATCGCTTCCAACGATAGTGCTGAGGGACGTGAAAAAAACCGACGTGTAGAGATTAAAATCATCCCTAACCCTTCTAAATAATAACTCCCCTCTCCCAAGGGGTGATATCCCTTAAACTGCAGCTACGCACACTATAAATGTTAATTCCCATTTCATTTTTTAAAAAAAATTGAAAAAAAGTTTAAAATTTTCTAAAAGTATGGTATCATTTCGGCAAAATTTCCGTACCATGAGGAATCTGAATGCGTATTCTGATCATTGAAGATGAAGTAACCCTCAACAAAACCCTTGCAGAAGGGCTTAAAGAGTTTGGTTATCAAAGCGACGTCGTAGAAACACTCAAAGATGGCGAGTACTATCTTGACATCCGTAACTACGATCTTATTTTGATGGACTGGATGTTGCCGGACGGTAACAGTGTCGACATCATCCCTGATATCAAAACCAATACCCCAAAAACCGTCGTCGTTGTCCTCTCTGCGCGTGATGACAATGAAAGCGAAATCGAAGCGCTCCGCGCAGGAGCTGATGATTATATCCGCAAGCCGTTTGATTTCGACGTTCTTGTTGCCCGTATCGAAGCGCGTCTCCGTTTCGGCGGAAGCAATATCATCGAAATCGACGATTTGACCATCAACCCTGAAGAAGAGAAAATCATCTACAAAGAAAAAGAGATCGAACTCAAAGGGAAACCGTTTGAAGTTCTTACTCACCTTGCACGTCATCGTGACCAAATCGTTTCCAAAGAGCAATTGCTCGATGCGATCTGGGAAGAGCCGGAACTTGTTACTCCTAACGTTATCGAGGTTGCGATCAACCAAATCCGTCAAAAAATGGATAAACCGCTCGGAATCACCACAATCGAAACCGTACGCCGTCGAGGATACCGCTTTTGTTTTCCAAAAGAAGTATAAGACGACGATTTCTTTTCCAACTCATTGTCGCTTCGGCGGCATTGGTTCTTTTATTCTCCTCCTTTTTATTTTTATTTATCAAGCAATCGATTTACGATGAAAAACAGGCTGAACTGATCGGCTATGCCGAAAACATCTCCTCTTATCGCTCATTACTCTCCGCGCAACAATCCAATACGGATGCCCTAATGGGTTTAAATGTTGAATTAATAACCCTTTCGACGACTCAAGAACAGCTTGAATTTTACGAAACCGATCGAAAAGATAAGACAACCACACTCACGTTGATTTATCCTTTCGATTTCGAAAAACAGTCCTATCTGAAAATCAGCCGCGACATTACCCCTACCAAACGGCTTTTACGAAAAATTCTCAACTCGATTTTTCTGATCAATGCCGTCGGCTTTATCGTCATTATCCTCTATGCGATCGCATTTTCGAAAATGCTTATCGCCCCGATCAGTGCCCTCTCCCGCCGTTTAGCGAACATGAACGAACATCTCATCCGCCCGATCAAGGTAGAACAGCTTCCCGATGAGTTTGAGCCGCTGGGTGAAACCCTCAACCGCCTGATAGGGCGTATCCAAAATTTTGTCAAATACCAAAAAGAGCTCTTTATCGGAGCGGCACACGAGCTTAAAACACCGCTTGCGGTTATCAAACTCAAAAACCAGGTAACATTGATTAAAAAACGGACCCCTGAAGAGTACATCGAGGCAATCAAGATTACCAACCAAAGCGTCGATGAGATGAATAAAATCGTCGCCGATATCCTCAATATCGGTCGTCAGGAGGGGGCGCAGCTCGAAGTGCCGGTGCAAACCGATATCATCCAAATCCTCAAAAAATGGGAAGGGGATTTCAAACTCCTCGCCAACAGTGAAAACAAAACCCTGCAGGCCCATTTTGAACCGGATGGATTCACTGCGGTATTGCAAGTAACTCTCCTCAACCAAATCTTGCAAAACTTCTTGCAAAACGCCCTCAAATTTACCCCTGAGGGGAAAACAATCCGATTTCAAAGTCACCTTAACGGTGTAGGGATCGTCATTGAAGTGATCGATGAGGGGTGCGGAATCGATGAGAGTGTCGATCTCTTTGCCCCGTTCAAACGCCAAGGGAACAAATCGGGGGTTGGACTGGGGCTTTTCTTGGCAAAAAGTGCCGCAGAAGCCATCGGAGCCACCATTACTCTCACCAATCGGGACGACGGAATCGACGGTACTGTAGCCCGTCTGGTTATCCCTTCCAAGCTCTGCTGTATCCTCCCTGAACGATAAGATTTTTTACTTTAAAACTCCTCAAAGGTTCCTTTCGCTATAAATCGCGCAATAACCAATAAAAAAACCGAGGTTTACCCTATGCCATTATTAATCGTCGATGAATGTATCGCATGTGACGCATGCCGTGAAGAGTGCCCTATGGACGCAATCGAAGAGGGTGATCCGATTTATATCATCGATCCGGACCGTTGTACCGAATGTGTAGGAACCTACGATGAACCTGCCTGTATTGCCGTATGTCCGGTCGATTGTATCATTCCTGATAAAGATAATGTCGAAACGATGCAAGAACTTCTCTATAAACACAAGCAATTGATGGAGGAAGAGGAGTAAATGGCGCAATGTACCGCCGTTATCGACATCGGAAGCAATTCGATGCGGATGGCGGTTTTTCAAAAGACCAGCCGTTTTGCTTTCCATATTCTCCACGAGGTCAAAAGCTCTGTCCGGATCAGTGAAAACGCCTACCGCAACGGTGGCTATCTCCAAGACGAAGCGATGGAGAGAACCGCACGTGCCCTTGGGGAATTTCTCTCAGTAGCCCGGTCGTTCGGAGCTCGAAAAATTCTCTGTGTCGCAACCTCAGCTCTTCGTGATGCTCCCAATGCCAATCTCTTTATCTCCCGTATTCAACGCCAATATAGCCTTTCGATCAAAATCATCAGCGGTGAAAAAGAGGCTTATTACGGCGGTATAGCGTGCGCCAATCTCCTTCCGCCGCTGGAGAGTGCTATCACAGTCGACGTAGGGGGAGGTTCCAGCGAATTCACCCTTTTGCGTAACGGCAAAGTTGAGCAGCTTGTTTCACTTAATCTTGGAACTGTTCGGATCAAAGAGCTATTCTTCGATACCGGCGATATCAGAGGGGCCATTGAACATATCGATACGGCTCTTGCAACCCTCCCTGATTTTGGTTGCGAAACACTTATCGGGATTGGAGGGACTTTTCGTGCCCTCACGCGAGCTTTAATGAAAAAAGAGGAGTATCCTCTTAAAAAACTTCATGCATTCTCAACAAATGAAACCTCTTTTTTACGTTTCAGCGAACAAATTCAAGAAGCAACTACCAAAAAATTAAAGTCGCTCTACATCAAACCCGACCGTTTTGATACCATTAAACCCGGAACCCTGATTTTAGACCGAATTATTCGTCACCTAAAAGTCAAAACTCTCCTGTGCAGCGGTGTCGGAGTTCGAGAAGGGGTATTTTTAAGCGATCTGCTCCGTAACGCTGGAGATCGTTTTCCCTCCAATTATAATCCAAGCGTCCGTTACCTGCTTGATACCTATGCTATCCACAGCGATCACGCTCTGGAATGCTCACACCTCTCTAAGCGGCTCTTTGAACTTCTCTCATCCCATCTCGGGATTGAAACACGCTATAAACATGAACTGGTTATAGCCGCTAAATTGCTCTCGATCGGAGTAGGAATTCGCTACTATGCCTATCAGCGACACAGCCACTATTTGGCCCTCAACACTTTGGATTACGGATTGAGCCATCCGCAAATCGCTCTAATCTCCCATTTGCTTCTGTTTAAAAAAGGTTCTCTCTCTTCCGAACTGATCCCTAAAAACAGTTACGGATCGCTTTTACCGGAGACGGCGACCCTTGATCACCTTAGTATGATTTTATGGCTATCCCATGTTTTATTGGCTTCCAGAGTCGGTTCAAAACAGCTCACATTGGAATTTCAAAACTCCACCCTCACTGTACAAGGTGATAACCTCTATCTGGCGCGTGAGCAGCTCAAAAATATTATTCTCCCTAAAAACCTTACCCTTGTTCTAAAGGATTAATCTATGGCAGGCAGCAGTCTACTCATTCTTATCGACGATATTACCCTCCTTCTTGACGATGTTGCGGCGATGAGCAAAGTCGCCGCCAAAAAAACGGCAGGTGTACTAGGGGACGATCTGGCCCTCAACGCTCAGCAGGTTTCAGGTATCCGAGCCGAGCGAGAGCTTCCGGTAGTATGGGGTGTTGCCAAAGGCTCATTCAAAAACAAGCTTATTCTCGTCCCTGCTGCATTGGGACTCAGTGCGTTCGCTCCGTGGTCGATCACTCCAATCCTGATGGTGGGTGGCGCGTATCTGTGTTTTGAGGGGTTCGAAAAGATTGCCCATCCATTTTTGCATTCCAAAGAGGATGATGAACATGAACAAGAGTTGATCGAAGCGTTCCATAACCCCAATGTCGACCTTGAATCCTTTGAAAAAGAAAAAATCGAAGGTGCCATCCGCACCGATTTTATCCTCTCTGCCGAGATCATCGTGATTGCTCTGGGTACGGTAGCCGATAAAGATATCATGACCCAAACTCTCGTCGTCTCGGGTGTTGCTATCGCGATTACTATAGGGGTTTATGGTCTTGTCGCCGCCATCGTGAAAATGGACGATGTCGGACTGCATCTGCTTCAAAATGCCCCAGAAGGGAAAAAGGGGGCTCCGCAACGTGCTCTAGGGCAAGGGCTCCTCAGCTTTGCACCGCGCCTTATGAAAATTCTCACCGTCGTCGGAACGGCAGCAATGTTCCTGGTGGGAGGAAGCATCCTCTTGCACGGTATTCCGGATGCTCATCACCTCGTCGAATCGGCGGTGCACACTGCAGAGAGTCTCCCTGTACTCGGAGGAGTTCTCGGGTGGATGACTCCGGTTTTAATCGATGCTCTGGCGGGGATCGTGGCTGGGGGAATCGTGATGGGTGCGGTAGAAGTTGTTTCTAAACTCGTGAAGGTATTTAAGAAGTAAGTTTTACGTTCGCCCTGGACTCGTCGAAGGGTGAAACGTTCATGGTTCAACTGAGCTCACCACGAACGGAACTAACCTAAAATCTCTGTCCGATTGTAAACTCGAAGTGGGTGACATCATCCCCCGGTTTATCTCCGATCGGGTTGGCGAATACCAGTTGGAGCGGTCCAACAGGGCTAAACCACTCCAGTGATACTCCATAACCTCCACGTTTAATCTCACTTAAAGAGTTCTCACCGATCATCCCATAATCGACAAATGCCGTGGCACGCATCCTAGCTTCAGGGACAAGTGGAACACTGAACTCGAGACTATTAGAGAATGTTTCTGTTCCTCCAATTTTGTACGGTTTACCAGTACTGTCAACACCATCCGTCGGAGAAAGAGAATAACTTTGATATCCGCGGACTGAACCGATTCCCCCCATATAGAATTTTTCTCCTAATGGCAAATAGCCGCTCTCATCCGCATAGTTGAAACGGGCTTTGTACCGGAGAATCAAATCGAAATCGGTCCACTTTTGGAGTCCCAAATACGCCCCGAAATTAGTGCGGCTTTTGAGGAAATCAGCATCCCCGCCAAGTCCTGATTTTTCAAAACTTTGGGAGAAAGTGAACCCTTCACGCGGAATATAGTAATCATCGGTATTGTCAAACGTAGCCGAGAAAATCACTGAACTTTTTGCATAATTTTCATAGTAACGGGGATCATATCCTGTACTATTTTTATCGATATCACTGTAATTATTTTTAGAGTAGTTATATCCCATGTAACCGCTCCAATAACGGTTAAAACGGTGCCCTACACCGACACTCATACCGGTTGACGCGACGCTGTAGCTATCGTATTCGGTCGAACTGTCATAAATCGAGAAGTTACCGCTGAAATCGCTGTCGTTGAGGCGTGGATTGGAGATGTTAAACGAATAGTTGCTGGTCCGTTGTGAACGTTCTAAATTGAGTCCGACATTGATCCCCGAACCGAAAATATTACGATCGCTTACCGCAACGCTGAGCAAGATTCCTCCAAAGCTTCCGTATCCTCCACCCAGTTGAATATTACCGGTCGGTGCCTCTTTGGTCTGAACGATCAGATCCATCGACTCATCATCGATCCGTTTCTCTTCGATCGTATTACTCTCAAAATAACCCGTGCGCCCGATCGCGTTACGGGAGTCTTTGAGGTTGCTCAGGCTGTACCAATCCCCCGGTGCCAAAAAGAGTTCACGGCGGACGACTCTATCGAGAGTACGGTTGTTTCCGGAGACGATAACGTTACGGATACGCACTTTTTTACCCGGATTGATCCGATAAACGACATCGACACTTTTCCCCTCTTTGTCTTTTTTCAGGTCGGGTTGAACCTGAACGTAGGCGTATCCCAAATCGGCAATTTTGGTTTTAATCCGATCGGCATCCTCACGGAAGGTTTTGATATTAAACGGTTTATTTTTCTCTAAAGTAATGACGTCAAGCAGCTCTTGATCTTCAATCACTTTGTTATCTTGGAAAACCAAAATATCGCTTACGCGGTAGACATCCCCCTCAAAGATGTTATAGCTCATATCAGCAGTGTAATGGTCAAAATCGATCCGGACAAAAGGTTCATCAACCTTGGCATCCAAAAACCCATTTTGCATATAGTAATCTCGGATACGAAGCGGGTCATACTGTAATTCGGCAACTTTCATTTTACCGTCGTTACGGCCCCACATCCATCCCATCCACTGCTCTTCTTTATTGGCGATCATACTATCAAAATCATCGCTATCCAATACGTTCACTCCGGCATAACGGACTTTTTTGATGATGATCTCTTCACCCTCATTGACAATGAAGGTAACATGCATCGAACCGTTATCGAGTTTCTCGGTATCGATCTCGACAACCGAATCAATTTTACCATCCACACTCAATGCATCGATGATCCGTTTTTTCGCCCCCTCTAGACGCTTTTCATCGTACAATGACCCTTTTTCAACCTGAAGCAATGTTTTTTGAGCCTCTTCATCGTTCTCTTTGTACCCTTTAAGCTCGATTTTGGAGATAACCGGTTTCTCTTTAAAGTGGAAGGTCACTTTTCCCTCAGCTTCATCAACCCATATATCCTCAAAATACCCTTGATCATAGAAATTTTTAATACTTTTATCAACAGCGGCAGGATCGAGCGGTTCACCCACTTTGATCTCGTTAAGTCTTTTCGCAACCGCTTCGGAGATATGAATCATCCCCTCATACTGAATTGATTGAACGTTTTGTGTAGCTCCGTACGCCAGTAGGCTTGCTACGGTCAATGAGAGGGTAATTTTTTTCAAGCGATGTCCATTGCATTAAAATTGTCTCTTATTCTAGCACCGATACGATTAATCGGAGTGTAAATTAAACTTAAAAGGGTTAAAATAGTACCATTATTGAAATTATAGGGATACGAATGAAAATCGGGATTGTCGGATTGGGACTTATGGGGGGATCGATGGCGCTTGCCCTCAAACACCTCTCTTTTGTCTCCTCCATTATCGGATGCGATCATAACGAAGAGCATCAGATGATTGCCTTGCAACGGGGGCTTGTTGAATCGTTCATGAGTTTTGAAAATCTCAAACACGCTTGTGATGTAATTTTTTTAGCGGTTCCGGTAGATGGCGTTATCTCCTTTTTAGAGCAATCAACCGATCTGGAGGGAAGTGATAAGACCCTCATCGATTTAGGTTCCACGAAAGCCCTGATCGTCGATGCCATCCCTCCATGTATCCGCCCTAACGTCGTAGCCGCCCACCCGATGACGGGAACGGAGCAGTTCGGTCCCTCTGCCGCGTTAGAGGGGTTATACGCTGAAAAAGTGGTGGTACTGTGTGATCTGGAACACAGCGGTGACACCCAGCGTGACATCGCATTGCGTATCTTTCAGGCCATCGGGATGCAGATACGGCGTATGGGTGCGGCGCAGCACGATCGTCATGCCGCTTTTATCAGCCATATGCCCCACGTTATCTCGTATGCTTTGGCCAATACCGTCCTCGCCCAAGAGGAGAAAGAGAACATCCTCACCCTCGCGGCGGGGGGATTTCGGTCGATGAGCCGTTTGGCGAAAAGTTCTCCGGCGATGTGGGAAGATATTTTCCGCCAAAACCGCCAGAACGTCCTCAATGCCGTCGAACTCTTTGAGCTTGAATTACAAACCCTTAAAAAAGCGCTTCAAGAGGAGAATTACGGTGAACTTCGTCGAGAGATGAAAGAGGCTAATAAACTCTACGATATTTTTAAATAAACAATAGTTACGCATTTTTCAGGCAAAGCCCGAAAAGTGGCATGGACAAATGTCCCTACAACCCCCTGAAGCTTGCCATATCTTCCGGATATGGCAGAAAACAATCACCATACAAAGAGTCGGGTGACGTGAGGGGATTTTGCCCCGCTTTGAATCCGATGGGTGCTTTGAGTTATGGAATTATCGACTCGCCCACCCTTTTCTTTCCCCTTTTTTTCTTCCGCTAAGCGATCTTGTGTTTTACGCAGATTATGTCGTGTTTTTTCGAGCAATCCCGTATCGGTCGTATAAACATGCCCATACCAATACGCCGCCTTCTCGAACCGACCGCTCATGTAGAGTGCATTGGCACGGTTATAACGCACTTCGGGGGAATCGTGACTCATTTGGTAGCGTGCATATAGTCGTTCACTTTTAGCGTAATCTCCTATTTCATACGCACTTTTAGCCTCACTGAGGAGCTGAAAATCGAGTATCCCCGCTTCGGATCTCGTAGGATCAATCATGATCATAACCACCAAACTTGCCACACTTACACTGCTACGTTTGCTCATCGATGCGAGGGCGACCAACATGAGCACCATGGCAAGACCCAACGGATAGTAAAAGAGGGGGATATGAGCTTGGAGGCGATGTTTCTCCCGTAAATCGAGCAGTGTTTCATGCACTTTATCGATATCGTCCGCCCCGCTGACCGATAGTATCCCCTCTTGCTTCAGCGCTTCTGATGAGACGATGATTTTCATATCGGCATCGTAATCCAAAAGTGTATCACGCACTCTCTCTTGGGATGATGCTTGCGCTGAGGGTTTGAGGTTTCGGATCAGTTCCGCCAAAATCCCCCCGTCGTTACTGCGCGGTGAGATGGTGTAGAGAGTCTGATCGTAGGCGATCAGTTCAACCTCCTCTCCCAAGAGTGTGTAGAGACTCTGCAATGCCATCTCACGGTTTTTCTCGACAATTTTGGCATCTCCTCCCGTCTCAATCGCCATCACGATATGGAGCAGCCCTCCACGAATCGGAGTCGAATTCATCACCACCGGCTGAGCCATCGCGACAATCAACAATACCGATGCAATCAAAAAGAGGATATTCCGCCCTTTGAGATTCATGGTGTTTTCAGGAGCTTTGAGCCGTTCAAGCATCGCCTCACTGAGCCAGCGGTGGTGGAGCGGTTTTTGGGTAAGCCAAAAATAAAAAAGGAGCAGTGTCGGCACCAAAAGCCAAAAGAGAAATTCGCTATGCAAAAAACTCATACGAGCCCCTTTTGATTGCGTCCGTACAAATAGGCAAGCATCGCCAAAAATCCGACAAAAAGAGGGTAGATATAAAAATACTCAAAATATTTATGGGTCGCCACAACCGCAAACGGAGGATGGTCGCGATCGCTCTCTTGCACCCAATCGGAAGTCAAATCGGGCGTGGTGATATCGATCCCTACGGGGAGAGAGTGAACCCACTTTTTGGGATTTTCTGAAAGGATCACCGCCCACCCCTCCCCCTCGGCGGAGGTGGAAAAAAAACGTTCGATCTCACGGGTGATCTTGCCCGAATTTTCCGAAGCCTCCAATTGTTGCACCATCGATCCGATCCGCTCATGATCCGTGGTTAAAGGGATTAAAACAGGAGATTCATACGGTACATAGAGTGCTATCCTATCCTCAGAACGCAGTTTCATAAAGGTACGAATCTGCTCGATGGTGTGAGGGGTTATGGAACGGGGGTCAAGGGCAATCAGGATATCATATCCCCGACTCTCCTGGCGGATCTCCCGCACGGGTGACATCATCGCCACGATCAGCATCGAAATCATGAGCCACTTGGAAATCCACATCCATAGAGGGGGTTTCGTCTCATCTCGGTTAAAAAAGGGGAGATTCGGAAAATAGATCGGATTGGAGCGCAAAGGGCAAAGAGCTTCGCACGCGAGAAAGAAAAAGAGGATAAATCCGAGTTTAGGGAACTGAAAATAGATCCCCTCAAACATCGATGATCTCTAGATACAGACGATAATACCCCAATGTCTCCTCATCGATCGGATCGACAGTAGGGGCATACTTGTACGGTTCAAGGCGTTCAAACAGATTCCGGTATGCTTTATGGGTTCGTTCGTTATCGTGTTCAAAAAAACGTCCTATCTCACTGATCGCATAAGCGGCATGTTTCGGATCACTCAGATCGACCGATTTGAGTTTATCGATCATCACCTTGCGCTCAGTGTGTTGCCGTTTTTTAAGCTGTTTCATCCCCGCCAACACGAGTGTCGCCACCCCTACCGCGATGAGAATCACCACCCCTAGAAAATAATAAAATGAGTAATCGTGAATCTCTACGAGCGGGGCGATGTCGTTGATCGGAATATTCGCGTCTCTCATACTCTCCCCTCAAACAACCGGCGCAGCGTCACAACCGCATTGCCATCCGTGTAGAGTTTCGTCGCCCTCACCCCGTGACGCCGGAATGTCTCGAAAAGTTCGACGTCATGGGCATGGAGACGTTCACGATACCGCTTGGCGCTCCGTTCATTAAAATCCCCCTCCAACACCGCACCGCTTTCGGGATCGATGAGAGCGGTATAGCCCATCACACTCGGATTCTCCTCGGCACGGTCGCGGACCACGATAGCCACCACTTCATGTTTTCGC
Source organism: uncultured Sulfuricurvum sp. (assembly GCA_964495485.1). Taxonomy (GTDB): domain Bacteria; phylum Campylobacterota; class Campylobacteria; order Campylobacterales; family Sulfurimonadaceae; genus Sulfuricurvum. Next base: position 225,732 of record CAZBVJ010000004.1, read on the forward strand.
GCCAATAGCCGCAGATCGGGTATCTCGAAAAAATCGCCGATCAATACGATGAGCGACCTACGCTTTGTCCGTCGGTAGAGTTCTTTGATCGTATGGGCGATATCGGCACGACGGTTTAAAATCTCGGCATTCAGTACGCTCTCCACCCCCTGCTGTACCGAAAAGCGCTTTTTGGCGGGGCGGATCTCGTCGCGCAGTGTTTCGGAGTAGTTGCAATGACCAAATACGTCTCCGTTTGCTACCGCCGAGTATCCGATGAGGGCGACCGCCTCGGCGACGCTCTCGATTTTTGGCTTGCTGCTCCCAAAATAGAGTCCCCCTCCGAGGAGTGCGACGGTGAGGACACTCAACTCACGCTCTTCTCTAAACACTTTGACAAACGGTTTTCCCATCTTTGCGGTGACATTCCAATCGATGTGACGGGTGTCATCACCGCTGACGTATTCGCGCAGTTCGATAAAATCGAATCCTTCCCCCCGAAACATCGAGGGGTTGTTCCCGATCCGATCCCCGATGATCTGGCGGCGCGCTTTGATGAGAATTTGAGCACTGTTTTTCATTACGGTACAGGGACAACTTTGATGATTTTCTCGATCAACTCATCGGTAGTGATCCCCTCCGCTTCCCCCTCATACGAGAGGACGATACGGTGACGCATCAGCTCTTTTGCCAAAGCAATGATATCGGAGGGGTTGACGAACTCCCGCCCGTTCAAAAAGGCTCGCGCACGGGAGGCCTTGAACATATCGATACTGACGCGGGGGCTGGCACCGAATTGGAGGTATTTTTTGATCTCACCCAATCCAAACCGCTCCGGCTCACGGGTCGCGGTGACAAGACCGATCATGTATTTCTCCACCGGCTCATCGATATGGATCGTTTTCACCCTCTCTTTGAGTGCCGACAACGCATCTGAGGTGATCACCGCATCGATACTCTCGCTCGTCCCTCCTGCAATACGGCGAGCAACCATGAGCTCCTCCTCGGGAGTGTTGTATCCGACATTGATTTTGAGCATGAAGCGATCCAACTGCGCTTCGGGGAGGGGATAAACCCCCTCGTTTTCGATCGGGTTTTGGGTCGCCATAACAAGAAATGGCGAAGCGAGACGAAAACTCTCATCCCCCAACGTCACCTGCCGCTCCGCCATCACCTCCAGCAGTGCCGATTGCACTTTTGCGGGGGCGCGATTGATCTCATCAGCGAGGAGGAGATTGGTAAAAATCGGCCCTTTTTTGATTTTAAATCCATTGTTTTGCGGATCGTAGACCTCAGCGCCTAAAATATCGCTCGGCAAAAGATCGGGGGTAAACTGCACCCGTTTGAATCCCAATCCCAACGATTGAGAGAGAGCTTTTACCGTGGTCGTTTTCGCCAATCCCGGAATCCCCTCGATCAAAATATGCCCATCGCACAATAACCCGATCAGCAATCCATCGATCATGCTCTCCTGACCGACGACCACTTTCGCAATTTCAGTGCGGATTTGTTGCAATACATCACTCATTATTTCACCTCTTTTTCTAATGTGAGTTTATCCAGTTTCATTTTAGTTACACCATTGTTTTTCACACGGAACTCCGTCATGATTTCCATCCATTTCTGTATCTGGGCAATTATTAAGAAAAAATGTGGCTTCCTCGCATGATCTCATTTGAGAACAATGTGTCCTTCCATCACATTGGAATCTATTTGTTTCTCTTGCTTTAGATGTCGAATTTGCTGATGGTTGATATTTTTTATTACTATGTTGTTCTAAAATGCGATTTTGGTGTGCTTCTATCTTTGATCGATCTTTTTCCGATTCTTTTCGTTTTAAAACACGTTCGTAATATTGTTTACCGTCATTCGGTCTAAAAGCGGTACCGCAATCATTACTGTACGGATCATAAAAAACGATTGTACCGGTATTATCGTCCCAATAAACTTTACGATTACCCGGAATAATTTTAGGAGCCTTGGTAATCATAATCGTACTAATATGATTTTGAAACTCTTCAGGATTAGCAATTTTTAGAGTCTCAGGCATTTCTAAATTTGCAATTCTTTTTTTTTCTTCAAACTCACTCGAATGATTTATCCAAGCATGACCATGTGCAATTTTGTTAGCTATTTCTTCATTCGTCGTTACTAAACATTCTGCATAAACTGAGGTAAATATTATAAAAAACATCGTGATTAGTTTTAGCATTATTTTACCTCTTTTTTTAATGTGAGTTTATCCAGTTTGGTTTTGGCTTCGCTTAAGCTCATTGTCTTATTTTCCAGCCCATCGATCACTTCTAGGAATCGTTTATCCCCCGATAACGCCAACAGCGTCACTAGTTCTTTTGACGTTTTGGCACCATCAAAAAACCGCTTTGCTCTGCGGCGCGGACGCCGTTTCCATAGCCACCGTGCCGCCTCACCCAGAGCAATCCCCAGTACAATCAACGCCCCATAGAGGGCATATCGCATCCAGTAGCTCCAATCGGCTATTTGCGGCGGATCGAGAAGGTTTGAGCGCTCATACCCCTGCACCACTTCGATCGACACCGCTTGGCTTTTGAGCACTTTGCGGCTTTGGGTAACGGTATCGAAAATCTCGATTTCGATGGAGGGGATGACAAAGTTTTTGTCACTTACCAACGCAAACTCCTGACGGATCTCTCCCTCAAATCCCGCACTGGAAGGGGAGATATTTTTTTGCGGAGGTTCGGCAAAGACGTTTACACCACTGATGTTCAGCTCATACGGGACAAATTGATCGAGATTCCCCTTTCCACGGAGATAGAGACTCACATGTACCGGCTCATGAGCGATAACACTCCGCTTCTCTACCTTTACCTCCATCACTATCTCTCCACTGAGTGCGGCAGAATTGGGTTTGGCATGAATGAGAGTTTTGGGTAAATAGGCCGTCTCATCGTCAAAATCGTATTTTTTGACGTTATCCCGTCCGATCGAGGCGTTTTCAATCGACGCAAACGTTGTATGGCGGATCAATGCATCCAAAGCGACCTCAATATCCCCCGCTTTGAGAGGGGTGATAAGGACATCGAACGTCTGTACCCGCTTCCCCTCTACAATTCGGTCACGTTGTGTAAGAACTGAGACTTTATACACATCATTCCCCGTCGGTTTAAAGGAGATGACGTATTCCGCCGCACTGTCCGAAAACGAACACTCATACCGAACGACTCCGCTTTGATTGACGTAGAGCTCTTTGGGAGCTTCGAGAATACGCCACTGATAGGTCGCGGCCCAAGCGCTCGCGCTTATCATCATCAATGCAATCAGCCTACCAAGGCTTCGTTTCATGGACACTCCTTTGATTAATCAGCTCGTATTGTTTGGAGCTGAGCGATGCTTTCCCCTGCGAGGTTGAAAACCTCGGATCACCTTCGGTCTTTTTCTGCGCGTCACCCGCACCGGAAGAGGCGATATCGCTTTGCATGTTCGATCCGCCCCCCTCTTTGCTTTTTTTCCCTTCGCCGGTCGGTTTGTTCTCATCGGCGGAGAGTTTATCGTTTTTCTCTTTGCGGACATTCAACGTTTTTTGCTCTTCGGCACGCTCTATGGCGCGGAGATTTTCATCCGCCCTTTTGGTGTATTGCAACGTGAGCGATTTGAGCAGCGCGTTACGGGCGTTCTCAAATTCGCTGAGGCGGATATGACAATTGCCCATATTGTAAAACACCGCCGATTTGAATGCCGGATCGTGTGAGCGGATTTGACGGTAGATACTGAGTGCTTCTTGATATTTCCCCGCTTTATAAAGAGCAGTTGCACGGTTGAATGCGCCTTGCGGAGTCTCAATGTGTTCAAACCACCGTGCCGAGCGTTCATAATTGCCCTGCGCATAATCGTAATATCCCGCTTTGAGGTAGGGGTAATCCAGAATTCCCCCCTGAGCCGAGAGGCCGATCAATGCGAAAAAGGGAACCATTTTTTTCCCAACCCTCTCCCCAACCGTCGTAAACGCCATCACAAACGCGATCAGCGCCAACAATGCGGGGAGATAAAAGAGCTCCTGATACCGCGCCACCGTCGTCGAACCCGCGAAATCTTCTCCACGTTCGCGCTCGATCCACTCCAACACCGCCCCCGCATCGGCTCCGTCGATCACTTTTCCCCCGCTTTGCTCGGCGATTTCGTTGATCGCATCATTGCGCGAACTGATGACGATATGACCGTTCTCGTCTTCGAGTGAGCCATCTTCAGCAGGGAGTGTACTCCCCCCCTTGGACGCCAACATCACGACACACACTTTCAGACCGTTTTGTTCGGCAAACGAGGCCTCTTTCTCATACGAGAGTTCATCCCCCCCGTCGCTAAAGAGGATGAGCAAAGGGTGAGACGCATGAGACATCTTGCGGGCGAGCTCCAAAGCACTCATGACGGTTGTCCCTTTGGTGATGATCTGCGATTCATCCATCGAAGCGAACAGATGGAGCAACAGCTCCGTATCTTTGGTGAGGGGCGAGAGGACGATCGCGCTGGTCGTATGGGCAAGCACCCCGAAGCGGTCGCGCTTGTCACTGCGGACGATCTGCGACAAAGCCTCTTTGGCGGCGTCCAAACGTGTCGGAGCAATATCGGTCGCCCGCATCGAATACGACACATCCACTGCCAAAATGACATCGCTCCCCGCCTCTTCCACCGTAACCGGTTTTTCCGGGAGTACCGGACGGGAGAGGGCGAGGATCAGCATCGCTACCGCAAAGAGGAGCCATCCTTGCGTATGCCACCCGAAACGGCGCGCCATCCACAAATAGGTCGGAATCAGCACCAACGCCCAGAGCCATAGAGGAGAGAGAACCATCATCCGCGTACCTTCCGCTTGCTCATCATCCAGAGTATCAGCACAAGCGCCCCCGCCAGCGGCCACTGGTAATAGGGCTCGGCAAAGGTATGCTCCGCACTTTTGATCCGTGAGCGCTCCATCGTATCGATTTGAGCGTAGACATCGGCAAGCTCTTTTTCGTTTACGGCGCTGAAATACTCCCCGCCCCCATCACGCGCCATTTGAGAGAGGAGTTTGCTATCAAACTCCCCTTTTTCACCGATCCCGATGGTATAGAGTTTAACCCCAGCTTTACGCACCATCTCTACCGCCTCTTTGGGGGAGACCGCACCGCTGTTGTGCTCTCCGTCGGTGAGGAGGATAATCACTTTGGATTTGGCTTTGGAATCTTTGAGCGCCCGAACCGCTTGCGCGACCCCCTCGCCGATCGCGGTGTTTTGCCCCGCCATCCCGAAACTCAGATAGCCGATCATCTCGGCAATAATCTCTTTTTCATAGGTCACGGGGGTAGCGATAAAGGCAAAATCCCCAAACAGTACCACTCCGACGTTGTCCTCACGCCGTTTCATCACAAATTCCGACGCGATTTTTTGCACTATCTCAAATCGGGTAGCTCGGCTCTCCCCCTCCGCAAATCCAGACGCGTTCATCGACCCGCTCCCATCGAGAGAAAGGACGATATCGATCCCGTTTCGATTGCGCGGATCGGAGAAGTCGGTCATCACGGGAGAGGCAAGCGCCGCAACGATCAGCACCACCGCTACTACTTTGAAAAGCCAATCGAGATTGCGCCATTTTCCCGGATTGCCGAAAAAAGCAACATGGGGAAAATAGCGCTTTTGAGGGACGATTTTGCAGCGATAGAGGCAGTAAAGAATCGGCGGTAGCGCCAAAAATGCCCAAAGATACTCAAATGACCAGATATTCATACGTTTATTATAGCTTTTTTACCGACATGTCACATTGATATCGAGCAACGCTTCCTCTTTTTTCGCCTGAGCGCATTGGGCTTTGCTCATCACCGTCTCGGAGAATTTGGTTTCCCATAGTAGCGCATTGATAAATTTCGCGGTGCGCAGATCGGTGCGGATAAATTTCGCATCTCCCAGTTCAGCACCCGAAAAATCAGTTTTAACCAAAATTGCATCCGAAAAATTGGCTTTCCAGCTCTTAGTTCCCCTCAGATCGGCATGAGAAAGATTGGAATGTTCCAGATGGGTCCCTTTGAAATTTGCCCCTTTAGCATTCAGATGACTCATATCACTCCGCACTATCGATCCTTTCCAAAAAATCGCCCCCGCAGCTTTCGCACGGCTGAGATTGGCATCATCGATCGAGCACATCACAAACACGCTGTTACGCAGATCGGCACCCGAGAGATCGCTTCGGCTTAGATCCCCGCCGCTAAAATCGATGTTTCGCAGATCAGCACCCTTCAAATCGCATCCGATACACTCTTTCTCCTCCAGCGCTTTTTTCAGATGCGCCGCGTCATAAGCGCTCAAACTCACCCCCATGAGCACTGATAAGAAAAGAGTCTTCATTTCATCCCTCGAATACGGTGTAGCTCTTTGGCAAATTCAGGTGCTCTGCGGCTCCCCACAACCGTCTCTTTTTTCACGCCGTTTTTATCGATGAAAAACATCGTCGGAAGCCCAAAATAATCATATCCATCAGGGAGTTTATCGCGATGAACGTTTTTTTCGACAATGACGTAATTCGTATTCAAATACCCTTCGACTTTCGGGTCGTGAAACACTTTTTTCTTCATATAAGCACACTCGGGACAATCATCGGTCGTATAGATCATCAGTACCAGTTTATCGGCTTTGCCTATGGATGTTACCGCCGATTGAAACGCATTATCGTTTTGGATCGGCGCGGCGTACAATCCGAGGCTTAAAAGTGAGGCTAAAATGAACTGCTTTAACATAATAATTCCTTATTTCAGTATCTCAAGAATATCACATTATTTTTTAGTTTTCGGTGAAACGTCGATTTATACTATTTTTACATTGACACTCTATAATATTTCTCAATTTTATATCTATAAGGTCATATACCATGAAAAGCTTACTCATGATTTTCGCACTCTGCACACTCCTCTTTGCTGAAGAGGGGGTAAAAAAAGTGGTTTTCGATCTCACCAGCGGAAAACTCCAAACGATTGAAAAAAAACTCCTCAGCGGTATCGCTTTCAACAAAACCCACTATGAGAGTAAACTTGAAAAACTCGATGTCGCCGTAGTCATCCACGGAGATGCGTACAAATTTTTTATCAACGATCTGAAAAACTCCCCCTATAAAGATGATACCACCCTCATCAAAGCACACGATCAACTCGGAAAACGGCTATCAACAATGGCGTCAACCTACGAAGTCGAATTTATCATGTGCGAATCTGGGATGAAGTCGAAAAATATCGATAAAAATACCCTATACGATTTTGTCAAACTCACCCCCAGCTCTACGATCGGGCTGATTGACAAACAAAATGACAGCTATGCCTATGTTCCGATCCACTAATATCAATGTACATAGAGATTTGACCCATGTCGAATCTCTCTTTGACCTCTCTATCGCTACATTCGAAGCAAAATTTCACCCTAAAACGAATTTTATTCCTCTATTTCTATAAAAACTATTGACAAAAAAGCTCTCATCCGCTATAATTCCCGTCCACAAAACGTTGCTGGAAACGGTTTGTTGTTATTTTCGTCTCGTTAGCTCAGCCGGTAGAGCATCTCACTTTTAATGAGGGGGTCGATGGTT